>NZ_LT670849.1:2611666-3917500 GCF_900142985.1 Bradyrhizobium erythrophlei
ATGAATCGCTTCGCCTTAATCCCGACGGCCACGCGCTTAACAGCCGTGGGCTCGTGCAACTCAAACTAGGTGCATTCGACCGAGCGATTACTGACTACGACGCGGCCATCATATTCAACGGAAATGACGCCGATTCATTATACGGGCGCGGCGTTGCGAAACTGAAGTTGGGCGATACAGCCGCCGACATCGCCGCCGCCAAAGCAGTGAAAGCCGACATCGCGGATGTCTATTCCAGTTACGGCATAGACGGGATTAGCCCTGTAGCCGGGATTAGCCCTGCAGCCACGCCTCCCACAGCTCAAACTGTTCAGACAGCGCCTTCCGCGGCGGGCGACTGTTCGCGAGCCGAGACGCATTGGAAGAGCGCCGAAGATATCAGAACGCTTGCGGCCTATCAGGACCACCTTAAGCGTTTTCCCAATTGTGATTTTGCGGGGCTAGCGGCCGCACGCATTGAGCAACTATCAAGGAACTAGTAGGATGTGCTATTGGCACCGAACGGACATGCCGCGATGTCCGAGTTGAATCTGCTTTCGGGGTTAAACCAGACCTCACGATTGCGGACGCCGACTTGCGAGTTTGACCCATCTCGGTCATTGCGCGAAGCCGGATTTTGTAACACAATTCACCCGCCGCGTCCTTTTCGCTTCCACTCATTTCTGATTTGATCCTCTGCATTACATGCCGAAGGCGGTCGGTCCTGTACCTTGGGGCTCGAAGAGATGAGACGGCGTCAACTCGTGGGGGGAATTGTCGGATCGGCGATATTCTGGCCGTTCGACGTGCTTGGGCAGCAAAGATCACCGGTGCGGCGCATCGCAGTTTTGTTGGGTTCGGCACCGTCCCCGCAGGCTGAGCAGTATCTTTCCGCGTTTTTTCTTCGTCTCGCAGACTTGGGATGGAAGGCGGGAGTTAACCTGCAAGCTGATGTTCGTTGGTGGAAAGACGGACAAGACCAGATGAAGCCCATTGTGGCGGAGCTGCTCGCATCGTCACCTGATGTTGTCGTTGCTTTCACCAATCTCGCCGTAGCCATTTTAAGGCCGTTCGCAGGAGACATCCCGATCGTATTTGTCGGCGTCGGCGACCCGATTGGTGACGGGATCGTATCAAGCCTGGCTCATCCTGGCGGCACTATCACTGGTTTTACCAGCCACGACGCTTCGATGGGCGGCAAATGGCTCGAAATGTTTAAGGAAGGCTGCCCTTCTCTGGCTCGCGTTACGGTGATCCTTCATCCAGAAACGCGTACCCACCGTGCGCATTGGCAATCCCTGGCGGCTGCAGCACCCCAATTCGGGATTGAGGCGACGGCTGCTGCTGTACACGACGCAGCCGAAATCGAGAATGCGATAGTCTCGTGTGCTTCAATGGAGAACGCAGGAATAGTTGTTCTTCCTCATGCCGTGACGCTTGTAAATCGCGAGCTCATTGTCGCGCTGTCGCTACGCTACCGCTTGCCTGCCATGTTCCCCGCCTTCGGAGCCATCGCGGCAGGGGCGCTCTTTTCTTATAGTCTGGACTGGGAAGTGAGCTTCCGCGGGACCGCTGAATACGTTGATCGCATTCTACGCGGCGAGCGGCCGGGCGATCTTCCGGTGCAGGAGCCAACCAAGTTCTGGCTTGCCGTCAACCTCAAGACTGCGAGCGCAATCGGGGTCGCGGTCCCTGCTTCCTTTGTGAGCCGCGCCGACGAGGTGATCGAGTAGAGCCGCGTTGCTGCACCGCATGAGTCCGGAAGTGGCACAAAGATGGGGTAATCGGCCGGCCCAGCTTGTGGATAGCTGAAGATTTTGGGTGCTGCGCTTCAGGCTGATGGTGAAACGAGGTCCGTGGTAACGGCCTCAAGCATCAGAAGGAGAAGCGCAGCATGGACCATTTTGCTGGATTGGACGTATCGGTCAAGGAGACAAGTGTCTGCATTGTGGATGACACGGGCAGGATCGCGAAGGAATTAAGGGTAGCAAGCGAGCCAGACGCTCTGCTGCGGGTTCTGGGGAACCCGGCCTACCGTTTCAAGCGGATCGGATTGGAGGCTGGGCCGCTGTCGCAATGGCTTTTCGGTGCGCTTGCCGAAGCAGGCTTGCCTGTCATCTGTGTCGAGACGCGGCACATGCGGGCGGTTCTGAAGGCGCAGATCAACAAGACGGATCGCAACGATGCGCGCGGTATGGCCCAGATGATGCGGGCGGGGCTTTATCGCCCGGTGCATGTGAAGACGCTACGCAGTCAGAAACTGCGAATGCTGTTGACCCATCGCAAACTGCTGCAGTCCAAGGCCATCGCCATCGATAACGACCTGCGAGGTACTTTGCGCAACTTCGGCCTCAAGGTGGGCGTGGTAGGAACGGTGAAGTTCGAGGCGCGCATCAAGGAGCTTGTCGAAAGCTTCCCGGATCTTGCTGAGTTAGTCGAACCGCTGCTGATTGTCCGGCGGACGCTTCGTGAGCAGATCGGCATTCTTCATCGTCGCTTGCTGGCTATCGTTCGGAATGATGATGTGTGCCGGCGCCTGATGACCATCCTGGGTGTTGGTCCCGTTGTGGCACTGACCTATCGCGCAACTGTCGACGTGCCCGCCCGCTTCCGAAACTCCAAGGCGGTCGGGGCGGTGTTTGGGCTCACGCCTTCCAGGTATCAATCTGGCGAGATTGACCGACCCGGCGCCATATCAAGGTGCGGTGACGAGATGATGCGGGCAATGCTCTACGAAGCGGCTCATATCATGCTGGTGCGTTTGGCAAAGTGGTCCTGGCTCAAGGCCTAGGCCATGAAGATCGCCAGGCACCGCGGGATGAAGAAGGCGATCGTGGCGCTGGCGCGCCGGTTGGCGGTGATCATGCACCGCATCTGGGTTGACGGTACCGAGTTCCGATGGAGCCGGGAAGTTACAGCGGCGTAGGATTAAACGCGATAGGAGGACACTCGAGCTCCACCGAGCGGTGGAATGATGTCCCTCGCGGGACGATGGATGAGGTGAGTTCGTATGTCCGCTTGGACCCACTGTCTGTAAGACGGCAAGGCCGCCCCAAAGATTGTTCCACCTCGTCTTCGAATCCCATACTGGAAGGGCCTTGGTGCCGATTCCGAAGAGAAGCACGAGCCCGTGGGCGACACCAACACCGCAAACATGGATAGTCTGAAAGTGCTTGACCCCTAACGGCCGATTAGAGAAGCAGACATGGCCGATCTCGATGACGATGTCCGCTTCTGAGGGCGAAACAGACATGACGACGCCGAGCTGTGACTTCCGTTAGTGACCCGTTGCGGACCCTCCGGCCACCGTACTCCGCAAGTAAGCGTCAGCAGAGATCACATTCCGTTGTTTTGGCCTGATGCCGATTGAGGTTCGACACAATCTAGGCACACTTGTTGGAGCGTTATGGCTCGCGCAACAGGCTGGTAGGGCTCAGCAGGGGATTGGCAATGCAAGCACCGATCATCTGGCTGGTCGTCGTCGCAGCCAATTGGCAGCTATTTCGAGTCCATGGCTTCAGGGCCTTGTGCCTGTTTCCGGCCGCCACGCTTTTGCTTGGCACCTCCGTTGTGTCCGCCGTCGAGGCGCCAAGCCGACCGTCCTTGGAAAAAAACAGTTTTTATCTGTCGTCCGCCGGTTTTCGTGTTCAGGTCGCCAACGATCCCGCTGGGCAAAAAGCGCTGCATGCGCTGCCGGCGCACCGTTTCGTCGTAAACGGAACTGGCGAAGCCTTGCGCTACTTTTACGCCGAGCCGCAGCATTGCGTCTGCATCTTCGTCGGCACCCAACAAGCCTATGACAGGTACCTCCAGATGCTCAACCAGCCGCTAAAGCCGACCGACGAAGTGGCTCCTGATTACAAGACCCAGACCGGCGTGCTGTCGAGCGGCCAGCCGTTGCGGCAGAGCACGCGTGGCGACCCCACCACGCTGTCGGATTATCTCAGCACTCTCTACCCTCATTAATGAGGGGCCGGGACGACTTCTATCTCGCGGTGCTCGCCGCGATCGCTGCTTCGCTGACCCGCAAGCAACAGGCGCGTCAGGCCAGCCCGATCGCCCCCTTCTCGCCAAGGAAGCATAGCAGTTACAACGGAGGTCAATACGGAGAGGCTTGCCTGAACGCGATGGTAGGGGCCGGTTGAATTGAAGGTCGTCTTGGGCAAATGGCGGGCAGCCCTCGCGAACAAGCTCAACTACGTCGCATGAGGCACTCACACTTCATCAACGTCGGCTTCCCGCCACCATGCCTTTGCTGCCTCCCACCGCCTGAATAATCTCGAACCCCTCGAACTGCGGGTGCCCAAGATAGAGCGGCTTGTTATCTCCGGCTTTGTGATGCGCGGCGCGGAAAGCTTCGGACTTTGTCCATGCTTCAAAGGTGGCGCGGTTCTTCCACACCGTGTGTGACGCATACAGCGTGTGGCCCTCTGCTTCAGGACCTTTGAGAAGGTGGAACTCTACAAAGCCCGGCACCTTGTCGAGTTGACTGTCGCGCGACAACCAGACGCTCTCGAATGCAGCTTCCGATCCCTTGATCACTTTGAAGCGGTTCATCGCGATGAACATCTAATGTCTCCTGTTATCGTGTTCGAGCCACTTAACCGATGACAGCGCAATCAAGCTATCGATAAGTATTTGAAAAGCGAAAAGGCAGAACGCTCTCCCGCGGGTGACGGCGAAGCATCGCTCATCATAAGAAATCCTGTCTCAAGGTGGCACCAATTCTCTCCAGCGCCCAATCAACTTGATCGTTGGTGATCACAAGGGGTGGGGCAATGCGGATCGTGTGTTCATGTGTGTCCTTGGCAAGGATGCCTCTGCTCTGCAGAGCCTCACAGTAACGACGTGCAGCGCCTGCTTCTGGGTGAAGTTCGACTGCCAGCATTAGCCCGCGTCCGCGCACCTCGCGGATCGTGTTGGCGCGGATGCTCCTGAGGCCATCGAGAAACCGCGCGCCCTGGACGGCGGCGTTCTCAATCATTCCTTCCTCGACAAGCGCGCGCAAAGCTGCCCGCGCCACCGCGCAGGCGAGCGGGTTGCCGCCGAAGGTTGAGCCATGCTGACCGGGTTTCAGGGTGCCCAGCACTTCGTTATTCGAAAGGACGGCCGACACTGGATAAAAGCCCCCAGACAACGCTTTGCCGAGTAGCGTGACATCTGCCTCGATGCCATCGTGTTGCTCAGCGAGCAACTTGCCGGTACGGCCGAGTCCGGTCTGGATCTCATCGAGGATAAGCATCACGTCGTGCGCGGTGCAAAGCTCGCGTACCTTCTTGAAATAGCCGGGCGACGGGAGGATGACGCCAGCTTCTCCCTGGATTGGCTCGACGAGGAAGCCGACAGTGTTCGGCGTTATCGCCTCCTCCAACGCCGTGGCGTCGCCGAAGGGTATGATTTTGAAGCCCGGCGCGAACGGTCCGAAGTGCTTGCGTGCGGCCGTGTCGGTGCTGAAGCCGACAATACCGAGGGTGCGTCCGTGGAAGTTGTCGGCGCAGACTATGATCTCGGCTTGCCCATCCGGCACGCCCTTCACTTCGTATCCCCATTTGCGCACGGCCTTGATCGCACTCTCCACCGCCTCGGCACCGCTATTCATGGGCAGTATCTTGTGCGACCCGGTGAGCTCTGCGATCTGCTCGTAGAAGGGGGCCAGTTGGTCGTTGTGGAATGCGCGGGAAGTCAACGTCAGCTTACTCGCCTGTTCCACTATTGCGGCCAGAATCTTCGGATGGCAGTGCCCCTGGTTCACTGCCGAGTAGGCTGATAGGCAATCGAGATAACGGGTGCCTTGCGTATCCCACACCCAGACGCCTTCGCCGCGCGATAGAACAACGCCTAGCGGTTCGTAATTCTGGGCGCCAAAACGCGCTTCCGTTGCGATGAAATCAGTTGCCGGTCGACCCATCTTTCAACACTCGAGTTGGAGCGAGCAACACCAATTGGGTCTCCAATCGGCTTTATCATAACCCTGGCTTGCGCCATAGGCCAGGATCAGTGGCATTACATGCGGCAGCCCGCGAGATGTCACAATCACAGGCTGGCGAAGTCCTCGCCATGGCGTAATCTTGAAACGCCAGCGCCATCACACCAACCAGCCAACGGCGCTTTCGCTTTGTGAGAGGTCCTGCAACGACGTTGGCAATGTCCTGGGCCTGTCCAAGACGCCCTAGCGGGGTAGTCGAAACATACATCTTCATTCGTTCCTCGGTGTTGGCGCTGCTTGACGATACGACCTCCATCCCGGAGCCGCTTCGCATTATTGCCACCTTGATGAAAGGCGTGATGGCAAACTGCGGGGTCTCGGACGATCTTGTCGTTGCGGCTCCCCCGCTTGAACTGCCGACCGTCGATTTTCACATGCTCTGGCATCGCCGCACGGATCAACATCCGGCTCATCAATGGCTTAGGGCCTGTATCGCCGAAGCAGCGGCAAATTAGTTGGCTGAGCCAACCAAGCCCGACCATGGCACTCCCTCCGGGGCGGCTTGCCCAAACCAGTCGACAATCCGCAATTCAAGAAGGTCGCCGAACGTATCGGCGAATGGGTGCACGGCTCGGAATTCCGATCGGCGTGCAGCCGAACCACGCCTGGCGTCACCTCTTCAAGAGCGTGGCGCGGCACGTCAGGATGGATCGTGAAGTCGAAGGATTCCTCACAGGGCATCGACCGAAGAATTCGAACGCCGGCAGCGACTACGGCGACCGGCGGATCGAGACAATGTCGGCGGAGATTGAGAGATAACCGCGTCCGCGAAATCCAGTCCGGTGGGAAAGAGGGCTCACGCCTGAGCGCTACGATGAAGCGCAGAATTTGCGGGGCGAATTTTGCGTTCGACGTCGAGCGGCTTGAGCTTGCCGGCCATGTGTTCTCCCTCGCAAAATGCATCCTCCGAACCCACGGCGAGCAGCTACGGCTTGCGCGGTGACTAAGGGTAACATCGCGGAACTGGCCAACTGCCTTTATCGCGCTACTCGTTGTTTTTGCTGTCGCTTCGAACAATGGGATACAAAGTAGTGGCGGAAGACCCATCTTCCGAACCCATGGTCAAAAAACTACTGCTTGCGGGAGGAATTAGCGCAAAATCGCGGAATTCTTCGGTGGCCTTGCGGAAGATTCGAACAATCGAATACTGGGGGGAGCTGTGGCGTAGAAATGGCGGAGGGAGAGAATCTAGAGAAAACCTTGCTCGAGTTTGACCGCAGACCCTCTCGCTAGGGAGGCATCCGGTCGAGCGGTCAGACTCTCTCAGTCCGGGACGGGACCCCCGCCGCGGTATACATTGGATCTTACAAAGTCCCGGGCGGAATCTAACTGATAGTCACGAGGCTCTCCCGCGGGTGAGGCTACATTTCATATCGAACGTGCCTGTTGCGTACCTATTCAAACTCCCGCCCGGCCCTTCGTTGGCAAAACGGACCTAGAGGCGCAGGGCACGCCCCGCACCGGATTCGATTTATCGTTCAGCACAATGGCCAAAGTGCCGACCCAATCGAAATTCGGTAGCATTAGGGCTATGAAGGCCGAATTCTACAATCAAACTCTAAATCCCGTCGACCGAGCGCTCTATTCGGCTTCCGGATTGGGGCTTATTGTGTTGAGAGCCTGATAGGGCATGCGAAACCTTTTGCGCCTGAAAGCTTGGCCGAACGCCAATTACCAGCGTTACGGGAGAAGAGATGTCGATAAAAATTGCGAAGAGCAAAGTCGCCCAAGGCATCTATCTTCTTCGTTTCAAGACCCAATATGAGCTGACGGCGACCTTCCTGCGAATACAGGAATACTACGAGTCGCCACACTTTCACGGCCGTATCTTCTCGCTGGAAGAATATATGGACTGGTATGCCAAGCGGCACGGCAATTTCACGTACTATGAGGACTGGGCGGGATTCAACGTACCCTCGACGGCGTTCCGGCCATTTTATGAGGGCAAGTTCGATCCGCTCAGCAGAAAAGAGAAACAGTTGCTGCGGCTCTTCAAAGACCTGCGGCACCGATTTTACGTGATCGGTATCTATGGCACCGGCGCCAAAGGCAGCTTGACCCACGAGCTTGCACACGCGCTCTTCTTCATCGACGATGCTTATCGGAAGGCTGTCAACGAGGCGATGCGCGGTTACGATACCAGCAAGCTTGCTAAAGAGATAGCCGAGGCAGGCTACGCAAAACATGTCATTCCTGACGAGATACAGGCTTACATAGTCGCGCCTTCCGGGAAGCTCGGAGCGGAACCCGCGCTCAAGCCCCTGAGGCAGGAGTTGCTCGCGCTCTTCAGGCAGTATTCCAAGAAGCTGTCGGTGTCCGGTCTCAGGAAAATTTCTGGGTGATATAGGCAATCGTCTGCGGCTGCCGGAAATAGTTACAGTGCCAGACCTGATCGGAGGTCCCGAAGTCGCAGGG
The DNA here is from genome assembly GCF_900142985.1 of Bradyrhizobium erythrophlei. NCBI lineage: Bacteria > Pseudomonadati > Pseudomonadota > Alphaproteobacteria > Hyphomicrobiales > Nitrobacteraceae > Bradyrhizobium > Bradyrhizobium erythrophlei. Next base: position 2,620,047 of record NZ_LT670849.1, read on the forward strand.
TTGGTCGGCGAGCTGAAGGTGCGGTACGCCGAAATCGGTCATGGATGCAGTGTCGACCACCAAATCGTTGTGGTCGGGAAAAATCGCATTAGTCGCGATATCGGCGATCGTGCTCTTACGGAAGTATTGCCAGAATTTCCACGCGGGACTGGCCGTTTCGAAATTAGATTGCACCGCATAATAGAGAGGTTCGACGGCACATGGCCCGAGCCGTAAGCGATCGATTTCGTGGTTGTTGTTGACGGCCGATTGTCCGCAGAGCCCGGGTATCAGTGCGACGACACCGTCCACCAACGGTGTCCTAGCAAGCGCGCCGGTAGCCGACACAACGACCTGCACCAGTTTTCCAGCCACCCACATGAATGGGTTCGCGACGCCTACCAGGTTCAACGTTGCCTGCGCGAACGATCCGATGTTCGACAACAAGCTGAGCGCGCCCTGAAGCTTGTCAGGAGCGGCAAGCGACGTCCCGTTAAGTGGTGAGCCGACAAGGACGGCGCGTACTGGCCTGTCAGGCAAAATGCTCAACGATTTCCCGAATGCCTCCAGCCACCATCTCACCACCAACCCGCCGCGGCTGTGGGCGATGACGTCAATCTGGCCGGAGGCACTAGCGAAGAGCCGCTCGAGTTCAAGCGCGTTGATCATCGGGCTGATCGCCAGTGTTGCGTGCTCGAAAAATACGACATTTTTGTACGACTTTTCGCCACTCATTGCGGCGCTGAGGAAGTTCCGCCCGTCGTTGGTGGCCTTGAATTCATTGAGCATATTCTCGGCGTTCGAGAACGTTCCGTGCACGAACAGCAATGTATGGTCGCCGAGTGCGCCAGCAAAGTCGGCGTCGTCCAGTTTGAAGTCACCGTTAGGCGTGGTTCGGAGCGGCCTTAGTCGTGAGCGAAGCGAAACGTCGAGGGCTGAGTTGAGCTGCTGGTCGATTAAGCCAACCGCTGCAACGATCTTGTTCGGCGCTAACACCGGAAACGTTCGGGTTAACACCAGGGGCCCTCTTCTCATCTCCGGCGGGTTCACTATCGGCGGTACGGAGAGGCCCGCACGTCGGCGAAGTCGGCGGCGCCGAGGGCCGATATCAAGATCTGAGGGCACACCTTCCGGAATGTCGTCACTCCATAGAAGTACGCCATCCTTCTCAACTAATGAAACAGTTTTGATTGGGTCATCAGGAGTATTTGAGGCTCGCCTCCGTCGACGGCGCAAGCCGCCGACGGATGCTCCCTCCTCGTCGTACGGCCCGTAGAGTCCCCTAAACAGATCTTCGTCCTTGTCCCAAGCATCCGTCAGGGACAGAAAGAGGTCAGAGCTATCGTTGTCGTCTTGTGGCATGTTCGGATCCGTCAATCGTTGACGATCGGAAGCGGAGTCACTGGTGGACTGGCCATGCGCGCGACCTGGATGTCTAGAAGACTGTCGAACTCTTTTCGGCTGCGTAGGTTAGCACGGCCTTGCTCCTGCGCTTCAGCGAACCTTTTCGCTGCCGTCAGGTAGGTTGCCTCGAGCATTACCAAATGGCCCGAGGTCACATACGCCATTACCTCGGCATAGTTGAGCTTGGTCAACCGCCAGCCGTACGCGTCAACGTAGGGTAAGGCCGCTTCTCGAGCCGCCCGGCTTCCGACGCCAGGGACCGTCGGTGGAATCGTCTTGACGGAGACGAAGTGGTCGTGAGCGCCTTCCGAGCGCCAGTAACCGACAAATGCGTGGTCGACGAGCAGAACCACAACTGGATAGACGCCGATATATTCCAAGCATGAGGCGAGCAGGAGCGCGAGGTCTATGCAAGTACCACTATTTGAATTCAGTATCTCTGTTGGCGTGCGAAGGCGCTGAGTTTGTTCAGAATAGGCAGGTGGCGGGTTGATATACTGTATCCGATATTCGTTGACGAGCGCGGTCCAGATTGCCTGGACTTGTTTGTCGACCCGCGAGACTGATTCCTGATAACCATCGAAGCCGGCCGCAGGATCATCCATGATCCCAATGAGATAGCGTCGTGACGAATTTATTATTTTGAGAATGGCCGGATCCCTTGGCAACACAAAGGACGGCAGCCACGGATTCTTCTCGGTATCGTCAAGCCATTCATCCACAGGTATTAGAGTGACTCGCCTAGTATCTTCAAACGCAGTCTCGTTTTCGCAGGTCACCTTGACGTAGACCGTCGATTGCACGCGTTCGCGCAGCGAACGTGGAAGATTTTCCGTCAGCGGAATCTTGACCTTTGGCGCTAGCGCGAGTTGCACTTCATCAAGGAGCGCGTGTGTATATCGGTACGGATAGCTCGCGGCGCCGACGAACAACTCAACCCTTATCGCGATATCCCTAAGCGGCCGATCCACGAGTTTCGTTAAAGTCAGCGCATTCAGGAGTTCCCGATTGTTATGCAGCAGCGAGTAGTTAACCTCTTCGGCAATCTCGAGGTAGACGTGGAGGCAGTCGCCAATCGGAACATTGGGCATCAACGATCTCCACTTCGTCTTCTTGCCGAAGTGAATCGCCGTTTTTCGCGTGCATCAGACCGTTTGATGATGCTGCGACCCAGCCAGATGACAATGGCGGTGCCATGCATGCGCTCCCCGTCCATTGTCGACCATGCTTCGAGGAATGCAGCGGGGATCGGTCGACTACGATGGCACCACGCCCAGTAAAAGGCCTGAAAAAATCGTTCGGCAAACTCATCGTCGATCTCATCTAGGAAGCCGATAGCGGCATATGCGCCTCGCTTAACCAATTCACGAGCCGTGCGCGCTCCCGAATAATAGAGGTTTAGCGTAATGATAAACGGTGGCCTTTTTGATTCGAGCAGTAGGTCGGCTAGTTCGTCGTAACGGACTGGCAATTCGCTGTCGTAATCTCCGCGAAGGATCATCCCGTCATGCAGGTGGTCCGTCTTATCGATCACGTCGGCTTTTCTCGCCACCGCCGTGTAGAAATCTTCGATCAGCCAGGCAACCTGATGCGTGTCAATACCGGTAACGTGGATCGCTTCCCAAGCCCGTGAGTGAACTCTGGCTTTCAACTTGCTGAACGGTTCGGTTCGTGAGAACTCAAGCTCTTTCTTCCCACGGATATTTACCGCAGCGTTAATGCGCTCTTCTTCATCCTCGAATTCGTATTTCTGCTCGATACGCCCTGGTGAGCTTTCAACGAACAGGACATTTCTGGGTTTGGACGGAGTGACTGCGGAGCCATTCGAAAAGCATCGTGTAACCAACAGCGACTCGAAGCGCCCAATATTGCGTGTAGCTGAGCTCAGCAGATATTCCCAAGGGATTTCCGACGCTGCGTCCAAAAACTGAGCCGCATCCGACGTCGCCGAACCATCGCGGTACAGTTCGACTTCGATGTGCTCGGCCGATGCAAATCGCTGCATGGCGTCGCGTCCGATTCCCAGCTCCGCTAGATCGTCTATTGCCTTCGTGCCAAAATAGTCGCGCATGTCAGGGGCGCCGGACCAGCGCGTTCTAACACGCAGAATATAGCCCCAATGCATGGCCATGCGGACGATGACAGGCGCTGCCTTACCCGGCACGAACTCTTCGATCAGCTCCTTGTTATCGTCGTGCGCGCGTATCGCGATCAGAGGCCGGTCGGCTTGAGGGATTGCTGTGTTTCTCCCGGGTGGGGTCCTTCTTGCCATCCACTCCCCCTTCAAAGCATGCTGGTTTCTAGAGGTGTTTGATCAACTGGGCACTGGAATAACCAACCTTGAGGCTTTGCATATCCGCCTGCAATTGTGTCCAGTTCACCCCGTCTGGCGTCGTATTCGAGGTCTCAATAAAATCCCTACTCAAGAGTGCGTAAGCTTCGTCGCAGTAGGCCGACCAGAACTGATAGGTCATCCGCTTAAGTTGACCCCAGGTGACGCAGAGCAGGCCGCGCTGGTCATAGCCGACCACAGGGACGGCATGCCCTCCCCACGAACCTGGCGCGCCAAGACCGGCAGCGCCGCCGGGCGGCACTGACCAAACATCCTGGGTCTGGGCTGACAGCGGCAGTGCCAGTCCGATATAGACATTTCCGAACCAGTGGATGGCATCCTTTATCGCGGTGACGTTACCGACCTCGATGCTGGCGTAGGCGGCCAGCATGTCGCCGTTGACGCCCTGGTTTAACCAGTGATTGAGCACGTCAACTTCGACTGCTCCTTGATCAGTGGATTTGTTTTCCGGGTTGTAACCGCCGACAGCCTCGTAAAGCTTGACCACGTCATCATCGGAAAGCCGCCGCGGCGCTTTAGTATAAGTAGTCCACTGCAGTATGGTGTGACCGACTGCTGCGCAGGTGCAATCGCCGAGAACATCATTTTGCATCATTCCCCAATCATCGACGTCTGAGAACCAGTCAACACTGTCAGGCGGTGCCGGCAGCGCGGCAAGCGGCAAATATGCTGCGAGCATCGGTACGCGAGGATCATGTCGCGCGTGCCGTTTCCCCAGCGGCATGTGGGAATAGTCGACGACCGGACGGGATGCCTGCGGTCGCCGGTTCGTTATTTTCGCAGCCGTTGCGATCACTGGCCATCGCGTCGCTATGATGAACTTTCGCAAGAAATTGCTGTCTTGCAGAGCGTGCCCCTGGTTGCCGCCGAGACCACGTATGACCGACGCGTCGACGATTTCATCGCAAAAGTCGACATGGTGGCCGCCATCTGGCCATTGAAAAACAACGATGCATCCGGGCTTTAAATCGCAAGCTGTGCCGTAGGTAACGTAGGATTTGGCAGCGGCGCTCTTAGTCGACCGGTAGCCAGTTTCTTCAAGGGCGGCACAGACGGTTGCGGCACACGACTCGGGCGTGAACCCGTTCAGCGCACCGTAACTCGTATGTGAGAATATTTCTTCGGTGAAGGCGGTTGGCTTTGCACCGGTTTGCTGGACCTCACCGCGATGCCGACGCATCCAGTCCATCCATGGTGTATCCGTTGCAGGGCTCGCTGCACGGGCCGCCACTTGCGCTGCCTGCTTGACGGAGAAGGCGCCAAAATCGCCGTTGATCTCGTTATTGTCGATACTAAGCCCATGGTAGGCTTCATCGATATTCGGATCCTGCGCCAGGGACCACTTCTTACTTGAATAGTACTGTTTTGATCCAGGGAAACCTCTTGAGGCGCTCAACCAGGCATGTTGGCACGCGCCATCGCTAAGTAGCGCATCACATACGACGCCATCACCATAGACACCAAGTAGATAGGCGCCATTGATTATCGACGAAACGCCACTGAAATAAGCGCGCACACCCGGCAAATCCTCGGTATCGAGTTCGGAATCCAACGCAAAGTAGATCGCGGTCCCTTTCGGCTGCCCGACATCCGTCGCCTGCTTCAAGGCAATTTTTGCATCGCGCTGGCCGGCAGCTTTGGTCAGAGCTGGCCGCGCCCCGTCCTCGAAGACCGTGAAAATCTGCAAGCCTGCAGTGCTGATCGCTAGTGCTTCATTTTTGGTCAGCCTCTTCTGCGGATTTGAAGAGTAGTAGCGGCCGACAGCGTCATATTCATCGGAAATGATAAATTTCAGGCACTTAGTGACGTCTTGGTCCGCATCCAGTGCTTTCATTTTGCAACTCCGCACACGAATATGTTCCATTTGAAAATCGGAGCAACGCGACGCCGTCGCGAAAAAATCGTCAAAGCGCGAAACCGAATTTAAGAAGTACCTGGTTGACTTTGACGAGTGTATCCTTGTCCGTTCCGTTGTCGTACTCGAGAGACACGGAAGATGTCCCTGGAATTACACACTGCGCTACGTCGCCTGTTTTGGGAGCCGAAGAATCAGTCGACTTGCACGAGCCGAGCTTGTACTGCAGTGCGATAGAGTAATAGGGGAGGTCCGCATTCGTGCGGCTGTCCCGGAAATATTGGGCAGTTCCGATAATTGAGAAGCGGCCAACAAGCCAGTCCGGCCAAAGATGGTTTTCGTCCCGAATGGGAAAGAGCCCTAGATGCGTCCGGACGATCGCACCGTAGTGGGCGGTGTCACCCTTCGTGAGGTTAGTCAAGCCGACTTCATTTACGTTCAGCCAATCGGTCTCAGCCCTGAACTGCCAGAAAAAGCTGTAGTATGGACTTCCTGCTCCGGTCGCGCCGAGCGCGAGCAGGGGCGCGACTGGCTCGTAAGCCAGAGTCGCCCCCTGCACACGAGCGAACCCGCTGAAATCCGTTTGGTAGAATGGCGACAAATACCAAAAATGGTCCTTGATGAACCACTCGGTTGTCGAGACGGCGATGCCGATGTCGGTGCCTGCTCGCAAAGCGCTGTTTGTACCCTTCTTCGCGGGATCGGCCCATGATCCGTTAGCCGAAACGAACGGCGCAACGGCATAACCCAGCACAAAAGGTTCGCGCGGATTATCTTGGCAGTGCGCGCCAAACGCGAGGTAGCTGACCCTACCGTTCACGGTCGCATTTTGTGTCTTGGCAAGTTGGTCGTTCGTGTAGCTCGCGGTAGCGCCCTTTGCATCTGTTGAGCTTGAGCTGGCCTGCGGGTCGAGATCGTAATAGAAATTGTCCAAAGGATCGGCACGGACGAAAATCCTTTTGGAATAATCCCAGCAACCTGGCTGAGTCAGCGGATTGGTCGACGCTGTCATCGCCTTTGGGGGTGGCACCGGCGTTGTATCCGGCTTCACAACCTTGTTGGCGATTGCTTTCGCACGGGCAGGTCTTTTTGAGATGTTGCGACAGATCGCCTGATCTGAGGGGTCGAGATCGGAGCGGGAGCAGTAAGACTGCAAATAGCCGGCAAGCTCTCCTGATCGCGCCGGCACGGTTTGAACAACAAAGAGGATTACAAATCCACCGGCGTATATGACCTTCATCGGTGCACTCCCCCAACTCAGAATTACCTAACTGTGGTTCACGACTTGCTCCGGTAGAAGTTCATGATGCAATTGACGAAACCACCGAGCGTCTTCCCGTTCGCGCGGACGTCCTCCGGCCAAAGCACAAGCTTGTCAGTATCGAAGCGCCCATACGTCATGCAGACCTGTGCGAAATACCAAATCCCGTCAGGTACAGACGCACCAGAGGAGTTGATCAGGCCGCCATCCACCTTGGTAGAATTTGGTGTCGCGGGGTTATACGGCTTACCTCCGGGTAATGACGCAGCCGCGTGAAGAACGATGTCCTTGGCGATGGCCGAGGTCATGGGACCCGACGACGTGAGGTCAACCGCCCTCGTCCGCAAGCGATGAGCTCTTAGCATCATACTCACGCCGGTTGCCTCTAACTGGGCAGCATGTGCGTGCAGATCTTTCGCCAGCGCCTTTTTTGACCTCTTTTTCTGTTTATTGGCGCGACCCCGCCTTTTGTCGGCAGCTCTCTTCGGCATGCCCAAAATCCGCTCGATAGAATGAAATAAAAAATGCTATTTTAAGTCTACGTACCAATCAGCACAGGAGTCAAAGAAATTTTTGGAACAAGGTGACGCACCTGCGCAGGCAGAAAATAATCACAGCTACCCGCATTGCCGCTGTCGCTATTCAGCAAAGTGTCGGATACCGCAACGCAATCGGGAGCTTTTGCTTGTAAACGGCAATTCGGAATGACCATTCCGACCGCTGAATTCTAAGCGGCCGCCGGGTTTCGTTCTTCAGTCCCGAGCGCCACCAGGAAATATAATCCGATGCTCATGTCCGCTTCGTCGCCAAGGTGATCCGAGATACTCAAAGCGCACAACGATAAGTGGACGACCGTCAGTTGAAGCGCGCTAACATTTTCAAGGCAACGTACCTGACCAATTATTGAAACGTCGCCAATCCGCGGGCCTTGCTGATTTTCAATCACGAATGCAACCCCTAACCGGCGGTTGCAGCATTAGCAGCCAGCATCGATGGATTGACAAAGTATTTTCCGCAGCTAATGATTGAAGCGCGCCGGTCCGTGCAAATTTGTCGGCGAATGAGTATTTTTATTCGGCGACGTACGTACTTTGCCGTCGCGTAATGTTGATGAGTTCGACAGCGGCTTTTCATTCCCGGGCTTTTTCTCGGAAGGCATCACAACCAAGCTTCGACTACGCTATCGCCGAAGTCGATTCTCGCAATTTTTGACTTTTGCTCAAGTTCGCTGGTTCGAACAGGAGATCGTTCCTGCACGTCTAAAAGCATAGCTTCGCAATCAAAGGGGGAACGTGATGCGCGAGGTTCAGAAGCTTTTTGGAATAGCGCTGTCGTTTGGTTTGACCGCTTGTGCAATCCACCCGCTTCCTGAGAATGTGACGGGCGTCAAGACGACCCAAATCGTTCATCGCATCAGATGCGAAGCACGCGATGCGGTGCTTGAGGCGGTCGCGAGCACACCACAACGGCAATCGGCGCTTAGTCAAATCGGCATCGTTTACGCCTTCTCCTTGTCAGGCACTGAAACGGACAGCTTTATGCCGTCGGCAACATTCATATCGCCGTTGGCAACCGGCTCTTGGAGCGTCAACGCTTCAGCCGGCGATACGGTTTCTCGGCAAAATGTTCGTACGTTCACGATAGTCGACAATTACAATACGCTGCTTCAGATGAACGCGGGCTTGTGCGCGGCACAGCCGAAGGGAGTAAACTATCAGTATCCCGTTGTTGGCAGCATCGGCATTGCGGAGATGGTCAGGACCTTCATTGGAATGGCTTCGCATGCCAATCTGGAGCCTGAGCAGCAAGGAAATATCACGCAGTTTAACGGCGCGCTTGATACAAACATCAATGGTGCCCCGACGATGGTCGACACCATTTCGTTTATGACGACGCTGAGCGGCGGCGTAACGCCTACACTCACATTGACACCCGTTGGATCGGCCACTCAGTTCACTGGAGCCAATCTAGGCGTAAGCTTCATGCGCCAGGACGCACATCAGGTCATTGTTGGCCTTGCACTTCCCGGTCAGATCGTTAGGCCGGTCTCTGCCAGTCATCTCTTGACTGCCAGGGTGTTCACCTCCGCCAATCAACCGCGGTCGCCGCTGCTGATTTCTGCAGCCTCGCCACGCACTGCGACCGAGCAGGCTGCACTAGAGGCGGTGAACAATCAGATCATCCGCTATCAGCTTCCAAGGCCGTTTATCGTGACGCAGTAGGAGCTGGGAGATCAAAATGCCGCGGCACCTAAACAGAAGCTCTTTTCATGCGGGCTCGGCGCCGCCTCTTATCCTTTCGTTTTTCATCGGCCTCGGGAGCGCTCCCGCGATATCCCAACAGCGAGCGTCGGTAGTCGTTTGCACGGCTCGTCCCACAGGTACAGCCGCGCCACCACTGATGACTCCCCCACCTCAAAAATTGACCTCAGACGGCTCAGTCGCGACACAAACGCCTTCCTTTGGGCAGCCCGTTTGCCCCGATGGGCAAATACCCGTATTCACGCCGCCTGCCAATTCGGCTCTCACCATCCGGCAGAACGGGACGCCGGGTAATCGGCCGTTAAAGGGTAATCCCCTTCTGCAGCCTCAATCATCCACCTCGGTCCCTTCGCCGGGACAGCAAGGCCCGGCCGTGTTCCGCGAGTTCAGCGAGGTGTACGGCGAACGCGCTCGTGTCCCGGAAAAACCGCCCGCTAACCCATCCCCGAATTGCCAGGGTAAGATGGACGATGGGAGTTGCTACTATTACGGCTCTGCGGGCCTTTGGCGAAACGTTACGGGAGGCGGGATGACGACTTCTGTCAACCGCCCCCGTTATGTCGAAACCAAAGGGCAGGGACATTCGCTGAACGAAATCGCCGTTCAAGGAGGAACGAAAGCGGACAACATTGCCGAAGTCGGCTGGATTGTCTCAACCGACTTTAACGGTGACGCTGATCCGCACATTTTCGTGTTTCACTGGGTCGATGGGATCGGCAAAGGCTACGATGGCTACGGCTGGGTCCAGTTCAGCAATCGCTATTATCCAACGCAGAATATCTCCGCACTTGTCGGCCGGGAAATTTACGTCGGGTATGTCCTGTACAAGGGCAATTGGTGGGCCTGGTTCGACGGCGATTGGCTCGGCTACTTCCCAGAATCACTGTGGGGAACCAACTTCGGCACCGCCACACTTGTTCAGTGGTTCGGCGAGGTTGCGACCGACAACGGCGTGCCTCCGCAGATAGAAATGGGTGACGGCAAATTACCGCCGCCACCGACCGCCGCTCATATGTTTAACGTTTGCGATGTTGACGTAACGGCATGGACTTGCTTCGTGCGCAACGACCAGCAGATTTCCCCGCCCGCTGCACCGAAATTCTACAGTATTTCTCAAACTGGTTTTGGCGATCTGCGCTACGGCGGGCCAGGACAATGAATGCCGCTGGCAAGATGGGAATCAAGCCTGAGATATCTCCGCGACCCGACTTGATTGAATTTTATTTTCGAGTTTGGTTGCATCGCCGAAGGCGATCGAAGGCACGCGGCTTCAGGCTGTTGCACCGACTTCCGCAAAGACCGTCGGTCCTGGTAAGCCGACGAACCAGCCTTCAAGAAGCAAGAACGCTCATGTTGTCTGGCTCCCACCGACAACGACTACCCCTCGCCGGTCGTTGAAGTTGTCATGCCAAGCGGCACAAGCCCGACCTCAGCTAGCGGCATCCTGCAAATGGCGCGAGGCGTTCTTCGGCACAATGCCGATAATTTGCGGGACAACAAAATTGCCCCGCGCCTTACGAGTTCGGCGTGAAGGCCTCCATCGTCACCAACAACCGCCGGGCTCCCGGTGGCCTGTTCGTGCTGCACGCCAGGGCGATACCCGATAACCCGTACGACGGTCACACCTTGCGGGACGTCATTGACTGCACCGAGACACTCACCGGCTGTCCGATCGAGCGAGCCTATATCGACAAGGGATACCGCGGCCACGACGCGCAAAATCCCCGCCGCGTCTTCATCTCCGGCCAGAAGCGCGGCGTCTTCGGTGCCATCAAGTGCGAGCCGCGCCGCCGCTCCGCCATCGAGCCCATCATCGAACACCTGAAGGCCGAAGGTCATCTCGGCCGCTGCTACATCAAAGGCCGCGCAGGAAACGCCGCCAACCATCCTCTGGGCCACAACTTCTGCCGCATCCTCGCCTGGCTGAGAGTACTCTGGTGCCTCTTCCTGTTCGCGACATGGGGCACGCTCGCCTGTCCAGCCTCGCTCAATTCGGCTTCTTAACGGACGACATCGTAGTCTTCGCGAGATAAATGTAATGGATTCCGCGGCTAATCCTACTTGGATCCACTGCATATTATCTCGTCAAGGGAATAGCCGCACTTATTCCCGCCGTATGTATTCAGGCGACGAGCAGTGTACGCCGTGCATCTGTCCTTTGCCCAACCCTCGATCGAACTGCCACAATATAAATAGACGTCGTGGGGAGGGCACGCTCGCTCATATTCACCAGCACAGATTCGATAAACGGTCGGAGGAGTCGGAGGAGTTGGGGAAGGAGTAGGAACAGCCGTAGTGGCGATCTGAGGAACAATCTTCGCGATACAATCAGCATATAATCGGTATGCCTCGATCCGATTGCCTTCGGGTATTAGCAAGAGAAATTCGGATGAAGAACGCAAGACTTGTCGGGAGCTCTCGCCCGAGTACAACTTGCTTATCGAATCTATGATATTTGCGCTCAGGCTAATCTTTTGGCTATCGGCGCAAGCCTTCAGCGAGCGATCAAATTCATCCGGCGTCGGCAAAGTTTGTGCGTCGCAAAATCGGTACATCGACAAGGCGATGAAAACGATTGAAAGACCAGTACGTCCGACTTTCATGAGAAAGGTGCTCCGCTAGGGCCCTGATTTACGTCGCCTGCGTGCGACGGGTCTTAACGAAGTACCGTCGTCGTTTGTCTCCGATGAAGAACAAGGATGCATATAGGCTGCACGCGGTCTTCGTCCCAAAAACACCTGAGCGGCCTCCACTAATTGTGACAAGATCAGCATCACGAGCGAGGTACTAAATCCTAAAATAAACGGTAGCAGCAAGATGACTGACTGTTTGGTAACAACACTCAAGTTTGGATCGTAAAATACCGTCGGCTTCCAAACCGCCTTGAGAAATTCCAGAAATTGCGGATATCCGAAGGGCAACGTAAGGACGACACCGAAAAGTGCGCCGAGAGCAATTCTTAGCGACATCAGACGGATATTTGTGAGATCAAATGTGATGTCGTCCTGGATAGAAAGCGCATTCATTCCAATTGACGCAGACGCTCCGATCGCTCCTAAGCTGGCTATCCATACTAAGTAAACCAGAAACAAGACATAGTCCGGGAAATCGACCGCGCCCATAACGAAGACTGCGAAAAAAATCGAGAGGCCAGCTAGGCCCAAAAAATAGAGAGGCAACCACGCGAGCATCCACGGGGTTTCTCCCATCAAGAACTTCCTTCGGAGTGCCGGTGTTAATGCTGAAAAGAGAGCTTGAGTGAATCTACCAACATTATTCCACTCTTCGGCCGTTGGCATCCTTCCTTTCGGATCGAAATACAGACCGAAAAGATCGCCAAAACTTATTGCCGAGTCTGACCCGCTGATGGGTATCGCCTCTTGAAAGAAAAATTCCTGCAACTGCTTGAGACGGCCAACCCGACGACAAAACGTTTCGTCGCCTATCGCGAAAGCGTCACCTGTGGTCAACGAGTCTGGATACGCTTCGACCATGCAATTAGCCCTTGATGCAACAATGTACTGGGCCAAAAAAGTATGCCTAACCATAGGCGCCGTCTAAATCACTTGCAACTCCGGGCTGATAACCTGCGACATCTAATTTGGGCTGAGAGTTCTGCCATCGGCCGAGGGAAACCTTTTCGCAGCTCGAGGCGTTTTCCGAAGAGCAGGGATTCGCGCACCACCTGTTATGGAACATAGGCAACTGGCCGAGAGCCACTCATCATATGAAATTCAAAAAATCTTCGAGCGTTTATCGTTTCGCATCGGCTCACCGATCAAGCAGTGCGCGACCTTCCATTTTTTTTGCTTCGTCTCAGCTTGAGAAATGAGTAGCCCTTCTAAAAATTTCTTCCGCAATCTCTCGGAGAGAAGGAGACGCAATCTGATCTCTGCAGTAGGCTATGAATTGGCGGCGGTCTTCCGGAATTGAAAATCTTTCTATATAAGCGAACGCTTGGAAAACCGCATCGAGCTTATCGAAGTCACGCGCCAAGGCCCCGCATCGATCGGTTCCTAATTCAAACTCCCTCCATCGCGTCGCGATCTCGGTTAGTCGAGATAAATTCTGGTACGTCGCGAGAGTGGCGATTCTTTCTATTGCCGGCCCCTCCTTGGCCTTTGTTGCGCCGTCAGCTGGCGTATAATCACCTATGTAAGCCTCTGCGAGATCATGATAGACGAGCAGTTGCAAGATTTTACTGCGCTCTTCTTCAGTCACCGGTGGCGTAACACAATTGCATAGTAGCTCCGCCAATAGCATGGTTCCGAAAACATGCGAGGCAACCGTTTCAATCACCTCTCCCTTCTCGGAAAATTTTCGTTCGATCCACCCTGCTCGCGGCAACGATTTTAGAGCATACAGCTCAAGTATAGCATCGATGCTCGAATATACCGGCTTGGAGAGGCTGTTGTGGACCATAACCAAAAACGCCCTTAAACGATCACCGAGGTTAATGTCGCTTCCGAGCACTCGAGTTATCAACCCAAGCTCCTCCTCTCGGTCCGCAGTCGCAAGATTGCCTTTCTCGTGGCGGAAGCGAACCAACGAAAAGTAAGTCAGAATGCAAATTCTATCATACTCTTTGCTGGCGCCTTTCAACGCATCGCTGATCCTCTGCCCTAAAATATGTCGTGTTCGAGACCAGCTACCTCCCTTGTCTTCCAACTCTAATTCAACTGTCATGCCGGTGCTTTGATGATCGCGGTAGTATTCGAGATGGAAGCTACGATTGAGACCATCTTCGTAAGGATCGCTCAGAACGTCGGAAATGTAAGAGTCGGTCGCCTCTCTGTTTTGGTTCATTGAGCGGCTAATTTGTAACGATCTCCTCGCCAATCTCCAAAATTTCATCGATTGCTCCTCTTTCGGCATTTCGGTCCGGTCGAGGAGATGAGGCGCGACGTCGTCGAATGCGGCTTGAGCTGCTCGTTTTCCTTTCGCTGATCGGGCACGGCCGAAAAGATAGAGAGCGTACGACAGCCCCGGGGGCTCCAGCTTGCTCAAGATCTTCCGCGCGGCTGCGAGAACGGTTTCCTCTATCCTGGGGTCGCTCAGGAGGTCTTTGACGTTTTTGTTCACGTCGTCAGAAAATACCAGTCCCAGAAAAGCCTTCTCGTCCATTCCGAGCGACCTGAAGGCAGTATCCACTTTATTAAATTCAGCAAGAATATAGACCGTCGCTTGCGCTATAAGGGCCGTCTGAACAACTCGTGGAAAATGTGCGAAAGCTTCTGAATATCGATCTGCCGCTTTTGTCCGTCGTTCAGCTTTCGCGTTTGATTTCGCCAATGCACGGCAATAGGAACGCATTGCTTCGACACAAATCAAATTGAAAGACGGATCTTTGATCCTCCCGTATGTATCGAAATACAGATTTTCCATGGAGCGAAGAACAAAGAGAGTGCCGTTCTCCAGCTTCGTGAACGCGAGTTTTTCAAAATTGTCCAAAAAGATTGAGATGACGAAATGGTTTAGATAGGAGAAGCCCAACCGTTTCAGTGAGGCCAGGATCTCAACTGATGATAACTTTGCCTCAAAGCCGCAGGTCTTCGCCATTCCTGCAATCACGGACTTTGCGCGCTCCTCGTCCCTAATGGAAATCGCCTTGAGGTCGACCACCAAATCAAACGACAAATCAAAGATATATGGCTCCTTGGACGAATCGTTGGCTGTTGTAATTAGTTCGAAGTGATCTCGGCCAAACGCAAAGATGAAGGTCGGCTCGTTTTCAGCAAGGAGTTCCTCAAGCAGATCTAGCAACGGCGGCTCGTCATCGTGGCCGAACAACTCATCCAAAAAAATAACAACGCTACGCTGTGAACCGATCAGATTTGGGGCATCGCGATTGATCCGCTGCAGCAGCGTTGCCTCTAGAGTAGATGACTTCGCTTCCGAGCATACGTTTCTAACATTCAAAAAAACTGTTTCGGGTGACAACGCCATCCGCCGGACGTACAATTGCGTTGCCTTGAGCACAGCACTTTTTCCGCCGCCACCTCGCCCTTGAACGAGGAACCGTCCTTTTCTTACCTTTCCGCAAACTCGAACAGCAAATTCGGAAAATTTCATCGAACCAAGCACCTCGTCAGGCCCACGCGAGGAAGTCTTGCTTAGTTCGAGGTTCGCAAAGCGATCGTCAAAATCAGACGGTTCAAGGGATGTGACAATCCTCTGGCCCGGGTAGTCCGATGAATAATCCGCGCTGTGTACCAAGCTGGCCTTAGCCAACGACGCTTGCTCCGCTCCAAACAGCTTGGGTTGGCGCAATAAGAGCTTCACCGTCTGACGTGCGTTAGCCATTGCCCATTGGCGGATCACACCCTTACCGATGGCATCGTATTCTGCCTTTTCCGACGTCGCCGGATCACTAATGGCGCGTATGGCATAAAATGGGGGTGGCACTTTGAGCGCCAACAGGCCATCTGAGATCAGTCCACTCTCCATGTCCGCCGCTACATAGTTGCGATCAGATCGTCTCAGCACCGACTCCTTGAATTTCTCCGATTTCATCAGCATGTTGCTAATGGCAAACGGCCCCGAGACGATCGCGGGTGCCTCAGCAAGCTTGTTTCTAGATTGCCACGTCCTTAGATTTCGCTTTTCTTCTTCAGTTAACTTCACACTCGACGCTCTAGCGAATGCGAAGAGGCCGTCGATCTTATTCGCTTCTTGAAACGGCACTGAATTTACGATGCTCGAGGCTATAGAGCTAACGGGCGCAGGCTTTCCGCCAGTCAGAATTTCATAGCCTCCTTCGTTGTCGTCCTGCGCAGCAGACCGGTGGTCGATGACATTAAGATGCGTGGGAACCACTACATCTCCCACCTTCGCATCCTTGATCATCCCCGAGATACCGACATTCAGAACAAATTTTGGCGAATACTCCCTAGCGAAGACTACAGCTGCATCCCTTATCCGGGGGCCGATCTCCCCCGCGACGACAAACATCCCCGTACGCCGGTGTCCCCCGTCATCGACATAATCGAAGGCGTGATACGGGAAAGATTCGAGGTTTGGCTGCTCTCTAAGGGGATAGAAGCCGTCGCGGTGAAATATTCGCGCTTCCTCCGTCAGAGCGACCAGAATAAGCACATCAATCGGATCAGTTGCCATTTAGCGCTCAAAAATGTTCAATTGGAAAACCGTGGTGGCACCCAGGAATGAATTTGGGCCCTTATCTTGTACAATTATAGTCACCTACCCAAGGTTGATGCAATCCAACAAACACGAGACCCCGCTCCCCTGGCCACAATGCTGGCAGGCATCTCTCGATCGGGCGCCTCCGTATTCAGAATCAAACTGACCGCATCGGCTTCTAGACAATGGGCGTTGTGAGCTAGGGACTAAAATTGGACACGACCGACGCTTCCGAACGTTCTTCTCCGAACCGGACATCGGAAGCCGACAGAGATGTTTGAGAAATTGCCGTCCGCGCGCTACTCACTGAGCGCCCTATTGACGAATGCGAGCGATCCCTGGCGGTCGATCAAGCGCTGTTGACAAGCATCGCAACACACCACCTTCTGCTGCCGCACTCCGCGATCCGCAAAGACTAGTTCCAACAGCCAAGTCGAAAAGCTCCTGCGTGCAGATCGCTTGGGTCCCGTGAAATACCCAACGAGAGCCTCGCGGAAGCATCCATCGGTCGTCGTTAAGCGTGCCATTCGATCGATTTGCGCGACCTTATGTTTCAAGGCGGCCAAGGCCTCGGCAGGCAACAATTGCGCGTTCCGCACCGCCCGGTCGGCCATAAACTGCAAGAGACGGGTATCGCGCCGCACATTGCTCCGGTCGTGCAACAGCACTGCAACAGAGGCTTTGCCGTCTCGGCCGGCCCGTCCAAATTCTTGCAAATAGTCCTCAATCGAGGACGGATGCTGCCAATGGATGACCATACGAACATTTTTGATGTCGAGTCCCATGCCGAAAGCGCTCGTGCAGATGATCCGATCTACCTCCGGCCGACTTTCTCCGGAAAACCTCTTCAAGAGCTGCTCCCGCTCCCAGGCGCCGCTGAGCTGCGAATGATAGAAAGGCGTTTCCAATCCCTGTTCGCTAAGATGCTTTTGCAGCGCCTCTCCAATCTTACGGGTTGGCACAAAAATCATTACCTTACCTCTATGGGGCATCCGAACACGGCACAGCTGGGCTATCACCCCAGGGCGTTCATCGACTGGCACGCCCCATCGAAGAAGCGCAATGTTGGGCCGGTCGACCCCACGCACGAATACTTCGGCGTCGGGAATCCCGAGCGACTCCAAGATGCGCTCTTGCATCTCCTGTCCGGCGGTTGCCGTGAACGCCAAAACGGGCGGCAAACCCAGAGCCTCGCGAACTTCTTTGAGACGGCCATACTCGGGCCTAAAATCCCTTCCCCATTGGTCAACACAAGGGCCTCGTCTATCACCAGAAACGCGGGGCGAACCGACCGCAGTTGCTCCTGCTCATGGGCGCTCCGAACAAAGAACCGCTCGGGCGCTACGTAAAGTAGCTTGAAAGAATTGCTCGCCAGCAACCGATAGCGAAGCCGTTTCTCATCTGAGCCGATGTCGCTGTTGATGAAGCTGGAAGGAATTTTGCGCCTTAATAATGAGGAGACCTGCTCGCCCATGAGCGCTTTCAGCGGGGAGACAACCACACTGACCCCTCGCCGTAGCACCGCCGGCAACTGAAAGCATAGCGTCTTGCCAAAGCCGGTCGGACTGACGACCAGCAGCGAACGACCCCTCAGAGCAGCTTGGACGACCGGCAGCTGCCCGTCCCGAAAACGATCCAAGTCAAAGAGCCGGAGCGCGGGCCCAAAGTTTTCGCTTTGCTCAGATACCGAACCCTGTCGATCGAGCCAGAGGGCTAGTCTCGCTGCCCAGCGTTCGATGACACGGCGAGCAAGTCCGGCGGAGAGTTTGGGATGATGTGCAGCATGACAGCCATCGCACAGGGTGATCAAATTAGATGGCTCATCGCTGCCGCCGGCAGAGCGTGGGACAAGGTGATGAATGTCGGCTTCATGGGGATCGCACGACCTCCCGCACTCGACGCACCTGAACTCATCGCGTCGAAGAATGCTCTCTCTAACTCTGCGCCAATTCTCTTCAACTGCACCCGTCACGATGATATCGCTTTTGTACGAATAGTTGGATCTCAAGCCGCCCTCTGCAATGGCAACCGATTACCCTGATCGGACGCATCAGCGTTGACTAACGTACGGGTCAGGAAAAAGGAAGTAGCAGGACAGGGATAAGGTCTTGCGACGGTTTGGCGGAGATCGTGGCTCAGGTCACCACTAGTGGTGCGTCTGGCAGTTCCTTCCGCGCTTCGTAAACTAGAAGTTATGGCAGAATTCGGCTAATGGCCTAGAAGCGCACCCAGCAGGTTACCTTCTACGCAGACCAGTCTGATGGCTTGCGGGGCCAACAGCACCCTCCTTGGGGCTAGTAAGCGGCCCTAGCCAGCCATCAATTGCGGGTCTACCAAAAGACGAGCAGACGTCGGAATGCCTATTCAAAGTACTTTGCAAATAGCGTCGATATACTGATATTCTTTGTGAGCACCGTTCTAGGCTTACCTCGCGTTCATCGAAAAATGGGAATACCCCCGAACCTCGCAGCTGAAGTCCTAGCCAAGTGCGGCAGGCATTGCTGCATCTGTCGACGGTTTAGGCCGACCCAACTGCAAGTGCACCACATTGATGAACGGAAAGATGGAGGCGGTGATGATTTCGACAATCTTATTGCGATCTGCATCAGCTGCCACAGTGATGTTCACACAAATACCAAGCTGACGCGGCGCTTCAGCGACGAAGAACTTAAACGCCATCGCGATAACGTCTATCGGCTCGTTGCTGATGGAAAACTGCCGTCCGGCATCGCCGGCTCCGACGATCTCGTTGCAATAACAGCGGCCGTAATCGAAACCTTGCGTTCAAAATCCGGTCAGGAAGTTGCCGATGACAAGGACTTTCCGCTGGAAGCGCTGGATATATTGCTTTGCGCTACGGCCGAAAAGAAGCCCGTGAAGATACTTCGGGAAAATAGCGCTGTAAGCGTTCACGCTGGAAATGGGCACTTCTTGTTCGGCAGTGGCGAAGTCATCACGAATGGTCGACCTACTAGCGTACAGAAGCTCGTCTCGCTAGGGCTCGTCGAAGGTTCGGCGGACGTATTGGAAGTAACATCGAAAGGATACGCGTTCGCCGATGACGTAATGTCCGCCAATCCGAGATATACGATGCTGAAGGCAAAATGCCTCCACTGCAGCCTTCACTTTATTGTCTGCACAGATTTTCCGGAGCGGCACTCTCATGCGACGCTAATTTGTCCCGAGTGCGGGCAGCAACAAGGGGCTTTCCTAATTTGGCATCAGCAGATGTTCGGATTCATATTTCAATCCGTGCCCGGTAGACAGCAGGCTGTTGCTGGAGCTGGTATTGATCTGAAAGCAACGCAGTCTTTTAGAGTTAAAGAGTAGCGACAAGAGTATCCGCGCGGCCTCAACCAGCAACGGGTGATCGAGATTAACGTCCAGCGTGACCGCCCTCACGACTAGCTCTGCCAAGCCGTAAGTGGGGCGGTTCTCCAGTTTAAACTCTCCTTCTATACACGATCCTGAGGACTCGCCAGTTGCCAACCGCAAGATTCGGAGAAACGATCGTCGCCAAGGAGTGCGCCTGCCCGAAGTGCAAGCGTCCACCCACCCTCAAGCGCCTCCCCAACAACTTCAAATGCGCTGATCTTATTTGCGACTTCTGCGGATACTTGGCCCAGGTGAAGGCCGCCACTGTTCGAGACCACAACGTCGTTCCCGAAAGGATTTTAGGTGCGGCGTGAGAACCGCAAAAAGATGGAATGCCGGCTGCGATTTATTTCCCTAAAATACGCGATCTACTATTTGCCGGCCGACGTCGAAGAAGTTGCAATGTTCAAACCTCGCGTGCCGTTGTCGGAAATCGCACGGCGAGCCGGCTGGCGCGGCTTTCTTTACGATTTTAAGGGATCAGCGCAGCTTTTGGTGAGGCTGCGTCGAGCTGCAAATTGGTGCGGCAATACACGCGACATATCGATAAAGCGTCATCTCAAGTGATGTAGCGATCGGTTCGACACTGGGGAACGAGATGCTTGAGCTCGATAAGGTCTTTGAAGAATATCTTCCGAACTCGGAAGAGATGGTTGGAGACGTTAAGACCAGGCGACGGCTCAGCCCCGGACAGGCGCTCGCCGTTGACACCACGATCACAGATGATTTGCCTCGGCTAATCGAGATAATCATTTCTAGCTTTGGACGCGATGTCAAAAGCTACAGGGTCTATGGGTCGGTCGGTCAACTCAACTGGACCCTCGCCTACATCCCATGGGTAGCCGTCCTACGACGGAATATTACCACGTCAACTGAGCGTGGTTACTACGTCGTTTTGCTGTTCAGCCAGGACATGCAGGAATGCTTCCTGTCACTGAACCAGGGGTTCACTCAATTCCGGGAAACCTTTGGCGACAAGATCGGTCAAAAGAAGATCTCGCAAGTTGCTCGACTGGCGGCCGAGGTCCTACAAATCCCTCCGAGCTTTATCGTCGGGCGCCTCGACTTGTCGGCAACCAGACCCTTGGGGAAGGGCTATGAAAACGGTGCGATTGTCAGCCGCCGCTACAGCGTACACGATGATGTTTCCGAGGATCAGTTCCGAGCGGATCTTTCTCAGCTGCTAGAACTATACGACCAGCTAGCAACAAAGCTGGGCACCAATCTATCGGACCATCTCGATCAGCTATCTTCTGACGACTACCAAGAGGCTGCCAACGAAATTGCGACTACTGAGACGGAAAAGTCATTGCCATCGGGCAGTCTGCTGCCCCCCTCGAAAGTTGTCGGGAAAGAAGGAGCAAAGTACAAGCGAAATCCCGAAATGGCGGCTATTGCGATACGGGCCGCCAAGTATCAATGCGAAGTCGACCCATCCCATGGGACTTTTACGTCCCGAAAAACCAAACAACCATTCGTCGAGGCGCACCATCTAATCCCGATGCAACAACAAGACGAATATGAGGTCAGCTTAGATGTGCCTGAAAACATTGTCGCGCTTTGCCCCGGTTGCCATCGGCGATTTCATCACGCCCGATTCGGCGAGCTAAAGGCTTCGCTTGGCCAATTGTTCTCAGCAAGGGAAGGCGCTCTGAAGTCTAGAGACATCGTGTTGGAACTTGCGGGATTGCTAAAGATTTACAAAAGCGACGTTGATGAAGATTAGCACGAGACGTCGGCACTAAGCATCTAGCGGCTCGGGTCCCCCCTGGCGAATTTCGCGACGTTTTTCCAAAGACGCCCCTAGCTATCTCGATACAGGTGAAAATAAATGGCCGATTTGATTGAGCTAGCCGACGATCTAAGGATCTTCTCTCCACCCGAATTTCACAAGCCTTGGATTAGTCGGTGGTTTTTACGGTGCACCCGAAATTAGCGCTTTGCTGCCCACGGGACCCGTCAGCCAAAACCTTGGCGGACGAGAAAAAAATCCCTGAATGATGGTGTGGCCGGTCCATGGGCGATTGTTCGCCAGGGATTGACCCACCCCCAACCCCTCGCGTGCTCTGCCTCTAGTGAATCTTGTCGACCGCGTAACACAGCCACGGTTTCGGCCCCAGCCGCCGCATGTCAGTTTCACTCTGAGGAGCCGACATACGATAGACGTTCGGGCCGGCCGGCTATGGGCCAGAACCAGACTCGCAATGTGAGCTTATTCACATCCCGATCGACCGGGTTGTGCTTTAATGTCAACCGCAAGGTCGTCCGGTCTCTCGGAGAGCAGATGGCGACTTCCTCGATCCAGCGACGCAATTTCAGCTGTCTAACTAGCGGCTCGCCGCTGCGCGCTCGCAGCAGTCCGGCCTTGCGCATTTTCCGTGACATCTGCAACAGCATCTAGGAGGGACATATGCCCCTAAGCCATTTGATTTCCGCCGTCATGTTCGGATCTTGGCTTGCCATTGGCGTTCCCGTCTCGGCAAAGGCCAATGTCATCACCGATTGGGATGAGAAAGCGGTCGCTGTCGTTATGCCAGCTGGGCCTCTCGGCGTGTCACAGCAGATCTACACAGCTCAGCGAATGATGGGAATGGTCCACGCCGCGATGTTTGACGCGGTTAATTCGATTGAGCGGCGCTACGAACCGTATCTGGTGCAGTTGCCCGCGGATCCGGCCACTTCCAAGGAAGCCGCTGCTGCAGCGGCTGCCGCTACAGTACTGGCGACAATTGACGAAAAGACTGCGCGCGAAGTGACGGTCACCCTCGCGACCTATCTCGCATCGATCCCTGATGATGGTAGTGCGAAAGCGGATGGCATCAGGCTCGGCGAAGCAGTCGCTGCCAAGGTGTTAGAAGCCCGGGCAAATGATGATCACAACGCGGTCGATGACTACCGCCCAAGGACCGCGCCAGGCGTATATGTGCCAACCTCCATCACCGCGGCCTCGACCTGGTCGAAAGTGAAGCCGTTTGCCCTGACGACCGCATCCCAATTCCGACCAGATCCGCCAATTTCACTGTCGAGCAGGGAATGGGCAACTGACTACAACGAGATCAAGGACTACGGCCGCCAGACTAATGCCAAGCGTTCGACGCAGCAGACCGAGACCGCACGATTTTGGCTTATGGTCGGCCCACCAGCCTATCATCCATTCGTGCGTCAGCTCGTAACCGCCAAACAGATGAATGTCGGTGACAGCGCGCGGCTTATGGCGCTCGCGGCAATTGGCCTTAACGACGCGCTGATCGCCGTGTTCGATGCCAAGTACCACTATAACTTCTGGCGGCCCATAACTGCGATCCGGAATGGTGATATTGACGACAACGACCTCACGGAACGCGAGGCGACCTGGCAGCCGATTGACAATACGCCAATGCATCCGGAATACCCGTGCGCGCATTGCATCCTCAGCGGCTCCATCGCGGGTGTTATCAAGACAGCGTCAGGAAGCGAGGACATTCCCGAGATCGCGATAACAAGTCCCACCGCACCTGGCGTGACCCACCGCTTTACCAATATGACGGCCTTTACCGATGAGGTCGCGAATGCTCGTATCTGGTCCGGTTTCCATTACCGCTTCTCGACCCGGGTCGGTACGGATATGGGTCTCAAGATCGGTGAATACGTTGTGAAAAACGTGATGCAGCCAGCCCAGACGGCGGGACGTTAGCAACCCTTGCAGCCCGCGGGCGTGATTCCTGTGTCTCGATGGCGAGTGCCACTGCGGACCTCAAAAAAATGAGGCCCGCAGGGAATGATTTCGCGAGATGGAGACAAGCGTCCGCAGTTCTCGCCAAGGCATCCCGCGAAAGGAGCGGTATGCGGACAGCATGCAAATGTCGGGTCGGGTCAGCAGCTGTCACCCGCGCGCTGATGAACAGCTTCGGCTTACCGCCGAAAGCAGCCCATGAAGTCGTTCGGGGCTTTTCTTATTTAATTCCAACTTTTTGCGTGTGAACCAGGGACACCGGTCAACGGGCGCAACGCTGCCGACTTTTGGCTACCCCCCACCCTCCGGGACTTCCTCGTCATAGTCATCTTCCGTCAGTTCGAGGAGCGGGAGTTGATCGGGCGGCGGCACCAATATGCGGCTGCGGCTCGCAGGCGTGAACCCAAACTCAGATGCGATCCGCATCATCAGCTCCGCCTGCCTGTTTGCGAGCCCCAGATAGGGTGATTGCATGGGATAACCGGTCGGCGATTTCACCATCGTCCCATATTTCTGGATCTGTACCATTGCCTCCGCCCACAAAGCATACGCCCCGCAATAGGTAGCCAGCGCGCCGCGGTCGAGATGGGTGATCAAGTTCAGCTTCGACAACTCCGCCGTGAGGCGCTCCCATTCCTGCCTGGCTGTCGGGCTTAGTTCGGGCGGGCATTCCGGCGCAGCGGGCGCGGGCCTCGGCTCGTGCGGGTTCAGGGGACGCTTGCCGGGATTGCCGGTCAAAGCTTTCATCCTCGACGGTTTGGGTCTGCGCCCGCGGATCATGACGCTTCCTCGGCCCGGTGGGTTGCGGGCTCTAGCGTATCGAAGATAACGCCGTCGCTTTGGCGTTTGGCTTTCTCCCCCGTAAAGGCCTGCCAGCGGCGGATCGCGAGATCGACAAACAACGGATCGATTTCAATGCCGAAGCAGACGCGCCCGCAGGATTGCGCCGCGATCAGTGTTGTCCCACTGCCGAGGAACGGCTCATAGATTGCCTGCCCGGGGCTGGAATTATTCAACATCGGCCGGCGCATGCATTCGACCGGTTTTTGGGTGGCATGCTTAGTTTCAGCATCCTGCCCGCCGCTACCGATCGTCCAGAGGGTGGTTTGCTTTCGATCGCCGGTCCAATTGCCCTTCTTACGAACGGCGTACCAGCACGGCTCGTGCTGCCAGTGGTAATCACCCTGGCTCATGACGAGGCGCTCCTTAGCCCAGATGATCTGCGCCCGAATGGCGAAGCCGCTCTTCACCAAGCTGTCGGCTACGATGGTCGAGCGCAGCGCGCCGTGCCAGACGTAGGCGATTTCGCCTGGGAACAGGCTCCACGTCGGCGTCCAATCCGCGATCTCGTCGTTACGGATCTTGCCCTTCCGCGCCGAAGTATTGACGCCGCGACGATGGCGCCACTCGGGATCGTATTCAACGCCGTACGGCGGGTCGGTGACCATCAAATGCGGAACGACACCGGCCAATAGCAAACTCACCAGGCGCTCGTCCCGGCTATCGCCACAAGCAACGCGATGGGGTCCGAGCTCCCAAATGTCACCGGGTTGCGATACCGCGATCTCGGCGACTTCCGGGACTTCGTCCTCATCGATCAGACCGCTCTCAATCAGCGTAAGTGCCGCTGCCAGTTCCTTCTTGTTGAAACCGAGGGTGGAAAGGTCGGCGCCCATCCCCGAAAGATCGGCGAGTTCGAGGCGAAGCATTTCGGCGTCCCAGCCGGCGTTCAAGGCGATTCGGTTGTCGGCGAGCACCAACTGCCGGCGCTGGAATTCGGTCAGGCCTCGGAGCATGACCACCGGCACCGCCGCCAAATTGAGCTTGCGAGCTGCCGCTAATCGACCGTGGCCTGCGATGATGTCGCCTCCCTCACCGACCAGGATGGGGCTCGAGAAGCCAAACGCGCGGATGCTGCCCGCGATTTCCGCGACCTGGGCCGCACTATGGGTGCGCGCGTTGCGCGCGTACGGGATTAGTCGATCGAGCGGCCAATATTCGATTTCAAGGTCCGCAGGAACTGCATCGGCGTTGATTGCATCGAAATTCATTGTGCGATCTCTTTCTTCTGCCGTAGGGGCCCCACCCCCTTGGCAATTTCGCGACGTTTTTCACACGCACTACCGTCAGTTTGGCTCAACGTTTTTCGCTTTAGATCGAGACGACCGGCTTTTGCGAGCAGCGGTACTCAAAAAAAATGATTTTCAGAATTTCGCGCAAAAAGATGCGTCTCTAGGACACCGGTCCGGAACCCGGAGCAGTAGAGTTTTGGTCCCCCCCGGGGTCGAGCGCGATGGGCTTCGGCGAAGCCACGACGGTCGACTTTCGTGCAAGCAATTCGTTCAACAGACTCCTCAGTCCGGAGCCACGCAACTGCAGTTCGGCGTCGGTCGTCTCGCGCATCAGGTTAGGATCAATGGCTTCGACGATTTGACCGTAGAGAGATGGCTGATCGCCGTATCGATCGAACAAATCACGGTTCCAACGCCGCTCGGCGGCGTCGCGAGCCACGCTGCGAGACGCAGGTGACCACAACACACCCTGGGAGTTGGAGGACTCCGGATAATGCTTAGCTTGCCTTGCTAAGCCCTTTTCACTTTTTGACGCGCTTCGAGCAATTGCTGTATGAGATACTGCTGTTGCTAAGGTTCCCCTTAAAAGGTTCTTTTGAAAGGTTTGGGGGCCAACCTTGTCGCTGTCAAAGTGACATGCTTGGCCAGAACATGGTGTCACTTCCGTCTCAGACTTTTGCAAACGTCGCCGACTGCGCCGCGCGTTCCATTCGGCCACGACCTGGGTGAACCGCAGCCACACGGGCTCATAGCTATTCCGGTGGAAGTGACCACCGTGCCGAACGCGGCGAATATACCCGAGCTCGACCAAGCGATTGATCGAGCGCACAACAGTGCGGCGGCTCATCCCAATCAAATCAGAAATGCGATCAAGGCTCGGATCGCATTGCGCCGTCTTGCGATTGAAATGGTCGATAATCGCGGCGGCGACCCGCTTTTCGGAGTTCGATAACTCGGTCGCCAAGTTGATCGCCTTGTGGGCCAACAAGGTACTTAGGGCCGTCACGGCCATGTTCATCTCCGCCTCGAGCATGAGCGTCCTGGCTTCGCCGGAAAACGCTTCTTTGCAATTGCGCCTAGGGTACTCGTTCTAACGCGGCGGCGAGTTGAACTGCCTACCGGCGAGCCGTCGCGATCGAACAAGGCCTTTGGCTCTAGAGTAATCGGCGTCTCGACGACACCACCATCGGTTGGGAACTAGCCAGAGTTTCTGCTTGGCCACTTCCGATTCGGTCGGCTGATCGACCAAGCCTCAGCTGCGTATACGTTAGAGCCGGCTCGCGACAACGGTTGATCTGAGGTCAACGGGTTTGGACGTACACAAACGAGCAACCGCGCAAGCAGAGGAAAGCTCTAGGGCTGCATGACCTAGATCTGCTTTTCGATCCAAGCCAACAAGTCGCTCATTCGATAGCGAATCGAACGCCCGAGCTTGAGATAGGGCGGTCCTTTGCCTTCACTACGCCAAGCTTGCAGCGTGCGAAAGGACATGGATAGGAAGCGCGCGGCATCCTTTTCGGTGACAAGCGCGGATACATCGAGGTTTGGAGACAACATTGGGAGCTCTCCGTGAAGCCATAAATGGATGAGAGAGCAGCTGGAGTTCGGGCGAGATCGATCATTCGCGCACCAAGGCGATTGGCCGCCGGCGCGTCGTCAGCGCGCCGCAGCGATAGTCAGATCGATTTTGGAAAAGGAGAGGAGATTGCGCCCGTAGCCAGTGCTCAATCATACAAGACAAAAAAGCCCAGCTCCGGGCTGGGCTTTCTCGTATCTCTGAGCGCGCTTCGCGCGCCTGCCTGAATCGGTTCTAATCGATCAGACTTACGGCGGATCTATTCCGTTTGAACCGTTAGTCCGCGATGGCGATCACCAACCGATTCATTCTATCGCTCGCGTGCGACAGCCGCTGGAAAATAAAGGACTGATTCGCAATCTTCGTCAACCGAACGAAAGGCTCGACAGCTGATACATCGATTTTATCCACTGATGCGCCAAACTCCTTCTTGTACGTTTTAGATCGCTTAAACTTGTTTGACCCCGATGCAGGCACGAGCGGGCTAGAAAGAAGGCCGCCGTACGCTATGGCATAGGACATGCAGTGGCATACAGAAAAGCCGAAGCCAGTTCTCGATGAAATCGCGGGCATCTTAGCGGCAGGTCTCCTGCGTGTTCTGGAGCGGAAGTCCAGCCAAAATTTGCTCTGTGAGGCGAAAACCCCACTCGACTGTCGCCCCACTTCGAGGGGTCATGTCCAGCAAAAATGCAAGGACATCGCTCCGTGAAAGATACGATTTTGGCCCAGCTGATCGCCCTGAAAGGCGCCCCCGGGGATGCCTTAAAAGCCCGCTGGCGCGAACTTTTCGATTCCGAACCGCCTGCCTACAACCGCCGCTTTCTGGAGAGCCGGTTGGCCTACCGCATCCAGGAATTGGCCTATGGCGGCCTGAGCCGAGACACCGTCGATCGCCTAAAGGCGCTAGCGAAGCAACACGCCAGCAGCGATCCGGCTGAGCGGAAAGTCCGGCCTATCCTCCGACCGATTGCCGGGACCAAGCTCATCCGGGAGTGGCAGGGCGTCGAGCACTGCGTCACAGTGCGTCCCGATGATTTCGAATACCAGGGGCGGCCCTATCAGTCGTTGTCCTCGGTCGCGCGGTTGATCACCGGGACCAAGTGGAATGGGCTCGTCTTCTTCGGCCTAAAGCAAGCCGTCCAGGGGCGGAAGTAGCCATGGCGCGTCGCCGGTCGACAGGTCAGGATACTTTCTCCCAAGGGCGTACCGCGGCTTTTGGGGCCCTGGAGGCCGCAACTCGGGTACCCGGTCGCAAACTGCGCTGCGCCGTCTACACGAGGAAGTCCAGCGAGGAAGGCCTCGACATGGATTTCAACTCGCTGGACGCCCAGCGGGAGTCCTGTGAGGCATATATCTCGAGCCAAAAGGCAGAAGGCTGGGCGTTCGTTTCTGATCGTTATGACGATGGCGGCTTTTCCGGAGGAACGCTGGAGCGCCCGGCGCTGAAGCGTCTCCTCGCCGATGTCGCCGCCCGGAAGATCGATGTCATAGTCGTCTACAAAATCGACCGGCTTTCCCGCTCGATGCTCGACTTCCTCAATCTCGTCGAGCTGTTCGAGCGCCATGGGGTTACCTTCGTTTCAGTTACACAGTCCTTCAATACCAAGGATGCGATGGGCCGAATGGCCCTGAACATCCTCGTGACGTTCGCCCAGTTCGAACGCGAGCTGATCGGCGAGCGCATAAGGGACAAGGTGGCGGCCTCGCGCAAGCGCGGCAAATGGATGGGCGGCTGGACGCCACTCGGCTATGAAGTCCGCGACCGCAAGCTAATCATTCACGAACAGGATGCCGAGCGGGTACGCGCGATCTTCCGGCGGTTCGTCCAGCTCAAATCCGCCACCCTGCTCGCCCGCGAGCTCGTCGCCGCCGGCGCGACTAACCGATATGGCCACGTGCTGGACAAGGGCGTTCTGTACAAGCTCCTGCACAACCGCGTCTATATCGGCGAAGCCGTGCACAAGGGAACATCATATCCCGGCGAACACGAACCGATCATCGACCGCGCGCTGTGGGACCAAGTTCATTCCATTTTGAAGGTAAGCCCCCGCACGCGGGCTGGCAGGGCACGAGCCCAGACCCCAGCTTTGTTGCGCGGCCTCTTGTTCGGGCCCGATTGCGCGGCGATGTCGCCGACAAACGCGCGCAAAAAGGGTGGCAGGCTCTACCGCTACTACTATAGCCAAACGGCGATGAAACGGGGTGGCGGCGCCGACTGCCCGATCCGGATGGTCCCCGCCGCCGAAATCGAACGTATCGTCCTCGGCCAGATTCGGCATCTTATCCGGACGCCGGAGGTGATTGTTCAGACCTGGCGCGCTGCCAAAAAACTCGGCCATGAGGTAACGGAGCGAGAGGTCCGCTCGGCGCTTGCCGAATTCGAAGAGCTCTGGGACGAGCTATTCCCGGCGGAACAAGCCCGTCTTATGGAACTCCTGGTGCAGCGGGTCGATCTCTATCCCGACCGTCTGGATATTGCCTTGAAGATCGAGTGGCTGACCTCACTCCATAGCGAGCTTCGGCAAGCGGCCAACCTTCAGCAGGCCGCCGAATGATGCCGCCCAAAACCATAACCGTCGGCCCAGCCGAGCGACCAAAAATCAGCCGCGACGGCCGTATCATGGTCATTAGTATCCCGATATCGATGCGGCTGACGGGAGGTAGGAAGAAGATCGTCACCCCCGCCAATGCCGCGCCGTGGTCACCGCCGCCGGCCCGGGTTGACAATACGGTCGTCAAGGCACTGGCACGCGCTCACCGTTGGCGCGGTATGCTTGAATCGAATCTGTTTGCGACGGTGCGCGATCTCTCCAAGGCCGAGAAGATCAACGAAGCCTATGTGTGCCGGGTTCTTCGTCTGACGCTGTTGTCGCCCAAGATCACCGAGGCGATTCTTTCAGGAAGGCTGCCCGATACGATCGACCTGGCAAAACTCCTAAAGCCGTTTCCGCTCGAATGGGAACGCCAGGAAGCGTCTTTCCTTCGTTGAGGCGGCAACCCGTCTCTATCCCTTGCTCAATACAACTTATGATATAGATTGCGCAGCTCTCTATGAGGGGTGCGCGATGGCAAAGAACATCGTGATATTTTCAGACGGCACCGGCCAGGCTGGCGGGATCAACTTCGACGAAGCACGTACCAACGTCTACAAGCTTTATCGCGCGTGCCGGGTCGGCCCGGATTCGCCGATCAATCCTGCCGAGCAGGTTGCCTTCTATGACCCGGGCCTCGGATCCGCGGCGGACGGCAGTCAATTCAAGATTGGCTGGATGCGATGGATTTATAACCTCTTGAGCATGGCCACTGGATTAGGCATCACCAACAACATCATTGACTGCTATGCGGCAATCATCCGGCTCTACGAGGACGGAGACCGGATTTTCCTCATCGGCTTCAGCCGAGGTGCCTATACGGTGCGCTCCGTCGCCGGCGTGATGTCTTACTGTGGAATTCCGCGTCACCTACCTGAAAGCGCCCCATTGCAACTCGATCTCAAGGGATCCCGCGCACTTGCCGAGCACGCGGTAAAGGACGTCTATCAGTTCTGCTCGTCGTACGACCGTTCGAAAATCGGACGCTACCTCACCTTCATGATGCAAACGCGTGATGCGATCGCAGCAAAATTCAGATCGGATCACGGTTGCTCCGCTACAAAAGACGGCGTCGAACAGGCAAACGTCTTTCCTTACTTTATTGGGGTGTTCGACACTGTCGCTGCGCTTGGCAACAAGTGGCTAGCCCCGATCCTAATCGGCGCAGTCCCGGCTATTCCGTTTGTCCTATACTATCTGGGGAGTGCGCTTGACCCGATTTTTCCTGCGGCGGGCCGCGTTGCCAGGGATCTAGGCTATTTCAGCGTCGTGGTCGCCATTCTGGTCTATCTCAAGAACTACCTGAAAATCGCCCCCTCTCTGCCTGGATACGGCTTCTTCAAACGTCTTGCGACGCTGCACCTGACGCGGTCCAAGCACAGATTCTATGACACGACGCTGAACGTAAACGTCGACTACGCCAAACACGCGATTTCCATCGACGAAGATCGCGCTGATTTCGCCAGAGTGGGTTGGACGCCCACGGCGAAAAAACTCAACAGGCGAGACGACCACGATGACTTGTATTTTGAGCAGGTTTGGTTTCCAGGCGTCCATGCCGACGTGGGCGGTGGCTATATCGAAAACGAAGCTCGTCTGTCCGACGGCGCCATGAACTGGATGCTTGCTGCTGCGTCCATTGTTCCCAACGGATTGAAGCACGACGGAAGCGTTCTTGGGCTGTGGCCAAACCCAAGTGGCCCGCAACATGATGAGCAGGCGGGCTCCTTCTTCAAGAAAGCTTTGCGCGAGCTTCCGACCGACACCACGGGCGTGGCACAATCGCCCATGCACAAATCGGTCTACGAGCGTTTTACAAATGGTCCGGTGCTGATTTTCAATCAGATAGGACTCTATCGTCCGACCAATCTGCGAACCCACGTGGACTTCGCGCCGTATTTTGGTGGCGGCTCGAATCGTCCCGGACCAAATCCCCCAAAAACCTGCATTGCGGACGACATCGAAGCGAAGTGGATCGCGGCCAGCTGTCCTGGCCGGATCTAAAGCCTACGATTCGTACATGAGATGTTACGGAATAAGTCGGTCAGTGGCTGACCCGCACTGCTCAGAGACTGCCATCAATCGGGGCTTACTCGACGAGACATCCTAACTCGCGGCAGCAGCTCTAGCCCGGTAGTAGTCCCGCTTGCTGCTTCCATCCAAAGAATAGTGACGAGAGTTCTTCGGATAGAACGTTTGGCGTCGTCCAGCAGAACTTATCTCCCAAACATAA
Organism: Bradyrhizobium erythrophlei; assembly: GCF_900142985.1. Taxonomy (NCBI): domain Bacteria; kingdom Pseudomonadati; phylum Pseudomonadota; class Alphaproteobacteria; order Hyphomicrobiales; family Nitrobacteraceae; genus Bradyrhizobium; species Bradyrhizobium erythrophlei. The sequence goes on from NZ_LT670849.1 coordinate 2,651,859, forward strand.
ACTTGAGGAACGTGGAGCCGCTGGCCGATTGGATATGGTTCGCTTCGACGACTGACGACCATATGTGGGAATTCAACATCCTGGTATTCCTTGAACAGTGTCTTCAACATTGCCACTCTAGGGTTCTCGTGCGCCACGAGCATGGTCCTGTGCGGCTGGTTATCACCTAGCCTCAACAGTGGCCGTGGTTGTGTTACAGCCCTTGTCATCCCGGCAAACGCAGGCTTCGCAAAAAGCGATTGGAGCGCGGATCGTTTTCCCCCCAAGACAAAGAAGCATCGGGCACCAGATGCCTGCACCAGCAGCTCGAGACGGATCAAATCCCAGAGGATACTTTGAACCGATGGAATCGACGTTCCGACCCACTTCGACTCCACTGCGATCGAAATCGTTGGGTGCGGGTCACAAACAGCAAAATCGATCTCAGGCCTTCTACCAACCCCGGTAGAAAGCGCAGCCAGAATCGGATGCTTATATTCAGCGTGGGCTCGGTTGCCTGTTCGAGAACTCAATATTTGACCGATAGGATGTGTCAGATACTTCTCGCTGAATAACCCACTCCGATCACAAGCGAACTCGAATTGGAGCCATGCTCCCACTCCGGTCGTTAGAATTTTCGCGTAGTCCATCTCGCTCCCCTACCCTAAATCTCCTGACCATCACCACGGACGGCAGCTCCAAAAGTGGGACTATTATTGTATCGACACATGGCAACGGCCATGCCGAAGAAGTCTGTAGAGCAACTGACTCCATTAGCGTGTGTGGTTAGGCCTAGCCGGGCAGCGTCGGTTGGCCGACGCGCGATACTAGACAAACGCTTACCTTGACGGTTGTGCTACAAAAGTTACACAATCTGTAGAATCAAGATGTAAATTGGGGGCGGAAACGATGACTTCCGGGCACGACGCCCATCAGTGCGTGACGCAACTGAGACAGACGCTTGCTGCTGATAAGCTCCCGATCGGATTCTTCCTTGGCGCCGGGTGCCCTTGCGCCGTAATGGTCAAAGATAAAACCGGGTCCGGATCCTCGTCAATTATTCCGGACATTCGGGGACTTACCTCATATATCGACGGAATATTGACCGTTAATGAGGACGTGAAGGGCTCCTACGCAAAGCTATTGGGCCTGTTCAAGGAAGACGAGGTTGACGCGCCCAACGTTGAGGTGATGCTCAACCAAGTCAGGCAATTCAGTAAAGTCGCTGGGAAAGCTGGCGTCCGGGGGTTGGCCGCGGACGAACTGACTAAGCTGGACAAGCATATCTGTAACACAATTCGCACAAGAGTTACTCGAGCTCTTCCACCTCCCCCAACTCCCTATCATTGCCTCGCAGAATATATCGGACGTCATCGAACGACCTCTATGGAGCTGTTTACGACTAACTACGATCTCCTTCTGGAAGAGGCACTTGAGTATCACCAGGTGCCGTTTTTCGACGGATTTATTGGATCGGCTCGCCCCTTCTTCGACCAGAAAGCGATTGAAGATTCCGAAATCCCATCAAGATGGACTCGCTTGTGGAAGCTGCACGGATCTATCAATTGGCGATTTCACAAGGAATCGAAGTCTGTCGTTCGCACCGAGCGAGAGGAGATCGGCGACGAGCTGCTCATCCATCCGTCCCATCTGAAGTATGACGAGAGCCGAAGGATGCCCTACCTCGTCATGGCCGACCGTCTCAAACATTTCCTGAAGCGCGGCGAGCGTCCGGTAGCGCTCTTCCTTTTCGGATATTCCTTTGGCGATGAACACATCAACGAAGCCTTGGTCGATTGCCTCCAGTCAAATCCATCAGCCGCCTGCTTCGCGATGCAGTTTGGTGCGCTTTCCGGCTACCCTGCCGCCATCGAGCTTGCGGTCAAAAACTCGAACTTGTGCTTGATGGCAAAGGACGGCGCTATAATTCGCCGTCAACAGGGTGGTTGGCTCATGAACCCCGGCCGGGATATTTCCTCGCTCGCCGGTGTATTTACTGACGCAGGGGCTAAGGGCACCGACAACGATGCTCTCCGCCCCTGCCATTTTGAAATTGGTGACTTTGCCAAATTCGGGGACTTCCTGCGCTCGATCTCGAACGCAACGAACTGAGACAGGTATGCCGTCATGTCTCGGATAGACCCTACCCTGCTAGGCACTGTGGAAGACGTAAGCGGTGCGACCATCCGCGTTAAGCTCGGCAGCGAGACGGTCTCCGGACTGAGCTTCATCGAGGGGCAAAGCTATCGCGTTGGACAGGTTGGCGGGTTTGTACGTATTCCGCTTGGATTCGTGAACCTCTACGGAGTGATTTCGCAAGTCGGCGCTAGCGCCGTACCGGAGCGTCTGGCCGAGGTTGAGATCCACGGCAATAGGTGGATGACTATCCAGTTAGTCGGCGAAGGCCAGCCCGGAGCGCGTTTTGACCGGGGCATCTCTCAGTTTCCCACCGTCGGCGACACCGCCCATCTTGTTACGGAAGCTGACCTACAGACCATCTATGGGCGTCCTAACGACTATCGCTTCGTACAAGTTGGTCAGCTTGCGAGTGCGAACAGCATTCCAGCTTTGGTCGAAATCGACAAGCTCGTGACCCGACACAGTGCAGTGCTGGGCACGACTGGCTCTGGTAAATCTACAACGGTTGCCGGTTTGTTGGCCGCGCTTTCTGATCGTGGACGCTATCCTTCGGCTCGTATCCTGGTTATCGACATCCACGGCGAATATGGCAGAGCCTTGCAGGACCGCGCTGCGATTTTCCGAATTAGTCCGGATCTCGGGAAAGGCGAACTTCCGCTTTACATTCCCTACTGGGCGATGACGCTCGACGAACTTCTCCCCATAACGCTCGGATTGATTGAAAACTCCGCCGATCGAGGAGCGGTTATCGATCAAATTACCGCTCTGAAGCTCGACGGCTTAAAGACCAATGCTCGCCCTGGAGTAAGCGCTGACACTCTGAGCGTCGATACACCAATTCCTTTCAGCATTCATAAGTTCTGGTTTGATCTTCATTGCGAGATGCGATCAACGCATTTCGAACGTGACGGCCAGGCTCAATCCCGTGCCACCTGGGCTTTGGAAATCGATCCGGCAACAACAAAGGCCGCGCAGGAAGGAAGCCCGATCAGAGGCATTCCTCCTCGGTTCCGAGCCGCCAAAGATATTAAAGGTGATACTGAAAAGATCCGGCATAGCCGTTCACCCCTGTCGATCAGTCGACAGATCGATGCGCTTGGATCGAAAATTCGGGATCCTCGTTTCGATTTCTTGCTGCGTCCGGGACCTTACTGCCCAGCAGAAGATGGAAAAACCGAGCAGGACCTCGACACACTGCTTGCCGACTGGCTCGGCGATCGCAGCCCAATAACCATACTCGATCTGTCCAATATACCTCCTTCGATACAATCCGAGGTCGTCGGGGCTGTTCTTCGTATCTGCTACGACGCGCTTTACTGGAGCCGGAGCATCCCCGAGGGCGGTCGAGAACGACCGTTGCTTGTCGTGCTCGAGGAAGCACACGCGTATCTTCACGAAAAGCAGATCGCGTCGGCAGCTGTCAAGAAAATTGCCAAGGAGGGACGCAAATACGGGATAGGCATGATGCTGGTCAGCCAACGGCCGGCAGAGATAGACCAGACTATTCTTTCGCAATGCGGAACGTTGTTTGCACTCCGACTGTCCAACGCCGAGGACCGCAGCCATGTGAAGGGAGCGGCTTCCGATAATCTCGACGGTCTATTTGCGATGCTTCCCGTTCTGCGGACTGGAGAAGCCGTGATTATCGGCGAAGCCGTCAACTTGCCGATCCGCGCGCTCATCAATCCTCCAGGGGCCAACCGAAGGCCCGATAGTTCTGATCCGAAGGTAGTTCTCTCCGGCTCAGAAGCGGACGGATACGAGGGTCCGGGAGGCTGGAATCAAAAGCGCGATCCGGCGAACTATGCTGAAGCTGTCGAACTATGGCGCCGCCAAAATCCTCGGCCAACCAATGTCCATATCGATCCGATTGCTACCGCAACGACAAAACCAGGAGAGCAGAAGTGAAACGCGATCCAGTGACTTCTACCAACATTGCAGAGGTCGGCTACGACCCGAACAGCCGCACGCTTGAGGTCCTGTTTAACAGCGGCGCGGTTTATCAATATTTCGACGTTCCGCAACAAATCTACAACGACCTTATGCAGGCCCCTTCAAAGGGTGGATTCGTTAATGCGAACGTGAAGGGACACTATCGTTACGCTCGAATATAGCGGGAGTGGCGCAGTCTACAGGCATCATCGGCACGCGCCAGATCCCGGAACGTAGAGGCGCAGCTTGCGCGTCAACGCCGCCGATTTTCCGCCTCCCTGAGCCATCTTGAGGCAATCATCTCATGGTCTGTGGCTAATGGCGTTGTGCAGTCTGGGGTTTCGGTGGAAAACCAAAGGAAAGTGGCAATGTTTCCGACGTTGATCGAGAGATCCGGGGTAAAGCCACCTTTCCAACCCGCTGCCACACCTAGAGCGGCTTGTGGCCGGGCGACGCCCAGCCTGGCTTCGCGGAGGACTCATGAGCTTTCAAGCCACCGAGACGGGTTCAAATCATGAGCCCACGTTGCGCTGCCCCAACTGCAATCACGAAATTCGCTTGACCGAGTCCCTGGCGGCCCCGCTCCTCGCAGCCACTAAACAGCGGTTCCAAGAGCAGCTTGCTGCAAAGGATGCAGAAGTCCATCGCAAGACTGAGGCATTGCAGAAGGAGCGCGATCAAGTCGAACAAGAGCGCCAGACTATCGACGATCAGGTCAACCAAAGGCTGTCGGCCGAGCGTAGTCAATTGATCGCCAGCGAAAGCAAGAAGGCCCGCGACGCGGTTTCCGCGGAACTGCTCGCGCGCGACGGTGAATTGGCCGAAATACGCCAGATTCTGGAAGTGAATAACGCCAAATTGGCGGAAGCTCAGCAAGCCCAAGCTGAAGTGATGAGAAAGCAACGCGCTCTGGACGAAGAAAAGCGCGAGTTTGATTTGACAATTGAAAAGCGGGTTCAGGCGTCGATCGACGAAATTCTAGTTAAGGCTCGCCAAGACGCCGACGAGGCCGCGCGACTGCGCGTGGCCGAAAAAGATCAGACCATTGAATCGATGACGCGAACGATCGAGGAATTGAAGCGCAAGGCAGAGCAAGGATCGCAACAGGCCCAAGGCGAGGTTCTGGAGCTTGAGCTCGAAGAGCTTTTGCGCGGACGCTTTCCAACCGACTCCATCGACCCGATCGGCAAAGGTGAACTTGGTGCAGACGTAATGCAGCAGGTGAACGGCGCGATTGGCCAGCCCGCCGGCATCATTCTCTGGGAGATCAAGCGCACCAAGGCTTGGAGTGATGGATGGCTTGCCAAACTGCGGGACGACCAGCGCCGATCCGGCGCCGATGTGGCACTGATTGTCTCTCAGGCCTTACCTAAGCATGTCGAGCAATTTGATCTGGTCGAGGGCGTTTGGGTCGCTCATCCCCGTTGTGCTCTTCCGGTCGCTGTGGCCCTCCGCCAAGGATTAATCGACGTGAGTAGCTCACGATTGGTCCAGCAGGGCCAGGAAACGAAGATGGAACAGGTCTATCACTATCTGACCGGCACCAAGTTTCGCCAACGTGTGGATGCTGTCGTTGAAAAGTTCAACGATATGCGGGACGACCTCGACAAGGAACGCAAGTTCATGGGACGTCAATGGGCCAAGCGAGAAACACAGATTCTGTCGGTGCTCGACTCTACGGTCGGCATGGTCGGTGATTTGCAAGCAATTGCCGGCAAGGCAATGCCAGAGATCCCAAGCCTTAATTTGCAATTGTTGGAAGATGCGACCGAAGCCGAACGGAAGGTCAGCGGACTATGACGCCGGCGCCCGTCACCTCTACTGAATGAATTCGGTTCGAATTCTCGCCCTCGCGCCGCAGTTTAGGTGATGGATTTCTGATTCGCGTCGTCGCGAGCGGAGATCGGACCGACACGGGCTGCGAAGGTCTAATAGTCTCCGCAAAACGGGAATTTTTCGAGCATGTGCCGGAGACTTTCCGCCGTTTCTGGAGGCTGCGAGAGCGGGAGCTTAGAGACAAAGCTAAACGAGCAAAATCCCCGGTTTCCGGACCTGTGAAGTCCAGGTTATATTTCGTCGCTAACAGCGGGACTGCCTTGGCTGGCGTGGCAGGAATCAAAACCTCACATTTCTTTTGGCCAGGAACGGATCCACGATCGGCAGAAGACCTCGCGTTTTTAGTGGCAGCCGCAGCGACGCCTTACGCATCAATCACCAAGCTTGTGGCAATTTCTCCCCTGGGGCGACTCCGTGGCGATTCATATTTCACGAAAAGTCGCCCCAAAGGGCGGCCTTAGAAACGCCTGATAAATCACCAGCTCGTCTCGTTGCGGGGATGCGCAACAGACGTCCCCACAGATTGCCGCCGATTGTGATTTCTCTCAGCTCATAAGGACTTAGACCAGCTAGGGTTCGCTTTCCCCTTTCCCGCCGTTTCGATTCTTTGAGCCGCTGAGGTTTGGGGGAGGGGCGTATTTCCAGGTAGCCTCGATCATTGGTTGAGCTATCGTATATTGCGCTGTTGGGCATTCCACGGTGGGGTGGGCGAAATGTTCGAAAACAAGAAGTTCGACGTTGAACACGCATTGAATCTGTACGCCGATAGCTTTTCCCTTTTTCCGGCACCGGCAATCTATGACGAAGAAGCACTCAAGCCGCTTAAGTCGGTCATTGAGCGGTGCCACATCTATCTCATCGGCACCGTGCCGAAAGTCGACTTCGTGGGCGCCAGGCAATCCAATCGAACCCTGTTCGTTTCAATGGAAGTGCTCAGCAAGGCTTATGAGATCAGCTGGCCTCTGCCTGATGGCATTGAGCTGAAGCACGAAGACGGCCTTTGGTATCTTCTTGACCAGCAAGGAAAGCGAAGCTTTGTGACTGAAGACGCGATGTTCCAACAGTTGGCGCTGACTTATGACTGCTTGAAGTTTGACGTCCAGTACATCGGGCAAGCATATGGCTCGGACGGCTCTCGCAACGCCTTAGATCGCCTCCGAAAGCACGAGACGCTGCAAAAGATCTCCTTGCAGGGCGTTCCGGAAGGATACCGTCTCGAATTGATTTTGCTCGAAGTGGTGCCCGCGACACGGGTCGTAACCGTTTTTAACCCGAAGGCCGAAGACAAAACACAGGGGAGAGAACGGATCAAAGCGGGGCTAGATAAGCTTTTCGGTACCGACGAGAAGGAGCGGGTAAGCCTCTTCGAAGCGGCATTCATTCGCTACTTCAGGCCCCCCTTCAACGAGAAATTCAAAGATAGCTTTCCGTCAACGAACATGAAAGTGCTCAAAGATTGCTACGCCAAAGACTTTTCAGCGGTGGTGGCCGAAATTGGCTTCGACGAACTACCGTTCAAGCTTTGCTCCGGTCACGTTGAAGCCAAGGATCATCATATAGCCAGCTTTAATTTGAGCACCGCGGAAGAACGGGCGGTCTTTTTCTCACCGGCCGAAAAATCCGTAGTAGATCTAGCGAAGCTGGCGGATGCAATGTCAAATCTTACGGTCGGCGAATCTGTCGACCTCTCGAGATTGCTGCGAGAGAGATGGAAAATTCCTATCTCGGCTGAGAGTAAGAAACAGTCCTGAGCCCACGACCCTGCTGCCGTAATAGAGCGGCTAGCTAAGGTCGGCGCAAAAGAAAGCGATTTTGGATAGAAAAATGATCTATCGCAAAAGGAATTTTCCCGCCGGAAAGAAATGCAGATGGCTGATGAAATCGTATTAGCCTTTCATTTTGACACTCCGCCTCCAGCGGACGGTTTCGGTGACGTTTTTGTTGCGTTGGCACGGGACTATAACGAAGCGACCGAAGGTCGGGTTCTGGTTATCAAGAGTATTCAGAGCGGATCGATCATCGTTGCGCTGACGGATGCCGCATTAGCTGCAGCTCCTTACGCCGCTGGGGCGCTCGTCGTTATCGGAGCTGCCAATGCTGTGGCGACTTTTGCAAAAAACCTAAAAGAATGGTTTGGGCGCGCCAAATCTGATGAAGGCAGAAAACGCCTATATCGAAGAGGCAAGAAGGCACCAGGGCAGCGCTCCGTGGAAGCTATCATCACGGTCGCGGCGAAGAACGGACTAGGTGCGCGCGTGAAATACACATCTCCGAAGGGTGAGGTAATCGAGGCCGAATTGACGCCGGCTCAAGCTGTCCAAGCAGTCGAGATGTCGGCCACACGGCCAACGAAGTTAGCTGAGATCGAGGCGAAACAACGCCGAGCCCTCGCAAGACCCGATGTCATGGCCGCATTAGAAAAGTTACGCGACGCTGGCAATGCCAACCTTTCGCCGGTACAGATCGAAAGCCTCATCGATATCATTGTTGCCGCTCTCGAGCTGGCAGGGGCCGAATATGCGCTGCCATCAATTGCCGCTCATCTTGAGATGCACGGCATGCATGAATTTGCGAAGGCGGTTCGGAAGCATATAAAGAGACCGGGCGGTACACTCGCGCCACCGATTACGACAAGGTAGGCCCAGCAAAGTCCGCTTTCATCGCTCCCATGTCGGGAACGGCGTTTCGGGCAAAGGGTCGGCTGCGGTTCAAGAGGTAAGCTGACGCCATCCGATCCGCTCAAAATCGCTTAAATCGTCGGCGAGGCCATCCTCCACCGGGTATTCCTGGAAACCGTGGAGCCGCGCGTGTCCCCCTAATCCATTGAGTCAAACCGTCCAGATACTCTTGAACGGCGATCAATCGAGGACGACTTGGAGCTACTTGCAGAAATTGCTCACGCGACATTCCAACAACCACAGCACTTCCCTCCGCACGCCCCGGAAGGAGACACCAAAGCCCGTCTCTGAACGGATCTGGTGCTCGGCTTTCATCTAAGCCCCGGAAATCAAAAATGACCGGTATCGAGCTTTCAAGCCACATCGTGGGAAAGCATTGATCAGGGAAAGTGAGGAGAAAATATCCGTTGATAGGCGTGCGCCTGAAATCATCCTTCCCCTTGTTAAACCGTGGATAGTCCCGCTGCAGGCGGGTGCCATCAACAATCCAAATCATATTTCCGTAAAAGCGCTCGCGTTTAGTCCGTTCGAGCGGGTCGAGATGCGAATGCTGAAACTCAATCACGAGGCCATGTGGGGTACGAACGTCAGCAATGTGCTTTTCGCCGGATTGCCCATCGTACTGGATAATTTCCTGCCAATCGGCCGGAAATTTGTTCTTCCATGCGCGGTGCCATTCGGTTTCCTTTTCGGCCCAGGAATCGCAATCTCGAACTCCCCGGTGCGCCCAATGCGAGACTCTGTGCGCGCCACACTTGGCAATAACCTCGCCATTGCAATTGGGGCACATCCCCCTCCCGCCGGGGTGGGCTTCAACACGTTGAGCATTTACGAGCGCAAACTTCATGCTGCATGGCCCCCGCATCAGGACGGGAAGAAATAGCTTGAGCTTTGCCAAACCGTGTACGCCGGCAACATGATTGAGAACGCAACGCTGCTCGGTGAAACAGGTCGAAAGTTAATAGACTGGATTGGTCACTCGCAACTTGGCGGGCGCCGAGACGATTAGCGGTGGCCATTCGTCGGCGACATTTGGTTGCGGGGTTCAAAGTTGCCAAAATACAAAAGCCCTCGAAATCGTGACGATTTCAGTGGCTTATGTTTCTTTGGTTGCAGGGATAGGATTTGAACCTATGACCTTCAGCTTATAATGCACTTAGTTGGTTGAGGGAGAGGGATCCAAAATGGCTCGTTCGGAATCCGTTGTTACATCAAGTAAATCGGAGACCAGACTTCGTACTGCGGTACAAAGGCCTTGGAGAAAAATCTATTCTCCAGGCCCTATCGAGAGCATCTGATGCTGTCCGCCACATTCTCTGGGGCGAAAACCCAGGCAAAACTCGTGGGGTTTTTGCGGTTTTCCCGGCATTTGGTACGGCGAGCTTGTTTTTGGTGGCGGAGAGAGTGGGATTCGAACCCACGGTACGGTTTCCCGCACACACGCTTTCCAAGCGTGCGCCTTAAGCCACTCGGCCATCTCTCCGAAGAGGCTTCTCTTGAAGGGGCGCGCGGACTTTTGCAAGTGACCGCGAATGGCTTCGGAGCAATTTCCACAAGATATTGATATTGCTATATAATTTGTATAGCCGGCATTTCGGCTCCATCCATCTGAACCTAAAACCGCCGACGTCAGGCTGTTAGGTCGTAAGGCATGAATGACGGAGAAGCGCGACATGGCCGCCTACAAGGCAACGATGGTTCTGGTTATCCTGTCGGCTGCGGCTTGGGCAGTGCCGGCGCAGGCTCAGCAACGCTGTCATCGCGAAGGCACCGATGTGACTTGCGACGACGGGCATCGCGGCGTCTGGTCGGGCGATGCCATCATCTGGGCCGACGGCACCCAATCACGTTCGTCGCCGCACCCGAGTGTCATCATCGGCAACAAGTCATCTGTGCGCGTGGGACCTGGCGTTTTCGTCGGTCAGGGCAAAGGCATGGTGCCGCTCGAGGACCCGAGCAAAGCGCGCTGCGTCACCCTCGACGAGGTACCTTACTGCAATTGAGACGTGACCGCCGCCTGATCCGCCTGTCAACGATCACGCATTGACGGAACGGAGCGGCCGCAAGTTCGGCGACCTCACGACCGGCTGCGTCAACGCTTCTCCTTCGGAGCGCGCCTGTTGCAACGCCTCGACGAAACTGGAGAACCATTGCTGGATCGAACGGCGCTCGAGCTTTGCCATCATCGCCTCCCAGCGCATCCGCCGCTCGAGCAGCGGCATCGAGAGCGCGGTCGCAATGGTCCGTGCCATGCAATCGATATCGTGCGGATTGACCAGCAAAGCCGTATCGAGTTCGTTGGCCGCGCCCGCAAACTTCGACAGCACGAGAACGCCGGGATCATCCGGATTCTGCGCGGCGACGTATTCCTTCGCCACCAGATTCATCCCGTCATGCAGCGGCGTCACGACGCCAACCTGGGCGGTGCGATAGAAGCCGGCGAGCACCGTCTGGCTGAAGCCCTTGTTGAGATAGCGGATCGGCGTCCAGTCGACCTCGCCATGAAGGCCGTTGACGTCGCTCACGAGTTTCGCAAGCTCGTTTTGCAGATTGCCGTAAGCTTCGATCGCGCCGCGCGAAGGCGTTGCGATCTGCAACAGCGACACGGTGCGCGCCAGCGACGGGTGCGCCGTCCACATGCGGTCGAACGCCTTGATGCGGTTGACGAGCCCCTTGGAATAATCGAGCCGGTCGACGCCGATCGCAAGCTTCTCGCCATTCAGGCTGCGGCGCAGGCGCGATACGTCGGGATGCGATACCGCCTTTGCTGCCTGACGGGTAAATTTTTCGACATCGATACCGATCGGAAACACCGCAATGCGGGTCGTTCCGTGCTGTGACATCACCACGCCGTCCTCAACCATGAGGTCGAGGGTGGACGAGAGATAGTTGGAGAAATTTTCGCAATCGTCCTCGGTCTGGAAGCCGATGAGGTCATAGGCCAGCATGGCTTCAACCAGTTCGCGATGATGCGGAACGCCTTCGATGACATCCCGCGGAGCCCACGGCGTATGCAGGAAGAAGCCGATCGGCTGGTTGACGCCGAGGTCGCGCAATTCCGCGCCCAGCGCCAGAAAATGATAATCCTGAATCCAGAACGTGGTGTCAGGTTTACGGAACCGCAGCAGTGCCCGCGCCATGAACGCGTTGACTTCGCGGTACGAGAGATAATCGCCCTGCGACACGCGGATCAGATCGGCGCGCGAATGCAGCGCCGGCCACAAAGCCGAGTTGGCAAAGCCCTCGTAATAGCCGCCATAGTGCGCCGCCGGCAGATCGAGCATCGCGAGCGCGCCTGCGCCGAGCGCCTCGACTTCAGCAAAAGGTTCCTTCTGCACGCCATCGCGAACGCGGCCGCTGGAACCGACCCAAATCGCGCCTGATTTTTCCACAATCGGGAGCAATGCGGCCGCCAAACCGCCGGTAATCGGCTCGTTGGCGTTGCCGCGCGTAATGCGATTTGAGACGACGACGAGGCTCACCGGGTTCCCCTCCTGATGCTTCGCTCGCGTGTTAACAACCGTTCATCAATATGGTTCCTGGTCACTTTTCCTATGAATTGAAACCGAATTCAGGCGATGCAGCGTCCGGATTCGGCGGGCCTGCGTCAAAATTCGTTCACGCCCGATTAAGCGCTCTAAACGACATATTCCATCGATTCACGACGCCGCCGAAGCCTTGCCGTAATTGACGAGGCGCAGGAGCCAGGCCCTGACATGGCTCGGCTCATCGAATTGACCGGCCACGCCCTGCGCGTGTCGGCCAACCGAAAAAGCAATCCCGCCGAGACCGGGCATTGCTGCGAACACCGATTCATCGGTGACGTCGTCGCCGATGAAAACCGGACGGCGGCCCAGGAACGGCTCGTGACTCATCAACTCTCGTACGCCAGTCGCCTTGTCGAAACCTGACGGCTTGATTTCGCAGACGCATTTTCCGGGCAAAACCTCGATCGGCGCATTCGGCAGATCGGCCCTGATCAACGACACCGCCTCGTAGATCGCTTTCTCCGCATGCGGCGCTAAACGATAATGCAGCGCGAGCGAGTAGCCTTTGTCTTCCAGCAGAATGCCGGGGCTCAACCGCGCAATCGCCGCAAGGCGGCGTTTCAATTCCTGATCCATCGGCGGCGCGTGGGTGGCAACGGCTTCGCTGCCGATCGAAAGCCGCATTTCGGCGCCGTGCCCGCCAATCGCCGGAAACCGCTCCGGTGCGAAGATCAGGTCGATGTCGTTGAGCGAACGCCCGCTGACCAGCGCGAGCGCGCCGTTCGTCCGCTCGTGCAAGGTACGCAGCGTCGCCGCCAGTCCCGGTGGGACCCACACCTCGCGCGGCGTCCGCGCGAGGTCGAGGAGCGTGCCATCGATATCGAGCAGGATGGCGCACGCGTCGAGACACTTCGCAAGCTTTTCCGCAATCAGGTCCAGCGAAGCGCCCTCCACCGGCCAGGCTTCTTCGCGCGCAGGGATCACACGGCTTGCGAGACTTTCAATCATCGAGATTACTCCACGGACGCCAGCGGCTGCGCGACCGATTCCAACGAACGCCGTTCGGCCGCCACCGCATAGCGCCAGCCGACGGCGGCGGCGATCAGCATCAAGACGGAGCCAAGCAAATAACCCGCAAAGACGCTGCTGCGCGAGCCGGTATCGATCAGCGCCCCCAACAGGATAGGGCCGGCGACGCCGCCAATCGCGGTGCCGATCGCATAGAACAAGGCAATGGCCAAGGCACGCACCTCCAGTGGAAAATTCTCACTCACGGTAAGATAGGCAGCACTTGCGGCAGGAGAAGCAAAGAAGAAGATCACCATCCATGCGACGGTCTGGGTCTTGGCGCTCAATGCTCCGATCTCGAACAGGTAGCCCGAGAGCGCGAGCAGGATACCGGAAACGCCATAGGTCAGCGCGATCATCGGACGGCGCCCGAGCGTGTCGAACAAGCGGCCGAGCACCAGGGGGCCCAAGAAATTGCCGGCCGCGAATGGAAGGATATACCAGCCAACCTGATCGGCCGGTATCCCGTAAAAGTCGCTCAATACCAGCGCGAAGGTAAAAAAGATCGCGTTGTAGAAAAACGCTTGGGCGATCATCAGCACCAGCCCAACCAGCGAGCGGTCGCGATAGACCTTGAACAGCGTATGCGCGACCTCCGATAGCGGGGTGTAGTCGCGCATGCGTAGCCGCAACTTTGGCCGGGCAAGCGAAGGCGCGTCTTCGGCAGCAGCCGGCCGTTCCTGGGTGTGTCCGGTGACGGAATGCTCGATGTCGCGCATGATGGCATTGGCTTGATCCGGACGGCGGTGAATGATCAGCCAGCGCGGGCTTTCCGGAATCCAGATCCGCATCACGAACACGACCAGGCCGAGACAGGCGCCGGTGAGATAAGCGAGCCGCCAGCCGAGATCGACGTCGATCCAGTTGGGATCGAGCAACACGATGGCGCTGATGGCGCCGAGCGCGGCGCCGAGCCAGAAGCTGCCGTTGATGATCAGGTCGGTCCATCCGCGATAGCGCGAAGGTATCAACTCCTGGATCGTGGAATTGATGGCGGTGTATTCGCCGCCGATACCCGCGCCGGTCAGGAAGCGAAACAGCGCATAACTCGCAACGCTCCACGACAGCGCGGTGGCCGCGGTTGCGGCGAGATACGTCGCAAGCGTGATGAAGAACAACTTCTTGCGGCCGATGCGATCGGTCAACCAGCCGAAGCCGAAGGCGCCGATCACCGCGCCGGCCAGATAAGCGCTGTTGGCGAGGCCGACCTCGAAGTTCGAAAAATGCAGCACCGGGCTTTGCTTCAACGCGCCCGACAGCGCGCCCGCCAGCGTGACCTCGAGCCCATCGAGAACCCAGGTGATCCCGAGTGCCAGGACGACGCGGGTATGAAAGCCGCTCCACCGCAAGGCATCGAGGCGGAAGGGGATGCTGGTCTCGACGATGTCACGATCAAAGGTTTGGCCACGATCGACGGCAGCCGCAGGTTCGCGTGCAACATCCAGATCGCCCTGCCGTCGCTGCAAACCCATCGAGTGCCCACTTTCCGAAGTTCGTGCACCGTCTCAGCACCCACTTTTCACGAGCTTCGGAAAGTCATGGGCACCAGCCAACCTATGATTCTAGTACCGCTTTGCTATTTGACGTTCCTGGATCTAGTTCGCCGCTCGTGGTGCAGGAACTTCCAAATAGGCGGTACTAGCGCTACCAATCAGCGATTGCGGGAAAGCGAAGCTCTCTTCAAGGGCTAGGCGAAGGACCACCAGCTTAACCGTTAACGTCGCACACCCACCCCGGTTCCATCTGCGCGCGGAGGAAACGCATGGATTTCAAGCCCGTTGACGACGCGTGCGAGGGATTTGTGACATGACCCGGCAACGCAAAACGTCCGAGCGACGCTCGCACCGTCAGATCCAGGTGGCGATAGCGGTGCAGACTGCGCCGTCAGTGTTTCGCGATCAGGCCGCGCGAATGTTGGCCATGAAGCGGTCGAGCTCCTCGCGCAACCGCGCGCTTTCGGACGACAGCGACCGTGCGGCGTCCAGAACGTTAGCCGAAGCGGAGCCGGTTTCCGCGGCGCCCCGGTTGACCTCCATGATGTTCACGGCGGCCTCGCTGGTTCCCTCGGCGACGTTTTGAACACTGCGCGCGATTTCCTGCGTGGCCGTGCTTTGCTCCTTGACGGCGCTTGCAATCGTCGAGGCGATGCTCGAGATCTGACCGATGGTGCCGCCGATTTCCTTGATGGCGGCAACCGACTCCTCGGTCGCGCCCTGCATGCCGGTGATATGGCTGGAGATTTCGTCGGTCGCTTTGGCCGTCTGGCTGGCCAGTGACTTGACCTCGGACGCGACAACGGCAAATCCACGACCGGCGTCACCCGCGCGGGCCGCTTCGATAGTGGCGTTGAGCGCCAGCAGGTTGGTCTGTTCGGCGATCGCGGTGATCAGCTTCACGACATCGCCGATTTCCTGCGCGGCGCGCGACAGTTTGCCGATACGGCCATCGGTCTGTTGGGCCTGGAGCACGGCGGCTTCCGCGATCCGGTTGGATTCCTGGGCTTGCCTGCCGATTTCGTCGACGGACGCCGAGAGTTCTTCCGTGGCCGAGGCAATCGATTGCATGTTGCTGGAAGCATGCTCCGAGGCGCCCGCTGCCTGGCCCGAGAGATCCTGGGTGCTCTCGGCGGTGCGGGTCAGCGTTCCCGCGGACGCCTCAAGTTGGTGCGCGGACGCCGAAACATTGGCGACAATACTGCCGACGGTTGTTTCGAAGTCGTCGGCAAAACGAATGAGCTCGGCGCGGCGGCCCGCCGCGGCGGCCTTGTTCTGGCTATCAAGCGTGGCGGCATCGCGTTCCGCCTTGGCGACGGCCTGAATCTTGAATTCTTCGACGGCTGCGGCCATTTCGCCCAGCTCGTCCTTGCGGCCAAGCCCCGGCAGCACGACGTCGAACTTGCCACCGGCGAGTTCACGCATCGCCTTGCACATTGCGATCATCGGCCGGGAGATTCCCGCGCCCAGCAGGAAAGCCCACACCACGCCCAGCACGAAGCCCCCGATCGCAAGCATGATGATCAGATGCTGCGTCTCGCTGATGGTAGCGCTCGACTCGGCATCTAGCCGCTGCTGGTCGGCGAGCAGATCCGCCTTCATGGCGTTCGAAGCCTTCAGGATCGCGGTCGTGGAATCGGCCATCTCGATCGAGAGCTCGTCCACTTCCTTCGCATTCTCGATGAGCTTGGTCAGTGCCTTGCGGTATTCTTCAAGCTGGACGGCGGCATCCTTGATGGACTGCGCGACCTTGGGTTCGCCGGCAGGAATGGCCTGCAAAGCCGTTTCGACAAATTTCAGACGTGCCACCGCACTTGCAGCGACCGATTGATCGGAATTGACCTGGAATGTGTTGGCGAGCGCCGCCGCGGTCTGGAATTGCGCGGCGACCTTCTTGCTGGCCAGGGTGACCGCGGCCAGTGTGGAGTCATCTTCGACACCGCTCGGCAGGTCGTCGAGCTTGTAGCGCAGCAGGTTGCCGCTGCGCATCAACTGGTTCTGACTGACGAGCTCGCTGTCACGCTTCGACTTCAAGACGTCGGCGAAGATCTTGGTAAAGGCATGGAATTCACGGGCCAGGCGCGTCACCTGGTTGACGCGGGCCGGATTGGTCGTGCTCTTCATCGATTGATCGATGGCGTCCTTCAGCGCGACCTCCGCCGCCAAAGCCGCCTTGGCATCGTCTTCCTTGCCGGTCGCCACGAAATAGCGGGCCAGCGCCCGATAGGAGAGAAGTTCGCGATCGATATTCTGGGCGAGGTCGGATTCGGACACGCTGGCCCGATAGGCCGCAACGCCGTCCGAAACGCGCCCAAACCCGAGATAGGCAACGCCCATGCTGGCGGCCGAAATCGCGAGCACAACGGCGAAGCCGAGACTGATTTTTCCACGGAAGCGCAGGGTAAGCAGCTTTGGCAGCGCAAATTGCGGCCTGAAACCTTTCAAGAACCTCACCCCGGACTCCCTGTCGCCATTGCGAAGCCGGGCCTCGCTATGGAGTCCCGGTAGCCTGAAACCTAGAATAGAATGGATAAAAGGTCGTAAACCGGTGGTGCGACCGACCGATCGGCCGAAACCTGGTCTTAACGCTGCTGCGGCCGCCATTGACGGATGTCGGCGGTTTGACGAACTATCGCTACTAGCGGCGTGGATTTGACATTCGCTAACCGCTGGCCCGGCATTCGTAATGCGAATGTTAAATCCTAAACGCCGCTAGAAGCCGATATTCGCTAGTGGTCTCCGGATTCTTACATTTCGCAAAAGTGCCAGCCGAGAAGTCGGGCGGATGTTAGAATCCGACCACTAGCCCCTCACCCACGACCGCGATTTGGAAAAACGAAAGTGCCCGACGCGCCCGCCCATCAGACCTCGACGGCAGCCTCGGGCCCATTGACCGGTCTGCGCGTCGTTGAATTTGCCGGCCTTGGACCCGGCCCCTTTGCCTGCATGATGTTGGCCGACATGGGCGCAGAAGTGATCACGCTCGATCGTCTCGGTGCCAATAAGAACCAGCAATCGGCGACGGGGCGCGGACGCCGGATCGTCGAGCTTGATCTCAAGGACGACGAAGCACGCGCCCAGACCCTCGACCTGCTCGAACATGCCGATGCCCTGATCGAAGGCTTTCGGCCGGGCGTCATGGAGCGACTCGGATTCGGTCCCGACGTGGTGCACGCGCGCAATCCGCGTCTGGTTTACGGCCGCATGACCGGATGGGGACAGGACGGTCCTCTGGCGCAGGCCGCCGGCCATGACATAAATTATATCTCCGTCACCGGCGCGCTGGCCGCGATCGGCCCGGCCGAAAAGCCGGTCCCGCCGCTCAATCTGGTCGGTGATTTCGGCGGCGGCGCGCTGTATCTCGTCGTCGGCGTACTCGCCGCACTGCTGGAGGCGAAGAAGTCCGGCAAGGGCCAGGTAGTCGATGCCGCGATGTGCGACGGCGCGGCCTCGCTGATGACGATGTTCTTCGATTTTGCGGCCGCCGGCCGCTGGAACGGAGGACGAGAAAGCAATTTTCTCGACGGCGGCGCGCATTTTTATGGAGTCTATGAATGCGCCTGCGGCCGCTTCATCTCGATCGGGTCGATCGAGCCGCAATTTTATGCGCTGCTGCGGCAGCACGCCGGCTTGTCGGATCAAGCGTTCGATGCCCAGATGGACCGCGAAGCCTGGCCGTCGCTGAAACGAAGACTGGCCGAGACATTCAAAAGCAAGACACGCGACGATTGGTGCCGCATCATGGAAGGCACTGACATCTGCTTCGCGCCGGTGCTGAGTTTGTCCGAAGCGCCGTCTCACCCTCACATGGCGGCGCGCGGAACGTTCGTCGAGCGCCACGGCGCGATCCAACCGGCGCCGGCGCCGCGCTTTTCGCGGACCCCGTCTGTTATCCGCGAGACCGCGAAATCTGATATGGTCGACGTCATCAACGCATGGCGAGCGGGAAAATAGCAGGGAACGATCATGGCGCTGCAACTCCGGCCAAACTGCGAGTATTGCGACAAGGATCTGCCGCCGCATTCGCCCGATGCGCGCATTTGCAGTTTCGAATGCACGTTCTGTGCAGTCTGTGCGACTGAGAAGCTCGATAACGTGTGCCCGAACTGCGGCGGCGGCTTTGTTCCGCGGCCGATCCGGCCGGCCCATGAATGGCGGCCGGGTATTTCAGTCGAAAAACATCCTGCTTCAACCAAGCGCGTTCATCTCAAATACGATCTCGAGGATATCGCGGCGCATTCGAAACGTATCATGGACATTCCGCCCGAACAGCGCTGAGACCGCGCCTCATTCCGCAGGCAAGATCGTTCCCTCGACCTCCCCGAAGCCGACCCGGTAGCCGTCGCCCTGGCACCAGCCGCGCATCACAAGGGAGTCTCCGTCCTCGAGAAACGTCCGGACGACACCCTCTGCCAATTCGACAGGCTCGGTGCCATTCCAGGAAATCTCGAGCAGACTGCCGCGCTGGCTTTTTTCCGGCCCGGAGATCGTGCCGCTGCCGAGGAGATCGCCTACATTCATTGCGCAGCCGGAAGAGGCGTGGTGGATCAACTGCTGCACCGAGGACCAGTACATATACTTGAAGTTGGTTCGGCAGATGCGCGCAGGATTGTTCATGGGGGCGCCACGCAAACCGACTTCGAGTTCGATGTCGTAGTTGTTGGCTTGCATCTGTTTCAGATAAGGCAGCGGCTGCGGAGCCTGTTGAGGCCCCTGGCGCCGAAACGGCTCAAGCGCCGCTGACGTCACGACCCAGGGACTGATCGAGGTCGCGAATGCCTTGCCCTGGAACGGACCGAGCGGAACATACTCCCACTGCTGAATGTCGCGCGCGCTCCAGTCGTTCAGCAAGACAAAGCCGAAGATCATCGCTTGCGCTTGCGCTTCGGTCAGCGTTCCGCCCATGGGCGAGGCCTGTCCGATCACCGCGCCCATCTCGAGCTCGAAATCGAGCCGTTTGCACGGCCCAAAGCTCGGGTGTTCGGCGCCCGGCGGCTTCAGTTGCCCACGCGGCCGCCGCACTTTGGTGCCGGAGACGACGACGGTCGACGCGCGGCCGTTATAGCCGATCGGCATGTGCAGCCAGTTCGGCTGGAGCGCGTTGTCCTTGCCGCGAAACATGACGCCGACATTGGTGGCGTGTTCTTTCGAAGAATAGAAATCCGTGAAACCCGCGACCATGGTCGGCATGTGCAGTTTCACGTCGCGCATCGGCACCAGCGCCAGCTTCCGCAGTTCGTCATTGTCGCGCAGTTCATCATTATCGTGACGCAGAAGCTCGCTGATCCGTGCCCGCGTACTCTGCCAGACCTTCGGCCCGAGCGACATGAAATGATTAAGAGTCCTGCCGGCAAAAACGCCCGGACCGACATCGAAATTCAGCCGACCATCCTGCTCCAGCTCCCAGAGATCGAGCACATGGTCGCCGATGGCAACGCCGACGCGTGGCGCGAGGCCGTGCGCGGAGAACACCCCATAGGGTAAATTCTGGATCGGAAAATCGGATGTCGCTTCGACCGGGATAAAGGATCGAAGCGCGGGATCGTTGGGATGGGACATGACTGTCTTTCTTTCCCACTCCCATAAGGGGAGAGGGCTAAAGAGGGTTACGGCTTATTGGGATCAAAACGCTTTTCCAGCCCCTTCCAGCAATCCGCATAATCATCTTGCAGCGTCGCAGAATTGCCCGCATGCGCCGTCACCCGCTGTGGAAACCGCGTCTCGAACATGAAGGCCATCGTGCCCGTCAGCTTGACCGGTTTGAGCTCGCTGTTGCTGGCATGATCGAAGGCCTCGCGGTCGGGACCGTGCGGCAGCATCATGTTGTGCAGGCTGATGCCGCCGGGCGTAAACCCTTGCGGCTTGGCGTCGTACACGCCGTAGATCAGGCCCATGAATTCCGACATGATGTTCATGTGATACCAGGGCGGCCGGAAGGTGTTTTCGGCCACCGCCCAGCGCTCCGGGAAAATCACGAAATCGATGTTGGCGGTGCCGGCGGTTTCCGACGGCGAGGTCAGCACCGTGAAGATCGACGGATCGGGATGGTCGAAGCCGATCGCACCGACCGGCGAGAAACTTCGCAAGTCATATTTATAAGGCGCGTAGTTGCCGTGCCACGCCACGACATCGATCGGCGAATGCGGCAGCCTGGTCACGAACAGCGAGCCGCCCCATTTCACGAACAACTCTGTCGGCGTGTCCTTGTCCTCATAGCTTGCGACCGGCGTGAGGAAATCGCGCGCATTGGCGAGGCAATTGGCGCCGATCGGCCCGCGTTCGGGCAGCGTGAACGCGCCGCCGTAATTTTCACAAGCGTAGCCGCGTGCCGGGCCGGCGGTGAGTTCGATGCGGAATTTCACGCCGCGCGGGATCACGGCGATTTCGCCGGGTTCGACATCGATGCGTCCGAATTCGGTGACGAAACGAAGCTTGCCCTGCTGCGGCACGAACAGCATTTCGCCATCGGCATTATAGAAATGCTGATCGACCATGGATTTGGTGATCAGAAATATATGGGCGGCCATGCCGGCCTGCGTCGCGGCGTCGCCCGCAGTCGTCATGGTCTGCACGCCTTGCAGGAAAGTCATGTCCGCCTTCGGGATCGGCGCGGGATCCCAGCGCAACTGGCCAATCGCCATCTCGTGCTCGTGGCAGGGCGCGGTACGCCAAAGTCCCGTGTCGGCCTTTTCGAAACGGCCGGAATGGCGGACCGAGGGGCGAACGCGATAGAGCCAGGAGCGTTCGTTGGTGCCGCGCGGTGCGGTGAAAGGCGAGCCGGACAATTGCTCGGCATAAAGCCCGTAGGCGCATCGCTGCGGCGAATTGCGCCCGATCGGCAGCGCGCCGGGCAGCGCCTCGGTTTCAAAGCTGTTGCCAAATCCGGACATGTAGCCCGGAGTCACGCCAGCCGAACCACGATTGACGACGTCAGGAGAGGTATTGATGTTCATCGTCATTCTCCTTGCAGGGCCGCCCACATTTCCCGATCGCGCTTGTCGGTCCAGATGACGGGGTCGTCGATCCCGGAAGCCTCGTCGAAGGCACGCGAGACATTAAAGGGCAAGCAATGCTCGTAAATGGCAAAGCCTGAGAATTTCGGGTCCATCACTTCACGCGTGGCGGCCATGCTGTCCTTGAGACTGCGCCCCTTGGCGACGGATACCTCCGCGGCGCCATACAGTGTGGAGACAAAGTCACGCGTCATGGCGATCGCCTCGCGCGTCGTCGACAAACCTTTAAGCGCATCGCCGCGGCCCGGCGCGATGGCTTTGGGGCTAAAGGCGCGAATTTCATTCAGCGTCGATGGCCACTCGCGCAAATACGCATCTCCGCAATAACAGGCCGAGTGATACTCGATCAGATCGCCGGAAAACATCACCTCGGCGTCCGGCACCCAGGCGACGATATCGCCGGAGGTGTGCCCGGCGCCGAGTTGCATCAGCCGCACCTCGCGCTCGCCGAGGTAGAGCGACATCGAGCCCTCAAACGTCAGCGTCGGCCAGGTCAGTCCGGGAATGCTTTGCGCGTCCTGAAACAGCCGGGGAAAGCGGCCGTATTCGGAATCCCAATCCTGCTGCCCGCGTTCGGCTACCAGCCGATAGGTCTCCTGCGAGGCGACG
Source organism: Bradyrhizobium erythrophlei (assembly GCF_900142985.1). Classification (NCBI taxonomy): domain Bacteria; kingdom Pseudomonadati; phylum Pseudomonadota; class Alphaproteobacteria; order Hyphomicrobiales; family Nitrobacteraceae; genus Bradyrhizobium; species Bradyrhizobium erythrophlei. Next base: position 2,674,094 of record NZ_LT670849.1, read on the forward strand.
ATCGCCTGTGAGTGATAGGCGGACGCACCCAGCACGCGCACCGCGTGATAGTGCGACAGCACGACATATTTGATCGGCTTGTCGGTCACCGAGCGCACGCGCTCGATCACTTTCTGCGCCATCGCCGGCGTCGCCTGAGCGTCGAACACGAGGCAGCCATCATCGCCGACAATGACCGCCGAATTCGGATCACCCTCCGCCGTGAAGGCGTAGAGGTCGGCTCCGATTTCAGAGAAGGTGACCTTCTTCTCCGCCATGTCGGTGGTGGACGCAAATCCTTTGGCCATCGCTTCCCTTCCCGCCTGTTATTGTTGTTGCTGCTGTTGCTGGCTCACTTCCAGCATCCGCCGTTTCGCCAGCTCAATGGCCTCGCGCAAGACCTCGAGATCGCCAATGTGGTTGGCGAGAATAAGCACCAGCGCCGCATCGAGATCGGCGCTCGCCTCATCGCTCAATCCGCGGTGGGCTTCGACGATGGCGCGAAAGGCATCATCCGGCTTTTCAAAGTTTGAGCTGGTCGATAACACCATGGCATCCTCAACTATTACCCGATGCGCGCTTGAGCGCCGCATCGATCGCGTTGCGCGTCGGCCGGCGAAAGCGCGCGGCGACATAGCCGTCCGGCCGGAGCAGATAAGCGGTTCCGGGTTCGGCATCGTAACGCGCCAGGAACGTCTCGATCGCATCGAAGATACCCCCAATCCGGACGACGCCGACGCCGTCGGGCCAATCGGCCACCGCACCGTTTGCAAATTCGAGGATCGTAAATCCTCCGCCAACTGCCTTGAAGGCATCGGTGAGATATTCCAATCCGCTTTCAGCGGTTGCGATCGGCGCATCCCGCATCGACGCACCGGGTCTCACGCCTCCACGCCATGCGTCAACGTCTGGGGTCGAGAGCGGCGAATCGTAGGTCGAGGGCACCGACAGCCGGCCGGCATTGACCATCCGCTTGCCGAACTCAGTTTCCTTTGCCAGCGACAGCACCGCCTTGCGCAGACGCGCTTCGTAGGGCGAATTCGGCGCCATGAAGTCGGTCGAGCGGGTGGATTCGCGAATATTTTCGTCGGCCGCCTGGCTGCGCTCAACGTGATAGCTTTCCAGCAGCGTTTCGGGCGAAGTCCTGCGCAACACGCGATCGAGCTTCCAGCCGAGATTTTCGGCATCCTCGAGCCCCGAATTGGCGCCGCGCGCCCCGAATGGCGAAACCTGATGCGCCGCATCACCGGCAAAGATGACCCGGCCATGGACGAACCGCGCCATGCGCCGGCACTGGAATTTGTAGAGCGATATCCACTCGAATTCGAACTGATCGTGACCGAGCATGCGTGCGATTCGCGGCCGCACATTTTCCGGCCGCTTCTCCGCAACGGGATCGGCGCTGCGATCCAGCTGCAAATCGATGCGCCAGACATCGTCCGGCTGCTTGTGCAGCAAGGCCGATCGCCCGGCATGGAACGGCGGATCGAACCAGAACCAGCGCTCGGTCGGAAATTCGGCCGTCATCTTGACGTCGGCAATGAGAAACTGATCCTCGAACACCTGCCCCGCGAAGTCGGCGCCGACCATCTGCCGCAGCGACGAACGCGCGCCATCGCAGGCCACGACATAGCTGGCACCGATGCGATAGACGCCTTCGGGCGTCTCGATCGAGACGACCACGTGATCGTTGCGCTGTTCCAGCCCAATCACCCGGTTACGCCATCGCAGGGAAATGCCGGGCAGTTCCAAGACGCGATCGACCAGATAGGCCTCGGCGTAGAACTGCTGGAGATTGATGAAGGCCGGGCGCTTGTGCCCCCACTCGGGCAGCAGATCGAACTGGTAGAGCAGCGAGGGGCCGTGAAAGATCTTGCCGATCTGCCAGACCACACCCTTGTCGACCATGCGTTGGCCGACACCGAGCCGGTCCCAGAATTCAAGCGAGCGTTTCGAAAAACAGATGGCGCGTGAACCCTCGCCGATACGGTCAGCGTCGTCGAGCAGCACGACCGGCTGCCCACGTTGCGCGAGGTCGATCGCGAGCGACAACCCCACCGGCCCGGCGCCGACCACGACCACCGGATGCATGGCAATGTCAGTCCCGGCGCGGTCCTGATCAGCGTGGCGCTGGAAACCAAACCGCGTCCTGGCCCCAATGTCGGCCTGGGTATTGCCGTGTGTCATCTAGTGATCCGATTCCAACATTCGGATTGCGAACCCGCGGCCAGGTGAGAGCGAATGTCAAATCCACTTCACTAGCCTCTGGCCAGAAGAAAGCGGTCCTGTTAAATTAGTTTCAGTTGCAACTATCTTAGACCCGCCGCGTCGCCGGCGCAACCCGCATTGGAACCATTTTGGCCAAGACACCGCTCGATTTGTTCCGCTTTATGCCGTTCCGCCTCAACCGCCTCGCGGCGGAAGTCAGCAATGCACTGTCCATCGAATATCGCGAGCGCTATGGCCTCGACATTCCGGAGTGGCGGGTGTTGGCAACGATCGGCTTTTGTGAGGGCCCCTGCACTGCCCGATATATTTCGCATTGTACCCGCACGCATAAATCGACGATCAGCCGGGCTGTCACGACGTTGCTGCGGCGAAGGATTATCGAACGGGTCGCGAACGTAAACGACCGCCGCGAATTCGCCCTTCAGCTCACGCCCAAGGGACGCGCGCTCTACAAGGAATTGATCCCGCGCCTACTGCGCAAGGAACAGCAAATTCTCTCTTGCTTGTCGGCGCAGGATCGCAAGAAGTTCGCGGCAGCGCTCGGCAAGATCGAAGGCTATCTTGGTCTCGTGCAAACGATCGAGGAAGCCGGAAAGACCGGCACATATTGAAGCGCGGCGCCTTCGCTTTCATTTCACGGCGGTCACGACGATCTCGACGATATGCGGCGGCTCCAGTTCGACGCCGATGCAGGCACGCATCGGCGGATTGGCCCGGTCGACCCACTCGTCCCAGGCGCGGTTCATCTCGCTCTTCAGCGCCATGCCATTGATATAGACGATCGCCGACAGGATCTTGCCCTTGCCGGACCCGCATAGCGCGAGGCCCTCGTCGATCCGCGCCAGCGCCTTCTGAGTCTGCTCGTACATCGATGGCGTGACGGGATCGGGCGCGACCGCCACGGTGAGCACGAGATCGTCGTGAACGACGGCGCGGCTGCGCGTCGGCGTCAAACCTGGAAATCGGGTGATCATGCTGGCTCGTCTCCTGGTGTGGCGACACTGACGTTCCTTTCAGTGTGGCCCCGAGTTCTTCGAAGGAATGTCAGAACCGGGACACTAGCGCGCAAACTTATTTGGCAAAGGAACGCGACGGCGCCTGGTGCAGAGCGAAGGCATCGGTCTTGTCGCTGGCCCGCGGATAGATCTCGGCGACCAGCGGATCGTGACCTGGAATGATGCGATCGGGATGGCCGGCGAGGCGTTCGGCGGTTTCCCAGCCCGTGCACATGTCGCCGATATTGTAGACGATCGGAAACGGGCTGCGGCGATGGAGGTTGCCGTAGAAATGCGCCGCGTCCGACGCCAGCACGACCGGCCCTCGCGCCGTGGCAACCCGCACCACCTGCAAGCCGTCGGAATGACCACCGACATGATGCACCGTGACGCCGGGGGCGACTTCGCCCTCGCCCGCGTGAAAGGTCACGCGCTCGCCGTAAACATGGCGCACCATCAAGGTCACATGCTCGACCGAAAACGGATGACGGAGCGCGCCAAAACACATGCAGCGGCCGGTGGCGTAGCTCATCTCACGCTCTTGCAGGTGAAAACGCGCCTTCGGGAACAGGTCCAGATTGCCCGCGTGGTCGTAATGCAGATGAGTGACGATGACATCGCCGATTGCCTCCGGGCTGACACCGAAGCGCTTCAGCGCCTCCGCCGGGTTCAGCGTGAGCTTGCGGCTGCGCGCCGCGGCCTCTTCGGCATTGAATCCGGTATCGACGAGGATATTGCGGCCACCGCCCCGGACTAGCCAGACAAAATAATCGAGATCCGACGCTGCGGTCTCGTGCGGGTCGGGCGTGATGTAGTTCATGTTGGGGGTGCGCGGCGACATGGTCGCGTAGCGGAGCGCATAGATTTCGTAGGTCGTTTCCATCGGTTCTGCTTCTTTTGTTTGGTCCGGCCCCCAGCAAGCCACTGCCGTGCCAAAAGGTCAAACCGCCAAACCCGGCATGCGGCCATACGAAAATGGCAGTCAACGGCGATGTGTCAGCGCGATGACGCCCGCGGCGCCTGCTTCGCCGGATCGAGCGCGGGACTTCATGTTGACTGTCGTGCGCGGCGATTTGCCAGACCGTCAGCGGTTGACACCCGCGATAGGCGCGCGGTTTGATAATGCGATTTTCGTGAGATAAAGTTGCGGGCGCGCGAGTTCGGGGCAGGTGTTTAGTACCTGAACCGACTTTGGAAATTGGCTGGACGGGAGCAGAATGACTATCCGCCTTTCATTGCTGGCTCTTTTGGCCTTTTCGCTCGCGCCGATGGTGCCCTCCGCGGCGATCGCCGCGGACCGGTTTGCGCTTGTGATTGGCAACGCAAAATATCCCGACGCGGATGCGCCGTTGAAGGAGCCGGTCAGTGACGCGCGCAGCGTTGCCGACGAGCTCAAGCGGGACGGCTTCACCGTGGAAACCGGCGAGAACCTGACCGGCGAGGGAATGCACAAGGCGCTCGAGCGTCTCTATGGCCACATCAAGCCGGGAAATGTGGCGCTGATTTTCTTCAGCGGCTTCGGCATTCAGTCCAACCGCCAGAGCTTCATGATACCGGTCGACGCCCAGATCTGGACCGAGGCGGACGTTCGGCGCGACGGCATCAGCCTCGAAACCGTCCTTGGCGAATTCAACAACCGTGGCGCCGGCGTCAAGATTGCGCTGATCGACGCATCCCGCCGCAATCCGTACGAGCGCCGCTTCCGCAGTTTCTCTGCCGGCCTTGCACCGGTGATTGCGCCGAACGGCTCGCTGGTGATGTATTCGGCGGCGCTCAGCTCCGTGATGTCCGACAATGGCGGCGACCACAGCCTGTTCGTTCAGGAACTGCTCAAGGAAATCCGCGTTCCCGACCTGATGGCGGAAGAGACGCTCAACCGGACGCGCGTCGGCGTGACGCGCGCCTCGCGCAGCGAGCAGGTCCCCTGGATTTCGTCCTCGCTGGCTGAAGACTTCTCGTTTATTCCGGGGGCCAAGTCGGCCGTAGCCGCTCTCCCACAACAGCCGGCTGCCGATCCCACGCCTCCATCACCGCCGCCGCCAGCCTCTCCGCCACCTGCGGCTCAGCCGGCTGCGCCACGGGTCGATCCGCCTGCGCCGCCAAAGGCCGAGACGCCGATCCTGCCGCCGCCTGACAAGCCGGCGGTGGCGACCCTTCCGAGCAACGATCCGCCGCCTCGGCCACCCTCGCCCTCGCTCGCCGATGATCCGACCATCAAGAGCCTGACGGCCAAGCTCGTGGAAAACCCGGATGATGCCGGTGCTCTGTACCGGCGTGGACAGGTCTATGCGAGCAAGGGTGCCTATGACCTTGCGATCAAGGATTTCGGCGACACGATCCGCCTCAATCCGAAGGACGTCGAAGCCTACAACAACCGGTGCTGGGTGCGTGCCGTGACCGGTGAGTTGCAGGCGGCCTTGAGAGACTGCAACGAGGCGCTTCGGTTGCGCCCGAATTTCGTCGATGCGCTCGACAGCCGTGGATTGGTCAACCTGAAGAGTGGCTTGAGCAAGAACGCCATCGCTGATTTCGATGCTGCCCTCAAGATCAACCCGCGGCTGACGTCGTCGCTATATGGCCGCGGACTGGCCAGACAGCGCAGCGGCGCCGCTTCGGACGGCGAGGTCGACATCAATAACGCGAAGGCGATGGACCCGAACATCGTCAAGGAATTTGCAGACTACGGCGTGCGCTGAGGTAAGACCTCCAGGCGCACGGCCTCTCGAGGTTCGGTTCACGGGGCCGTTCCGAACCGACTTTCATGCGAATGCGTCCCTGAAGGAGAATTGGCAATGTCCCTGAGCCCGGCAAAGCGTGTCTCCGTCGCGATCCTCTCGCTCTTCGCCCTCGCTATTGCGTTTTCGTTTCATGCCGCCGGCGCGGAGGAGGCCACCGAAGACCAGATTCTGAGGGCGCTTTCCCCGGCGAAGCCGCAGGCTCTCACGCGCAGTCTCTCGATGGGACCCCCGGCACAGGACAATCCGGCGGCGACCGAGGCCGAAAGCAAGCTCGTGCAGTCGCTGCACAACCGGCCATCGCGCTCGCTATCGATGGGCGAGCGCGAGCAGATCGCCGCCATCGTCAAGGACAAGCCGAAGATCGATCTGGAGATCAATTTCGATTACAACTCCGACCGGATCAGCGCCAAGTCGCTGCCTTCGGTGCAGGCGCTCGGACGGGCGCTGGCAAACCCCGATTTGAAGGGATCGACCTTTATTCTTGCAGGCCATACCGATGCCGCGGGCGGCGACGCCTATAACCAGGACCTTTCGGAGCGACGGGCCGACTCGATCAAGCGTTACCTGGTCGAGAAAGCCAGCATTCCCGCTGCCGATCTCGTCGCCGTCGGCTATGGTAAAACCAAGTTGAAAGACCCTGCCAATCCGCTGGCGGAGGTGAATCGCCGAGTGCAGGTGGTCAATATGGAAAACAAGACGACCGCCGCGAAATAAATTCATGTACGCCCACCCGACGAAGGAGCGCCGAACCCGGCAATGAACCTGTTCCCCTATCTCAAGCCAGCCCTGGCGGCCGTATTTTTCATTGTCCTTGGGGCGGGATGGTACTGGTTCGAGCACCGTTCCCACTCGGAGGCAAAGGAAACGGCAAGCAATGCGCTTGTCGTCGTCACGAAATCCACCAATGCGTGCTTTTCCGATCTGGTGCGGGTGACCGGATTTGCGGTGCCGCGGCGCGAAGCGGTGGTCTCGGCCGATCAGGAAGGCTCAAAGGTCGCCGACGTGCTGGTCCGTGAGGGCGAGACGGTCGCCGAAAACCAGGAACTGGTGCGGCTCATCCCGCCGCCGACATCAGCCAATTCGCAGCGCACGCCGATATCGCTGCGCGCGCCGGCCGCCGGCCTTGTCACCCAGGTCAACACCATCGTTGGCGCTCCCGCTTCGCCGCAGGCAGGACCGATGTTCCGTATTGCCGTCAACAATGAGATCGATCTCGACGCCGAAGTGCCTGCCGTTCACATGATGAAGCTCAACCCCGGCGCTACTGTGCGGATCAGCCGTGACAATGGCCCCGACATCGTCGGCCGTCTGAGGCTGGTCGTGCCGCAAATCGATCGCAACACCCAGCTTGGCCACGTCCGCATCACCTTGACCGGAAATCCTGCGATCAAGATCGGCATGTTCGCCCAGGCCAGCATCGACGCCAGACGCAGCTGCGGTGTTGCGGTTCCGCGCACCGCGATCGACCACCTCACGGTTCAGGTGGTCAAGGGAAATATCGTGGAGACGCGCAAGGTCAAAGTCGGGCTCGTGTCCGACACCTCGATCGAAATTCTGGAAGGCCTCGACGTCGGCGAAACCGTCGTGGCCGACGCCGGCTCTTCGCTGCATGATGGCGACCAGATCAGAACGATGTTCGCCGAAGACCTCGATCGGACGCGGGTGCGCTGATGGCTCTCAATATCTCGGCATGGTCGATCCGCCATCCGCTTCCTTCCGTCGTCTTTTCCATCATCCTCCTGGTGCTGGGCTGGATCAGCTTCACCAAGCTCGCGGTGACGCGGCTGCCGAGCGCCGATATTCCGGTGATCTCGGTCACGGTGTCGCAGTTCGGCGCGGCCCCGGCCGAGCTTGAGTCCCAGGTCACCAAGACCATCGAAGACGGCGTGTCGGGCGTCGAAGGCGTGCGACACATTTCATCCTCGATCACCGACGGCCTGTCGGTGACGACGATCCAGTTCGCGCTGGAAACCAACACCGACCGCGCCTTGAACGATGTCAAGGACGCCGTCACGCGCGTGCGCGCCAATCTGCCGCAAAACGTCAATGAGCCGTTGATCCAGCGCGTCGACGTCATCGGCCTGCCGATCGTCACCTATGCGGCGATTTCGCCCGGCAAGACGCCGGAGCAATTGTCCTACTTCGTCGACGACGTCGTCAAACGCGCGCTGCAAGGCGTGCGCAACGTCGCCCAGGTCGAGCGCATCGGCGGTGTCGAGCGCGAAATTCTGGTCTCGCTCGATCCCGACCGGCTGCAAGCGGCGGGACTGACCGCAGTCGATGTGTCGCACCGCCTGCGCGGCACCAATGTCGATCTTGCCGGCGGCCGGGCCGAAATCGGCAAGAACGATCAGGCGATTCGTACGCTTGCCGGCGCGAAGACACTCAACGAACTCGCGGGCACCATGATCAGCCTGCCGACGGGCGGCGAAGTCCGGCTCGACGACCTCGGCACCGTCACCGACACCATCGCCGACCGCCGCACCTTTGCGCGCTTCAACGGCGAGCCAGTCGTGGCGCTCGGCATCAAGCGCTCGAAAGGCGCGAGCGACGTCGTGGTCGCCGCCGCCGTGCAGAAGCGCATCGACGACTTGAAAATTGCCCATCCGGAAGTCGACCTCAAGCTGATCGACACATCGGTCGAGTTCACCAAAGGCAATTACGAAGCCGCGATCTCGACGCTGTTCGAAGGCGCTATCCTGGCCGTCATCATCGTATTGCTGTTCTTGCGCGACATCAGGGCGACCATCATCGCCGCGATCTCGCTGCCGCTGTCGATCTTCCCGGCATTCTGGGCGATGGATCTTCTCGGGTTCTCGCTCAACCTCGTCAGCTTCCTCGCCATCACGCTGTCGACCGGCATTCTCGTCGACGACGCCATCGTCGAGATCGAGAACATCGTGCGTCACATGCGCATGGGAAAGTCGCCCTACCGCGCGGCGCTGGAGGCCGCAGACGAAATCGGCCTCGCCGTGATCGCAATCTCGCTCACCATCATCGCGATCTTTGCACCCGCCAGTTTCATGTCGGGCATCGCCGGGCAGTTTTTCAAGCAGTTCGGCATCACGGTGTCCGTGCAGGTGTTCTTCTCGCTGCTCGCCGCACGTTTCGTGACGCCGGTGCTTGCGGCCTATTTCCTGAAAGATCATCCGCACGACGATCCGCCGCCCGGCCGCGTGCTCCAGACCTATATCAGGCTCGTGACCTGGTCGGTTCAGCATTACCTGATCACGGTGCTGATCGGCTTCGGCATCTTTGCCGCCTCGATCTGGAGCATCTCGTTGCTGTCGCAGGGCTTCCTGCCGGCGCAGGACACGGCCCGCTCGCTGCTGGCGATGGAATTGCCGCCCGGCTCGCAGCTCGCTTTTACCGAGAAGATCACCGAGCAGATCGTGGCGCGCTTGCGCAAGCGGCCGGAGGTGAGGAACGTCTTCGTCGATGGCGGACGGGTGCCGCCAGGAACGTTCGAAGTCCGCCGCGCGGCGCTGATCATCAACTACACCCCGAAAACCGAACGCAGGATCACCCAGCGCGAACTCGAGCTGTCGATCAGCAAGGAACTCGAAAACGTTCCCGATATCAGGTTCTGGTTCCTCGACGAAAACGGTCTGCGCGCGATCTCGCTCGTCGTCACCGGCGCCGACAGCAACATCGTCAGCAATGTCGCCAGCGAACTCGCCAACCAGATGAAGCGGATTCCGTTGATCGCCAACGTGATCTCCGAAACCTCGCTCGACCGGCCGGAGCTTCGCATCCAGCCGCGCGCCGATCTGGCTGCCCGGCTGGGCGTTTCCACCGAGAGCCTGTCGGAGACCATTCGCGTCGCGACGATCGGCGACGTCGGCCCCGCACTTGCCAAGTTCGACGCCGGCGACCGGCAGGTGCCGATCCGCGTTCAGCTTGAGGACGGCGCGCGGGGCGACCTGAATATCCTTGAACAGTTGCGCGTGCCGCTCGGCGGCGGGCGTGGCGGCGTACCGCTGTCGGTGGTCGCCGATATCAAGCTCGATCAGGGGCCGACCAGCATCAACCGTTACGACCGCGAGCGACAGGCGACCGTCGCCGCCGATCTCGTCGGCACCTCGGCGCTCGGCGATGCGACCAAGAAGATCAACGAGCTTCCGGTCATGAAGAGCCTGCCCAAGGGCGTGAAAGTCAGCCCGTCGGGCGATGCCGAAAGCCTCAACGAATTGTCCGCGGGCTTTGCCACCGCCATCACGGCAGGCCTGATGATGGTTTACGCGGTGCTGGTGCTCCTGTTCGGCACCTTCCTGCAACCGATCACGATCCTGTTCTCGCTGCCGCTTTCGATCGGTGGCGCGATCGCGGCCTTGCTCGTGACCGGCAAGCAGCTCACGACGCCGGTGTGGATCGGCATCCTGATGCTGATGGGTATCGTCACCAAGAACGCCATCATGCTGGTGGAGTTCGCCGTGGAGTCCATCCGCGCGGGCAAGACGCGCGAATATGCCATCATCGACGCCGGCATGAAGCGGGCCCGACCGATCGTGATGACCACGATCGCGATGGCCGCGGGCATGATGCCTTCCGCACTGGCGTTCGGCGCTGGCGGCGAATTCCGCTCCCCGATGGCGCTCGCCGTAATCGGCGGCCTGGTATTTTCGACGATCCTGTCGCTGGTGTTCGTGCCGGCGATGTTCATGATGATGGACGATATCGGCACGCTGATCTGGCGCTCCACCAAGCGGCTCGTCACCTTGAACGACCCAGGCGAAAACCAGGCCGGAGAGCACAAGCCGCCGCCGGTCGTCCTGCATTCGCCGGCGGCCGAGTAACCGCCGGCTATTCGTTCCGCGCCACTGCCGTCAGTTTTTTCATGTTGTGCAGGAGAATGCGCCCGCGCTGAAGATCGAGAATGCCGTCCTTGCGCCAGAGCTGTAACTGGCGATTGACGCTCTCCCGCGCAGCACCAACGAAGACGCCGAGCTGCTCCTGGGAAATATGCACCTCGGAACCGAAATCGGATGCGAGCGCACAGAGCCGCCGCGCCAGACGAACCGGCAGCGGCTGCAAAACCGATTCCTCCATCCGTTCGCTCATCCAGCGAATGCGCTGGCACAGCAGCATGATCAGCTTGACCGCGACCCTCGGCTCGCGTTCGAGGAAGCTGAGAAAATCTTCCCGCCGCAGCACGAACAACTCGGTCGGCTCGCCGGCGGCCGCATCCGCCGTGCGGCTTTGGCCGTCAAGCACGGCGACTTCGCCGAAGAGGTCGCCGGCGCCTAAGAAATTCAGGGTCAACCGACTGCCGTCGGAAGCGCCGGTCTCGATCCGGATCTGGCCGCGGCGTACCCCGAACAAGGCGTCGCCGGGATCGCCCTTCTGGAACAACATCTCGCCTGTCTCGAGATGCTGGGTGTGGCAGAGCGTGGCGAGCCGTTGCAGTTCCTCGGCCCCGATGTCCGCAAACATCGGGTTCACCTTCAAAATAACGGCAAATTCGGCCTGTTTACTCATCGCAATGCCTTGGTCCGAAGCAGCGCCCGTCGGCGGCCGGAGGTCAATGGAACGGAACTGTGTCATAAGTCACATAGCATTGCAGCCCCGGCGCTGCCTTCGATAACTTGAACACGGCCGAAGCCATGCCGAACTGTAGGCGGACTGCCGATCTGGAACACCGACATGAGAACCTCGAAAATCATCAGTGGGGTTATCGGAGCGATTGTCGTTGCGGCCGTGCTGCTGCTTGTGGTCGGAATGCCGGCTGGCTTCCTGACCTCGGCCATTGCCGACCGGGTCGAGCGGGAAACCGGCTATCGCCTCACCATTGGCGGCTCGACCGGAATCGGGCTGTGGCCCACGCTGAATGTCACGATGCGCGATGTGACCCTTGAAGGTCCCAACGATCGCGAGAGCGGCAATCATCTGAGCATTGGCAGCCTTCAGGCCGACCTGACCTTCAGCAGTCTGTGGTCCAGCCATCCGGAAATTACCGAGCTTGCGATCAACCGGCCCGACATTCGTATTCCGCTGCGGCGCGAGCGGCGAGTAACCCCGGCAGCCTCCTCCCGTCCCGGCGCGGCCGCGAACAACACTTCGGCCGCACCGAAAATCCAGCGGATCACGGTCACCGACGGCACGGTCACGTTCTTCAATACACGTGACCACGTCGAAGACCGCATCGAGGGCATTGCCGCGCGCGCCACCATCGACACCGACCGTCATCTCAATCTCAACGGCAAGGCGCAAACAGGCGGCCATCCGCTTAACTTCGCGGCCAAGGCGTCGATGCCCGATCCCGCGGTGGAGCGGCAAACCATCCCGGTCGAGCTTTCGCTCGATGCGCCCGGCCTTTTGCAGGCGCCGCTGTCCGCCGAAGCCCAGCTCCGGATCAACGGCACCGCCGTGATGCTCAACGGCCTTTCTGGCAAGATGGGCGAGGACCTGTTCGATGGCGGGGCCTCGGCCGATTTCGCCAGCAAGCCGCTGGTCAAGGTCGATCTCGATTTCCGCCGGCTCGATATCGCAACCAACTCGGCGCAAGGCACGTCGCAAGGTGCGCAACCGGTCTGGAGCAACGATAAAATCGAACTTTCCCGCCTCAACTATGTCGATGCGCAGGTTCGCCTGTCGGCCTCCGAACTCAATATCGGGAGTGCGCATTTCGCACCCGTGGCGCTGGAGGCTTCGCTCGCGACTGGAATTCTCAAAGGCACCGTGTCCAACGTTGGCGCCTATGGCGGCCAGGCCACCGGCACCTTCGAACTCGATGTTTCGCCCGACAAGCCCACCTATGCGATCCGGTGCGATCTCAACGGTGTCCGCGCGCTGCCGTTGCTGAGTGCGGCGGCCGATTTCGACAAGCTCGACGGCAGACTGCAAGCCAAGATCGACGTCAGCTCGAACGGCCAAAGTCAGCAGGCGATCATGTCGAATCTCACGGGCAACGTGACGGCCAATTTCCAGGATGGCGCGATCCGCGGCCTCAACCTCGCGCAGATGATCCGCTCGCTCACCTCGGGCACGCTGTCCGGCTGGCAGGCGAGCCAGGAGAAGACCACCGACCTGAGCCAGCTCTCGGCCTCGTTCCAGATCGACAAGGGCCAGGCGACGACGTCCGACCTCAATCTGGTCGGGCCGCTGGTCAAGATGACCGGCGCCGGCACCATCGACGTCGGCGCAAAGACGCTTGCGCTCCGCGTTGATCCGAAGCTCGTGATGACGACCGAAGGCCAGGGGCGCGCAAGCGACCCGGCCGGCTTCGGCATTCCCGTTGTCATCGACGGGCCGTGGGCCGATCCCCGCATCTATCCCGATGTTGCCGGCATCGCATCGGGCAACAGCTCGCCAGGCGGCAACGATCCATCGGATACGCTCGGCAAGCTCGGCGCGGCGCTGGGTAATCTCATCCAGCAGGGGTTGAACGGTCAGAACCGCAATCCTCCCCCGAATGGAGGAGGACCGAATGATCCGGCCCAGCCGGATCAAAGCGGCCGCCAGGTCAACGACATCCTGAAACAGCTGTTCGGCCGATAGGCCCTCAACCAGGCCCCGCTCCCCTCGCCGCAGCGCGAAACGTGCTAAGGGTGGCGGCGATGACCACGCATGGCCGGCGCTGACCTGACCGGCCGATACAAAGGCTGGATGATCAGGGTGAAACGCGAAGATCGATCGCTGCGCAGGGGCCTGTTCGCCAAATATGTCGCGGCGCTGGTCGGCCTCGTCGTGTTCGTGCTCGCGGTCAACGGCGCGATCGAAATCTGGATCAACTACCACGCCACCCGAACCACGCTGACCGATTCCCTGGGCGAGCGGGCGGAAGCGGCCGCAGGCCGCATCGAACAGTCGATCGCCGAACTGGAACGGCAGATCAGCTGGGTGACGCGCGCCAGCGCGGTCAAGATCGAGGATCACCGCAACGATTACGCGCAACTTCTCAATCAGGTGCCGGCTGTCGAGCAGCTGATGTTGCTCGACGGCTATGGCCGCGAGAAATTGCGGCTGTCGCGCACCTCGGTTGCGGTCGGCAGCAACGCCGACTTCTCGCGCGACGTCCGCTATACCGAGACCCGCGGCAAGAGCGTGGCTTACGCGCCGGCGACGTTCCGGAATGCGGCACGCCCAGCAATGTCGATTTCGGTGTCGCATTCCGGCTTCAACGCCGACATCACCGTCGCCGATATCGACCTGCACTTCCTCACCGAGTTTCTCGGCGATGCCCAGACCGGCCGATCGAGCTTCGCCTATGTGATCGACCCGCAAGGTCGCGTGCTGGCGCGCTCCAGCCGCGGCCCCGAGACCGGCAAGTCGCTGGCCGACTTGCCCCAGGTCGCCGCCGCGCTGAAGAAGGACAATGCGCGTACCGACTTCGGCACCGATGCCGAAGGCGGTTCGGTGCTCACCGCCGCACGCGCGATGCCAAAACTCGGTTGGCACGTTTTCTTCGAGCAACCGGCGGCGCATGCGCTGGTGCCGATCCGCGATCAATTGACGCGCGCAGCGCTCCTGATTGCGCTCGGGCTTGTGGTCGCGATCCTGGCCGGTTCGATGCTGGCGCGGCGCATGCTGGTCCCGATCACGGCGCTGCGGCGCGGCGCCGATCAGCTCGGCGAAGGCGATTTCGGCCACCGCATCGAGGTGAAGACCGGCGACGAATTGGAAGAACTCGCCGGCCAGTTCAACCGCATGGCCGGCCAGTTGCAGGAGACCTATGCCGGTCTCGAGACCAAGGTGCAAGAGCGCACCCGCGATCTCGCCCAATCGATGAATGAGTTGTCGCTGGCGCATTCGACCGTGCAACAGCAGGCGGAGAAGCTGCGGGACCAGACCGAACAGCTGAAGGACTGGAACAAGTCGCTGGAAGACCGCGTGGAGAAGCAGCTCGCCGAGATCGAGCGCATCCGAAAGCTCGAACGTTTCCTGGCGCCGCAGGTCGCGCAACTGATCGCCTCCTCGGATGGACATGACTCGATCCTCGATAGTCACCGTCGCGAGGTGACGGTGGTGTTTTGCGATCTGCGCGGCTTTACGGCGTTCACGGAATCGACCGAGCCCGAGGAAGCCATGAACGTGCTGCGCGAATACCACGCGGCGCTGGGCGAGCTGACCTTCAAATATGAAGGCACGCTCGACCGCTATGCCGGCGACGGCGTGATGATCCTGTTCAACGCGCCCATTCAATTTGCCGACCACACCCGACGCGCGGTGCAAATGGCGGTCGAAATGCGCGATGCCATGGACGCGCTGACGACGCGCTGGCGCAACCGCGGACATTCGCTCGGGTTTGGCGTCGGCATCGCGCTCGGCTATGCGACGATCGGGCAAATCGGCTTCGAGCACCGGCTGGAATACAGCGCGATCGGCAGCGTCACCAACCTCGCCTCGCGGCTGTGCGACGAGGCCAAGGCCAACCAGATCGTCGTCAGCCGCCGCGTCTATGGCATCGTCGAGCCTTGGGTCGAGGGACGGCCGATCGACGATCTGCAACTCAAGGGTTTCAATCATCCGGTGCTGGCCGCGGAGATATTGAGCTGGCGGGAGGGGGCGGAAGTTGCGCCACCGCGAACTTCCGCGGAGACTGCGGTGGTAGCCGCCAAGGAAGCGTCCTGATATCCAATAGACCTCGAGAGTTGCCTGCCGGGATCGCCATGACACGTTCCACCACGCCTTTTGCGTTTAAAAAGCTGACGCCATCCGCTGCCGCGGTCTCGCTCGCCCTCACCCTCGCCTCCCCCGCCCTCGCCGCCGACGATCCCGCGGCCAAGGAAGGCGCCCCCCAAGGCGCGGCGGTGACGGTGCTGAAGGCGTCGAAATTCTGCTTCCCCAATCTGGTGGAGGCGTTCGGCATTCTGGTCCCGCGCGAGGAGACGATGGTGCGGCCGGACCGGCCGGGCCTGAAAGTCGCCGAGATCCTGGCCGACCCCGGCGATACCGTGACCGCGGGGCAAAATCTGGCGCGGCTGAGCCTCCCCGAAGGCGGCACGACGACGATATCGTCGCCGGTTGCCGGCACGGTGCTGACGTCGACCGCGCAAGTGGGCGCGCTTGCCTCGCCCCGCGCCGAGGCGCTGTTTTCCGTGATCGCGCGCAGCGAGTTCGACCTGGTCGGGATGGTGCCGACGCAGGATCTGCCGAAGCTCGCCATCAATCAGCCGGCGCGCATCCGCATCGTCGGCGCGGGCGAGGTCGAGGGCAAGGTTCGCCGCGTCTCGACCACCGTCGAGCCTAACAGTCAGCTCGGCCAGGTGTTCGTCAGCATCACCACCAACCGTAAGCTGTTCGTCAATTCATCCGGCCGCGCCATGATCAAGACCGGCCAGAGCTGCGGCGTGTCGGTGCCGCTGACCGCCGTGCTCTACGGCACCGCCGGCACGGTGGTGCAGGTGGTGCGGCGGGCGCGCATCGAAACCAAGCGGGTGGAGGTCGGGCTGATGTCGGGCGGCCAGGTCGAGATCCGCGAGGGACTGACCGAAGGCGACATCGTGGTGGCGCGCGCTGGCGCGCTGTTGCGCGAGGGCGATCCGGTGCGGCCGGTGACCGAGGCTGCGGAAGCGCGGTAGGGGCTTGGATCGGGCCGATCTGTCTAATGTCGTCCCGGCCAAGCGAAGCGTGCGAGCGCTGAGCCGGGACCTATAACCACAGGCTTCTATGGTTACGGGAGGTAACTAGCGCCGGTGTACCCGCTTGATAGGCCGCGGCGTATGGTCCCGGCTCGCGCGGAGCCTGTCATCGGGCGCGCATTCGCGCGACCCGTTGGCTTGGCCGGGACGACGGTGAAGGGTGTCGTCGCGGCCCCTGCGTTCGCAGGGGCGACCCAGGGCTAGCGGCCTTAATTGGCCTTCTTGGTTTCCGGCCGGTCGGCGTTGAAGCTGATTTCTTCCAGCAGCGTGGAAGAAACCGACGGCACCTGCTCGCCGTTGGAAGAGCGCGAAACCGCAACGCGGGTCTGGTTGAAGATCGCTTCGGCCGCCTTGGCCTGATTGTCCCGCGGCGTGTCGATATGCGTGAGCAGCTCGGTGACCAGCACCGAATTTTCGCCGGTGGAATCATCGGCCACGGTGCCCGGCGAAGTCGACGTCAACAGCAGCGCATTGTCGGGCAGCGTGATCGGCGCCAGACCATGCGAGAAGGTGCGGAAGCGCCGCTCGTAAGGATTGCGGCGGGAGGCATCGAGCACCACGACCTTGGCGGAAGCGCCAAATTCCTTGGCAGCGTCCAGCACGGACTCGACGGCAATGCCTTCGCGGCGCACGTCGGTCTCCTTCCAGATCACGGCATCGACCGGGATCATGTAGCTCTCGCGGCCGACCTGGATGCCATAGCCGCCGAAGAACAGCATCACCACCGAATCCGAGCGCACCTTCGACTTCAGCCGCGCCACCGCGCGGGTCATGTCGTCATGGGTGGCGTCTTCGATGGCGTCGACATCAAAGCCTTCGTGGCGCAGCGCGGCCGTCAGCGCCCGGGCGTCATTGACCGGCTGGGCGAGCGGCAGGCTGGCGTCGGGATAATGGCTGTTGCCGATGACGAGCGCGATCCGGGACGACCGCTTGGCGGTATCGGCCTGCTCGGCGGAAGCCACCTTGGCGCCGTCCAGCTTGTTCAGCGCGGCATGGGCCCCAAGCGCCAGCGACACGGTCCCGATCAACGCCGCCGCGACCGCGACCGAACGTCGGGACAAGCCAAGTTTGGGCAGCTGGCCGAACAAAGTCATCACAGGTCTCATTCGCACTCACTGTCTATCGCGCGCCGTCTTTAAGTCGCGCCAGCTAGCCGTCAGGTTTATGGGATGAGGGCCGTTTGCCGTCGAATTATGCTCAATTTGCGGCGTCGCAACAAACAAAGACTTAACCCGTCCCGTAACCTGCCCGCAACCTTATTTGTCCGTTAACGGGAACCCGGAACCCGAACTTATGTGATGTAAATCACACTCTCGCCTGTCCGCCGCAACCCCGTCCTGCGCATCTCATTTCCTTGAAATCGCTGCATCTTTCGTGCCATTGGTCGGACACTTGCAAGTCTAGGGAAAATTCGCGCGAAATGACCCATGCGTGAGCGCGGGTCTGAAACGCGCTGGGCGGAAAGAAGTTGCATGGCGTTTCACGAAATGGCCTCCGCCGCCTGCCGCGCGCTGACGGCCCGCAAGGACGGCCCGTCGCTCTATGACCTCTGCGATCCGCTGCTGCTCAACGGAGCCGGGAATGGCGCAAGCGGCGACCAGCACCTCGGCCAATTCTACCGGACCGCGCTCGCAAATGCGGCCTTGCGGCCGCTGCTCCGCCGGACCGGGCTTTCCGAATTGAACGATGCATCCCGGTTTGCGGCGCTGCGCCACGCCCTGACCCAGGCGCGCGACGACGAGCGGCCTGACTGGGCGGCGATCGGCCAGCCGGTGGCCGAACTGCTGGACACCGTCAAACTGCGCCACCCCCGCCCGCCCGCCGTCCCGCCGGAGGGGCCGCCGCCAGGCCTTTCCGACATCGAGCGCGTGATCCGCACCTGTGGCGCGCACCTGTTGCGGACGTTCCGCAATAACGGCTTCATCCCGGCCTATGCGTCGTTCAACCTGATCGGCGATCCCGACATCCATGGGCGCGAGTTCCTGATGGCGCTTACCGGGCTCGATGCGCGCGGCTACAAGAACTCGACGCTGCTGTTCAATCTGGCGCGAACCTTCATCGCGCGCTCGCCGGTGCGCGACCTCATCAATCCGTCCTGGAAAGGCATCGCCGAGCCGATGTGGCAGCCGATCCAGATCCGGCACCGCTCGGCCTACTACGATGCGTTCTATATCGAGTCGCTGCTCGGCTTTGTCGAAAGCGGGCTGGCCTCGCGCGAGGAAAGCGCCGCTGCAAAGCGCGCCATATCAGCCATGACCGATTTTTGCCTGGGCGCAAGCCGCGAACGTGTGCGCGGCGTCGACGGGCGCGACTTTGATGTGGTGACTGCGATTGCGCCCGCGCCGCATCCGCGGTTTTCGCGCTTCTTCGCCCAGATCAAGCAAACGCTCGGCTTCGGCCTGTATGTGCCGGACTGCGACACCACGGCCTGCGCGTTCTCGGCCGCGGCGCAAGCCGGCTCCAGCGATCCGATGCTCGATCAGCCGCTGCCGGATTTCTACAGCGGCTATCAGGTCAAGGCTGGCGCCAATGCGCCGAAGGTCACGGTCGCGATCAACGATCACATCGATTACGACGGGGCCATCGTCACCTGGATCGACAACATCAACGGCGACCGGCCCTACGGCAACGACCTCGACCCGACGCTCAATCTCGACGTGCTGGAAGCAAGCTTCCGCAATCTGGCGCGCTGGAAAATCCTTGAGACGCCAGAGCGGCTCGATCTGTTGCGCGGCATCGTCAGGTTTCAGAAGAACCTCGCCGCCAATGGCGCCTTCGCCGAGCCGCGCTCGCACATCTATTACCTGCCGGAACTCTACTGCGCCTATTTCGGCCGCTGCTACGCGGCTTTCATGGCGCTGCCTGAACAGGCGCGAGCCGCGATCGATCCCGATGGCGCGTTCGGGT
Source organism: Bradyrhizobium erythrophlei (assembly GCF_900142985.1). Classification (NCBI taxonomy): domain Bacteria; kingdom Pseudomonadati; phylum Pseudomonadota; class Alphaproteobacteria; order Hyphomicrobiales; family Nitrobacteraceae; genus Bradyrhizobium; species Bradyrhizobium erythrophlei. The sequence goes on from NZ_LT670849.1 coordinate 2,693,522, forward strand.
TCATTCGCGAGCGGGTGCTGGCCTATGTGCAGGACGAACTGATCACCCACGAGATGAATCCGTTCGACGCGGCATTGGCGCTGATCGCACTCGGCCATCTCGGCGCGGAGGTCTCAACCCTTACGCCAGCCTTACATTGCATCGTGCGCCATCTCGGCGAAGGCGGCCGGCATGGACCGTTCAAGGCCTATGAGTGGAACAAGATGAAGACCCCGACCCGCATTCTCGTCGGCGGTCCGGAAGCGACCTCGGCCTTTGTGCTGATGGGCCTGTCGCTGGCGCGGGCCGCCTTGAAGCGGACGTAAGGTTGGCGCTGGTGTCCCGGTTCTGACATTCGTATGCTGTCGCGGCAGGCACCTTTACGAAGGTCAGAACCAAAGGGACACCGGCAAATATTGGTTTTCCAGTGTGGCTTTGACACTGACGTTCCTTTGACGAAGGCGCTGCGAGACCGAAAGGAACGTCAGTGTCGCCACACTGGCCAACCGGTTGCGATTTGCCGGAATCCGCAGCACAATCCGCCGCAACTCATTCCATTTTGAACGGGTCTTCATACATGCCGCGGAAACTCCTGTTCGCAATGACCATGCTTTTGCTGCCCACGTTGGCGCAGGCGGCCGACGTTACCGGCATCGCCAAGGTCCGCGAGGGCGATACCGTCGTGATCGGCAGCCACCGGATCCGGCTCGGTGGCATCGACGCCCCTTCGGTCGATCAGCTTTGCCTCAACAGCAAGGGCGAGCGCTGGACCTGCGGGATCGCCGCGCGCGACGAACTCATCAAGCATGGCGACAACAAGACCTGGACCTGTCACGGCCAGAACCCCGACCGGCGCGGCCGGCTGGTGGCGCGATGCATTGTCGATGGCGAAGACATTCAGAAGTGGATGGTGCGAAACGGCTGGGCCCTGTCCTACGTGCGGTTCTCGCACGACTATGACGCGGACGAAAAGGCCGCACGCGAAGACAAGGCGGGCATGTGGCAAGGGGCGTTCATCGCGCCCTGGGATTGGCGGGTCCGCAACAAGAAGACCACAATCCTCGGCGCCACCAAGCCGCCGGAGAGTGCGCATGCGATCCTGCTGGCGTCAGCCTCCGGGCCGGTCGCGCCGTCGCCGGACTGCACCATCAAAGGCAACGTCAATAGCGCCGGCGAATGCATCTATCACCAGCCGACCAGCCGCTGGTACGCCCGGATCGAAATGAAAGTCAGCAAGGGCACGCGCTGGTTCTGCTCGGTCGAGGAGGCCGAAGCCGCCGGATGCCGCGAGACCAGACGATAGCTCTACATCTCGTCGCATGGCGGCTACCGGAACGGAGACGCTGTGATCAACCTCTTTGGCATCCTGCCGTCGCATCATCCGCACGGAAAGCTGGAACAGTTCCTGCTCGCGGTACTCGCTTTCGTATTGGCGTACACGGCGCTCGCCTATCAGGCGCTGCCGATGCTGTGGAGCCACTACGAACATCAGCGCGGTCTCGCCGATCTGCCGATGGTGACGCGCACGGCGCAGGGCATTCCCGGCGATCCCATCAATGTCGGCTTGATCGGCGACAAGCTCGACGTGCTGTGCGCGATGCAGGCCGCGGGCTGGTACCCGGCCGATCCGGTGACGGCGCGGTCGTCCGTCGAGATCATCGGCAGCGTGCTGCTCGATCGCCCCTACGCCCGCGCGCCAGTCAGTCCGTTGTTCTACCTCGACCGGCCTGAAGATCTCGCCTTCGAGAAACCGTTCGGCGACAGCGCCGACCGCCGCCATCATGTGCGGTTCTGGAAAGTGCTGGATCAAGGCCAGGAAAAGCGCCCGGTCTGGCTCGGATCTGCGACCTTCGACCGTGGCGTCGGCGTCAGCCATTACACCGGCGCCGTCACCCATCATATCTCCGCCGATATCGACGCCGAACGCAACCTGCTGGCGTCAGATCTGGAAGCAGCACGGGTGGTCGATGCCAAATATCAGGTGACCGGCATCGGCGTGACGCTGACCGGGCGCAACGGCGGCGGCGATCCCTATTTCACCGACGGCGAAGTCTGGATCTTGCGGCTGGTGACGGCGTGCCAGAAAAGAACAACGCCTGCGGACGTCATTCCAAGCCCACTTGCAACCGAGATCAAGGACCAGATCTGGCATGCGGTCGCCAATACGCTGACAAAATGACCTGGAGCCCCGCTTTCGATTGTATCAAAACCGGGGCTCTAAATTTTTGTTTTGACGCGTTTTCTTCACGCGAACCGGCTTCCACTTCGCTCGAAAACGCTATGGTATGACAGCCTCACCCGAATATCATCCTATCCCGGCTTGAATTTCCCGCCATTCCCCTGCATCCCTTCCGGGCCTGAAATCTTGAGAGGAATCACGAAATGACCGTTCGCGCGGGCCGGGAATTCCTGGCGATCCCCGGACCCACCACCATGCCCGACGAGGTGCTCCAGGCCATGCACCGTCCGGCGCTCGACATCTATTCCGAGGAAATGGTGGAGTTGACCCAAGGATTGCTGCGCGACCTCTCGAGAATATTCGCGACCAAGGGCAAATCCTACATCTACATCGCCAACGGCCATGGCGCCTGGGAAGCCGTGCTGAGCAATGTGCTGTCGCGCGGCGACAAGATTCTGGTACTGGAGAGCGGCCGGTTTGCCATCAACTGGGGCAACGCGGCGGAAGCCATGGGCGCCGACGTCGAAGTTCTCAAGGGCGATTGGCGCCGCGCAGTTCGGATCGGCGAGGTCGAGGAGCGTCTGCGACAGGACAAGGATCACAAGATCAAGGCGATCCTGGTCGTTCAGGTCGACACAGCTTCCGGCGCCTGTAACGACATCGAAGCCCTCGGCAAGGCGATCAAGGCGACCGGCCACCCCGCGCTCTATCTGGTCGACGCCGTGGCCTCGCTCGGCTGCATGCCGTTCGAGATGGACGCCTGGGGCATCGATGTCGCCATGTCCGGCTCGCAGAAAGGCCTGATGACCCCGCCGGGACTGGGCTTCTGCGCCATCAACGACCGCGCGCGGGAAGCCCACAAGAAGGCCAATATGCGCACGCCTTATTGGGATTGGTCCGAGCGCGACAAAGCCGAGAATTACCGGATCTATGGCGGCACCGCGCCCGTTCATTTGCTGTTCGCACTCCGTAAAGCCATCGACATGATCGACGAGGAAGGGCTTGAAAACGCCTTCCTGCGTCATCGATTGCTTGCCGAAGCCGTGCGCCGCGCCGTGTCGACCTGGTCCGAAGGACAGGTCGTCAACTTCAACATCTCCGAGGCAGCCGAACGATCGAACACCGTCACGACGGTGCTGATGGGCAACAGCTACCGCCCGGCCGACCTTCAGCGCTACTGCAAGGAGAAATGCGGCGTCGTGCTCGGCACCGGCATCGGCGAACTGACAGGGCAGGCGTTCCGGATCGCCCATATGGGCCATGTCAACGCGCCGATGATCCTGGGAACACTCGGCGTGATCGAAGTCGGACTTCAGGCGCTCGGCATTCCCCACGGCAAGGGCGGCGTCGAAGCCGCGATCGGCTGGCTCGGCAGTAACGTTCCGGCCTGATGCTCTGAATCGAGGCGGTTGAAGACTTCCCGGCCGCCCCGCATTCGTGCTTATATTGATCTGACGATAAATAAGCACGCATTCCGCAAAACGGGCTCGTCTCGGTCGCAATCAGGTTTCCGCCCAAGGCGTCGATCTGGTTACGGCAGAATGCGCGAAAGAACATCAGGGAGTGAAGCGGTTGGCGTCGGTTGAATTGCGCGACCTCACCAAGCGGTTTGGGCCGGTGACGGTCGTTGATAACGTCGCGTTGCGTATCGATCACGGACAACTCGTCTGCCTTCTCGGCCCCTCCGGCTGCGGCAAGACCACGACGCTGCGGCTGATCGCGGGTTTTCTGGAGCCGACCTCGGGCGAAATCCACGTCGGCGACCGCCTTGTATCGTCGGCGGCGCGTACGCTGCCGCCCGAACAACGCAAGATGTCGATGATCTTCCAGAGCTACGCGCTCTGGCCGCACATGACGGTGGCCGAAAACATCACCTACGGTCTTCGTTTGCGGAAGATGGACCGCGACACCATCGGCAAGAAGCTGAAATCGATATTGCAAACCACCAAGCTCGAAGCGCTGGCCGAACGTTATCCCGGCGAATTGTCGGGCGGCCAGCAGCAGCGCGTCGCGCTGGCGCGTGCGCTCGTCGTCGAACCGGAAACCCTGCTGCTCGACGAGCCGCTCTCCAACCTCGATGCCAATCTGCGCGAGGAGATGCGCTTCGAAATCCGCCGGCTCCACGACGAATACCGCTATACGACGGTCTACGTCACCCACGACCAGTCCGAAGCGATGACGACCGCCGACATGATCGCGGTCATGAACGGCGGAAAGATCGACCAGCTCGGCACACCGGAAGACATCTATGACCGGCCGCAATCGGAGTTCGTCGCGCGCTTCATCGGCTCCAGCAACGTGATCAAGGGCGTTGCCCGCGACGAGAACCATATTTCGTTTTCCGGCGCGACCTTGCGCGTGGTCGGCGCGAAGCTTGCGGCCAACCAGGACGCCGCGGTCGCGATCCGCCAGCACGACATCCAGCTTTCGACCAGCGCGCCGGCGAGCGCCGACAACACCGTGAAAGCGACGGTGACGCGTCAGGTATTTCTTGGCGCCAACCGCGACTATGTCGTCGAGACTGCCGACGGCACCACGTTGCGCGCAGTCACCTCGCCACAGACGGCCGTTCCCGCGGGCACCGAGGTCTGGCTGACCTTGCCACCCGAGCGTTGCCGGGCTCTGATCCGATAGGGACAACCATGAAGCGGCGGAAACACTCCAGACGCGAAGCCATCAAGGGGTCGGCGGCACTGGGGCTTACGCTTTTTGCTTCGCCGCTCAAGGCGCAAGCGCCGGAGCCCGCCGCGATCACGCCGCAGCTGATCGAAGGCGCAAAACGCGAAGGCAAGGTCGTGCTCTATTCCGCGATGGACCTGCCGGTCGGCGAAAAGCTCGGCAATGCCTTCCAGGCGCAATTTGCCGGCATCGAGGTGCAGATCGAGCGCACCGGCTCGGAGCGGCTATTTCAGCGGATCGCCCAGGAATTCTCGTCCAATATCCACGCCGCCGATGTGATCGCAACGGCAGACGCGTCGCACTTTATCTCCTGGAAACGCAATGGCTGGCTGGCGCCGTTCGTGCCGGAAGACGTCGCGAAATTTTTCCCGGCCGAGTATCGCGACGCCGACGGCATGTTCATCACCTCGCGCATCTGGCTGTCGTCGATCGCGTATAACACCAACCTCGTCAAACCGGCTGAAGCACCCGCAAGCTTCGCCGAGCTGCTTGACCCCAAATGGGCCGGCAAGATGGTCAAGGGACATCCCGCCTACAGCGGCACCATCATGACCTCGACCTTTCAGCTCGTTCGCGAGCTCGGCTGGGAATATCTCGAAAAGCTGTCGAAGCAGCGCGTGATGCAGGTTCAGTCGTCGACCGATCCGCCGAAAAAGCTCTCGCTTGGCGAACGCGCGATCATGGCCGACGGCAACGAATACAATGTCGTGCTGCTCAAGGAAGCCGGTCAGCCGGTCGAGCCGATCTATCCGGCCGAGGGCACGCCGACCATCACGGGCCCGACCGCCATCTTTGCGAGCGCGCCGCATCCCAATGCCGCGCGGCTGTTCCAGGCCTGGCTGCACACGCGCGAAACCCAGCAATTCTTCACCGATTTCACCGCACAATATTCAGCCCATCCGCAGGTGACGCCGAAACCAGGCCGCCGCAAGATTTCCGACATCAAGCTGATGAAGGAAGACGCTGCTGGCGTGGAGAAGATGGCCGACGAAATCAAGACGCGCTATGCGCGGCTGTTTAGAGTTTGACTATCCCCTCATGGTGGGGAGGCGCATCCGCGCCGTCTCGAACCATGAGGCCACCGTGATACTCATCCTTCGAGACGCGGCTTCGCCGCTCCTCAGGATGAGGAGCGCCTATAGTTAGTGAACCGCATGACCGTCGCGAGCGACATCGATACGCCGAGAACCAGAATCGACTGGACCAAGCCGGTGCTGTGGCTGTTCGCAGCCATCATGATCGTTCTGATCGTGCTGCCGCTGTCGTGGCTTGCGATCTACAGCCTCACCGACAAGGCCAATCACGTCACGTTGCTGAACTTCGTCACGCTGTTTACTGACCCCGACTTCCTCGATCCACTGCTGACGACCGCGATCATTGCCACCAGCTCGGCCATCATCTGCTGCCTGATTGCCGCGCCGATGGGATGGCTGGTGTCGCGCACGGATATGCCGGGACGGCAAACCATCCGTGCGCTCGTCACCGCCTCATTCGTGACGCCGCCCTTCCTTGGCGCGGTAGCCTGGGAATTGCTGGCCGCACCGAACAGCGGATTGCTCAACCAGCTCTATCGTTTCCTGACCGGCGGCGAGTCCGACGCGCACCTGTTCGACATCTACTCGCTGCCCGGCATCATCTTCGTCATCTCCTGCTACACGTTTCCCTTTGTGTTCGTGCTGGTCGCCAACGCGCTGGACAACATGCCCGGCGAATTGGAAGACGCCTCCGCTATTCTCGGCGGCCGTGCGTGGACCACCGCGCGGCGCGTGACAATCCCGCTCGCGATGCCAGCCATCGTCGCCGGCGCGCTGATCGCTTTCCTTCAGGCCATGACGCTGTTCGGCTCGCCGGCCATCCTGGCGCTGCCGGCCGGCTTCCACACCATGACGACCAAGATCTGGAGCCTGTTCCAGTATCCGCCGAAACTGGAGCTCGCCGCGGCGGCCGCCGTGCCGTTGTTGATCCTGACCATTCTGCTGTTGCAGGGGCAGAAGTTTCTGTTAGGCCGGCGCGGCTTCTCGGTGCTCGGCGGCAAATATGGCGCGCCGCGCCGGGTCGAGATGAAGAGATGGCGCTGGGTGGCGCTCGGCTTTTGTCTCCTGATGCTGCTCAACCCGGTGTTCCTGCCGTATTTCGCGCTGTTCAATGCGGCGTTTTCGCCGAATGCCACCACGCTGGTGACGCCCTCGACCTTGACGCTGCACAACATCGTGTTCGTGTTCACCGAACTGTCGTCGACCCAATTGGCGCTGAAGAACACCGTGATCCTCGGCACCGCGACCGCGACGCTCGGCACGCTGCTTGCGCTCGTGATCGCCTATGTCACCACGCGAAGGGTGATCGCGGGCCATCGCATCCTCGGCTTCCTCGCCACGGCGCCGGTCGCCGTCCCCGGCATCGTGCTGGGCGTCGGGCTGTTCCTAAGCTACACGCGGCCGCCCTTCGTGCTCTACGGCACGCTCTGGATTTTGTTGATCGCGTTTTTGACCATCAACCTGCCCTCGGCCTATCAGCAATTGCAGGCGGCATTCGCCACCGTCCATCCCGAGCTCGAGGAAGCGAGCCGCATTCTCGGCGCGTCGCGGCTGCAAGCGCTTCGCCAGATCACCGCACCATTGTTGCGCACCGGCGTCATCGCCACCTGGTGCTTTATCTTCATCGGCGTGATGCGCGAATTGTCGGCAGCGATCGTGCTGTTCACCTCGCAAACCAAGGTGATCAGCGTCTTGATTTACGACCTCAACGAGAGCGGTGACCTCGCCGCGATTTCCGTGCTCGGCATCGCCATGCTGCTGATTACCTTTGCCGTGGTGCTGGCCGTCAACCGTTTCCCGGGGCTCGGTGGCAATGCCGGGGCAAGACTGCGAAATTAGGGCGCGAGCTTATACGCCTCGACCTGCGCCTTGAGCCGGTCGAGATCGACCGTTGGCGCCGCGGCCTCGACGCGATGTTTTCCTTGCGCGAGCCAGCCGAGGATCTTCAGGTCAATATCGGGCGAGTGGTGGATCACGTCGGAATAATTGTTCAGATCGTGCGTAACGTCTTTCTCGCTACGAAAATCGAACAGCCGCACATTCGGAAACTCCATCAAGCGCCGGCACAAATACGCTGAGAACGCGTAAACGCTTTGCAGCGTTTCCGGCGAGGTCTCGCGCAACGCCACCCATTGCAGGATCGAATAAGGCGGCAAATAGACATCGAACGTCACGTCCGGATGGGCGCGGATCAAGCCAATCGCGTCGCGTTCGAAAACACGGACCTTCATGTCGTAGTCGGTATCGTCCAGCAGATATTTGCTGCGGACGGGGTTGGTGATGTAGCGGTAAGCCGCCATCGCCCGCTTGGCATTGTAAAGCGCGCTGAGGTCTTCTTCGCGCGGCAGCGTATTGATGTCGTCGACGTCTGCGATCGGAAGCTTGAACAGCGCCTCATTTGTCAGCGCGGCAACGGCCGGCTCGATCGGCGGGATCGACCGCGCGGCGATCCACATCGATTCCCGCGCCATGGCGCCATCGAACAGGTAGGAAGCGATGCCCTTCGCGTTGCCCCGGTAGAGGTTGGTCGGCAGATGCGTATTGGCGTTGATCTCGGGCGCGTCGTGAAATATCCAGTCGTCGACTTCCCAGATCACCCGCTTCGGCCGCCGCGCCATCGCTGCATCGAGCACGAAAACTTGCTCGCGCGAGCTTGAGCCGGTCATTGAAAGCTTCAGCGATTTCACCCCGAGAATGCGATCGATCTCGCGCTGGTGAAAATGGATCGCGAGCGAGGTCCCCATCAAGACGGTGTCGAACGACTGGCTTCTGATCAACCCGGCATTCTGCAAGCGGCTGTCTTGCGAATACATCGCCATGAACAGCCGCGCGGGGCGGAAGATCTGCAAGGGGTCGACGATGAAATTGAGCGCTGCCGCGGCCAGCATGATGGCGAGGCTCGCCGCGAAGAAACGAAAGATGTCTTTGGTCGGTTGATCCACTAGAGATCCTTTGATGAACTCGCAGCAAAACCGATAGGAACTTCAAAATTCGCCGCGCTAGAACCGGAAGTAAATGAATTCACTGTGTTGCTGGATACCGAGCACACCCAAGGCAAATGCCGCCGCACCACCGTAGAGCAACGCCGGCCGCACCTGCCATGTACCGAAACTCTTACCGACCGATCTGTTCTTGTGGTCGTAGCCCACGATCTCCTGTGTATTTGGCGCGAACCAGGCCAGCGCCGCATAGATCGCAATCAATATGCTTTGCGCGATCTCGGTGCGGCCGGAGACGATCTCACGGGGATCGGCCAAGCGTGAAAGCACGGAAGTCGCCGAGGCCAAACTATCGGCTCGAAAGAAAACCCAGGCGACGACGACCGCAAGAAACGTCAGGAGAAACGAGACGATGCTGACCGGGCGCTTCAACGCCTCCGGGATCCGCGGCCCGTAGTTTGCCCAGGCGTGATTGATGCAGAGATAGAGCCCGTGCAGCGCACCCCAGATCACGAATGTCCAGGCCGCGCCGTGCCAGAGGCCGCCGAGCAGCATCGTGATCATCAGGTTCACATAGCGTAGCAGTGAGCCGTGCCGGTTGCCGCCGAGCGGGATGTAGAGATAGTCGCGCAGGAACTGCGACAGCGTCATGTGCCAGCGGCGCCAGAAGTCGATGATGCTCGTGGCCTTGTAGGGCGAGTTGAAATTCAGCGGCAGGAAGATGCCGAACATCAGCGAGATTCCGATCGCCATGTCGGAATAGCCGGAGAAGTCGAAATAGAGTTGAAACGTATAGGCCAGCGCGCCGATCCAGGCCTGGTCGAACGAGGGCGACGCCTGATGGAAGGCAACCGCGACCAGCGGCTGGATGCCGTCGGCCAGAACGGTCTTCTTGAACAGGCCGATGCCAAAAATGATCAGGCCATACAGGATCAGGCGCGGATTTATCCGCTTCGCCTCGGTGGATTCAAACTGCGGGATCATGTCCCGGTGATGCAGGATCGGGCCTGCGATCAGATGCGGAAAATACGTCACGAACAGCGCGTAATGCGGCAGCGCATAATGCGCGACCTTGCCGCGATAGGCATCGACCAGAAAGGCGATCTGGGTAAACGTGTAGAAGGATATGCCGACCGGCAGCAGGATGTTCACTACAATGGACGTCGAAAACATTGCGTTGACGTTGGCGACGACGAAGCCGGCATATTTGAAGACGCCAAGCGTAGCGAGGTCGCCGGCGACACCCACCGTCAGCACGGCAAAGCGCGGCCGCTCGCGCAGATTTCGCGAGATCAGCAACCGGCCGATGAAATAGTTGAACGCGATCGAGGCCAGCAGCAACGCCACGAACGGCCAGTTACTGAACGAATAAAAAGTAAGCGACGCCAGCGCGAGCCATATGACCGGGGCCGTTGCCCCGAGGCGATTGGCCGCGAAATAGCCAGCGAGAACGACCGGCAAAAAGATGAAAATGAAGGGATAGGAGTTGAAAAGCATTGGTTTCCTTCAAGGAAATCGAAGCCTAACCATACAAGCCTGTGATCAACAAGCTCTGGCAGAGGCGACGTATCTCTGGCAATCCGGCCCTGGCGACCCGATATGTCACCAGCCATTTCAGCCCGCAAAGCGAGACCGAGAACGATGGACCAGAAAAGCCTCCTGACGCCGCCGGTCGCAGAGCGCCGCCCGCATTCCACCACGACCCACGGGATCACGATCGTCGACGACTATGCGTGGCTGAAGGACGAGAACTGGCAGGACGTGCTGCGCGATCCGTCGATCCTGAATCCGGAGATCCGGAACTACCTCGAGGCGGAAAACGCCTATACCGAGAGCCTGCTCGGCCACACGGCCGGTTTGCAGAAGCGGCTGGTCAAGGAAATGCGCGGGCGCATCAAGGAGGACGATTCCAGCGTTCCCTCGAAGGACGGCCCTTATGCCTATATGCGCAAGTTCCGCGAAGGCGGACAGCATGAGTTGTTCGGACGCATGCCGCGCGAAGGCGGCGAGGCCGAGATCATTCTCGATGGCGACGAACTCGCCGCGGCTTACGAATATTTCAAGTTCGGCGGCGCGCGCCATTCGCCCGACCACCGGCTTCAGGCCTGGAGCGCCGACACCAAGGGCTCGGAATATTTTTCGATCCGGGTGCGCGACTGGGCGACCAAGAAGGACCTTGACGACGTCGTCGAGGACACCGACGGCGGCGTGGTCTGGAACGGCGACTCGAGCGCCTTCTTCTATGTGAAGCTCGACGACAATCACCGGCCGCTACAGGTCTGGCGCCATCGCCTCGGCACCAAACAGTCCGAGGATCTCCTGGTCTACGAGGAAAAAGACGCCGGCTGGTTCACCCATGTCCATGAAAGTTCCACCGGCCGCTATTGCGTGATCGCCGGCGGCGATCATGACACCTCCGAACAGCGCCTGATCCATCTTGCCGATCCGCTCGCCAAGCCGCGGCTGGTCGCCGCACGCGAGGAAGGCGTGCAGTACTCGGTCAACGATCGCGGCGATCAGCTGTTTATTCTCACCAACGTCGACAAGGCTATCGACTTCAAGATCATGACCACGCCGCTCAATGCGACCGAGCGCGCGAACTGGCGTGACCTCATTCCCTATCGCGAAGGCGTCTATGTGCTCGATCTCGAATTGTTCTCGGGCCACATGGTGCGGCTCGAGCGCGCCAACGCGCTGCCTGCCGTCGTCATCCGCGATCTCGCAAGCGGCGAAGAGCACGCGATAGCCTTCGACGAGGCCGCCTACTCGCTCGACACGCTCGGCACTTACGAGTTCGAGACGACCAACCTGCGCTTCTCCTATTCGTCGATGACGACGCCATCCGAGATCTACGACTACGACATGGCGAAACGGACGCGCACCTTGCGCAAGCGACTGGAAATTCCGTCTGGTCATAACCCGGCGGATTATGTCACCACCCGCATCATGGCAAAGTCGCATGACGGCGCCGAGGTGCCGGTCTCGATTCTGCACCGCCGCGACTTGAAGCGCGACGGCTCCGCACCTTTGCTGCTCTACGGCTATGGCTCCTACGGCATGGCGATGCCGGCGTCGTTTTCGGCCAACCGGCTGTCGCTGGTCGACCGCGGCTTCGTCTACGCCATCGCGCATATCCGCGGCGGCGCCGACAAGGGCTGGGGCTGGTATCTCGACGGCAAGCGCGCCAAGAAGACCAACACCTTCGTCGATTTTGTCGCCAGCGCGCGGGCGCTGATCGCGGAAAAATATACGTCCGAAAAGCGCATCGTCGCCCAGGGCGGCAGCGCCGGCGGCATGCTGATGGGCGCGGTCGCCAACAGCGCCGGCGAACTGTTCGCGGGCATCGTCGCCGAAGTGCCCTTTGTGGACGTGCTCAACACCATGCTCGACCTGTCGCTGCCGCTGACGCCGCCGGAATGGCCGGAATGGGGTAACCCGACCGAGAGCGCGACCGATTTCAAAACCATTCTTTCCTATTCGCCCTACGACAATATCGAGGCGAAGCAATATCCGGCGATCCTGGCGATGGGTGGCCTCACCGATCCGCGCGTCACCTATTGGGAGCCGGCGAAATGGGTGGCGCGGCTGCGCGCGACCATGACCGGTGGCGGGCCCGTGCTGTTGCGCACCAATATGGGCGCCGGGCACGGCGGCGCGTCCGGCCGCTTCAACCGGCTCGACGAGGTCGCGATTGCCTACGCGTTTTCGCTGTGGGCCGTGGGGCTGGCGGAAGCGGAGGGGTAAGTATCACGTGTCCCGGACGCGGCGCGTCACGGAAGTGACGCGACGCAGATCCGGGACCTATCGCATTTGGACCCCGGATCTGCACCGCATCGTTTCACGCTGCGCTGCGTCCGGGGAACGGAGAGAAGCGACTACCGCCCCTTCTCCTTGCGCCAGGCGGCGAAGTCGACCAGCGTCTGGTCGTCGGTCGCCGGATAAAGCCCGAGGATCGATTTCCCCTTTTGCACCTGTTCGATGACGAAATCCTCGAACGCGGTCATCTCGACCGCTTCGTTGGCGATCTCGTCGGCGATATGCGCCGGGATCACGATCACGCCGTCGCTGTCGCCGAGAATGACGTCGCCGGGAAACACCGGCGCATCGCCGCAGCCGATCGGCACGTTGATCTCGATCGCCTGATGCAGCGTCAGGTTCGTCGGCGCGCTCGGGCGGTGATGGTAGGCGGGGAAACCGAGTTTCGCGATCTCGACGGAGTCACGAAAGCCGCCGTCCGTGATCACGCCGGCGACGCCGCGCTTCATCAGCCGCGTCACGAGTATCGCTCCGGCTGACGCCGCGCGCGCATCTTTCCGGCAGTCCATCACCAGCACGCTGCCTGGGGGACAATCCTCGACCGCCTTGCGCTGGGGGTGGCTACGATCGCGAAACACATCGATCTTGTTGAGGTCTTCGCGGGCGGGCATGTAGCGCAGCGTGAAGGCCTCGCCGACCAGCACCGGCTGCTCCGCGCTCAAGGGGTGCACATCCTGAATCATCTGAATGCGAAAGCCGCGCTTGAAGAGCGCGGTGGCCACCGTCGCGGTAGAGACCGTCTTCAGCTTGTTGCGGGTGGCGTCGGAGAGTTTTGACATGGTTTGCTCACTTCTTTTTTCGTCATTCCGGGATGCGCCGAAGGCGCAGACCCGGAATCCATTTCTCCCAGCATCCGCGCGGCACCATGGATTCCGGGCTCGAGGCTTCGCCTCGCCCCGGAATGACAGGGGTTAAAAGATAGAGGGCTCGCCGACCGGCTTGCCGAACGTCGTTTCAAGAAAATCGAAATCGCAGCCTTCATTGGCCTGCTTGATGTGCCTGGTGAACATCCAGCCATAGCCGCGCTCGAACCGCGTCTCCGGCTGCTGCCACTCGGCACGGCGCTTTTTCAGCTCAGTCTCGGAAACGTCGAGATTGATGGTGCGCGCGTCGACATCCAGCGTGATCTTGTCGCCGGTCTTCACCAGCGCCAGCGGACCACCGATATAGGATTCCGGCGAGACATGCAGGATACAGGCGCCATAGCTGGTGCCGCTCATGCGCGCATCCGACAGCCGCACCATGTCGCGCACGCCCTGCTTCACGAGCTTGGTCGGAATCGGCAGCATGCCCCATTCAGGCATGCCCGGACCGCCTTGCGGGCCGGCGTTGCGCAGGATCAGCACGTGATCCGCCGTGACGTCGAGATCGGGATCGTCGACCGCCTTCTTCATCGACGGATAGTCGTCGAACACCAGTGCGATGCCGGTATGCTTGAGGAAGCGCGGATCGCAAGCCGAAGGCTTGATGACGCAGCCATCGGGCGCGAGATTGCCCTTCAGCACGGCAAGCGCGCCTTCGGCGTAGATCGGATTGTCGACGGTGCGAATGACGTCGTCATTATAGACTTCGGCGCGCGCGATATTTTCACCGAGCGTCTCGCCCGTAACCGTCAAGGCGTCGAGGTGCAGATGCGGCTTGATCCGGCTCATCAGGCCGGGGAGCCCGCCGGCGTAGTAGAAATCTTCCATCAGATATTTGTCGCCGGAGGGCCGCACGTTGGCGATGACCGGCACCTTGCGGCTTGCCTTCTCGAAATCGTCGAGGCTGATGTCCTGCCCGGCGCGGCGCGCCTGCGCGATCAGATGGATGATCGCGTTGGTGGAGCAGCCCATCGCCATCGCGACCGTAATCGCATTCTCGAACGCCTTTCGGGTCTGGATCTTCTTCGGCGTCAAATCCTCCCAGACCATCTCGACGATGCGCCGCCCGCATTCCGACGCCATGCGGATGTGGCCGGCGTCGGCGGCCGGTATCGAGGAGCCGCCCGGCAATGTCATGCCGATCGATTCCGCGATCGCCGTCATGGTGGAAGCCGTGCCCATGGTCATGCAGGTGCCGTAGCTGCGCGCGATGCCCGCTTCGACATCGACCCAATCCCGCTCGGAAATTTTCCCCGCGCGCCGCTCGTCCCAGTACTTCCAGGCGTCCGATCCCGAACCCAGCGTCTTGCCCTTCCAGTTGCCGCGCAGCATCGGACCGGCCGGCAGATAGATCGCGGGAATGTTCATGCTGGTCGCGCCGAGCAGAAGCGCCGGCGTGGTCTTGTCGCAGCCGCCCATCAGCACCACGCCGTCGACGGGATGGCCACGCAGCAATTCCTCGGCATCCATCGCCAAGAGATTGCGATAGAGCATGGTGGTCGGCTTCAGAAAGGACTCCGACAACGACAGCGCCGGCAATTCCATCGGAAAGCCGCCAGCCATCAGGATGCCGCGCTTGACGTCATCGACGCGGCTTTTGAAATGCATGTGGCAGGGTTGGGCGTCCGACCAGGTGTTGAGGATCGCGATGACTGGACGGCCTTTCCATTCCTCCGGCGCATAGCCCATCTGCATGGCACGCGAACGATGGCCAAAGGCGCGCAAATCGTCGGGCGCGAACCAGCGCGCACTGCGGAGCGTTTCCGGACTTTTCTTGTTTTCGGTCATGGTGGCACCTCGAGACTTTAACCAAAGTCATGTCACAAGCCATCCATGACGAGCAAGGGCCGCGCCGATCGTCGGGAGAAATTTATGGCAGCCCGCTGACCCGGACAGGGCGCATCGAAAGGCCTACTGATCGACGAAATTTCCGGTCAGGGCCTCCCGCAACCGTTGGGCCAGTTCGGCCTTGCGATAGGGCTTGTTCAGCATGATCGATTTCCCGCCCGCATGCCCCTTCTCGATCGGCATCTCCAGGGCATAACCGGTGCTGAAGACAACAGGCAGGCCCGGCCTTAATTCGCGCGCCTTGTCGGCGAGCTCCCAACCGCTCATGCCGCCCGGCATGACGATGTCTGTGAAAAGCATATCGATATCGGGATGGTCTTTCAGCTTCTGCAAGGCGTCATTGCCGTTGACGGCTGCGACAACCGAATAACCGAGATTTTCGATCCGAAGGACGACAGAGGAACGGACAAACGGATCGTCCTCCGCCACCAGAATTTTCTCGTGACCGCCCGGAAGTGGCGCCTCTTCCGCAACCGCCTGATCTGACGGCCCTCGTCCCTTCGACACACGCGGCAGAAAGATCCGCACCGTCGTTCCAAGTCCCACTTCGCTGTAGATCGACACGTGGCTGTTCGACTGCTTCGCAAAACCTTAGACCATGCTCAAACCGAGCCCGCTGCCCTTTCCGACCTCCTTGGTCGTATAAAACGGCTCGAACGCCCGGGCCGCAACCTCCTCCGTCATTCCCATGCCATCGTCTGTCACCGCGATCATGGCGTATTCGCCGGCTTTGATCTCGGGATGCTGGGCCTGATAGTCGTCATCGAGCGGCACTACGCCGGTGTTCAACGTCAAATGGCCGCCATTGGGCATGGCGTCTTGCGCATTGAGCGCAAGGTTGAGAACCGAGGACTCGAGTTGGGCGCGATCGGCAAAGGCAAGCGTGTTTTTGGAGTTCGGCGTAATCGCGATCTCGATGTTTTCGCGCAAGGTTCGCCGCAGCAGCTTGCGCATCGAATCCAGCAGTTCATGGCAATCCACCTCGCGCGGGTGCAGCAATTGCCGCCGGCTGAAGGCGAGCAGTCTTTGCGTCAATTCTGCGCCCCGCTCGCCGGCCTGGCATATGTCGTCGGAAATCTGCCGCAGGTCCTGCCTCGACCTCAATTGCTCACCAAGAAACTCGGCATTGCCGACGATGACCGTGAGCAGATTGTTGAAGTCATGCGCGATGCCGCCGGAGAGCTGCCCCACCATCTCCATCTTCTGCGCCTGGCGCAGTTGCTCTTCGGTGTGCTTGCGACCGGTCAGGTCGTGGATGATGCCGACAAAGATCGATTCGCCGTCCTGCTTGGCCTCGCCGACGGATAATTCCATCGGAAACGTGGAGCCATCCTTGCGCATACCGATGACTTCTCTGCCGATACCGATGATCTTGCGCTCGCCGGTCTCCAGGAAGCTCCTGATGTAGTGGTCGTGATGCGCGCTGTAGCCAGGCGGCATCAGCATCTTGACGTTCTCGTGGAAGACTTCCGCGGCGCGATATCCGAACAACCGTTCACAGGCCGGATTGAACAGCAGGATGCGGCCGCGCGCATCGATCAGGATGAAGCCGTCGACCGCCGTTTCCACGACCGCGGTGAGGCGCGACATGCTTTCCCGCAGCGCTTGCTGCGCCTGGCGGAATTGCTGGAGCAGTTGCTCGGAATCCCGCCCCTTCATTTCCTCTTCCTTGAGCGCTTCCTGGGCCTGGCGCAGTTCGAACGGAGACGGGATCGTGAGCAGTTGCGGCAGCAACGGCCACAGCATGCCGGCGGTGACGACCGATGCGATCGCGGTGGCGGCCTTGACCAGGCCCTCGATGCCGTAGACCGGCACCCAAAGCGTATAGATCGAGAGAATATGCGTCAGGCCGCAGGCCAGGATGAAAATGCCGAACGACCAATAGACCCAGCCGAATTTGAGGTCGCGCCGCTTCGATACGAAGATCACGAGAACGAACGGAATCGAGAAGTAGGCCAGCGCGATCAGCGCGTCGGAAATCACATGCAACCATATGAGCTCCGGTTCCCACAGCAGGCAGATCCCGTGAGGAGAGAACATCGACGAATCCAGGATTCGTTCCAGGTATGCCCACATATCCAGCACCGTCTGTTTGAGGAGCGACGAGGTCCGCCGCTCACGTGCGTGTGGCTTTGACTCTGACGTTCCTTTGAAGAGGTCGCTGCAACACTGGAACGAGCGTCAGTGTCCTAACACTAGTGGTCCGATTCTAACATTCGCATCCCTCCTCAGCGGGCACTTTTGCGAATGTTAGAATCAAAGGACCACCAGGCAAATCAGATTCCAGTGGAGTTTAGGATTTGACATTTGCTCTGCGAGTTCGCGGCCAGGCGAGTAGCGAATGTCAAATTCCACCAGCGTCAGATTCGCCCGCAATCGCGGGCCCCATGTACTGGCGGCACGCATGTGTGAATCCGCGCCGGGCAGTGCTACCGGTCAGGACGCGCGGGCAGCCGTCATCACGATCCGGACCAGATCGGCCGCGTTTTTTGCGCCGAGTTTTTTCATGATGTTCGCACGGTGGTCTTCGATGGTGCGCGGGCTAATTCCCAAATGCCGCCCGGCCTCCTTGTTGGAGGCACCGGCCGTGAACTGCTCCAGCACTTCGCGCTCCCGGCGGGTCAAGGGCTCGCGGCCAGGGAAATGCAGGGAGCCGATGTTGGAAGCGGAGCGATCGGCCTGACGGCGCGCATAGGCCTCGATCGCCTCAGTCAGCCGCGCCACGATCTCGTTTCCGCGAAATGGCTTCTCGATGAAATCCAGCGCGCCGTGCTTGATCGCGCTGACCGCCATGGCGATATCGCCCTGCCCGGAGATGATGAAGATCGGCGCAGGATAGTCCTCGCCGCGCAATTCCTTCAGGACGTCCAGACCTGATTTACCGGGGATATGCACGTCCAGCAGGATGCAGGCCGGGGTGCGATTTCGCGCGACCGACAACAGCGCGGCGCCGTCGGCGAAACAAATGACCTCATAGCCGCCCGTTGACAGGACGATGGAAAGGGTTTCCCGGACGGCGGGGTCGTCGTCGACGACAAAGATTTCACCGCGAGAGGACGGCTTTTCGTTCATGTGACATCGTCCCTTGGACTGCAAAAAACGACGTGGGCCAGCCGGCTTGCACACCCTAATGCCGCAAATCGCTTCCCCCCGTATTTTTACGGGACTAACCCTTAACGCACAAGTAGCAGCACGAATTTGTCTAACGCGAATAGACCGGTTTTTGCCGGCCAGCGCCCTTCGCGTCGGTGAAATCGCCGCTCCGCCCAAATTATTTCTGGAAATGACAGGCCCTGTGCCGACCCGCGGGCCGTCTTCATTGGGCCGGATGGCCGCTATTGCGGGGAACTGGCCGCCTTCTTCTTGCGCGCCTTGGCCTTGAGGAACTGGATATCCATTTCGGTGCCGTTGACGCGGACGAGCTCGCAGCGGCGATAGGCAAGCCCGGTCGATGACAGGAGCAGGAAGAATTCCTTGAGATTGAGACCCTGGATGGAACCTTCCACCGTCAGCGCGGCGTCGTTGTCGGAGATCGCATTGAGGAGACAACCGCGGCGCCAGGTTCCGTCGATTCCCATGATGCAAACATCATGGCCCCGGCCGAACGTCACGCGTTCCTGTGCCTTTTTCTCTTCATTCATTGACGCAAACAACAATCCGGCGAGAACCCGACCAATGCGCCGACTTTCCGCAGAAATCGAACGCCGACATCCTTGCAACCGTTAGTGGGCTGGCGCCAATGAGGCGTTAATTTCGCTGCCCGGGCAAATACGGTAACAGAGCGCTTATCTCATCTTGGCGCGCGCTCGCCGACGCCCGATCGGCTCGCACGGTTAAATTTCGATGAAGCACTGGTGCTTCGGGAACAAGTAGCAAAAACCGCCGCATTCTGAGCGACATGCCGCGATCGGCGCCGCAGACGACTGTGTTCCCTCAAATGTGAACCGGTAGTTCCCCGGAACACGTCAGTGTCTTACCGCTTTTTTTACGACTTAATTTACGACGCCCTGCTTTGATAGCCTGGAAAATACCTTGCCGGCCATAAGCAGGGACTTTTCGCTATCCATCACAGCCATCTTGCAATGATTCAGAACCGCCTCAAGGAACTCTTGCAACGATTGACGCCGCCGACGCGCAGCAACCTGCTGGACGAGCTCGAGCGGCTGGAGCTTTCCGGCGAGGAGATTCCCGGCGCCGGCGAGGTCATGGAGACGTTGCGCGCGGAGTTTCGCGGCGGTGGCCAGACCCAGAAGCGCAACAGCATTCCGGCGCGCCAATTCTTCACCCCGCTGGAGCCGCTGCTGGTTGAAGGCTCTCCGCAACACGCCACGACCGGCGGGATACAGCGCACTTCGCTGTCGGCAATCTGGGAATGGATCACCCGCGACCTACTGCCGACCATGGCGCGCGATTACGTGAAAAACGTCAACGATCTGATCGGAATGGACAAGCAGCGCGAAGCCCGGCAGGCGGCGGCAACGTTCCAGGTCAAGGTCGTCAAGAGCATGGAGAACGTCCTTGCCTCGCCCGAGAGCGCCAACCAGATCAGGAACAGGCTTTCAGCGTATACGGCATCTCCGGCGGCCTTCGACGACCTGACAAAGATGCTCAGCGCGTTGCGGGCCCGCGACCAGCTCGCCAAATTGAACGAGGCGCTGCCGCCAAAGCTTGGCCGCTTTGAAGATGCCGACGTGGCCAAGATCGCCCCGCTGCTCGACGCGTTCGCGAAAGCCAATCCCGAACAGGTGTCCTTTGCGCTGATGCTGGTGGCCAAGAGATTAAAGACCCATTGGCAACTGATCCGTCTCGCCACCAAGACCGCGTCCAGCAAGAATGCCGCTGATGTCGCCGCTTCGCCGTACGCGGCCGCCGTCTCGATGGTGCTCGACCGTCTCGAAGACAAGCGCACGCTGCTGCGCGTCGCGCTCAAGAATGAGCGGGTTCTGGTGGCCAAGGAACTTCTGGTCGATATCTACGACACGGAATTCGCGCTCCGGGTCCGCATCGATCAGCTCGCCGAATCCGACTGGGGACGTCGGCTGGACGCGCTGATGGCCTCGATCACCGAGCTCGTGGAAAGCGAGATCAGCCGTTTCCCCGACAATGTCGGCCATGTCCTGGGGTCGCGCAGCCTGCGCCGTCACGACACGCTGATGGGCCGTCTGACCTATTGGGCGTGGAAGGGCCGCGACATCGCCAGCAACGGCGTCGCGCTTTGCAAGGGCGCGCTCGCGGGGACGGAAAAATCCCGCGCGGCCTGAAGGCCAGACCAACCCCGGCGTTGATGTGCCTAGCAAAAGTCCGCGGGCAGAAATTTTAATCCGCTACCCAGAATTTAACATTCGCTTAATGGTATTAAGGTAGCTACCAGCGATACGAATCAAGCTGACTGGTCAGTTTTTATGCTAACAGCGTTGAAATAAGTCACTTAGTCGCATATTTGTCATGCTTGCGAGAGGATTTCTCATCCCTCGCAGAGGGTAGATCCCTCGGGAGAGACGTCCATGGCCAGACCCAGCCTGCGCGAAAAACTCGCGAGCAGCGCGGTAGACACGTTGCATACGCTCGGATTCAAGGGATGTTCGATCCAGGACATTACCGATGCCGCCGGTGTACCCAAGGGATCGTTCTTCAATCACTTCGAGAACAAGGAAGACCTCGCGATCGATGCGCTGCGGCGCTATCTCGAAGGATCGCGCCCGGACATGCTGTTCGACGAGAGCGTGCCGCCGCTTGAGCGGCTGAAGAATCATTTCACGTTCTTGTCCGAGCGCCTGATCGCGAACGGTTTTGAGCGCGGCTGCATGTTGGGCCTTTTCTCGGCGGAGATGGCGCGCGAATATCCGAGGATGCGTCAGGAGCTGCGCGAGGTCTTCGACAGGTGGTGCAGCGGCGTCGAACAGCTGCTGCGGGATGCCCAGGCCAAGGGCGAAGTCGATCCGCGCCATGACGCCGGCCAATTGGCCCGTTTCCTGGTCAATTCCTGGGAGGGCGCCACCATCCGCCTGAGGATCACGCAGGACCGCCAGCCGATCGACGACTTCCTGAACGTCGCCTTCAAGGCGCTGTTAAAGTGAACGTGATCTTAAGCCGGTTGACATTTTAAGCTGACTGGTCATATTGAAAACATTGCGTATCCGTAATGGAGTTCGGCTTTAATCCGCCCCGAAGTCAATCTGACCAGTCACCTTCGATTCGGAATTGCGGTATTAAAATACTTACCCCAGCGGATGACGCCTCTAACCGAGAGAGAAGTATCATGACCCGCATTCTTTTCGCCTCTGCCGCCTTGATCGCGATTGCCGCCAGCCAGGTTGCTCCGGCAGCCGCCCAGGTGCCCGCCGGTCTGCTCCGGCTGGATTCGTCCACTCGGGCTTTGGAAGCCCAGGCCAACCTCGACCAGCCCAAGGTCCGCAACACCTACGCCCACGTTCGCAAGCATCACGTCGCACAGTAACGGGACACGACGTCAGGCGAACCTAGCGAACCTCCAAGAAACCCTCCTCGTGCGATGGCGCCCCTCTGCCATCGCACTCTTTTTTGTGCGCAGCGTGTGATGATTTTTGGCTGGGTCGCCCCTGCGAACGCAGGGGCCCATAACCACCGGCCTTCGTTTGTTATCGAAGATATCTCCGTGCAGTGCTCCAACGGATAGGCTGCGGCGTATCGGTCCCTGCGTGCCGCCTTCGCTAAAGCTTCGGCGCCCCGACGATCCTGCCCCGGCGAAGCCTTGGCGTAGACGGGTCGCAGGGACGACGTGGCGCGGCGCGATCGCTTGTTGTCACTGAGTCATCCTGCATTCGGTCCCGACCGGGAATGCGCTCGCTGCGGCCACGGTGCTCAGGATGCTGTACCAGGCGTGCGGCTCCGGCAGATCGGCCGACGCCCGCACCTTGGCAACATAGAGATCGTGGACGACCATGTGATCGCTGGCGCGAAACTCAGCGTTGCGCGCGAACATGTCGTTGAACGTGTGCCCGTCGAGCGCGCGAATGACCGCATCGGCATCGGTGGTGCCGGCGCTGCGAACCGCGTTCAGCCATTGCGTCGTCGCCGAATAGTCCGCGGCTTGAGCAGCGGTCGGCCGCAATCCGTTATGCGCGGCTGCAAAACGGTCGGACCAGGCGCGCGCCTCCTTGTCGAGATTCCAGTACCACGGCACGGCCGCCACCAGGCCGGCATAGCCGTCCTTCACCCGGTCGACGTCGGATAGATACAGCAGCGCCGTCGTCGTGGTCGCCGACACCTTCGCCTTCGTCACCGCTGACACCACCGCGTCGTCCTTGGCGCCGGCGTTGATCACCGCGATCACGTCGGGCTTCAAGGCGCGCGCTTCCTCGATGACATCAGCGTAGCCGTCTTCCTTGGCCGGCGTCAGAAACGTCTTGATTACTTCACCGCCATGCGCCGTGATTTTCGGCGTCATGGTCGCCACGCCTGCGCGGCCGAAGCCGGAGTCGTCCGCGATGAACACCCAGCGCTTGCCCTGCGCGGTTTGCGCGAGATAGTCCGCGGTCGAGGTTTCGATCGCCGTCAGGTCGAACGAGTAGTGATAGAAGTAGCGGCTGCATTCGCCGCGGGTGAGCGCGGGAGACGCCGATCCGGTCGAGATCGCCAGTTTCTTCCGTTCGGTCGCGACCTTGGAGATCGCGAGCGCAATCGGCGCATTCTGCACGTCCATCAACAGATCCGCGCCGGCATCATAGGCCTGTTTGGCAAGGCCGGGCGCCTCCGCCGGCTTGTTGTGGTCGTTCAGGGCGTCGACGACGATCGGGCGACCCAGCACCGTGCCGCCGAAGTCTTCCACCGCCATTTTCGTCGCATCGACGCCGCCTCGGCCGGCGCGTGCATCGTAGATATCGTCATCCTGGTCCGAGATGACGGTGATGCGGACCGGCGTCTGGTCGGCGGCCTGCGCAGCGCCGGCCCAAGCGGCGGGCGCGAGAGCGCACGTGACGAGCAACAGGACTTTCATTCGAGCGAGCATGCGACTGCCTTTTCGGGTATGACCAAAGAGAATGAGAGATGGGAAACGGTTGATGACGTCAGCTCCGCCAGACGGCGGAGCGCGCCACGTCATTTGGCCCTTACGGGGCACGTCAAACGTTGGATCATCAATCCGGGCGCAGGCAATACAATTGGCCGCGAGAGACGTTGAACAGTTGGTGAGCGCGGACACGCAGGCCCAGCGGGCCCCGTGGCTCGTGTCCCGGATGCGGTGCAGCGTCCCTTACGGTGCACCGCCGATCCGGGATCCATCTTTTCCGAATGCGGAGTAGGTCCCGGATCTGCGTGGCGGCCATAGCGCGTCGAAGACGCGCGTAAACGCGCTGATGGTATGCCGCAACGCGTCCGGGACACGCGTACGCGAAGCCAAGCATCGGGGTGAATTGCTTACGCCGTTGCCGGTTCACGCTTGGCGGGCGTCGCCTCCGGCAGTTCGGCGAGCAGCGGCCGCGCGAGATAGAGCACCTGATAGACCGTGCCTTCGTCGCGCGCGCTCGGTTCGTTTTCGGACAGCAAAACGCGGGTGAACTTCCACCGCTCGGCGTCGATACCGACAGCCGCAGCAACGGCGCCTGCGCGTTGCGCCAACTGGCTGTTACGTTCGATCTCGGCGGCGAAGGCTGCCGTCAGATCGGCATCGAGCGGAATGTCCTGCTCCT
This sequence comes from Bradyrhizobium erythrophlei, assembly GCF_900142985.1. NCBI lineage: Bacteria > Pseudomonadati > Pseudomonadota > Alphaproteobacteria > Hyphomicrobiales > Nitrobacteraceae > Bradyrhizobium > Bradyrhizobium erythrophlei. Next base: position 2,717,525 of record NZ_LT670849.1, read on the forward strand.
GCTTGATGGCAAAGCGCGCCTCGCGCCCGCTTCCCTTGGATGCATCGAGCACCACACGCGTCTCGATCGCGGCGCGGCCAAATGTGTCGGTGACGAACCTGTAGCGGCCATCCACCAGGAAATTGCGGAAGGCTTCGTCCTCGCGCCACAGATAGAGCGAGGAATATTCGTTGGCGATCGCGCCGAAATGCCCGCGCTCGCGCAACAGGAATGCCTTGAAATAAAGCGCAGGCACCGCATCCCACAATTGACCGCGCACGTGAGCGCGCTTGCGGATGGCGCCGACGTCGTGATCGGCCGGCAGCCGGTGGGCGTAGTGGGCGATGATTATGATGGTCTCCTTTGATTTGATTGAGTCGAAACTAGACTCTCGTTTTGTTTTGACGCGTTTTCTTCACGCGAACCGGTGCCCACTTCGCTTGAAAACCCTATTCGGCGTATTGCGCGATGCCGTTTCCGAACGACCAGTTCTCGGGCAGGACCTCGACGAGATTGATGAAGACGTCTTCCGAGCGGACGCCGGGATTCTTCGACAAATTGTCCACGATCGCGCGATAGAGCGCTTTCTTCTTCGCCACCGGGCGCGTGTTGCTGACGGTGAGCTGGATCAGCACCAGATTGTCAGTACGCGCGATGCCGCGATAATTCGCGCTGTAGCTGAAGTCCGTCTCGTCGTGCTCCGAAATGACCATGAAGCGGTCTTCTTCCGGCACGTCGAAGGTAGAGCGCATCGCGTCATAGACGCCGTCCAGAATGGCTTTGCGGTAAGCGGCGGGCTTGCCCGCCTTAAGGGAAACGCGAACCAGCGGCATGTTGACCTCCTGTTGTCGTGATCTCGACCGCAGAGATAGCACCGCATCAATCATTGTAAAATGGTATTAATTGCTATATCAATGATATCGATTTCAAATGGATAGATCTCCATGAAAGCGCTCGACCTCGAAGCCGTGCAGGCCTTCGTCCTCACGGCCGATCTGAAAAGCTTCACCCGCGCCGCTGAAGCGATGGACACCACGCAGTCGGCGGTCAGCCTCAAGATCAAGCGCCTGGAGGACGGTCTCGGCCGCAAGCTCTTGGAGCGAACGCCGCGGCTGGTGCGGCTGTCGGCGGATGGCAACGCCTTCCTCGAGCCGGCGCGCAACCTCATCGCCGCGCATCACGGCGCGGTCGGTTCTTTCGGCCGCAAGCAACGCCGGCTCGTCGTCGGCATCAGCCATCATATCGTCGGCAGCGAACTGCCGGTGTTGCTGAAGCGGATGAGCGAGTCCGAGCCTTCGCTGGTGCTGGAGATGCGCGTCTCGACCTCGCACGAGGCGCTGGAAGATTTCGAGCGCGGGAAGATCGACGCGGCGATCGTGTTGCGGCACGACAATCGCCGCCGCGACGGCGAGACCATTTTGCGGGAAACCTTTGGCTGGATGGCGGCGCCAGACTTCGAATACCGCATCGGCGAGCCGTTGCGGATCGCGACGCAGGCGGCACCTTGCAGCGTGCGGAGTCTCGCGCTCGACGCGCTGAAGGCGGCCGGCATTGCCTGGACCGAAGTGTTTGTCGGCGGCGGCGTTTCGACCATTGGTGCTGCGGTCTCCGCGGGCCTTGCTGCTGCCGCGCTCGGCCGCCGCGTCGCGCCGCATGATGTCATCGATGCCGGCGCGAAATTCGGTCTGCCGCCCCTGCCCTCACGCGACGTGGTGCTGCATGCGAGCGTCAATGACCGCGCGACGAAGAATTCGCTGAAGACGTTGGCGGCGACGATCCGGGCGACGGCGGGGTGAGTGGTTGGTGTAGAGCTCGGATTCTAAAGAAAAAGTATTCGATTTGCGACGCGATTGACGCTATTCAATCAAAGGTAGATCATCCATCGATTAGAATAGTACGCCTCTCTGGCGAAAAAGCGAACACGTGGATGCTGCTACTGAAAACTCGAGCTGATTTGGAAAGGTTGGTCGAAGAAGGCCTGCAGGAAAGTCTTACCCTCGAATACAAGGCATCGTCTGCACTTCAGAAGACCAGCGAGGCTCGTGCGGAATTGGTGAAAGACGTGACCGCTTTTGCGAATTCGGCGGGAGGCCAAATCATATATGGCATCAGCGAGCGCAAGGGCGGCATACCGCAGGGCATTGATGCTGGGGTAGACGCCAAAACGTTTTCACCGGAATGGTTGGGCCAAGTTATCGAAACAAATTCTGCTCCGAGAATCCAAGGTCTACAGATAGAAACAATCGTATTGAGCCAGGGCAATCCGACGCTGGTCGCTTACGTGCTTTCTATTCCGGCGGCCGTGACGTTTGCGCCCCACCAGAATTCAATCGATATGAAGTATTATCGGCGCTTTGAATCACGATCAGTGCCGATGCACGATTATGAAATAAGGGACGTTCTGCGTCGGGGAAAGTCACCGGAATTAAGCGTGAATTTTCTCTTTGCGGATGGTGGCGGCAAGACAAAGGACCACCGACACGCGGACGAAGTAATTGAGATCGAAGCAGCAATGCAGAATCTTTCTCCTGAACCTGCGCTGTACAGCTTGTTTGAGTTTTACTTTCAAAGTGAATTGATCATCGTCGAAACCGGCGCGTTCAGAAAAATTGATCCAAATTTGATTCTGGAGCCGTTTGCGCTGCACCGGCTTCAAAAATCGTTCATCACTCCGCCCGATTTTCCAATGTTGAAGGGATCTAGCGTGACCGTCGGGCCACCACGTATCGCGATCAGGATTCCGCGAGATTATTTCGGAAAGCCGCACTACTTCGCAATTGGTTATAGCGCGTCCACGGTTGGATTCAGTCAAGTCAAATATGCTGGGCTTCTCATGAACGAAGGCGCTTTGACAATTTCGGACTTTTTTACAGTGGATGAGGCTGCAAGAAAGTTAGCGGAACTAAAGGCACCTGCCGTAGCAAGCTAGTTACGCCAACTAAGCTGCCGCAATTCCTGCGAGCGGGGGGATGCATGGACTGGACTAAGTGGCGCCGCCGCGTGAGAGCAAACCGGAATCTAGAATGTCCTAGTTGTTTTATTTTCGACCTTCGGAATCTTTCTATTAGCTCTTGGACTTTCAGTGTTGTCCTTACTTCTCGGTTGATTGGTTAGACGACATCCTCATGAGAAGTGGCAACCCGAGCACGTATCTGCCGTTCGCAATCTGCCCGTCGTGCCAATCATCGCCAACATTTCCGCTTGGCCCGTCGGGCAAATCACCTTTAGAAGCCTCGCCGTCTCGCGCCCGAAAAGAGGGACGTACCGCGATCGTCACGGACGTTGGGCGCGGGATGCGATGGACGCTTTTCGGTTGCGCGAGACGGGCGCGGCCAAAGCGTGCGGCGAAATCGTGTGGTCCTGATCTCCCGACGCTGGGATCACGTTGGCGATGATGCTTGCGCTATCTGCGCCGACCACGGTGGCTAGCAAGCCCGGACACCGGGGAGAGCGCGTCATAAACCGCAAGACCATCGTGCAGGGCCGCGCAAAGATTTGGGCCAGGTGATTTGGGATGCCCAATCCCGACGGCGGCGGCACCAGCACAGATCGGTGATATCGACGGCCGATTAACTAGTCGCAGCGTTTGGCGAGCCTTTTGGGTCTTTTTAGAAGCATCCGCTTGGCCTTGGCATCTGCACGCTTCTTGAGTTCGATCTTGATTCTTTCGATCAAGGTCGTCACTTCCGATTTCTGAATTTTGAGAGTGGAGTTCACGTCGGCGCCCTCCGAAGACCGGCAGGCTAGTACGTTTTGGGAATAGGGCAACCTGCAAATCGTTTCCAATCTCCATTTCGTTGGCGGAAGCGACTTCCATAGCGCAACCCGGTCCCGAGTCTTCGGCTTGCGGCCAAGATCGTGACGAAAGTCGCCGCCATTAAACCTAATCAGCAATCTTAATCAGCGGTTTTTCTCGCGGCGCACCATTGCTGCGCTATCGTCATCTCATCGGTCACTGAAATTGGAGGTGATCCATGAGCGATAAAACAAGCAAAAACCTCGCGCAACGAGAGGCTGGAAGGACTTTTCAGCGCTCCAGTAAATCGATCGCAGCGACGGAGTACGGACAAGCGCAGGAAGCTTTTCGGAAAAATTACGAACGATTGAAGGCTGAGCGCCTGGCAAGAGAAGCGGCGAAGTCCGACGACAAATAACGGCGAGGACCGAATGGCAAAAGACAGTTACGCGAAACCGCAAAAGAGCACCAAGGCCGAGCTGCATGCGATGCTGGCCGAGGCGGTCCGCAATACGCAGCCCCAGCGGGAACCCGAGCCCGAGCCGGTTCGCGAGGCGCGACCCGCGCCGAAGCGCAATGCGCGAACGCGACCCGCACCGAAGCGCACGGCGAAAAGCAAAAGAGTTCGCCGCTAGGACGGTGCGATCCAGCGCTCGCCACCCAATCCAACTGATTGGCGGAGCCAATAACTTCTCCAAATGATTCCGCCAACAAAATCCAAGGAAACGCGGCCCGCTACACGCGAGCGTTTCCCGCGAAGACCATCACACCATCATCATCACAGCCGATCTCACTAATCGACGCCTCGACAACGCGATGCACCTTTTGCCCGTCGCGCCAATCCGTCGCGGACAATTCCGCTTGCCCCGTCGGGCAAATCACCTTTAGAAGCCCGCGCGTCTCGCGCCTCTCAAGGGCGTATCGCGATCGTCACGGACGTTGGCGCGGGATGCGATGGACGCTTTCGGCAGCGCAAGACGGGCGCTGGCTGGAAGCGTGCGGCGAAATCGTGTGGTCCTGATCTCCCGACGCTGGGATCAAGTTTGCGGGTGACGAGCCCGCGAACGACGGTGGCTAACAAGCCCGGACACCGGGGAGAGCGCGTCATAAGCCGCAAGAACCATCGCGCAGGGAATGCCGGATGTTTCGGCGTACCTGTGGTGACTAACTCGTGTGCTTTTTTGTTTTGCACGCGAGGCTGCGGGTGCGTTCGCGCACCGGCATTCCCTGTGCCCTCTTCTTACGAGGGACACGACGATGCATCACTCGGGCGCGAAACGTGCCGCGGGAAGGTGGAGGTGTGTCTGCTCTCGGTGTCATCGCCCGGCTCGACCGGGCGATCCAGTATTCCAGAGACAGTCGTGCTTGAGCCGATAGGCCTCTGGAATGCTGGATGCCCCGCGCGGGGCATGACGGCGAGTGAGCTGTTTGACATGTGAATCTGGATCAAGCCGCACACTCGGTGCGGGTGGCATGTCACCTGAAGCCAGCAAGGGCGAAGGGCGGCGCGGAGAGGGGGGGATTCGAACCCCCGATAGGCTTGCACCTATGCCGCATTTCGAGTGCGGTACAATCAACCACTCTGCCACCTCTCCAGGTGCAAATCAGGGCAAATCGGCTGCCCTGGGTCGAGGCGAGTTCTAGGCGAGGATGTCCGGCCAGACAAGGCGCTGGCGCTCTAAAAATTCCACCGGGCGAGGAGAAGTGGGACCGCCAGACGCGGAAAAAACCGGCGGTCCCGTGTCGGCTCATTGAAATTGCTGGTCGGAAGTGCGGCTTCGCGGATCCAGCCTGAGCGACGGGGACGAGCCTAGCGATCCCGAAACGCGCGGCAACGCGATCCCGTTCTTAACCTAACCGCTCAAGGTTACCGGGCGCGCGGCAGAGACGGACCGAAGCAAAAGCAGGCCTAAGACGGCTTAATCGCCCTTCTTCTTGTCCTTCTTGTCGTCGCCGCCGCGGTCCTTTTCCTTGTCCTTATCTTTGCCGTTCCGGCGATTGGAAAAGCGCGCATTGCCGAGCCCGGTGCCGATGGTGAGAACGCCCCAATGCTCGACATCCTGCATGAAGGGAACCTCCGACAGGCCCTGCGCGACGCCGTCATTGTGCATCAGAATCGCCGTGTCGTGATCGCCGATCATGGGGATCGCCTCGACCAGGCTCGCCGGCAGATTGAATTTGCTGCTTTCCCAATTGCCCGGCAGGTTCTGCGCGCCTTTTTCGATCGATCCGTCTTCGTTGATCACGCCGGGACAGGAGATCCCGATAAAGGGCGCAAGCTTGAGGCCTTCTGCTTCGGCCTCTTCGATCAAACCTTTCAGCATCTTGACCATGCGCTTGATGGCGCCCTCGCGCGTCGGCTCGTCATCGGCATGACGCCAGAGCTCGGAGTGCCAAACCTCGGCTTTCGACAGGTCCTTCGCCTTCTTCCAGCGGGTTTCGACCACGCCGCAGCGGATATTCGTGCCGCCAATGTCGATGGCGAGAATGCTGTCATAGCCCTCGAAAATCCACGACGGCGCCAAGTGCAGGCAACCGATCAGGCCGGCATCGTCCGGATCGAAACGGATCGGCAAGAGGTCGATCTTGAAGCCCTCGGCTTTCAAGAGACTATCGGTGCGGGCAATGGCGAGTTCGCCGACCCGGCTCTGGCGAAAGCCGCCGCCGACCACGATGCGCTCGGTGTCGGCCCAGGCCTTCTGCTTGAGGAAGCGCGACGTCACATAGGCGAGTTCACTGGCGAATTCCTCGATCGCGCCGTGCACCAGCGCCGCCTTGCCGACGTCATCGCCCGACAGGGCTTCATCGAGTTCGCTCTTGCTGATTTTGGCGGCGGATTTTTCGCCGAGCGGGTCCTCGCCGTTCTTCTTCAGCGGCTTGCGCAGGTCGTCGAGGATTTTCCGGAACGCGCCCTTGCTGGCGCGGTCGCCGATAAAACCGTCGTCGTCCTTCAATTCGACGTTGAAACTGTCGACTTCCACCGATGGCAGGCGGGAAGCGCCGTGCCGGGCAATTCCGGTCGCAAGGACTTCCTCAGCCATGTTACCCCAGCCAGTGCTTGAATGGGGACAACCGTCGGGAACCCCATTGGTTTCACCGGGATAGGCGGGAGCGGCGGGAAGCCGGCCGGAGGCGCCTTGGGCGCGCAAATCCCACGAAAATGGCCGGTTTTTTGGGCCATTTTCCTTGACTTGGGGCCTCTAGCGGCTATAAGTCCGGCACCCGGCGCGGGAGGTTTCTCGCGCTGTTTGTTTTTGCGCTGATTTAAGGCTTTTGGCCCGTCGCGCGGAAATTGAACCCATAACGACTGAAGAAAAAGCCGGCCCGGACTTTTGTTCGAGGCCGGGACCGAACACGAAGGAATAAAACGATGTTCGCAGTCATCAAAACCGGCGGCCGGCAGTACCGCGTCGTTCCGGATGATGTGCTCGAGATTGGCAAGATCGCCGGCGACGTCGGCACGATCGTGCAGCTTGGAGAAGTTCTTTTGGTCGGCGGCGAGTCCCCGATCCTTGGAACGCCCACGGTGGCCGGCGCGACCGTTGCAGCCGAAGTGTTGCAGCACAAGCGCGGACCGAAGGTCATCTCCTTCAAGAAGCGCCGCCGCAAGAATTCGCGCCGCAAGCGCGGCTATCGGGACGAGATCACGGTGCTTCGCATCACCGAGATCCTGACCAACGACAACAAGCCAACCGTCGGACCGCGCCCGAAGCGCGAGAAGGTGGTGGCAAAGCCCGAGAGCGACTCGGACGAGGCGCCGAAGGCTGCCAAGAAGGCCGCGCCGAAGAAGCCGGCCGCCAAGAAGGCCGCTGCCAAGCCTGCCGCTAAGCCAGCGGCAAAGAAGGCGCCGGCCAAGAAGGGCAAGACCGACAAGAAGTGATACGCTTCAGAAGAGCGTGACACGAAGTGAAATGAATTCGTCAACGAATTGATCTAGAGATCACGTAGAAGTTGGAGACGGGCCATGGCTCACAAAAAAGCAGGCGGTTCATCACGTAACGGCCGCGATTCCGCGGGCAAGCGCCTTGGCATCAAGGCCTATGGTGGCGAGCATGTGATTCCCGGCAACATTATCGCGCGTCAGCGCGGCACGACCTGGCATCCCGGCCTTAATGTCGGCATGGGCACGGACCATACTCTCTTTGCGAAGGTGGAAGGCCGTGTCGAGTTTCGTGCGAAAACTGGCGGCCGCACCTTCGTATCGGTGATTCCGATGGCGGAGGCGGCCGAATAGACGGTGGAACATGCTGATTCCGCCGGGTCCTGTTGAACCGGCGGAGCGCTTAGAGGCTCCAAGGGGAGGCGGGAAACCGGCCTCCCCTTTTCTGTTGCGCGCCTGTCGCTAGCGATGCGCCGCAACTTTCCAAGAGTGACCCTCAAGGAGCCTCTGATGTTGCAGGATATCCCGCCCACGGCGTTGCGCGAGGCTGGACGTTGCATTCTCGATACCGAGCGGCTGACGTTGCGCCGGCCGACGCTCGCCGACGTCAACGCGATTGCACGTCTCGCCGACAATCGCCGCATCGCGGTGAACACCCGCCTGCCGCATCCGTATTCGCAAAATCACGCCGTCGAGTTTGTGCGCCACGTGGCGAGCCAGCCGCGCGAAGTCGTGTTCCTGGTCGAACACAATCACACGCCGATCGGAATGGTCGGCGCCGGTTGGCGCGAGGCCGAGACTCCGGAGCTCGGCTACTGGCTGGGCGTGGACCATTGGGGGCAAGGCTTTGCCACCGAGGCCGCGCGCGCGGTGCTCGATTTCACCTTCGAGGAGTTCGACATCGCGTTCGTCCGCTCCTTTGCGCGGGTCACCAACCCCGCCTCGCGCAACGTGCTGGAGAAATGCGGCTTCCAGTGGAGCGGCGTGGAATTGCATCGCTTCGAATCGATCGGATCGTCGGCTCCCGTCGACTGCTTTCGACTGACGCGCGGCGTCTGGGCGTCGCTGAAGAACTGGGGCAGTTCGACGCGGCGCAAATAATGCACGCTCAGGCGGGCGGGCTTACTGCAATTTCAGTCCGCCCGAGCTGCCGCTCGCGGAAGAAAATATATAGCCCGGCGCCGATGACGACGGTGGCACCGATCGCTGTCGACAGTGACGGCACGTCGCCGAACACGATATAGCCGAACGCGACCGCCCAGACGATCATCGTATATTGATACGGCACGACGGTGCTGGCGGGCGCGAGCTTCAGCGAACGGTTAACGCAGAGCAAAGCGCAGGCCGAGATCGCGCCGGCCGCAAAGAACAGGACAAGGCTGCTCCAGGTCGGCGTCACCCAGCCGGCAGGCGCAATCACGAGGCCGAACGCCAGCCCGCCCGCGAACTGCGCCGAGACCAGCACGATGTCGGGCGTCGTTCGCAACAAGCGAGTGGTCAGCAGCGAACACGAGAACGCCAGGCTGCCGGCCAGCGCGATCATCGCCGGCCACGTGATCGTCTGCGCCGACGGTTGAAGCGCGATCAGGACGCCGCCAAATCCGACCAGGATCGCACTCCAGCGCCGCCATCCGATGCGCTCGCCCAATACCAGCCCCGACAAGGCGGTCACGAAAATCGGCGTCGCCTGGTAGTAGGTGACGACGTCGGCGAGCGGCAGATAGACGGTGGCGAGAAAGAAAGCGGCGATCTCCAGCGTCGACAGGACGACACGCAGCAGTTGCAACCAGGGCCGGTCCATGCGGCGGAATTCCGCACGATGCCGCCAGATCGATGGACCCATCAGCGCGAACGCCGCGCAGGAGCGCAGCAACATGAGCTGTCCGACCGAATAGGTCGCCACGATATATTTGCCGAGCGCGTCGCCGAACGCGAACATGGCGACCGCCGTCAGCATCAGCAGGATGCCGCCAAGGCGCGTGGAACGATCGTCGGTGACGGAGGATATGGTTGCGCGAAGGCTCATTGAACGAACGGTAAGCTAGATGATGGCGCCCACCTATCAGGTTGGCCAAAACCTCTCCAGCTCCGGTTTGGCATTGCTGCCATCGAAGCCGCCGATTGACCTGGCAGTCGCGGAGAAAAGGCCTGAAAATTAAGGCTTCCCGTCAAAATCGATGATTTGCAGGGTTGCCGCAGCGCGGCCCCTGCCCTACTTAGAACCTCGGCGCAGAACCGAGGTTCTAGACTGACGTCTTGACGCGTTTTCTTGACGCGAACCGGTGCCCACTTCGCTTGAAAACGCTATGGTAGCCCATGAAATTCCTTGACGAAGCCAAGGTGTATATCCGCTCCGGCGACGGTGGAAACGGCTGCGTGGCCTTCCGTCGCGAGAAGTATGTCGAGTTCGGCGGCCCTTCCGGCGGCAATGGCGGACGTGGCGGCGATGTGATCGTCGAAGTGGTCGACGGGCTCAATACCCTGATCGATTATCGCTATCAGCAGCACTTCAAGGCCCCGAAGGGCACCAATGGCATGGGCAAGGACCGCCATGGCGCCAACGGCAAAGACATCGTGCTCAAGGTGCCGGTCGGCACACAGATCTTCGACGAAGACAGAACGACGCTGATCCACGACTTCACCACACTCGGAGAGAAGTTCGTGCTTGCCGAAGGCGGCAATGGCGGATTCGGCAACGCGCATTTCAAGTCCTCGACCAACCGCGCCCCGCGCAACGCCAATCCCGGCGAAGTCGGCGAGGAACGCTGGATCTGGCTGCGGCTGAAATTGATCGCCGACGCCGGGCTCGTTGGTTTGCCCAATGCCGGCAAGTCGACCTTCCTGTCCAAGGTCAGTGCAGCAAAACCCAAAATCGCCGACTATCCCTTCACGACGTTGCACCCACAACTTGGCGTGGTGAATGCCGACGGGCGCGAGTTCGTGCTCGCCGACATTCCCGGACTGATCGAGGGTGCACATGAAGGCGCGGGTCTCGGCGATCGTTTCCTCGGCCATGTCGAGCGCTGCCGCGTTTTGCTGCACCTCGTCGATGCCACGACCGACCATGCCGGCAAGGCCTACAAGACGGTGCGCGCCGAGCTCGAAGCCTACGCAGGCACGCTTGCCGACAAGATCGAGATCGTCGCGCTGAACAAGATCGACGCGGTGACCGCGGAAGAGTTGAAGAAACAGAAGGAGCGGCTGAAGCGTGCTTCGAAGAAGACGCCGCTTCTGATTTCAGGCGTCACCGGCGAAGGCGTCGAGACCGCATTGCGGGCGCTTGTCGAGGTCATCGGCGAAGCGCCGGTTTCCAACAAGGCCAAGGCCGGTGCGCAGGCCGAGCCGTCCCAGGCTGAACCTTGGGCGATGCCGCCGGGCTAATTGCCTGTACCGTTGCACCATCTGCTATAACACCCTTCGAAGCTCCGCCCACACGGCTACAGAACGCCATGGCCCGCCCGAGTTTAAAAAACTTCCGCCGCATCGTCGTCAAGGTCGGCTCTTCGCTGCTGGTCGATTCGGCTGCCGGCGAAGTGCGTGCGGCCTGGCTTTCGGCGCTGGTGGACGATCTTGCCAAATTGCACCGCGAAGGACGCGACGTGCTGGTGGTCTCATCCGGCTCGATCGCGCTGGGCCGCGGCCGTTTGAAACTGCCGCGTGGCGCGCTGAAGCTGGAAGAAAGCCAGGCGGCGGCCGCCGTCGGGCAGATCGCGCTGGCCCGCATCTGGTCGGAAGTTCTGGGCGCGCATGGCATCGGCTCCGGGCAGATCCTCGTCACTCTTCAGGATACCGAAGAGCGCCGCCGCTATCTCAACGCACGCTCGACCATCGCCAAGCTCCTCGAATGGCGCGCGGTGCCGATCATCAACGAGAACGACACGGTCGCCACCAACGAAATCCGTTATGGCGACAACGATCGCCTCGCCGCGCGCGTGGCCACGATGACGAGCGCAGATCTTCTGATCCTGCTCTCCGATATCGACGGCCTTTATACGGCGCCGCCGGTCGCCAATCCCGACGCCAAGCTGATCCCGATCGTGGAGTCCGTCACCTCGGAAATCGAGGCGATGGCGGGAGCGGCCGAGTCCGAACTGTCGCGCGGCGGGATGTACACCAAGATCGAGGCGGCCAAGATCGCCACCATCGCCGGCACGCATATGCTGATCGCCTCGGGCAAGATCGAGCATCCATTGCAAGCGATCGCCGACGGCGGCCGCTGCACCTGGTTCCTGACGCCGGCCAATCCCGTCACTGCGCGCAAGCGCTGGATCGCCGGCTCGCTCGAGCCAAAGGGCACGCTGACCATCGATGCCGGCGCGGTCAGCGCCCTGCGCGCCGGCAAAAGCCTGCTGCCAGCCGGCGTGATCCGGGTGGACGGCCAGTTTGCCCGTGGCGATGCCGTGGTGGTCCGTGGACCCGACACCCACGAGGTCGGCCGCGGGCTTGTGGCCTACGACGCCGACGACGCTGAGAAGATCAAGGGCCGCTCGTCCGGCGATGTCCTGACGATCCTTGGCATCAGCGGCCGGGCCGAAATGATCCACCGCGACGACCTCGTCATCGGCCCGAGCGGATCGCTTCCAACAGGCTAGCGAACGTGGCCGCGGGCCACCATTTGGCGATGCCTACCGCGGCGGCACCGGCAAGATCGCCAAAATGGCTGTTCTGGCGCGCATCTGGCGCGCATGGGGATAGATAAAACCCGAAACCGTGCTGAATCGATGCCGGAGATTTCACGAGCTCGAAAATATAGCCTCGTTTTCGCAGGGCCAATGGCCGACCCTCCTCGCCCGCCGCTCCTGCATCTTGAGGTCGCGCCGGCCTTCGCAAACGGCGGTTTTTCATGCTAAAGCATGCTCTTTACCGGGATTTGGACATGACCGCGCCGCTGAAGGCGATCGACGGCAACGCCGATTTGACCGAATTGATGACTGTTCTCGCTGCGCGGGCACGTGGCGCCGCGCGCGTGCTGTCGCTCGCGCCTGCCGAGCAAAAAAACAAGGCGCTGGAAGCAATCGAACGCGCGATCCGGACGAATTCCGCAGCGATTCTCGCCGCCAATGCCGAAGACGTTGCTGAGGTTCGTGCCAACGGTGCGACATCGGCCTTCGTCGACCGCCTGACGCTGACTCCAAGCCGCATCGATGCGATGGCCGACGGGGTCGCAACCGTGCGCGCGATTCCCGATCCGGTCGGGGTCGTAACCGAACGCTGGCAGCGTCCAAATGGCATGACCATCGAACGCGTTCGCGTGCCGCTCGGTGTCGTCGCAGTGATCTTCGAAAGCCGGCCCAATGTGGCCGCCGACGCCGGCGTGCTCTGCCTGAAGTCCGGCAATGCCGTCATCCTGCGCGGCGGCTCCGACAGTTTCCGTTCCTGCCGCGCGATCCACGACTGTCTGGTGCAGGGCTTGCGCGAGGCTGGCTTGCCCGAGGCGGCGATCACGCTCGTGCCGACGCGCGACCGCGCCGCGGTCGGGCTATTGCTGACGGGATTGAATGGCGCGATCGACGTCATCGTGCCGCGCGGCGGCAAGAGCCTTGTCGGACGCGTCGAAGCGGAAGCACGCGTGCCGGTGTTCGCGCATCTGGAAGGCGTCAATCACGTCTACGTCGATCACGCCGCCAATCTGGATATGGCGAAATCGATCGTGCTGAATGCCAAGATGCGCCGGCCCGGAGTCTGCGGCGCGGCCGAGACCTTGCTGGTCGATCGCAAGGGCGTCTCGACGTCGCTCAAGCCCCTGGTCGAAATGCTGCTCGATGCCGGTTGCGAAGTGCGCGGCGACAGCACCGTGCAGCAAACCGATGCACGGGTGAAACCGGCTTCCGACGAAGACTGGGACACCGAATATGAGGACGCGATCATTGCGGCCAGGGTCGTGGACGGCCTTGATGAGGCGATCGCGCATATCCACACCCACGGCTCGCACCATACCGATGCGATCGTGACCGACGATCAGGCCGCGGCCAACAAATTCCTCAACGAGGTCGATTCGGCGATCGTGTTGCACAACGCATCGACCCAATTTGCCGATGGCGGCGAATTCGGTTTCGGCGCCGAGATCGGAATTGCCACCGGCCGATTTCACGCCCGCGGCCCTGTGGGCGCCGAACAACTGACGAGCTTCAAATATCGCGTTCACGGCACGGGGCAGACGCGGCCGTGATGTACACCACTGCCCGCGAGCGGGGAACGCGTTGAGAAAAATCTCTCCGGCCGCGTCCACTGTGGCGTCCGCCCTTCCGCCTTATGCCAACGGCATGCGCATCGGCCTGTTGGGCGGCTCGTTCGATCCGCCGCATCTGGCCCATCGCGCCATCAGCCTGTTTGCGATCAAGCGCCTGAAGCTTGACCGGGTGTGGTGGCTGGTGACGCCGGGCAATCCGCTCAAGGCCGACCGCGCGCCGCATGACCTTGCCGAGCGCATGGAAGCGGCGCGGCAAGTTGCACGCGATCCGCGCATCGAGGTGAGTTGTCTCGAATCCGTCATCGGAACGCGCTACACTGCCGAGACGATCAGATATTTGTGCCGCCGCGCATCCGGTCTGCATTTTGTCTGGATCATGGGAGCGGACAATCTTGCGCAATTTCACCGCTGGCATGATTGGCGAGTTATCGCATCCGAGGTCCCGATCGCGGTGATCGATCGCCCGCCCCAGACCTTCCGCGCTCTCGCTTCGCCGGCCGCCCAGGCTCTCGGACGCTACCGTCTTCCAGAAATTCACGCGGCGGGCCTTGCCGAACAGCCCACACCGGCCTGGGTCTTTCTCACCGGCCTGAAACTGTACCTGTCATCGACCGGTTTGCGGAACCAGGACGGAAGCTGGAGGACGGATTGAGGTCGCAAGCCGACCTCTCTAGTGGTCCGATTCCAACATTTGCATCCGATATGGCTGGCATTTTTGCAAATGTTAGAATCAAAGGACCACTAGCAAATATAGGTTTCTAGTGGAGTGGATTTGACATTCGCATTACGCACTCCGGGCTACAGTGTAGCGAATGTCAAATCCACTCCACTAGCATCAAAATACCGGTCGCCCACATTTTCCGAAGTTCATGTCGGGAGTGGCCGGATCGAGGCTTTCGAACTTCGGAAAACGGTGGGGTACCAGTGTGGCGGATTTGACATTCGCTACCTACGTCAGAACCGGGACACTGGATATTGAAACCATTAACCCCACATGCGTAGAATGAGGGCGGGCGTCCGAAGGATTCGGGTGTTCGCGATACAGTGAAAGGAATGGTCCCTGGCCACGTCTGTATTGTCCAAGTCTGTTTTACCCAAGGCAACCAAACCCGCGCGTAAAACATCGACCCAAGCTGCGGCCTTGAAGGCGCAACCAGACGCCGACAAGACCCTGAATATGATCCTCTCCCGCCTCGACGATATGAAGGCGGAAGAAACGGTCACCATCGACCTTCGCGGCAAATCGGCATTTTCCGACTACATGGTCGTCACCACCGGCCGGGTGAACCGGCACGTTGGCGCGATCGCGGAAAACGTCGCCAAAGGTCTCAAAGAAAGTGGAATCAAAAATCCCCACGTCGAAGGTCTGCCCAATTGCGATTGGGTGCTGATCGATTCCGGGGACGTGATCCTCCACATCTTCAGGCCAGAGGTCCGCGAGTTCTACAATCTCGAAAGATTGTGGACGCAGGGTCCGGCGAAGGCGGTCTAGCTTTCGGTCGAGAGTGGGGTTTGGAGTCCGGCACTTGCTTCCTGGGACCTCGTTCCGGAGGACGGCAAGTGTCAACTTGGTGGTCAGCCAAGTCTGTCTAGACGCAAACCCGAGCAGCTTGGCCTGATCATGCGCCTTCTCGTCATCGCCGTCGGACGGCTCAAGCAGGGGCCGGAGCGGGAACTCGCCGAACGCTATCGCGAGCGGTTCGACGACATCGGCCGCAAGCTCGGATTTCGCGGGCTTGAGATTCACGAGTTGCCCGAGAGCCGCGCCCGAGACGCAAATACCCGTATCTCAGAGGAAGCTGCGGCCATTTCGGCGGCAATCCCGCCCAAATCCGTGCTGGTCGCGCTCGACGAACGCGGTGACAGCCTCGACAGCGGTACATTCGCCCGGAATCTCGCCCGCTGGCGTGACGACCAGGCCGCCAATACTATCTTCGCAATCGGCGGCGCGGACGGACTTTCGCCTGAATTGCGGCGCAAGGCACAAATGAGGATGGCCTTTGGCTCCGCGACCTGGCCGCACCAGATGGTGCGCGTCATGCTTCTCGAACAGGTCTACCGTGCGGCCACCATCCTGGCAGGCCACCCCTATCACCGCGCATAAGGCGCAAAGCGCGCTGGCGTAAGGCACAACTGGATTGATGCAACCGGCACGGAACAATCCGCAACCTTACGGCGTCGCCCGCCGCGACGCGCTGGCCCGCCTTTCGGCCATTTTCGTTTCCGCCAGTTTTGTCTCGGTCGGCGCCCCCGCAACGGCGCAGGTTGCGCTACCTGCGCCGCAAGCGGCCGCATCGCCTGACGCAATCAAGCAGCGCGAGCAGGAGCTCGAGGCGACCCGCGCGCAGCAAAAGAGCTCGACCGAGTTGCAGCAGCAATTCAAGGCCGAGATCGCCGCGATCGGTCAGGACCGAGCTAAGCTCAATGCGCAGTTGATCGATGTCGCCGCGCAAGTCAGAACCATTGAAAGCCGAATCGGCGACGCCGAGACGCGGCTTCGCCCGCTCGATGCACGCGAGCAGGAAATCAGAGGTTCACTCGATTCGCGTCGCGCCGAGGTGGTGGAAGTGCTGGCGGCCTTGCAGCGCGCCGGACGCCGGACGCCGCCCGCTCTGCTGGTCAGGCCCGAGGATGCGCTGCAATCGCTCCGAACCGCGATCCTGCTCGGATCGGTTGTGCCCGAATTGCGTGCCCGTGCCGAAGTCCTGGCCAAGGACCTCGGCGAGCTCGTCGCCTTGCGCAAGGCGATTGGCGCCGAGCGCGATCGCCTGGCCGCCGACCGCGACCACCTGAGGGACGACCAGACCCGCCTTGCGGCCCTGGTCGACGAACGTCAGCGCAAACAAAGCGGAATCGAGAAGGACCTGGAGAGCGAAGGCTCGCGCGCCATTGCGCTCTCCAAGCAGGTCGACAGCCTTCAGGGCTTGATCAGCAAGATGGAACAGGACGTCAGGAGCGCGGCGAAAGCTGCCGCCACGGCCACCTTGCAGGGAGCGCCCAATCCAGCCGACGGGAAGCCGAATCTAAACGGCCTGAAAAACCCGTCCCGGTTGAGCCCGGCCATCGCTTTCGCCTCCGCCAAGGGATTGCTCGCTTTGCCGGTCAACGGTGTGAAAATACGGGATTTTGGCGGTTCCGACGGTGCAGGTGGCGTCGAAAAAGGCATTTCTTTGGCGGCCCGCGCCGGCGCGCAGGTCACAACCCCGTGTGACGGCTGGGTCGTTTACGCTGGTCCGTTTCGCAGCTACGGACAACTCTTGATCCTCAACGCCGGGGGCGGGTATCATGTCCTGATCGCCGGAATGGGGCGCATTTCGGTTAACATCGGACAGTTTGTTCTTACGGGGGAGCCGGTCGCGACCATGGGGACAACATCCCAGGTCGCTTCGATACTGGCAACCAGTGCCAGCCAACCCGTGCTCTATATCGAGTTCCGTAAGGACGGCACTCCCATTGATCCAGGCCCATGGTGGGCCGCAAATGAAGGCGAAAAGGTTCGCGGATGATGCGCAAGACTTCTCTCATTCTCCTCAGCGCCGCCACCGGCGCGGCATTGACGCTCTTCGTAACCCAGCCCCGTTCGGTGATGATGGGCTCGATTGCGCGCGCCGCGACGTCGGATACCTACCGCCAGCTCAATCTGTTCGGCGACGTGTTCGAGCGGGTGCGCAGCGACTATGTCGAGAAGCCTGACGACAGCAAGCTCGTTGAGTCCGCGATCAGCGGCATGCTGAGCGGCCTCGATCCGCATTCCAGCTACATGGATGCCAAGAGCTTCCGCGACATGCAGGTGCAGACCCGCGGCGAATTCGGCGGGCTCGGCATCGAAGTCACCATGGAAGACGGCTTGATCAAGGTGGTGTCGCCGATCGACGACACGCCGGCGTCCAAGGCCGGCATCCTCGCCAACGACATCATCACCATGCTCGACGACGAGCAGGTCCAGGGCCTGACGCTCAATCAAGCGGTTGAGCGGATGCGTGGCCCGGTCAACACCAAGATCCGGCTCAAGGTGCTGCGCAAGGGCGCGGACAATCCGATGGACATCACGCTGGTGCGCGACAACATCCGCGTCCGCTCGGTACGCGCGCGCGTCGAGGATGACGACATCGCCTATATTCGCATCACCACCTTCAACGAGCAGACCACCGAAGGCCTGAAGAAGGAAATCGCCAACCTGCAAAACCAGCTCGGTGACAAGCTGAAGGGCTACATCATCGACCTGCGCAACAATCCCGGCGGGCTTCTCGAAGAAGCCGTGACCGTTTCCGATGCCTTCCTCGAGCGCGGTGAAATCGTCTCCACCCGCGGACGCAACGCCGAGGAAACCCAGCGCCGCTCGGCGCGTCCGGGCGACCTCACCAAGGGCAAGCAGGTGATCGTACTGATCAACGGCGGATCGGCTTCGGCGTCCGAGATCGTCGCCGGCGCGTTGCAGGACCACAAGCGTGCAACGCTGATCGGCACCCGCTCGTTCGGCAAGGGTTCGGTTCAGACCATCATTCCGCTCGGCGCCGGCAATGGCGCCCTGCGCTTGACCACGGCGCGCTATTACACGCCGTCCGGCAAGTCGATCCAGGCCAAGGGCATCGTGCCCGACATCGAGGTGTTGCAGGACGTGCCGGATGAGTTGAAGGCACGCACCGATACCAAGGGCGAAGCCTCGCTGCGCGGTCACCTGACCAACGGCAGCGACGAGAAGACCGGTTCGCAGTCCTACGTGCCGCCGGATCCCAAAAACGACAAGGCGCTGAAGATGGCCGACGACCTGTTGCATGGCGTGAAGGTCAACGCCAGCGCGCCGGCCAGCGCAAGCGACGACAAGTCGACGACCGACAAGGCCTCGGTCGAAAAGCAACCTGCCACCAAGGAAGCCAATTAATCGGCTTGGCGCTGTTTTCCACAATCAAAGGGCGGCCCCGCGGGCCGCCCTTTTTGTTTGCCGTCATGAACCTCGAAAGCGCTCTGATGAGGCCGATCGGGCGGCTCTCCGAGAGCCCGGTTCCACCCTGCCGCCGCCTTGCGTGGCCGTGGTATCTTTAACCTCGATTGATTCGGGGATTCGATGGCAGAGGCGGCTGACGAGCTGAGCGCTCCGCTTGGACGGGAAACCGCGCGCGGCAAGCGCCGTTTTCGGCTGCCTTTCACCGGAAAGCAGGCTTTGGCAGCCCTGCTCGGGCTGTTTCTGGCGACTTTTGCCGGTTATGCCCTCTTCCACGACGACCCATTCGGCGGCGAGCCGCTGGTGCGAATCGCGATCGGGCCTTCGTCAGGCGAAGATAAAGCGGCCACGAAGTCCCCCGAGATGCCGGCCGAGAAACCCGCAACCGCGGCGCATGGCGCTGAACCCGCGGCCAATTCGAAGGCCACTAGCGCCTCCGAACAGCGCACGGTCACCATCATCGATGGCTCCAGCGGCGCGCGCCACGACGTAGCGATCGGCGGTGGCGAGGCGTCTGACAAGGATCCGGCTGCGGCTCCCGCCATGATGTCGGGGATCGACCCGCGGCTTCTGGAAAAATCCCGCTACGGCATGATCCCGATAGCCGCCGACGGGTTGAAGCCCGTCAGCGTCTATGCCGGTGACGTCGACCGGGCCAAGGCTGCAAAGATGCCGATCGTTGCCATCGTCGTCGGCGGCCTCGGCGTGGGCGCGGCCAAGACGGTGGATGCGATCCTGAAATTGCCGGCCGCGGTGACGCTGGCGTTTACCCCTTATGGCTCGGACCCAGGCAAGCTGGTCGAGCGGGCCCGCGCGCAGCATCACGAGATCCTGCTGCAAATCCCGATGGAGCCGTATGATTATCCCGACAACGATCCGGGACCGCAGACCCTGCTGACGACACTCGCGGCGGAGCAGAACGTCGATCGCCTGTATTGGCACCTCAGCCGGTTCCAGGGCTATGCCGGCATCGCCAATTTCATGGGCGCTCGCTTTGTGGCGACCGATACCGCGATGGCGCCGATCGTGAAGGAAGCCGCCAAGCGCGGCCTCGGGCTGTTCGACGACGGCTCGGCACGTAGCGTCGCCCCGTCGCTGGCGGCGACACAGGCGGTTCCCTTTGCCAAGGCCGACGTCCCGATTGATGCGGTCCCGACCTCGGGCGAAATCGATCGCGCGCTGGCCAAACTCGAGGGATTGGCCAAGGAACGCGGCATGGCGGTCGGCGTCGCCTCGGCTTTGCCGATCTCGATCGAACGGATCAGCGCCTGGACCCGGACGCTGGACAGCCATGGTCTTTTGCTCGTGCCATTGACAACCGCGATGCTGAAATCAAAATCAAGCTAAGCGAGAGGCCCTGACGGAATGGCGCGTTACGAAGACCTGCCCTATCGAACCTGTGTCGGCATGATGCTGATGAACGCAGCCGGGCTGGTCTTCATCGGTCGCCGGGCCGGCGGCATCGAGCATGTCGACGAGTCCCATGTCTGGCAGATGCCGCAAGGCGGCGTCGATCCCGGCGAGGACACCTGGGCAGCCGCCAAACGGGAGCTTTACGAGGAGACCAACGTCCGTTCGGTCGAGAAGCTTGCCGAGGTCGCGGACTGGCTGGTCTACGACATTCCGCGCACCATCGCCGGGCGGGCCTGGAAGGGCCGCTATCGCGGTCAGCGGCAGAAGTGGTACGCCGTGCGCTTCACCGGCAATGACGACGAAATCAATGTCGCAAGCCCAGGCGGGCACAAGGCCGAATTCGTGAGCTGGCGGTGGGAGCCCATGAAGAACCTCCCCGACCTGATCGTTCCGTTCAAGCGGCCCGTCTACGAGCGCGTGGTCAAGGAATTCGCCAAACTCGCGAGCGCCTGAGTTTTCCGCTGCCCGCTGAACCCCACATGCAGAAGCCTTACCGACCAAACGTTGGCGTTGCGCTCTTCAATGCCGCGGGCCGCGTGCTGATTGGACGACGATTCAGGGACGACGGCCCGGAAATCATCCTCCCCGGCCTTGAATGGCAGATGCCGCAAGGCGGCATCGACGCCGACGAAAATCCACGCGACGCCGTCATGCGCGAACTCTGGGAGGAGACGGGCGTGAAGAACGCCGACTATCTCGGCGAGACCGGCTGGCTGACATATGAATTCCCGCCCTATTCGGGACCGCCATCGCACCGGCTGGCGCAGTTTCGCGGCCAGCGACAGAAATGGTTTGCACTGCGCCTTACCGGCTCCGAACACGAGATCGATCCGTTGACGACACGCAACGACCAGCCGCCGGAATTCGACCAATGGCGCTGGGAGCGCCTCGATCGTGTCGCCGACCTGGTGGTGCCGTTCCGGCGCGACGTCTATCTGGCGGTCGCGCGACAATTTTCAGAGTTCGCGATCGCGCCGGATTAATTCGGTCCGACCAGAAACGGTCCGATGGCAATGACGCGGCAATCGCTGTCACGCCTGGCGCAGTTGTTCATGGCTTCGTTGATTGCGGCTTGCTCGCCGGGCGCTTTAAGCCCGAGGCCGGGCCGCCCCGCCGCGCCGACCGCAACTGCGCTCCATCCGCTGTTGCCGTCGGCGAGCTTGCGCATCACTTCGTCTCTCATCTCCGGCACGATCATCGCGTTCGTCCGGGCCTGAAAGAAACCGATCGCCCGCAGCGTCATCGGCGCCGGAACGACAAAGACGTCGTCGAGCGCGACGATCATGCAGGCCGTACCGATGGCGGCTCCGCACGTCTCGAGATTCCGGCGTATCGATTCTTCATCGCTCTCGATGCCGAAATTGAAGAAGAATTGCCCGGCCGGCCCGATCGCGATTGATCTGGACTTGCGGCTTTGCGGATACAGCGCCTCCAGCCTGACCTTGCCGACATCGTGTACGATCGGCGTGTCCTTGGCGGAGAACGGCTTCTCGATCAATGGATCGCGCCGCAGCCATGGCATCGGCGGCATCGGCGGCCGGCCATGCGGATAAACGACGGTATCGCCGACCGCGTAGACCTCGCATTTGCGCTGCGGTTGCATCGCATCCGCGAATTTTTGGCACTGCTCGAGCGCCTGATTGCGGGCGGCTTCCTCATTCGCCTGGTTCGCCGCAAAGGCATGAACGCCTGAAATCGTCAGCGCCAGCGCCTTGTCACCGCCGGCCGGCGCGTAGTCGGAGGCCAGACGCTGCCGCGCTCTGTCCGGAACGAAAGGGATGGATTCGGCGGCGAATTTCTCGGCGAGCGGCATCGCCGGAGGCGGCATCTGTTTCGCCGGCATCGGTGGCATTGGCGCAGCCGGCATCGATGTGGTTGGCATCGGCGGTGGCATCTTCGGCATGGCCGCCGTTTTCGGCATCGGTTCGGGCGCGGCTGGCGCAGCGGTCGGCGAAGCGATCGGGCTCGACGCCATCGAGGCCTTGGCGTTCTCCTGGATTTCAAGCTTGGTGAAATAGAGGAAGCCGCCGACGCCGATTGCGGCCAGGCACACCACCATCACCACCGCCGGCCAGAGCCAGTTCGGCCCGACCGAGCTTTGCGGAACAGGCTTCTTCGACGGCGGCAGCGGCGCCGCATAAGTTCCGTCTTCCCGTTTCATGGAGACCATGAAAGCGTGAACGGGATTGGGAATGTTTTTGACTTCCTGCGCGCCGATATCGGCGAACTGCACCGACAGCTTGTTGGCCACCTGCTCGTGGACGGCGCGTGAAACGCAGATGCCGCCGACCTCAGCAAGGCCCTCGAGACGGGCCGCGATATTGACGCCGTCACCGAGCAGATCGCCGTCGCGCTCGACCACATCACCGATGGTGATGCCGATGCGGAAGCTCATGTGGCGGCTGGGCGGATAAGCGAGATTGCGGGTGCGCAGACTTTCCTGGATGTCGATCGCGCACCTGACGGCCTCGACCGCGCTGGAGAACTCGGCCAGCACGGCGTCGCCTGCGGTGTTGAAGATTCGGCCGCCATACCGGCTGATGAAATCGTCGGTGACCTGACGGTACGAGGCGAGGCGGCGCAGCGTCTCCTCTTCGTCTTCAGCGACCAGTCTGGAGTAACCGGCAATGTCGGCTGCGAATATCGCCGCGATCTTGCGTTTCATGACAGCTGGCCCCGGATCTACCCAAGCGCGCTACAACATGCCGTCAGACGTCTGCGGTCGCAACCGCGACCTGGTCTCTTAGTGCATCGCCGTCGTATTCAGCTCTTGCTGGATATTCTTGAAGTGGTCGAGCCGCTCGATCGCCTTGTCGAGCTCGGAGCCTTCCTTTTCGGAGAGCTTGGCTTCCATGTCGGAAATCGTTTCCGCAAACTTCGCCCGGTCGAGTTCGTCGATCGAGGTGGCGACGTCGGCAAGGACCGTCAGGCCCTTCTCCGAAACCTCGGCAATCCCGCCGAGCACGATGATCTTCTGCTTCGAGCCGCCCGAAATCACCGTCAGGATGCCCGGCCGGATCGCGGCCACGACCGGTGCGTGACCGGCCAGCACACCGAAATCGCCTTCGGCGCCGGGAACGTCGACCTGATCGACCTCACCGGAGAACGCCATCTTTTCGGGCGAGACGAGATCGAAGTGAAAGGTGGCCATGGTCTTTCCGTTTTCCTTCCGTGGTCACCCGCGGGCTTGCACGCCCAGCGGGTCCATCAGTCGAAACCTGCTCTTTCGATGGGTCGCCGGATCAACCGGCGATGACGGCACCAAAAGCTTACGCGGCTTCGGCGGCGAGCTTCTTGCCTTTTTCGACCGCCTCTTCGATCGTGCCGACCATGTAGAAGGCGGCTTCCGGCAGGTGATCGTACTTGCCTTCGCAAAGATCGCGGAAGCCCTTGATGGTGTCGGCGAGGTCGACGAACTTGCCGGGCGAACCGGTGAAGACTTCGGCGACGTGGAACGGCTGCGACAGGAAGCGCTCGACCTTGCGGGCCCGCGCCACCGTGATCTTGTCCTCTTCCGACAATTCGTCCATGCCGAGAATGGCGATGATGTCCTGCAGCGACTTATACTTCTGCAGCACCTGCTGTACCAGGCGTGCGGTGCTGTAGTGCTCTTCGCCGACAACCAGCGGCGAAAGCATGCGCGAGGTCGAGTCGAGCGGGTCGACCGCCGGGTAGATGCCCTTTTCCGAAATCGCGCGCGACAACACCGTGGTCGCGTCCAAGTGGGCGAACGAGGTGGCGGGCGCGGGGTCGGTCAAGTCGTCGGCCGGCACGTAGATCGCCTGCACCGAAGTAATCGAGCCCTTGTTGGTGGTGGTGATGCGCTCCTGCAACGCGCCCATGTCGGTGGCGAGCGTCGGCTGATAACCCACGGCCGAAGGAATACGCCCCAGCAGCGCCGACACTTCGGAACCGGCTTGCGTAAAGCGGAAGATGTTGTCGACGAAGAACAGCACGTCCTGGCCCTGGTCGCGGAAGTGCTCGGCAACCGTCAGACCCGTGAGACCGACGCGGGCGCGCGCGCCCGGCGGCTCGTTCATCTGGCCGAACACCAGTGCGCACTTCGACTTCACGCTCGGATCGGGATTGTGCGGATCGGCGTTGACCTTGGATTCGATGAACTCGTGGTAGAGGTCGTTGCCTTCGCGGGTACGCTCGCCGACACCGGCGAACACCGAGTAGCCACCGTGCGCCTTGGCGACGTTGTTGATGAGTTCCTGAATCAGCACGGTCTTGCCGACGCCGGCGCCGCCGAACAGGCCGACCTTGCCGCCCTTGGCGTAGGGAGCAAGCAGGTCGACGACCTTGATGCCGGTGACGAGAATTTCGGCTTCCGTTGACTGATCGGTATAGAGCGGCGCTTCCTGATGGATCGCGCGCAGGTCCTCGGCCTGAACCGGACCGGCTTCGTCGATCGGCTCGCCGATGACGTTGATGATGCGGCCGAGCGTACCGGCGCCAACCGGCACCCGGATCGGTGCGCCAGTGTCAGAGACCTCCTGACCGCGGACCAGGCCTTCGGTGGTGTCCATGGCGATGGTTCGCACGGTGGATTCGCCGAGATGCTGGGCGACTTCCAGAACGAGGCGGTTGCCCCCGTTCTTGGTTTCCAGCGAATTGAGAATTGCCGGCAGGTGACCTTCGAACTGGACGTCGACGACGGCGCCGATGACCTGCGTGACACGCCCGTTCTGATTGGCTGGTGTGGCCATAACTCTCTCCTTCGAATTCCTAAAACCTCAGGGCAGCCGCCGCGATCGTCAGATCGCCTCGGCGCCCGAAATGATTTCGATCAGTTCCTTGGTGATCATCGCCTGGCGGGTCCGGTTGTAGACCAGCGTCTGCTTGCGGATCATGTCGCCGGCGTTGCGGGTCGCATTGTCCATCGCGCTCATCTGGGCGCCGTAGAACGAAGCGTTGTTTTCGAGCAACGCGCGGAAAACCTGAACCGCGATATTACGCGGCAGCAGCCGGGGCAGAATTTCGTCTTCTTCCGGCTCATATTCGTAGGAAACCGCAGGCGCGGACGTTGCGGCGGAGGCTTCCACCACCAGCGGAATGATCTGCTGTGCGGTCGGGATCTGGGCGATCACCGATTTGAAGCGCGAATAGAACAGCGTGCAGACGTCGAATTCGCCGGCCTCAAACCGCGTGATGACCTTGTTGGCGATGTCTTCGGCGTTGACAAAACCCAGCTGGCGAACCGAACGCAGTTCGACGCTTTCCACGATCTGCTTTTCGAAGGTGCGGCGAAGCTGCTCGAGACCCTTGCGGCCGACGCAGAAGAACTTCACTTCCTTGCCCTGCGCGATCAGCTTGTTGGCATGTTCGCGCGCGAGCCGGACGATCGAGGAGTTGAACGCGCCGCAAAGGCCGCGTTCGCCGGTGCAGACCAGAAGCAGATGCACCTGATCCTTGCCGGTGCCGGCCAGCAGCGCCGGCGCGCCGGGCGAGCCTGTGGCGGCGGCCGCGATGCCGGAAATCACCGCGTCCATCTTTTCGGCATAGGGCCGGGCGGCTTCGGCGGCAGTCTGCGCGCGGCGCAGCTTCGAGGCCGCGACCATCTGCATCGCCTTGGTGATCTTCTGCGTCGCCTTGGTCGAGGCGATGCGGACCCGCATGTCCTTCAGTGAAGCCATTCTTCGTTCACCCCGGCGATCCGATCCTTCACAAGACCAGACCGCTAGCCTGTCCCATCATCATGCCCGGCCTCGCGCCGGGCATTCGTTTGTTGTTCCGCGTTGGCCGTTACGCGAAGGTCTTGACGAAACCCTCAACCACGCCCTTCAGCTTGGCTGCGGTGTCGTCGCTAAGATCGCGGCTGTCGCGGATGGTGTTGAGGATGTCGACGTTCTTGCCGCGCAGCGTCGAGAGCAATCCGTCCTCGAACGCCCTCACCTTGTTGAGCGGAAGCGCATCGAGATAGCCGTTGGTGCCGGCCCAGATCACGCAGACCTGCTCTTCCATCTTCAGCGGCGAGAATTGCGGCTGCTTGAGCAGTTCGGTCAGGCGCGAGCCGCGATTGAGCAAGCGCTGGGTCGAGGCGTCGAGGTCGGAGCCGAACTGCGCGAACGCCGCCATTTCGCGGTACTGCGCCAGTTCGCCCTTGATCTTGCCGGCGACCTTTTTCATCGCCTTGGTCTGCGCCGACGATCCGACGCGCGACACCGACAGACCGACGTTCACGGCAGGACGGATGCCCTGGAAGAACAGGTCGGTTTCGAGGAAGATCTGGCCGTCGGTGATCGAAATCACGTTGGTCGGAATGTAGGCCGACACGTCGTTGGCCTGGGTTTCGATGACCGGCAGCGCCGTGAGCGATCCCGAACCATGGTCCTTGCTGAGCTTCGCAGCGCGCTCGAGCAGGCGTGAATGCAGATAGAACACGTCACCGGGATAGGCTTCGCGGCCCGGCGGGCGGCGCAGCAGCAGCGACATCTGGCGGTAGGCGACGGCCTGCTTGGACAAGTCGTCATAGATGATGACCGCGTGCATGCCGTTGTCGCGGAAGAATTCGCCCATGGTGCAGGCGGTGAAGGGCGCGATGTACTGCATCGGGGCCGGATCGGAAGCCGTGGCGGCGACCACGACGGAATATTCCAGCGCGCCCTGCTCTTCGAGCACCTTCACGAACTGGGCAACGGTGGAGCGCTTCTGCCCGATCGCGACGTAGACGCAATAGAGCTTGATGTTCTCGTCCGGTTGCGCGTTGAGCGGCTTCTGGTTGAGGATGGTGTCGAGCGCGATCGCGGTCTTGCCGGTCTGGCGGTCGCCGATGATCAGCTCGCGCTGGCCGCGGCCGATCGGAATCAGCGCATCGATCGCCTTGAGGCCGGTCGCCATCGGCTCGTTGACCGATTTGCGCGGAATGATGCCGGGCGCCTTGACGTCAACGCGCATGCGCTTGTCGGCCTTGATCGGGCCCTTGCCGTCGATCGGATTGCCGAGCGCATCGACGACGCGGCCGAGCAGGCCTTTGCCGACCGGCGTGTCGACGATGGCGCGGGTGCGCTTGACGGTCTGGCCTTCCTTGATCTCGCGGTCGGCGCCGAAAATAACGATACCGACGTTGTCGGTTTCGAGGTTCAGCGCCATGCCGCGCGTGCCGTTCTCGAACTCGACCATTTCGCCGGCCTGGACGTTGTCGAGGCCGAAAACGCGGGCGATACCGTCACCGACGGACAACACCTGCCCGACTTCGGAGACCTCGGCCTCCTGGCCGAAATTCTTGATCTGGTCCTTGAGGATCGCGGAAATTTCCGCCGCGCGGATGTCCATCAGCCTGCCTCTTTCATCGCGTGCTTGATCGAATTGAGTTTGGTGCGAAGCGAACTATCGACCATGCGGCTGCCGAGTTTGACAACAAGGCCGCCGATGATCGACGGATCGACATTCACGTTGAGAGAAACATCTTTGCCCGTCACCGACTTCAAGGCGACCTTGAGGGCATCGAGATTCTTGTCGCTGAGCTGTTCGGCCACCGTGACTTCGGCGATGGCCTCGCCCTTGAACTTCGCGACCAGCGCACCGAACGCGCGGATCACCTGATCCACCGCGAACAGCCGCCGGTTGGCGGTGAGAACTTTCAGGAAGTTGGCGGAAATACCGGAAATTCCAGCCTTGTCGAGCACGGCCGACAACGCCTTCGCCTGCGCTTCGGAGGAGAAAACCGGGCTGCGAACCAGACGCTTCAGATCGGCGCTGTCCGCCAGCATCGCCTCGAATTTATCGAGGTCGGCCTTGACTGAATCGATCGACCGTTCATCGCGCGCCAGTTCGAACAAGGCCGTTGCGTAACGACCAGACACTCCCGACACCGACGGATTCTCAGCCACAAGCGCGCTCTTTTTTTGCTGTCAAACTCGCAAGGGAAAAACCGTCGCCAAAATACGGCGCCTAGCGATCCAAGCCCTTGGAGTTCAAGCGGGACTTCGATTTTCGACCGGCACAGGCAGCGCCGGGACCGTTAAAATCGCGGCTTTGCTAACATAGCGAGACAGCAGGTGCAACATGACCGCCCATTCGCGGCGCTCCTTGTCGCACACGATTTGACGGCACCTCGCCCGACGATTCGCCGCGATGGTCAGGCGAACCATGGCGGTATTTAGAAACCGGATCGCCACAGACGAGATCGTTCCAAGCCTTGCTGCATGGCAGCATGCGCTCAGCGGGTGGAACGCGGAAAGGCACCCAGCCCTTCCCGGCTCGCATTACTTGCTGAAATCTCGGCAACCACCGCGAGAACTTCAAAGATCAGTAATAAGATAACCTTTGAAGTATAGATTGGTAAACTCAAACGTTAATTTTGGGGTTCCGGAACATCGTCTGATCTTCTGTTCCATCTCACGAGATGTTTCGCGGTGCGATAAACCAGTTCTACTGCCGTTTTTATGCCTCATTGCGGAATCAAACGGCGCTCCTGGACAACGGAGCGGGGGTTCCACATGCCACAGTTGTGGCATTACTACTTTGAGGGACTGATATAATGCTGAAACTCAACAAGCAGGCATTGGGAAAAGTAACCCAGTCGCGTACGGCGCTCATCCTTTTTGCCGCAGCTGCTTTTACCGGCGGTACCGCCTCTGAGGCCTCGGCGAGGCCCTATCGGCACCACCACCATCATCACCACTTTGCCCACCATGCCGCCCGGGCCGACAATGCCTGGCGCGAGTCCAATGCGTCGATCGGATCGGGCATGGGCCGGAGCTTCTCGGGGATCGCGTCGTTCTACGGCAATGAAGCCGGCCGCCAGACGGCCTCCGGTCAGCGCTTCAACCAGGAAGCCATGACCGCGGCCCATCGCAGCCTGCCGTTCGGCACCAAGCTTCGCGTCACCCATGGCGGCCGCAGCGTCGTCGTGACCATCAACGATCGCGGCCCGTTCATTCGCGGCCGGGTTCTCGACCTGTCAACGGGCGCGGCCCGTGCCATCGGCCTGACCAGCGCCGGTGTCGGCCACGTCACCGCCGAAGTCATGTAACTCGCGCGGTTTCCGCGCAGCCGTCACGATATTGGCGTTAGCGTATCCTCATCCAGATGATGGAACCAGTTTCGCGCTGATACCGAAAACCCGCCGTCAGAAATGACGGCGGGTTTTTGTATTTTGATACGGATCACAAAAAGCTCTGCGGATCGACATCGACCTCGAGCTTGAGATTGCCCTTGGTCTTCGGAGCCGCGCCCAACCACTCGCGCAGATATTCCGAAACGTCGACATTACGCAGCGACTTCACCAGAAGGCGGAAACGGTAACGCCCCTTGATGACGGCAAGCGGCGCTTCGGCAGGCCCCAGCACCTTGATTCGTTCGTCGATTGGCGCGATCGCGGCGAGCTTGCGCGCAAAACCTTCTGCCGTGGGCCGGTCGCCGGCGGATACGATCAGGCCCGCCAGCCGTCCGAACGGCGGATAGCCGGTTTTCTCGCGCATCTCGATTTCGCTGGCGTAGAACGCCTCGCGGTCGCAGGCGACCAGCGCCTTCATTACGGGGTGTTCGGGCTGGTGGGTCTGCAAATAGCCGACGCCCCGCCCCTGATCGCGCCCCGCGCGCCCGATCACCTGGTTGAGCAGCTGCCATGTACGCTCGGCGGCGCGCGGATCGCCGTTGCTCAGGCCAAGATCGGCGTCCACGACCCCGACCAGGTTGAGCCGCGGGAAATGATGACCCTTGGCCACGAGCTGGGTGCCGATGATGATATCGACCCGGCCCTCGGCAATTTCGTTCAGCTCGCTGCGCATGGTCTCGATCGAGGTGATGAGATCGCTCGACAGCACCATGGTCCGCGCATCCGGAAAAAGCTGGGCGGCCTCCTCCTGCAGCCGTTCGACACCGGGTCCGACCGCAACCAGCGACTCCTCCGCCGCGCAATTCGGGCACGCGTGAGGACGCGGCATCGAGAATCCGCAGTGATGACAGACGAGCCGCTGCCGGAAACGATGATCGACCAGCCAGGCATCGCAGATGGTGCAGGCGAAACGATGCCCGCAGGCCCGGCATAGCGTGAGCGGGGCGTAACCGCGGCGGTTGAGAAACAACAGCGCCTGCTCGCGCCTTTCGACTGCAAAGCGGATCTGTTCGGCCAATCGCGGCGAGATGAAACGGCCGCGCGGCGGCGCCTCGCGTCTCAAATCGATCGCCTCGATATGCGGCATATGCTGGCCGCCGAACCGCGACGGCAACGCGATGCGCTGATAGCGGCCCTTGCGCGCATTGACTTCGGTTTCGACCGACGGCGTCGCCGAGGCCAGCACGACCGGAATTTTGGCGACGTGCGCCCGCACCACCGCCATGTCGCGCGCATGATAATGCGCGCCATCGTCCTGCTTGTAGGCCTGCTCGTGTTCTTCATCGACGACGATGAGACCGAGGTCGGCATAGGGCATGAACAGCGCCGAACGCGCGCCGACCACCACCGGCGCCTCTCCGCTTGCGATCGCCGCCCAGTTGCGTTGCCGGGTGCGCGGCGTCAGTTCGGAGTGCCATTCCAGCGGCCGCACGCCGAAGCGCCGCGCAAAGCGATCGAGAAATTGTCCCGTCAGCGCGATCTCCGGCATCAGGATCAGCGATTGCTTGCCGCGCCGAATGGTTTCCGCGACGGCCTCGAAATAGACTTCGGTCTTGCCCGAGCCGGTGACGCCATCGAGCAACGCGACGTGAAACGTCCCGTTGGCCGCCAGTGCGCGCATGCCGTCCACGGCGGTCCGTTGTTGGCGCGAGAATTCCGGCACCGCGTAAGACGGATCCGGCGCCGGCGGCACCAGCGGCTTCGGCATCGCCTCCACGGTGAGCGTGCCTTCGTCGACCAGGCCATCGACCACGCCGGCGCTGACGCCGGCTTCCTTGGCGGCCTCGGATTTGCCGTGCAGCAGGCCGTCGGAGAGCAATTCGATCAACCGCCGTCGCGCCGGCGTCATTCGCTGTGGCGGCGGACCGACCAGCCGCATACCCATCCGCACCCGCTCGGGTCCGAGGTCCTCGCCCATGCGCAGGCACATTCGCAGCACCATGCCACGCGCCGACAGCGTGTAGTTGGAAACCCAATCGACGAGCGCGCGCAATTCGCCCTTGAGCGGGGGCACGTCGAGTTTTTCGCTGACGTCTTTCAGACGGTTGTGCAGACGCGGCTCGGGTTTGGCGTTCTCCGCCCACACCACGCCGACCACCTCGCGCGGACCGAGTGGAACACAGACCACATCGCCCGCCTTCAATTCGACGCCGCGCGGCACGCGGTAGGAATAGGTGTGGTCGAGCGCGACCGGCACCAGCACGTCGACGATCCCGGTCGACGATGTTGGCGGCGAGGAAGCGCGCGGGGAGTGGTCGTCCATCTAGATCCTGTTACCGGCGAGTTAGCGAAGGGTAAACCAGGAAGGTGCGATATAATCATAAGGAATCATCGCGCCAAAAGCAGATATGGCCAAGCAAGCCGCCACCTTACAGCCGATTGAGCTTGACTGCGCAGACGAATCGATCGCGCTCGAGATGGCGCGATGGCTCGCCTTCCTGCGCGCCGAACGGCGTTTGTCGCCCAAGACGTCGGAGGCCTATGCGCGCGACCTGCGCCAGTTCCTCCAATTCCTGGCCGAACATTGGGAAGCGCGCGTGACGCTGAAACGCTTTTCCGCGCTCGAAGCAACCGACGTCCGTGCCTTCATGGCAAAACGGCGCGCGGACGAAATCGCCGGACGCTCGCTGATGCGCGCGCTCGCGGGCCTGCGGTCGTTCGGGCGCTTCCTCGAACGCGAGGGCCGCGGCAAGGTTGGCGCATTATCCGCGATCCGGGCACCCAAGGTCGGCAAAAGCCTGCCAAAGCCGTTGCCGATGACGGCGGCCAAGCGTCTGGCCGATGCCGACGAGCGTGCCGGCGAAGACCGCGAGCCCTGGATCTGGGCGCGCGATGCCGCCGTAATGGCGCTGCTCTACGGTTCGGGCCTGCGCATCTCCGAAGCCCTCGGACTGAAGCGCCGCGACGTGCCCGCGCCCGGCGAAGGCGACGTTCTGGTGGTCATCGGCAAAGGCAACAAGACGCGCATGGTGCCGGTCCTGCAAAACGTCCTGGCGCTGATCCGGGATTATGCGGCCATGTGCCCCTACCCGTTGCCGGCGGAAGGCCCGATGTTCATCGGCGCCCGTGGCGGGCCGTTGCAGCCCCGCATCATTCAACTCACCATGGCGCGGTTGCGTGGCGCATTGGGCCTTCCCGACAGCGCCACGCCGCACGCGCTGCGGCATTCCTTTGCCACCCATTTGTTGTCGCGCGGCGGTGACTTGCGTGCGATCCAGGAATTGCTCGGCCACGCCTCGCTCTCGACCACGCAGATCTACACCGGGATCGACAGCGAGCGGCTTCTCGAAGTTTACCGAAGCGCGCACCCCCGCGCATAAATCCCGGCTAATTTCAGGCAAGGCTGTGAACATCGTTCGCGGCCGGACCCTTGCGCCGGCCTTCCTGTTCGTCCATCGTTGTTGCCGGTTTATGGGGGAGAAGAATCATGAGCGCGCATGAAAGCATGGAGCATGCAGAACACGCCGAGCATGCCTCGAGCGAAAACAGGAAGATCGCACTCCTGATCGCGGTGATCGCGCTGTGCCTGGCGCTGTCGGAGACGCTCGGCAAGGGCGCGCAGACCGAATCGATCGCCAAGAATGTCGAGGCGTCAAACCTGTGGGCGTTCTTCCAGGCGAAGAGCATTCGCCGCACCACGGTGCAGACCGCGGCCGAGCAGGCGAAACTCGCAAGCCCCGGCGACGACACCATGAAGGCGTCGGTGCAAAAGCAGATCGAAGACTGGCAGAAGACCGCGGCGCGCTATCGCTCCGAACCTGAAACCGGCGAAGGCACCGAACAGCTGGCGGAACGCGCCAAGCATGCCGAAGAAGAACGCAATCTGGCGACCGCCAAATACCATCACTTCGAACTGGCCTCGGCTGCATTCCAGATCGGCATCGTGCTCGCCTCGGCGACCATCATCACCGGCATCGCCGCACTCGCCTGGATCTCGGGCCTGCTGACGCTGGCAGGCATCGTGATGGCCGTACTCGGCGTATTCGCGCCGCACGCGCTGCACCTGGCATTGTAAAAGCGAAGATGAGAGTTCAGCGCGCTTCGTGCACGCTCTTGCGGAAGCGCTGGATCAACCGCAGCATCCGTGACGACCAGCGGTCGCCATCGCCACGTAGGATTTCGACGATGCGGCGCTTGATCGGATCGACCAGGGCGTTGGCCTTGGCGCGCAGGGTCAGCACGAATTCATAGAGCCGCTCGAACCACCCCATCTCCAGCAATTTCGGCCGCGTCACATCGAACACGAACGCGGTGACGCCGACGCCGAGCAGCTTCGCGAAGATGATCGTGGTGACGGCGCTGAGCCAGTACTCATGCGTCAGCAGCCAGAAGCCGACCAGCTTGAGCGGGAACAATGGAATCACCGGCACGGCGAACACTATCAGCGTCATCGCCGGCGACAGTGTGTCGACGCGCTCGGCCAGCCAAGCTTTGAATGCTTGCAGCGGAATCTTCGAAACGAACCAGGCGACGATCGGCTCGAGATGATCCCACAGCCACGCCTCGATCAAAAAGATGACCGCGAGCAGCACCCAGACCGGTTGAAGAAGGCGGCGTAGCATAAAATTATCCTGCCCCGACTCTCTCGGGACGAGGATCACATATGGATGGCGCGTTTGCCAACCGCAAGCGCGGCTTCTTTCACCGCTTCCGAGCGGGTCGGATGGGCGTGGCAGGTTCGCGCCAGATCCTCGGCGGAACCGCCAAATTCCATCAAAACAGCGGCTTCGTGGATCATTTCGCCGGCCTCAATGCCGATGATGTGCACGCCCAGCACGCGATCGGTCTTCGCATCTGCGAGAATCTTCACGAAGCCGTCAGTCGTCTGGTTGACCTTGGAACGGCCGTTGGCCGTAAAGGGGAATTTGCCGCTGGTATATGCCACACCAGCCTGCTTCAGCTCTTCCTCGGTCTTCCCGACGGAGGAAACCTCTGGCGTTGTATACACGACGCCCGGAATGACGTCATAATTCACATGGCCAGCCTGACCGGCCAAAATTTCAGCAACCGCGACGCCCTCGTCCTCGGCCTTGTGTGCCAGCATCGGACCGGCGATGACGTCGCCGATCGCATAGACGCCCTTCAGGCTGGTGGCGAAATGCGGATCGATCTGCACGCGGCCGCGATTGTCGAGCGCAACGCCCGCCTCTTTCAGGCCGAGGCCTTCGGTGTAGGGAACGCGGCCGATACAAACCAGCACCACGTCCGCTTCGATCTTCTCAGTCGCGCCGCCGGCCGCCGGTTCGACCTGCGCGACCAGCGCCTTGCCGGAGCTGTCGACGGCGGTGACCTTGGCGCCGAGCTTGAACGAAAATCCTTGCTTCTCGAGGAGGCGCTGAAATTGCTTGGCGATCTCGCCATCCATGCCGGGCAGGATGCGGTCGAGAAATTCGACGACCGTCACCTGCGCGCCGAGGCGATGCCAGACCGAGCCGAGTTCGAGCCCGATGACGCCGGCGCCGATGATCAGCAGCTTGCCCGGCACCTTGTCGAGCGACAGCGCGCCAGTGGAAGATACGATGCGCTTCTCGTCGATCTCGATGCCCTTCAGCCGCGCAATATCCGAGCCGGTGGCGATGACGATATTCTTGGTCTCGACGAGCTGCGTCTTGCCGTCCCCGCCGGTGACTTCAATCTTGCCGGTGCCGAGGATTTTCGCCTTGCCCGAAATCACGTCGATCTTGTTCTTCTTCATCAGGAACTCGACGCCCTTGACGTTGCCGTCGATGCCCTGCTGCTTGAAATTCATCATCGCGGGCAAATCGAGTTTCGGTGCGGAGACGCTGACGCCCATTTTGGCAAAGGAATGCGCCGCTTCCTCGAACATTTCAGAGGCGTGCAACAACGCCTTCGAGGGCATGCACCCGATATTGAGGCAGGTGCCGCCCAGCGTCGCGTTCTTCTCGACGACGGCGACTTTCATGCCGAGCTGCGCGGCGCGAATGGCGCACACGTAGCCGCCAGGACCGGTGCCGATAACAACAACATCATAAGAAGCCATGATCGAATCCTGTAACTGAAATTTGTGACGGGTGGTTTAGCGGCCGCCCGAGACGTCAAGAATGGCGCTGGTCACGTAGGAGGCCTCGTCCGACATCAGCCAAACGATGGCATTGGCGATTTCATCCGCCGTGCCGATGCGCTTCATCGGCACCACATGTGCGAGCCGGTGCGCGCGGTCGGGTTCGCCGCCGGAGGCATGAATCTCCGTGTCGATTAGGCCGGGACGAATTGCCGCGACACGAATGCCTTCGCCAGCGACCTCATAGCCGAGGCCGATGGTGAAGGAATCGATCGCGCCTTTGGAAGCGGCGTAATCGACATAGGTATTGGGCGCCCCTAACCTGGCCGCGACCGACGACAGGTTGACGATCGTGCCGCCCTTGCCGCCGTGCTTGGTCGAGAGGCGCTTCACCGCTTCACGGGCGCAGAGAATGCTGCCGGTGACGTTGACCGCCATCATACGCTGGATTCGCTCGGCCGACATCGCATCGACCCGGATCGAGGGCCCGACGATGCCGGCATTGTTGACGAGCGCGCCGAGCGTTCCTAAGGCATCCGCTACCTTGAACAGCGCCAGGATATCGGCCTCGCTGCCGACATCGCACTTCACCGCGATCGCCTTGCCGTTCTTGGCTTCGATGGTGCCTACGACCTCGTCGGCCGCTGTCTTATTGCTGGCATAGCCGACGACGACACGAAACCCGCGCGCCGCCGCGGCAATGGCGGTGGCGCGGCCGATGCCGCGGCTGCCGCCGGTGATCACAACAACTCTGTCAGTCACGAGAAAATCCTCACGGGCCCAGGCCGATTGATCAGAGATCCAGCACCAGCCGCGCCGGATCCTCCAGGCTTTCCTTCACGCGCACCAGGAAGGTCACGGCCTCCTTGCCGTCGATGACGCGGTGATCGTAGGACAGCGCCAGGTACATCATCGGCCGAATCTCGACCTTGCCGCCGATCGCCATCGGACGCTCCTGGATCTTGTGCATGCCGAGGATGCCCGCCTGCGGCGCATTGAGGATCGGCGTCGACATCAGCGAGCCATAGATGCCGCCATTGGTGATGGTGAAAGTGCCGCCCTGCATTTCGTCGATCTTGAGCTGGCCGTCGCGAGCGCGGCGACCGAAATCGGCGATGCTCTTTTCAATATCCGCAATCGATTTGACGTCGCAATCGCGCACGACCGGAACGACGAGGCCCTTGTCGGTGCCGACGGCGACGCCGATGTGGTAGTAGTTCTTGTAGATCAGATCGGTGCCATCGATCTCGGCATTGACGGCCGGGATGTCCTTGAGCGCCTGCACGCAGGCCTTGGTGAAGAAGCCCATAAATCCAAGCTTGCTGCCGTGCTTCTTCTCGAACACGTCCTTGTAGTGCGCGCGCAGCGCCATGACGTTGGTCATGTCGACCTCGTTGAAGGTCGTCAGCATCGCCGCGGTGTTCTGCACGTCCTTCAGCCGCCGCGCGATGGTCTGGCGCAGCCGCGTCATCTTCACCCGCTCTTCGCGCGCCGCATCATCGGCAGGCGAAGGGCTGCGAACCTGCACGGCCGCGGCCGGCTGGTTGACCGGCGTCGGCGCGGAAGCCGCCTTTTCAATCGCGGCGAGCATATCGCCCTTGGTGACGCGGCCGTCCTTGCCTGAGCCTGGAACCGTCGCGGCATCGATGCCGCTTTCGGCGGAAAGCCTGCGCACCGACGGGGCGAGCGGCGCATCCGACGGCGGCACTTTAGCGGCGGGCGCCGGGGCAGCAGGAGGTGCTGCCGACGATGCAGCCTTGGCTGGAGCAGACGCAGGCTTGGCGGCCGCGCCCGCCGCGCCGTCGGTGATCTGTCCCAGCAGCGCGCCGACAGCGACCGTTTCGCCGTCCTTGGCGCTGATCTCCCCTAACACACCCGCCGATGGCGCCGGAACCTCGATCGTCACCTTGTCGGTTTCGAGCTCGACCAGCGGCTCGTCCACCGCCACGGTATCACCGGCCTTCTTGAACCAACGGCCGATGGTGGCTTCGGTCACGGATTCGCCGAGCGTCGGCACGCGAATTTCAGTCATGATGTGCTTCCTCAATGCTCTTGTGTGGCCGTCATCCGCGAAGGCGGGAAATCAAATGCTTCGCAGCGGCCCAAACTGGATGCGCCCCGCTTTCGCGAGGCGCAAATCGGATTCTAGTTCAGCGCCTCGTCGAGCAGCGCCTTGAGTTGCGCCAGATGTTTCGACATCAGGCCGCTCGCGGTGGCCGCGGCGGCCGCACGTCCGGCGTAGCGCGGACGCTTGTAGGTGGCGTTGACCTGGTTCAGCACCCATTCGAGATAGGGCTCGATGAAGTGCCACGCACCCATGTTGCGCGGCTCTTCCTGGCACCAGACGACCTCGGCGCCCTTGAAGCGCGTCAGCTCGGTGACGAGCGCCTTGAGCGGCACCGGATAAAGCTGCTCGACGCGCATCAGGTAGATGTCGTCGATGCCGCGCTTCTCGCGCTCCTCGTAAAGGTCGTAATAGACCTTGCCCGAGCACAGCACGATGCGCCTGATCTTCTCGTCCGGCACCAGCCTGGTCTTTTCGTCCGGTTGCATCTGGGCGTCATCGTAGAGGATGCGGTGGAACGTCGTTCCCTCGCCGAGCTCGTCGAGCCGCGAGACCGCTCGCTTGTGCCGCAGCAGCGACTTCGGCGTCATCACGATCAGAGGTTTGCGGATTTCACGATGCAGCTGGCGACGAAGCATGTGGAAATAATTCGCAGGCGTCGTCGGGTAGACCACCTGCATGTTGTCTTCGGCGCACA
Source organism: Bradyrhizobium erythrophlei (assembly GCF_900142985.1). Taxonomy (NCBI): domain Bacteria; kingdom Pseudomonadati; phylum Pseudomonadota; class Alphaproteobacteria; order Hyphomicrobiales; family Nitrobacteraceae; genus Bradyrhizobium; species Bradyrhizobium erythrophlei. The sequence goes on from NZ_LT670849.1 coordinate 2,755,513, forward strand.
TTTGCAGGTAGCGCTCGAGCCGGGCCGAGGAATGCTCGGGCCCCTGCCCTTCGTAACCATGAGGCAACAGGCAGACGAGGCCCGACATGCGCAGCCATTTGCGTTCGCCGGAGGAGATAAACTGGTCGAACAGCACCTGCGCGCCGTTGGCGAAGTCGCCGAACTGCGCTTCCCACATCGCCAGCGCATTCGGCTCGGCGAGCGAGTAGCCATATTCGAAGCCGAGCACGGCCTCTTCCGAGAGCAGCGAATTGATGACCTCGTAGTGGCCCTGATCGACGCCGAGATGATTGAACGGCGTGTAGCGGCTCTCGTCTTCCTGGTCGATCAGAACCGAATGGCGCTGCGAGAACGTGCCGCGTTCGGAATCCTGCCCCGACAGCCGCACGTGATGGCCTTCCTCGAGCAGCGTGCAGAACGCGAGCGCCTCTCCGGTCGCCCAGTCGAGGCCGATGCCGCTTTCGATCGCTTTGGCGCGGTTGTCGAGGAAGCGCTGGATGGTGCGGTGAACGCGGAAGCCATCGGGCACCTTGGTGATCTTGCGGCTGATATCCTTCAGGACGGCGGTGTCGACGCCGGTGACGCCACGACGGGGATCCTCCTCCTGATCGGCGTACTTGAAACCCGCCCACTTGCCGTCAAGCCAGTCGGCCTTGTTGGGCTTGTAGCCGGCACCGGCCTCGAATTCGGCATCGAGCCGCGCGCGCCAGTCGGCCTTAGCCTTTTCGACCTCGCCTTCAGTCATCACGCCTTCGGCGATCAGCCGCTTCGCATAGATTTCGAGCGTAGACGGGTGCGCGCCGATCCTCTTGTACATCACCGGCTGGGTGAAGGCCGGCTCGTCGCCCTCGTTATGACCGTGGCGGCGGTAGCAGAACATGTCGATGACGACCGGCTTGTGGAACTTCTGCCGGAATTCGATCGCGACCTTGGCCGCGAAAACCACCGCCTCCGGATCGTCGCCGTTCACATGGAAGATCGGCGCGTCGATCATCTTCGCCACGTCGGACGGATAGGGCGAAGAGCGCGAATAGCGCGGATAGGTGGTGAAGCCGATCTGGTTGTTGACGATGAAGTGCAGCGAACCGCCGGTGCGATAGCCCTTCAAATCCGAAAGGCTGAAGCATTCCGCCACCACGCCCTGGCCGGCAAACGCCGCGTCGCCATGCATCAGAAGCGGCAGCACCGAAATGCGCATGTCGGGCGGATCGCCGTGCTGGTCCTGCTTGGCGCGCACCTTGCCGAGCACGACCGGATCGACGATTTCGAGGTGCGACGGGTTGGCGGTCAACGACAGGTGGATCTTGTTGTTGTCGAACTCGCGGTCCGACGAGGCGCCGAGGTGGTATTTGACGTCGCCCGAACCTTCGACCACATCGGGATTGGCCGAGCCGCCCTTGAACTCGTGAAACAGCGCGCGGTGCGGTTTGCCCATCACCTGGGTCAGCACGTTGAGGCGGCCGCGGTGCGGCATGCCGACCACGATCTCCTTCACGCCGAGATTGCCGCCGCGCTTGATGATCTGTTCGAGCGCCGGGATCAGCGATTCAGCGCCGTCGAGTCCAAAGCGCTTGGTGCCGGTGAACTTGACGTCGCAGAATTTTTCGAAACCCTCGGCTTCGACGAGCTTGTTGAGGATCGCGCGCCGGCCTTCGGGCGTGAACGAAATCTCCTTGTCCGGCCCTTCGATGCGCTCCTGAATCCAGGATTTCTGCGCCGCGTTGGAAATGTGCATGAACTCGACGCCGAGCGTCTGGCAGTAGGTGCGCTCGCAGATCGCGACGATCTCGCGCAAGGTCCCATATTCGAGGCCGAGCACGTGATCGAGGAAGATCTTCCGGTCGAAGTCGGCTTCCGTAAAACCATAAGAGCGCGGATCGAGCTCTTCGCGATCGCGCGGCGCCTCGATGCCGAGCGGATCGAGCTTGGCGTGGAAATGTCCACGCATCCGGTAGGCGCGGATCAGCATCAGCGCACGCACCGAATCGCGGGTGGCCTGATGCACGTCGGCGGAGGCGAGCTCGGTGCCGGCGACTTGCGCTTTCGCCGCGATCTTCTTGGAGACGGCCTTCTCGACTTCGATCCAGTTGCCGTCCAGCGCCGAGGTCAGATCGTCCTGCGGCGTGAGCGGCCAGTTGGCTTTGCCCCATGAGGGCCCTTCCGCGTTCTTGCGAACGTCGGCGGGCGCATCTTTCAGGCTCTTGAAGAACTCCTGCCACTCGGCATCGACCGAGGAGGGGTCGTTTTCGTAACGGGCGTAGATTTCGTCGATGTAGGTGGCGTTTGTGCCCTGCAAAAACGAGGAAAGGGCAAAGGCAGCGTTCGCATCCTGGCGAGACATGGGGCCGTCCTGATTATTTTCTTCATCGCGCGTAACAAACGGCGCGGAAACCGGACCGCTTGGTGCGGCCCGGCGGGTTCAGAACCTCTACCCTATTTAGGCGGAAACTTCGCGCCGAAAAGAACCAAAAAGTGAATTAGGACTTCAATTTTTCAACGAGGGTCTTTCCAAGCCGCGCCGGAGACGGAGAGACGGTAATTCCGGCCGATTCCATGGCCGCCGTCTTGGATCCGGCGTCGCCCTTGCCGCCGGAGATGATCGCGCCGGCATGACCCATGCGCCGGCCGGGGGGCGCCGTGACGCCAGCGATGAAGCCGACCATCGGTTTCTTGCGGCCGCGCTTGGCCTCGTCCTTGAGGAACTGCGCAGCGTCCTCCTCGGCCGAGCCGCCGATCTCGCCAATCATGATGATCGAGGTGGTCTTCGGGTCCGCCAGAAACTTCTCGAGCACGTCGATGAATTCCGTGCCCTTGACCGGGTCGCCGCCGATGCCGACCGCCGTGGTCTGGCCGAGGCCCTCCTGCGAGGTCTGGAACACCGCCTCATAGGTCAACGTGCCTGAGCGCGAGACGATGCCGACATTGCCGGGGCGGAAAATATTCGCGGGCATGATGCCGATCTTGCATTCGCCGGCGGTCATGACGCCCGGGCAGTTGGGCCCGATGAGGCGCGACTTCGATCCCGACAGCGAGCGCTTCACCCGCACCATGTCGAGCACCGGAATGCCTTCGGTGATGCAGACGATCAGCGGGATTTCCGCATCGATCGCTTCGCAGATCGCGTCTGCCGCACCCGGCGGCGGCACGTAGATCACGGAGGCGTCTGCCCCGGTCTTCTCGCGCGCCTCGCGGACGGTGTCGAACACCGGCAGGCTCAGGTGTGTCGATCCGCCCTTGCCGGGCGAAGTGCCGCCGACCATCTTGGTGCCGTAAGCGATCGCGGCCTCCGAATGGAAGGTGCCGTTCTTGCCGGTGAAGCCCTGGCAGATGACCTTGGTATTCTTGTCGATCAGGATGGACATGGATGAGGCTGCCTTCGCGAGGTAATCGGTAAAAGGTTCAGTGAATCCGCCGATAGACGCCGGTGATCACGTCGGACCACCCTTCGGCATCGGGCGAGTACTGGATTTTCATCGAGTAGCTGTTGTCGTCGATGACTTCGTAGACGTGGCGCGCATTGCCGCGCAGCGAGCCGCGCACGAGGATCAGCGATTTTCCGGTCCAGCCGCCGGAAGCCGGCGAAGGCGGATAGTAGCCGAGCGAGTCGTGCCAGAATAACTTGTAGAGGCGATCGTCGCGGTCGTAGGTGAAGACGCCATGGGTCGCGAAGCTCTCCTTGCCGTCGCGGGTCTGGCGGGTGTCCTGGATCAGGTAAAAGCCGTTGAGGTCGATCCGGGCGCTGACCTTGGATGTCGCCGGCCCGCCGGCGTTCCAGCGCGAGGGAAAGACCGTCTCCTCGCCAACCCATTCGCCCGCGAATACCGCGAGCTTGCGGTGTTCCTCGAGTGGCGTCTGTGCGGCGAGATGGTCGGCCATGGTCAGCCTCCCTTGACGGCCTTGACGATCTTCTGCGCGGCATCATCGAGATCGTCCGCCGGCAGCACGTTGAGGCCGGATTCGCGGATGATCTTCTTGCCGGCGTCGACATTGGTGCCTTCGAGACGCACCACCAGCGGCACCTTGAGGCCGACTTCCTTCACCGCGGCAACCACGCCCTCGGCGATGACATCGCACTTCATGATGCCGCCGAAGATGTTGACCAGGATGCCCTTCACATTGGGATCGGCGGTGATGATCTTGAAGGCGGCGGCGACCTTTTCCTTGCTGGCGCTGCCGCCGACGTCGAGGAAGTTGGCTGGCGCCATGCCGTAGAGCTTGATGATGTCCATCGTCGCCATGGCAAGGCCGGCGCCGTTGACCATGCAGCCGATGGTGCCGTCGAGCGTAACGTAGTTGAGATCGTATTTCGAGGCCTCGATCTCCTTGGCGTCCTCCTCGGTCTCGTCACGCAGCGTGACGATCTCGGGATGGCGGAACAGCGCGTTGTCGTCGAACGAGACCTTGGCGTCGAGCACGCGCAGCTGACCTTGCTTGGTCACGACCAGCGGATTGATTTCCAGCATCGCCATGTCCTTGGCGACGAACGCGGCATAAAGCTGGGCGGCGAGCTTCTCGGCCTGCTTGGCGAGATCGCCGGTGAGATTGAGCGCCTTTGCAACGGTACGGCCGTGATGGCCCATGATGCCGGTTGCGGGATCGACAGAGAAGGTGACGATCTTCTCCGGGGTGTTGTGCGCGACTTCCTCGATATTGACGCCGCCTTCGGTCGAAACCACGAACGATACTTCGGAGGTTTCGCGATCGACCAGGATCGAGAGATAGAACTCCTTGTCGATGTCGGAGCCGTCTTCGATGTAGAGGCGATTGACCTGCTTGCCGTGGGGACCGGTCTGCACCGTCACCAGCGTCGCGCCCAGCATTTGCTTGGCGAACTCGTTGACCTCGGCGACCGACTTGGCGATGCGCACGCCGCCTTTGCCGCCGGCAGAGGCTTCCTTGAAGGTACCCTTGCCGCGGCCGCCGGCATGGATCTGGCTCTTCACCACCCAGACCGGACCGGGAAGGCTCTTCGCAGCCGCATCGGAATCGGCGGCCTTGAGCACCGCGACGCCCTTGGAGATGGCGACGCCGAATTCGCCGAGCAGCGCCTTGGCCTGATATTCATGGATATTCATCTGGACGTTCCCCGAACCCTTGGACCGCGGTGCGTTTGGAAATTCACACCAGCCTTTCGGTCTGGCATACCATATACCAAAAGAACTGCAACCCGGACTGCCTCAAACGGCTTCAAAAAGCGAAATGCCGGAAATCGAGGTTCGATTTCCGGCAAAAGCCTTACCAAATCAGCGACCTAACAGGTCAGGCGCGATCTTTTTGCAGGCGTCAACCAGGCCCTGCACGGCCCCGACCGACTTGTCGAAGGCCTCGCGATCCTTACCGGTGAGCTCGATTTCGACGATGCGCTCGACACCCTTCGACCCGATCACGACCGGCACGCCGACATACATGTCCTTCACGCCGTATTCGCCGTTGAGGTAGGCGGCGCATGGCAGCACGCGCTTCTTGTCCTTGAGATAGCTCTCGGCCATCGCGATCGCAGACGCCGCCGGCGCATAGAAGGCCGAGCCGGTCTTCAGCAGGTTGACGATCTCGGCGCCGCCGTTGCGGGTGCGGTCGACGATTTCATCGACGCGGGCCTGCGAGGTCCAGCCCATCTTGACGAGGTCAGGCAGCGGAATGCCGGCCACCGTCGAATAGCGCACCAGCGGCACCATGGTGTCGCCGTGACCGCCGAGCACGAAGGCGGTGACGTCCTCGACCGAGACATTGAACTCGTCGGCGAGGAAATAGCGGAAGCGCGACGAATCCAGCACGCCGGCCATCCCCACCACCTTCTTCTGCGGCAGACCGGAAGCCTTTTGCAGCGCCCAGACCATGGCGTCGAGCGGGTTGGTGATGCAGATCACGAATGCGTCGGGAGCGTATTTCTTGATGCCGGCGCCGACCTGCTCCATCACCTTCAGATTGATGGAAAGAAGATCGTCGCGGCTCATGCCGGGCTTGCGCGGCACGCCGGCGGTGACGATGCAGACATCGGCGCGGTCGAGCGCTTCATAGGAATTGGCGCCCGTCATATGGGCATCGAACCCATCGACCGGCGAAGACTGCGCGAGATCGAGCGATTTACCCTGCGGCACGCCTTCGGCGATGTCGAACATGACGACGTCGCCGAGTTCCTTCAAGCCGATGAGGTGGGCCAGCGTTCCGCCGATCTGGCCGGAGCCAATCAGAGCAATCTTGTTGCGCGCCATGGGGTGTCCTTTGAAGCGATGGAGGTGGATAAAAGCCGTTTGAGGCTGGTTATCCCTTCTCACCGACCCGTTCAAGCTGCGGCGTGCTCAATTGTAGGTCTGCATTGCTTCCCGCGGCAGCAAAGGCCGGCGCCTACGTCTCCACCAGCCCCGTAGTCGAGCCGCTGGCCGCCGAATCCTTGTGGCCATGCGGCCTCCCTAAGTAGGATTCCGAGCCCATTTCGATCAGTCGCGACGAGGTCCGCTTGAATTCGTTGGCCTCGACGCCTTCGGTCGCCAGATAGAGCGACAGCGGATCGGCCGCGGCCGACGCCATCAGCTTCACGCCGTTGTCGTACAGCGTATCGATCAAGGTGATGAACCGCTTGGCGGCGTTGCGCTCGCCATAGTCCATCACCGGGATGCGATCGATCATGATGGTGTGATAGTCGCGGGCGAGCCGAAGGTAGTCGGATGCAGCCAGCGGTTGCTCGCAGAGTTCGGCAAAGGAAAACCGCGCCACGCCATTCGCCGAGCACGGCACATGCAGGGTGCGGCCCTTGATCGAAATATCGCGTGGACGACACGGCGCCTTGCCGGTCATCTTCGCCCAGGCCTTCTCGAGCGCCGTGGCGGCAGCGGCATCCGCCGGCACCAGCCACATTTTGACGCCTGCGAGTTTCTCCAGCCGGAAATCGGTTCGCGCATCCAGCCGCACGACGCTCATATGCTCTTCGATCTGCGCGATGAACGGAAGGAACAGCGCACGGTTGAGACCGCCTTTATAGAGGTCGTCCGGCGCCACGTTGGAGGTCGCCACCACCACGGTACCGAGTTCGAACAGGCGGGCGAACAGCCGCCCGAGAATCATCGCATCCGCAATGTCGGTGACGTGAAATTCGTCAAAACACAACAGCCACGCCTGCTCGAAGATCGCGTTTGCCGTCAGCGCGATCACGTCGCCGTCGGGAAGTTCGCCGCGCGCGATCTCCTGGCGAAAGCCGTAGATCCGTTCATGCACCTCGGCCATGAATTCATGGAAATGCGCGCGCCGCTTGTACTGGACCGGGCTCGCTTGGAAAAACAGGTCCATCAGCATGGTCTTGCCGCGGCCGACATCACCATGCACGTAAAGGCCACGCGGCGGGCCCTCGTGCTTGTCGCCAAACAGCCGACCGAGCAGACGCTGCCTGCGCAACGGCCTGTAGCGCTCGACCCGCTGCTCGAGATCGTCAAAGGCTTCCGCGACCTCGCGCTGCGCGGCGTCGGGCTCGATAGCGCCGCTTGAGACGAGCGCCTCGTACTGGTCGAGAAAAGTGGCAGGCGGGGAAGACGACATGGGTCCCTGTTACGGCCCAAGCTGCAAAAATTGCAAGCCGTCAATTGGTGCGAAGCGGCCGAGGCCTCACGCACTCAACGCATAGGAATCCTCGACCACATAGGGTCCGCCGCCAACCGAGGCGCGGGAGGAGAACAGCACGAAGCGGGAGGCTGTGAACACCTTGGTCGGAAAATAGCCGCGCACCGAAAGATAGTCGGCGACATCCTGCGCCGCCGCGTCGCGCAGCCGCGCCAGCGTAACATGCGGGGTGAATTTACGTCCCTCGGGATCGAGCCCGATCCGCTGCATCAGGCGTTCGAGTTCGGCCTGCAATTCGATCAGCGGCCGGCTCGGGGCGATGTTGGCGACAACCGCGCGCGGCTTCTTGCCGCCAAAACTCGAAAGGCCCTGGACGGCGACCTCGAACGGCTTGCGGTTGACCCGAAACAGCATGGAAGCAATTTCGTTGGCGGAAATGCCGTCGATGTCGCCAATGAAGCGCAAGGTGACGTGATAATTTTCCGGATCAATCCAGCGGGCGCCCGGCAGTCCACCACGCAATGAGGAAAGGGTTTGGCCGATTTCGGCGGGAATTTCCAGTCCGGTAAACAGACGCGGCATCGTTAGACTCCCGATGCTGGAACATGATTCGGAAAACAGAATAACAGCTTTCCTAAAAGATCATGTTCTCTGACAGACCCCGGCGACGAATCACCGGCATTATTTTTAGCGCAGTTATGTGACCCTGCGAAGCAGGTCCCGTTAACCGATCAGAAAGCTTCACCGCCGTGTCGCTCGCTCTGTTCGTTTTTCAGCTCGCGCGCCTCGATATCGAGCTGAGAAATGCCTCAACGCTAGGCAAGATATTTTTGACGATGATGTCAATTCCCTCCGCGGTTGGATGCATGCCATCGGCCTGATTCAGTTTCTTGTCGGCGGCGACGCCGTCGAGAAAAAACGGATAGAGCGGCACGCCGGACGATTTGGCGAGGTCCGGATAGATCGAATTGAAGCGGGCCGCGAAATCGGCGCCGTAATTTGGCGGCGCCAGCATTCCGCATAACATCACGGCGATGCCTCGCGCCTTCAGCCGCGCCACGATGTCGGTCAGCGCCCCGCGGGTGACGGCAGGATCGGTGCCGCGAAGCGCGTCGTTGGCGCCGAGTTCGACGATGACCGCCTGCGTGCCTTCGGGCACTGACCAGTCGAGCCGGTCCCGGCCACCTGTGGACGTATCGCCGGAAACGCCGGCGTTGGTCATATCGACCTCTATCCCCTTAGCCTTCAACGCCTTTTGTAACTTGGCCGGGAACGCATCGGCGCCGGCGAGCCCGTATCCGGCGCTCAAGGAATCGCCCAGCACCACCATCTTGAGCGGGGCACTGCCGACGGCCGCCGACGACTGCGCCAGGGCCGGTCCCGCAGCGACGGCGAGCAGACCCCACACGAGCATGTGCTTCAACATCGACAAGAGCCTCTCGACCACGGCCCCAGAACTACCATATGACCCAACCATGGACAGTCGCATCGAACCCTCATCCTTGTCCGGCCTTGCGCCGGACAGCATTTCTCTCTCCAACGTCAACCTGTCGCTCGGCTCGGGCGCGGCGCGTGTCCACATTCTCAAGGACATCAGCCTGCGTGTCGCGTCGGGCGAAGCGCTTGGCCTGATCGGGCCTTCGGGTTCGGGAAAGTCGACACTCCTCATGGTGATGGCGGGGCTGGAGCGTCCCGACAGCGGAGAGGTGGTGGTCAACGGAACCGCTTTCAATGCCCTCAATGAGGATGCATTGGCGCGTTTTCGAGGCCGTCAGGTCGGCATCGTCTTTCAGTCGTTTCACCTGATCCCGACGATGACGGCGCTGGAGAATGTCGCCGTCCCGCTCGAGCTCGCCGGCAGCCGCGACGCTTCGCAGCGCGCAGCGCAAGAACTCGCATCTGTCGGCCTCGGCGACCGGCTGCATCATTATCCGACGCAGCTTTCCGGCGGCGAGCAGCAGCGCGTGGCGCTGGCGCGCGCGCTGGCGCCCGACCCCGCCATCCTGGTCGCCGACGAGCCGACCGGCAATCTCGATGAGGCGACCGGCAAACAAATCGTCGACCTGCTGTTCACCAAACATGCCGAGCGCGGCATGACGCTGGTGCTGGTGACGCACGATGCCTCGCTGGCGCATCGCTGCGATCGTGTCGTTCGGCTGCGTTCGGGCCGCATCGATACGCAGGTCCCGGAGCGTGACGCCGCTTCATGACGATCGTGGCCGAACCCCTGTCCGGTAACCCGCCTGCGTCGCTGCCGCTGCGCTATGCGTTGCGCGAGCTGCGCGGCGGCCTGCGCGGCTTCTACGTTTTCATTGCCTGTATCGCGCTTGGCGTCATGACGATTTCAGGCGTCGGCTCGGTTGCCGCGAGCCTTGGCGACGGATTGGCGCGCGAAGGCCGCACCCTGCTGGGCGGCGACGTCGCTTTCTCGCTGTTCCAGCGCGAGGCGACGCCGGAGGAAATCGCCTTCCTCCGCTCGCGCGGCGAGGTGTCGTCGATTGCGACACTGCGCGGCATGGCGCGCGCCGCCGATGACCGTCTGGCGCTGGTGGAGATCAAGGCGGTCGATCAAGCCTATCCGATGCTCGGCCAGATCTCCCTTGAACCCGGGATGCCGATCGCCGATTTGCTCACTGAGCGTGATGGAGCCTTTGGCGCTGCGGCCGATCAAACGCTGCTGGCGCGGCTCGACCTCAAGCTCGGCGATCGCGTCAATGTCGGCCAGGCGGTTTTCCAGATCCGCAGCGTCGTCAATACCGAGCCGGACAAGCTCGCCGGCGGCCTCGGTTTCGGTCCGCGATTTCTGGTCAGCGAAGCCGGACTCCGCGCCACGCAATTGATCCAGCCCGGCAGCCTGGTGCGCTGGATCTATCGGGTGAAACTGCCCGACGACGTGAGCGGCAGCCGTAACACCACGCGGCTCATCGACGACACGCGGCAGGCGCTGCCTCAGGCTGGATGGGAAATCCGTTCGCGCGACAACGCCTCGCCGCAGCTCGAGCGCACGATCAGCCGCTTCACGCAGTTCCTGACGCTCGTCGGACTGGCGGCGCTCCTGGTCGGCGGTGTCGGCGTTGCCAACGCCGTGAAGAGCCATATCGACCGGCGCCGGGACGTCATTGCCACCTTCAAGGCGGTCGGCGGCACCGGCCGTGACGTGTTTTCGATCTACCTGACGCAGGTGATCGGGCTTGCCCTGATCGGGTCGATCATCGGCCTGGTCGCCGGCGCGGCATTGCCGTTTGCGATCGTGCATCTGTTCGGCAAGCTCCTGCCGCTGCCGATTGAAGCGGCGCTGCATCCCGAGGAGCTCGCGCTGTCGCTGGTCTATGGACTTCTCACGGCGCTGGCCTTCGGTTTATGGCCGCTCGGCCGCGTCCACGACGTGCCGGTCGCGGCGTTGTTTCGCGACACGGTCGCGAGCGCCTGGCATCGCCCGCGCTGGCCCTATCTCGCCTCGATGGCGGGGGTGATCACCCTGCTGATCGCTGTGGTCATCGGCCTTTCCTACGACAGGCGCGTCGCCACCGTCTTCGTGGTGTCGTCGATCGCCGTCTTCGTGCTGCTGCGAGGCATCGCTGCCGCGTTGATGGCACTGGCGCGCCGCTTGCCGCGCACGGAAATAACCATGCTGCGGCTCGCGATCACCAATATCTACCGGCCCGGCGCGCTGACGCCGTCGGTCGTGCTGTCGCTGGGCCTCGGTCTCGCCGTGCTTGTGACGATCACCCAGATTGACGGCAACCTGCGAAGGCAATTCATGGCGGCGCTGCCCGAGCATGCACCGTCATTCTACTTCATCGACATTCCCGCAACCGACGCTGACCGCTTCTCGGCGTTCCTGAAGGAGACCGCGCCCGGATCGACGGTCGAGGAAGTCCCGATGCTGCGCGGCCGCATCGTCTCGGCGCGCGGCGTGCGAGCGGAGGACCTCAAACCCTCAACCGACGCCGAGTGGGTACTGCAAAGTGATCGCGGCCTGACCTCGACCGGTGAAATTCCGAAAGGCTCCAAGATCGTGGAGGGACAGTGGTGGGGCGCCGACTATAGCGGGCCGCCGTTGGTTTCGATCGAGAAGAAGATCGCCGACGGGCTTGGCCTCAAGATCGGCGACGAGATCGTGGTCAATGTGCTCGGCCGCGACATTTCGGCCAGGATTGGCAACATGCGCACGATCGACTGGCAGGGGTTGGGCATCAACTTCGTGCTGGTATTCTCGCCGAACGCCTTCAGGGGCGCCCCTCATACACATATAGCAACATTGACCGAGCCCCATCCGGGCGCGGCCGGAGACGCCGCGATCGTCAAATCGGTCGCGAGCGCCTTCCCGATGGTCACGAGCGTGCGGGTTCGCGAGGCGCTGGAGACCATCGGCTCGGTCGTTACCAATCTCGTGCTGGCCATCCGCGGCGCCAGCGCCATCACCCTGATTTCGGCCATTCTGGTGCTCGGCGGCGCGCTGGCGGCCGGCCATCGCCACCGGGTCTACGATGCCGTCATTCTCAAGACGCTGGGCGCGACGCGCGCGCGGCTGATTGGCGCCTACGCCCTCGAATATCTGCTGATCGGCTTTGCCACCGCGGTCTTCGGCGTGATCGCGGGCTCGATCGCGGCATGGCTGATCGTGACAAGGCTCATGACCCTAAGCTTCGTCTGGCAAGCGGGCAGTGCGGCCGGCGTCGTGGCATCCGCGCTCATCGTCACGGTCGGGCTGGGACTGGCTGGAACACTGCTCGCCCTCAATCAAAAGCCGGCGGCGGTGCTGAGAAACCTCTGAAGTCCCACATATAAAAATTGTATAAAAATCCGAGCCCCGCGCTGGACGGCTTGTCGCATGCGCTCGCGACATTCAGCCGCGCGTGGACGCTTGCAGCGAATGTGTTACTTTCCCAGATATCAGAACGAAGATCGGATACCGCTTGATGACGCAAAATTAATGTCAGCGAGCGGCGCTATCCGGGTTAATTTCAACTGGTGAGGCGAGAGCCTGACGCCTGCCAGACAACAAACAGGAATTCGACCATGTCGGACCTAGACCGCAACTATGCCTCCCCCTTCGGCCGGGCCGCCGGGCGCGCTGACGCCGCGACCGTCGACGCCGGTCTGCGCGCCTACATGCTGCGCATCTACAATTATATGAGCATCGGCCTCGCCATCACTGGCCTTGCCGCGCTCGGCGTCTACATGGCCGCCGTGACCACCGACCCGTCGGGCGCCGCGGCCAAGATCGGCAGCGCGTTCCTGACCCCGTTCGGCTACGCGATGTTCGTGAGCCCGCTGAAGTGGCTGTTCATCCTCGCGCCGCTCGCGATGGTGTTCGTGATCTCGGCCGGCATCAACCGCCTGGCGCCTTCGACCGCACAGCTGTTGTTCTGGGCGTTCTCGGCGCTGATGGGCATTTCGCTGTCGTCGATCTTCCTGGTGTACACGCACACCTCGATCGTGCGGGTGTTCTTCATCACCGCGGCGACGTTCGGCGCGCTCAGCCTCTACGGTTACACCACGCGACGTGACCTGACGGGGATGGGATCGTTCCTGATGATGGGCCTGTTCGGCATCATCATTGCGAGCCTGGTCAACCTCTTCCTCGCAAGCTCGATGCTGCAGTTCGTGGTTTCGGTGATTGGCGTGCTGGTGTTCGCAGGTCTCACCGCCTGGGATACCCAGCGGCTGAAGAACGACTACATCTACGGCTACGCCCGGGCGGGTGGTGATGTGGCGGAGCGCGCGGCGATTACCGGTGCCCTGTCGCTCTACCTGAACTTCATCAACCTGTTCACGCTGCTGTTGCAGCTGCTCGGCCAGCGCGAGTAACGGCTCGGCAATCAGATATGGAAGCCCCGGCCTCAGCGCCGGGGCTTTTCTTTTGGGCGCCACGAAAATAATCTTCCGCAATGCCGTCGCTCGAAATCAGGCCGACTAGCGTCGCCGACCTGCCCTCCATCACCGAGATCTACGAACACGCGGTTCGCGAGGGAACCGCGACCTTCGAACTTGTTCCGCCCGATCTTGCCGAGATGACCCGGCGCTTTCAGGCACTGGTCGACAGCGGCTTTCCCTATCTCGTCGCCGAACTGGACGGCGACGTGGCCGGCTACGCCTATGCGAGTTCCTATCGGCCGCGGCCGGCCTATCGTTTCACGGTGGAAAATTCGGTCTATCTGCGGCCCGCGATTCACCGCCGCGGCGTCGGCCGGCAATTGCTCGAACGGCTGATCGCCGAATGCGAGGCCCGCGGTTTCCGGCAGATGATCGCTGTAATCGGTGATTCGGCCAATGCGGCTTCGATCGGCGTCCACGCAGCTTGCGGCTTCCAGATGATTGGAACCCACCCCGGTGTCGGCCTCAAATTCGGCCGCTGGCTCGATACCGTGATGATGCAGCGGGAGCTTGGCGAAGGCGTGAAGACGGTTCCTACAACCTGAGGCCATCCTTCGAGACGCGGCCTGTCGGCCGCTCCTCAGGATGAGGGCTCTTTCCTGATCACACGACCGCCAACTTGCGGTCGATCACCAGCAACACGCGGTCGAGTTCATGGCCGCGGCGCAGGATCAGGCCGCTGGCGGAGATCACGCTGTACATGCCCTGCTTGCGCGCCAGCCGCGGATCCTTCTCGATCCGGTAGAGCGGAACTTCAGAGGCACGTCGGAAGATCGAGAACACGGCCCGCTCTCGCAGGAAATCGATGGCGTAATCGCGCCACTCGCCGTCGGCGACCATGCGCCCGTACAAATTCAGAATGCGATTGAGTTCGAGACGATTGAAAGTCACCCGATTTGACATAACGCCCGCAGCGCTCGGTCGCGCCACGGCGCGTGCCTCGCTTGGATCGGTGTCCTCCGAGATCAAACTCATGGCACATCTCCTGTCATTTACCCGACATGATTGCGCCGACCGCGCGCCGCTGCAAGAGCCGTATTCGCGCACCCCTGCCGGCGGCGGCACTCGGATCATGCGACTTTCGATGGAATCACGGCTTCCGAGGCCGTCACGGGATCGTTAGCTCAATCATAATACCGCCCCACTTCTGCCAACGGCATGCCGTGCTGGACTGCGACAAGAGGCGCCTACGTTGGCCCGGTCCTTTCGATACCGGATTCCTCAGCCCCCAGCCCCCCGGGGTCGTCGGGACCGGGTCTAACGCAGAGTATTGATCCGTGACTGGACCAACGAGAGTTGGTCCTTTTTCTTTTTCGGACAGATTTTCTGCTTCGGACGAAAAGCAAATTGAAATCTCCGCGAGGAACCCCGCGCAGTTCAAACTCCGAATGCTTTCCAGATTGGTTGTCGGGAGATCGCGCTTAGTGAAGCGCCGTATAGGCCGCGCCTAACATCGGACCCGGCCGATCGCGGCTTCCATCCTGGACGAACACGGCCGCCGCATCGATCCCTTCACGGGAGACATTTTCCAGCGGAACCGTCCAGCTACCGGCGCTGCCGTTCCAGTCGCCGACCTTCAACACGTTGCGAACCACGTTGTAATAGGTCACTTCACGGCCGCGATTTTCGCCACGACCGATCGAGATCGGCACCGCCTTGGAGATCGAGCAAATCCAGACCTCGCCGTGCGTTGCAAGCGGCGGCCTGTTCGAAGCTGCGACCGAGACCGTGATCTGCTTGCCATTCAGCTTCATCGACACCGGAACCGACATCACGCCGTCGCTCTCACGGGTGACTTCGATCGCACGTTCGATCTCGCCGCGATCGCTGCCGATGACGTGCGCCTCGCCATTGACGACGGCTTGCGGCGTATAGACGTCGCGGTCGCCGCGCATCAGCGAGTAAGCCTTCTGGCGCGCGGAGAAACGCGAGTCCGCCAGCGTGTCTTTCCAGCCGAGATAATCCCAGTAATCGATCGGCATGCTCAGCGCGATCACGCTCGGGTCCTTGGCGAGTTCGCCGATCACCTTGTCGGCGGGCGGGCAGGACGAGCAACCTTGCGACGTGAAAAGTTCGACCACCGCGCGGGGCTCCGCAGCCGCCGCCGGACGAATGATAGCCACGATGGCGCAGACGCCCAGGGCGCTCGACCATCGCGAAATCGAATTACAGGCCATCATCACTGTCATACCGGGACCGGGGAATCATTGTTGCCTCCATTCGCCGCTAGCATCTAACGGACCATAAAGCCAACGGCTTTCGTACGGGCAAGAGCAGTCTTTTTTAGGCTGCCCGCCCCCCGGTCGCCACTCACTTAGCGGTGAGCCCCCGATCACAATTACGCGGCAAGCTTACGCAGCACGTAGTGCAAAATGCCGCCATTTCGGTAGTAATCCAGCTCGTCCAGCGTATCGATCCGGCAAAGCAACGAGATACGTTGCAGTGCACCGTCGCTCGACACGATCTCGGCGGTTAACTTTTGGCGCGGTTTCAGGTCGCCCTGCAATCCGCGTATGGTTACTTTCTCGTCGCCCTTGAGCCCGATCGACTGCCACGAGGCGCCGTCCTCGAAGGTCAGCGGCAGCACGCCCATGCCGACCAGGTTGGAGCGATGGATGCGCTCGAAGCTCTGGCAGACCACCGCGCGAACACCGAGCAGGCGCGTGCCCTTTGCCGCCCAGTCGCGCGACGAGCCGTTGCCGTATTCGGCGCCGGCGAACACCACCAACGGCACGCCCTCTTCTTGATACCTCATCGCCGCATCGTAGATCGACATCTGTTCGCCGTCGGGCCAGTGCTTGGTCATGCCGCCCTCGGGAATGTTGCCGTCAGCGCCCTTCATCATGAAGTTCTTGATGCGGATATTGGCGAAGGTGCCGCGCATCATCACTTCATGGTTGCCGCGCCGCGTGCCGTACTGGTTGAAGTCGGCCGGGCGCACCTGATGCTCGCTCAGGAATTTTCCGGCCGGCGACGTCAGCTTGATCGAACCCGCAGGCGAGATGTGGTCGGTCGTGATCTTGTCGCCGAACATCGCGAGAATCCGCGCATCGACGATGTCCTTCACCGGCTCCGGCTCTTTCTTCATGCCTTCGAAGTAAGGCGGGTTCTGCACATAGGTCGAGCTCATGTTCCAGCGATAGGTTTCGCTCTCGGTGGTCTTGATCTTGCGCCAGTTGGTATCGCCCTTGAAGACGTCGGCATACTTCTTCTTGAAGATCGTCGCGGTGACGAACTTCTTCATGAAGGCGTTGATCTCCTTTGCGGTCGGCCAGATGTCCTTGAGGTAGACCGGCTTGCCGTCCTTGCCGGTGCCGATCGGTTCGACCGCGAGGTCCTTCCTCACCGTGCCGGCGAGCGCGTGCGCAACGACGAGCGGCGGCGAGGCGAGATAATTCGCCTGCACGTCGGGCGACACGCGGCCTTCGAAGTTGCGGTTACCCGACAGCACCGCGGCGGCGACGATGCCGTTGTCGTTGATCGATTTGGAAATGTCTTCCGGCAGCGGACCGGAGTTACCGATGCAGGTCGTACAACCGAAGCCGACGAGGTTGAAACCGACCTTGTCGAGATCGGCCTGCAGTCCGGAATTGGCGAGATATTCGGCAACCACCTGGCTGCCCGGCGCGAGCGAGGTCTTTACCCACGGCTTTGCCTTCAACCCCTTGGCGACGGCGTTGCGGGCGAGCAGTCCGGCGCCGATCAAAACGCTCGGATTTGAGGTGTTGGTGCAGGAGGTGATCGCCGCAATCACGACGTCGCCGTGGCCGAGATTGAAGTCGCGGTTATCGACCGGATAGCGCGTCTCACCGTCGGCGCTCTTCTTGTATTCAGTGGCGAGCGCACCGGCGAAACCTTCCGCCACCGCAGGCAGGGCCACGCGTCCTTCGGGGCGCTTCGGACCGGCCATCGACGGCACCACGTCCTTGAGGTCGAGGACAAGCGTCGTCGTGAAAACCGGATCGGCCGACTTGGCGTCGCGGAACAGGCCCTGCGCCTTGGCGTAGGCCTTGACCAGCGCGACGCGATCGTTCTTGCGGCCGGAGGTCTTGAGGTAGTCGATGGTCGCGGCATCGACCGGGAAGAAGCCGCAGGTCGCGCCATATTCGGGCGCCATGTTGCCGATGGTCGCCTTGTCCGCGACCGAGAGATGATCGAGACCGGGGCCGAAGAATTCGACGAACTTTCCGACCACGCCCTGCTTGCGCAGCATCTGCGTGACCGTGAGCACGAGGTCGGTCGCGGTGACGCCTTCCTTGAGCTGGCCCTTGAGCTTGAAGCCGACGACGTCAGGCAGCAGCATCGACAGTGGCTGGCCGAGCATGCAGGCTTCCGCTTCGATGCCGCCGACGCCCCAGCCGAGCACGGCAAGACCATTGACCATGGTGGTGTGCGAGTCGGTGCCGACGAGCGAATCCGGATAGGCGACTTCGAACGTGCCCTTCTTCTTGCCGACGGTCAGCTTCTCCTTCTTGGTCCACACCGTCTGCGCGAGATATTCGAGGTTGACCTGATGGCAGATGCCGGTGCCAGGCGGCACCACCGAGAAATTCGAAAACGCCTTCTGGCCCCATTTCAGGAATTCGTAGCGTTCCTGGTTCTGCTTGTATTCCTCGACCACGTTCTTGCCGAAGGCCTTGTTGTCGCCGAAGAAGTTCACGATCACCGAGTGATCGATCACGAGATCGACCGGCACCAGCGGATTGATCTTCTCGGCGTCGCCGCCGAGATTCTGCATCGCGTTGCGCATCGCGGCGAGGTCGACCACGGCGGGAACGCCGGTGAAATCCTGCATCAGGACCCGCGCCGGACGGAAAGCGATCTCGTGCTCCAGCGTGCGCTTCTTCAGCCACTTGGAGACCGCGACGATGTCTTCTTTCTTGACGGTGCGGCCGTCTTCGTTGCGCAGCAGGTTCTCAAGCAGAACCTTCATGGAATAGGGAAGCTTGGATATCCCCTTCAGACCATTCTTCTCGGCCGTGGGCAGGCTGTAATAAACGTAGGTTTTGCCGCCAACCTTGAGGGTTTTCTGGCATTTGAAGCTGTCGAGAGAGGTCATGTGAGGCAATCCCAAATTGTCGGTCCATACCCGGCAAGGGTATTATAACACCAACTGAGGTCGTTGGCCGAACGGCCCGCCACATGCGGATTGTGCGGCGAGTCAAGTTCCGGCTTATAGAATCTTTCAACAATCACCGCCACACCGAGAAGTGGTCGCAGCAATGCGTGGCAGAGGAAAATAATGCGGCTCTCGGGACGCGGAGTGAGGTGTGTGCGGGGCGGCCGCGAGGTCTTTGCTGGCCTCGATTTCGAGGCCAATGCCGGCGAAGCCCTGGCCGTGGTCGGCCCCAACGGGTCAGGCAAAACCTCGTTGTTGCGGCTGATTGCGGGCGTTCTGGCGCCGGCCGGCGGGTCGATTACGCTCGAGCGCGGCGACGACGAACTGACGCTTCCCGAACAATCGCACTATCTCGGCCACCGCGACGCGCTGAAACCGGCGCTGAGCGTGTCGGAAAACCTCGCCTTCTGGCGGGATTTTCTCGGCGGGGCGCCGTCAAATCTGGCGGAAAGCCTGGCAACCGTCGAACTCGATCATGCGGCCCGTCTGCCGGCCGCCTATTTGTCAGCAGGCCAGCGGCGGCGGTTGTCGATCGCCCGCTTGCTGACCGTGCAGCGGCCGGTCTGGCTGCTCGATGAGCCGACCAACGCCCTCGACACCGCCGGGCAAAAGCTGTTCGCCAGCGTGATGTCCGAACATCTTTCGCGCGGCGGGCTGATCATTGCCGCAACCCACACGCCGCTCGGCGTAACCAGCCGCACCTTGCGCGTCGGAGACGGCTTGTGAGCGCACTCTCCGCCCTGATCCGCCGCGATATCCGGATTGCGCTGCGCGTCGGCGGCGGCGCCTTGATCGGGGTGTTTTTCTTTCTCACCGTCGTGGTGCTGATGCCATTTGCGATCGGACCGGACCTCGCGCTGCTCGCGCGGCTCGGACCCGCGATCCTCTGGCTCGGCGCGCTGCTTGCGAGTCTCTTGACACTCGATCGGCTGTTCACCGCCGACCATGACGACGGCTCGCTCGATCTGATCACGATGAGCCGCACACCGCTGGAACTGTCCTGCGCGGCCAAGGCGCTGGCGCATTGGCTTGCCGCCGGGCTCCCGCTCGTCATCGCCACGCCGGTGCTAGGATTGCTGCTCAATCTCGACGCCAGCGCCACGGCGGCGATCGCGCTCACGCTGCTCGCCGGGACGCCTGCGCTTACTTTCATCGGCATGATTGGCGCGGCGCTTGCCGTGACGCTGCATCGCGGCGGGCTATTGCTCGCGGTGCTGGTGCTGCCGCTGTCAATTCCCGTGCTGATCTTTGGCGTCGCCGCGTCGGAAGCGGCGATCACCGAGCCACTGTCGTTCGGTGCGCCGTTTTCGATCCTGTGCGCGCTGTCGCTGTTCGGCCTGATCGTCGGGCCTTTCGCGGCCGCCGCGAGCCTCCGTCACGGACTGGATTGATGTCTATCAACTCTCGCTGAGACACCTTATGCCGATTGCCTGCAACGCCTCCGACCATTAACAGGATGCCATGACGCTGATCGATCTCGCCAACCCGACCCGGTTCCTCGCCTTCACGGCGCGGCTATTGCCGTGGCTAGTGGCTGCGACCGCCATTCTGCTCGCGGTCGGCCTGTACCAGTCGGCGATGGCGCCCGATGACTACCAGCAGGGCGCGACCGTGAAGATCATGTTCATCCATGTGCCGAACGCCTGGCTGTCGATGTTCGTCTGGGGCGTGATGAGCCTGGCCGCGCTCGGCACGCTGGTCTGGCGGCATCCGCTTGCCGACGTCGCCGCGAAAGCCGCCGCCCCGCTCGGCGCCGCTTTCACTTTCCTGGCGCTCGTCACCGGCTCGCTCTGGGGCCGGCCGATGTGGGGCACCTATTGGGAGTGGGATGCCCGACTGACATCGGTGTTGATCCTGTTCCTGATGTATCTCGGCCTGATCGCGCTGTGGCGTTCGGTCGAGGATCCCTCGCGCGCGGCGCGTGCGGCCGCCGTGCTGACACTGGTCGGCGCCATCAATCTTCCGATCATCAAGTTTTCCGTGGACTGGTGGAACACGCTGCATCAACCGGCATCCGTGATGCGGATGGGCGGATCGACGCTCGACCGTGCCTTCCTGATTCCGCTGCTGGTAATGGCGGTCGCCTTTTCGCTGCTGTTCCTCACCTTGCATCTTGCAGCCATGCGCAACGAAATCCTTCGCCGTCGCGTGCGCGCGATGCAGATGATTCACGTGGCGCAAGCCGGCCAGCGCGCAGGCTAGCGTCATGTCGCTTGGTCCCTATGCGACGTTTATCGCGGCCTCCTATCTGGTGGTCCTGGTGGTTGTGGTGCTGTTGATCGCATGGATCGCCATCGACTATCGCAGTCAAAGGCGGCGGTTGAACGAACTGGAAACCGAAGGGGTTACCCGCCGCTCGGGACGCCAAACGACGGAGCTCTAGACATGGGCACGCCCGCCACATCGAACGAGACACCGCGAAGCTCGCGCTGGTTGATGGCGCTGCCGCTCGTCGTGTTTGCGGCGCTGGCTGCGATCTTCTGGTTCCGGCTCGGCAGCGGGGACCCATCACGGATTCCATCGGCGTTGATCGGCCGCCCCGCGCCACAAACCCCGCTGCCGCCGCTCGAGGGACTCACCAATAACGGCGCTGCAATCCCCGGCCTCGATCCCGCGACCTTCAAAGGCAAGGTCAGCGTCGTCAATGTCTGGGCGTCGTGGTGCGTGCCCTGTCATGACGAAGCCCCGCTCTTGACCGAGCTCGGCCGCGACAAGCGGCTGCAAATCGTCGGGATCAACTACAAGGACGCCGCCGACAACGCGCGACGCTTTCTCGGACGCTATGGCAATCCGTTCGGCATCGTCGGCGTCGACGTCAACGGCCGCGCCTCGATCGAATGGGGCGTCTATGGCGTGCCCGAAACCTTCATCGTCGGACGCGAAGGCACCATCGTCTACAAGCTCGTCGGCCCGGTGACGGCGGACAATATCAATACCGTACTGCGAACCGAGATCGACAAGGCGCTGAAGGCAGGCTCGTAACTACAGCTCCGATTCCGAAGTTCGCAAGCGCCGCACTAGCTCGATGGGCCTGGCGGTTGCGACGTCAGCGACAGGTTCTGGAACAGCCGTTTGCTTACCAGATGCAGAAAGTAAAAGCCGAACTTGGGGTCCTGCACGTAGAGCTGCTTGACGTGCTCGTAGCCGATCCGAAGCACATCGCCGCTTTCCATGCATTCGACGGTCGCCGTCCGCGCCTGACCCGCGTTCAATAAACCGAGTTCGCCAAACACCTCGCCGGTTGGCAGATCCAAATTCCGCTCCGTGACGCGGAACCGCCCTGAAACAATAAAAAACATTTCATCGGCCGGGTCGCCGCGACGGAACACAACGTCGCCGACAGAAAAGGATCTCGTCGAACTGAACGGCTTGACCCAGTTCAGGTTCAGGTCCTGCTTGGTGGCTTCCTCGATTTGCCGGATCAGCTTTCGCATCTGATGCAGCCTCAGAATATTGAGCGGCAACAAGATCAGATGGAGAAAGAGTACGGGATAGGCGTCGACGGCATACCCATAGCCGATGAAGAGGAAATTGCTGACGATGCCGGCGATCCGAAGCGGCACCATGGTTTTCATGTAGAACGTCACGAAAACGCATGACGCTGCGGCGTAGCCCAACAGTTCCGCGTGGGTCATTGGTCGCCTTCTTGCGGAAGAAATCGGATATCAAACCGCGCAAGCTTGCCGATGATTTCCGCAAATGCAAGACGCGCTGCAAAACGGAAGCAGACGACCATTCCAGCTCGCTCGCGGGTTCCCGCGACCGAACAAGCCGCCCAGTTCACTTGCTGACGTCACCCTCAGCCGCGTCGCTCGCCTGCAGCGAGACTGGATCGAGCTGGAAGCGCTTGACCAGCGGCATCTGGCTGATCGCGAAAATCATCGTCAGCGGGATCACGCCGAAGGCCTTGAAGCCGACCCAGAAATCGGTGCTCTGCGTGCGCCAGATGAATTCGTTCAGGATCGCCATCGCGAGGAAAAACAGCGCCCAGCGCAATGTCAGAATTCGCCAGCCCTTTGGCGTCAGATTGAATACCTGGTCGAACAGGATGGCGATGAAGGAACGGCCGAACAGCAATCCGCCGCCAAGAACGGCCGCGAACAGGCCATAGATGATGGTGGGCTTGACCTTGATGAAGGTCTCATCGTGCAGGACGAGTGTCAGCGTTCCGAACACCAGCACCACGACGCCGGTGACAAGCGCCATCAGCGGCACATGCCGTGTCACGACATAGGAGGCCGCCATCGCGGCGACGATCGCCACCATGAACGCAGCCGTCGCGACAAACAGATGGAATTTCGCATTCGCGATAAAGAATACGAGCAACGGCCCCAATTCGGTGGCGAGCTTGAACAGCGGGTGCGGCTGGGTCTTGTCCATACTGAAAGCCTATATCTCGATTCCGGCGATCGCCTTGGCAAAATCGCTCGCCGTAAACGGCGCGAGGTCGTCGATGCCCTCGCCGACGCCGATGAAATGCACCGGCAGCTTATATTTCTCCGCCAGCGCCACCAGAATGCCTCCACGCGCGGTGCCATCGAGCTTGGTCATCACAAGACCCGTGACTCCAGCGGTACGATGAAATGCATCGACTTGCGAGAGCGCGTTTTGTCCCACCGTGGCGTCGAGCACAAGGAGAACGGCATGCGGCGCCGTGTCATCGACCTTTCGGATGACGCGAACGACCTTTTCCAGTTCGTTCATCAATTCGGCCTTGTTTTGCAGCCGCCCGGCGGTATCGATCAGGAGCACATCACGCTTCTCCTCGCGCGCCGAGGATAATGCGTTGAAGGCAAGGCTCGCGGAATCCGATCCTTGCGCGCCGGCAATCACCGGCGACGTCGTGCGTTCGCCCCAGACCTTCAACTGTTCGATTGCGGCTGCCCGAAAGGTGTCTCCCGCGGCCAGCATGACCTTGCGGCCTTCCGCGGAAAAAATTGCCGCCAGTTTGCCGATGGTGGTGGTCTTGCCGGAGCCGTTGACGCCGACGACCAGAATGACGAACGGCCTTTGCGTCGCATCGATGATCAGAGGTTTTGCGACCGGCGCCAGCACCTTCTCGACCTCGGAGGCGACCACCGCCTTGACCTCATCGGCCGAGATCGACTTGTCGTAGCGGCCGTGACCGACGGCTTCGGAAATGCGCGCCGCGACTTCGGTTCCGAGATCGGCGCGGAGCAGCACGTCCTCGATGTCCTCGAGCATGGCGCGGTCGAGCTTACGCTTGGTCACGAGGTCGGCGACCGCCGTGCCAAGCGAACTGGACGTGCGCTTCAATCCGCTGGATAGCCGCCGCCACCAGCTCTGTTTAGGTGCTTCCTCAGTCATGGCGGGGTGTGTTGGCCGTTTAATCGCTAGCGATCCGATGCCAACATTCGCATCCCGTCTCAGCAGGCAAGTTTGCGAATGTTGGCATCAAAGGATCACTAGCAAGATATGAACCCGGTGGTGGAATTTTAGGGTTTGACATTCGCTTTTGGCGCTTGTGGTCGGTACTGTAGCGAATGTCAAACCCATTCCACCACAGTGAAAGCCTTGACCGTCCGATCGACGTTGCCCAGTTAACGGCGGAACAAATCCAGTCCCGCCTGCTTCATCGCGACGGTCTCATGCTTGTGATCGACAAGCCCGCAGGTCTGCCGGTCCATCGGGGTCCCAAGGGCGGTCCCAACCTGGAAGCTTCTTTCGACGCCTTGCGATTCGGCCTGCCTCGCCCGCCGGTACTGGCCCATCGGCTCGACAAGGACACGTCGGGCTGCCTCGTGCTTGGACGGCACCGCAAGGCCACCGCCTCGCTCGGGCTTTTGTTCAAGCACGGCAAGGTCTCAAAAACATATTGGGCGATCGTCGAAGGTGGCCCAACCGCGGATGAAGGCATCATCGACCTGCCGCTCGGCCGGCTCAACGCCGAGCGTGGCTGGTGGCAGAAGGTCGACGAGCAAGGTCAGCCGGCGGTCACCAACTGGAAAGTGATGGGGCGCGGCGACGGTCTGACCTGGCTGGCGCTCGAGCCCGTCACCGGCCGCACCCATCAACTTCGCGTGCACACGTCGGCCCAGGGCTGGCCGATCGTCGGCGACAATATCTACGGCAACGGTCCGCGCTTCGGTGAGCCGCGTTTGCATCTGCATTCCCGCGAAATCGGAATTCCGATTTCAAGGAACAAGGAGCCGGTGCGCGTGGTGGCGCCGGCGCCCGAACACATGCACGCGCGTTTGCGCGCCTGCGGGTGGAACGGCGAGTAGCCTCTACGCCGCCGCGACACCGGCGAAAGACGCCGCGCGCTGGCGCTCGTAATCCTGCTTTTCGATCGGCACCGCATCCGGATTGCCGAGATCGTTCGCGGCAATCCGATAGGTCTCGCGCGCCGAGAAGGCCGCCAGCGCCGAAATGACCGTGACGCCAAAGGCGATCGCGCCGACCGTGAACGCGACGTTGGTCGATCCGGGAGGAGCGACCGTTGCGAACAGCGCCGGCAGCAGCGCCGTGATCATGGTGCCGATATTCTGCGCGATCGCCATCGCCGAAACGCGGTACCTGGTCTGGAACAGTTCAGGATAGAAACTCGGAAACACCGCGTTGTAGCCCTGATAGACGAGGCCCCACATCAGAATCGAAAGCGCGATCGCCATCGGAACGCTCTTGATGCTGATCGCATAGAGATAGGCGAACGCGAGCAGGCCTGAGCCCAGCGCGCCGATGATCATGGGCGGCCGTCTGCCGATCTTGTCCGAGAGATTGCCGATCAGCGGGATCACGATAATGGCGGCGATATTGCCGAGCACCGGAATCCAGAGATAGACGTCAGGCCTGAAGCCGATTCCATAAGCCGGCTGCACCGCGTAGGCCGCGCCGAAGATCGTTGCCACGACCGGAATCGTGTTCATCAGCGCCATGAGGATCACGCGCAACATATCGGCCCAGCTCGTCTTGAAGGCCTGCAGGACGGGCGCTTTGGGGACGGCGCCCTGCTGGCTCTCCTTGGCGAAGGCCGGCGACTCCGCGACCTCGCGCCGGATGAGATAGGCGACGACCAGCACGAGGAAACTCAGCAAGAACGGGATGCGCCAACCCCAGGCGTTGAAATCTTCCTTGGGCATGTAGGCGGCGATCGGGAGGAAGACGGCGGCGGCGAGAATCTGCCCGGTCTGAACGCCCTGCAACGTAAAGCTGGCGAAGAATCCCCGACGGCCGAATGGCGCATGCTCAAGCACCATCGAACTTGCGCCTGAAATTTCGCCGGCGACCGCAAAACCCTGCATCAACCGCAGCGCGACCAGGAGCGCGGGCGCCCAGACGCCGATCTGCTGATAGGTCGGAAGCAGGCCGACCAGCACGGTCGAGCAGCCCATCAGGATCAGGCACAGCACCAGCACGCTCTTGCGCCCGTGCGTATCGCCGTAGTGGCCGAGCACGAAGGCGCCGATCGGCCGTGCAACATAACCGACGCCATAGGTTGCCAATGAGGCGACAATCGCCACGGTCGGATTCTGCGAGGGGAAGAAGATCTGCGGAAAGACGAGAGACGCCGCCGTCGCATAGATGAAGAAATCGTAGTATTCGAGCGTCGATCCGATCCAACCGCTGGCGGCCGCAATCTTCGATTGGCGCAAAAGCTTCGGGCTATCGCCTGACGTCATCTGTTTCCCCCGGTAGTGGCCGTTCGTGCGGCCGATTTTTTTGGAGTCTATCGCTCCCTGTCGGAAACATATCGCGAGGGCGCGATAACACAATTGCCAATTTGCGTGGTTCGACCTGAACTAGACGGCCAGGCGCGCGCCGTCATGGCCGGAGATCGTAAGCCGCCGCACGGCTCCCGACGTTTCGCCGCGGATCGCAACCGGCAGGAAGTGCTCGGTGCGGCCTTGCGTGGCGCTCTCGATCAGAATCTCGCGGCGTTTGCCGACCTCCGATTCGAGACGCCGCCGCAACGCGACCTCGCCGGCCGCGCGCAAGCGGCCGGCGCGCTGCTTGATCAAGCCGCCTTCGACCTGCGGCATGCGCGCGGCCGGCGTGCCCGGACGTTGCGAATAGGGAAAGACGTGCAGGAACGTGAGGCCGCATTCCTCCACGAGATCGAGCGAGCGGGCAAACATGTCTTCCGTCTCGGTCGGGAAGCCCGCGATGATATCGGCGCCAAACGCAATGTCCGGCCGCAGGCGCCGTACCTGCGCGCAGAAATCGATCGCCTGTTGCCGCGAGTGACGCCGCTTCATGCGCTTCAGGATCAGGTCGTCGCCGGATTGCAATGACAGATGCAGATGCGGCATCAGCCGCTTGTCGCCCGCGATCGCATCCAGAAGATCGCGATCGACCTCGATCGAATCGACGGAGGAAATCCGCAGGCGCGTGAGCTCCGGCACCTCCCGCAGAATCTGTTTGACCAATTGGCCAAACCTGGGAGTGCCCGGCAGATCGGCGCCATAGCTTGTCAGGTCAACGCCGGTCAGCACGATTTCTGGATGACCACGTTCGACCTGCGCACGGACTTGCGCGATCGCATCCGCCATCGGCACCGAACGTGAATTGCCGCGGCCGAAAGGAATGATGCAGAAGGTGCAACGATGATCGCAGCCATTCTGCACCTGCACGAAGGCGCGCGGCAGTCCGTTCTGCAAACCGTCCAGGCGAGGCGGCGCCGTCTGCCGCACCGACATGATGTCGGTGACCGCGATCTTGTCGCGAGATGCGCTGCCGGAATTGCGTTCGCCATCGAGCGCGGCACGCGCACCCGTCCAGGCTTCGCCCCGCATCTTGTCGTCATTGCCGACGACGCGATCGACCTCGGCCATATCGGCGAACATCCGGGCTTGCGTCTGCGCCGCGCAGCCGGTGACGACGATGCGCGCTAGTGGCCGCTCGCGCTTCAGCCGACGGATCGACTGGCGCGCCTGCGCCACCGCCTCGCTGGTCACGGCGCAGCTGTTGATGACGATGGTGTCGTTGAGCCCGGCACGTTCGGCCTCGTCGCGCACCACCTCGGACTCGTACGCGTTGAGGCGGCAACCGAAGGTGACGACCTCGACGCTCATGAGACGGAAGCAAACAGCGCCGGGTCGAACTGGCCTTCGAATTCAAACACGGCCGGCCCCGTCATCAGCACATGATCGTCGCGCTCGCGCCATTCGATGGTCAGCTCGCCGCCGGGCAACGTGATTTGCACGGTGCGATTGACGCGCTTCAGCCGCGCCGCCGCGAC
This sequence comes from Bradyrhizobium erythrophlei, assembly GCF_900142985.1. Taxonomy (NCBI): domain Bacteria; kingdom Pseudomonadati; phylum Pseudomonadota; class Alphaproteobacteria; order Hyphomicrobiales; family Nitrobacteraceae; genus Bradyrhizobium; species Bradyrhizobium erythrophlei. Next base: position 2,783,262 of record NZ_LT670849.1, read on the forward strand.
CGCGGTGGCGCAGGCCGCCGAGCCGCAGGCCCTGGTCAGCCCTGCGCCGCGCTCCCAGGTTCGGATCGTGATGTGGTCACGATCAACGATATGGGCGAGCGTGATGTTGGCGCGCTCGGGAAAGATCGGATGATTTTCCAGGAGCGGACCAAAGCGGCCGAGATCGTAGGCCTCAACGTCCTCGACCCAGAATATCGCATGCGGATTGCCCATGCTGACGACGGACGGCGTGTGCAGGATCGGCGCATCGATCGGACCGATCTGCAGCTCGATGCCGCGGGTGTCGCGAAATTCTTCCGCCAGCGGAATGTCTTGCCAGCCGAACTTCGGCACGCCCATGTCGACCGTATAGAGACCGGCCGCCGGCCCCTGCCAGCAATTCAGCAGACCCGCATTGGTCTCGAAGGTTACCGCGTTCTCGCCCGAGGCCTCGAAGATGCGCCGCGCCACACAACGCATGCCGTTGCCGCAGGCGCCGGCTTCCGAGCCGTCGTTGTTGTAGATGCGGATATAGGCTTCGGTGCCCTGAAGGCGCGGCGGTTGCAGCACCATCAACTGGTCGTAGTGAACGCCCTTGGGCGAAGCGACGGCGCGCGCGTCATCGGCCGTGACCGGACCGGGCCGGTCGCGCAGATCGACCACGACGATCTCGTTGCCGGCCCCGTTCATCTTGGCATAGCTGTGGTTGGCGAGCGCGCTCATCGATTTCATCTATCCAGCCAGTCTTATATGGCCAACGCCGGCATTTTAGCTAGATGTGGTTTATCTGTGTCGCAGGTCCTTGCCCGGCGGGGAGGAGGCATGAAATATCGGTAAATATCTGGCACGGGACGAACGCCACGCTTGCGTGTTAGACATCCGGGATTCGCGCATGCGGGCCAGAAAGGCCATGGAGAGGACCCCGATGAACTACGCCAGCTTTTTCCGCGTCGCCCTGGTCGCGCTGGTCCCGATGGTTGCCGCTGCACTCCCTGCCGCCCGCGCACAGACGCCCGCGCCCGCTCCTTCCACCCCTGCCCCCTCGGCGACGCCCGCCCCGCCGCCGGCCGAGACCAAATCTCCGGGCGACCTGCCGTCGACCACGCCTCCCGCTCCCGCGCCGGTTCAGGCCGCCGATCCCTTCGGCGAGCAGATCGCGCTGGCGTCGAAAACTGTCATCGCCACCAAGGGCACGGCGAACTGGGACACCGCGTTCGAGACGCTGCTGGCGTCATTGAAGACGCTGTCCGCCGAACTTGCGAAGCAGGGCGGCAAGGCCGCCGGCAATTCGATGATCGTCTACACCTCCACGGACGACACCGGCTTCAGCTATCTGGCGGAAATTCCGGTCGAGCAGGAACCGAAGGACCTGCCGAAGACGATCACCGTCGCCAAGTCGCCCGAAGGCAAGGCGCTCAAGTTCGTCCATCGCGGCTCATACGAGAACATGGACAACACCTACGAGGCCATCACCAATCACCTCGACGACAAGAAGCTCGAAGCCAAAGACACCTTCATCGAGGAGTACGTCACCGATCCCCTCAAGACGAACGAGGACAAGCTGGTGATCAATGTTTACGTTCCGCTGAAGTGAGGGCTTGATGAGCAGGCGGATTTTCTCTCGCGCTTTCTTTGTTGCTGCGGTTGCGGGCACGGCCTTCGCTGCGCCCGCCTGCGCCGAAGGAGATCAGCCGCCGTCCTTTATCTCCGTCACCGGCGAAGCTCGCATTTCGGTGCCACCGGATCTGGCGCAGATCGATGCCGGCGTGACATCGGAGGCGAAAAGCGCGCGCGAGGCGTCCGACGCCAACAACGCTGCGATGGGCAAGGTGCTGCTGGCGCTCAAGGGCACAGGCCTCGACGAAAAGGACTACCAGACCTCACGCCTGTCATTGCAGCCGCAATATTCCTCGGCCAAGTCCAGCGGACCTGCCGCCATCACCAGCTATCGCGCCAGCAACCGCGTGACGATCCGCCTGCGCGACGTCACCAAGGTCGCCAGCATCATCGATACGCTGGTCACCGCCGGCGCCAACGAAATCGGCGGCATCAATTTCATGGTGTCGCAGGCCTCGAAACTGCTCGACGATGCGCGCGGACAGGCGGTCGCCGATGCCCGCCGCAAGGCCGAGATCTATGCGAAGGCGGCGGGCGTCACGCTCGGCGCACCCTTGAGCATCTCGGAAGAGGGCGCCGCGCAGCCGCTGTTCCGCGCCCGGATGGCGGCGCCGATGGCGGCCGCGCCTGTGCCGATCGCGCAGGGCGAGGAGACGCTCTCGATCACGGTCGGCATGACCTGGGCGATCAAGAAAGAGCCGTAAGGTCTCGTCATTGCGAGCGCAATGACAACTAAATCTCGAACACCTGGCCCGGCTTGAGCGCGACGAAGCGTTCGCGCGGGATCTTCGCTGCGTCGAGCGCTTGCGCAAGCGCGATCACCGGCGCGTCGATCGCTTCGTCCGTGAGCTGAAACGTGCCGTTGTGATGGGCGAGCGCCTGCGCCGCACCACAATCGGCGAGTGCCATCACCGCGTCGGCGGGATTCATGTGCTGGTCCTTCATGAACCAGCGCGGCTCATAGGCGCCGATCGGCAACAACGCCAGCCGCAACGGGCCATGCGCCCTTCCGACATCGCGAAAGTGCTTACCCTCGCCGTAACCGGAATCGCCAACGGCGTAGATTTTCCCGGCCGGCGTCTCCAGGACAAAACTCGCCCATAGCTGACGATTGCGGTCGAACAGCCCGCGCGCCGACCAGTGCCGTGTCGGCACCAAGGTCACGGCGACGCCGTTGCCGAGTTCGACACGATCCCGCCAATCGAACGCCTCGGCGCGAATTTTTGAGTCCGCATTGCGCATGGTGAGATCGTTGCCGAGCGGCGTGATCACGCGCGGCGAGAATTTTTTCGCTAATCTCGACAGCGTGGCAACGTCGAGATGATCGTAATGGCCGTGCGAGACCAGTACGACATCGATATCGGGCAAGGCATCAAAGGCGACGCCGGGGTCGTTGTGTCGTTTTGGCCCGGCAAAGGCAAAGGGCGAGACCCGCTCCGACCAGACGGGATCGACCAGGATGTTGAGGCCCGCGGTCTGGATCAGCCAGCTCGCATGCCCCACGAACGACAGCCGCGCTTTATCGCCGTCGACGCGCGCAGGCGGGGTGTCGGCATGGGGACTGGGCGCCCATTCCGGCCACACCGCGCGCTTGCGATTGCTGCCGAACTGCCAGCGCAGCACATCGCTGAGCTTTTTGGGCGGCACGCCGTCGGGGTCGAAGAAAACCCGGCCATCGAAATGGTCGGAAGGAGGCTTGTTGCTGGAACCGTGCATGGGGCAGGGATTGGCGGTGAAAAGGCCCGGCTGCGCAAGGGGAAAGCAATGCCGGCGGGTTCACGAACGCGCCAGCCTGGATCAGGCTTTTCCTTGACTTTTGGCCGTTTGAGGCGTTTAAACCCGCCCAATTCATCGAAAAGATTGTCCTTTTCGACCCGCCGACCGGCCCCAGAGGCCGGAGGCTAACGCCCGACAGCGCGATGCGCCCTCGGGCGCAAACGTGTTTGGAGCAGCACTTGTTCGACAATCTGTCGGAAAAGCTGGGTGGCATTCTCGATCGGCTGACGCGGCGCGGCGCGCTGACGGAGGCCGATGTCGACGCGGCGATGCGCGAGGTACGGCGCGCGCTGCTGGAGGCCGACGTCTCGCTCGACGTCGTCCGCTCCTTCACCGAACGCGTGCGCGAGCAGGCGATCGGCGCCACCGTCGTCAAATCGGTCACGCCCGGCCAGATGGTGGTCAAGATCGTCCATGACGAGCTCGTCGCCACGCTCGGCTCCGACGGCCAGAGCATCGACCTCCATGCGGTGCCGCCAGTCGCGATCATGATGGTCGGCCTGCAAGGCTCCGGCAAAACCACGACCACCGCCAAACTCGCCCGCCGCATGGTCCAGCGCGACAAGCGCAAGGTGCTGATGGCCTCGCTCGATATCTACCGCCCCGCGGCGATGGAGCAGCTCGCGGTGCTCGGGCGCGACCTCGATATTCCGACGCTGCCGATCGTCGACGGACAGAAGCCGGCGCAGATCGCCAAGCGGGCGCTCGAGGCCGGCAAGCTCGGCGGCTACGACGTGGTGCTGCTCGACACCGCCGGCCGCACCACGCTCGACGAAGAGATGATGAGCGAAGCGGCGGAGATCAAGGCGACCGCCAATCCGCACGAAGTTCTGCTGGTCGCGGATTCGCTCACCGGCCAGGACGCGGTGAATCTGGCGCGCGCGTTCGATCAGCGCGTCGGGCTCACGGGTATCGCGCTGACGCGCGTCGACGGCGACGGCCGCGGCGGCGCGGCGCTGTCGATGCGCGCGGTCACCGGCAAACCGATCAAGCTGATGGGCACCGGCGAAAAGACCGATGCGCTGGAAGATTTTCACCCCTCACGTATCGCCGGGCGCATTCTCGGCATGGGCGACGTGGTCTCGCTGGTCGAGAAGGCCGCCGCCAATATCGACGCGGAAAAAGCCGCGCGCACCGCCGAGCGGATGCGCAAGGGCCAGTTCGACCTTTCCGACATGCGCGAGCAGTTGCTGCAAATGGCGAGCATGGGCGGCATCTCCGGCCTGATGGGCATGATGCCTGGCGTTGCCAAGATGAAGAACCAGATCGCGAACGCCGGGATCGACGACAAGATCATCAAGCGCCAGGTCGCGTTGATCGATTCGATGACGCGGCAGGAACGCAAGAGCCCGGACATTCTCAAGGCCAGCCGCAAGAAGCGGATCGCGGCCGGCGCCGGCGGCAAAGTCGAAGACCTCAACAAGCTGCTCAAGATGCACCGGAACATGGCCGACATGATGAAGGCCATGGGTTCGGGCAAGCGCGGCCCGCTCGCGGGTATCGCGCAGGCGATGGGCTTTGGCGGCGGCGCCATGCCGTCACCCGATCAGATGAAAGCGATGGCCGAGAAAATGAAAGGCGGCGGACTGCCGGAAGGCATGCCTAGCCTGCCGAAAGAACTTCCCGCCGGCCTTCGGACCGGTTTGCCGAACGTACCGGGGCTCACAGGACTGCCGAACAAGCCGACGCTTCCCGGCCTCGGCGGCTTTCCAGGCCTCGGCAAGAAGAAATAGCTGCAAGATTCACCCTCGTTCGAACAAACACACAGTCTTAAGGAGAACCAGATGTCAGTCGTTATCCGCCTCGCCCGCGCAGGCACCAAGAAGCGTCCCGTCTATCACGTCGTCGTTGCCGACTCGCGCTTTCCGCGCGACGGCCGCTTCATCGAGCGCCTCGGCCATTTCAATCCGCTGCTGCCCAAGGACAACACCGAGCGGCTGAAGCTCGACATGGACAAGCTCAAGGCCTGGCTCGCGAAGGGCGCGCAGCCGTCGGACCGCGTGATGCGTTTCCTCGACGCCGCCGGCGTGAAGAAGCGCGAGAAGCGCAACAACCCGGAAAAGGCCGTGCCGCGCAAGGAGCGCAAGGCGCAGGCCGAAGCCGCCGCGAAGTCGTAAGCCTTCCGGAAGGCGACGGTGCCTGCACAGGTCTGCGTCGCCAGAATCGGCGCTGCGCACGGCGTGCGCGGTGCCGTCAAGCTATGGACCTTCACCGAAGATCCGTTTGCGGTGAAGGACTATGGTCCGCTCTCGACCAAAGACGGCGCGCGCCACTTTGAATTGACCAGCGCGCGCGAGGCCAAGGACCACCTGGTTGTCACCTTCAAGGGTGTTGCGACCCGCAACGACGCCGAGCGCCTCAACGGCGTCGAGCTCTATATTCCGCGCGACAAACTGCCCGAGACCGATGACGACGAATATTATCACGCCGACCTGATCGGGCTCGACGCGGTAACGACCGTTGGTGAGTTGCTCGGCCGCGTGATTGCGATCCATAATTTCGGCGCCGGCGATATCATCGAGATCGCGCCGCCGAACGGTACGACGATCCTGTTGCCGTTTTCCAACGCCGTGGTGCCGACCGTCGATATCGCCGGCGGCCGCGTCGTGATCGAAATGCCGAAGGAAGTCGAAGGCGATAAACCAGGCGATGCAGAGCCATGACTTCACCCTGGCGCGCGACCGTTCTGACCCTGTTTCCGGAGATGTTTCCGGGGCCGCTCGGCGTGAGCCTCGCGGGCAAGGCGCTTGCCTCCGGGGTCTGGGCGCTGGAAGCGCGCGACATCCGCGATTCTGCCACCGACCGCCATCGCAGCGTCGACGACACGCCCGCCGGCGGCGGCCCCGGCATGGTGCTGCGCGCTGATGTTCTGGCGGCGGCGATCGATGCTGCGGCCGCAGCTCCTGACCGGCCGCATTTGCTGATGAGCCCGCGGGGTCGGCCATTGACCCAGTCGCGGGTGCGGGAACTCGCTGCCGGGTCGGGTCCATTGGTCATTTGCGGCCGCTTCGAGGGGGTGGACCAGCGGGTGATCGAAGCCCGCCAGCTCGAGGAGGTCTCGATCGGCGACTATGTGCTGTCGGGCGGCGAAATCGCCGCCATGGCCCTGATCGACGCCTGCGTCCGGCTGCTGCCGGGGGTGATGGGAAGAGCGGAATCCGCGTCCGAAGAGAGTTTTGCCGAATCCCTACTGGAATACCCCCAATATACCCGTCCTCAGACCTTCGAGGGGCGTCCAATCCCGGAAATCCTGACCTCGGGCGACCACGCCAAGGTTGCCGCCTGGCGGAAAGCGGAGGCAGAGGCCCTGACAAGGGCGCGGCGGCCGGACTTATGGCGGGCTTTCGAAAAGGCATCAAAAAGCACGACAAAGGAGTGACAAAGCTCACCCTTTGCCTTATACGAGCGCCAATTCCGAGAAGTGACGGCATGGATCGCGAGCCCCCCGGGTTGGCAGGGCGCGCCGCCGATGGAGATTACCAATGAACCTCATTCAGCAGCTCGAAAAAGAGCAATTCGAAAAGATGTCCGCCGGCAAGGACATTCCGGATTTCGCGCCGGGCGACACCGTGATCGTCAACGTCAAGGTGGTCGAAGGCGATCGCACCCGCGTGCAGGCCTATGAAGGCGTTTGCATCGGCCGTTCCGGCGGCGGCCTCAACGAGAGCTTCACCGTGCGCAAGATTTCCTACGGCGAAGGCGTCGAGCGCGTCTTCCCGGTGATGTCGCCGATGATCGATTCGATCAAGGTGGTGCGCCGCGGCAAGGTGCGCCGCGCCAAGCTCTATTACCTGCGCAATCTGCGCGGCAAGTCGGCGCGCATTGTCGAGAAAACCGACCACGCCAAGGCTGTTGGCGAGTAATTCGAGCCCCATAACGGCTTGTTCGAGAGCGCGGGGTTCGCCCCGCGCTTTTTTGTTGCCGGTGGACCGCCTTTCGCAGAGCAGTCTGGCGCGAAGGCATCTCGCGTTGACGCCTGCGCATGCTATATACGATCTCAAATGGTACTAGATCATACCAGCACTGCCCCTCGACGGATCGTCATCGACGATCACGCGCGCCTGCCCGGCCGCTTCTTCGGGCGGTTTGCGACGTCGGCGACCTCGGAACTTGCGCGCCCGCTTTGATGTGGCGCCGCTATTCGGCGCGTTTTCCGTCTCGCAACGATTTCGATTTTAGGAGCTCACGCTCATGTCCAAGCCGACAACCCTGTACGACAAGATCTGGAACGATCATCTGGTTCACGAAGCCGAAGACGGCACCAGCCTGATCTATATCGACCGCCATCTGGTGCACGAAGTGACCTCGCCGCAGGCGTTCGAAGGCCTGCGCGTCTCGGGGCGAAAAGTCCGTGCGCCTGAAAAGACGCTGGCCGTCGTCGACCACAACGTGCCGACCTCCGATCGCAGCAAGCCCAATCCCGATCCGGAAAGCGCCGAGCAGATCGCCGTGCTCGCCGAAAACGCCAAGCATTTCGGTATCGAATACTTCAATGAGTTCGATCGCCGCCAGGGCATCGTTCACGTCATCGGCCCCGAGCAGGGCTTTACCCTGCCCGGCACCACGGTCGTCTGCGGCGACAGCCACACATCGACCCACGGTGCGTTCGGCGCGCTGGCGCACGGCATCGGCACCTCCGAGGTCGAGCATGTGCTGGCGACACAAACCCTGATCCAGAAGAAGGCCAAGAACATGCGCGTGGTCGTCGACGGCAAGTTGCCGGACGGCGTCACCGGCAAGGACATCATCCTGTCGATCATCGGCGAGATCGGCACCGCGGGCGGCACCGGCTACGTGCTGGAATATGCCGGCGGGGCGATTCGCGCGCTGTCGATGGAAGGCCGCATGACGGTCTGCAACATGTCGATCGAAGGTGGCGCGCGCGCCGGCCTGATTGCGCCCGATCAAACCGCCTACGAATTCCTCAAGGGCCGGCCGAAGTCGCCAAAAGGCGCAGCCTGGGATGCAGCGGTGCGATACTGGGAAAGCCTGCGCAGCGATGACGGCGCGCATTTCGACCGTGAGATCAGGTTGGATGCAGCCAAGCTGCCGCCGATCGTGACCTGGGGCACCTCGCCCGAAGACGTCGCGTCCATCACCGGAAGCGTGCCGGACCCCGACAAGATCGCCGACGAAGCCCAGCGCCTCTCGAAGCAGCGCGCACTCAACTACATGGGACTGACGGCCGGCACCAAGATCACCGACATCAAGCTCGACCGCGTCTTCATCGGTTCCTGCACCAACGGACGCATCGAGGACTTGCGCGCGGCGGCCAAGATTGCAGCCGGCAAGACGGTGAACGCCAATGTCTATGCGATGATCGTGCCCGGCTCGGGAATCGTGAAGGAGCAGGCGGAAGCCGAAGGTCTCGACAAGATCTTCATCAAGGCCGGTTTTGACTGGCGCGAGCCCGGCTGCTCGATGTGCCTGGCCATGAACCCGGACAAGCTCAAGCCCGAGGAGCGCTGCGCCTCGACCTCGAACCGCAATTTCGAGGGCCGCCAAGGCTTTAAGGGCCGCACGCACCTGGTCTCGCCGGCTATGGCGGCGGCCGCCGCGATCGCCGGCCACTTCGTCGATATCCGGGAGTGGCATTAAATAGCGCGACTTGCGTCAAAACGGCGTCCTCAAAGAAGGACGCCGTTAACCGATTGCGCGCAGACTTGTCGGGCAGTGGGAGCCCATTTGTGTCTCCACGAAAGTATCCGTCATGGCCGACAAAACCGACAAGCCTGAATTCGTCGATACGATCGGCGAAGCGACAACGCAGCGCTATCGGCGCGTGATGCCGCGCGTCAACAAGAGCCCCGCCGCCAAGGAAGCTCCAAAGATGAGCAACTGGCCGCCGGTGCGCCTTGAGCAATGGCGGATGGAAAATCTGACGCCATGGAAGATCAAGCCCTGGAAGCTCAAGGACTGGATCTGAACCGGCCACCGGCCGCGCATGCGGTTTCGACAAAGCTTTGCCGTCGCACCAAAAGGATCAGGCGCCCGTTGAGGGCGCCTGACTCACCTCACCTCACGTGTCTCGAACCTCAACGTTAGGCGTGATGAAGCCTGCGATGATGGAAGCGCCGGTGTGCGCGGTGGTAATGGCGCTTGACGCGATGATGGCAGACGACGCGCGGGCCATGCACGGTCGACACCCGATGGCAGCCTCCTCCGGCGACAAAGGCGGGAGCGGGATAGACGACAGGATAGGCGGGATAAACCGGATCATCGTAGTAGGTGGAATCGTCATACGGGTAATCGTCGTAGTAGACGCCGCCGACAAAAACCCTGCCGAAATGATGCCGGCGAACGAATCCGTGGCCGGCATATCGGGGAACGCCGTATCGCGGGACACCTGCAACAGCCGCGGGTGCGACAACGGTCGCAGCACCAACGCCGATCGCGCTGCCGCGAACGAACGAGCCGCTCACGCCGCCACCGCTAAAGCCGTGACCGCCGCTCCAGCCGCCCGCGCCGCGGCTACTGCCGCCTCCACCGCCGCCGTGCATGCCACGGGCGTCGGCTTGCTGACCGGAGATCGACAACATGAAGAGCGCCAAGGCGCCAAATGCACGTGGCCACGAAAGCAATCGAACTGAACTACGCATCATCGGTGTGGTCCTTTTGGCTTTGCAAGGCAAAGCTCCGCCTCGGCGCATGACACGCGTCAGCCTGGCCGGTCATGTTTCGATGAGTGGTATCCTTGGAATTGAAACTAGAGCGAACAATCTGAACGCGCCATGAATGTTTCAGTCATCAATTCAAGCGACTGCGAATGCCGGAACCAGTTCCGCGCAAAAAAATTTGTAGCTTGGGGGGAATAAAAAACGAGCCCGCGTCGGGCGGGCCCGTTGATGTCACTCCACCAGCTTACCAGTGGCGGCGATGCCAGTGCCGGTGCCAGCGGCGATGCCAGCGGACTTCCGTCATCGAAGCCTTGGAGCCTTCCTGGATCGTGGTGACCGTGGCGGGATTCGCCAGCGACAGTGCCTGGGCCTGCTTGGCCGGAGCGGCAAGGACCAATACCGCGCCGAGTGCAGCGAGGCCCAGAACTCTCGTCATCTTCATTGATATCTCCCCTTCGGTGACCGGTACAATGCCAGCGCCATGCGGCCGATCTGATCAGCCGCTCTCCACAGCGCAGACCGCAAGCTGGGAGGGAGCGACGTCAATGGAGTGAGTGTCTGCGCCGGGATCACCAATGCGCTACTCATGATCGTGTTCCAGAGCGCGCGGAAAATTTAATAGGCGTGCCAAAAACGCATCTCGCCGCGCGACGTATCTTGAGTGAACAAGACGTTTCGTGAGTGAAGGAGGAGGTCGCGATGAGTCTTCCGCTTCGGCTTTGTGCACTTGCCGGTGGAATGTTTCTGTCTGTGACAGTCACGACAGCAGCATTTGCTTCTCAGGGACCTGGCACGGGTCCCGGCACGGCGAGCGCGGCGGCGCAGCTTGCAATCGCGATCGTCATTTATGGCGGCGCGGCCCTGATCCTTGCCGCTAGCCTGGCGGCTGCGATCAAGCGCGGGCTTTCAAAACGATGAATATGCGTCTGGTAGGATGCGAATTTAGAACCGGATCACTAGAGCTCCGATTCCGAGGTTCGCATGATATCGCGGCGACCTCTGATGCGAACCTCGGAATCAAAGGAGCTCTAGCAACTTACTGTTTCTAGTGCGGCTTCGAATTTGAAGTTCCTTTAACCAACTCGCGGCGAAACTGATAGGAACTTCAAATTCGCCGCACTAGCCGCGGCGCCAGACGCAGGTCATGCGCGGCACGATCACGGTGCCGCTCGGCCGGAATTCCTGCACGTAGGTGGCGTTGCAGACCCGCACCGCGTCGGGGCCCGGATTATAGCGCGGATACACGTCATCCGGCTCGGCGAGGGTGCGCGGATAAACGCGAACCCGCCGCGGCGGACGGGGGCGCGCTGGGCGTGCAGCCAGATCGTCTGGCGTCAACGCCTGCGCGACGCGTGTGCCCTGCTGCGCCGTCTGGGCTTCGGCGCTGACCGCAAGCAGCGAAGCGGCGCCGGTCATGGCGACAGAGAAGCTCACCGAAATTGCCAGTTTCTTGTAATCCATATGACGCGCCCCAAACTCGTTATTGACCCTACGGTCTCCGATTGCAGCGGCAACGTCAACTCCGCGGCAGGCCATTTTCCAGCGAACCGCGCGCGATGTCACCCGTTACGCCGGTGTCACGGGATTTTGCTGGACGCGGTTCCGCCATGTCGCGAAATTGCTCTAAACAGGCAGCCAGCGACGACGTGCGAGGGGAAAAGGTCATGACAGTGTATGTCATCGTGCAGCTCAAGATGACCGATCGCGCGGCCTACGACCGCTATCAGGCCCGCTTTTTCGACGTGTTCAAGAAATTCAGCGGACGGTTGCTGTCGGCGGACGAAAATCCGGCCGTGGTGGAAGGCGTGTGGGCATGCGACAAGCTGGTCCTGATGTCGTTTCCCGACCAGACCGCCTTCTCCGCTTGGGCCAACTCGCCGGACTATCTGGAAATATCCAGGGACCGCAAAGCCGGCGCGACGGCGGTGGTGTTGCTGGCAAAGGGATTTGGCTAAGACCTCAACTCTCAGGACAACGTCATGTGGACAACAGCCAAAGCACCGTCGCTTGCCGAAATGGAAGCCATGGCGCACGACATCTTCGGCCGCCTGCCCAAAACCTTCCACGACCTGTGTGAAGGCGTGATCCTTCGAGTGGAGGATTTCCCGACCGACGAAGTTCTCGACGAGATGGACGCGGAGAGCGAATTCGATCTGCTTGGCCTGTTTCAGGGGACCGGCCTGCCGCAGCAGAGCAGCGGTGACGTCGCGAGGCTTCCCAACCTGATCTGGCTCTACCGGCGGCCGATCCTGGATTATTGGGCCGAGCACGACGAGACGCTGGGAGGGATCGTCCGCCATGTGGTGATCCACGAAATCGGGCATCATTTCGGCCTCTCCGACGAGGACATGGCTGCTATCGAAGCCTCGGCGGGTTAGGTCGGCTTTCGCCCTTTTGCGAAGGGTTCATTCGCGATAAACGACAGCTCCCAAGTTGCTGCTGTCCGTTCCAACCAGGCAGTGACGCGTTTTCTTCACGCTTAGCTTGAAAACTCCATGGTCCTGCGTCCTGAAATCGTCACCTTCTGGCACGGCCCGCTCGACGGTTTGCGGCGTCTGTGCCTGCGTTCGCAGGTCGCCGCCGGCCACAAGGTGACCGTCTACAGCTTCGAGCCGATCGCGCAATTGCCTGATGGCGTCGGCAATGCCGAAGCCGAAGCGATCCTGCCGCACGCCTTCGCCGAACGCCTGCGTCCGGCACGGCCCGATGGCGTCTGGATCGACCGGACCATGCTGCAATTTTCGGATTTCTTCCGGATCCGGCTGATGGCGAAAAGCGCCGGGCTCTGGCTCGACGCCGACGTTCTCCTGCTCAAGGCGGCCGAGCTCGATCCCGCAAAACCCTATTTCGCGTGGGAGCGGCCGCGCCAGCTCGGCAACTCGGTTTTGTACCTGCCGCCGAACGATCCGATCGTCTCGGCTTTCGAAGCGTTGATGGCGCAGGACGAATTGACGCCGGACTGGTTGTCGCTCCAGCATCGCCTGACGTTTCTGCTGCACCGGTTGCGCGGGACGACGCGTCTGTCGGAAGTGCGCCTGGCGATCTATGGTCCGGCCTCGCTCACGGCACTCGCGCACCGCGCCGGCGAGTTGAACCTCGCGCTGCCGAAAAAGTCATTCTATGCCGTGCACGCCGAACCTGAGCTGTTTTTTCAGCCGCAGGATTTTTCAGGCCTGATCCGCGACCCCGAAATCATCGGCTTCCACATCTCGCCGAAGGGACGCGGCAACCAGAAGCCCGTCGCCGGCAGTCTGCACGCCTGGGCGGCGGAGAAGTTCGGCGTCGCGTAGCGCTTAACGCCCCATCGCGGCGATCGAATCCGCAATCGCGATCGTGCGGCGCGCCATATCGGCGTGCAGACGCTCCACCATCTGCCCATCGAGTGAGATGGCGCCGCGCGCGGCATTCTCCGGCTTTTCGAACGCGGCGATGACCTTGCGCGCCCGTTCGACCTCCTCGGCCGGTGGCGTGAAGATGACGTTGCAGGCCTCGATCTGGCCCGGATGAATCAGCGTCTTGCCGTCGAAGCCGAGATCGCGCGCCTGCGTGCATTCCTGATTGAAGCCATCGACATTGCTGAAATCGCTGTAGGGCCCGTCGAGGATTTCGAGGCCGTAAGCCCGTGTCGCCAGAATGCAGTGCGTGATCATCGGCAGCATGATCGCCCGTCCCGGCTGCATGCGGATTCGCGTCTCGCGCGAGATGTCATTGGGGCCGAATACAAAGCCTGACAAGCGCGGCTCGACATCGCGCGAGCTAGCTGCGAGTTCCTCCGCGTGCAGCACGGCGCGCGCAGTCTCGATCATGGCCCAGACGCGGATCGAGGGGTCGGCGTTCGCCGCATGCAACGCACTTTTGATGGTACGGATGTCATCGACGCTGGAAACTTTCGGCACCAGAATGGCGTGGGGCTTGGCCTTGGCGGCCATCTTGACGTCGTCGGCCCAGAACGGCGTGTCCAGTGCGTTGGTCCGGATCCAGATTTCACGCTTGCCGAATCCGCCGGCTTCGATCGCCTTGGCGATCTGGTCGCGGGCCAGACCCTTGGCTTCCGCCGCCACCGAGTCCTCGATGTCGAGGATGATGCAGTCGGCGGCAAGAATGCGCGCCTTTTCCAATGCGCGCGAATTCGAGCCGGGCATGAACAGAAGGCTGCGGCGCGGATGGGTCATGATTTCATCCCTTTGAGTTCGGCTCTTGAAACGAGCTCCAGCGGAACTGCCAATAGCCTATTGTTTCGGCATGGACCTTTTCCGGCGACGGCTTAACATCTCAAGCTTGGTTCCGAAAGTCTTGTTCCCGCCTGTCGCATGTGGTTAGCAGCTAGTGGAGTGGATTTGGCATTCGCTACCCGCCTAGCCGCAAATTCGGAAAGCGAATGTCAAATCCGAAACTCCACTAGAGACATATATTTGATAGTGGTCCTTTTGATTCTAACGTTCGCAAAAGTGACCGCTGAGAAGGGATGCGAACGTTAGAATCGGACCACTATCGAATGATCACCTTCCCGCAAAAGCTCATCGACGGTTATCGTACCTTCGCCACGCAGCGGCTGCCGACCGAGCAATCGCGTTACCGTGAGCTCTCCGAAGGTGGCCAGGCGCCGGAAGTCATGGTGATCGGCTGCTGTGACTCGCGGGTGTCGCCGGAGGTGATCTTCGACGCCGGTCCCGGCGAGCTGTTCGTGGTGCGCAACGTCGCCAACCTCGTGCCGGTCTACGCACCCGACAGCGGCACCCACGGCGTATCGGCCGCGCTGGAATATGCCGTCAACGTTCTCAAGGTCAAACACGTTGTGGTACTCGGCCACGCACAGTGCGGCGGCATCCGCGCCTTCATCGACAAGGCCGCACCGCTGTCGCCGGGCGATTTCATCGGCAAGTGGATGGCAATGTTCGTGAAGCCGGGCGAGGTCGTCGAGCAACGCGACCGGGAGAGCATGGCCGAGTTCACGGAACGGATCGAAAAGGCCGCCGTGTTCCGCAGTCTGGAAAACCTGACGACGTTTCCCTTTGTGCGCAAGGCGGTCGAGGGCGGCGACATGCAGTTGCACGGCGCCTATTTCGGCGTGGCGGAGGGATCGTTGTTCGTGCTCGACAAGACGAGCAAAAAGTTCGTGAGCGCAGGCCAGCCGTAAGGTCCGGCATAATGAAGCAGCGAAGCGAACGCCCTTCGCTTCAGTGATCGCTGCCCCAGCGATCGGACAGCGCCAGCATCACGGCCGAAACCACGAACACCAGATGCACGCCAACCAGCCAGGCCAGTTTCTGGGGTTCAAAGACCGTGTCGATGCTCATGAACGCCTTCAACACCTGGATCGCCGAAATCGCCACGATGGAGGCGAGCATCTTTTGCTTTAGTCCGGCGAAATCGACCTTGGTCATCCATTCCGGCCAGTCGGGGTGGTTGCCGGGATCGATCCGCGAGACGAAATTCTCGTAACCGGAAAAGACGACGATCAGGATCAGATTGCCGATCAGCGAGACGTCGATCAGGCTGAGCGCACCGAGGATGATATCGGCTTCGGTGGCGGCCGACGCGTGGAGGATGAACTCCCACAGCTTCGTGATGAATTTGAACAACATCACCGCGAGGCAGATGACGAGACCGAGATAGAACGGCGCCATCAACCAACGGCTGTTGAACAACAAGCCTTCGAAAGCGTTCTCGACGCGTTTCAGCTTTGGATTAGGCCGATAGGGAGCCGGCTGCTCGTTCATCGCAGTCGCCCTCCCGTTTACCCCGGCGCCCCGTTAAGCCGCCTTCTTCTTCGCGCTGATCAGCTTGCGGTTGATCAGGACTTCGGCAATCTGGATCGCGTTCAGTGCCGCACCCTTGCGCAGGTTGTCGGACACGCACCACAGCACAAGACCGTTCTCGACCGTCGCATCGGCGCGGATGCGGCTGATATAGGTGGCGTCTTCGCCGGCGGCCTCGTAGGGCGTGACGTAGCCGCCCGGTTCGTGCTTGTCGATCACGAGGCATCCGGGCGCGCTGCGCAGGATGCTGCGGGCTTCATCCGGAGAGATCGGATTCTCGAACTCGATGTTGACGGCCTCCGAGTGGCCGACGAACACCGGCACGCGCACGCAGGTGGCGGAAAGCTTGATCTTGGGATCAAGAATCTTCTTGGTCTCCGCCATCATCTTCCACTCTTCCTTGGTGTAGCCGTCCTCCATGAACACGTCGATCTCGGGGATGACGTTGAAGGCGATACGCTTGGGGAATTTCTTATTGATGAGTTCGCTGTTGGTGTAGACGGCCTTGGTCTGCGAGAACAGTTCGTCCATCGCATCCTTGCCGGCGCCCGACACCGACTGATAGGTCGAAACCACGACGCGCTTGATGATGGCCTTGTCGTGCAGTGGCTTGAGCGCCACGACGAGCTGCGCGGTCGAGCAGTTCGGATTGGCGATGATGTTCTTCTTGGTGAAGCCCGCGGCCGCATCCGCGTTCACTTCCGGCACGATCAGCGGCACGTCCGGATCCATGCGCCAGGCGGACGAATTGTCGATCACGACCGCGCCGGCGGCGCCGATCTTGGGCGACCATTCTTTCGATACCAAACCGCCCGCCGACATCAGGCAGATGTCGACGTCGGAGAAATCGTAGTGCTCGAGCGCTTTGACCTTCAGGGTGCGGTCGCCATAGGAGACTTCGACGCCGACGCTGCGGCGTGACGCCAGCGCCACGACCTCGTCAGCAGGGAATTTGCGCTCGTCCAGAATGTTGAGCATTTCCCGCCCCACATTACCGGTCGCGCCGACCACTGCGACTTTGTAACCCATCGTTCACTCTCCGAAGAAAAAAGCTCAGCCCCCGCCGCGCGCGGAAAGGGAAGAAGTGGCGCTTCTATGCGAGAAACGCCGTTAAGACAACGTTAGACCGGGCCTCACCGCCCAGCGTCTTTCGGCGCCGGACCCCTGATGCCATCGCACCCGAAAAATCACTTCATTCACCCGGCGCTGACCAACTTTGCCGACGAATGTTCCGCGACGCTGGCCCGCCTGCTGGCCTATGTGGGAACGCTCGCTTTGTTTGTCATGATCGGCGTGCATTCCTGGGACCAGTTGGAGCTGGACACGGCGGCCGAGCCGATCGAGCAGCCAGGCTTTACGCAAGCTCTGCGCTCACGGCCGGCATTTGCCGTCAGCTCGCTCGATCCGCCCGAAAAATCAGAGAGTTATGAAATATTTCGGCATCCGGCCGGCGGCCGCAAGGATGTTTTTCATTGGGGGCCGCCGGGCGAGAAACCGGTCGCCGAACTCGAAATCTACCGTCCAGGCAGCGAGTTTGATGGATCGGAGCCGGCAACGCGTGACCTCGCTTCGCGGATGGCCGAAGGGTCCCACGAGGTGCTGGAGGCGGCAGGCGTCATCGAGAGCAAATTCGGCTCGGTCGCGCTATTTCAACGGCCGGGCCGCATCGATCTGGCCAGGTCCTGCCTTGGCTTCAGCAGGAGTCTCGACGATTCAATCCTGCAAATCTCCGGTTGGTCATGTCAGGGAACCACGCTGCCGGCTCGCCGGGCCGCCATCGGCTGCATGCTCGACCGGCTGACATCGCTGGCGGCCGGAAACGAGCCGAGGCTGGCCGAACTGTTCGCCCATGCCGAGCTGAAGCGCAGCGGTTGCAGTGGTCCCCTGTCGATCGCGGCCGATTGGGCGACGGGTGTGGAGAATCCGCGCCTGCGCGGGCCGCTCTAATTGCGGCCCTCCCAAGGCACTGGTTTTCTTGACGCTTTATTCTCGCAAGTGTGGCCGGATTGACCTTGTGAGGTCGGGTCCCGACGTTACAATGCGCTCGAAATCAAGGATGGCGGCTGGTGTCCCGGTTAGCCGCGCAAAAGAGGACCCGATGACCCGAAGAATTTCAGCCGCGAGCAAGGTTGCGGTGCTGTTTGCTGCTGTCGCCATCGGCGCGGTCGGCTTCACCGCTTCGCAGGCCAGCGCGCAGGCGCCCACCCCGGCGCAGAAAAAGGAAGCCAAGCGGCAGTTCGACAGCCGTGGCCGTGCCTATTACGGCTCCGGTGGCCCGAACGTGTCCTATCAGGAAGGTCCGCATACCCGCGTCTTCGTCACCAAGCGTTCCTGGCTCGATGCAGGCACGGAAGTCCTGCCGGGCGACCGCAAGTTCCAGGACTATGCGTTCCCGCCGGAAGTTGGCTATCCGTCATTCGCGCGCGAGAACAACAACCGCCCGATCGACCGTTCGCCGATGAATCCGCCGTCGGATATGGGCGGCTACCCGTCGCGGATTCCGCTGCCCTACTAGGCGCTACGGCACCCGCCTGATTTACATCGCGCCCGCCACCTGCGGGCGCGATTTGCTTTTGGTGACGTGAACCTGACGCATCGCGGATGCGAATGTCAGAACCGGACCACTAGCCGTGCTGCGCCTGCAGCTCTTTCAGGATCGCTTCGCCCATTTGCGACGTTGACACTGCGGTGGTGCCCTCGGACTTGATGTCCGCGGTACGCATTCCCTTGGCGAGAACGGCAGCGATCGCCGCATCGACCTTGTCGGCAAGCGCGCCGAGGTCGAAGGAATAGCGCAGCGCCATTCCAAACGACGAAATCATCGCGATCGGATTGGCGAGACCCTTGCCGGCGATATCGGGCGCCGAGCCGTGCACCGGCTCGAACAGCGATTTGCGCTTCCTGCTCGTGGCGTCGATCTCGCCGAGTGAAGCCGACGGCAACATGCCGAGCGAGCCCGTTAGCATCGCCGCGATATCCGACAGCATGTCGCCGAACAGATTGTCGGTCACGATGACGTCGAACTGCTTCGGCGCCTTGACGAGATTCATGCCGCCGGAATCGGCGAGCTGGTGCTCGAGCTGCACGTCCTTGTATTCGCGGGCGTGAACTTGCGTGACGACCTCGTTCCAGAGCACGCCTGACTTCATCACGTTTCGCTTTTCCATCGACGTCAGCTTGTTGCGGCGCTTCCTCGCCAGATCAAAGGCGACGCGCGCAATGCGCTCGATCTCGTAGGTGTCGTAGACCTGCGTATCGATCGCGCGCTTCTGGCCGTTGCCGAGATCGGTGATGGTCTTCGGTTCGCCGAAATAGACGCCGCCGGTCAGCTCGCGGACGATCATGATATCAAGCCCCTCGACCACCTCGCGCTTCAGGCTGGAGGCTTCGGCCAGCGCCGGATAGCACACCGCGGGCCTCAAGTTCGCGAACAGGCCGAGGTCCTTGCGCAGCCGCAACAGCCCGGCCTCGGGCCGCGCCTCGTAGGGAACAGAGTCCCATTTCGGCCCGCCGACCGCGCCGAAGATCACAGCATCGGCGGCGGACGCCATCGCCATGGTCGCGTCCGTGATGCTCTGCTTGCTGGCGTCATAGGCGGCGCCGCCCACGAGCCCTTCCTCGGTCTCGAAATGCGCAAGCCCTTGCGCATTGATCCAGCCGATCAGGCGCTTGACCTCGCCCATCACCTCGGGGCCGATGCCGTCGCCGGGAAGAAGCAGCAGTTTATGGGTCGCCATGATCAATGCCTTCTTGAGAAACAGCTAGTTTGGCGGGAGTGCTAATGCGCCCCCGCGCCGATGGCAAGACGCCATTATCGGATGGCTGTTTCGAAGGTTGAGCGGGACCGGCCCTTCCGCTAGCTGCCGCTGAACGAATTATAGCCCTGGTCTTCCCAGTAGCCGCCCTTGTAGTCGTTGGTGACTTCCATCGAGACCACGTACTTCGGGTTCTTGAAGCCGAGCTTGGTCGGGACGCGGATCTTCATCGGAAAGCCGTAGGCGCGCGGCAGGATTTCGTCGCCGAACTTGAAGGCCATGATGGTTTGCGGATGCAGCGCCGTGCGCATGTCGAGCGGCGAATTATAGCCTTCGCGGTCGGCGCACTGGAACCAGCAGTATTTCGCCGTGGTGTCCGCGCCGACCAGCTTGAGGAAATCGCGCAGCGGCGTTCCGGTCCAGCTTCCGATCGCGCTCCAGCCTTCGACGCAGATATGACGGGTCACCTGCTTGACCTGGGGCAGCTTGTAAAGCTCCTCCAGCGTCCACGGCTTCTTGTTCTCGACAAGCCCGCTCACCTCGAACTTCCAGTCCTTGCCGTCGATCTCCGGTGCGTCGTCGAGTTCGTAGTAGGCGTTGAACGGGAACGGCTTGGTGATCGCGCTTTCCGGGAAGGTCGGCGCCATGGCATCGGGATTGAAAATGAAGGCCTGAAAGGCGTCGTTGAATTTCGAGACCTTCTTGAGCATCTCTTCGGCCGAAGACGAGTCCAGCACGTCGCAGCCCGTGAGCAGGGTCAGCGCGCCAAAGCTGGCGCCGCCGGCGATGAAGCGCCGGCGAAGCAGATCCGGCATCGCCTTGGTGGCGTCCTTGACCAGCAAGTGCTTGTCGACGCCCGGGATCAGAAGCTTGCGAAGTCGGCCCATGACTACTCTCCCTTAACGGCCGATGATCATGGCGCGCAGGCTCTTCGGCACCAGAACGGCCAGAAGAACATGGATCGCCATAAAAGCGACGATCGAGGCCATGCAGAAGAAGTGCACGTAGCGCGCGATATCGTAACCGCCGAACAACGCGGTCAGATACTGGAACTGCACCGGCTTCCAGATCGACAGGCCCGAAAGCACGATGACAACGCCAACCGCGATGATGCCGGTGTAGAGCAATTTCTGCACCTGGTTGTACTTGCTCAAGTCGTCATGCGAGAGCTTGAAGGTCATTGCAGCCACAGCGTCAGAGATGATGCCGCGGGCGGAAATCGGGAAAAGCTTCTTCCTGAAGCGTCCGGTCGCAAAACCCGTGACGAGATAAGCGAGGCCGTTGATCATCAACAGCCACATCGCAGCGAAATGCCAGAGCAGCGCGCCGCCGAGCCAGCCGCCCAGCGTGATCGAATGCGAGAAGGTCAGCTTGGTGAATAGCGGCGAGGCGTTATAGATCTGCAAACCCGACATGATCATCAGGATGATCGCGACCGCGTTGGTCCAGTGCATCACGCGCACCCAGGCCGGCTGAACGACCTTCGAGGCGGGCGCGGTCTTTTCCTCGGTGGCTGCAATGCTCGACATGATGTTCCCGTCGCTAAAAGCCAGATGTTCGAATATACGCCGAAAAACGGCGTTCGTTACTCCCAAAACACGCCCCTGCAACAGATCATCGCTGGCGGGACCGCCTCGGCGGTCACAAGAATGCGAGCCGGGGGTTAACCTAGTGCGGCGGATTTGACATTCGCATCGGTGGGGCCGCGAGTCTCCGAAGAGCGAATGCCAAATCCAAAGCCGCACTAGAAGCCTTAACATTTACCGGTGTCCCTTTGGTTCTGACATTCGCAAAGAACCTCTACGCGACAGGGCGCGAATGTCAGAACCGGGACACCGGTCCGCAGGGGTGTGACGTTACGACGCCGGCATCAGCACGGTGTCGATCACATGGATGACGCCGTTCGACTGATGAACGTTCGTGATGGTGATCGCGGCCGTGTCGCCCTTGGCATCGACGATCCAGGTCTTGCCGTCGGATTTCTTCACGGTGAGCTGTTCGCCTTCGACCGTCTTCAGCATCTTGCCGTCGGTCAGGTCGGACGCATCAAGCTTTCCGGCGACCACGTGATAGGTGAGGATCTTGGTCAGCGTGGGCTTGTTCTCGGGTTTCACCAGGGTGTCGACCGTGCCGGCCGGCAATTTGCCGAAGGCGGCATTGGTCGGCGCGAACACCGTGAACGGACCCTTGCCTTCCAGCGTCTCGACCAGGCCGGCAGCCTTCACCGCGGCAACCAGCGTGGTGTGGTCCTTGGAGTTGACGGCGTTCTGGATGATGTTCTTGGAAGGGAACATCGCCGCGCCGCCAACCATGACGGTCTTTTCCTGCGCGCTGACCGGCGCAACAACGGTCGCGGTCAGGGCAAGGGCGCCGAAAGCAACGGCAGAGAGAAGAGCAATACGCTTGGACATGGAAACGTCTCCCGATTGGGTAATGGCGCGCGGACATCCGCAGGCCCGTGAAGGTGCAACGGCAACGACAGTTCGAGACCAGGAAGCGGGTTGACTGCGTCGTCGTTGGCCCGAGCTACGGCGGGGTTTTGCGGCCGGTTTCGAAGAAAAATTCTTTGTGTTCGGTGAAACTATCGGCGGGATGGGACGTGGTTTGTCTTCCCTCACCGGACGAAGCGCGTCCAAAATCCGATCCAGGACCGCAACAGCCCGTCACGCTCCGCTGGAGCACGAACTTCGGAAAGTGGGCACTTGGCATGCAAACCGCCCGTTGCGCGGCAAACGGCCTCTTTGCTAGTGGTCCAGTTCCGGCGTTCGCCTCCCTTCCAGCGGGCACTTTGCGAATGTTAGAATTGGACCACCAGCGCCGCACCTCGCCGATCGGAATGACGCATGAACGCGAAGACGACCAACAAGAACGCCAATCTGTTTTCCCGCCTGTTCGACGGACTCGATGACCCGAAACGGCTTGCGATCGAAACCATCGATGGCACGCACATCAGCTATGGCGATTTGATCGCGCGCGCAGGCCAGATCGCGAACGTGTTGGTCGATCGCGGCGTGAAGCCCGGCGACCGCGTCGCGGCGCAAACCGAAAAGTCCGTGACTGGGCTCGTGCTCTATCTCGCAACCGTGCGCGCCGGCGCGGTCTATCTGCCGCTCAACACCGCCTATACGCTCAACGAGCTTGAATATTTCATCACCGACGCCGAACCGTCGCTCGTGGTGTGCGATCCGTCGAAAGCGGCCGGCATCGGCACCATCGCCGCGAAGGTCGGCGCCAAAGTGGAAACGCTCGGACCCGACGGCAAAGGCTCGCTCTCGGAAGCCGCCGACAAGGCGCGGCCCGAGTTCACCACCGTGCCGCGCGAGAACGACGATCTCGCCGCCATCCTCTACACGTCCGGAACCACCGGACGGTCCAAGGGCGCGATGCTGACGCACGACAATCTCGCCTCGAACTCGCTGACGCTGGTCGATTACTGGGGTTTCACGAGCAAGGACATCCTGATCCACGCGCTGCCGATCTATCACACCCACGGCCTGTTCGTGGCGAGCAACGTCACGCTGTTTGCGCGCGGGGCGATGATCTTCCTGCCGAAGCTCGATCCCGACCTGATCGTCAAGCTGATGGCGCGCGCAACCGTCCTGATGGGCGTGCCCACCTTCTACACGCGGCTGTTGCAAAACCCCGCGCTGAACAAGGATTCCACCAAGCATATGCGGCTGTTCGTGTCAGGCTCTGCGCCGTTGCTCGCCGAAACCCATCGCGAATGGTTCGCCCGCACCGGCCATGCCGTGCTGGAGCGCTACGGCATGACCGAGACCAACATGAATACGTCCAATCCGTACGACGGCGAGCGCGTCGCCGGCGCGGTCGGCCACGCGCTGCCCGGCGTCACGGTCCGCGTGACCGATCCCGACACCGGCAAGGAATTGCCGCGCGACGAGATCGGCATGATCGAGGTCAAGGGCCCGAACGTCTTCAAGGGCTACTGGCGAATGCCGGAAAAGACCAAGTCCGAATTTCGCGGCGACGGCTTCTTCATCACCGGCGACCTCGGCAAGATCGACGCCAAGGGCTACGTGCACATTCTAGGACGTGGCAAGGACCTCGTGATTTCCGGCGGCTTCAATGTCTACCCCAAGGAAATCGAGAGCGAGATCGACGCCATGCCGGGTGTGATCGAGTCCGCCGTGATCGGCGTGCCGCATGCCGATTTCGGCGAAGGCGTCACCGCGGTCGTGGTCTGCGACAAGAAGGCCAATGTCAGCGAGGCCTCCGTGCTGAAAGCGCTCGATGGACGACTGGCCAAATTCAAGATGCCCAAGCGCGTCTTCGTGGTCGATGAACTGCCGCGCAACACCATGGGCAAGGTGCAGAAGAATATTTTGCGCGAGACGTATAAGGACATTTACGCACGTAAATAATTCCGGCTACGAATTTTCCGTCGGGGGGAAGAAAGTGTTGAGCCGAGACAGCGCAGAAAGACTTGTTTTGTACCTGGAAGACGCCGAAGAGAACTTACAGCGTGCGCTCCTGGCCGTCTCCAGCTTTCCCAAGGAAGAGCGACAAAAATTTAGCAAATTGCTCTATCAGGCTGTCGCGGTACTGAATTCCGATGGCTGGAAACCGGTCTATGATGAGTACCCGGACCTTGCGCCGGAATATGAGAGCTTAGAACCGCCGACCATCAACAGCGAATTAAGTTGGGATAAGGTTAGCCTTGAGCCTCCGCTTACCGCGGAGGATGTCGACGCGATTCTATTGCCTTTATTGCGGTCGCATTGGAAGAAAGTCATGCTCGTTGTCTACGAGGCGCGCGATAGTTGCATCATGCAAAGGTAATGGATCAGCCGCGAGGTCTTCGCCGCCCGGCTTCGAGGCTTGGCGGATCGAAATGAAATCGAGGGCATCGGCGACATGCGGATGTGGGGCCACAGCGAAGTGCGGCTGAAGGACTGACTACTGCCCGTTCCACAGGCTGATCGCAAAACGCGTGCCGACGATCAGCAGATACGCGCCGTAACTGCGTTCCAGCGTCTTCTTCGACATCGCATGCGCCACCCGCACGCCGAGCGGCGCGGTCAGAAGGCTCATCGGCATCACCAGGATCGCGCCGATCAGCGAAACATAACCGAGCGCCAGCGGGAATTGCAGCGCCGCTATGTCGGGATAATGGGCGGCCGCCGGCCATCCCGCGTAGATATAGCCGAGCGCGCCCGGAATGGAGACCAGCACCGCGATCGCTGACGACGTCGCAACGCCCTGATGGATCGGCCGGCCGTAGAACGTCATCAGCAGATTGGCGAACAACCCGCCGCCAACGCCCATCAGCGTCGCCAGAAGCCCGACGCCAAGCCCGAAAACGCGCATCAGCGGTCCCTTGGGCAGGTCGTCGCCCAATTTCCAGTTTTCGTTGGCCGACAACAGCCGCACGGCGGCGAAATAGGCCACGATCACGAACACGATCTTGAACAGGCGTTCCGGCGCGTAACGCGCGATCACGCTACCGGCGAGCACCCCGATCAGGATTGGCAGCCACCAGGCCCGCAGGATTCCCATGTCGATGGCGCCGCGGGCGTGATGGGCGCGGTAGGAACTGATGGAGGTCGGAATGATGATCGCAAGCGAGGTGCCGACGCACAGCGGCATCCGCACCTCGAGCGGCACGCCGGCGAGGCGAAAACATTCGTAAAATACCGGGACCAGAATGGCACCCCCGCCGATTCCGAAGAGGCCCGCCAGAAATCCGGAAAGCGCGCCGACCGCCACCAGGAGCAGGGCCAGTTCGACCAGTTCTGAGACAGGAGCGATCACGACGATGTCCCGCAAATCATGCCAAGGTACCCGCGCCGTTGATTGCAAACGCGGCAAGGGTGGCAACCGCCGGCGCGCCTGCGATCACTGCAAATCTCAACAGCGCCAGTTGCGGATCGCTGCTCCCGCCAAACGACGCAACACCATCCAGCAAGAGGCCGATCACCGAGAAAGCCAGCGGGCAAGCCAGCCCGGCTGCGGAGCGGAAGTTGCGGCGCGGCGCGGCGTGTGTGACGGGACGCCAAAGCGGATCGAAATGGTTGAGCATGTGATGTCCTCCGGCGAGACAGGCATGACCATAGACTATTGCGAACTACGAGAGTATCAGCACATCTGAAAGAATAACTTGCGAAAATCGGAAGGATCGACGGTGGACCAACTGGCCGCGCTGGCGACATTCGTGCGGGTCGTGGATGCCGGCAGCCTGTCCGGGGCCGCGCGATCGTTGCCGAGTTCGTTGACATCCGTCAGTCGTCAACTCTCCGCGCTCGAGCGGCATTTCGGGACACAATTCGTGCGGCGCACGACGCGCCGCCTCGTGCTCACGGACGAAGGGCGGATGCTCTACGAGCGGGCCAGGGCCATCCTGGCCGAGCTCAAGCAAGTTGAAACCGCGTTATCGGCGAACCGCGAGGTACCGACGGGACGGTTGCGCATCAGTGCACCCACGCTGATCGGCCGCATGCTGGTCGCGCCGGCACTGCCGGAGTTCCTGAGGCGCTATCCTTCGCTGTCGGTCGATTTGCAACTGGTTGACCGCACGGTGGACATGCTGGAAGAGGACATTCACGTTGCGCTTCGCGTCGGATACTTGCCGGATTCCCAGCTTGTCGCCCGCAAGCTCGGCGATATCCAGATGATCGTTTGCGCAGCGCCATCCTATCTGGAGCGGCGCGGCACGCCTACCGCGCCTGCCGAATTGACCGGGCACGATTGTCTCGCCTTCTCGGCCACGCCGGGCTTGAGCGAATGGCGCTTTGGCAGGCAAGCAAGGTCCGAAAGCAGGATTGCGATCTCGGCAAGGCTCTGGATCAATAGTCTCGACGCGCTGCTGCTTGCAGCAGAGGAAGGCGCCGGCATCGTGCGGCTGCCGTCCTGGCTGGTTCAGCGCAAACTCACAGACGGAAGCCTCGTGCGGATCCTCGAAGACCACGAGCCGCCGCGGTCGTCGCTGCATCTGTTGTTTCAGTCGGCCCGACTGGCCTCGCCCAAGACGCGCGTGTTCGCGGATTACCTCATCGAGCGATGGCGCCAGGCCGACCCATTCGGGTCGCGCGGCCAGCGCGTTCTTCGGGCATGACCGTTTCCCACGGCCGAACAAAGCGTTCTCGAGAAC
Organism: Bradyrhizobium erythrophlei; assembly: GCF_900142985.1. Taxonomy (NCBI): domain Bacteria; kingdom Pseudomonadati; phylum Pseudomonadota; class Alphaproteobacteria; order Hyphomicrobiales; family Nitrobacteraceae; genus Bradyrhizobium; species Bradyrhizobium erythrophlei. The sequence continues at coordinate 2,809,873 of NZ_LT670849.1, forward strand.
AAAACGTTCATGAATCGTGCTTCAGGTATACCAGCAATACCACGCCTTCACGGGGATCAATCCGGCAATAATGCAAGGCTCATCTGAAGCTATGAATTGTCATTCGGAAGCTCGAGGATTCGCCATTGCACTGGCTGTTTCGACTTCGTAAATAGGAATCGTCTACCGCGATCCACGAAGGGCCGTGCGGAGGCCCGCTACCCCAAAGCCACCGATGACTGCCAGGATCGAAAGACCGCTCTCTCCCCATCTGCAAACCTATCGCTGGACCCTGACGATGGCGCTTTCCATCGTCCACCGCGCGACTGGCATGGCGCTTTATTTCGGCACGCTGCTGCTGGCCTGGTGGCTGATCGCCGCCGCCTCGGGACCGAGCGCCTACGCCCACGTACACACCTTTGTCGCCAGCATTTTCGGCCGCCTGATCGTATTCGGCTACACATGGGCGCTGTTGCACCATCTGTTCAGCGGCATCCGGCATTTCGTCTGGGATCTCGGCTACGGCTTCAAGGCCAATGAACGGGAAGCCATGACCTGGGGGGCGCTGATTGCCGGCATTGTGGCAACCATCCTGCTCTGGATCGTCGCCTATGCGATCGGAGGCGGCCGATGAGTGCGCCGAACAACGGGGCTGCGAAGTCGATGCGAACCCCGCTCGGCCGCGTTCGCAATCTCGGCGCCTCGCACTCCGGAACCACCGATTTCTGGCGTCAGCGCATCACCGCGGTCGCGATGGCGCTCTTGATCGTTCCGGTCATCGTGGTGGTGATGATGATGCTGGGCAGCAATCACGCCGCCGCCACCCAGACGCTCGGCTCGCCGCTGGTCGCCATCATTCTCCTGTTGTTCATCATCGCAAGCGCCTGGCACATGAAGATCGGGATGCAGGTCGTCATCGAGGATTACGTACATAACGAACAGCTGAAGCTCGCTGCGATCATGGCCAACAATTTCTTTTCTTTTGCGGTCGCGCTGGCCTCGATCTACGCGATCCTCAAATTGTCTTCCGGAGTGTAACGATGGCCGACGGTGCGAACGGCAAAGGCGGCCCCGCCACCAACGGCAAGGCCTATCCGATCGAAGATCACACCTACGACGTCGTTGTGGTAGGCGCGGGCGGCGCCGGCCTTCGTGCGGTGGTCGGTTGCAGCGAGGCCGGACTTCGAACCGCCTGCATCACCAAGGTCTTTCCGACCCGCTCGCACACGGTCGCCGCCCAGGGCGGCATCTCCGCCTCGCTCGGCAACATGCATCCGGACGACTGGCGCTGGCATATGTACGACACCGTCAAGGGGTCGGACTGGCTCGGCGACCAGGATGCGATCGAATACATGGTGCGCAACGCGCCCGAGGCGGTCTACGAACTCGAACATTGGGGCGTGCCGTTCTCCCGCACCGAAGACGGCAAGATCTATCAGCGGCCGTTCGGCGGCATGACGCTGGACTACGGCAAGGGCCAGGCACAGCGCACCTGCGCCGCCGCCGACCGCACCGGCCATGCCATGCTGCACACGATGTACGGTCAGGCGCTGCGCCATTCGGCCGAATTCTACATCGAATATTTCGCCATCGACCTGATCATGGATGATCAAGGCACCTGCCGCGGTGTGATCGCGCTGAAGCTCGACGACGGCACGCTGCATCGTTTCCGCGCCCAGACCACCATTCTCGCAACCGGCGGCTACGGCCGTGCCTACGCTTCCTGCACCTCGGCGCACACCTGCACCGGCGACGGCGGCGGCATGACGTTGCGCGCCGGCCTGCCGCTTCAGGACATGGAATTCGTGCAGTTCCACCCGACCGGCATTTACGGTTCGGGCTGCCTCGTCACCGAAGGCGCGCGCGGCGAAGGCGGTTATCTCGTCAATTCCGAAGGCGAGCGCTTCATGGAGCGCTACGCGCCCTCCGCCAAGGACCTCGCCTCCCGCGACGTCGTCTCGCGCGCGATGACTATCGAAATCCGCGAAGGCCGCGGCGTCGGCAAGAAGAAAGACCATATCTTCCTGCACCTCGACCATCTCGATCCGAAGGTGCTGCACGAGCGCCTGCCGGGCATCTCCGAATCCGCGAAGATCTTCGCCAATGTCGACGTCACGCGCGAGCCGATTCCGATCCTGCCGACCGTGCACTACAACATGGGCGGCATCCCGACCAACTTCCACGCCGAGGTATTGACCAAGAAGGACGGCGACGACAACGCCATCGTCCCGGGCCTGATGGCGATCGGCGAGGCGGCCTGCGTTTCGGTGCATGGCGCCAACCGCCTCGGCTCGAACTCGCTGATCGACCTTGTGGTGTTCGGTCGCGCCGCCGCGCTGCGGCTCGCCGAGAAGCTCACCGCCAATGCCAAGCAGCCGGACCTGCCAAAGGAGTCCACCGACATGGCGCTCGGCCGGCTCGATCACTATCGTCACTCGTCCGGCGGCACGCCGACCGCGAAATTGCGCGAGAGCATGCAGCACGTGATGCAGAACAATTGCGCCGTGTTCCGTACCGGCGAGGTGCTGAACGAAGGCCAGAACCTGATTCACAAGGTCCATGGCGGCATCGGCGACATTTCGGTCTCGGACCGCTCGCTGGTCTGGAATTCCGACCTGATCGAAACCCTGGAATTCGACAATCTGATCGTGCAGGCCGTGGTGACGATGGATTCGGCCGCCAACCGCACCGAGAGCCGCGGCGCACATGCGCGCGAGGATTTTTCTACGCGTGACGACCAGAACTGGATGAAGCACACGCTGGCCTGGATCGACGAAAAGGGTAACACCGCGATCGATTACCGGCCGGTGCACAACTACACCATGACCAACGACGTTCAATACATCCCGCCGAAGGCGCGGGTGTATTAATCAGGCGAGCACAAATGGTTGAATTCGCACTGCCGAAGAATTCGAGAATCACCAGTGGCAAGATCTGGCCGAAGCCGGCCGGCGCCACCGAGACTCGGGAATTCAAGGTCTATCGCTGGAATCCCGACGACGGCAAGAATCCCAGCATCGACGTCTATCATGTCGATACGCACGATTGCGGCCCGATGGTGCTCGACGGTCTGATCTGGATCAAAAATCACATCGACCCGACCTTGACCTTCCGCCGCTCGTGCCGCGAGGGCGTGTGCGGCTCCTGCGCGATGAACATCGACGGCCAAAACACGCTCGCCTGCACCAAGTCGATGCATGACGTGAAGGACGGCGCGGTGAAGGTCAATCCGCTGCCGCATCAGCCCGTCGTCAAGGACCTGGTGCCCGACCTCACCAATTTCTACGCGCAATACGCCTCGATCGAGCCGTGGCTGAAGACGACCACGCCGACCCCGCAACGGGAATGGCGGCAGAGCCACGAGGATCGCGAAAAGCTCGACGGCCTCTACGAGTGCATTCTGTGCGCCTGCTGCTCGACCTCCTGTCCAAGCTACTGGTGGAACAGCGAACGTTTCCTGGGACCGGCGGCGCTGTTGCAGGCGACCCGCTGGGTCACCGACTCGCGCGATGAGGCGACCGGCGAACGGCTCGACAATCTCGAGGATCCGTTCCGCCTCTATCGCTGCCACACCATCATGAACTGCGCCAAGGCCTGCCCGAAGGGTCTCAATCCTTCCGAGGCGATCGCCGAGCTCAAATTGAAGATGGTCGAGCGGCAGGTTTGAGTCCGGCCCCGTTGGCCGGACGACCAAAAACAGCTATGCATCGCTCGTTTCGCCACGAGGATGTCCAGTTGACCCCCAGCAACGATCCAACGCCGCCGCCTTTCGGCGCATTTGCGCCGACGCCTGCGCAAGCCGCGGTCATCGCGCTTGCGCATCGCACTGGCATCAAGCGCGGTGCCTTTCGGCCCTGGCTCTCGCGCCTGATCAATTTGATCCGCAGCGGACCGGTCGATACGCATTACCAGGGCGCAGCATTCCGCTTCCACCATCTGGCCAGCGCCACCGAGCGCGGCGCACTGTTCAATCCCGACTACAATCTCGACGAGCTGACATTCTTGCGGACGCATACGCCCGCAGGCGGCGTGTTCGTCGATGTTGGAGCGAATGTCGGCACTTATGCGATGGTTCTGGCCCAGCATGTCGGCGCGAGCGGCAAGGTGATTGCGATCGAACCGCATCCGGTGCCGTTCGACCGGCTTGCTTTCAACCGCGCCGCGTCCGCCTTTACGCAGGTTCGCCTGGTGGCGGCGGCGGCCTCGGCGTCCGACGGCGAGCTGATGATGGAGACCGACAGCGACAACATCGGTGCAAGCCACGTCGTCATGGGCAAAGCGGGCAACCGCGCGTTCAAGGTGGCGGCGTTGCGGCTGCAACGCATCATTGATGAAGCCGGCGCCGACCATGTCGACAGCCTGAAGATCGATGTCGAGGGGTTTGAGGATCGCATTCTCACGGCCTTTTTCGCACAGGCGCCGGAAAGCCTGTGGCCCCGCGCGGTGGTGATTGAACATCTGTCGCGCGATGAGTGGGAGGATGACTGCATCGTTGACATGCAATCGCGCGGCTATTCGCAAATCGGCCGGACCCGCAGCAACACACTGTTGGCGCGCAGCTAGTGGTCCGATTCTAACATTCGCATCCCTTCTCGGCAGACACGTTTGCGAATGTTAGAATCAAAGGACCACTAGCAAATTCAGGTTGCTAGTGGAGTTTTGGGATTTGACATTCGCTTGAAGAGCAAGCGGCCAACTGAGTAGCGAATGTCAAATCCACTCCACTAGAGCCATTCCGCGGGGAACATCGTTTTGCCGGCGTCGTTAGCTCTTCAGCACATCCTGAAGAGCCGCAATGCAATGCCGATCGAGCCGTCAGAGGACCCTCCGATCAAACCGGGACAGCCCGCCGAGCCACCGCGGGAAAATCCGCCAGGAAGTCCCAACCCCGAGATTCCACCGCCGGTGCACGAGCCGGACGAACCGCAACGGCCCGAGGAGTTGCCAGGCCATACACCCGATGAAATGCCGGTGCCGCCCGGACCACCGGGGCCGACCTCACCGCCACCTACGGCGTCCATTGCAGCCTGAAAACAAGCTCTGAATGCATCATGAACGACCGCGCGTCGAAACGGCGCAGTATCAGAAAATAAATCCGAGTTCCCCTTTGAAACCCGCCACAATCCGGCCTAACGCTTGTTTAATCGCTGATGTTTGTTGACATTCTCACCTGCGTTTCCACCACGACCCTCACCTTTAGAATTCTCCCCGGGATCCAAAGCACATGACAAATCTGAGAATCGCGTTGCTTGCCACGACCGCGCTGTCGGCCATGCAACTGATGACCACCCCATCGCACGCGCAGTCGGCATCGATCGTCGTTGCGCAACGAGAGGAAGTGGGTCCTGACGGGAAACCCAAGCAGCCGCCGAAGGAAGCGCCGAAGGGAGCTCCACCGGCGCGCCCTGCTACACCGCCTCCAGCGCCTCCACCACATCCGGCTGCGCCACCTCCGCCTCCGCCACCGCACCCGGCTGCACCGCCTCCGCCGCCGCCACCGCATCCGGCTGCGCCGCCTCCACCCCCGGCTCCGCATTCAGCGACGCCACCTGCACCGCCAACTCCGCCACCGGCCGCCGCGCCGCAGCAGGAGCGCGGAAGGGAAATAGAGCGCGAACGGCAGCAAAAGGGAGCACCGCCGGCTGCGCAGCAGCCGCCCGCGGCGCCTCCGACAGCTGCTCCGCATTCGGCCACGCCACCTGCACCGCCAACTCCGCCACCGGCCGCCGCGCCGCAGGAACGCGGACGAGAATTCGAACGCGAACGGCAGCAAAAGGGAGCACCGCCTGCTGCGCAACAGCCTGCTGCGCCGCCGACAGCACCGGCAGGAACTCCTCCCGCGGGAGCGCCACCTGCTGGCGCACCCGTGACGCCGCGCGCTGGTCCCGGCACGGTGCCGGGTGGCGCACCGACACCCGCACCTGGAAACCAGACGTCGGCGCCGCCGCCTGGCGCACCCGCCAATGCAGCGCCAATGGTCCGCCACGCGCCGCCCCAGGTGAGCGCGCCGTTGCCGCCACCACCTGCGCCACAGAACCTGACGCCGCTTCCGGCAAACCCGGCCGCAGCGCAGGGCCCGCGGCGGCTTGAGGATTTCCGAAGCGAACGGCGCGAAGTTCAGGAAGGCGGCCGCACCGTCATCACCGAGCCCGGCCGCATCATCATCCGCGACCCCTCCGGCGGGTCCTTTGTCCGCCACGACGAGAACGAGCGCTTCCGCTTCGGCGCGCGCGATATCCAGACCCAGCGCGTCGGCAACGAGACCCGCACCGTCATCATCCGTCCCGATGGTTCGCAGGTCATCACGGTGATCGCGGCCGACGGCTCGCTGTTGCGCCGGATCCGCCGCGACGTGCGCGGCGAGGAGTTCATCATCATCGACAACTCCTACCGCGATCCGCGCGCGGTCGGCGGCTTCTACGTCGACCTCCCGCCGCCGGTCGTCCGCATTCCCTACGACCGTTACATTGTCGACGCTGAGGATGCGCCGCCTGACATGATCTACGATACCATGGAGGCGCCGCCGGTCGATCGCATCGAGCGCCGCTACACGCTGGATGAAATCCGCTACAGCCCGAACGTGCGCATGCTGATGCCGAGCATCGACGTCAACACCATCAACTTCGACCTCGGCTCATGGGAGATCCCGCCCGACCAGGCCTCGAAGTTGCAGGTGATCGCCGACGGCCTCAACCGCGCCATCCAGCGCAATCCGCGCGAGGTGTTTTTGATCGAGGGCCACACCGACGCGACCGGCAACGACACCGACAACCTGTCGCTGTCCGACCGCCGCGCCGAGTCGGCTGCCGAACTGTTGACTCAGCAATTCGGTGTCCCGGCTGAAAACCTGACCTCGCAGGGTTACGGCTCGCAATATCTGAAGGAGCAGACCAGCGGGCCAAGCCGCATCAACCGGCGCGTCACCATCCGCCGCATCACGCCGCTGCTCAATGGTGGCGTGGCGTCGTTGCCGCCTCCCCCGCCCGGCATCGCGCCGCCGCGGTAAGCAAAACCATCGGAAAATGAAAATGGCCGGGAGCAATCCCGGCCATTTTTGTTTACGCCAAATTCGATGCGTCTCAGTCCTTGTCGCTTTCGAGCTTGAGGATCGGAGAGCCCTCGCCGATCGAGATCAGGCCCGCCTTGGAATAGATATCGAGCTTGGCGCGGGTGTCGGCGATGTCGAGATTGCGCATGGTCAATTGACCGATGCGGTCCGCCGGCGTGAACGCGGCGTCCTCGACCTTCTCCATGCTCAACCGCTCCGGCTGATAGGTCAGATTCGGACTCTCGGTGTTCAGGATCGAATAATCGTTGCCGCGGCGCAGTTCGAGCGTCACTTCTCCAGTAATGGCGCGCGCCACCCAGCGCTGCGCGGTCTCGCGCAACATCAGGGCTTGCGAATCGAACCAGCGTCCCTGGTAGAGCAGCCGGCCCAGGCGCAGGCCGCCGATGCGATACTCCTCGATGGTGTCCTGGTTGTGGATGCCGGTGATCAGGCGCTCATAGACGATGTGCAACAGCGCCATGCCCGGCGCTTCATAGATGCCACGGCTCTTGGCTTCGATAATGCGGTTCTCGATCTGGTCGCTCATGCCGAGGCCGTGACGGCCGCCGATGGCATTGGCTTCAAGGAACAGCGCGACCGGATCGGCGAACGTCTGGCCGTTCAGCGCGACCGGCTGACCTTCGACGAACCGCACGACGACCTTCTCGGGCTTGACCGCGCAGTCGTCGCGCCAGAACGGCACGCCCATGATCGGGTTGACGATCTTGATACCGCTGTCGAGGTTCTCGAGATCCTTGGCCTCGTGCGTCGCACCGAGAATGTTGCTGTCGGTCGAATAGGCTTTTTCGGCGCTCATCTTGTAAGCGAAACCGCTGGCGGTCATGAACGCTGACATCTCGGCGCGTCCGCCCAGTTCGTCGATGAACTGCTGGTCGAGCCACGGCTTGTAGATCTTCAGGCCGGGATTGGTGAGCAGGCCGTAGCGATAGAACCGCTCGATGTCGTTGCCCTTGTAGGTCGAGCCGTCGCCCCAGATGTTGACGCCGTCTTCCTTCATTGCCGAAACTAGCATCGTGCCGGTCACCGCGCGCCCGAGCGGCGTGGTGTTGAAATAGGTCGCGCCGCCGGTCGAAATGTGAAACGCGCCGGCCTGAATGGCGGCGATGCCTTCGTGCACCAATTGCGTGCGGCAATCGACGAGCCGCGCCTTTTCGCCGCCGAACTCCAGCGCCTTGCGTGGAATCTCGTCGTAGTCGGCTTCGTCGGGCTGGCCGAGATTGGCCGTATAGGCAAAGACACGGGCGCCCTTCTGCTTCATCCAGAGCAGCGCCGCACTGGTGTCGAGACCGCCCGAGAAGGCGATGCCGACTTTCTCGCCCTTGGGCAGGCTTTTCAGGATCGTACTCATGGAGCTTCCAATCGGTCGAAATTCAGATGCTTGGATGCGCGAATATCAAATTTCGCCAATAACAGCACGCTTTAATCGTAGTTAAGACGACGCCGACGGTGCCGGGCCGACTTCGCGGCCTCGCCAGCGTTGCAAAGCCCGATATCCGGGCCATGCGAACCGCGTTAGCGCCGCATCGACCCGCTCATCGCTCAGACGGGTGGAAGTCCAGCGATAGACATAGCCGTGCACCAGCCAGATCACGAGAAACGTCACCAGGCCTGCGATGGCCACATCGGTGAAGAAGTGTCCGCCGAATGCCATCCGCAGCCCGCTCGTCGCCACGCCGAACAGGGTCGCGGCTGCATAGGCGAGCGGTCGCCATGCCGGGGGCGCCAACGCGGCGGGGGCGTAGGTCCAGAATGCGGTGGCGCCTTCGCCAGAGAAGAACGAACAGTTGCGCGCGCAAGCCCCGCGCGGATCCCACCACGGCACAAAGCTCTGGTCACCGTTGAACTGGCTCACCGCCACCGGACGCGGCCGGCCCCAATAGCTTTTGAAGGTGAGATTGGTGAGCACGCCGGCGGAAAGAAGCAGCGTGACCAAGAGGAACACCATCGCCCGGCCGGATATCATCAGCGGCCGGTCCGGCCGCGCCAGTTTGACGATCAAGGCAGCGATCGCCGGCAGCGCGAGAACCCAGGCGATCACCATCGCGCCGTCGCGGGCAATCGCCGCGAGCGCGTTGAGCTTCAGCGGAAACGTGCGCGAGGCCTCGTCGTAAAACAGCGAAGCGAGCTTCAGGTCGAGTTCGGGATAGATCCCGAACAGCAGCCCGATTGCGAGCGCGAGCGCCAGCGCGACAATCAATCCGGTCCGGTTCATGGCGCGGGGTTTAGCCGAGACGGCAAACGATGAAAAGCCACCCTTACCGCTGCGACGGCGATTGCGAGGGCATGGGCGGCGGGCGCCTTGGCGGCGGCGACGGCACGCGCCAGACGCCGGCGTTGCGGCCGGCAATCACCCAGTAGACCAGGCCGGCGAGGATACCGGCGCCGGTCATGATTTCCAGGTGACGTCGCACAACGCCCTGAAACTGAAGCTGGTCGGGATCGAAGGGAACAAGCCCGAGATAGCAGGCGAGCCCGACGAGGCCGCCGCCGACTGCATAGGCCAACGCACTGCGGACGTAGAAGGCTTCGGTGATCAAGACCACGATCATCGCCGGCACCAGCGCAAATCCGCTGACAAAGATGAAGCCGAAGCCGAGCACGATGTTGAGAACGCCCGGATCGACCGGTCCGGCACCGAGATCGGAGAATTCCGGAAACATGATCGCGCCGACCACAACCGCGCCTGCGACAAGGCAGGCGGCGAGAAACGCGAAGAAAATGACGAACAAACGGCCGATCAGCGTCATAGCGGGAATCTGTGTTTGGGCATGATCTTGTCCGAAAACCGGCTTCCACTTTTCGGGATCATGCCTAATCCGTCATCGCCATCGCGCGCAGCGCCTGCCGCTCGCGCGCCGATAGTTTTTCGGTCTCCGACTTCAACTGGCCGCAGGCGGCAAGGATGTCGCGGCCACGCGGCGTGCGCACCGGCGACGAATAGCCGGCGTTGAAGATATATTCGGAGAATTTCTCGATTCTCTCCCAGTCGGAACATTCGTAAGCCGTACCCGGCCACGGATTGAATGGAATGAGGTTGATCTTGGCCGGAATCCCCTTCAGCAGCTTCACCAGAAGTTTCGCATCATCGAGCGAATCGTTGACGCCCTTGAGCATCACATATTCGAAGGTGATACGCCGCGCATTCGATGCGCCGGGATAATCGCGGCAGGCCTGCAACAGTTCGGCGATCGGATATTTGCGGTTGAGCGGCACCAGCTCATTGCGCAATTCGTCGCGCACCGCATGCAGCGAGATCGCGAGCATCACACCGATTTCCTCGCCGGTCCGCTTGATGTTGGGCACCACGCCCGAAGTCGACAGCGTGATGCGGCGGCGGGAAATGCCGATGCCTTCGTTGTCAGCGACAATGAGAAGCGCGTCGCGCACCGCCTCGAAATTGTAGAGCGGCTCGCCCATGCCCATCATCACGATATTGGTGACGAGGCGGTTGCCATTGGGCGTCTCGCGATCGATCCAGTCATTGAGGCGATCGCGCGCCACCATGATCTGGCCGACGATTTCGCCTGATGTCAGATTGCGCACCAGGCGCTGCGTCCCGGTGTGGCAGAATGAGCAATTGAGCGTGCAGCCGACCTGCGAGGAGACGCACAGCGTGCCGCGATCGGTCTCCGGAATGTAGACGCATTCGACTTCGTGCGCCCTCTCGAGCTTGTCGCCGCTCGGCAGGCGCAACAGCCATTTGCGGGTGCCGTCGCTGGAAATCTGCTCCGCCACCACCTCAGGCCGGTCGACGGTGAAATGCTGCTCGAGTTCCTTGCGCATGTCCTTGGAGATCGAGGTCATGGTCTCGAAATCTTGCGCGCCGCGGACATACATCCAGTGCCAGAGCTGCTGCACGCGCATCTTGCGCTGCGCCGGGGCCACGCCGATGTCGCCGAGCTTCTCAGTCAGTTCCTCGCGCGACAGCCCGATCAGCGAGGGCCTCGCCGGCGGCACGTAGGATTCCAGCGGTACCTTTTCCAAAGGTGCGCTCGTGCCGGTCAATTCGGTGGTCGTTTGCGTCACTCGGTCTCTCGCTGGAATTTGTCGGGGCCTCCTTCGAGGGCCCGCCCAGTGTGGTGGTTCGGAAGTTCGAAACGTGGCTCCGCCACGAACTTTGGAACCGGGACACTAGCGCCGCGCCCTTATATAGCATCGCGGCGAAGCCCGGCTATCCCTCGCAGCGCCGTTTCAGCCCCTGCGCTTCCAAGGCGAGGTACTCCCGCGTGATCTTTTCGGCCCTCGAGCGGACCAGCCGGGCGAGCCAGCCGGTCTGGGCAAAGCCGAGGGTAACCGACACCGTTCCACCGCCACGCGGCTCAAGCCGGTGGGTCGCGACGCTCCTGATGCCGAAGGCCTCGCTGACCCATGTAAACGATCTTCCCGGTTCGAATTCCGTCACCGTCCAGACCGCGACCGGAATGCGCGGCTGGTGAACGCGCGCGCGGCTGCCGATCCCGAACGCGCCATGGTCCAGTCGCTCGACCTTGTCGATCGATCGCGTCCATTCGCTCCAACGCTCGACGTCCACGAGCGTCGCCCAGATGCTTGTGGCCTCGGCACGGATCTCGGCGGATTGTTGCAAGTTCATTGGAAAAGCTTAGCGCCGGCAGTCCTGGGCGACGCGATCGAGCGCCTGGGACAGGCCCTTCAGCGAGAACACGTCGATGGTCTCGGTCCCCTTGGAGGAGACGCCCTTGACCGTCACATCGGCCGCCTTGCGCATGGCGTCCACCATCCGCTCTTCCTCGGCCGCGTTCTTGATCCAGAGGCCGTCGCCCTGCGTGTACATCGCATAGGCCGCACCGCCGACTTCCAGCGTCGATTCCGACCCAGGCTTCAGGGCATAGCCAATCATGATCGACACCTCGTTGACGACCTTTTCGGCCGGGCGCGTGGAGATGAAGGCGTAGGCCGGATCGCGCGGCCGGTTCGGCGGGTTGGTTTTCGACGACGAAGGCTTCGCCAGCGCGAAACACACCTTCTTGCCGTTCGGCGTCGCCATATAGGCGCCCCAGGTGCCGAACTGGCCGATCAGTGTCGGCTCGCTGCCGCCGATAGCCGGAACTGCGGCAGCTTCCGGCTTGGTGGCGGCCGCCGCCTTTGCGCCCTTCGAGGTGGCCTGCGCCAACGCATGACAAGAGGTGGCGCACAGAAGCGCTGCCGAGATCGAAGCTGCCAGCATTCCCCGCACGGACATTGCCGATCTGGTCCCCCATCATTGTGACTGGAAGATGGCCCGGCATCCTCCGGTCACGGGAGCGATGAATAGCGGGCCGAAGGGCGATTCGGAAGGTGGGCAGACTATCGCAGCCAGCGCCATTTAGGCGCTAGTGAGTCGGTTTGACATTCGCTACCAATGCGGGAGTCACCGTGCCACGAACTCAGGACCCGCCATGAAAGCCATGCTCTGCTCGCAATATTGCGGCCCCGACGATCTCGTCCTGACGGAGATACCGGACCCGGTGGCAGGCCCCGGCGAAGCCGTGATTGCGATCAAATCCGTGGCGCTGAATTTCTTCGATCTCCTGATGATTCAAGGCAAGTACCAGATCAAGCCACCCTTCCCGTTTTCGCCGGCCGCCGAAGTGGCGGGCGTGGTCGAAAGCATTGGCGATGGCGTCAGCGGCCTGAAGCCAGGTGATCGCGTGATCGCGTCCTGCGGCCACAACGGGGCGCGGGAAAAGATCGCGCTGCCCGCAGGCTCCATTGTCAAAATTCCGGACGGGCTCGATTTCGATCGCGCCGCCGGCGTCATTATTACCTATGGCACCGCGCTGCATGCGCTGGAGGATCGCGCGAGCCCCAAGCCGGGCGAGACGCTGGCGGTGTTGGGCGCGGCCGGCGGTACCGGGCTTGCGGCCTGCGAGCTCGGCAAACTGCTCGGCCTCAAGGTGATCGCCTGCGCCTCGTCGGAAGCGAAGCTCGATTTCGCCAAGGCGCATGGCGCCGAACTCGGCCTGAACTACGCCAGCGAAGATCTCAAGGAAGGGCTGCGCCGGCTCACCGGCGGCAAGGGCGTCGATATTATCTTTGATCCGGTCGGCAGCGGCTATGCGGAAGCCGCGCTGCGCTCGATCGCCTGGGAAGGCCGCTTCCTGGTGATCGGTTTTGCCGCCGGCGAAATTCCGAAAATGCCGCTCAACCTCGCTCTGTTGAAAGGCTGCGACATCAGGGGCGTTTTCTGGGGCGCATGGGCGCGGCTCAACCCGGACAAGAACCGCGCCAATCTCCAGCGGCTGGTGCAATGGGCGGCGGAAGGCAAGATATCCTCCCACGTTGATCGCACCTTCCCGCTGGCGCAAACCGCCGACGCGCTCAAGGTGCTCGCCGGCCGCCAGGCGATGGGAAAGGTGATCCTCCATCCCTGAAGACGCCGCAGTTCCCGGCTGCCGCAATTCGTCACGGCTAACGCGAACGTGACGGTCGGGTGACGCGCATATGGTTAAAATGGTGATTCTCGGACGTCAGGCGCTTGATCTTGTGTCATCCGCCTTACGGCGCCCCAGCTTTTCCTCATTTGGGCCGTGCTTGGACAGTCCGCCGCGCCGCGGCGCTGCACTTAAATGCCCAAATGAAATCAAAGAATCTCCCAAATCGGCATCGTGATTGTCGCTTTTTGGACGGATTCAAAATGCGTTTTAGCAACACTTTATTTAGTAGCGGGCAGGGGCCGTGAACTGATGCCGGCAGTGCCCGATGTTGCGTAGTAACGGGAGGCATCACCATGGCGCAGGATCCGCGCTACAACCGTTCGTATCAAGCGCCGTATGATTCTGACTACGCTTCATACGACAATCAATATGCTGAACCGGTCGATCTCGACGCGTTTGGTTCACAACTCAGGTCGCAACATCCTTCGCGATCGGTAGCGACCCGGGAAGAATTCCTTCCCGACGATTCCGTTCCGCTGTTTTTGTCCGGCGCGGATGACGACGTTCGTTCGTCGAAGTTCGGCCGCCAGCGAAAAAACGGCTCGCGTGTCCTGAAAATCGGCGCGTTCGCGGCCGCGGCTCTGATCGCCACGTTTGTCGCCGTCAAAAATCCCTTCACCGTTTTCGCCAATGCGACCGCCTCGCTGATGGGCTCCTCTGAGGTTCGATCCGCGCAAGCTCCGGCCGCCCCGCCCCGTCCGGCCGGGCCTGCCGCGGTAGCCAGCACGCCCGCGATGGTCGCAGGCCCGGCGCTGGCGACCGCCGCAGCTCTGCCCTCACGCGACGAAATTGCAGTCGCGCTCCGGACCGCACATCAGAACCAGGCGCCGGAAGTCCAGCAGCCTGCCGCGGCAGTGGTGGCAACGGCGGCAGCGCCCACGGTTGCCATGACGCCGCCGGTTGCGCCCGCAACACCGCCGGCACCGGCGGCACGACGAATGGACAGCGATGAGCTCGCCAACCTGATGGCACGCGCAAAGGCCTTGCTGGCGTCGGGCGACATCTCGCCTGCCCGCCTGCTGCTTGAACGTGCCGCGGAAGCGCACGAAGCAAGCGCGGCCTTGATGCTGGCGCAGACCTACGACCCCACGGTGCTGGGAACGCAGGACATCCGCAACATCACGCCGGACCCGGCGATGGCGCGCACCTGGTACCAGCGCGCCGCACAACTCGGCTCGGCTGACGCGCAGCGGCGTCTCAGCCAATTGCAATAGTCGTCTTTCATTCAGGGGTAGGAAAAAAATGCGACGTTTGATTGGAATGGCACTCGTTGCCACGATGATGGCGTTTGGTTTCGCGGCGCACGCGGAGGAATCCCAGGTCGATCCTGCCAAGGTCTCCGACAGCCTCAAGGCGATTTTCCAGTTCGGCTCTGCCGCCACCAAGCAGGCGCTGAACCAGAACACGGTGACACTGATCACCGGCACCATCGGCGGCACCTATGTGCAGTTTGGTGCCGATCTGGCCTCCGTGCTCGACGACGGAAACAAGTTACGCGTACTTCCGATCGTCGGGCGCGGTTCCGTGCAAAGCGTTGCCGACATCCTGTTCCTGCAAGGCGTCGACATCGGCATCGTGCGCGCCGACACGCTCGACTATCTGGAACGCAAGGGCTTCGCCAAGGACATCAAGAAGCAGTTCACCTATGTGACCAAGCTCTACAACGAGGAAATGCAGATCATCGCGCCGAAGTCCGTCAATTCGCTGCGCGACCTCGAAGGCAAGACGGTCAGCGTTGACCTGCCGAACGGCTCTACCTTCGTTACCGTGCTGACGGTGGCGGACCGTCTCGGCATGAAGGCGAACTGGGTCTACATCGAACAGCGCATCGCGATGGAGAAGCTGAAGAAGGGCGAAGTCGACGCCGTGATCGTGGTCGGCGGCAAGCCCTACAAGTCGGTTTCGAACTTCGGCAATGACGGCCGCTTCCATCTCGTGAAGGTCGACTACGAAAAGCCGTTGCAGGGCGACTATCTGCCGGCGACCCTGACCGCCAAGGACTATCCGAACCTGATCGCCGAAGGCGAATCGGTCGACACCATCGCGGTACCGGCGCTGCTTGCGGCCTATAACTGGGCGCCCAACACCGACCGCTATCGCAAGCTGTCGCTGTTCGTGGATGCCTTCTTCACCAAGTTCCCGCAGTTCCAGAACCCGCCCTTCCACCCGAAGTGGAAAGAGGTTTCGCTCGCGGCTCCGCTGGCCGGCTGGACGCGGTTGCCATCGGCCCAGCAGTGGCTCGACACGCACGGCATCGAGCCGGTCTCCCGCAACCGCTTCGACGATTTCCTGAAGCAGAGCGCGGTTTCCGGAAAATTGCCGGCCGATGCCGACAAGGAAACGCTGTTCCGGCAGTACAAGGCCTGGGAGGCCGACCAAAACGCCCGCGCGCAGGCGCAGGCACCGGCGCCCAAATCGCGATAACGCTCCAAGAAACAGGGAGAGCGAAAAGGGCCTGACGTGGCAATCACGTCAGGCCCTTTGAATTTGGACTCGCCGTCAGACCTCGGTTTCTGTAATCCGTTTCAACTTGGCCTGTGCAGCCTCGCGATGCTCCGGCGTGATGTGTGCGGCCACCAGACGGATCGCGGTCGCCAGCACCGCGGCATCGTCGGTGAAGCCGAGCACCGGCAGCATGTCCGGGATGAAATCGAACGGCAGGATGAAATAGGCGATGGCGCCTAGCAGCGCCGCCTGGACGTGACGCGGCGTCTGGCGATCGAAGGCGCAGTAATAGGCGCTGAGCAGATCCTCGGCGAACGGCAGCCTGGCGGCCACGCGTTTGAACTTGCCCCAGAAACGCTTGCGGACGCTCTCCTGGTCCCTCGCCAGCCGATCGGCCGGCTCAAACCCAACCGTGTGTTCCGAAGCCATGACGCTTGCGCTCCCTCGAAATCCGCGCGTTTAGCTGGGGATCGCGTGCCGTTCCTGCAAGCACTTGCGCCGTGGTCCGCGCTACCCATGACCCAGTTGAGCGGCGATCGCGTTCATCGCCTTGGCCAGTTCGATATCGCGTTGGGTGACGCCACCGGCATCGTGGGTCGACAACACCACCTCGACCGTCTTGTAGACATTGCGCCATTCCGGGTGATGGTCGCTCTTTTCGGCCACCAATGCCGCACGGCCCATGAAACCGAACGCCTCGTTGAAATCCTTGAACACGAAAGTGCGCTCGATGGCGTCGCGGCCGGCGACTTCCGTCCAGCCTGATAGCTCCTTGAGCGCCGTTTTCCGTGCCTCCGCTGTCAATCGTTCCACCACGATGGCCTCCTTAAGGCTCTCACCCAGCTAACTATCTAACACCAAACGGCGGTACACGATCCGCAAAAACAGAGACCATCGCCTTCAAAAAGACGCTGTTGGATCAAAGACATGAGCCTGCAAAGGCCCCGCGCGATCCCCCGGATGGAGGGAGAATGACGGGCCGTCCGATGGTAGCACTGCTAACCATGACGGCGATGTAATTCAGGAAAAGGCACCATATTTGCTACACTTCTGGCCAAATCGGATTGGCAGCCCCCCTTTGGACCTGAATTTTTCCAGATCGATGGAAAGCGGCCGTGATGCGTCTGCGGGTGCTCCAGCGGAGCCGCCAGGCGCGCCATCTCCGCATCCCTCGGCGCGGGGAAACGTCGCGCTCGTGGTTTTGGCCGGGATTCTCGCCATCATCGGCGTCATGGCCGCGGGCTATTACTTCGCGGTGCGCCCCGTCACCTTGCGGATCGCGGTCGGCCCTGCCAACAGCGACGACCTCAAGGTGGTCCAGGCCTTGAGCCAGGCCTTCCTGACCGCTCACAGCCAGATTCGTTTGCGGCCGATCCAGACCGATGGTGCGACCGCGAGCGCCCAGACGATCGCCGACAGCAGGGCCGACCTCGCCATCGTTCGCGGCGATCTCAACGTCCCGAAAAATGCGCAAGCCGTCGCGACCTTGCGCAAGAACGTCGCCGTGTTGTGGGTGCCGGCGCCCATGAAGGGCAAAAAGGCGACCGCCAAGATCACCAAGATTTCGCAACTCGCCGGACACCGCATCGGGGTCGTCGGCCGTACGCCCGCCAATATCGACCTGCTCAAGGTGATCCTGGCGCAATATGGCGTGGACCCCGGCAAGGTCGACATCGTGCAATTTCCGATCACGGAGGCGGCTGACGCGATCCGAAACCAGAAGGCCGACGCCTATCTCGCCGCGGGACCGCTCAACAGCAAGATCACCTCGGAAGCGGTTGCGGCTTCGACCCACGACGGCAAGCCGCCGAAATTCCTGGCGATCGATTCGGCGGAGGCGATTGCGCAAAATCATCCGATGTACGAGGCATCGGAAATTCCGGCCGGCGCGTTCGGCGGCTCGCCTGATCGTCCCGAAGACGAAGTGAAGACGATCAGCTTCTCGCACCATATCGTGGCGCGAAAGGACCTCTCCGAAACCACGGTGGCCGCCTTCACACGACAGCTCTTCGCCATTCGCCAGAACGTGATGAGCGAGTTTCCGCTCGCGGCCAAGATCGAAACGCCCGATACCGACAAGGACGCCTTCATTCCCGTGCATCCCGGGGCAGCCGCCTTTGTCGACGGCGAGGAAAAAACCTTCCTCGACCGTTACAGCGACATCATCTGGTGGAGCCTGATGGGCCTGTCGGCGACGGGCTCGATCGGCGCATGGTTTGCCGGCTATCTGAAGAAGGACGAACGAGGCAACAGCTCCGGCTTGCGCGAACGGCTGCTCGACATGATCGCCACGGCGCGCCACAGCGATTCATCCGACGAACTCGACCGCCTTCAGGCAGAAGCCGACGACATTTTGCGCGATACCCTGCATGGCTTCGAGCACGGCGCCATCGCGGAAGGTGCGCTGGCCGCCTTCAACATCGCGCTCGGACAATTGCATCAGGCGGTCGCGGACCGGCGGGCGCTATTGATGAATATCTCGCAGAACCTGCAACGGGCAGGCTCGGCGCTGCGGGTGACCGGAACCTGAGCCCCCTCCCTTCACGCTAAGGTGTGCGGCCGCGCGGAACTCACCCGCGAGGGCCAAGGTTTGTTCCTCGTATTTTGAAATGAGGGAGATCACCATGCGATTCAAGTTTGTGATCCCGGCGCTGGCGGTATTGGCCACGACGCTGGCCACACCGGCTTTTGCGCAGGAGGTGCGCGTCTATGGCCCCGGCTACTACGGCCCCGGCTATTATGGCCCCGCCTACCGACACCGCGTGTTTCGGGACGCTTACGCCGCAGGGCCCGTAATCGGGCCGCTCTTTTATGGCGACGGCTGGGTCCCGGAACCGATCTTCGATCATTCGAGGGCGGGTGGCATTGACCCGAATATCCGCCCGTCCAACTAGCGATGAGTGCGTCGGCAGGTCGCGCGTGCGGCCTGCCGATTTTTTTTCGCTCACCGCAAAGCAGGCGTCACAGCCACTTCGGCACATTGGTCGGAACGAAGTGGCGTAACCGATCGATCAGCGCGGCGGGGTCGGGATCGACAGAGATCGAGTGCCGGTGTTCGGGCGGCAAAAACTTGCAACTCACCATGTGGTCGATGAAGGTGAGAAGCGGCCGGTAGAAGTCGGCGATGTTCAACAGGCCGACCGGTTTATCGATCTCGGAAAGCTGGTTCATGGTCCAGACTTCCATCATCTCTTCCATGGTGCCGATGCCGCCGGGCATGGCGATGAAGGCGTCCGCGAGTTCGACCATCCGCTGCTTGCGAAGGCGCAAGGAGGCGACGATCTCGCTGCGGTGGAGACCAGGATGCGCGTGTCCCCGCTGACGCAATTTCTCGGTGATAACGCCATGTGCGGTGCCGCCGGCATTGATCAGGCTATCTGCGACAACCCCCATCAGGCCCTTCGTCGTGCCGCCATAGACCAGCGTAATTCCCGCCTCGGCCAGCGCCTGGCCGAGCCGCCGCGCGCCGTCGGCATAGGCATCCGAATCGCCGAAATTGGAACCGCAGAAGACGGCGACGCTGGTGATGGAGCGCGGCACGGATCGGACCTCTCGCGTCAGTGTTAAACCAATGTGCCGCATCATCATTTGGATCGACGACGAGATCAACCGCCGCGCATGGCTGGCAGGCAATCTCGACGTCACATTGATCCCCTAGGTTTGGAGCATGCTAACTTGTGGCATGACCGATCCGAGGCGCGCATGAAGATCAGCTTTTCTCGCGGGGTCTCCCGCCGGCGTTTCGTCCAGCAAACGGCTGGCGCGGCCGCCTTCGTGGCCATGCCCTATCTGTCCCGCGCCGCCGACCGGCCGGCCGTCACCCACGGTGTGCAATCCGGCGACGTCAATGCCGACGGCGGCGTGGTGTGGGCGCGGGCCGATCGCCCCTCGCAAATGCTGGTCGAAGTCTCGACCACCGAATCCTTTTCGGGCGCGCGCGCTTTGCCGCCGATCGCCGCCCTCCCGGAAAGCGATTTCACAGCGAAAATGCTTGTCGAAAATCTTCCCCCGGGGCAGGAGATTTTTTATCGCGTCAAATTCCGCGATCTGTCGCATCCCGACGTCGTCGGCGAGGCCGTGACCGGGCGTTTCCGCACGGCGCCAGCTGACCGGCGCGACGTCAGTTTTGTCTGGGGCGGCGATGTTGCCGGCCAGGGCTGGGGCATCAATCCGGACGACGGCGGCATGGTGAGCTTTGCGACCATGCGCAAGCACCGGCCGGATTTCCTGATCCATTCCGGCGATACGATCTACGCCGATGGCGTATTCCCGGCCGAGGTGAAATTACGCGACGGCAAGCTCTGGAAAAATCTGATGATCCCGGAGAAGACGAAAGTCGCCGAAACCACCGACGAATTCCGCGCCGCGCATAAATACAATCTTCTCGACGACAATGTGCGCGCCTTCAACGCCGATGTTCCGATCTTCGTGCAATGGGACGATCACGAGGTCACCAACAACTGGTCGGCGTCAAAGCAGCTTCCAGCGGCTTACAAGGTGCGCGACATCAACCTGCTGGCGGCGCGCGCCTCTCGCGCCTTCCACGAAATGTATCCGTTGCGTGAAAGCATCGTCGAACCAGGCCGGGTTTACCGCACCCTCAATTACGGTCCGCATCTCGACGTCTTCATGCTGGACGAACGCAGCTACCGCGGCCCCAACGGCCCAAACCTGCAAGAGACCTACGGCCCCGACGCCTATTTTCTCGGGCCGGACCAGATCGCCTGGCTGAAGCGCAGCCTGAAGAACTCGCGCGCGACCTGGAAGGTGATCGCTTCCGACATGCCGCTCAGCCTCATCGTCGACGACGACTACGCCGCCAAAAAAGGCTCGGAAGCGTTCGCGCAAGGCGACGGACCACCGCGCGGGCGGGAGCTCGAGATCGCCGATCTCCTGCGCTTCATCCGGGATTCAAACATTGCCAACACGGTTTGGCTGACCGCCGACGTGCATTATGCGGCCGCGCACTACTACAACCCGGACAAGGCGCAGTTTCAGGAGTTTTCGCCGTTCTGGGAATTCGTCGCCGGTCCCCTGCACGCCGGAACGGGTTCGCAGAACGGGCTCGACAACACGTTCGGCCCTGAAGTGAAGTTTGTGAAAGCGGCAGCTGCCGGAGCGGTGTTGTCACCCTCCGATGGCTATCAGTTCTTCGGTCATGTCAGGATCGAGGGTACGACAGGTCAGATGACGGTCACGCTGCGCGACCGCAACGACGTCGCACTGTGGTCGACGGTGCTAGATCCAAGATCGACCTGAAATCTTCTTCCGTCACTTCGCCGCGCGGCCGGCGCTCCGCAACATCGCCCGCATCGCGTCGGAGGTGCAGGGTTTTGGCAATCGCGGCTTGTGCGCGAACTCGGCAGGAAGCGCGGCATCGGCGCCATAGCCGCTGATGAACGCGAAGGGAATGCCGAGCGCTTCCAGCCGCTCGGCCACTGCAAAGCTTTTCTCGCGCAACAGTCCGATATCGAGCAGGGCGAAGTCCGGCGCGCGTTCCTCGATGAGCTGAAGCGCACGGGCCACGCTGCCCGCGGTGCGAACGATCTTCACGCCGAAGCGAAGAACGGTGTCTTCGAAATCCATGGCGATGATCGCATCATCCTCGACGATGAGGACATCGCCGGGGAGCCCATCACTCGACGCGTCGATCATCGCAAACAATGAAGGTTCCAGAAAAAGGCATGAGTTACGGCAGAACTGTTCTGCCGTACGTGCATTGGCGAGGCTGCCCCCTGTCCCGCGCATGAAACCACCACATCCGGCGACCGTTGTCTGTGCACTTGTGCACGGAACTTCGAAACGTCGACAGCTATTGTGAGACCCGCGAGCGAAGAAGTGGAAAGGCAAGGTGGTTCGAATGAACTCACAGGGAAAACCTGCGCGCGGTAGCGACCGGCCGAATAACAATCTGCTGAAGCGGCTGAGCGAGAGTGACTTCTCGCTCATCGCTCCGCATTTGACGGCGGAGGAAGCTGCCGACGACGACCTGCTCTACAATCCCGGCGACGATGTCGATGTCGTCCACTTTCCATGCGACGCTAGTCTGGCTTCCTATCTCGTTTCCAACGAGGACGGCCGCGACGTCGAGACCGTGCTGGTTGGACGCGAGGGCGCCGTTGGCGGAATCGTGAGCCTCGGCCATTTGCCGGCCTACACCCGGATCACCGTGAAGTTCGGCGGACCTTTTGTGCGACTGCCGATCAGCAAGCTCGACGCGGCCAAGACGGCTTCTGTCTCGTTGCGCAACGTCTTCGCACGCTATGCGGATTGTTTACTCGCGCAGATGTTTCAATCGACCGCCTGCAATGCGATCCATTCCATTGAGCAGCGCACCGCGAAATGGATCATCTCGGCGATGGAGCGCACCAATGGCGACAACGTCGTGCCGCTGACCCATGAGCAGTTGTCGACGCTGCTCGGCGTCGGCCGCAGCTATGCCAGCCGGGTGATCCAGACCTTCAAGGCCGAGGGCATTGTCGAGACCCGGCGCGGCTCGATCGTGGTGCGCGATCCCGACCGTCTCAGGATGAGGGCCTGCCTGTGTAACGAATCTGTCAAAAACCACTTTGAGGAGGTGTTACGGGGGGTCTATCCGAGCGAGACCGTCCAATAGGGCCATTCCCCCGGTATTTTTCGGGCCAAACGGCTAACCAATTCACAAATAACACATTGTTTTCCGACGATTCCTGACTATATTGCGCCGCAGTAAAGGCGTGCCCGGCTCTTTTGGCCGGGCTTCCTTTTTGGGTGCCAAAGCACCTATCCGAAATCCAGGGTTTTAAGCGTGATCCGAACAAGCGGGTCCCGGTTTTCCGGCGAGATCGCGCTTCTTCCATTGCCTGACGCAGAAGAAACAAAATGAACC
The DNA here is from genome assembly GCF_900142985.1 of Bradyrhizobium erythrophlei. NCBI lineage: Bacteria > Pseudomonadati > Pseudomonadota > Alphaproteobacteria > Hyphomicrobiales > Nitrobacteraceae > Bradyrhizobium > Bradyrhizobium erythrophlei. The sequence continues at coordinate 2,832,668 of NZ_LT670849.1, forward strand.
TTCGCAACGTCGCCATCATCGCTCACGTCGACCACGGCAAGACCACGCTGGTGGATCGCCTGCTGCAACAGTCCGGCACCTTCCGCGAGAACCAGAAGGTTGCCGAACGCGCCATGGACTCCAACGACCTGGAGCGCGAGCGCGGCATCACGATCCTGGCCAAGGCCGCTTCCGTGCAGTGGAAGGACACGCGCATCAACATCGTCGACACGCCCGGCCACGCCGACTTCGGCGGCGAGGTCGAGCGTATCCTCAACATGGTCGATGGCGCGCTGGTGCTAGTGGACGCGGCCGAAGGCCCGCTGCCGCAGACCAAGTTCGTGGTCTCGAAGGCGCTCAAGGTCGGCCTGAAGCCGATCGTCGTCATCAACAAGGTCGACCGCCCGGACGCGCGGCCGACCGAGGTCATCAACGAAGTGTTCGATCTGTTCGCCGCGCTTGATGCCAGCGAGGAGCAGCTCGATTTTCCGATTCTCTATGGCTCAGCCAAGCAGGGCTGGATGGCGGATCGCCCGGAAGGTCCGCAGGACCAGGGCATGCAGCCGCTGTTTGACCTGATCCTGCGCCACGTCGCCGCCCCTACCGTCCAGGAAGGGCCGTTCCGCATGATCGGCACCATTCTGGAAGCCAACCCCTATCTCGGCCGCATCATCACCGGTCGCATCACGTCCGGCTCGATCAAGCCGAACCAGGCGGTCAAAGTGTTGTCCGCCGACGGCAAGCTGATTGAACAGGGACGCCTGACCAAGATCCTCGCCTTCCGCGGCATCGAGCGCACGCCGCTGGACGAAGCCGAAGCCGGCGACATCGTCGCCATTGCCGGCCTCACCAAGGGCACGGTGGCCGACACCTTCTGCGATCCTTCCGTTGAGACGCCGCTGCCGGCGCAACCGATCGATCCGCCGACGGTATCGATGTCGTTCATCGTCAACAATTCGCCGCTCGCCGGCACCGAAGGCGACAAGGTCACGAGCCGTATGATCCGCGACCGTCTGTTGCGCGAAGCCGAGGGCAATGTCGCGCTGCGCGTCACCGAGGCCGACGACAAGGATTCGATGGAAGTGTCGGGCCGCGGCGAGTTGCAGCTCGCGATCCTGATCGAGACCATGCGCCGCGAGGGTTTTGAGCTCTCGGTGTCGCGCCCGCGCGTGGTCCTGAAGAAGGACGAGACCTCCGGCGACTGGCAGGAGCCTATCGAGGAAGTCGTGATCGACGTCGACGAGGAGCATTCCGGCGTCGTCGTGCAGAAGATGAGCGAGCGCAAGGCCGAGATGATCGAGATGCGCCCGTCCGGCGGCAACCGCCTGCGGCTGGTGTTTTACGCGCCGACCCGCGGCCTGATCGGCTATCAGGGCGAACTGCTCACCGATACCCGCGGCACCGCGATCATGAACCGCCTGTTCCACGGTTATGCCAGCTACAAGGGCGAAATCCAGGGCCGGCGCAACGGCGTGCTGATCTCCAACGATCAGGGCGAAGCGGTGGCTTACGCGATGTTCAAGCTGGAAGACCGCGGCCCGATGATGATCGAGCCCGGCTGGAAGGTCTACAAGGGCATGATCGTCGGCGAGCACACCCGCGACAACGATCTCGAGATCAACGTGCTCAAGGGCAAGCAGCTCACCAACATCCGCACCACCTCCAAGGACGAAGCGGTGCGCCTGACGCCGCCGATCAGGATGACGCTGGAAAAGGCGCTGGCCTATATCGAGGATGACGAACTGGTCGAGGTGACGCCGAAGTCGATCCGGCTGCGCAAGAAGTTCCTCGATCCGAACGACCGCAAGCGCGCCGAAAAGGCCAAGCAGGCGGTAGCATGAGCGAGCCTATTGGCTTGGCCGCGGCGGTTTAATATTGATGGTCATTCCGGGGCGCGTCGCAGACGCGAACCCGGAATCCATAACCACCATCGGGAGTATGGATTCCGGGTCTGCGCTGCGCGCGTCCCAGAATGACGATGGTGAGATGATTCATGCCCCTCCCCTCCTCCATCGATGTCGCGGTGATCGGCGCGGGCGCCGCGGGCCTCGGCGCCGCGCATGCGCTAAAGCGCGCAGGCCGCTCGTTCGTCGTCCTGGAAGCGCGCGACCGCGCCGGTGGACGCGGCCACACCATCACGGCGGCGCCAGGCATTCCCTTCGATCTCGGCTGCGGATGGCTGCACTCCGCCGACCACAACGCGTTCGTCAAAATCGCCGGGCAGCTTGATTTCGAGATCGACAAGACGTTGCCGCCGTGGCGCGACCGCATCGCCGTCAACAAGGCATTTCCGGCGAAAGATCGAGCCGACTTCATCCGCTCGCTCGACGAATTCTTCGACCGGATCGAAGAGGCCGCCAAAGGCGGCGTCGATCAACCGGCCAATCTCTATCTCGAAGCCGGCAATCGCTGGAATCCGATGATCGACGCCGTCTCGAGCTACATCAATGGCTGCGAGACCGACCGGCTGTCGATTCTGGATTTCGACGCCTATGAGGATACCAACCTCAACTGGCGGGTACGGCGCGGCTATGGCGCGCTGATGGCGGCCTATGGCGCAACGCTGCCGCTTGTCTTCAACTGCGCCGTGACGCTGATCGATCATTCCGGCAAACGTCTGCGCATCGAGACGTCACAGGGCACGCTCGCGGCGGACAAGGCCATCATCACCGTGCCGACCAACCTGATCGCGCGGGAAGCCTTGCGGTTTCACCCGGCGCTGCCGGAGAAAGTGGATGCGGCCGCAAACCTGCCGCTGGGGCTCGCCGACAAGGTGATGCTCGCGCTCGACGACGCCGAACAATTGCCGATCGACGGCAATCTGCGCGGCGCGACCATGCGCAGCGAGATGGGGACGTATCATCTACGCCCGTTCGGGCAAGCGTGCGTCGAAGGTTTCTTTGGCGGACGATTTGCGCAAGGCCTGGAAGACGCCGGCGACGGCGCCTTCGCAGCGCAGGCGATCGACGAGATCGTGTCGTTCCTCGGCAATGATTTTCGTCGCAAGCTGAAGCCGCTGAAGGAATCGCGCTGGGCGCATGATCCCTTTGCCCGCGGCTCCTATTCGCACGCGCGGCCGGGCCATGCGGGTAAGCGCGCAATACTCGCCGCGCCCGTCGATGGCCGCCTGTTCTTTGCCGGCGAGGCCACTTCGCCCAACTTCTTCTCCACCGCCCACGGCGCGCATGATTCGGGAGAGCGGGCGGTAAAGGAAGTGATGGCGAAGTCTAGCTCGACTTAGCTGCTAGCCCTTGTAAACGTTATCCCGGTGGAATTTTAGATAGTAGGGATTTGGAAAGGACGCAGGATCGTTCGGTAAGTAAATTGTCCCGCTTTGGTTTAGGAGACGAACGGCATCTTCAGGGACATGATTTTTCGCAATTAGTATTTTGTAATCGTCCCCTATCGAAAGCAGACCTCTATCAAACATCCAGTGCGCTGTACCGGACAATGCCAGCCCATTGCGAACGGAATCAGGTCCGTTTGATGCCACCGGCTGAATGTGTGCCGCCTGCACTTCCGGGCGTCCACCTCCATTGATCAGCCGCAATCCCGTCATGGCGCATCGGTTGGAATAAGCATTGCGCACATTGAGCATGAACGAGCGCTCGCGAAACGGCTTAGAAACAGTCATTTCAACGATTGGACGTTCAAATGGCGTTTGAGGCTTATCACCCATTCCCGGAGATATAGGCTGTTGATACGATTCAGTTTGGCCAAGAACAGGAGCGAATCCGGCTTTCAAAATGCGGTCGAACTCATCATCAGGAATAGTTCGCACGGCGCGCCCAAACGCACCCTTATTGGTGCTGCCATCAGCTTTTTTAAGCGCACTTTCATAATATTCACTGCCGTCAACAAACGGGACCGCCCTGTCAAAATCTAAGTAATTGTCTACAACTGCGTAAAAATGACCTGCTAGCTCATTGTCCTCAATCAAGTCTATGACGCGAGCAACCGCAAAATAGGTCTGGCGACCGCGCCTGCTCGACAAGTCAGTGCTTGATCGTCTTGGCTCGTAGTAAACGATGTGATCGCCGATCGATTGCTTGACTTGATTCAAGTACGTACGCGGAAAGTGATATCGGGCCTCGGGGAGGTCCTTATAACCTGGCATTACTTTTGTAGTGAAAACCGCTTTGGTCATTTAGCCAGGATAGCCTTCGTATTGGCGTTGGCAATCGATCACTCGATCACCCTCGCCCGCATGTCCGCATCCGGCACAAAGCACGCATCGTACTTTCCGAAAATGCGGTAGCGGTTTTTAGCGACGAGATTGTAGACCGTGTTGCGGAGCGGTTTTGGCACCGCCAACAACACGCGCGTCCAGCGCCAACCCGGCAGGTTCGAAAGCACAGTCAACGCCGCATCGGATTTGAAGTAAGCGACACCGCCGCGAATGACCGCATTGGTGTCGGGATCGGCGGGATCGATGCCGAAGGCCTGCGCCAGCCGCGTCCCATAAGCAGACTGGATCGCGGTGAAGCGAAAGCGCTTGTCGGGGTCGCGCGCGGCGATAAAGCGAATCCAGCGCGAGCAGAACACGCAGACGCCGTCATAGAGGATCACGTCATCGTCGGGCCAGGCGCGCATTATCTGTTATCCAGCATCATCAGCGCCACCAGCATCAGCACGATCGCAGGTCCCGTTTTCACCAGCGCGCCAAGCGGCTCGATCCAGAGATCCGGCGTCAGGATCGCCGCACCCGCCATGTAACCCAGCGCCGCCAGGATTCCCCAAATCAGTCCGAAAGCGCAAGTTCGGCGAAAGGCAATCAGCACGCCGGTCGCCATATCCATCAGGCTGGTCAAGACGGTCACCGGCGCAACCAAGGCCGCTGGGAAGGCGTGCGTTCGCAAGATATTCGCCGCGGCGTCATAGGAAACGAACAGCGCGATGAAACCCGAGACGATCCAGAACACGACTAGGCTCGCGATGATTAATGCCTTGATCAGATAAAGCCGCGCGAACCATTTGTCCTGAATGGTGGCGGGATGCTTGCCGAGGATTTCCGTAACGGTTTTCGGGACCAGGCCCGTCGCGGCCATCCAGATGGAGGGATCGCCCCGCACGCCGCGGCGCAGTTCAGCGATCGCCGTGCGCCGCATCGGCGGCGTCCACCCTAGCCAGGTCACGAGATCGGCGGACATGACGCCGAGACCGAGCAGAAGAGCCGGCACGGGAATGCGCGGCGACCTTTCGGTGCCGAACGAGCGGCGAAAGGCCTCGATCACCTCGCCCAACGTTATCGGCTGCTGCTGCATCAGATCCCAGCTTACAGCATTGGCCGCGCCGTCATCGATGTCGCGCGCGGCCAGCCATGCGATGGTCTCGGAAATATCTTCCGCGGCGACCGGCTGGAACGGCACGGATGAATCGGCCGCCGGCATTTCGAGCGGCAACGCGGCGAGCGCGCGGACCATCGCGCTGCCGCCAAAAGCCGCGGGCGCGATCACGAAGCCGGGCCGCAGGATCGCGTATGAGACGCCCGACGTCGCGATCAACCTTTCCGCCTCGCGCTTGGTGAGGCTGAACGCCGTGTGATCGTCCTCGGCAGCGCCGGGAATCGCGATGTGAACCAGCCGGATGGTCCGGCCGCTCTCCTTGATCGCCTGCAAGAGGCGCGCAACGAAATCGCGGTGCACCGCGCGGCTGTCGCTGCCAGGGCCGTCCTGAAGCACCCCTAGGCAATTGACCACGACGTCGACCGCGTGATCGCGCAGCAGGCTCGCCAGCGCGGCCGCATCCATCGCCATGATCGGCAGCTCGATATCGAGCGCGCTCATCGCCTGTCCCGCCGCGAATTTCCGGGCGACGCCGGTGGCTTGAAAGCCCCTCGCGCGCAAATCATCGCTGATGAAGCGGCCGATCAGGCCGGAAGCGCCGAGGACGAGGATGTTGCGGGTGACAGTCATGAGCTAAATCGGTTTTGCAATCATCAGCCAGAGAATGATCACGACAGAGCCGAAGCCCGGAATACCGAACCAAACCCAGCGGCGAAACAGCGCAAAATAACGCGGCGGCAGCGGCTCGCGCTTCTGTTCTGCGATGCGCGCCAGATCGCGCATCTCGATCTGCATGAAGATCACGGGAATCCAGAACACGCCCGCCAGCACATACAGCGCCAGCGAGACCATCAGCCATCGTTCGGTAAAGCTTGTCGCTGACAGCATCATCAGCAGTCCGCCGCTCACGGGTTGCAGGATCACCGCGCTCAGCGTGAACAGCATGTCTGCGATCACGACGACGGCCGCCGTGCGGGCGATGAAGGAGACGTCGCCCGTTCGATGCGCCATCAGCATGAAAAAGGCGATGCCGGTGCCAGTGCCGAGGATCACGATCGCGCCAAGCACGTGCAGGTACTTGGCGAGGAAATAGATCGTCATGGTTTTTTCGAACCTGCGGCTGACGGCGCCTTCAGCAGGCGATCGAGTTCGCCCGCCACCAGTTTGACGCCGTTGTCGGTCTCAGCCATCCAGTGGCCCTCGCCGTCATAGGCGGCGAGCTGACGGAAATCGACTTTGCCGCCGCCGGCGCGGAAGGCATCCGCCAGCTTGCGCGAAAAGTCCGGTGGGAAATAGCTGTCGTTGGCGGCGACCAGCCATGACACGGGAATGTGCGCGCCGTGACCGAACTCATTGGCCGCGGCGAGCAGCGTGTGCGGGGCGCAAATCTGGTTGGGCAAACCGTTGGCCTGGCCGCCGCGGCCGGGCGCAAAGACAATGATGGACGAGATTTCAGCCGGATCGGCATTGGCCAGCGCCAATGCGCCCCAGCCGCCGGCCGAATGCCCGATGATCACGGCCTCGTCGCGCCGGATGAAGGGTTGCCCGCGCAGATAGTTGAACGCCACGGAAATGGCCTCGCGGGTCGCGCGTCCCGAATGGAGATAATCGGCTTCGTCGCAGCCGCGCTGATCTTCCAGATAATCGCCGCCGGTCGCGCCATGGCCCAAACGTTCCGGCACCAGCACGGCAAATCCCCGCGCCACCAGAAATGCCGCCAGGCTGCGATATTCCGGCTGTCGCATCTGCGCCCGATAGATCACGTTTTGGGTAGAGGCATGCGCAATCACCGCCAGGCGAAACGGGCCCTCGCCCGGCGGGCGAAACAATACCGCATGCGATGCGACATGCGGATCGGGCGACGGCACCAGCCAGGCCTGCGCCCGATTGGGTTCGGCTTCCGCGCTCACCGGGCCGAACGGGCTTTGCGCCATCGCGGCGGGCGCAATTGCCAGCAGGATGACAACAAAAAACCCCCGAAACCAAGGGGTCCGGCACCCTTGAAAGGGTTGCATGACGGATTTCCTGAATTGCTCACGCCGAATCAAATCGTGCGCCTCATCCCGTGATAGCCAACGTTAAGAACCGCCGCTGGACCCGTCCATTCCACAAAATCTGGTCTCAAATACCCGCGGGTGTTCGCTTTCGGCACAGAGGCCGCGTAGAGTGATGCAGAAAATCCACAGGTTAACCGATAATTAACGATAGACCTTGATGCCGGCCCGCTGACTTGCTTTGATCAGCCCATGAGCACAACCCTAATCGAAGTCCGGCCTGCCAAGGCTGCCGACGCAACGGCGGTGGCTTCTACCCACGACGAAGCCTGGCGCGCGGCCTATCAGGGTATCATTCCCGGGGCTGAGCTCGAAAAGCTGATCAACCGCCGCGGCCCGCAGTGGTGGGATTCGGCGATCCGCAAGGGCAGCCGCGTCAGCGTGCTCGTGTTCGGCGACAAGGTCGCCGGCTATGCCAATTACGGACGCAACCGCGCGCGCAGCCTGCATTTCGAAGGCGAAATCTACGAACTCTATCTGCGCCCCGAATTTCAAGGCCTCGGCTTCGGCCGTCGGCTGTTCTCGGCCGCACGGCGCGACCTCGGGCAGAGCGGCCTGAAGAGCATGGTGATCTGGGCGCTCTCCGACAACGAGGCGGCGACTGAATTCTATCGCGCGCTCGGCGGCCGCATGGTCGCACGGTCCTCGGAGAAATTCGGATCGAAGTCGCTCGACAAGGTCGCTTTCGCCTGGACGAATTAATCCCGCGAAATTGAATTTTGTTTCCGCCGCAGTGCCGGCCGGCCGAACGGCGTTGAATCTTGCGCGTTAAGGCTGTGCCCAAACAATCAGCGAAGATACCGCCGCTATTGGCGTAGACTGGCCTCAGCAAAAAACGATCCGGAGCCTACCATGCGTATTGAAGCGATTTCGATCGGCGTTGACCCGCCACGCGAGGTCAACGTCATCATCGAAGTGCCGGTCGGCGGCGAGCCGATCAAGTACGAGCTCGACAAGGAGGCCGGCACGCTGGTCGTCGACCGCTTCCTGTACACGGCGATGCGCTATCCCGGCAATTACGGCTTCATCCCGCACACGCTTTCCAACGACGGCGACCCGTGCGACGTTCTCGTCGCCAATACCCGCGCCATCGTGCCGGGCGCGGTCATGAGCGTGCGGCCGGTCGGCGTACTGTTGATGGAGGACGAGGCTGGCGGCGACGAGAAGATCATCGCGGTGCCGTCGTCGAAGCTGACGCAGCGCTACGACAAGGTGAAGACTTACAGCGACCTGCCCGACATCACCTTGCAGCAGATCCAGCACTTCTTCGAGCACTACAAGGATCTCGAACCGAAAAAATGGGTAAAGGTGCTGCGCTGGGGCGGCGCCGAGGACGCCCATCAATTGATCGCGGAAGGCATCGCGCGGGCGAAGGGGAAGTAGTTTTCCCCTGTCGTTCCGGGCGCGAGCATAGCGAGCGAACCCGGAACCCATAACCACAGGCGCTCGTGTCGCGAACGACTACGGCCACCAGCGCGCTCGCTTCATCGATTCCGCGGTATGGGTCCCGGCTCGCGCTTTCGCTTGGCCGGGACGACCACATCTTTCACACACCAGGCTTCGGCAGCCCCGCAATCGCGCAGGCCGCGCGCAAGGTATTGACCAACAGGCACGCCACCGTCATCTGGCCGACGCCTCCCGGCACCGGCGTGATGGCGCCGGCGACAGCAGCGACTTCCGCAAACGCGACGTCACCCACGAGGCGCGTCTTGCCGTCAGCGCTCGACAAGCGATTGATGCCGACATCGATCACGGTCGCACCCGGCTTGATCCAGTCGGCGCGCACCATTTCGCGTCGGCCGACGGCGGCATAAACCAGATCGGCCCGGGCACTCAAGTGTTTGAGATCGCGCGAGCGCGAATGCGCGATCGTCACGGTCGCGTTTTCATTGAGCAGCAACTGCACCAGCGGCCGGCCGACCAGATTGGAGCGTCCGATCACGATCGCATTCATGCCTTCGAGCGAGGCATGCACGCTCTTGCTCAAGATAATGCAGCCGAGCGGCGTGCAGGGCGACAGCGCGGCAAACCCGCCGGCGAGCCGGCCGGCATTGCTCGGATGCAGCCCGTCGACATCCTTGGCCGGATCGATCGCATTGATCACGGCCTCGGTGTTGATGGTTTTCGGCAGCGGCAACTGCACGAGAATGCCGTGCACCAGCGGATCGCGGTTGAGCCGCGTGACCAGCGCCAGCAGGTCGGCCTCCGCGACATTCTCCGGCAGCACGTGTTCGAAGGACGCCATGCCGGCCTCCTGCGACTGTTTGTGCTTGCTTCGGACATAGACCTGGCTTGCGGGATCGTGGCCGACCAGAACCACCGCGAGGCCCGGCGTCAGTTCGTGGTCGCGTTTGACCCGCGTGACCTCGCCGGCGACGCGGGCGCGAAGCTCGGACGCGATGCGTTTTCCATCGATGATCTGCGCCGTCATGGATCGATCCCTGCAATCCCTATTTCACGTCGTCAGCGCGCGAAGCGCCTCACTGAGTTTCCCGGGATCGCCATCGACGGCGACCTGCTTGAGGCGCGAGGTGACCCCGGACAGAATTCTCACGCTGGCCTTCCGCACGCCGAGCGACTTCGCCAGAAGCTCGGTCACCGCGCCGTTGGCCTCGCCGCCTTCGGCAATGGCGCGCACCCGGACTTTGACCACGGCGCGGCCATCCGCCATCACCTCGACACCATCGATTTCATCGCGGCCGCCGCGCGGCGTGACGCGCAGCGCGATGCTGATCCCTTGGGCGGAGTAGCGCCAGGGATCGGCCATCTAGCACACGATCAGAAGACGTTCGGATAGATGTAATACTGGATCACGCGCTGAATGAAGAAGATGATCAGGATCAGGATGATCGGCGAAATGTCGAGCCCGCCCAGATTGGGCAGGAAGGAGCGGATCGGCGCCAGCACCGGCTCGGTGATCCGGTACAGAAACTCCGCGATCGCCGACACCAACTGGTTGCGCGTGTTGACGACATTGAAGGCGATCAGCCAGGACAAAATGGCGGCTGCAATCAACAGCCAGACATAAAGATCCAGAACGATAAGAATGATGTCGAGGACGGCACGCATGGCGGGGCTGCTCGCTAGAGGGTCGATCGGCGGGGTCGAACACCTTGCTAAATATCGGTTCCCCACTGCGCAAACAAGGGAAGTTCCCGGCAAAAGGACGGAAAAACAATGGCTTCGCCGTTCTTGACTTGGCCTTGGCGCGGATTGTAAATGGCGCCGCTTGCTTGCGGTTTCTTAGCTTTTGCCGCAGCGACATCTACCTAGGCGATTTGGGGCCATAGCTCAGCTGGGAGAGCGCGTCGTTCGCAATGACGAGGTCGGCGGTTCGATCCCGCCTGGCTCCACCAGCCTTCGCAGGCTGCTCCTGCTTCGGCTAGGCAAGCCACTTTCGTAGCGAAGGCTGTCACGCCGTAGCCTGAAAGGCGAAGGCGGACGCAGGACATTCGCTGCGCCTGCTTCGGCTGGGTAAACCCGGAAAATCTCTCGTAGCGAAGTGAGCGAAGCCTCGTCGTAGCCCGAAGGGCGAAGACGGGCGTCAAAAATTACTCCGCCGCCTCCATCATCATTTCCGGTACCCGGCTCAGCCAACCATCGAGAAAGTGACTTAACCAGGCGCGCTCGGAAACGTCGTGGCAGGCACGTCCGGCAAAGTGCTGATGGCGCGGATGGGCGCCGGGCATATCGAGGCGATCGGCGCCACACGCCGTCCAGCGGCACATCATCGCGTAGGTCACGTCGGGGTGAAATTGCAGGCCGAAGGCATCGCCATATCGAATGGCCTGCATCGGGAAGTCGTCACCTTCCGCCAGTAACTCGGAGCCTGCGGGAAGCTCAAAGCCTTCGCGGTGCCAGTGATAGACCTGATCAGGCCAGTGCGCGCACAGCTTCCATCCGGCCCGTGTGGGGCGGATCGGATAATAGCCCATCTCGACGCGGCCGCCTGCGTGAGGCGCCACGCGCGCGCCGAGGTGCTTCGCCAGCATCTGCGCGCCGAGGCAGATGCCGAGGAACGGCCGCTGTTCCGAGAGCGGCACCGCGATCCAGTCGATCTCGCGGCGAACATAGTCGTCCGGATCGTTGGCGCTCATCGGCCCGCCGAAGATGACGGCGCCGGCATGCGCGGCCAGCGTTTGCGGCAGCGCGTCGCCAAAACGCGGGCGGCGGATGTCGAGCGGATAGCCGAGCGCGCGAAGCGCGTTGCCGATGCGGCCCGGCGTCGAGGTTTCCTGGTGCAAAATAATCAGGACGGGCAGGAGATTAGCCGACGGTCCCGCTATGACCGGCGCGGTTTTGCGCACATGACCGAGTGTGGCGGAAAGCGACATCGCCTTCACGAACCTCCAAGCCCGTGATCGTAGCCAACCGATCGTTAAATTTGGATTTAGCGCTGGCGGGTCTGAAAGCGCGTGACGGCCGAAATGATAAAGCCGCGCGGGACCAGCCGCAGCATGAACGGCACGATCTTGATGCCGAGACCGGGCAACACCGCGCGCTTGTTCGCCATCAGGCCGCTATAGGCGTCGGCTGCGACATCCCTTGCGGACACGTTGAGAACGGCGGAATCAAATCCGGGTTTGAAGCCCGCGCGAGTCTGGAACTCCGACGGCACAGGCCCCGGGCACAGCGCGGTAACCCGGACGCCTTTGGGTCCAAGCTCGCCGCGCAAGGCTTCGGTGAACGACAGCACATAGGCCTTCGAGGCGTAGTACACCGCCATGCCCGGCCCCGGCAGGAAGCCCGCGATCGACGCGACGTTGAGCAGCCCGCCGCGGTTTCGGATCAGTTGATCGGCAAAGCGCAGCGACAGATCGGTGAGCGCGCGGACGTTGACGGCGATCATCGCGAGCTGCTCGTTGCGGTCGAGTTCGACGGCGCGGCCGAACAAGCCAAAGCCTGCATTGTTGACGACGAATTCGACTTCAACGCCGGCATCGCTCAGCGCCGCGGCGATGGTGTCGCAGGCCGCAGGCTGTTCGAGATCGCAGGGAATGACGATCGGAGCGGGCAAGCCTTTGCCGGAGAGCTCTGCGGCCAGTGCTTGCAGCCGGTTGGCCCGGCGCGCCACCATCGCCACGCGATGGCCTTTGGAAGCGAAGACACGTACCAGCTCGGTGCCGATCCCCGCCGAAGCCCCCGTAATCAGCGTCACCCGCTCAGCCACGATCCTAGCCTGTCCATAATACGTTTACGGGATACGCCTTAAGCGGGATACGGGCGGCCTGCAAGCGTTTCGGAACCCGCTCCAACAAGCGATCGGGGCAGAGGCGTGTGCGGCCAGCGCAGGACGCAGCAGAGGACCGCTACATTAAAAATTGTTTAGGTAGCTATGTCGTTAGCATGGGAAGCCGCGCCCAGACTATCAGCCGCCGGAAACCGGCACGGGCTGCCTGGCGGCGACACGATGCTTGAGATCGATGCGGTCACGGGAGGACACCGCCAACAGATCGGCGGCCCGCCAAACCACATTGTCCTCGAATTCGCTGACCTGACCGTCCGCGTACACCAGCTCCCACATCATCTCGACGATGCGGAGCCGGCCGGCATCATCGACGGAGCGCATGATGACGCTGGTGAAATGATAGAGGTCGACGGCCTCGCCCTCGACCAGCGTTGCAGATGCAATCAGCTTGTCGGCAGCGCCCCGATCGAGCCCGAAGCGGCTTTCGATCAGGCTGTGAAGCTTGCGCTTTTCGTTCTCGGATGGGTCGCCGTCGAGCGAAATGACGTGAACCAGCAGTGCCGTCGCGGCAAGACGATAGCCGGTATCGTCGAGGTCGCGGGGTTCATGGGACGGGGAGATAACGTCAGCGATGAATTGGCGCAGTCCGTCGAGCATCAGGGGGTCTCTAATTGGCCTCTCTTGAAATCTATATGGCGTGGAACACGAACGCGCGCAATCGGCGCGTGTTCCGGCGCTAATTACCTTTCGGCAATGTTGCAGTATTCCTTTCCTCGTCATGGCCGGGCATAGCCGTTCGAAGAACGGCGTCGCTTCCGCTCGCCTATGACCCGGCCATCCACGTGTTATTTCGCGGAAATACAGTTAAAGACGTGGATCACCGCGACAAGCGCGGTGATGACAGTTTCGATACGGAAGCAATCTGGATTGCTTCGTCGCTAATGCTCCTCGCAATGACGGTGGCGTCTACGGTATTTCGTAAACCAGGACCTTGTCGGCGATGCCGCGCAGCGCTGCCTGCTTCTGGATCGGCGTGATCGCCCGTTCTTGCAGGATCGCCGATACGGCTGGCACCTCGACCACCCCGCCGGTGGCGTGGATCGATCTTGATGTCGCGAGCCCCTGGACCCGGGCTGCGATGTTGACGGTCTGGCCGAAATAATCCTGCCGTTCGTTGAGCATCACCGCGAGGCAAGGTCCCTCGTGAATGCCGATCTTGACCACGAGATCCTCGGTGCCGCGCTCGACGTTCAGCTCGTCCATCGCCGCGCGCATCTTGAGCCCGGCGGCTATCGCGTGCTCGGGCTTGACGAAGGTTGCCATCACGGCGTCGCCGATGGTCTTCACCACGGCGCCTTTCTCCGAGGCAATGATCTCGAGCAGCGCGCGGAAATGCGCACGCACCAGATCGAAGGCGGCGAGATCGCCGACGCGTTCATAGAGCGCGGTCGAGCCCTTCAAATCGGTGAACAGGAAGGTCAACGAGGTGATCTTCAACCGCTGATCGATATGGAGATTGTCGGCCTTGAATACGTCGCGAAACGTCTGGTTGGACAGCATCCGCTTGGCGGTGAGGAACGGACGGCGCTTGCCGAGCAAGTCATGCAGTTCTTCTGCGGCGATGAACACGGTCGGCAGCGTCCGCACGTCGGCCTGGTTGTCGAGCGCAAGCCGCAAAGGTCCCGGATGCATCACGATCGACCCGGTCGGCGGGTGTGACTTGTTGAAGACCAGCGACAATTGTTGCCGCTCTTTGGTCGGCTCGCCCTGGACGTCGATGAAATGCGCCGAATGCGTCACGGGTTCGAAGACGATGATGAATTGCGGCGGCAGTTGCAGCGACATGACGGCGCGCTCGCCGGCCGGTAGCTCCAGCGAATCGACCGTCGCCTTCTCGGTCAACGTCGAGAAAAACTCGGTGTTGAGGTCGATGCCCGAACTCCAGAACACCTGCTTGTAGTATTCCCACAGCGGCAACGAGTTCGGATCGTGCGCCGCGATGCGCCGGACCTTGGGGCTGACGGTGAAGGCAACCTCGACCTGCTCGTCGACCGAGGGCTCATAGCCGCAGGCGCAAAGGCCGCAATGATAATCGTCGCCGCGCAGCGATTTCAGCGTGTCGTGGGTATCGAGCACGCCGCTGCAGCCGGGGCACAGCACGTTCCAGGTGAGATCGAACAGGCCGAGCCGCGAGGCGTGCAGGAAGCCGGAGATTACCTTTTCTTCGTCGAAGCCGTTCTGCCTGGAAAAATCCAGGACATTGATGCGGTTGAGTTCATGATCCTCGCCATTCTCGACCAGATGCGCGATTCCCTCTGCGACCGCGGGATCGGCGATCTTCTTCAACGTTGCAAACTGGGCTTCCAATTCGCTCATGACGCGGTCCTGCCCAAGCTACGACTGACTTCAGAGGCTAGCGGCTTCAACGTCAACGCGGCGTGATCTCAAACACCGGAGAACGGTCCGGCTGCGTGGTGACGACGCCAAGCGGCATCACCGGATCTTTTTCCAGAAGCCTGACGCGGAACGCCGCAATGATTCGGGCCAGCACCAGCGTCGCTTCGACCAGTGCGAAGTGCGCGCCGATGCACACGCGTGCGCCGACACCGAACGGCAGATAGGCGAAGCGGTCGGGCGGCGGCGCCGGCGCCAGGAAACGTTCCGGCACAAAGGCGTTCGGATCGCGCCAGAGCTTTTCGTGCCGGTGCAACAGCCATGGCGCGATCAGGATCACGTCGTGCTTCTTGATCGGAATGTCCGTGATGACGTCGGGTCCGCTCGCCGCACGCGCGATCAGGAACGCAGGCGGATAGAGCCGCATGGTTTCGTCGACGACGGCGCGGGTGAATTTCAGCCGATCGAGGTCGGCCTCGCCATCGGCGGATACCTGCCGCGCTTCGGCTGCGAGTTGCTCCTGCGCGACCGGGTCGAGCGCGAGCATATACAGCGCCCAGAACAGCGCCGTCGCGGTGGTTTCGTGGCCGGCGAGAATCATGGTCGCGACCTGATCGCCGAGCTGCGCCTCGCTGAAGGCTTCGCCGGTTTCGGGATCGCGCGCCGCATTCATCAAATCGAACAGATCGCGCGCCGGGGCGCCTTCCTGCTTGCCGGCGGCGCGGCGTTCCGCCATCAACATGCCGATGAACTGCGTCCAGCGTTTGCGGAAACGCGCGCGCGCAAAGTCCCGCGGCGCCGGCCAGCCCCGCGGCAGCACCAGGTCGAGGAAATGCGGCCGCGCCAGCTTCTCGGCATACTCCATCACGAAGTCGCGCAAGGTCGCGCCGTGGCGTTCCATTCCAAACGAAAACATGGTGCGGCCGGCGATCTCGAGCGTCATGCGCTGCATGGTCTCGCGCAAATCGACGGGACCGTTGCTGATGCGCTTGAGGTTCTCGACCGTCTCGTCGGTCACCGCGACCATATGCGGAATGAGGGTACTCACCGCGCGCGGCGTGAAGGCCGGCGCCAGCGTGCGCCGCTGATGTTTCCACGCCCGGCCCTCGGCGATCAGCAGCCCATCGCCGAGCATCGGGCGCAGCACACGGAACCCGGCAGGCGTGCGCGAATAATTCTCGTAATTGTCGACCAGCACGTGGCGGATCGCATCCGGCGTATTGAGAATGAAGCTCGAATTGAACAGGAAGTGGCCGCGGATGATATCTTCCTCGTAGGCCCGCTGGCCCCAGGTTCCGATCGCGCTTTCGCGCATCTTCGCCATTCGCTGGAGCGCCGTCATGCTCTCCGGCGCGCGCGGCGGGCTCGGGGGAACCAGACGCGGGCGTGCAGCCGGAATATCCCAGGCTTCAGCGATGCTCACAGAGGTCGTCCTTGCAAACCCTGGGGTGGAGGAACTCCATCCCGCTTTGCATCATATCACCTCCGGAATCCGGGCGCCACGAAGGCGCATCCGCAGGGGATGCTTCCGATCAGCGCATTGTGACGGACGCATGATCCTGGCTATTTTGCCGCAGGCGTACCCCGCCACCTTACAGGCGCGGACCGGGTGAGAATCCCACTCGGCGAACCGGCCTTCAACGAAAGACGCCATGACCGAGCCAGCCCGCAGTATTTTAACCGACGGCATCGCAGCGCCACTGCGGCATGCCGCATTCCGGAGAATCTGGTCGGCGAGCCTGTTGTCCAACCTTGGCCTTTTGATCCAGGCGGTCGGCGCGGCCTGGGCCATGACCCAGATGACCTCCTCGGCCGACAAGGTCGCGCTGGTGCAGACCGCGCTGATGCTGCCGGTGATGCTGATTGCCATGCCGGCCGGCGCCATCGCCGATATGTATGACCGCCGCATCGTCTCATTGGTCTCGTTGTTCATTGCCCTGACCGGCGCGACCTCGCTGACCGTGCTGGCGTGGCTCGGCATGGTGACGCCTACGACCCTGCTGGTACTTTGCTTTGTCGTCGGCAGCGGCATGGCGCTGTTCGGCCCGGCCTGGCAATCCTCGGTCAGCGAGCAGGTGCCGACCGACATGCTGCCTTCCGCCGTGGCACTCAACGGCATCAGCTACAATATCGCGCGCAGCTTCGGGCCCGCCATCGGCGGCATCATCGTCGCCACGCTAGGTGCGGTCGCAGCCTTTGCCGCCAACGCCATTCTCTATCTGCCGCTGGTGGTGGCGTTGTTCGTGTGGCGCCGCGAGAGCGAACCGTCGCGGCTGCCGCGCGAACGGCTCAACCGCGCCATCGTCTCGGGCGTGCGCTACATCGCCAATTCGCCTTCGATCAAAATCGTGCTGATGCGCACCCTCGTGACCGGCCTGATCGGCGGTTCGATTTCGGCGCTGATGCCGCTCGTGGTCCGCGATCTCCTGCACGGCGGCGCGCAGACCTACGGCATCATGCTGGGCGCCTTCGGCATGGGCGCGGTGATCGGCGCGCTCAACATTGGCGAGGTGCGCAAGCGGCTTGGCGGCGAGGCCGCGATCCGCGCCTGCGCCATCTCGATGGGCGGCTCGATCGCCGCGGTGGCGCTGAGTCACGAGCCGGTCCTCACGGCGGCCGCTCTCGTGGTGGCGGGCGCGGCCTGGATGCTCGCGGTGGCCCTGTTCAATATCGGCGTGCAACTGTCGGCGCCGCGCTGGGTCGCGGGCCGTTCGCTGGCGATCTTTCAGGCCGCGATCTCGGGCGGAATTGCGATCGGAAGCTGGGGCTGGGGGCACCTGACCGACGCCGCCGGCGTCGAGGCTGCGCTGCTGGTCTCGGCCGCCTTGATGCTGTTGTCGCCGCTGCTCGGCTTCTGGCTGCATATGCCGCGGGTCGGCGCGCGCAACGAGGACGCCGAACTGCTGGCCGATCCCGAGGTACAGTTGTCGCTGACCGCGCGCAGCGGGCCTTTGGTGGTCGAGATCGAGTATCGCGTCGCGCAGGACAACGCCCGCGCCTTTCACAACGTCATGCAGGAAGTCCAGCTTTCGAGGCAGCGCAATGGCGCCTATGGCTGGTCGATCGCGCGCGACATCGCCGATCCCGAGCTATGGACCGAACGTTACCATTGTCCGACCTGGCTCGATTACCTGCGCCAGCGCAACCGCTCGACGCAATCCGAACGCGAACTGCACCAGAGCGCGATGGATTTTCATCTCGGGCCCGATCCGGTCCGCATCCGCCGCATGCTGGAGCGGCCGTTCGGCTCGGTGCGCTGGAAGGAAGAAAGCCCCGACCGCGCCGCACACGAGGTACTGCCGGTGGCTTCCGCCGCGGCAGGCAGCAGCACCTAGCTCTACTGCGTCAAAACCCTCATGGTGAGGAGCGCCACGCCCGAGCAGGCCAAGCGAAAGCGAGGCCGTTAGCGAACGGCGGCACAGAATGGCGCGTCTTCCGGACAATACTTCGTATTGCCGGGAGAACCATGAGGCCCCGGTGTCGGCGTCATCCTTCGAGACGCCGCTTGCGCGGCTCCTCAGGATGAGGAAAGGGCCAGCCACGACGCAGAGAGGTTAGATCGATAAGCCCTCTACTGCCCGTTTTCGGTCAGGACCTTGTCGCAGGCACGGCTGAGCCGGGCGCGATGCTGCTTCAGGCAGCCCAGCACGGCCGAATCGCCGTCGTTCATCTGGGCCCGGCAGAAGCGCGAGACATCGCGCGCACAGGCATCATGGCCTTGCTGCGCCGACGCATGCGATACCAAAAAAATCTGCGCTGCCAAGAGCGCCAACAAAAACAAAAATGAAATTCTCAACATGTGAACCCGCCTCATCCCTGACGATGCCCGGGATGTAAAGTCTGACGAACCCATGATGTCAATGCACCGGGCGCTCGCCGATTGCCCTACCGCTGCCCGCGATGCACGTTATTGCATGACGAAGTGAGGCTCGCTTTTCGGCGCGACGACCACCGGCGCGCCCCTCAGACAAGCCACCTCCTCGCCTGCGATCTCCCAATTTGACGTCGGCTCATCGAGCGCCTGCGACACCCAGCGACAGCCGGCGTTTGGGGAGCGTTAACAAATCTTTCTCATAAAGAAGGTCGGGCAAATTTGAGTTGTCGCAGTAACGAAAGAGTAACCATGCGTAACGCGTTGGGTCTGATGCTGATGAGTGTGGTGGCAGCCACGCTGATTGCTGCCGGTGGCTGGTTCTGGACCTCTTCAAGCCGAAGCGCGGCTGCTCCGCAAACCGTCGCCGCTCGAGTTGCCCCGGCGCCGGCCCCCGCTCCCGCCAAGCCCGCCGCAAGCCGCGACCCGATCGAGGTCACCGGCAGCATTCCGGAAAAGCCGGCCCCCGCCCCGCAGCCGAAACAGCTGGTTTGCGCCAATCCGAACGCGCTCGGCGTCTCCCGTGTGGTTGAGATCGACACCACGGGCGGCCCCGGCTTCGGCTTCGAGCATTTCAAGCAGATCGATTTCCTGAACGACAAGGAAGTCGTCTTGACGTTCGATGACAGTCCGTGGCCGGTCAATACGCCGGCCGTGCTGAAGGCGCTTGCCGAAGAATGCACCAAGGCGGTGTTCTTCTCGATCGGCAAACACGCAAGCTTTCACCCCGAGATTCTCAGACAGGTGGCGGCCGCCGGTCACACCGTCGGCACCCATACCTGGTCGCATGCCAACCTGAACTCGAAGAAGCTGAACGAACAGGCCGTCAAGGACGAGATCGAAAAGGGCAACAGCGCCGTCAAGCTCGCGCTGGGCACAGCGCCAGCACCTTTCTTCCGCTTCCCGGAATTGCAGCATAACCCGGCCGCGATGACCTATCTGGGCACACGCAACATCGCGATGTTTTCGACCGATCTCGATTCTTTCGACTTCCGGGCCAAGAGTCCGGAGCAGGTCATCAATACCGTGATGACCAAGCTCGAAAAGCAGGGCAAGGGCATCATCCTGATGCACGATTTCCAGAAGCACACGGCGGAAGCGATGCCCGAATTGCTGCGCCGTCTGAAGGCGGGCGGCTACAAGGTCGTGTTCATGAAGCCGAAGGCGCCGATGCAGACGCTCGCCGAATATGACGAGGCGCTGATCAAGGACATGAAGCTGCCGGCGACCAGCGCGCGGCCCATCGGCAGTGTCGTCCAGACGGTGTCGCAGTAGAGCGAGGTGATCAGGCGCCTTGTTTGCAGGGCAAATGAACTTCGGTCACGGGTAAGCTCGGCGCTGCTAGCGTTTTGGTCGCGGAGAGAAACTCCGCAAAGCTCGCCTCTGAAGACCAGTTCAGATAAGCGATAAATAGGCCCGCGAGCGCGAGCAGCACCACGACTTCGATGACGGCAATTCGGACGATCGAAGGCCAAAATCGCCGAGCGGGACGCGCGGCGTCCGGGGTGAAAGCGGCCTGACCGCAGGCCTGGCAGTGATCGGCTGATGAGGACATGGCTTCCTCCCGCAAAGAGGTTTGCACCCCCTTCTAGGGCCAGCCACCCATTTCCAATGTGAACAAGGTCACAGATCGGACCGAATATTTCGGACGTCGAGGATTTCAAGGCTTGGGCGCCAGCAGGCACTCCGCCACGACCAGCTCTTTCACCTTCTTGTCCGAAAGCTGGCGCCGCGAGACATCCACGGTCTCATAGCCGTCCTTGGCGCAGGTAATCGTGACCTGGCTCGCCGTTACGCCATCGCCGAAGTTCGGAATCAGCCGGTAGACGCCTTCGGAGTTGGTGCGCACCAGGATCCTGCGGCCCCCTGTCTCGGCCCTGACCTGAACGCCGGGAACAGGCTTCAGCGTTCCAGTCTCGCGGGCCGAGCCGACGAACGCCAGATCGACATCCTCGTCACGCTCGGAATCGAGTTCCCCCGAATGCGACGGATAAGACCAGAACGCGACCACCGCCAAAGCAGTGATGCCGGCAAGTGACGTGATCGCGGATGGTGCGGTGAAGCGGCGGCGCGGTGGTGTTGGCACTTTTTACCCTGCGAAGACTCTTCTTCGAATTTTCAGCGGAGAAAGAAACCGCGGAAAAGATAGAAGACGCTGATCATGACCACGAGTGGAATTGTCCATCCGAGCCAGTACTGCGTCGGCCGGTTTTTCAACAGCGGCAACGCTAGCACGCTCGCCACGGCCGCACCAAGGGTCGAGGTCACGAGCCAGCCATACCAATACATCGGCGGACCGTCTCTCGCAGGCTCGGTAAGCCAGCCCCATTGCCCGATCTTCGGATGATAGGTGAAGGGCGCCCAATTCACTTCGACCGACACGATGTAGATCAGGGCAAACGCCGCCGAGAAAATCGGGATGATCTTTTCGATTTGATTTTTGTTCATAGCCCGAAGAACCCGCGGATGTTGTTGAGGATGTGACCGACGATGAAACCGAACCAGACGATGAAGCAAAGCATCAGCGTGACGGCGGTGCGCGCGGAATCGCTGGCGGGATCCGGACGCCGCCAAACCAGCCAATACAGCGGCAGCAGGCCGAGGCCGATCGAGATGAACTGTTCCTTGATCTCGAATGAACCGACCGCCGGAAACAGGCGCGCGTTTTCAAGATAGGTGCGTACCCAGACGCGATAGATCGGATAGATATAGCCGCCAAGAAACGCGACAATCAGAAACAGCACAATGTTGGCGTTGACGTAGACACGGCTCGAGACCGATCGATACGCGTTGACGAATCCCGCTTTGCTCCGCGCAGGCCAAACCACCGCAATCGCCTGGTGCGTGATGCTGCCGAGCAGGGCAACGGCCAGAAGCCCGTGCAGGATGACCAGAAATGTCGACATTCTCCCCCCTTCTTTTATCGCGCAACAGTAACGCGATCGCGGCGCGATGAAACGCCACACGGCTTAGTTTTGTTCTAATTCGAAATTCGCGCAACGTCGCTGCTTTCGCCGCTCAAAAAGCGAACGCGTCAGCGGCGGCCTGACTCAAGTGCGGAAAACGGACCTGCGCCATAGACAATCCGGCCGTCGACCATCGTCAGCAACGACTTGATTTTCGCGATGTCGGAAATCGGCACCGTAAAATAATCGTCGCTGAGCACCGCGAGGTCGGCGAACATGCCAGGCATCAGCCGCCCCCTCTGATTTTCATCATGTGCAAACCAGGCGCTCCCTTCCGTGTAGATGCGAAGCGCTTGCTCGCGGCTCGGGATTTCCGATTTTTCCCGGGTTTCGACACCGTCGACGGTCAAGCCATCGAGCATCCAGCGCAGCGACACGAAGGGATTTTCGATCATCACGCGATTGGCATCGGTGCCGCCGCCCAAGGGAAGGCCGAGCCTGAGCGCCGAGACGATCGGCGGCGATCGCTGCATCTGCGCCTCCCCCCGTTCCGCGATGTAAGAGGTCGCGGCGAAGTAGAGCCCGTCCTGCATCAGCCAGCCGACGCCGAGCGCCTTCATGCGTTGCAGTGAAGCATCCGACGCATCGTGCAGATGCGCGATCGACCAGCGCAACGGCGCAATCGGCACCTCGCGATTGACGCGCTCGAAGACGTCGAGCAGATGGTGCACGGAGCGGTCGTTGTTCCAGTGCACCGTCAATGTCAGGCCCTGATCCGCGGCCCAGCGCGCGACGCGATAAAAGGCTTCCTTGTCGGCGTCACCAGGCGTGTCGTTGTTATACATGCCCCAGGTGATGCACTCGCCGATGCCGTTGAAGCGCAGCCAGCCATCGCCGGTCCCCATCGGCAGGAATTGCGTGAAGGCCTGAAAATCCTCGAGCTCTTTCCCCGGACGCGGCGCAAAGATGCTGTAGACCACGCGAAGCGGCAGCTCGTGCGCGCGCCACAACTGAAACAGCGCGGCGTAGTCGTCCGGCGCCAGATTGTGCCCGCCGGGATCGATCACGCCCGTCAAGCCAAACGAGCTCAACTCGCGCAGGAACGCCCGTGTCCCTTCGACCGCCTCTTGCGCCGACGGCTTTGGCAATCGCCCATAGAGTGACGTGATCGCGGGACCGCCGCCTGTGATCCAGCCGGTCGTCTCGTTTTCCCTGTTGCGCTCGAACTTCGCACCCGCCGGCAGGTCCGTTTCGGATTTTATGTTTAGCCTGTCGCGGCCTTCCGGGTTGATCAGCACGTAACCGTAGAAGAGCTGAATGTAGACGGGATGGCCGGACGAGACGCTGGCGATCTCCGCCTCGGTCGGCCGCCGGTTCTCGTCGAACTGACGCGGCGTCCAGCCGCCGGCAACGATCAACCACGCATCCGGACCGGCGCCATCCGCTGCCGACTTGAGGCGCCCGAGCGCTTCGCCAACGCTTCTCGCGCCCTCCCAGCTCACTTCGGTCGCATGACGAAAGCCGGCGCGAATGGCGTGAATGTGGGAATCGATCAGGCCGGGAATCACGGTGCGGCCGCCGAGGTCGATGATGCGCGTCGCTGGTCCAGCTGATTTTCGAAGTTCTTCCGAGCTGCCGGTTGCGGAAACGCGACCGGCTTCGATGGCAAGCGCCTCGGCGACGTCTGAGGTCGCGTCCAGCGTGACGATCTTGCCATTGAGGAACAGGATATCGGCGGGGTTGGCGCAGGCCGATACCGCGCCAAGCATGCCAAATATCCAAACCAGGAAAACGCGGAACAAACAGTCTGGCGATCTGCTCGGATGCATCGATACCCGCAAGCCATGATTTACACGGCGTATGCATTCCGCAGCGTGGCTGGTGCCGCAAACAGGACTCGAACCTGTGACCCCGTCATTACGAATGACGTGCTCTACCAACTGAGCTATTGCGGCGGACCGTATTCCCTTTCGAGGCAGTCCACTTCAGGCCGTTTTCTTGAGGCTCGGGATGTTCGTCCCTCGCCCCCTGAAAACGCCCGCACCTGATATCGGGCAGCGCCTGGATTGGCAAGGAAAACGCGAGCGCCTTTCTTATCCCTCCCCCTTGCGGGGTCCGAGGCGAGCGAAAGCGAGCCGGGGTGGGGCTTTCTCTAAGCAATCTCAATATCTGGACTTACGGGCGACGTCGGCACCCCCACGCGCGTCCCCGCGGGGGAGGGATAAGAGGATGCCCTTCGAATCAGCCCCGGATGCGCGAAAGAAACCCGCGCCAGCCCCCGGTCTGGCCGGGTACCGGCATTTCGGTGAATTCGTCCGGTTCGGTTCCATCATCGATGCCGGGATCGTCCGGCGGACGGACGATCGGAATGATCTGAGGAACCACCGGCGCAGGCTTTACGGCGATAGCCGGTATGTCGGTTCGCGCGCGAAACAGCGGGGGCGCGGCGGCGGGCGCGGTCGCGGGAGGCGGCGAAGGCACGGCGTCGATCACCGGCGGGTCGACGGGCGCATTGTCTTGCGCCAGTTGGTCGTGTGTTACCTGCCGATCTTCTATTTCCGGCGCAGCGCCGGAATGTTCGGCCGGCTCCGCGGCTCGCGGACCTGCGGCCAGCATCGCCTGCTCGAATGCTGACGGCTCGACCACGCCGTTGCCGGATGGCAGCGCCGACAACGGCATCTGCCACTGAAAAGCGTCGAGCCGCCCGGATACCGGCGACACCGGCCGCCAGCGGTCGGAGACATAGCCGTCCGCGGTCCAGACCGGATCGTGCAACGCGCGCACGGCTCGCAACGTCCAGGCGCGCGCTTTCCCGGTATCGCCATGTTCGGTGCGGTCGATCTCGGCCATCAGCATCGCCACGCGCTGTGTCGGCGCCTCCAGATGCGGCGCCAGCGCCGCGCGTGCTTTGGCAAACTCGGTGGCGTCGATGGCCGCGCGCGCCACCGCCAACGCGCTTTCCAGATGCCCCGGCGCCTTGGCCGCCAGCGTCTCGATCCGCACCAGCCGTTGCCGCGCGGAATCCCCCAACTTCACATGGGCATAGGCGTCGGCGAGATCGGGATGCGGCTGCGCCAGCCAGGCTGTTTCGACGAGGCGCATGGCGCGGCGGATCTGATGCGCCTCGCTCTGAAATTTGGCGGCGAGGACTGCGGCCGGCACCAGCGTCGGCGCGAGCTTTACCGCTTCCATCACGACGTCGCGGGCGGAATCGCGGTCCGTGGTTTCGAGTTCGAGCGCGCGCGCGGTCAGCAGCACGCCGCGCTGGCGGCGATAGGTCTCCTTGTCGACCAGCCCGGAGGACAGATTGTTCTCGAGAATCGCCAGCGCGCCCATCCAGTCGCCCCTGGCGCAGCGGAAACCGAGCACCGCTTGCGAGGCCCAGGTCGACGACGGCGAGGTTTTCAGCGCCTCTTCGGCGATCGCAACCGCAGCACCGACGTCGTCGGCGCGCTGCGCCTCGATGAACAGGCCGCGTAGGCCGAGCAGCCTCGTATCTTCGCGCGTTGCCATGGTCTGGAACGCCTCGCGCGCGGCACCACGGTTGCCGTCGAGCTGCGCCGATTGAGCGTGCAGCAATAACGTCAGCGGATCGCCCGCGGCATGGCGGCGTGCGACTTCGGCGTGCGCCCGCGCGGCGTTCGAATCGCCGTGACCGATCGCCAGCAGCCCCTGCGTGATCGCGTGGCGGCCGCGCGCATGGCGGCGTTCGCGGCGAGCCCTTCTGATTTTTTCCGGCAGCCGCCACAGCGCCCGCAGCACGGTCCAGCCGAACATCGCGGCGACGACGGCGGCGCCAAACGCAGTCGCGAATTCCAGCAGCGTGACATGCGCCAGCCCGCCAGCCCATGGAAACAAAACTTCGCCCGGCTGGTCGGCGAGCCACGCCGCACCGCTCGCAGCGAGCGCGACCAGCAGCAGAAAGAGAATGATCCGGTACATTGTTTAAGGCGCGGGTCTGGGTTTAAGGCGCGGGTCTGGCGAGCGCTGCCATGGCGTCGCTCGTGAAATGGCGGGCGGCCGCCAGCGCTGCGTCGCGCTCGGCTACCTTGTCGAGCCACGCCTGCGCGGGCTCACGGTCGGCGGGCGTCAGCGAATTCAGTTCGCGCCGCGTCTCGGCAAGATCGTTGCGCACGGCGGCCGCGGTGACGCGCGCGACGATGGCGCCGCGATCGCTGCCCGACGCATCCGTGCGCTCGATGCGCACGAGTTTCGCCGCGCCCGCCTGCAACCGGTCGACGATGCCGGTGCCCGTAGTGGCATTTCCCGGCCGCGGCGGCTCCAGTTTCGGCACCAGCGTCAACAACTCGCGACACAGGTTCGCCGCGTTCGGCACGCCCGACGCCGCAAAACCCTCCAGCGGCTGCAACTTCTGCGGATCGGGCGCGAGCGCCTTGGCGGCCTTGAGCGCTTCCTTGAACGGCTCGTTCTGGCGCACCGAAAGATCGAGCATCGAAGCCACCACCAGACGACGCAGCGCGATATCGTCGGCCGGCTTGTTGGCGGCTTGCGCGATGTTCTCGCTCTCGGCTCGAACCGCGCGCTCGATCTCGGCGAGACGGCCCTCGACGGCCGAGAGATCGGGCGAAGCCGCAGCCCTGGCCGCCGCAGGCGGCGCAGACTTCACTGCGTCAAGCTCGCTTGCGAGTTTGTCCGATCGGGCGCCAGCACTGGCCAACTCGGTGCGCAACTCGCCAAGCGATTTTTCCAGCGCATCGAACCGCGCCGCCAGCGTAAGGTCCGGCGCGGCGGGCTTCACAGGCCGCTCCTCGAGTTCGCCGATGCGCGAGGAAAGCATTTCGATGACGCGGGTATCGGAATCGGCGAGCGCCCGCGCGGTTTGACCAGGCCGGACCACCGCCCAGACGAGCGCGATCACCACGGCTGCTGCGGCCGCGCCGCTGACAGCCGCGACCAGAAATGGCTGAAGCGGCGCGAACGAGGCCCGCGAAGACGGCTTGGCTTCGCTTGTGTCGGCGGCGGCTTGATCGCCGGCACCATTGTCGCCAACGCTCCCGCTCGACGTCGTCACCTCGGAAGCCTCGAGGTCGATGGTCGGCGGCGCACGACGGGGCCGCGACGCGTCAGGCGCTGGCGCGGGATCATCGGTCCTGTTGTCTTCCATGCGGTTCCCCGGGGGTCGATTTCCGGTTGATCGTTAGCAAGTTGCTGATTCTAGCGCCACTAGTAAGGCGGCCTCATCCGGCGAGGGCGCGACGAAGAGGCGCGCCGCCCCGGCATCGCGCAAAACGGTCGCAATCCCCGCCGACAGGCAGCCCTGCGGCAGCGAAAGCGCCGATATTTCAACGCCGGCGGCGCGAACCGCCTCGATAAAGGCCCGCGCGCTGCGCCTTGAATAATGCAACACGGCGTTAACTTCATTGGCGGCGAAGGCGCGGCAGGTCTCGTCCGGCAAGCTCGGCACGGCGACCATCCGGTAGGTGGTTTGCGTGACGACCGTAAAGCCGCGCTCGCCGAGTTCACCCGGCAAGTCGCGCGCGAGGTCGGCGCCGGCCAGATAAAGCAACGGGCTGGTTTTCTTCAGCGCCTTCGCCTTCACACTGGCCAGCACGCGATCGCGCAGGCCCGCCGCATCGCTCTTGGCCGAGATGATGTTGGCAAACCCGGCTGCGCGCGCGGCGTCGGCGGTATGTTCGCCGACCGCAAACAGCGGCAGCTTGAGCAAGGGACTGCCGGAAAGCCGGGGCGCGATCGCACGCAGCGCGTTGGCGCTGGTGACGACGACCGCGCCATACGAGGTGTCGCCATCGTCATGGAAGGCGACCGGCTCGAAGCGCAGCATCGGCGCCAGCAGCACCTTAAAACCCCGGGCGCGCAGCGCGCCCGCGGTGCTCTCGCCATCGGGCAGCGGGCGAGTGACGAGAATGGCCATGCAATCGAACTTCCCAGGTCGAACCCTGAATGCTACCGAATAGGGAAACGCTGGATTACGCGAAAGTACAAGGGCTCATATTGGCCAACGACGTCAGAACATTGGTGCTGGGGATCGAGACCACCTGCGATGAAACCGCAGCCGCGGTGGTGGAACGTCTCGACGACGGCACGGCACGGATCCTGTCCAACGTCGTGCGCTCGCAGACTGAAGAGCACGCGATCTATGGCGGCGTGGTGCCGGAGATCGCTGCGCGTGCCCATGTCGATCTGCTCGACGGCATCGTCGACACCGCCATGAAGGACGCCGGCGTCGGTTTCGCGCAGTTGTCGGCGGTGGCGGCGGCCGCCGGCCCCGGCCTGATCGGCGGCGTCATCGTGGGCCTAACGACGGCGAAAGCCATCGCGATGGTGCACAACACGCCGCTGATTGCGGTGAACCATCTCGAGGCGCATGCGCTGACGCCGCGGCTCACCTGCGCGCTGGCGTTTCCCTATTGTCTCTTCCTCGCCTCCGGCGGCCACACCCAGATCGTGGCCGTGACCGGCGTCGGCCAATATGTGCGGCTCGGCACCACCGTCGACGACGCCATCGGAGAGGCGTTCGACAAGGTCGCCAAGATGCTCGGCCTGCCCTATCCCGGCGGACCGGAAGTCGAGCGCGCCGCGCGCGGCGGTAACCCTGCGCGCTTCGACCTGCCGCGGCCGATGCTCGGACGTGATGACGCTAATTTCTCGCTGTCGGGATTGAAGACCGCGGTGCGCAACGAAGCGGCGCGGCTGACGCCGCCGGACGCCCAGGACATTCGCGATCTCTGCGCGAGCTTTCAGGCCGCCGTGCTGGAATCGACCGCCGACCGGCTGAGCGTGGGTTTGAAACTGTTCGAGGCGCGCTTCGGTGCGCCGCGCGCGCTGGTCGCGGCCGGCGGCGTGGCGGCCAATCAGGCGATCCGCGGCGCGTTGCAGGACGTCGCGGCAAAGGCAGAGACCACGCTGATCATTCCGCCGCCCGCGCTCTGCACCGATAACGGCGCGATGATCGCCTGGGCCGGCGCCGAACGGCTCGCGCTCGGCCTGACCGATACGATGGATACCGCGCCGCGCGCGCGCTGGCTGCTCGACGCCAATGCCACCGCGCCGGCAGGTTATGCCAACAGCCGCGCCGGATTTTGAGAGACGTCAATGACCGCACTCAACTCAATCGCCGTTATCGGCGCAGGCGCATGGGGAACGGCGCTCGCCGGTGTCGCCGCCCGCGCCGGCCGCAACGTCATTCTGTACGCGCGCAGTGCCGAGACGGCTAAAGCCATCGCCGCCAAACGAAGCAATCCGAAGCTTCCGGGCGTCACGCTGCACGCCTCGATCGAGGTGACGAACGAGCTGAAACGCGCGGCGTCGGCCGACGCCATCCTGATTGCGACGCCGGCGCAGAGCCTGCGTGCCGCGGTATCAGCGCTCGCGCCACATCTGTCCGACGGCGCGCCGCTGGTCGCTTGCGCCAAGGGCATCGAACGCGGCACGCACAAATTCATGACCGAGGTCATTGCGGAGGCCGCGCCAAAGGCGCGAGCGGCGATATTGTCAGGCCCCGGCTTTGCCGATGACGTCGCGCGCGGGCTTCCAACCGCGGTGACGCTTGCCGCCGACGACGAAGAGCTTGCGAAGAGGCTGGTGCAGGCACTGGGGTCGGCGACGTTCCGGCCCTACCACACCACGGATGTGCGCGGGGTCGAGATCGGCGGCGCGGCGAAGAATGTGCTTGCGATCGCCGCCGGGATTTCGGTCGGCAAAAATCTCGGCGCTTCCGCACAGGCGGCCCTGACCACGCGCGGTTTCTCCGAACTGGCGCGGCTGGGCCGCGCCTTCGGCGCGCGCTCGGAGACGCTGGTCGGATTGTCCGGTCTTGGCGATCTGATCCTGACCTGCTCGACGCCGCAATCGCGCAATTTCGCACTGGGCCAGGCGCTCGGTCGCGGGCTGACGCCACCGAGCGGCAAGCTCGCCGAAGGCGCGTTCACCGCGCCGGTGCTGGTCGAACTCGCGGCCGCGGAGAATGTCGACATGCCGGTCTCGACCGCGGTCGCCGATATCCTGCGCGGCGCCGTCACCATCGACGAAGCGGTCGAAGGCCTCCTCACGCGTCCGTTCAAGGCGGAGGGCTGAGTGACGCACGTTCTCGGCGAGCCCCAGCGACCATCTTGCTCAGGCTCATCCGGACGAGACCGACAGAAGTCCCCAGTTAAATCCCCCGGCGCGCGAAACTTTTCCAGGCTCCTCAGGCCACTGCAATATCAGATATTTCAGCGATGGAGCCCACCAAAGCGTCGTGGTGCGGATCAGCCTGTTTTGCCAGTAATAATCCTTACGGATTTTGTAGGCCCAAAACTTACCGGCGGGAACAACGGCAAGCCCGTAGGCGTCGACCGCGTACTCCACCTCGCTGAATCTCGAGGGAAGATTGTAGTTGCTGGCTTTGCTTAAATGGCCGACGCGAAGAGGCCAAAGGTCGGCGATGAGCTTTTGTTCGGCCAGATCTTCATCGTCGAGACGAGCGCCAAAGCCGCCAAACCAATCGTATTTTCCCCATGCGTCCGATTTGACCCAACAGCGAAGCCCGTCTTGTTCGATTGCCACCACCCGGTTGGGGCGATTGGTGTTCGCCGCCCGGACATCATACGTAAAAACAGTTCCGGCATTCGGACAACCAAACTCAGCCGCGGGAGCGATCATCGAAGGGATTGGAATGAAGAACGCGTTCTGGCTGGTAGGCTCTTCCAGGCCGAACAAAACCAAAAGCAGCGATAACAGCACTTCCATCGGCGTCATCCCCGGAAGCAGTCGATTGCATAGGGCAACGAATGGCTATCCGGTCAGCCGTAAATAGATCGACAATTTAGAGGTGAAAAAGCCGCTCATATATCTGTTTCGTTTTTCGCTCGCGGCGCAAGGTTGAGCAGATGATGCGGCTCACTCCAGCACGAACTTCACGAGATCGGCCATTCCCACGCCGGTGCCATCCGGCGTGACGCCCAACTCTTCGACCGGCGCATTGGCGCGGTTGACCCAGAAGGTCGGATAGCCAAACCATTTGGCGCCGGCCGCGTCCCAGCCCGCGAAGGCGGCAAAGGCGATTTCCTCTTTCGGCAATTTGAATGCATCCGGTCCCATCTGATAGGCGACTGACGCAGGCTTGAAGGCCTGCACACGGTCGGTCGACAGATGCGGCTCGAAGAAACCGTCGAGCGCGGAATTGGCGACCACGGCATCGAGCATCTTTGCGGTCGGGTTCGCGAGGAACGCCATGCGGATGCCCGCAGCTTTCAACTCCTTCAAGGCGGGCGCGACGTCGGGCCAGGCCTTTAAGCTGAGCCAGGTTTGCATCAGGCTTTCGCGATGACCGGCGCTCAGTTCGACCTTCGACGCCCGCGCCGCTACGAGCAGTGAATCCTCGATGACATGCCAGAAATCCGTGTAATGGCCGCCCACCGTGCGCAGCCAGGTATATTCGAAAATCCGCACCCGCCAGATCTCGTTCAGCGCACGGCCTTTGTCCGGAAACAGCTCCTCGCTTTTGGCGAAGACCGGACGCGGATCGGTGATGACAAAGCCGTCGAAGGCGATCGCCTTGAACGGACGCGTCGCCGCAAAGGCAGTCGGCGCCGCCAGAGTAGCGGCGGCCAGCGTGACGAACTTCCGGCGATCGACGAACATGCAGGGCTTTCCCGTCTGGCGAGGGCGCGCGGCCCCTTGACGGCGCTTATAGCTCTGTCGTGGTATGGCTTGAGGTCACAAGGATGAGAATGACGTCATGAATTACTGGCTGGTGAAATCCGAACCGTCGACCTGGTCATGGGACCAGCAGGTGGCGAAGGGCGCCAAGGGCGAAGCCTGGACCGGGGTGCGCAATTTCACCGCGCGGCAGAATCTCGTGAACATGAAGAAGGGCGACAAGGCGTTCTTCTATCATTCCAACGAAGGCAAGGAGATCGTCGGCATCGCCGAGGTGATCGAGGAGGCCTATCCCGACCCGACCGACAAGACCGGCAAGTTCGTCTGCGTCGACATCAAGGCGGACAAACCGCTGAAGACACCGGTAACGATGGCCGCGATCAAGGCCGACAAGAAGCTCTCCGCCATGGCGCTGGTGAAATATTCAAGGCTTTCGGTGCAGCCGGTGACGGCGGAGGAGTGGAAGTACGTCTGCAAGATGGGCGGGGTGTGATCCTCATCCTGAGGAGCCGCGCCGGCGGCCTCTCGAAGGATGGGCCTCATGGTTCGCGACGCGCAAAGATGCGCTCCTCGCCATGAGAGAAACCGCGGAGCAACGACAATGCACTTCAGTTGGAAGGGTCTGCTTCTGGCGCCCTTGCCGGTGCCGCTGATCGGGAGCGTCGTGATGGCGCCGCTGTTGAACGGCGAAGGCCCGGTCGTGCTGCCGTTCTTTATCCTGTTAATTCCGGCCTGCATGATCTCCTACGGCACGACGGTCTTTCTGTTCCGCCGGCGCTGTTTCTGCTGTCGTTGTTGAGGCCGGTGACCGCCTGGATGGCCTGCGCACTTGGCTTTGCGCTTGGCGCGGCGATGATCGTGCCGATCACGCTGATGGCGTGGAAGGGAAGTGGCCCGGACTCGGGTCCCCCGACCGAAAGCTTCCTGACGTTTTTCGTGCGCTGGGCCGCCGATCCGTTCATGCTCGTCTTTCCAGCCGCAGGGCTCGTGACGGCGGCGCTCTACTGGTGGCATTGGACACGGAGCGAGTCGCCTTCGGAAGCGCCTTCAGCGATCAACAACTGATTTGCCCGTCGTGCCAATGTGCCGCAGACATTTTCGCTTGTGACGTCGGGCAAATCACTGGCACCTGTTCGTGCGTCTCCTGCCCGCCATGAGGGGCGTTTCGCGATCGTCACGAGCGTTGGGCTAGGGATGCGGTGGACGCCTGTCGCGCACAAGACGAATGCGTGATCAGGCGGACGACGAAGCCGTGTGGTCTTAGCGCCTCGACGCTGGCGCGAAGTTGGCGACGATGCTGGCACATCACGCTGATGACGGTGACAAGAAAGCCCGATCGCCGGAGAGAGCACGGAATAAGTCGTAAAACCATTCGCGTGGGGAATGCCGGGATGTTTCCGGCGACCTGCGGTGACTACACTCGTGTGTTTTTCTTTCTACACACGAGGCTGCGGGTGCGTTGGTGCGCCCGGCATTCCCTGCGCCCTCTATGATGGAGGGACAATGATTTTTGCAGAACTCGGGTGAATCAAGCCGCGGGGATGTGGAGTCGTGTGTGTTTTCAATGTCGTCCCGGCCAAGCGAAGCGCGAGCCGGGACCCATAACCACAGAAGGATGTTTTGATGCAGGCTGGGCCACCAGCTTTCGCCGTAATTCGAAGTCGTGGTTATGGGTCCCCGCTTTCGCGGGGACGACGCGAAGTGCCGCTACGCCGCAGCCGCCAACACCACCTGCGCCAGCAACTGCTCGCGCTTCTTCTGGGTGCGGTAGCCCTTCATGGTCGCGGCGAAACGTTCGAGGATGCCGTCCTCGAAGGCCGTGACGATGGTGTCATGCACATAGCTCTTGCGGCAGATCGCGGGCGTATTGGAAAGCTGATCGGCCGCGGCGCGGATCGCATCGTTAACCTGGCGCTTGCGGCCGCGCTCACTCGCCGCCGGCGAAACCCGCGACAGCGATTCGAGCACCACGGCCGATGCCATCAGCGTGCGGAAATCCTTCAGCGAAATCTTGATGCCGGCGATCTCGCGCAGGAACGAGTTGACCGCGGTGGTGGAAACGCTGCGCACCGTGCCCGACGCGTCGCGATACTGGAACAGCCGCCTGCCCGGCAGCGTGCGCAGAATCGGGATCGCACGCACGAGTTTCGGCGCATCGCATTCCTTGCGAACGGCCTTGCCGCCCTTCGCCTTGAAGGACAGCACGAATGCATCGCCGTCGAGGGTGACGTTGGACTTGAGCATCGTCGTGGCGCCGCGCGTGCCGTTCATCCGCGCATAGCTCTCGTTGCCCGGCCGGATGGCGGTACGCGCGATCAGTTCGATCACGGCGGACAGCGCGAACTCGCGCGTGGGCTCGTCGCCCGCCAGATGCGCCGAGACGTGGCGGCGAATTTTCGGCAACGCCCCGACGAGCTTGGCCAGGCGGTGCGCCTTGCGGTGCTCGCGGACCTTTTCCCAGTCGGTGTGATAGCGATATTGCAGGCGGCCGGCGGCGTCGCGCCCGACCGCCTGCAAATGCGAATTCGGATCAGGCGAATAGCGCACCTCGGCATAGGCCGGCGGCACCGCCATTTTGTGCAGGCGACGGATCACTTTGGCGTCGCGGATGTGCGAGCCGTTGGCGCGGACGAAGGAATAGCTTTTGCCGCGCTTGATGCGGCGAATGGTGAGTTGGTTCTGTTCGCCGAGGGTCAGGCCCAATTCCTTGGCCAGAATCTCGACCGAAGGCGCGGTCGGCTGGTCTTTTTTGCGGGCCAGGACGCCGGGCTTGGCGGGCTCCGGCTTCGGCCACTGTCCCAAGGCCTTCGCCAAAGCTACGTCAGGATCGACCCCGCCTGGCGGCGTAGTCACATAATTCTGCTGATCCATCATAGCCTTAGACGCCTTGCTCCAGTGCTTGCCCTGCTGGTGCCAGTTGACTGGCTTTGTTCTTTGGTCGGGTTTTCCCGCCGAAGGGGCCATTTAGGGGTGAATGCCTTAACGCACCAGCCCCCACTTTCTAGGGAGAAGGTTCCTAATTACCTTTCAGAGCCGATGCAGCCCTGCCCTGCACGCTCGAACCTGAGACCAGGCCGAGCCCAACAGCTCGCGAGCGGGCCCGTTTTGAAGGCCGGCAGTGGCTCGCCTTCGAAACAACCTCTTGCAACGAAAAAGCTCGCCGAAGGTCGTAGTCGTTGCGCTTGTCGGCACACTTCGTGCGAGCGCATAATCGATTTAAAGAATGAATGCTGCGGCCGTCGTGTCCGTTGGCCGCGCGCGGGGAGGAGAGATCCAAATGTCCGAGAAAATGTATGACGTTCCGGCCGAATGGGCCACGCGCGCCTGGGTGAACGACGCCAAGTACCGCGAAATGTATGCGCAGTCGATCAAGGATCCCAACGGCTTCTGGGCCGAACAGGCAAAGCGCATCGGCTGGATGAAACCCTTCACCAAGGTCGAGAATTCCTCCTTCGAGCCGGGCCACATCTCGATCAAATGGTTCGAGGACGGCGTCCTCAACGTCGCCTGGAACTGCATCGACCGCCATCTGCACGAGCGCGGCAACCAGACCGCCATCATCTGGGAGGGCGACGATCCTTCCGAGTCCAAACACATCACCTACAAACAGCTCCACGACGAGGTCTGCAAATTCGCCAACATCCTGCGTACCCGCAATGTCAAGAAGGGCGACCGCGTCACCATCTACCTGCCGATGATCCCGGAAGCGGCCTATGCGATGCTCGCCTGCGCGCGGATCGGCGCCATCCACTCGGTGGTGTTTGCCGGATTTTCGCCGGACAGTCTGGCGCAACGCATCAATGACTGCCAGTCCAAGGTGATCATCACCGCCGATGAAGGCCTGCGCGGCGGCAAGAAGGTCGCGCTGAAGGCCAATGTCGATGCGGCGCTGGCCAAGACCACCGGCGTCGACTGGGTCGTTGTGGTCAAGCGCACCGGCGCCAAGGTCGACATGAACCCCTCGCGCGACTTCTGGTACCACGAGGCCGCCGCGATGGTGACCACGGAGTGCCCGTGCGAGCACATGCACGCCGAGGACCCGCTGTTCATTCTCTATACGTCGGGCTCGACCGGCCAGCCCAAGGGCGTGCTGCACACCTCCGCCGGCTATCTCGTCTTCACGGCGATGACGCACCAATATGTGTTCGATTATCACGACGGCGACATCTACTGGTGCACGGCCGACGTCGGCTGGGTCACCGGCCACAGCTACATTCTATACGGGCCGCTCGCCAACGGCGCGACCACGCTGATGTTTGAAGGCGTGCCGAATTACCCGGATAATTCGCGGTTCTGGCAGGTCATCGACAAACACAAGGTCAATACATTCTACACCGCGCCGACCGCGATCCGCGCGTTGATGCAGGCCGGCGACGACCCGGTGAAAAAGACCTCGCGCGCCTCGCTGCGGCTGCTCGGCTCGGTGGGTGAGCCGATCAACCCGGAAGCCTGGGAGTGGTATCACCGCGTGGTCGGCGATCATCGCTGCCCGATCGTCGACACCTGGTGGCAGACCGAAACCGGCGGCATTCTGATTACGCCGCTGCCCGGCGCGACCAAGCTCAAGCCGGGTTCGGCGACGCGGCCATTCTTCGGCGTGGCGCCGCAGATCGTCGACGCCGACGGCAAGGTGCTGGAAGGCGAAGCTACAGGCAACCTCTGCATCACCAAGTCATGGCCCGGCCAGATGCGCACGGTCTATGGCGATCACGCCCGCTTCGAACAGACCTATTTTTCGACCTACAAAGGCAAGTACTTCACGGGTGACGGCTGCCGCCGCGATGCCGACGGCTATTACTGGATCACGGGCCGCGTCGATGACGTCATCAACGTCTCCGGTCACCGCATGGGAACGGCGGAGGTCGAGAGCTCGTTGGTCGCGCACGAGAAAGTCTCGGAGGCCGCCGTGGTCGGCTATCCCCACGACATCAAAGGCCAAGGCATCTATGCCTATGTCACGCTGATGACCGGCACCGAACCGACCGAAGAACTACGCAAGGAGCTGGTAGCGTGGGTGCGCAAGGACATCGGTCCGATCGCCTCTCCCGACCAGATCCAGTTCGCGCCGGGCCTGCCGAAGACCCGCTCCGGCAAGATCATGCGGCGCATCCTGCGCAAGATCGCCGAAGACGATCCGGCAAGCCTGGGCGATACCTCGACACTCGCCGATCCGGCCGTGGTCGACGATCT
Source organism: Bradyrhizobium erythrophlei (assembly GCF_900142985.1). Taxonomy (NCBI): domain Bacteria; kingdom Pseudomonadati; phylum Pseudomonadota; class Alphaproteobacteria; order Hyphomicrobiales; family Nitrobacteraceae; genus Bradyrhizobium; species Bradyrhizobium erythrophlei. The sequence goes on from NZ_LT670849.1 coordinate 2,869,156, forward strand.
CGTCACGCATCGTCGAAACCGCAAAGGCGCGCCGGCGTAAGCGGCGAGCCTGCCGTTTTGGTTTGCGCGGCGCCGTGCGCGCCGGTACCGGCGCGCGGGCGGCGTTGACGGGCCGCTAGACTCACCAACATTGTCAGCACACGAACGAACCATCGTTGGCCGCGATGTTTTGGTCGTATCAGCGTGCTCCGCGCGAGCTCGTTCTTTGCGCCGGAAATGGGGACGGCGCGCGTCGCCCTCACGCAGATGTCATCCGGCGATGGGACGCCGCAGATGTTTCCTCACGGAGTGTGGTTTTCAGGTCATTTACTTTGTTTCGAACATTTTCTTTGCTCCACGCCGAAAAACCTGCCCCGCTTGCGCGTGCAGAACGCCCGCTTAACGGACGCGGTTAATATTTCATGGGAAGCCAGCGTTCCCGGATTTCAACTAGACGTAGCTTGGACGTATTGGAGATATCGATGTCTTTGAGGATGGCGGTGGCGGCGGCCACCATCGGCGCAGGCCTTCTAGCAGCCAATACGGCTCAGGCCCGCCCGGAAATGGTCGGTGTGAACGGCGAATATTCGCCCGGCACCATCGTCGTGAAGACCGGCGAGCGCCGCCTCTATCTCATCCTCGAGACCGGGCGCGCGGTCCGTTACCCCGTCGGCGTCGGCAAGTACGGCAAGCAATGGGCCGGCACCACGCGGATCAGCGGCAAATACCGCAACCCGGCCTGGTCGCCTCCGGCCGAAGTGAAGCGCGACAAGCCGCAACTGCCCGACGTCATTCCGGGCGGCTCGCCGCGCAACCCGATGGGGGTTGCGGCGATGACGCTGGCCGGCGGCGAGTACGCCATCCACGGCACCAACGTGCCGGGCTCGGTCGGTGGCTTCGTGTCCTACGGCTGCATCCGGATGCTCAACCCTGATATCACCGATCTCTATGAGCGGGTGTCGATCGGCACCACGGTGGTGGTAACGCGCTGATCGAACGGCCAAGGAACGGCGGGCGGAACAGACCTCAGAAGTCCGAGGCGATTCCCTTGTTCTCCCAATCGCCATACCGCGTCGGCTCGGGGCCCTTCGGGCCCTGAAACTCTTTCGGCCGCGACCGCGCCTCGACCTCCGCGGCCTTGCGCCGCGCTTCGGCCTCCGCCAGCGCGCGCTCTGCCGCGGGCGAAAGTGGCTTGCGTTCCGCTTGGTGAGCAACCAGATCAGACTTCGATGGATGGTCTGCCATCGCTGTTCGCCTCAGGTATCAGATCAAAGTCATACAGCCGATTCTTACAATTGGCATATTCTCATGCCAAATCGATTCCGTCCCGCTTTGCATGAGCTGACATGCTAACTGCGGCGCCAGATTACAAGATGTGTCCGTAGCTCCATGCCCCCGCAACGTTTCGCTTTACCTTCTGAAGTGCCAGGTCTTGCGGCGCGGCGGATCGCGGCCGACATTCTCGATGGCGTCCTGCACAAGCGACGTACGCTCGACGAGCAGCTCGATGGCACCGCCGCCCACCCCGGACTGAAAAGTCTTTCGGACCGCGACCGCGCGCTGATGCGCCGGCTGGTCGCAACCATCCTGCGGCGGCTGGGCACGCTTGGCCATGTTCTTTCACGGCTGCTCGATCGCGGCATTCCGACCGACGCACCCCGCGCCCAAAGCGCGCTGTTGATCGGCGCTGCGCAAATTCTCTGGATGGACGTGCCCGACCACGCCGCGGTCGACCTCTCGGTGCGGCTCGTGCAATCGGACCGGCGCGCCGCGAAATATGCCGGCCTCGTCAACGCCGTGCTGCGCCGTTGCGCGCGCGAGGGCCAGCCGTTGATCGACGAGGTGAAATCTCGAAATCTCGATGTGGCTCCGTGGCTGCTCGCGCGCTGGTCTGCCCACTATGGCGCGACGACCGCAAGCGCCATCGCGCATGCCATCGGCCAGGAACCCTCGTTCGACATCACGGTGAAATCCGATCCGTCGCAATGGGCGACGCGTTTGCACGGCGAGACACTGCCGACCGGATCGGTCCGCACGGTGTTGCAGGGCTCGGTGACGATGCTGCCGGGATTTTCCGAAGGCCAGTGGTGGGTGCAGGATGCGGCCGCCGCCTTGCCGGCGCGCCTGTTCGGTGACGTCGCCAACAAAAACATCGTCGATCTCTGTGCAGCGCCCGGCGGCAAGACCGCGCAACTCGCGCATGGCGGCGCGCGCGTGACCGCGGTCGATCGATCGCCGGCCCGCATGGCGCGGCTGCGCGATAATCTTGCGCGGCTCTCGCTCGATGCGGCATGCGCGGTGTCCGAAGGCAGCGAATGGCTCGCTCAAAACCGCGGTGACGGTTTTGACGGCATCCTGATCGATGCGCCCTGCACATCGACCGGAACGATCCGGCGCCACCCCGACATTGGATGGCTGCGGCAGGAATCCGATATCGCGCCGCTCGCCGCCACCCAGAGGCGGCTGCTGCAAGGCGCTGTCGCTGCTTTGAAAATCGGCGGCATGCTGGTCTATTGCACCTGCTCGCTGGAGCCGGAGGAAGGCGAGCAAGCGATCGCAGATCTCCTGAAGTCCGAAACGGCACTCCAGCGCGTGCCGATTGAAGCGAGTGAAGTCGCCGGCTTGAGCGAAATCATTACCGCCGACGGCGATTTGCGCACCCTGCCCAGCCACCTTGCCCATCCCGACCCGCGCCTGGCCGGTCTCGACGGCTTCTACGCCACCCGGCTGGTCCGGCGGAATTGACCGCCGATTTCGACTAAATGCTGATTTTGCACCACTTTTCGCCCCGACTGCGCTGATTCGGACCGTTCAAGGTGGTGTCTTGGCGGCGTTTCCGGATTAAAAGGATTCGGAAAGAATCTTTCCCAACCAAGGCAGGGCGTGTCGGTCGCGCGAAGCAGACGTATCTCGACGCTGATCCTGGGCCGCGTTGCACGCAACCTGATGGCGCGGGCAAGCAGCGGCTCAGTGGCATTGGTATCGCTGTGGCCGGGCCGGACCGACCGCCTCATTATCGCGCCACACGATCTGCGCACCGCCGACGCCACCCGCGCCGCCGAGATTTACGCCGGCCGCTTCGTCTTCGCCGGCAAGATCGTCACCTGCCACGGCCGTTCGATCTTCGAACTCGAGCCGCCGTCCGACGATTGGGAGGCGGCGCTTCTCGGTTTCGGATGGCTTCGGCACTTGCGCGCGGCCGATACCGCACTCACCCGCGCCAACGCCCGCGCGCTGGTCGAAGACTGGCTCTCCAATCCGAATTACAAACGGCCGATGGCGCGTCGCGCCGATGTGCTGGCGCGCCGGGTCATCTCCTTGTTGTCGCAAGCCCCGCTGGTGCTCGGCGACACCGACGGCAAATTCTATCGGCGCTACTTGCGCGGACTGGCGCGGGAAATCCGCCAGCTTCGCTCGGCAATGATCGATATCGCCGATGGCGTGCCGCGGCTTCAGGTGCAAATCGCGCTCTGCTACGCCTCGCTCTGTCTTGCCAATCAGGCGCGGCACATCCGCACCACGGCGCGCAAGCTCTCGGAAGAGCTGCAACGCCAGATCGTGCCCGATGGCGGTCACATCTCGCGTAATCCTGGCGCGCTGATCGAGCTTCTCACCGACCTGTTGCCATTGCGGCAGACCTTCGCGGCGCGCAACATCGCGCCGCCGCCCGCATTGTTGAACGCCATCGACCGCATGATGCCGATGTTGCGCTTCTTCCGGCACGGCGACGGCAACTTCGCGCTGTTCAACGGCATGAGCGGCACGCCGTCTGACGTGCTCGCGACCTTGCTTGCTTACGATGACACCCACGGCACGCCGATGGCCAACATGCCGCATACCGGCTTCCAGCGGCTTGATGCGGGCAGCACCGTCGTGATCATGGACGCCGGAGCGTCGCCGCCGCCGAACGTCAGCCAGGACGCCCATGCCGGCTGCCTCTCGTTTGAACTGTCGTCGGGAACGAGCCGCATCGTCGTCAACTGCGGCATGCCGTCGACCGGGCGCGACAACTGGCGCAGTTTTGCGCGAGGCACGCCGGCGCACTCGACGTTGACCCATCACGAAACCTCATCTTGCCAGTTCGTGGAATTTTCCGCGATGAAACGGCTGCTGCAAGGCGCGCCGATCGTCAGCGGACCGGCGGCGGTCGAAAGCCATCGCGAGGCGGTCGCCAACGGCATGCTGCTGACCACATCGCATGATGGCTACGTGAATCGCTTCGGCGTGATTCATCGCCGGGTGTTGATGCTCTCGCCGGATGGCACGCGGCTCGACGGCGAAGACACGGTGGCGCTGGCATCCGAAGGACGCTCGAAGGGCCGGGACACCGACTACGCGCTCCGGTTCCATCTGCACCCCGCGGTGAAAGCGAACCGTCTCAGCGACGCGCGGGGCGTCATGCTGGTATTGCCCAATCGCGACGTCTGGACCTTCGAGGCGCTCGACGACCGGGTCGAGCTCGAAGACAGTGTGTTTCTGGCCGGCAATGACGGGCCGCGGCGCACTTCCCAGATCGTGATCCGGCAGGACTCCCATCACGCGCCGTCGGTGCGCTGGAGTTTCGCGCGATCGAGCTCGTCGCCTGCGGCAACCGCCGCACGGCGCAGCGCCCGCCGCGAGCCGGAACTGCCGTTGTAAGATGCAGCGGAACAAATGGCGCAAGCCAAGCCTCGCGGTTGTGAACCTCGGCGAAAACTGCTAACGAGCGAGCGTCTCGCGCGACTGGCGACTTTGGATGGAGCACCATCGGGAAGCGCGGGAATATCCGCCGCGCGCCTGGGCAAAAGCACCTTGAACAGAGGATCTTGCCCATGACTGATCAGCTTCGTCACGTTACCCGCGCACTTCTCTCCGTTTCCGACAAATCCGGGCTGCTTGAATTCGCCCGCGCACTGGCGCTGCACGGCATCGAACTCGTTTCGACCGGCGGCACAGCCAGGGCGATCGCGGAAGCCGGGCTGAAGGTCAAGGATGTCTCGGACCTGACCGGTTTTCCGGAAATGATGGACGGGCGCGTCAAGACCCTGCATCCGAAGGTGCATGGCGGACTGCTCGCGATTCGCGGCAAAGCCGATCACGCCAGCGCGATGAAGAGCCACGGCATCGCCCAGATCGACCTCCTGGTCGTCAACCTCTATCCGTTCGAGGCGACCGTCGACCGAGGCGGGGACTTCGAAGAGTGCATCGAGAACATCGACATTGGCGGGCCCGCGATGATCCGCGGCGCGGCCAAGAACCACAACGACGTCGCCGTTGTCGTCGATGCCGCGGACTACCAGGCCGTTCTCGATGAACTCAAGGCCAATCAGGGCGCGACCACGCTGCACTTGCGACGGCGTCTTGCCGCCAAGGCCTACGCCCGCACCGCAGCCTACGACGCAGCGATCTCGAACTGGTTCGCAAATGAACTCAATACCGAAGCGCCGGATTTCCGCGCCTTCGGCGGCCGCCTGATTCAGGCGCTGCGCTATGGCGAGAATCCGCACCAGAAGGCCGCCTTCTACCTGCTTCCCGAGCGACGGCCCGGCGTTTCCACGCAGCGCCAGTTGCAGGGCAAGGAGCTCTCCTACAACAACATCAACGATACGGATGCGGCATTCGAATGCGTCGCCGAGTTCGACCCCAAGCGCACCGCGGCCTGCGTCATCGTCAAGCACGCCAATCCCTGCGGCGTGGCTGAAGGCAGCGATCTTCTGGACGCCTACCGCAAAGCACTCGCATGCGACTCCACGTCCGCCTTTGGCGGCATCGTCGCACTGAACCGGACACTGGACGCAGGAGCTGCGCGCGCGATCACCGAAATCTTCACCGAAGTAATCATTGCGCCCGACGCCACGCAGGAGGCGATTGCGATCGTCTCCGCCAAAAAGAATTTGCGGCTGTTACTCACCGGCGGGTTGCCCGATCCGCGCGCCATGGGTCTGACGGCAAAGACTGTCGCCGGCGGCTTGCTGGTGCAGAGCCGCGACAACGCTGTCGTCGACGACATGGTGCTGAAGGTCGCGACCAAGCGCGCACCGACGGAAGCCGAAATGCGCGATCTGATGTTCGCGTTCCGCGTCGCCAAGCACGTCAAGTCGAACACCATCGTTTATGCGAAGGATCTCGCGACCGTTGGCATTGGCGCGGGCCAGATGAGCCGGGTCGACTCGGCGCGGATCGCCGCGCGCAAGGCGGAGGATGCCGCGCGCGAGTTGAAGCTTGTGCAGCCGCTCACCAAGGGTTCGGTCGTCGCGTCGGATGCGTTCTTCCCGTTTGCCGACGGCATGCTCGCCTGTATCGAGGCTGGCGCGACCGCGGTGATCCAGCCGGGCGGCTCGGTGCGCGATAATGAAGTGATCGAGGCGGCCGACGCCCACGGCATTGCGATGGTGTTGACCGGCGTGCGCCATTTCCGGCACTGAGGTTTTTGCCGCAGGGCTAATTCCTCACCCGCGCCAATAGCGCAAGACCTGCGACAAAGAACAAGACCAGCATCGCCATGCCGGCTTTCTGGCTTTGGGTGACGGCTGTCACCACGCCGATCAGCAACGGCCCGATGAACGAAGTTACCTTTCCAGTTAGGGCAAACATGCCGAAGTACTGCGCGATGCGGTCCTTTGGGGCGAGATGAATGAGCAGCGTGCGTGACGCTGCCTGCAATGGACCACCGGCAGCTCCAATCAAGCAACCCAGCGCGAGATAGGCCCGCTCTGCGGGCGCGGCGAACAAGCCACCGCCTGGCGCCGGTGGCGTCACCGCCACGAACAGAATCCTGTCCTTGTCGACCAACAGGATTGCACAAATCGCCAGCAGCAGGATCAGCATGCTGCCGACGATGACCCGCTTCGGCCCGAGAGAATCGTCGAGCTTCCCGCCAAGCCACGCCCCGAATGTACCGGCAATGGCGAGGATAATGCCGAAGGTCCCGATCTGGATCGTGTTCCAGCCGAAGGTGCCGGCGGCGTAGATTCCACCGAACGCAAACAGCGACACCAGCCCGTCCGTGTAGATCATGTTGGCGAGCAGAAAGGCCGCGATGGATTTCTGATTCGGCAACTCGCTGAGCGTCCGCTTTAGCCCGGTCAACCCTTGGCGCAACGCCGGCCGCAGCGGAAGACCCGCCGGATAATCCGGCGTCAGCAAGAACATCGGCAGCACGAAGATGACGAACCAGATCCCGGTCAGGGGCCCCGTGATGCGATCGCCCTGATGAGTGGCCGGATCGAGGCCGAACAGCGGTGTCAGGCCAAACAGCGTACGCCCAGTCTCGGGGTTGGCGGCAAGAAAACCGAGCACCAGGATGAGACTGAGGATGCCGCCGACATAGCCGGTCGCCCATCCGGTACCGGACAGCCGCCCAATCCTCTCCGGCGGCACCAGCGTCGGCATCATCGCGTTGTTGAAGACGGTGGCGAACTCAACGCCGACGCTCGCAATCGAGTACGCCAGCAATAACGGAGGGATTATGCCGGGGTTTCCGGGCTCGCCGATCCACATCAGGCAGGAGCCAATCACCAGCAGTGCGCCAAATCCCGCAATCCACGGCTTACGACGGCCGCTGGCGTCGGCGATCGCACCTAGCACCGGCGACATCAGCGCAATCATCAATCCGGCCGCGGCAGTCGCAAATCCCCACAGCGCCTGCCCACTGGCCGGATCAGGTGCCACGAAGCTTGCGAAGTAGGGCGCGAAAACAAAAGTGGTGATCAACGTAAAATAAGGCTGTGCCGCCCAGTCGAAAAAAATCCAGCTGATGACACCGGCCCGGCCTGGGTAGGTTTGTGCTTTTTCCGTAACGGATGCCTCTGGAGCGATCACGTCCATGCTCAAAATATCCCGGTTCGCCGCTAGTGCGTCTGCGTCAACAACCGCCATATAGCATTGGTGGCAAGGTTAGGCTTTCGACTTCTGTCTGCTTGGCGGGGAAATATGATGAGACTGTTCAAGATATCACGGCGGGCAATATTCGCCGCAGGCCTGCTGGTTCTCTCGTTCTCCGTTCTCGTCGACGCCCAAGAACGGCGCCGCGGCTTCTACACGCCGCCCGCCGCCGACACGATCCACGCCATCCCGGCCGAACACGGCATGGTGGTCGCGCAGGAGAAAATTGCAGCACGTATTGGCACCGAGGTTTTGAAACGCGGCGGCAATGCGGTCGATGCGGCGGTTGCCACCGGCTTTGCCATGGCGGTGACTTATCCGCGCGCCGGCAATATCGGCGGCGGCGGCTTCATGGTCATTCATTCGATCGACAAGCATGAAGACATCGCGATCGATTATCGCGAAACGGCGCCGGCCGCGACCACGCCGACCATCTTCCTTGGGCAGGACGGCAAACCCGACAATGCCAAATCGCGCGATTCGGCACTTGGAATTGGCATTCCCGGCACGCCCGCGGGCCTCGCGCTGGCGCTCGAGAAATATGGCTCCGGGAAATTCACCCTCGCCGAATTGTTAAAACCCGCGATCGACCTGGCGCGCAACGGCGTGGTGTTGACCGACGACAGCGCCGACACCCTGCCCGATTGGCACCGGCGGCTGGCGCGCTGGCCGTCGTCGGCGAAAATCTTTTCGCGTCCCGACGGCACGTCGCTACGTGAAGGCGACACGCTGGTGCAGGCAGATCTCGCCGACACGCTGTCGGCGATCGCAGCACTTGGCCCGCGCGGCTTCTACGAAGGCGCGGTCGCAGAGAAGCTGGCAAAAGCCATTCAGGACGCCGGCGGGATCATGACGTCAGACGATCTCAAGGCTTATCAGCCGGTCATCCGTGCGCCGGTGCGCGGCAGCTATCGCGGCTACGACATCGTTTCGATGCCGCTGCCGTCGTCCGGCGGCGTGGGACTGGTCGAGACGCTCAACATCCTCGAAGGGTTTCCGCTTGATCAGATGCAGCAGGGTTCGGCCGGCTCGCTGCATGTCCTGATCGAGGCGATGAAGCGCGCTTACGCCGATCGTGCGCATTATCTCGGCGATCCCGCCTTTGTCAGCGCGCCGGTCGCAACTCTCGTCACCAAGGACTATGCCGCCAAACAGCGCGCAAGCATCGACCTTGACCGCGCAACGCCATGGGCCGACGCGGTCGCAGCTGCGCCGTTGCGCGAAGGCAGCAACACCACGCATTTTTCCGTGGTCGACAGTTTCGGCAACGCCGTCAGCAACACCTACACGCTGAATTTCAGCTACGGCGTCGGCCTCGTGGCTGAAGGTACCGGCGTGCTGCTCAACAACGAACTCGACGATTTCACCGCCGCGCCCGGCGCGGCCAACGCCTATGGCCTCGTCGGATTCGACGCCAATCTGCCGGGTCCCGGCAAACGGCCGTTGTCATCAATGTCGCCGACCATCGTGCTCAAGGATGGCAAGCCGGTGCTTGTCACGGGTTCCCCGGGCGGCAGCCGCATCATCTCGACCGTGTTGCAAGTGATCGTCAACGTGCTGGACTACCATATGGATGTCGCTGCCGCGGTCGCCGCGCCGCGACTGCACCATCAATGGCTGCCCGACGAGGTGCGGATCGAGCGCGGTTTTGTCGATAGCGCGCTGGAGGCACTCAGGGCCAAGGGCCATAAAGTCATTGAGCCGATGGGACAGACGTCGGCGAATTCGATCGCTATGACATCGAACGGGCTGCTCGGCGCACCCGATCCGCGCACCCGCGGCGCCGAAGCCGCGGGCGAATAGCTTACTTCACCGCCCGACCGTGTAAGGCCCACCTTTTTCCAGCGCGCGCTGATAGGCAGGCCGCGCATGGATGCGATCGAGAAACGCCATCGCTTTCGGATGACCTTGCTCGAGACCGCCGCGCGCCGCCGCCGCCTCCAGTGGAAAGCTCATCTGGATATCGGCGGCGGTGAACGCATCGCCGGTGAACCACTCGCTCTTGGAAAGCTCGCCTTCCCAGAAGGCCATATGCTGCTTGAGCTGCGGATTAACGAGACCGAGCAGCGCTTGATTGGAGACCTTGCGCACCAGCGGGCGGAGCAACGCCGGCGCCCGCTTCGGCATCAGCGTGAACAACAGTTTCAGCAGCAGCGGCGGCATCGCCGACCCTTCCGCATAGTGCAGCCAGTAGGTGTAGCGCAGCCGCTCCGGCGTATTCGGCGGCGGAATCAGACGACCGTTGCCATACGCGCCGACGAGATATTCCACGATCGCGCCGGACTCGGCGATGGTGTTGCCGTTGTCGGTGACGACGGGCGATTTTCCGAGCGGATGAATGGCGCGCAGTTCGGCCGGCGCGCGCATGTCCGGCTGACGCTGATAGCGCAAGATGTCGTAGGGAACGCCGAGTTCTTCCAGCAGCCATAGCACGCGCTGGGAACGGGAATTGTTGAGGTGATGGACGATCAACATCGCGCGATCTCCGGTTTCAGCGAATGCATTCCGTAGCAGCAGAGAGCCGGCATGGCGATTGGACGCGAATTCAATAATTTTACCCGGATGATATTGACAATACATTTACCCGGGTATAAATAGGTACATCAACACGGGGATGACGCCGATGACCTCCATGGGAAACTTCACCGCCTTCATTGGACAGCGCCGCCTGGCCACAGGTCCGCTTGCCGATGTCAGCTTGGCGATCAGGAAATCGACGAAACCTGCCGGTCACCAGCCAATCCTCATTTTCGACGACACCAGCGGAAGATCCGTCGATATCGACCTGCGCGGAACGGACGAGGAAGTCCTTGCTCGATTCCCGTCTTCGACGCCGGCGACTGAGCCGCCTGCACCGGAGCCGCGGGGCCGGGGCCGGCCGAAACTCGGCGTCATCGCGCGCGAGGTGACGTTATTGCCCCGTCACTGGGACTGGCTTGCCAGCCAGCCCGGCGGGGCGTCGGTGGCTCTGCGAAAGCTGGTCGAGGAAGCCCGCCGCACCAACGGCGATCGCGACCGTCATCGCGCCGCAAGGGACGCGGCCTATCATTTCATGTCGGCGATGGCCGGGAATTTCAACGGCTTCGAGGAAGCCTCGCGGGCCCTGTTCGCCGACGACCGCAGGCGATTCGGCGAACTGATCGCCGCCTGGCCCGACGATATTCGCGACCATATCATACGGCTAGTGGAGTGGATTTGACATTCGCTGCGCACCTAGCCGCGAGTTCAGAAAGCGAATGTCAAATCCCAAACTCCACTAGAAACATATATTTGCTAGTGGTCCTTTGATTCTAAGTTCGCTAAGTGCCTGCTGAGAAGGTATGCGAATGTTAGAATCGGACCACTAGCCTTTGGTGATCGCGACCCGGCTTGACGGCCATTAGCCGTGATCAAAGTATGACGATCGTCATTAGGCCTTGTGGACGCAACGCTCGCGTTGCGCCACAATGGCGGAACAAAATTAAATCCCCGGGAGGCCGTCATGAGCGCTGTTGCTCCGCAATTCATGTTCGATTTCGGCAGCCCCAACGCGTTCCTCAGCCATGAGGCCATTCCGGCGATCGAAAAGCGGATCGGGGCGAAGTTCGACTATGTGCCGGTCCTGCTCGGCGGCATTTTCAAGGCCACCAACAACAAGTCGCCCGCCGAGACGCTGGCGGGCATCAAGAACAAGCGCGAATTCCACGCGATCGAAACCGAGAGGTTCATCAAGCGCTTCGGGGTCAGACCCTACGCCTGGAACCCGTTTTTTCCGGTCAATACCCTAAACCTGATGCGCGCGGCGGTCGCAGCACAGATGGAGGGCGTGTTGGCAAAATATGTCGACGCCGCCTTTCACCACATGTGGGTCGAGCCGAAGAAAATGGACGATCCGGAAATTGCGCTGGCTGCGCTAGCGTCGTCGGGGCTCGATGCAAAGCGGCTGCTGGCACGCGCGGGCGAGGCCGATGTGAAGGCGAAGCTGATCGAAAATACGCAAAATGCGGTCGAACGTGGCGCATTCGGTTCGCCGACGTTTTTCGTCGGCAACGAGATGTTCTTCGGCAAGGAGCAGTTGCGCGACGTCGAGGACCTGATGTTGGGGAAGTAGCAGCGAAACGGAGAGCGGCCAATGCAAAAACGTGACGCCACGGTGGCCGTGATCGGCGCCGGCGACTATATCGGCGCCGAGATCGCCAAAAAATTTGCCGCAGAGGGATTTACCGTCTTCGCCGGCCGGCGCGATGGCGCCAAGCTCGAGCCACTGGTGAAGGACATCGAGGCGGCGGGCGGATCGATCGTGGCGCGCGCGCTCGACGCGCGAAAAGAAGACGAAGTCGCCGCTTTCCTGAACGATGCCGACAAGCATGCGCCACTGGAAGTGACCATTTTCAATGTCGGCGCCAACGTCAATTTTCCGATCCTGGAGACCACCGACCGCGTGTTCCGCAAGGTGTGGGAGATGGCCTGCTGGGCCGGCTTCCTGGCCGGGCGCGAGTCGGCGCGGCTGATGCTGCCGCGCGGGAAAGGAAACATCTTCTTCACGGGCGCGACGGCTTCGCTGCGGGGCGGCTCGGGCTTTGCCGCCTTTGCCAGCGCCAAATTCGGACTTCGCGGCGTGGCGCAATCGATGGCGCGGGAGCTCGGACCGAAGAACATCCATGTCGCGCATCTGATCATCGATTCCGGCGTCGACACCGCCTGGGTACGCGAGCGGCGCGAGCAGCTCTGGGGCAAGGAAGCGCTCAACAATCCGGACTTGCTGATGCCGCCGGCGTCCGTCGCCGCCTCCTACTGGCAGCTCTATCAACAGCCGCGCAGCGCCTGGACGTTCGAGCTCGAGATTCGCCCGTTCGGCGAAAAGTGGTAAGCAACTGGACGCATCAGGCGTCGTGCGCCTGGCATCACGCCCAATAACAAGAAGGAATCACATCATGCGTATCCTGGTGGTCGGAGCCGGCGCAATCGGCGGATATTTCGGCGGCCGCCTGTTGCAGGCCGGCCGCGACGTGACGTTTCTGGTCCGCCCCAAGCGCGCATCCGAACTCGCCTCCGCCGGTCTGGTGATCAAGAGCCCGAATGGCGACGTGACACTGACATCGCCGCCGACGGTCCAAGCCGACAAACTCGACAAGACCTTCGACCTCGTCTTGTTGAGCTGCAAGGCGTTCGACCTCGAAGACGCGATCAAGTCGTTTGCGCCGGCGGTCGGACCGACGACTGCCATTCTTCCGTTGCTCAACGGCATGAAGCACCTGGACGTTCTGGAGCAGCACTTTGGCGCGAATGCGGTCCTTGGCGGGCAATGCGCGATTGCGGTCACGCTCAACGCGCAGCGCGAGATTGTCCAGCTCACGCCGATGCAGTCGCTCGGCTTCGGCGAGCGCGACGGCAAGATGTCAGACCGCGTACGCTCGATCGCCGACGTCATGGCAGCCGGCAAATTCGGCGCCGCCGCGAGCACGCAAGTCATCCAGGACATGTGGGAGAAGTGGGTATTTCTTGCCTCGCTCGCTGCCTCGACCAGCACGATGCGCGCTGCCGTTGGCCCTATTCTGGCGGCCCCGGGCGGCAGGGATTTCATCCTCGGCATTCTCGATGAATGCAGCGCTGTCGCTACGGCTGAAGGTCACGCGCCCGCCGGTCCATTCTCCGAACGCGCGAAGGGCATGTTGACCGCGGAAGGTTCGCAACTCACGGCCTCGATGTTCCGCGACATCAAGGCGGGTGCGAAGGTCGAGGCCGATCATGTGATCGGCGACCTGATTGCGCGCGGTGATGCGGCGAAAGTGCCGGTGCCGAGGCTGAAGATCGCCTACACGCACCTGAAGGCGTATGAGAACGGGCGCGGCTAAATTCCTCATGGTGAGGAAGCGCGCCAGCGCTGTCTCGAACCATGAGCACGAAACAATCTCATCCTTCGAGACGCGGCAAAAGGGCCGCTCCTCAGGATGAGGTTTTCAGAGATGCGCAAGGTAATGCGCGAGCGCGATGATCTCTTCCTCGCTTAGGGGATAGGCGACGTCGGCCATCGCCGCCATGCCGCCGCCGGATCGTACGCCGGATTTGTAGTCACGCAGCGCCTTGAGGAGATATTCCTCGCGCTGGCCCGCAATGCGCGCCACTGCCTTGGTGCCCGCGAAGCTGTCGGTATGGCAGGAGGCGCAGCGCCGGCCGACGGCGGCCTGCGCGCCCTTTTGCGACAAATCGGGGTTGTCGTCCGGCGGCGCCTTCGGAGGCGTGAGCGAGGCAAAGTAGGCGCCGAGATTGCGAATATCCTCATTGTCGATCTGCTCGACGATGGGCTGCATCTGCTCGTTCTTGCGCGTGCCGGCGCGGAAGAACACCAGCTGCCACTGGATGAACTGGTCCGGCTGCCCCGCCAGTGAGGGAACGTTTTCCATTTGCGAGATGCCAACATCGCCGTGACAGGCTGCGCAGAGTTCGGCTTTTTTCTTGCCGGCCTCAAGGTCGGCAGCCAGCGACGTTACCGTCATTGCGACTGACGCAACCGCCGCGCAGAGGACATTTCGAAGGGATCGTCGGCGCAGCAGCATGTTTCGTTCCACACGAAGACAAAGCCTGCGGCCGCCCGTCACCGGCGGTCGCAGGCTTCCTGGTTCGGGTCCTACTTCTGATAGCTGATGCGATAGATCGCGCCAGCCCAGTCGTCGGCCACGAGAATCGATCCGTCCTTGTCGAGGATGATGTCGTCGGGGCGGCCGAGATAGCCCTGGTCGCCTTCGATCCAGCCTGAGGCGAACACGGTTTCCTTGGCGTTCTTGCCATCCGGATCGACGTTGACGCGGACGATGCGTGCGCCCTGATACTTGTGCCGATTCCACGAACCGTGTTCGGCGATCAGGATCGCGTTCTTGTACTCAGCCGGAAATTGATCGCCGGTATAGAACTTCATGCCGAGCGGAGCCACGTGCGCACCGAGATTGAGAGCGGGCGGCGCAAACTCCGAACATTGGTGACCCATCGCGAATTTGTCATCGGGCGTGTCGCCCTGATGACAATATGGATAGCCGAAATGCTCGCCGAGTTTTGAGATCATGTTGAGCTTGTCGCTCGGCATGTCGTCACTGATCCAGTCGCGCGCATTCTCGGTGAACCAGTATTTTCCGCTGCGCGGATCGACGTCGCCGCCGACACTGTTGCGGACACCGAGCGCGACGATTTCCGCGTTGCCGGTCTTGGGGTCGACGCGGCGGATCTGCGAGACGCTGGTCGGCGGAATGCCGATGTTGAAGGGCGGTCCGAACGGAATGTAGAACCAGCCGTCCTTGTCGGCGGCGAGATATTTCCAGCCATGCGCCGCGTAGGACGGCATGTCGTCATAGACGACCTTGCCCTGGCCCAGATTGTCGAGATTGGCTTCGGCGTTGTCGTAGCGGATCAGCTTGTCGACCGCGATGACGTAGAGCGCGCCGTCGCGGAAGGCGAGGCCAGTGGGCATGTTCAGGCCTTTAAGGATGGTCTTGACCTCTTTTTTCCCGCCGGCGTCCTTGATGGCGTAGACATTGCCGAGCCCGAACGAGCCGACGAACAGCGTGCCCTTGTCGCCCCAGGCCATTTGCCGCGCGGCGAGTACGCCCGAGGCATAGACCTCGATCTTGAAGCCTTCCGGCAGCTTGATCTTCTTGATCAGCGAGGCGAGTTCGGCGTCGGAAGCGCCGGTCGGCGGACCCGACGGCGGCGCCAGGCCTTTCTGTGCCTCGGTCTCATCGCCAAGGAACCAATCGTCCGGCGGATGGGTCCAGAATTCCTTTTTGCCGGATTCGTATTTCTTCAAAGGCTTGTCTTGCGCGGCAGCCGGACCGGTCGCCCCAACGGCCAGGATGGTTGCGAACGCAAGAACGGATCGATGGAACGTCGATTTCATCGCGTCTCTCCCTCAAGCAGCCGCGGGGCTGCGATGTTGTTGTTTGATGTGCCTTACGTGGGCGAATTCTTCGCGCGGCCAAAAAGCCTACCACATCATCGGACGGAGAGAAGCGAGCGGCATGTTCGCTTCAGGCGTGTATTCGAGAATATTTTTCGAGGCTCTGCCAAAAAGTAGCCAAAAAGTGGAAGGCGTGGCGCCATCACGGGTGCCGCGTACCCCACTCCCGCATCGTCCTGACGATGGGACCGCACGCGCGGCTCGATTGACTCCGAAATTATTTCGATAGTCATCGACCGGAGTTTGTCATGGGCGCGATCGAAAACCATGAGGCTTTTTACGCAGCGCTTTCGCTCACCATTCGACCGATACTGAAAGCTTCGCAACGCTCCAAGCGCGTGCCTGCAACGAAAATGGAGTCGGCCCTCATGGGCCGCTCCCATTTTTCCATTTCTCGGTGAGAAACTGGAGCGGGCGAAGGGATTCGAACCCTCGACCCCGACCTTGGCAAGGTCGTGCTCTACCCCTGAGCTACACCCGCATCCTTGGGATTGTCGCCTTAATGTCACCGGCGACCGCAGACCTATGCCAAATGCGGACTGCGAATGCAACAGCGGGCGCACGGCTTAAATTGGCGAAATCCTGAGAAATTGCAGACTTATGGTCAAAAGCGGCCAGAAATAATCGTCAATCCCATGCCACCTCGGCCGTAACGGCGGACGGGAGGCAGAAATTTGGTCGGAGGCTCGGACCCGCCCATGGCCGAGCGCTCCATCTCGGGCACCCCGGAACCAATTGAAATTTCGCATCGAACCGCCATTTGGGCATGAGAACAGCTGAACCACGAAGGCGGGCCGTGCTAGACAGGCCCCGCCAGCGCCAAATTTGACACACACTGAACGAGGATTGCCGTGACGATATTAGAGGGCAATGGAGCCGCGCCGCAGGCCGCGACCGACCTGATCAAGGAGACGACGACCCAGAGTTTCGTCAAGGACGTTATCGAGGAATCCAAACGGCAGCCGGTGCTGATCGACTTTTGGGCGCCATGGTGCGGTCCCTGCCGCCAGCTCACTCCTATCCTTGAAAAGGTCGTCCGTGCCGGCAACGGCAAGGTCAAGCTCGTCAAGATGAACATCGACGAGCATCCTGCGATTCCCGGCCAGATGGGAATCCAGTCGATTCCGGCCGTGATCGCCTTCGTCAACGGCCAACCCGCCGACGGCTTCATGGGCGCGGTGCCCGAAAGCCAGGTGACGGCCTTCGTCAACAAACTGACGGCCGGCATGCCCGGCGAGCCGAACATTGCCGAAATCCTGAAAGAGGCCGAAACCCTGCTCGCCGAGGGCGACGCATCCAACGCCGCCTCGATCTATGCCGAGGTGCTTTCGGCAGACGCCACCAACATCGCGGCAATGGCGGGACTGGCGAAATGCTACGCCACCACCGGGGCGATCGATCAGGCCAAGAAGACGCTGGCGATGGTGCCTGAATCCAAACGCGGCGACGCCGCGGTGAAGGCCGTGCAGGCCGCGATCGATCTGGCCGAACAGGCCAAATCGCTTGGGCCGATCGCCGAACTCGAACAGAAAGTCGCCGCAAATCCGCTTGATCATCAGGCGCGGTTTGATCTCGCGACCGCGCTCAACGCCGCCGGCAAGCGCACGGAGGCGACACAGCAACTGCTCGAAATCGTCAAGCGTGACCGTAAATGGAACGAGGACGGCGCGCGCAAGCAGCTGGTACAGTTCTTCGACGCGTGGGGCGCCACCGACGAAGCGACCGTCGAGGGACGAAAGCGGCTGTCGACGATCCTGTTTGCGTAGTTGCAGGTAACAAGCGGGCGTAACGCAAGGCCTTGGACGTGGGTCGCGAATAGCTGATCCCAGGCACGATATGGGCTGGTGACCGTAATGCCGATCAATGCCGAATATCGCGGACCTTCAGACCTTCCCGAAATTATTCCGGTATTTCCGCTGCCCGGCGCATTGCTGCTGCCGCGCGGGCAGATGCCGCTCAATATTTTCGAGCCGCGCTATCTGGCGATGGTCGACGACGCGTTCCGCGACGGCCATCGGCTGATCGGGATGATCCAGCCCGACGTCTCGCATTCACCGGACGAAGCCCATCCGAAACTGTTTCATGTCGGTTGCGTCGGGCGCATCACCCAGCTTGCCGAGTCCGGCGACGGCCGCTACGTCCTCGAACTCACCGGCATTGCCCGCTTCAAGATCGTCGAAGAGCCGAAGGTGCTGACCCAGTACCGGCAATGCAAGGTCGATTACTTTCCGTATATCGACGACTTTGCCGCTCGCAAAGGCGAGGAGGCCGTCGATCGGGAGGCTCTCCTGAAAGCGCTGACGGAATTTCTCGACGCCAACAATCTCAAGGTCGACTGGGAGGGCATCGAAAACGCGCCCAACGAAGCGCTGGTCAACGCGCTGGCGATGATGTCGCCTTACGGCCCGCCGGAGAAACAGGCGATGCTGGAAGCGCCCGATCTGAAGACGCGCGCCGAAATCCTCATCGCCGTGACCGAGATGGATCTCGCCAAGAAGCGCACCAGCAACGATTCCGGACTGCAATAGCGCTGCGGGCTAAGGCAGCTTGCGCCGGCCCAGGTAAATATGCAGCGGGAACAGCAGGGCCAATGAAAATCCGGCAGCGATGTGGATCCAGCTCATCCACGGCCGCAGCGTTTCCGATCCGAGATAATAGAGCCCGAAAGCGGTCCCGATCAGGATCGCGTTGAACGTCGCCATCGTCGATCCGGATATGCGATTCTTCCGGCTCCGCCACGCGCGCATCAGGTGGACTGGAATGAGGGCCCCGAGCAGAAGCAGCGTCACCATTGCCGTGCCGCCATGCGCCATCAGGAGATAGGCGATGCTTTGCTGCCAGATCTCGTCGCTGGAGATATCCTTTTGCCAATCCGCAACGAGCCAGCCGGCCCCGGTGAGCAGCAGGACCGTAAAGGATGCGTAGATCGCGTATCGGAATGAAGAACTAAGCCGCAAGGTGTACTGCGTTTTGCCAATCAGAGGAGATCTGGACCTCACCGTCCGAGGTGATCAGTAGCGCACTTGCATTGTAAAGCTCAAGCAAACCGGCTGCGTCCGTGCCGGAAATCGCGACGATTTTGGTCAAGGCGTCGGCAATCATGCAGGATGGAGCCCGGACGGTCACACCGTCGATCGCATTTGCCGGAGCTTGACCGTCGGGACCGATGATCGCCGATCCTGACGTTTCTACGGACCGGAAGGGATCGAACCGGCGCGCGGTAGATGCCAGCGCTTCGTTGGCGAATTCGACACGGCAGACCACGCGGCCGGGATCGCGGGGATAGCGAACATGAGCCGATTGCACCTGCGCTCCAAAAGCGGCGAGATCACCGCCGGCATTCACGAGACCCCAGGCCAGCGAACCCGATTCGCGAAGCGCCTCCAGCGCGCGATCGACGGCAAAACCCTTCGCGATTCCACCAAGGTCAATTCTCGCCTGGCGATGCCGAAAGCGGACCATCTGCCCATTGCGCAGCTCGATCGCGTCCGGCGTGCGCGCCTGCGCATCGATCGGCGCATCGGCGTCGAGCTTCGGCAAGACTCCCATGGACTGAAGGGCCGGCGCGACAGCGACGTCAAACACACCGTTCGACCGGTGATGAAGCTCCACGCTTGTCTCAAGCACGCGGAAGGTCCATGCGTGAACCTTGACCGGGCGATCGAAGGCTTCGCGGTTGAGACGGCTGACGTCGCTTTCGGAATCGTGAAAGCTCATCAGCCGGTGAACGACCGCGACCGCCTCGAACGCCGCATCAACCGCGCGATTGACCTCTGCCCGATCGGGCCCACTCGCCTCGATCTCCACGAAAGTCCCGAGCAAGGGTCTGGCGCGGCGCATTCTATTTAAGCCGGCTGCCATACGTCGCCAGTATGCGTTTCACGCCCTCGGTGACATGCGTCGAGGACAGCGTCGCGCCCGCAATATTCCTGATATCGCCATTGATCTTGAGCGGGTTGGCGTTCGTCTTTCCGACAAATTGAGCGAGCCAGCTGGGGCTTCTGATCTCGCCGCCGTACGATTCGCGATATTGCAGGATCTCAACGCCGTGCACCGCCCCTGCGGGCGTCAGTGCGACGGCGTAGTCGATATAAAGGTGCTTGCCGACGACCCGGTCGAAAATGAAAAAGCCCGCGACACGTCCGCCCGCTTCGGCCTTCCAGATCCTTCCCGACTGAACTTCGGTGAACTGGGTGGCCGACGGAAACGCCTGCTTCTGCGCTTCCTCGATCGAAAGGTATTGCATCGCATAGGCAGGCGATGCGACCGACGCTACCGCAGCCGCCGGCAGCACATATCGAATCCATTCCGTCATGATTCACCCGTTCCCATCATTTCCGTTTGGCAGCCGCGCGGCCTCTCCGACAGCACGGCTTTCACAAGCGTATTCCTCGCGGGGCTCAAAAGAAGAAGCCCACGCCACCGAGGTACGAATCCGAGAGCGCACCGACGAGACTCTTGTCGATCACCCTTTGATACTCGGCCTTCAGCACGATTTTTGGCGACGGGAAGACCGCAACGCCTGCGGTATGGAATTGGCGCTGGCCGGCGCCCGTCGGCGAGTTGATATCCGTTCCGGCAAACCCGCCTGTCTGGAGATTTTCGTAAGTGTAGTTATAGAACGGAACCGCTTCCCACTCGCTCCGCAGGATGGTGCCGAGCGGGATGTGATAGGCGATCTCGCCCGAATAGCCGAACATCGCTTTTCCAACATTGTTGGTTGGATCGCTGTCGTTGTTGGCCCGCAGGTTTGCAGGATTGCCGAATTCGACGCGGACGTATTCGCCGCGCAATTCGAGGCCGGTATTGGGTACACGATAGCGGAATTCGGCATCGAACATGGCAAGGCTGGACTTGCCCAGGAAGTTGCCAAGATCGTCATGGGCGCCACGTGGTGTCGTATTGGGCGAGTAATAGGCGCTGATGCTGCCTCCGAACCCCGGAAGGAATGTTGGGGTGACGTCGAGCCGGCCGGACACCGCGAGCGTATTGGAGAGTTGGTCAAAACCGCCGAGTGGCGGGTTTGAGAATGCGAGCGCGTTGGCCCCGTCGATGCCGGGGAAATACGGCGTACCGGGCAGCGGCACTGTCTTGGCGTCCGTGCGATTGGCAAACGAATCGCCAAAGTCCTCGTTGGTGGCGCTGAGCATGATCTGGTACCTCAAATCCTCGCTGATCGTGCCGTACACGCTGGTGCCGGGCACCTTCCAGGTCGACGGGATGATGCTGTTGTAGAGCTCGGGCCGGTTGACGCTGTAGAACTGCGTCGGTTCATGATGCTGGTTGATATATCCGATCGGCACCAGATCGATGCCCGGCGCGCGCCAGTTGAACTGATCGATGATCTTGAAATCAATCCAAAGCTGCTCGATCTCGGCGGTGCCATGCAGCTTGTCGTCGTTGTCGAAGCCTGAGCCGGCATGCTCGAATTCGATTTCGGCATTGAAGATAATGTTGTCGGTGATCGCATAGGTCGGCAACAGCACCATGCGCGCGGTATCGAAGCCACTCTGCCACTGACCATTGGCGGCAGGATTTTGCATCGACCCGAATTTGACTTCGCCGTAAGCCCCGATGCTCAGGCCAGCCACCGGCGACGGAGCGACGCCCAGGATCGGCAGGTCGGACGGCGGGGTGGAGAGGTCGAGCGTCTTGGGTTTGGACGACGGTTTGCCTTTCGGATCTTGCGGCAGCTCCGGTGCGGCGGCAACTTTGG
Source organism: Bradyrhizobium erythrophlei (assembly GCF_900142985.1). Classification (NCBI taxonomy): domain Bacteria; kingdom Pseudomonadati; phylum Pseudomonadota; class Alphaproteobacteria; order Hyphomicrobiales; family Nitrobacteraceae; genus Bradyrhizobium; species Bradyrhizobium erythrophlei. The sequence continues at coordinate 2,890,641 of NZ_LT670849.1, forward strand.
CGCCTTTGTCGGTCTCGGGGGCTGGCGTTTTTTTCTGCGCCTTTTCGGAGCCGGCAGTTCGCTTCTTGTCGGCAGGTGCAGCCTCTTGTCCGGCGGCATCGGCAACCCGCTTTTGCCTAAGCTCGGCTTCGAGCGACTGGATACGCTTCTCCATCGCCTCCATTTTCTTCAGTACGGCATCACTGGCCTCACCCTCCGCTGACCAAGCGCTGCCGGAGCCAAGGAGAGAGATCGCGGTTGCTGCAAGCAGCATTCCCCGCCTCGAGCGACCAAACCAGGAAGAGAACGATGAAGAGAAGTGCAGAGAATGACACCGCGACATGAAGCCCCCAATCCGCGGAGATCAGGAACTCCGCGATTTCGTGGGGCCTTAGTAATCATTGCAACCTATTTCTGGGATTCGAAAATGGAACAGCGCAGCTGGAATCGCTCTACTTTAGAATTAGAACAAAACTAAATCTCCGGAAGGCCTCAAGATGACCGTTTGACGACGAAACTCGACCTCATCGGCGCGCCACTTGATTGCGCTAGCCGGCGCCGAAGGCGACCGCGACGTTGTAGGTGACGAGGCTCGCCGCATAGGCCAGCACGAACATATAGAGGAACGTCACCACCATCCATTTCGTGCCGCCGGTCTCGCGCCGGATTACTGCCAGCGTCGAGGCGCATTGCGGGGCGAAGATGTACCAGGCAAGCAGCGACAGCGCCGTCGCCAGGCTCCATTTGGTGGCCAGCACCTGCCCGATCTGATCCGCAGCCTCTTTGCCGCCCTCGATGGCGTAGACCGTGCCGAGCGCAGCGACCGCCACTTCGCGCGCGGCCATGCCAGGAATCAGCGCCACCACGATTTGCCAGTTGAAGCCAAGCGGCGCAAACAGCGGCGCCAGCGCATGTCCGATCATTGCGGCCAGGCTGTAGTTGATGGCGGGCCCTTCGGCGCCGGCGGGCGGCTGCGGAAACGACGCCAGGAACCAGATCAGCACCATCATCGAGAAGATTGTGGTGCCGGCGCGCACCAAAAACATCTTCGCTCGCGTGTAGATGCCGATCGCGATGCTCTTCAGCCGCGGCAATTTATAGTCCGGCAACTCCAGCATGAACGGCGCGGGCGCATAGTCACGCAGCATGAAAAACTTGATCAGGAACGAGACGAGCAAGGCACTGCCGATGCCGGCCGCATAGAGGCCGAACATCACGAGCCCCCTGAGGTTGATCCAGCCCCAGACCTGCTGGTCCGGAATGAACGCCGAGATAATCAGGGTGTAGACCGGGATTCGCGCCGAACAGGTCATCAGCGGCGCGATCAGGATCGTGGTCAGCCGGTCGCGACGGTTGTCGATGACACGCGTCGCCATGATGCCGGGAATCGCGCAGGCAAAGCTCGATAGCAGGGGAATGAAGGCGCGGCCGTGCAGGCCCGCACCACCCATGATGCGGTCCATCAGAAACGCCGCACGCGCCATGTAGCCAAAGTCTTCGAGCAGCAGGATGAACAGGAATATGATGATGATCTGCGGCAGGAACACGATGACGCTGCCGACGCCGGAGATCGCGCCGTTTTGCAGGAAACTCTGCAACAGCCCTGCCGGCAGCGTATCGTGCACCAGCTGGCCGAGCGCGGAAAAACCGTCCGACAGAAGCTCCATCAGCGGCTGCGCCCAGGCGAACACCGCCTGGAACATCACGAACAGCACGAGGCCAAGGATGAGAAGTCCAGCGACCGGGTGCAGCACCACGGCGTCGATCCGGCCCGACCAGGTGTCGGGTCTGGCTGGAAGACTGACGGTCTCGCCGATAATCCGGTCGGCCTCGCGCTGGGTGGCGCGCAAATCAGCGACCGAAAGCGGCTTCCAGAGATTTTCGCGGACCGCCGTCTCCGACTGCGCCGCGATTTCATCGGTCTTGCGCAATAGCTCGGCGATGCCGCTTTTGCGTACCGCAATCGACGTCACTACCGGAACGCCCAACATTTCCGACATGCGCGCGGCATCGACGGTGACGCCGCGCCGCGTCGCGATATCGAACATGTTCAGCACCAGCATCAACGGCCGGCCGGTCCGCTTCAGTTCGAGCAGAAGACGGATGGTCAGCCGCAGGTTGGTGGAATCCGCCACGCACAGGACGAGATCCGGGGGCTTTTCGCCGGCGGCGCGGCCCAGCACGAAATCCCGGGTGATTTCCTCATCGGGGCTGCGGCCGCGCAACGAATAGGTGCCGGGCAAATCGACGATCGAGGCCTGCCGCCCCAGCGGGGTGACGAAGAAGCCTTCCTTGCGCTCGACGGTGACGCCGGGATAATTCGCGACCTTTTGGCGGCTGCCCGTCAGCGCGTTGAACAGCGACGTCTTGCCGCTGTTGGGCGTCCCCACCAAAGCGAGATGCATTAACGGAGCTTCCATGACGCCGCACCAGTCCACCGGTCAGACGACTACGACGGCCATCGCCTCGCGTCGGCGCACCGCGACCGTCACGTTCTCGACGCGAACGGCAATCGGATCACGCCCGATAATGCCCTCGTGGAGCACCTCGACCCTGGCTCCCTCGACGAAGCCGAGCTCGATGAGACGGCTTTCCAGTTCGATCGCGGGAAGCGAGGAGTTCACCTCAGTGGCATCAAGATGCTGGATCACACCGGAATAGCCGCGCTTGGCGAGGCCAAGCCGCATCTCGGGTGGCGTACTGCTTTGATCGATGGCGGTCATGGTCTGTATTTTCAACCGCTGACGCCGAGGTCAAGCTTGGCGAGCTAAAACGCATTGATCTTAGAGCGATTTTAAACTGAGGCGGGCGTCCGCAACGCAAAACGCTGTCAAAACCGCTTCGTCGAGCGGGACGAAACGATCGAGCACGGGCATCACGGCCCGGTGAACAACTAGTGTGGCAACTCTGACGTTCCTTTCAGCGCCGCCGCGACAGGATGCGAATATCAAATCCACTCTACTAATAGCCGATCGCCGCCATCACGATGACCGCGCCAAGCGCGGCCCAGCCGAAATGGCGGCCGCGAAAGACCCAGAAATTGCCGATCACCCCGAAGGCGTACATCGCGCAGATCGTGACGACGATCCAGTGCCGGGCAGAGACCGAGGCAATCGAGGGCGCCGCCAGCAGAAGAATGCCGCCGCAGATCCATCCAACGGTGCCGATCTGCCAGCAAATCCGGATCAGGGTGCGAAGCCGCGGCGGTTCGATGGTGGCCCTCGAAAACACCCTGGTTTCGCCGAGAACGCCGTGGAGCACGGCCACCACGATCGCGGCAATTCCCGCCGCCGAGAGGAACATGTCACGCATCCGGCCTCTCCATAACCAATCTCCATACACTTGTGTATGGAGAGCTTGCGCCAGACCGCTGGCGTTGTCAATACAGTGGTGTATGGTGGGCCGTCACGGGAACGGCACATGGCAGATCAGCTCTCCGCCAGCGACTGGTTGGATCAGGGCATCAGGACGCTCGCCCAGGACGGCTTTACGGCGCTGAAAGCCGAGCCGCTGGCCAAGGCCATGGGCGTGTCACGCGGCAGCTTTTACTGGCACTTCGCCGATGTCGAAGCGTTCCATGCGGAAATTCTCAAATATTGGCGCGAGATCGCTGCTGAGCGAATTATCGACGATGTCGAAGCCGCCGCTGGAAAGCACAATGCGCTGGAATTTCTGCTGCACCGAGTATTCGGCGAGAGGCTGGCGCTGGAAAACGCAGTTCGTCGCTGGGCGGTGGTCGATCCGGCGGCAAGGGCCGCCGTGCGGGCGATCGACAAGCGCCGGCTGGCCTATGTCGAGCGTCTGTTGCTCGACACCGGGATTTCGCGGGACACCGCCCGCGCACGGGCGCAAATTCTCTATTGGGCCTATCTCGGCTTTGCGCTTTCGGACCGGCCTTTGCCTCAAGCCCGGCAACAGGCGGTGGTAGCCGAAATGCTCCGCCTCGCATCGCCGTAAGCCTGGTTGCCGAAGAAACCGCCGACAACTTTTGCCCGGATGGTGACTGAAACGTAATCGCCGTCGCCGTCCGGTTCGCGCGTCATCGGACTGGGTGCGGGCTGATCGTCTTCACCGGATAACCCGCGCGGCGGAAACGGCTATTCCGGGCAAGCACTCGAGGCGCCACCGCCGCATTGTGGCGGACAATAACCTTGCGTTCACCATGCGGGACAAATCGGCCTGCGCCCGCGCGCAAAGGTTCCTCCTTTCAAGGTCGCTTATACCTTTACCCCTTAGTCATCGCTGAAGGTGAGGCTTTCCGGCCGAACCCAGTGGCCTTTTGCGTAACAGTAGATCCTGCGTATGAACATCGCCCGCATTGTCGTTCTGACTATCGCCCTCAGCGCCGGCGGCGTTGCCGCCTATCTCGCCAGCGGAATCGACAGCAAGCCACCGGCTCCTGTCGAAGCCGTCGTCCAGATCAAGACCGTCGATATCCTGGTGGCGAAGTCCGACATCGGCCTTGGCCAGACGTTGACCGCCAACGACATGATCTGGGAGACTTGGCCGGCTGGGACCACGAGCAGTAACTTCATTCGCCGCAGCGATCGCCCGGACGCCACGAACCAGGTCGCTGGCTCGATCGCGCGCGCTCCCTTTGTCGCCGGCGAGCCCATCCGCGAAGCCAAACTGGTGAAAGCCGACGGCTCCGGCTTCATGGCCGCGATCCTGTCGAGCGGATATCGCGCCGTATCGACGGAAATTTCCGCGGAGACCGGCGCCGGTGGATTCATTCTGCCCAACGACCGGGTCGACGTCATTCTCACGCGCCGCGAGAAGAATCCAAACCCAACTCAGCCCGATCTCGTCGTTTCCCAAATCGCCCTGGCCAATATTCGCGTGCTCGCCATCGACCAGGCCCCGAAGGAAAAAGAGGGCACCAATAACGTCATCGGCCGGACGGTCACGCTTGAACTGAAGTCCGAGCAAACCACCGCTCTCGCCGCAGCACGACAGGCCGGAACGCTGTCGCTGGCGCTGCGCAGCATCGCCGACGCCAACCAGGTCTCGGTCAGCGCGAACGAAACAACTCAGCGTCCCGGCGTCAACGTGGTCCGCTACGGCGTCAACAACCCGCCCGCGCCCGTCTTGAAATGACGAGGATGCTCTTGATCAGAAGGAAGAAGAACATGGCTCTCAGGGGAAGCCGGACGTCCATTCGAACCCAGTTGATCGGCGCGCTGTCCGCCTCGGTGACAGTTCTCGCGCTTACATCGGGCCTGGCGCCGGCCGCCGAGAGCGACGCGGCTCCCGGACCCGCCATCATCAGCGTCCCGGCCACCCTGTCCCACGCCGCCGACCCCGCTACCACCTCGAGCATCCCGCAGAAAATCCGCTTTCTTGCGCTTGGTGTCGGCAAGTCGGCCATCATCGACCTGCCGCGCGACGTCAAGGACGTGCTGGTCGCCGATCCCAAGATTGCAAACGCGGTGATCCGCTCGCCGCAGCGGGCTTACGTCATCGGCTCAGCCGTCGGCCAGACCAACGTCGTGTTCTTCGACGCAGACGGCCAGCAGATCGCCGCCTACGACATCGCGATCAAGCGTGACCTCAACGGCGTTCGCGCCGCGTTGAAGCAGTTGTTGCCGGGCGCGGCCATCCAGGCCGAAGGCATCGGCGACAGCGTGATGTTGACGGGATCGGTATCGACCCCGATTGAAGCACAGCAAGCCGGCGACGTGGTCGCGCGTCTCGTGGGCGGCACGGACAAGGTCCTCAACTCAATCGTGGTCAAAGGCCGCGATCAGGTGATGCTGAAGGTCACCGTCGCGGAAGTCCAACGCAACATCATCAAGCAGCTCGGCATCGATCTCAGCGCCAATATGAACTACGGCACGGCCGTGGTGAACTTCAACAACGCCAACCCATTCACCGCAAACAGCGGACCGCTGACGAGCAACTCGCTGGTCGCCTCGGCGGTCAACAGGGCCGGCATTCCGACGGTCACGGCCACCCTACGCGCGATGGAAAGCGCGGGCGTCGTGCATACCCTGGCCGAGCCGAACCTCAGCGCGATCTCCGGCGAATCGGCGACGTTTATTTCAGGCGGTGAATTTCCGATTCCAACAGGCGTTACCTGTCAAACGACGACCGGAGGCGGCATCGGAAATTGCGTGCAGACGGTGAGCTTCAAGAAATTCGGCATCTCGCTCAATTTCACGCCGGTCGTGATGACCGAAGGCAAGATCAGCCTCAGAGTCATGACGGAAGTGTCCGAAGTCTCGCTCGAAAACGCCTTGCAGGGCGGAGTGGGCGGAACGACGATCCCCTCGATCAAGACTCGCCGCGCCGAAACGACGGTAGAGATTCCCTCGGGCGGCTCGCTGGCGATGGCAGGGCTGATCCAGGAACAGACCAAACAGGCCATCAACGGCATGCCCGGCGTCGATCAGATTCCGTTGTTCGGCCAGCTCTTCCGCAGCCAGGATTTCGTCAAGAACCAGACCGAACTGATGGTCATCGTCACGCCCTATGTGGTGCGCGCGGTCGCACAGAAGGAACTGTCGCGACCCGATGACGGATTTGCGCCCGCGTCCGACGCCCAATCAGCCTTGTTTGGCCAGATCGCGCGCATCTACGGCGTGCCTGCGCGGGTGGAGCCGGTCGCGAATTATCAGGCCAATTTCGGCTTCATCATTGATTAGGCCGGCGAGGCGGGGGAAGCACGATGACAAACGAGATGTCGCTTTTTCGCAATAAAGGGCTGCGTCTGGCCGGCGCGATGCTCGGCCTTTCGGTCGCGCTCGGGGCATGCACCGAAACCACGGGCAGCGTTGCGACGGCGCCAGGCGCGAGTATTCCCGATGATTATCGCCTGCGGCATCCGATCGCGGTGCAGGAAGCCGATCGCTCGGTCGTTCTGTTCGTCGGCCATGCGCGCGGCGGACTGTCTGCCGCCCAGCGCACCGACGTCGCGGGGCTGGCACAGAGCTGGGTCAGCGAAGGCACGGGCACCATCATCGTGGACGTGCCGGTCAACACCTCCAACGCGCGGGCTGCGGAAAGTGCGGCTCACGAAGCCAAGGCGGTCCTGGAGGCCGGCGGCGTGCCATCCAGCGGCATCAAGCTGCGCCGCTATACCCCTTATGATTCGCGGACCCTTGCGACGGTTCGCCTGACCTATCCAAGAATGACGGCGGTGGTAGGTCCTTGCGGCGTGTGGCCGGAGGATCTCGGCCCCTCGATCAAGGATCCGACCTACTTCGAGAACAAGTCCTATTACAATTTCGGTTGCGCCTATCAGCGCAACATGGCCGCGATGGTGGCGAACCCGTCCGACCTCGTGCAGCCGCGCCCTGAAACGCCATCCTACACGGTGCGTCGCACCGAGGGCTTTGAAAAATATCGCAAGGGCACGACCACCGCGACCGATTATCCCGAAGGCGAAAAAGCCAAACTCAGCGATGCCGGCAAATGATCTATTCGCGTAACGATTCAGACGATCTCGATGCTCTGCCGCCGCTCAGCGACGATTATATCTCGCCGGCGCCACGGGTATCGGTACAGGCCTTCTGCGAAAACACCGCGACCGCCGACGCGGTACAGTCGGCCGGTCTCGACCGCCGTCTGGCCAAGGCGCATCTCACACTCAAGATGGGCGGCATGGATGCCGCCATCGAGACCTATCACAGCGTCCCGACGCCGAACGTCATCATTCTGGAGACCAGGGCCGGCAAGGATATTCTGGTCGGCCTCGATGAACTCGCCACCGTATGCGACGCCGGCACCCGCGTCGTTGTCATCGGCAGCGAAGCTGACGAGGCACCCTACCGCGAGCTTGTACGTCGCGGCGTGAGCGATTACGTGGTCGGACCGGTCGAGACGCTCGACGTCGTTCGCGCCATCTGCGGGCTGTTCTCGGCGTCCGAAGATACCCCTGTCGGACGCATCATCGCCGTCGTCGGCGCCAAGGGCGGCGTCGGCGCCTCCAGCGTCGCCCACAACGTGGCCTGGGCGATCGCGCGCGACCTGGCGCTGGACTCGGTCGTCATCGATCTCGACATGGCCTTCGGCACCGCCAGCCTCGATTACAACAAGGACCCGTTGCAGGGCATCGCCAACGCCGTCTTCGCCAATGAGCGTCCCGACAGTTCCTTCATCGAGCGCCTGCTTTCGAAATGCAACGATCATCTCAGCCTGCTGGCCGCGCCGGCGTCGCTCGATCGTGTCTATGATTTCGGCGCCGACGCTTTTGACGCGATTTTCGACACTCTGCGCCTGACCACGCCTGTGATCGTTCTCGACATTCCGCATCAATGGTCGGGATGGACACGGCGCGCGCTCGTCGGAGCCGACGACATCCTGATCGTCGCCGAACCTGACCTCGCCAACTTGCGCAACGCCAAGAATATGCTGAGCCTGCTCAAGACGGCGCGTCCGAACGACCGGCCTCCGCTTTATTGTCTCAATCAGGTCGGCATGTCGAAGCGGCCGGAAATCAGCGCGCGCGAATTTGCCAAAGCGATCGAGAGCCCGCCGCTGGCTACGATTCCGTTCGATCCGAAGATGTTCGGCACCGCCGCCAATAACGGCCAGATGATCGCCGAGATCTCCGCCAGTCACCGCATCAGCAAGACCTTCGTCCATATCGCCAGTCAGCTGAACGGCCGTGGCGAACCGAAGAAGCCGAAGGGCTCGCTGTTTTCTCCGTTGATCAAGAAGCTCCGCGCCAAAGGCTGACACGGCACGCCGGACGAATTGGCGCGCTTAATCGGTTCGTGCAGCACCGCCGGGTGCGGGCTTTGCGGCGGCCTGCTTGGCCAGCATCCGTTTCAAATACGCGACATTGGCGGCCGCCTCCTCCGGAGGCCGGCCTTCCTTCGCGAGGCTTTCGGCCTCGGCCATATTTCCGCGCAGCCCCACCACCAGAGCGAGGTTCAGCTTCACGCGCGGACCGGCATCGCCATGCGCATTGGCACGGCGCAGCGTCTCTTCCGCCTTGGCGAGATCCTTTGAGAGAACGTAGGACAGCGCAAGGTTCGACAGCACCGACGGCTCGTCCGGCACGATGCGGAGCGCGCTTGCGTAGTATTGCCGCGCTTCCTCGCCACGCCCGAGCTGGTCGAGCACCGCGCCTTGCGCCGACAGGATACGCCAATCGGGATCCTCCGGCGAATGCGCGCGGCCAAGAACTTCGAGAGCCTGCTGGAAATTGCCGTTGTCGGCCAGCGCACGGCCATAGCCAGCCATCAAAGCCTTGTCGCCGGGATGAGCGATCGTGGCCTGCTCCAGCATGGCGACCGCCTGGGACCGCTGGCCGGAGGCGCGCAGCGCCTTTCCGTAATTCAAGGCGGCGTTCGCATCCTCCGGATGCGAACGGTAGCGGTCGCGATAGGATTCGAGGCTTTGGGCAGGTGACGTCTTCTCGGCTTTCGCGCCGAGCGATCCGGTGATGTCCGACATCCCGTCGGTCTGGCATCCGCACAGCGCCAGAAGCAGAACAGCCGACACCGCCGTCGCGGCACGGAATCTCGCAAGGCCGAGCGGCCGGGGCAGCGACGGATACATTCTGAAACTCTGAAGCCTGACACTTTCGGTCCGACACCCCGCGCTCCCCGGCTTTTCGGCGGGGAGCGAAAGGACATCAAACGAGCGGTACGCGCTTCAGAAGTGTATTCGGCTTAACCCTAAATTCCGGTTAAGCCCCGGCGCTTGCGAATGGCGACTTGCGCCGGTTAGCTCAGTCAAGGAATTGGGCGCCGAATTCGTAGCCGATCCGCCATGCCAGGCGACACTGGCGCGGCCGGCCTTCCGACATGATGATGGTGAATTCGGAAGGAACGTCGATATGCTCGGCGATGACCTTCACACCCCCCGACGAAACGTCGGTGATGGTACAGTCGCGCGGCAACGTACCGGTCCCGAACTGTATTTTGGCGAAACTCCGGCACACACGCCGCTCGCTCTGACGTCGATTTACAAACATGTCGATCCTTACCCACCCGGATTGTAGACCACTGGCACTCCTGCGGTTTTACTCAAGAAATATTGGAATTCGCCTAGCAGTTCCTGTGGTAATTGACCGGTTCTTTTCGAAGTTTCTTTACCGGTTCGGCTGGTGCCGCCGATCTGAAGTCCCTGCAGCACAAGCGACGAAGCCGATCAGGGACTTCAGATCGATCAAGCGGGAGCAGAATCAACTCGCTTGTTGGTGCCCACGGCTTTCCGAAAAATCCTGCCTTTCGAGCCGCGAGACGGCGACAGGTTTCGGCCGAATATGGTACAGGGGGCGCAAATCGCGGATGATCCGATCCCCCTATCCCACGCCAGGGTGGCCGGAATCGGAAGCACTATGCCGGAGACCAGCATGAACGCCTTGCCCGAACGTCCTGAAGGCACCGTCGATCCCAAGCTGCTGGAAATTCTGGTCTGCCCGATGACCAAGGGTCCGCTCGAATACGATGCGACACGGCAGGAGCTAATCTCGCGCACGGCCAAGCTTGCTTATCCGATCCGCGACGGCATTCCGATCATGCTGCCTGAGGAGGCGCGGAAGATCGACTAGCGATGCGCAAAGGCAGGCTCATCGCCGCGATCGCCCTCCTCGCCTTTTGCGGGACGATTGGGGACGCATCCGCCGGCGAAGCGACGATTCGCGTCGGCAACCTTGACGCCGTCCTGACCACGCCTGCGGATGTCGAACGGCCGCCGGTGGCAGTGTTGATCGCAGGTTCCGGCTCGACCGATCGCGACGGCAACGGGCCACAGGCCAAGCCCGCCACGCTGAAGAAGCTTGCCGAGCAGCTGGCGGAGCGCAAGATCGCAACGCTTCGCTACGACAAGCGCGGCGCCGGCGGCTGGAAGCCGGAATTCGGAAAGCCGGAGGACTTTCGCTTCAAGGACTATGTCGACGACGCCGTGTCGCTCGTGAATTACCTGCGCGACGGCGGCAAGTTCTCGCGCGTGGCGGTCGCCGGACACTCCGAAGGCGGGCTGGTGGCAATCCTCGCCGCGCGACAGACGCAACTCGACCGCGTGGTGCTGCTGGTCACGGCGGCGCGCCGTCAGGGCGATCTGTTGAAGGCGCAACTCGAACGGCGACAAATTCCGCCCGACGTTCTCGAACCGATCCTCAAGGCCATCGACAGCATCATGGCCGGGCAGACCGTCGATCCGCCGCCACGCGGCTTTGCCATTGCGCCATCGATGCAGCCGAGCCTGGCTTCGGCCTTCGTCATCGATCCGATCGATCCGCTGAAATCGATCGACAAGCCGGTCCTGATCGTCGGCGGCGGCCGTGACTTGCAGGTGGCGCGGCTGGATTTCGCGGCGCTCTCGGCGGCTTCACCCTTGGCAAAGACGCTGTGGGTGCCCGACATGAACCATGTCCTGATCGATGTCACCGACGACGCCGACAATATGGCCGCCTATAGCCAGACGGACCGGGCGCTCGACACGACCATGATCGATGCGGTCGCGGCCTTCATCAAGGCCGACGACAAGCGTTGACGGTCGCTTATTACTAGAGCGCTTCGCCCTTGAGAAGCCGCGGAACCTCGCCGGCAAGGCCGGCGGCCTGACGGATGAACAGGCTCTTCAGCGGCGGCGCGCGGTCGACCAGACCGAGGCCGATGTCGCGCACCGTGCGCAACAGCGTCGATTCGTTGGAGAACAGGAAGTTCAACGAGTTGGTCGCAAATCCCATCGCCATGGTGTCGAACCGCCGCCAACGCTGATAACGCTCGAGCACATCGGCCTGGCCGGGATCGATACCGAGCCGTGCGGCATCCACGATCACTTCGGCGAGCGCGGCGACATCCTTCAAGCCCATGTTGAGACCCTGGCCCGCGATCGGGTGGATGACATGGGCGGCATCGCCCACCAGCGCGAGCCGCTCGCTGATAAAGGATCGCGCCACGAAATAGCCGAGCGGAAAGGCGCGCGGCTTGTCGAGCACTTTCACGTCGCCAAGGTGCAGGCCAAACCGCCGCTCGAGTTCGGCTTGAAATTCGCTTTCGCCGAGCGCGACGATACGCGCCGCCTCGGCACGCTTTTCGGTCCACACCAGCGATGAACGCTTTCCGGAAAGCGGCAGGATCGCGAAGGGCCCTGCGGGAAGAAAATGCTCTTCGGCGCGGCCTTGGTGATCGCGCTCGTGGCCAACCGTGGCGACGATTCCGGATTGATCGTAATCCCAGCCGTGGGTCGCGATGCCGGCCCGTTCGCGCAATTTCGAACGCGCGCCATCGGCGGCCACCAAAAGGCTCGCCTCAATGACGCCGCCATCCGACAGCGTCACCGTGACGCCATCGCCGCGGGCGGCGAAATCGGAGACGGCGAGGCCGCGAAGATCGATCCCCTCCGCGACCGCGCGCCGAATCAGCACGTCGATCAGATAGCGGTTTTCGACCATATGCGCGAAAGGCTCGCCCGGCTCGACATGGCCGGAAAATGTCAGGAAGGCCGGCCGCGTCGCGTCTTCGAGTTTCGAGTCGGTAACGACCATGTCCAGGATCGGCTGTGCGCCACTGGCCACATCGGCCCACGCGCCGATGGTCTCGAAAAGCCGGCGGCAGGCCGCAACGATCGCCGTCGCACGCGGATCGCGGCTCGGCCGTGTCGCGAGCGCGGGATCGGCGACGATAATGGGGAGTTCCGGCCCAAGGCCCTGACGCAAGGCAAGCGCAAGCGCCAGTCCTGCAAACGCCCCACCGCCGATGACAATGCCTCGCTGTACCGACATGCTGGACCGCCTTACTCGAACCTGTAAGCTTGACGCTTGCTACCTTATTATAGCTGGGCGAAACAGACTCTATAAGCAAGGGGCTGGAGTTCACGATGTCCAAGAGCCTGATCGACCTGATTTCGATCCTCGATCTCGAACCGATCGAGGTGAACATGTTCCGCGGCAAGAGCCCGAAAACCAGCTGGCAGCGGGTTTTCGGCGGACAGGTGATTGGACAGGCCATGGTCGCGGCCTGCCGCACGGTCGAGGGACGGCTGCCGCACTCGCTGCATTGCTATTTCATTTTGCCCGGCGATCCGCAGATCCCGATCATTTACGAAGTCGAGCGGCTGCGCGACGGCAAGAGCTATTCGACGCGGCGGGTCACTGCGATCCAGCACGGCCAGGCGATCTTTTCGATCATGGTGTCGTTTCACGTCGAGGAGCCGAGCGACTTCGACCATCAGGACAGGATGCCCGACGTGCCGCCGCCGGAAAAACTCACCGCCGAGGAGATGGCCAAGCAGCCGATGTTCCGCGACATGCCGGAATTCGTCCGCCGCTATTATGAGTCCGACCGGCCGATCGAACTGCGGCCGGTCGAACTCGGCCGCTATTTCGGTCAGAAGATCGAGGACGGGCGCATCCATGTCTGGATCCGCACCGCTGCCAAACTGCCGGACGATCCGGCGCTTCACATGTGCGCGCTCGCTTATGCGTCCGACTTCTCGCTGCTTGACGCGGCGATGGCGCGCTACGGCCGGACGCTGTTCGACAGGCGCATGATGGCCGCGAGCCTCGACCATGCGATGTGGTTTCACCGGCCGTTTCGCGCCGACGAATGGCTGCTCTACGCCCAGGACTCGCCGAGCGCGCGTGATGGCCGCGGTCTGACCCGCGGCACGATCTTCACGCAGGACGGCACGCTGGTGGCGTCCGTCGCGCAGGAAGGCTCGCTCCGCGAACGAAGGCTAGCGCCGCCTCAGGCCTCGGCGTAAGCGCCGCGCTCGACCAGCACGGTCTGCGAGGCAAGCCAGCCCATCATCCAGCGCGCCACCCAGGGAATCGGGATGATGAATGCGGACGCGACGATGCAGACGACGGCACGCCAGAGATATTCGAGGCCGCTCGCCTTGAAGACGATCTCGCGGTGCGTACCGTCGACGTTGCGGTAAACCCAGCGCGTCTGCGCGGTGTATACCCAGGCCCAGCCGATAATGGTGAGGGTGGCCAGCGCGCCCAGAAGATTCCAGCCGAGATACATCCAGTACGAGCCGGAAAAACTCAATCCCAGCGGTTGTCCGCCCGACGAGAGGTTGGCAAAGAACCAGCGCAGCGCGGCCCAGCCCAAGGCGATCTCGATCAGGAACGAGAGGAAATTGGTGCTGCGGCCGCCGATGATGTGCAGCACAATGATCGCGACGACCCCGCCGAGGTAATACAAGAGAATGCCCATCGGCTCACCGGTGAAACCGAGATCCGGCCGGCCGGGCACGCGGGTACGCGAAGTGAGCCATTTCAGATTGCTGACGAGAATCCAGGGCAGCGGCAGGACGAAAATCACACCGAAGATAAACAAAAGAAATCGGCCGACGAACTCGAGGATTTCGAAATCGATCGATAACGCGCCGCCGTCCCCGTTGGCCATCGCCGGCATTCTGCCAGGCGTGGACGGCGACCGCGCTGCGGGAGAAAAGAAGCCGGGAATCTCGCCAGCGCTTTGCCAGCCCGCCATGCCCTCGGTCCAGACCAGCGTGTCGGCGCGAACCATACCCCTCGCGATGAAGTCGCGGAATTGAGCTTCCGGAAAAGGCCCTTGTTGCTGGCCGCGGTCGGCGTAGAACCAGTATCGGTTTGACATTCTTCCCCCTGACACACGGCGAGACGACGACGTTCGTGCGACCGATTGCCCGACCTTGGCAGATGAGGCCAGGCCGCCAGTGGTCCGATTCTAACATCCGCATCGCTTCTCGGCAGGCACTTTTGCGAATGTCAAATCCACTCCACTCGCGGAACTATCGACCGAAGGGATAATTTCGCAATTGTTTTTCGGTCACGCCGCCATCTATTGTGGGCTTGGGGGTAGAGGAGTGCCGCTCCCCTTCACAGCTTGACTGACCTTCGCTTGACTGACCTTCTCAATCCGGGAAATGAAGGCCTGAACATGAAGCTCGTTGTCGCCATTATCAAACCGTTCAAGCTGGACGAGGTCCGGCAGGCGCTGACCGCCATCGGCGTGCACGGCATGACCGTCACCGAGGTCAAGGGTTACGGCCGCCAGAAGGGCCACACCGAAATCTATCGTGGCGCCGAATATGTCGTGAATTTTCTGCCGAAACTGCGGATCGAGATCGCGGTCTCGACCGAGGTCGCCGAGAAGGCGGTTGAGGTGATCACCTCGAGCGCCCGCACTGGACAGATCGGCGATGGCAAGATTTTCGTGACGCCGATTGATCACGCCTTGCGGATCCGGACCGGCGAAACCGACAGCGACGCGCTTTAAGAGCGCTCGCAAGAACGCACCCGGGCAAAGCAGAGCTTGGCTGCCGTGGCGCTCATCTCCATTCTCTGGGTCGCCTATGGCTACTCGCTGGTGTTCGCCGGTGACGGTCCGCGGGCCGGACATTTCCCAGCACGGCGAGGCGCTGCAGTAGTAGGCCTTATTTGGATACCTTTGAACTGCTCGCTCGCTGAGCAAAGCGGGCGCGCGGCCTCCCGTATGCCCGATTCGTAAGCTGAACTGCCTAGCGTTTGGGCTGATACCTGCGGCATTGTTCCACACCTGCGCCGGGGCGCCCAAAAAGCGCGGTGTTAAGGGAGTGTTTCCAATGCCGGCCGAACTGGCACGGCATTTGATTCTACCGCCTTTGGCTGTACCCGCGTCGTGACCTTCTGCGTGGTGAATTTCAGTCGAGATCGCTCGGCCCTGGTGCCGAGTCCAAGCGGGGAATAAGACCCATGAAAATCGTTATGGCGATCATCAAGCCATTCAAGCTCGAAGAAGTTCGCGATGCCTTGACCGCCATCGGCGTTCACGGCCTGACGGTCACCGAGGTCAAGGGATATGGCCGGCAGAAGGGTCACACGGAAATCTATCGTGGCGCCGAATATGCGGTGAGTTTCCTGCCCAAGATCAAGATCGAGGTCGCGATCGCCTCGGATCAGGTCGACAAAACCATCGAAGCCATCACGCAGGCGGCCAAGACCGGCCAGATCGGCGACGGCAAGATCTTCGTCATCAACCTCGAAAATGCAGTCCGGATCCGGACCGGCGAGGCGGATGCCGCGGCGCTCTAGCGCCCTCACCCTTTTTCCAATCAGGAGTAAATCGAAATGACGTTCAAGCGTCCCACCAGCACGGGATTGGCGGCCTTCGCCGTCGGCCTGCTTGCCGCGAACGCTGCCTATGCCGAGCCGACGATCAACAAGGGCGACAACGCCTGGATGCTCACCTCCACGGTGCTCGTGCTATTGATGACGATTCCGGGCCTCGCTCTGTTCTACGGCGGCCTCGTCCGCTCCAAGAACATGCTCTCGGTGTTGATGCAGGTGTTCTACACCGTCTGCATCGTCGTCGTGCTTTGGGCGCTTTACGGCTACAGCCTCACCTTCACCGGCGGCAACGATTTCCTCGGCGGCCTCTCGAAGGCCTTCCTGTCGGGCGTGACGCCTGACTCCAAGGCCGCGACCTTCAGCGTCGACGCGAATATCTCCGAGCTCGTTTACGTCTGCTTCCAGATGACCTTTGCGGCCATTACGCCCGCGCTGATCGTCGGCGCCTTCGCCGAACGCATGAAGTTCTCGGCGGTCGCGCTGTTCATTCCGCTCTGGGTGACGCTGATCTATTTCCCGATCGCCCACATGGTCTGGTACTGGGCCGGACCGGACGCGATCTCGGATGCGGTGAAAGCGGTTACGGCAGCAGGCAGCGATGCGGCGAAGCTCGCCGCGGCAAAGGCCAAGCTCGCAGAAGTCATGGCCGACGGCGGCTGGATCTACAAGAAAGGCGCGATCGACTTCGCCGGCGGCACCGTCGTGCATATCAACGCCGGCATCGCAGGCCTCGTTGGCGCGCTGATCATCGGCAAGCGTATCGGCTACGGCAAGGACCTGATGGCGCCGCACTCGCTGACCATGTCCATGATCGGCGCCTCGCTGCTCTGGGTCGGCTGGTTCGGCTTCAATGCCGGCTCCAATCTTGAAGCCACCGGCGGCGCGGCGCTCGCCATGACCAACTCTTTTGTCGCGACCGCAGCGGCTGCGCTGTCGTGGATGTTCTGCGAGTGGATGCTCAAGGGCCATCCCTCGGTGCTTGGCGTGATTTCCGGCGCGGTCGCCGGCCTCGTCGCGGTGACACCCGCCGCCGGCTATGCCGGTCCGATGGGCGCGATCGTGCTTGGCCTGATCGTCGGCGTGGTCTGCCTCTTCTTCGTCACTGCCGTGAAAAATGCACTCGGCTACGACGACTCGCTCGACGTCTTCGGCGTCCACTGCGTCGGCGGAATCATCGGCGCGCTTGGCACCGGCATTCTGGTCAACCCGGCGCTCGGCGGCACCGGCATCATGGACTACGTCACCGGCAAGATCGCGGACTACGAATTCGGCGCACAGATGACCTCCCAGATCTGGGGCGTCTGCACCACGCTGGTGTGGTCGGGTGTCGGTTCGGCCATTCTCTACAAGGTCGTCGATGTCATCGTCGGTCTGCGCGTCAATGTCGAAAGCGAGCGCGAGGGCCTCGACCTCACCGACCACACCGAACGCGCCTACAACATGTGAGTTCTCCCGAGGGCACGCTCTTCCAAGAGGGTGCCCAGAACTACGGTTCGAGCACATACCCGGCAATGCTCAGACCGTTGAGGGGCTTCAGCGCAAGCTGGAGCCCCTTTTTTCTTAGGCTCTTCGGAAAGGTGGATTTCGACGCCCACGCCGATGGTTAATCGCGTCTTAACCTCGCCGTATCTATGGTGGTTTGATCCCTCTCCCGCAGGTCAAGACACGCGACCTGTGGCCTGAATGAGTGCTGGCGCGACAAGCATGGCCATGACCGCAACATCCCGCGCGCCGCAAGGCGCAGGAAACCAGGAAAGCGAACGCTCGCCCTTCCTGCGGGTGACCGAATTGCTGGCCCCTTATCAACCGGCCAAACCCTTGATAACGCTATCTTTAGGAGAGCCGCAGCATCCGGTGCCGGCTTTCGTGGGTCCGATTCTGGCCGCGCATATCGCAGATTTTGGCCGCTATCCGATCGCCAAGGGCATCGAGCCGTTTCGGCGCGCCGTGTCTGGCTGGCTGTCCCGGCGCTTTCGCCTGCCACGCCCCGTCGATCCCGAGACCGAAGTGCTGGTGCTCAGCGGCAGCCGCGAAGGACTTTTCCTGGCGGCGCTCGCCGCCGTTCGTTTTGTCGGCGAGCGCAAGGGCAAGCCGGCTATCCTGATGCCCAACCCCTTCTACCCGGCCTATGGCGCCGGCGCGCGCGCCGCGGGCTGCGAGCCGATCTATCTGCCGGCCACGGTCGCGAACGGATTCTTGCCCGACCTCGACGCGCTCGATGAGGAAACCCTTGCACGGACGGTGGCGATGTACATCGCCTCACCCGCCAATCCGCAAGGCTCGGTCGCGTCCAGGGATTATTTCGTCCGCCTGAAGCAACTTGCCGACCGCTATGGCTTCATGATCTTCAGCGACGAATGCTACTCGGAAATCTACACGCAAGAAGCGTCCGGCAGCATGCTTGAATGCGCCGGCGGCGATTTCGCCAATGTGGTCGCGTTTCAATCGCTGTCGAAGCGCTCGAACCTGCCGGGCATGCGCATCGGCTTTGCCGCCGGTGACAAGCGGTTTCTCAGCGCCTTCCATGAACTGCGCAACGTGGCTGCGCCGCAGGTGCCGGTCCCGGTCCAATACGTGGCGGCGGCTGCCTACAATGACGAAGCCCATGTCGAGGAAAACCGGCGTCTCTACCGGATCAAATTCGATCTCGCCGATCGGATTCTCGGCAGCCGTTACGGCTACCACCGTCCGGCCGGAGGCTTCTGCGTCTGGCTCGACGTCGCGGCGAAAGGCGGCGACGAAGCGGCCACCGTGACGCTCTATCGTGATGCCGGCGTTCGCGTGATCCCGGGCAGCTATCTCGCAAGACGGCAGCCGGACGGCAGCAATCCCGGCGCAGGCTTCATCCGTCTCGCGCTGGTCGCGGACAGTGAAACAACCGCCGAAGCGCTGCACCGGCTGGTTCAAACTCTGGGCTGATGAGCATGGCGACAATGGAACGCGTCATTCCCCTGGTGAGCCAGCTGCCGGCCGCGATCCGCGAGGCGCTGATGCGGCGCTTACGCGAGCTCGCGGGCCTTGGCCTGGTGGCATTGGCCGGCGGCGTGGCCGCGGCGCTTGCGACCTGGTCGGTGCAGGACCCGAGCTTCAGCCACGCCACTTCGCGTCCGATTCACAATATCGCCGGCTACACAGGCGCCATCAGCGCCGATCTCCTGATGCAGATTCTCGGCCTGGGGGCGATCATGCTGATCCTCCCGATCGCCGTATGGGGCTGGCGCATGCTGACCCACCGCACCTTCGATCGCGAGGCGCTACGGCTCGGCTGCTGGATGTTGTGCACGATTCTCGCCGCGGGATTTGCCAGCTGCTGGCCGCATGGCGGCGCCTGGCCGTTGCCGACGGGGCTTGGCGGCGTGGTCGGCGATGCGCTGGTGCGCGCGCCGGCTGTGGCGTTCGGTCCGCCCGGCTTCGTCTATAGCCTCGTGCTCGGAATGATTCTCGGCGCGGCCACGGTCGCAACCTTCCTGTTTGCAAGCGGTTTCGGTTCGCAGCCGCGCGACGAAGACTTGGCCTCGATCGAGGAGGACGATGACGAGCCCCTGACAGAAGACAAGGATGGCGGCTCGATCTCGCTCGGCTGGGCTGTCCACGCCTTCATGAGCACGAAGGCACGCCTCGCCTGGCTATTGGGTGCCGCCTATCGGTGGCTGGTTTCCAGCGGCTCCAATCATCAACGCACACCGTTGTCCTTTGATCGCCACGAGCCGAACCTCGGCGGCCGCGCCGCTCCCTCTATCGCCCCCGACGGCGGTGACGAGGAGTACGAGGAGGAAGACGAGGAAGAAGAAGAGCCGGCCGCGCGAGCGCCTCGCAAGAAAGCCGCGCCTAAATCGTCCGCGAAAAGATCCGAGAAATGGGATTTCCCGGCGATTTCGATGCTTGCCGCACCCAAGGCGACCGACCGCCAGCCGCTGTCCAAGGCCGAGCTGGAAAACAATTCGCGCCGGCTCGAAAGCGTGTTGCAGGATTTCGGCGTCCGCGGCGAGGTCGTCAAGGCCCATCCCGGTCCGGTGGTCACCCTGTACGAACTCGAGCCCGCGCCCGGCATCAAGTCGTCGCGCGTGATCGGGCTTGCCGACGATATCGCCCGCTCGATGAGTGCGCTCTCGGCGCGCGTCGCCGTCGTGCCTGGCCGCAACGCCATCGGCATCGAATTGCCGAACGCCCATCGCGAGAAGGTTTACCTGCGCGAACTGCTCACCGCGAAGGAACTCAACGAGTCCGTCGCAAAGCTTCCGCTCTGCCTCGGCAAGACCATTGGCGGCGACCCCGTCATCATCGATCTGGCCCGCACGCCGCATATGCTGATTGCCGGCACCACCGGCTCGGGCAAATCGGTCGCGATCAACACCATGATCCTGAGCCTCGTCTATCGGCTGCGGCCGGACCAGTGCCGGCTGATCATGGTCGATCCCAAGATGCTCGAACTCTCCGTCTATGACGGCATTCCGCATCTGCTGACGCCCGTCGTGACCGATCCCAAGAAAGCCGTTGTCGCGCTGAAATGGGCCGTGCGCGAGATGGAAGAACGCTACAAGCGGATGGCCAAGCTCGGCGTGCGCAACATCGATGGCTATAACGCGCGCCTCGGTGAAGCGAGGGCCAAGGGCGAGGAACTCACGCGCACCGTACATACCGGCTTCGACAAGGAAAGCGGCAAGGCGATCTACGAGGAAGAGAAGCTCGACCTCGATCCGTTGCCCTATATCGTCATCATCGTCGACGAAATGGCCGACCTGATGATGGTCGCCGGCAAGGACATCGAAGGCGCGGTGCAGCGTCTTGCGCAGATGGCGCGCGCCGCCGGCCTGCATGTGATCCTCGCGACGCAGCGGCCGTCGGTCGACGTCATCACTGGCACCATCAAGGCAAACTTCCCGACCCGCGTCGCCTTCCAGGTCACGTCAAAAATCGACAGCCGCACGATCCTCGGCGAAATGGGCGCCGAACAGCTGCTCGGCCAGGGCGACATGCTTTACATGGCGGGCGGTGGGCGCATCAGCCGCGTGCACGGTCCTTTCGCGTCCGACGAGGAAGTCGAGAAGGTGGTGCGCCATCTCAAGACGCAAGGCTCGCCGGAATACCTCGAAGCTGTTACCGCCGAGGAGCCCTCCGAAGAGGACGGCGCGGTATTCGATGGCACCAGCATGGGCAGCGACGGCGGTGGGGACCTGTTCTCGCAGGCGGTGGCCATCGTCAAACGCGATCGCAAGGCCTCGACCAGTTATATTCAGCGCCGGCTGCAAATTGGCTACAATCGTGCGGCATCGCTGATGGAACGAATGGAACTTGAGGGCATCGTGGGGCAGGCCAACCACGCCGGCAAACGCGAAATTCTCGTTCCGGAAGAAGAGGGCGGCTTCTGACCTACCGTTCACGGGCCTCCAGGCCGCATTTTTTCACGGAAAAACGATAGCCCGCCTGGGGCGAAGCACGATAAAAGAGCCGCAAACCGACGGGACGATGCGTTGACCGATACCCAGAAAAATCGAATGGCTACCCGCTTCGCGCTTGCCTGTAACCGCGCAGCCTTCACGAAAGCGGCGGCGGCGTTTGCCGTCACCGCCTATGTCGGCGCCGTTTCAACGCAGGCCTTCGCGCAGGCTCCGAACCCGCCGCAGGGCATTCCCGCTCCAAAACCCGCCCCGAAGTCCCGCGACGGCGCGGTCGACGCGCCAAGGGGGCCGGCCGCTACCGGCGCGATGCAGACACCGCCCACGCCGTTCATTCCGGACCCGCATCGCAATTTGCCCTTGAGCATCTTTGCGACCTTCGACGACAAGCAGAAGGCGCAGGCCGCCAAGATCAGCACCTACCTTTCGTCGCTTCAGACGCTGATCGGCAACTTCGTTCAGGTCGGCCCCGACGGCAGCAAGACCAAGGGCCAGTTCTTCATCCAGAAACCCGGCAAGGTGCGCTTCGAATATGAATCGCCGAATCCGATCGCGATTGTCGCCGACGGATCGATGGTGGCCGTACGCGACCGCAACCTTTCGACCCAGGACCTCTACCCGCTGTCGCAAACGCCGCTGCGGTATTTGCTGTCGGACCGCATCGACCTGATGAAGGATACCAACGTCGTCAGCGTAACCGCCGACGATCTTTTCGTCAGTGTCACGATCGAGGAGCGGCAGTTGCTGACCGGCACCAGCCGCCTGATGCTGATGGTCGGCGCCAAGGACGGCCAGCTCAAGCAATGGACCGTGACCGATCCGCAGGGCTACGACACCACGGTCGCGGTCTATAATCTCGACACGTCCAGGAAGATCGATCCGGGCATGTTCAAGATCGACATGTCGGAAAAGACCTTTCCGCCGGGCTGATCTTCGAGCCGAATTTTATCGAACAATCCACTGTTGAGTGGCCACGCTGCAAAATCATCCTTGATCGCAGGCCGGAGACATGCGTGTTCTTGAAACACACTCGTCTCATCGGTCCTCATGCGCTTTTCCCTGACAACCTGGAACATCAATTCGGTGCGCTTGCGCATCAATCTCGTCGCCAAATTCATCAAGTCGGTGAGGCCTGACGTCCTGTGCTTGCAGGAGACCAAATGCATCGACGATGCATTTCCGCTCAAGCGCTTCAAGCGGCTCGGCTATGAGCACATCGCATTGAACGGCCAGAAAGGCTATCACGGCGTCGCCATTGTCTCACGGCTGCCATTCGAGAAGACTGACATCCGGACCTTCTGCGACAAGCTCGACTCCCGTCACATCTCCGTCGAGTTCGGACCAGGCGCCCAGCTCGCCCGGCCTCTGGTCCTGCATAACTTCTACGTACCGGCCGGCGGCGACATTCCGGATCCCGCGCTCAATCCGAAATTCGAACACAAGCTGCGATTTCTCGACGAGATGAAATCCTGCGAACCGCTGCATCCGCGCGGCGAGGATCGCCACATTCTGGTCGGCGATCTCAACGTCGCGCCGCACGAGAACGACGTCTGGTCGCACAAGCAATTATTGAAGATCGTTTCGCACA
The DNA here is from genome assembly GCF_900142985.1 of Bradyrhizobium erythrophlei. Taxonomy (NCBI): domain Bacteria; kingdom Pseudomonadati; phylum Pseudomonadota; class Alphaproteobacteria; order Hyphomicrobiales; family Nitrobacteraceae; genus Bradyrhizobium; species Bradyrhizobium erythrophlei. The sequence continues at coordinate 2,913,601 of NZ_LT670849.1, forward strand.
CGCCGATCGAATGCGAGAAACTGCTCGCCGCGCAGAACCAGGGTGACTGGATCGATGTGGCGCGCGATCGCATTCCGATGTCGGAGAAAGTCTATACCTGGTGGAGCTATCGCGCGGCGGACTGGACGGTCGGCGACCGCGGCCGCAGGCTCGATCACATCTGGGTCTCCCGCGCGCTCAAGGAGCGGGTCAGCGACTTCCGGATCGTGCGCGATGCGAGAGGCTGGGAGCGGCCGTCCGACCACGTTCCCGTAACGGTCACGCTCGATCTTTAGATTTCGAATCGCTCGACAATTCAGGTAGAGAGCTTGCCGCTTGCCATCAGAATATCGCTGGCGATCTGGCTCGTACGCTTGGCAAATTCGTCGCGCAGCCGCCGCGCAGCCGCCGGATCGCTTTCCAGCACCCGCTGAAACAGGCTGCGGGCGACGCGAATCACCGAGGAATCTTCCAGCGCGGTCGCCGTCGAAGGCCGCCGCATCGCGTTGATCAGCGCAAGCTCGCCGATCAGGGCACCGGGACCGGCCACGACCTCGGCACCACCATCCTGAATACGAAACGCGCCGCGCTGGACGATGAAGCCGGCATCGGCCTCGTCGCCAGCATGGAAGAGCGCGGAGTCGCGCGGCATGTTGCGTTGTTCGGAGCCGATCGCCAGCATGCGCAACGACGCGGTCCCGAGCACGCGAAGCGTCGGGACTCGCTCCAGCAGGGCGACATCATCCTCGATCGACATCAGAGACCAGTTGCGCGACGAATCGTGAAGCGAATCGTATCACGGCACCAGTTTGTAGCCACCGGCTTCCGTCACCAGTATCTCCGGATTGGCGGCGTCCTTTTCGATCTTCTGGCGAAGCCGGTAGATATGGGTTTCCAGCGTGTGCGTAGTGACGCCGGAATTATAACCCCAGACTTCCTGAAGCAGCGTCTCGCGCGACACCGGCGCCTGACCGGCACGGTAGAGGAAGCGGAGAATCGCGGTTTCCTTTTCCGTCAGGCGAACCTTGCGGGCGTTGGCGCCCGTCAGCATCTTGGAGCCGGGACGGAAGCTGTAGGGGCCGACCGAGAACACGGCGTCTTCGCTGGCTTCATGCTGGCGAAGCTGCGCGCGGATGCGCGCCAGCAGCACCGCGAAACGGAATGGTTTGGCGACATAGTCATTGGCGCCGGATTCCAGTCCCAGGATCGTATCCGAATCGGTGTCATGGCCGGTCAGCATGATGATCGGAGCCTTGAAGCCACCCTTGCGCAGGGAACGCACGACTTCGCGGCCATCGGTGTCGGGCAGCCCGACATCCATCAGCACCAGATCGGGCGCATCGGTCTTGGCGGCGGTCGCGCCTTTGGCGCCCGTGTCGACGGCGGAAGCTTCGAATTCGTCGTGTAGCGATAGTTGCTCCACCAGCGTATCGCGCAGATCGGTATCGTCATCTACGATCAGGATCTTGCGGGCATTGGCCATGGGTATAGTCCTTATGAAGGCAGCGGCGCGGGCCCAGGGGGTTGGGCCGGGTCGTAGTGGTCAAACGGGGATCTTCAAGACTTTCGTCATGAGGTATGCGGCTGTTACGAATTCACAAGCCGAAACGCAATCTACCCTAGGATTCGCGGGCATTTAGATGAATGTCCTGTAATGCGGCGGGTCGAATTGTCCCATGACCCGCAATCGAAAGACTCCGGAAGTCCATGGATAATTCCCGGTTTTCAGACACTTATGCAAAAAACGGACGCGACCAGCCGCTAACCACGATTCGCATCCATGCGGCGGCGGGTAACCCTTGCCGCGGCTGGCTCATGGCCGGCCGACAGACGATCCCGGTTGCGCTGGGCCGGGGAGGGATCATTGCCAATAAACGCGAGGGCGACGGGGGAACCCCGAAAGGAACTTTCCGGCCGCGGCAATTGTGGTGGCGCGCCGACCGCTCGCCGAGACCTCAAACCTTCCTGCCCCTTCGTCCCATCCGTCCCGAGGATGCCTGGTGCGAGGACCCGACCAGCCGCCATTACAATCAACCGATCGAGCTCGGCAGCGAGACCAGCGGCGACCGGCTCACGCGCGAGGACCATCTCTACGATTTCATCGTCGAGATCAATCACAACACCTCACCGCGCATCGCCGGCCGCGGCAGTGCGGTGTTCCTTCATCTCGCGCGCCCGAATTTTTCGCCGACGGCCGGATGCGTCTCGATGACAAAATCAGCCATGCTGCAATTGTTGCGCCGGATGGGCACCGATACCAAGATCATCATCAGCTGAAATCTTAAGGGAAGCACGATGCTCGACGACGACAAGATCGCGGCTGCCGCAAAGACGCTGAGCGATCACTGGCGCGCCGGCACCAAGCTGACGAACCTCGACGCTTCGATCCGGCCTCGGGATCGCGCCGAGGGTTATGCGGTGCAGGCCGCGCTTGCAAAACAATCGAGCAGCCCATTGTTCGGTTGGAAGATCGCAGCGACCAGCGAAGCCGGACAGAAGCACATCAATGTCAGTGGGCCGCTCGCGGGACGCATTTTCACGCAGACGGTCGTCGCCGATGGCGGCACGGCTTCGATGAAGGGCAACGAGATGCGGGTCGGCGAAGCCGAATTCGCTTTCCGGTTCGCGCGCGATTTGCCACCACGGACCGACCCCTACTCGATGCAGGAGGTGTTGGGGGCCGTCGGCACGCTGCATCCGGCGATCGAAATTCCGGATTCGCGCTTTGCGGATTTCGTCAGCGCCGGCGAAGCCCAGCTCATCGCCGACAATGCCTGCGCGCACCTCTTTGTGCTGGGCGACCCGACCTCTGCAGACTGGCGCAGCCGCGATCTCATCGAGGAGCGGCCGGTCGTCACGCTGCGAGGCGAAAAACATATCGGCCACGGCAAGAACGTGCTCGGTGATCCGCGCGTCGCGCTCGCCTGGTGCGTCAACGAACTGCGCGCACTCGGCATCACGCTGCGCGAAGGCGAGGTCATCACGACAGGGACTTGCTGCACGCCGTTGCCGATCCAGGCCAGCGACGTCTTTGCCGCCGACTTCGGCGCGCTCGGAAAAGTATCGGTGGGATTTGGCTAGGGCTGCTTCGCCATTAGCCCCGATGTCCGAAGATCGCCGAGCCAACGCGAATGTGGGTTGCGCCCATCGCAATTGCGATCGCGAAATCCGCACTCATGCCCATCGAGATATTCGCCAGGCCGTTGCGCGCGGCGATCTTGGCCGTCAGCGCGAAGTGCGGCGCCGGCGCATCGTTGACCGGTGGAATACACATCAGGCCCGAAATCTCCAGCCCGTACTTCTCGCGACAACTGGCGATGAAGCCGTCGGCCTCCGTGGGCGCGATACCGGCTTTTTGCGGCTCTTCGCCGGTGTTGAGCTGAACGAAGAGTTGCGGCCGCCGGGACTGTGAGCGGAATTCCCTGGCCAAGGCTTCGCAAAGGCTCGGACGATCGACCGAATGGATCGCGTCGAACAATGCCACCGCTTCCTTGGCCTTGTTGGATTGCAGTGGACCGATGAGATGAACGGAAAGGCCGGGGTAGGCCGACATTAACCCTGGCCACTTGCTCTTGGCTTCCTGAACGCGGTTCTCCCCGAATACGCCTTGTCCTGCCTTGATGACCGGCAGAATCGCCGGCGCATCGAAGGTCTTGGAAACAGCAACGAGCGTCACCGTCGCGCGATCGCGACGCGCCTCCTTGCAGGCCCGTGCAATCGCCTCTTCGACGGCGGCGAGTCCGGTTGGTAAATGTTCGGTTAGCGAAGCGTTTTCAGAGGCCATCGGCGCCGCCAGTTCGAAATCGATCGATTGTTTCATTTTTATATATTCGGAACAGAGCTTCTTGAAGGCTTCCCTATACGGTGCGCTTGGGGCGGGAACCAGCATGTCAGGCTTTGACATCAAGCGCAAAAGTGCAGGACTGGACAAGCTATTTGGAATCCGCGCGCGGCTAGCCCTGCTGGCGCTGATCCTGGTGGCGCCGTTGATGCTTGAACGTGCCCGCTCGCTCGAAGAGACCCGCAACAAGCAGATCGCACACGCCTACTCCGAATTCACCAGGCTTGCCCAGCAGAGCGCCGACAGCCAGCGCGAAGCCGTCGCTTCGGTCGAGACCGTGCTGAAATCGGCGGCCCATATTCAGGCCGCGACGAGTGCCTTTGAGCCGAACTGTAACACGCTGACGGCCAGTCTTCCGGTCAGGTTGCCGTGGATTCGCAGCCTGTCGATCGTCGGCAATGACGGCCGGATCAAATGCGCAACCCTCGACACGCTGCTCAACCTCGACCTGAACGACCGCGATTATTTCAAACGGGCGCGGTTGGCGCGCGACCTCGTGTTCAGCGATTTTCTGCATTCCAAATACGACAATGAGCCGATCGTGATGGCGGCCTATCCGGTCGCCGCGGTTACTCCCGAATCCGACCTGCTCGTTGTGGCCGCCATCAATCTCGACTGGATGTCGAAGATCATGAACGACCTCTCTGGTCGCCGCGGCATTTTGGCCATCCTCGTTGATAGTACCGGAACGGTGCTGGCGGCGCCGGCGGATATGACACGCATGGTCGGCCGCTCGCTCACCGGCGTCCCGGCGCTGGCCGGCGCGGTCACACGCGCGATCAATTCCGATCAAGAGACCGGCTTGTTTTCGTTTCCCTCTACCGACGGGGTCAAGCGCACGTTGAGTTTCTCGCGCATTCCCGGCACGGAATCGCGCCTGCTCCTGATCGTCGACGAAGCCAAGGTGGCCGCCGGCATCAACCGCGAGATCCGCAACGCCTACTTGCTGCTCTGCCTGGTCTGCGCGTTCGTGCTGGTGGGAGCTCTCGTCGCCGCTGAAAAGCTCATCATCCAGCCTATCCACAAGCTCGTGACGATTGCACGCCGCTTCGGCGAAGGCGATCTGTCGGCCCGCGCGGCCGACAGCCGGTTGCCGGCCGAGTTTGCGCCGCTCGCCCGCGCGTTCGACGCCATGGCGAGCCAACTCTCGGAACGGGAGCGCGATCTGATCGCCTCCAACGACCGCCTTACCGTGATAGCCTCGATCGACATGCTGTCGGGGCTCGCCAATCGCCGCGGCTTCCAGAGCCGGCTCGATTTCGAGTGGATGAAGGCCCAGCAATGCGGCGGTGAGCTGTCGCTCTTGATGATCGACGTCGATCACTTCAAGTTGTTCAACGACACCTACGGCCATCCCGAGGGCGACGCCTGCCTCTCGCGGATTGGCGAAGCGCTCGCCGGCATCGCCGCGGCGACATCGGGCTTCGCCGCCCGCTATGGTGGCGAGGAATTCAGCCTGTTGCTGCCGAACACCACGACCGGCCGCGCACTTGAGATCGGCGAAATGGCGCGGGTGACGGTACAGGAGCTGGCCATCCCGCACGTCACCTCCAGCCATATGGCGGTCACGGTCAGCGTGGGCGTGGCCGGCGTGAAGCCGTGCGAGGCGCTTAACCCCAGCGACCTCCTCGAGGCTGCGGATGCGAGCCTCTATGTCGCCAAGCGCAACGGCCGCAACGCCGTGGCCGAACACGGCCTTGGCCGAACGGCCGAGAACGGCGCCGTCGCGCTCGCCAGCTAGGTCACCCTCAGCCGCCGCCGATCGGATCGCGGACCGCCCCGCCCCGTTGACCGGAAAGCTGCTTTTGTGGCCTATTCCGCCGTCCTTGACGGATGGCCCGAATCCACGAAAAGCCCCCACGATTCCATGAGTTCCGAACGCTATAACGCCCGCGAATCCGAGCCCTATTGGCAGCGCCAATGGGATGAAAAGGCGATTTTCGCCGCCAAGAACGACGATCCGCGGCCGAAATACTATGTGCTCGAGATGTTCCCCTACCCTTCCGGGCGCATCCATATCGGGCACGTCCGCAATTATACGCTCGGCGACGTGCTGGCCCGCTTCATGCGCGCCAAGGGATTCAACGTGCTGCATCCGATGGGCTGGGATGCGTTCGGGCTGCCGGCCGAAAACGCGGCGATCGAGCGCAAGGTGGCGCCGAAGGCCTGGACCTACGACAACATCGACGCAATGAAGAAGCAGTTGCGTTCGATCGGCCTCTCGCTCGACTGGTCGAGAGAATTCGCCACCTGCGACCCGTCCTACTACCGGCACCAGCAAAAGATGTTCAACGACTTCCTGCGCGCAGGGCTCGCCGAGCGCGAGAAGCGCAAGGTCAACTGGGACCCGGTGGACATGACCGTGCTCGCCAACGAGCAGGTGATCGACGGTCGCGGCTGGCGCTCGGGCGCCGTTGTCGAACAGCGCGAAATGAATCAGTGGGTCTTCAAGATCACGAAGTACTCGCAGGAACTTTTGGACGCGCTCGATACGCTCGACCGTTGGCCGGACAAGGTGCGGCTGATGCAGCGCAACTGGATCGGGCGCAGCGAAGGCCTGCTGGTCCGCTTTGCGCTCGACGAGGCAACGACGCCTGCCGGCGAAACCGAGCTGAAGATTTTCACGACGCGGCCCGACACGCTGTTCGGCGCCAAATTCATGGCGATTTCGGCGGATCATCCGCTGGCGCAAGCTGCTGCTGCGAAGAATCCCGCTCTCGCCGAATTCATCGCCGAGATCAAGCGCATCGGCACGGCGCAGGAAGCGATCGATACCGCCGAGAAGCAGGGATTTGATACCGGCATCCGCGCCATCCACCCGTTTGACCCGAACTGGAAGCTGCCGGTCTACGTCGCCAACTTCGTGCTGATGGAATACGGCACCGGCGCGATCTTCGGCTGCCCCGCACACGACCAGCGCGACCTCGATTTCGTCAACAAGTACAATCTCGGCAACACGCCGGTGGTTTGCCCCGAGGGCCAGGATCCGAAAACCTTCGTGATCACGGACACCGCCTATGACGGCGACGGCCGCATGATCAATTCGCGCTTCCTCGATGGCATGACGATTGATCAGGCCAAGGAAGAGGTCGCGAAACGGCTGGAGAGCGAGTTGCGCGGCAATGCGCCGGTCGGCGAGCGGCAGGTCAATTTCCGCCTGCGCGATTGGGGCATCTCACGCCAGCGCTACTGGGGCTGTCCGATCCCGGTCATTCATTGTCCGAAATGCGACGTGGTTCCGGTCCCCGACAAGGACTTGCCGGTGGTGCTGCCCGAAGACGTGACCTTCGACAGACCGGGCAACGCACTCGACCATCACCCGACGTGGAAGCACGTCAATTGTCCGCAATGCGGCGGCAAAGCGACGCGCGAAACCGACACCATGGACACCTTCGTGGATTCGTCCTGGTATTTCGCGCGCTTCACCGATCCCTGGAACGAGACGTCGCCGACCACGCCTGCCGTCGCCAACCGGATGATGCCGGTCGACCAGTATATCGGTGGCGTCGAGCACGCGATCCTGCATCTCTTGTACAGCCGCTTCTTCACCCGCGCGATGAAGGCCACCGGCCACATCGACATGACGGAACCGTTCGCCGGCATGTTCACGCAGGGCATGGTGGTGCACGAGACCTATCAGAAGGCCGACGGCACCTACGTCACGCCGGCGGAAGTAAAGGTCGAGATGGTCGGCAGTGAGCGCCGCGCCATCATGATCTATGGCGGCGACGAGATCACGATCGGCCCGATCGAGAAAATGTCGAAGTCGAAGAAGAACACGGTCGACCCCGACGACATCATCGCGACCTACGGCGCCGACGTCGCCCGCTGGTTCATGCTGTCGGACTCGCCGCCCGACCGCGACGTGATCTGGAGCGACGAGCGCGTGCAGGGCGCTGCGCGTTTCGTGCAGCGTCTCTGGCGACTGATCAACGAATCGGCCGAGATCGGCGCGGTGGCGCCGGCGGCACGGCCTGCATCCTTCGGCGCGGATGCGCTCGGCTTGCGCAAGGCAACCCACGGCGCACTCGACAAGGTGTCCACCGGCATCGAGCGACTGCACTTCAATGTCTGCCTGGCCCATATCCGGGAATTTTCCAACGCGCTCGGCGAAATCCTGGCCCGGCCCGGTCAGCGCGCGCCCGACCTGATTTGGGCGATCCGGGAAGCCGGCGTCACCCTCGTCCAATTGGTTGCGCCAATGATGCCTCATCTGGCGGAAGCCTGCTGGGTGGTCCTAAAGCAGCCGGGTCTGGTCTCGGAGGCGAACTGGCCCCAAATCGAACGAGATTTGCTGGTTGAAGACACGGTGACGCTGGTCGTCCAGGTCAATGGCAAGAAACGGGGTGAGGTGACTGTGGCGCGCACCGCCCAGAATCCGGAAATTGAGGCTGCCGTTTTGGCCCTTGATGCGGTAAAACAATCCCTAGGGGACAAACCCGTGCGTAAAGTGATTGTTGTTCCGATGAGGATCGTGAATGTCGTTGGCTAGGATTCGAATCCTCAGTCGGTTTCTCGTCGTGGCTGCGCTGGCGGCCCTGACGGCGGGTTGCTTTCAGCCGATGTACGCCGAACGTGCCGACGGTACGCCGGGCCTACGGGACAAATTGATGGGCGTGGAACTCCCGCCCGTCGACAAGCCCAACTCATCGCGCGAGGCCCGCATCGGTGTCGCAATCCGCAATGCATTGGCGTTCAAGCTTTATGGCAATGCAACCGGTGGACCGCCGACCCATCGGCTGGTGATCAAATTCAGCACCTCGCGTTATGACCTGTTGACCGACCCCAATACGGGGCTGCCGACCAGCGAAAATTACGGCATCGACGCCCAGTACAATTTGATCGACAACGCGACCAACAAGTCGGTGATGACCGGAACCACGTTCTCGCACCTCTCCTTCGATATTCCCGGCAGCTACCAGCGTTTCTCCCGCGAGCGCGCCCTGCGTGATGCCGAGGATCGCGCCAGTCAGGAAGTCGCCGAGAACATCAAGACGCGGCTTGCCTCCTACTTCTATTCCGGCGCCTGAGTATTTAAGCCTTCGCCACCCTCCGAGAAGCAAGACGCAGGTCTTTCGTTGTCTCGGCCATTCGCGTTGGCGCGGCTTCGCCAATCCGAAAACGACAGGTACTGTTCGCCCATGGTGGCGCTTCGCGGAAAAGAGATCGACAGCTTTCTGGCTCGGCCCGATCCGGGCCGTCCGATCATCCTGCTTTACGGTCCGGATGCGGGTCTCGTGCGTGAGCGCGCCGAAGCGCTGTTGGCGTCGGCGGTCGACGACCCCACCGATCCATTCTCGCTGGTCAGGCTGGACGGAGATGAGCTTTCGGCCGAACCATCGCGGCTGGTCGATGAAGCCTTGACCATTCCCCTGTTCGGCGGACGCCGCGCGATACGCGTTCGCGCCGGTTCGCGGAGTTTTGCCAGCGGCGTCGATGCGCTGGCGGAGACGCCGCTGAAGGACTGTCGCATCGTGATCGAGGCCGGCGAGTTACGGCCAGAATCCCCGCTGCGCAAGGCTTGCGAGCGCGCCAAGACGGCGGTGGCGATCGCCTGCTATCCCGACACCGAACGCGACCTCGCCAAACTGATCGACGACGAACTGAAGCTCTCGAATCTGCGCGTCGCCTCGGATGCCCGCGCGGTATTGATGGGCCTGCTCGGCGGCGATCGGCAGGCATCGCGCAATGAACTGCGCAAGCTGACGCTCTATGCGCATGGCAAGAACGAAGTAACGCTCGACGATGTGATGGCGGTCGTGGCCGATGCCTCTGAGCTCAAGATCGACCCGATTGTTGACGGCGCCTTTGCCGGTAATCCCTCCGCCGTCGAGACCGAATTCGCCAAGGCGATGGTCGCGGGCACCTATCCCGGCGTGATCATCTCGGCCGCGCAGCGCCAGGCCGCGTGGCTGCACAATTCCGCGGTCGCCATCGCCGATGGAACGCCGATCTCCGCCGTGCTCGACGGCGGATTCCCACGGTTGCATTTTTCACGAAAGAACAATGTCGAGGCAGCGCTGCGCAACTTCGACGCCGCGCGGCTCATGCTGGTGATCGATCAGCTCGCAACGGCCGCGCTTGAAATGCGCAAGCAGGCGACGCTCGCCGCTGCCATTGCCCAGCGCGCGCTGCTTTCGATCGCAGCGAATGCCAGACGGCGGGGCTAAGCGGAAAGCCGCGGCGCTTTAATTCTTGGAACTCAGCCTTCTCACGACTTCGTCGAGCTGATCGAGGTCACGGTAGCGGATGTGAACGACGCCGCCGGGATCGCCGTGATCGATACTGACCGATAGCCCAAGTGCATCGCTGACGGTCTTCTCCAGCGACACGGTGTTGGGATCCTTGACCTTGCCGCCGCCCCTCGCCTTTTGCGGCTTGCGCTCCGGCACGCCCTCCTCATGGGCCAGGGCTTCGGTCTGACGCACATTGAGGCCTTCCTCGACGATGCGCTTGGCGGCGGCGACGGGATCGGGAACGCCGATCAACGCCCGGGCGTGGCCGGCCGACAACTGGCCGAGTGCGATGTAGCTTTGAACCTCGGCCGGCAGTTTCGTCAGCCGCATCATGTTGGCGACGTGGCTGCGGCTCTTGCCGACGATTCGCGCGATGTCTTCCTGGCTGCGTTTGAACTCGTTGGCGAGGGCGTGATAACCCTGCGCCTCTTCCATCGGATTGAGATCCTCGCGTTGCACGTTTTCGACGATCGCGATCTCGAGCGCATCGGAATCGCTGACGTCGACCGGCACGATCGGCACTTCATGCAGGCCCGCGGCCTGCGACGCCCGCCACCGGCGCTCGCCGGCGATGATCTCGAAGCGATCTTGGGCGCCCTTCACCGGCCGCACCACGATCGGCTGGATCACGCCGTGCTGACGAATCGAATCCGCAAGCTCCTTCAGCTCGGCATCGGCAAACTCGCGGCGTGGGTTGCGCGGGTTGGGCTTGAGAAACTCGATCGGCACCTTGCGCTGCGCGCGCGGCCGCTCGACGTGAGCGGCCTCGCCGCCGACATCACCGATCAGACTTGCAAGGCCGCGCCCCAGTCGCGAACGCGCTTCGTCCGCCATCGCCAGCTCCCTTGGATTCAACGCAACTACTCCCGCTTCGTAATCAACCCAAACAATGCCCTGCTCAGTGTGGACGAAGTTCGCGCTCGCGCTGGATCACTTCGGTGGCGAGCTTGAGATAGGCTTCGCTGCCAACGCATTTGAGATCGTAGACCAGCACCGGCTTGCCATAGGACGGCGCCTCGGAGATGCGTACGTTGCGCGGGATCATGGTGTTGTAGACCTTGCTGCCCATGAACTGGCGCACGTCGGCAACGACCTGGTTCGACAGGTTGTTGCGCGAGTCGAACATCGTCAGCACGATGCCGTGGATCGAGAGATTTGGATTGAGCGTGGAGCGTACCTGTTCGACGGTTTGCAGAAGCTGCGACAGACCTTCGAGCGCGAAGAACTCGCACTGCAACGGCACCAGGATCGCATCGGACGCCGCCATTGCATTGACCGTCAGAAGATTGAGCGACGGCGGACAATCGATCAGCACGTAGGTGTAGTCGGCATCGGGCTGGACGTTGTGATTGAGGGCTGCGATCGCGTCGCGCAGGCGGAACGCGCGGCCCTGGGTGTGGCCGAGTTCGAGCTCGAGGCCCGACAGGTCCATCGTCGACGGCGCGATATGCAAACGCGGCACCGCGGTCGCCACCACCGATTCGCGCAACGGCGCTTCGCCGATCAACACGTCATAGGTGGAGCAGTTGCGGTTGCGGCGGTCGATACCGAGACCGGTGGAGGCATTGCCTTGCGGATCGAGATCGACGATCAGCACGCGCTCGCCGATCGCAGCGAGCGCGGTACCGAGGTTGATCGCGGTCGTGGTCTTGCCGACGCCGCCTTTTTGGTTGGCCAGCGCCAGAATGCGCGGATGGCCCGGCTGGGTCCGTTGGCTATCCTCTTGGAATACCTGATCTATTTCGCTCATAGCGGGCTGCCATCGTGGCCTGTGGAGGGGTTGCGATGTTTGATTTCGTCGATTTCGACGATCCAGCCCTGTCCCCCGGTCCGGCTGGAATGCAAACGAGGCTCAATTTTCCAGTATTTAGTGGCTTCGGTCAATTCTACTTCTACATCTTGTCCTTTGAGAAATAGCGCCTTTGCCCCCCTTTTGACCAAGGGCACCGCATAACCGATGAGTTGATGTAGCGGAGCCACTGCTCGCGCGGTGACGCAATCGATCGGGCCTGCGACCCTATCCACAGTATCCTCAATGTTAGCCAGATGGACAGTCCCCGGCGCTCCGGTCACGCGCAATGCCTCACGCAGAAAGCCGGCCTTCTTGCCGTTGCGCTCGACCAGATGGACCATCGCGCCAGGCGTCTCAGTGAGGGCGCACGCCAGAACCATTCCCGGAAAGCCGCCGCCACTTCCCAGATCCATCCAGACTTTGGCGGACGGGGCGAGATTCAAAAGCTGGAGCGAATCGGAGACGTGCCGGCTCCAGAGTTTCGGCAACGTCGCCGGCGAGACCAGATTGGTCTTCGCCTGCCAGGTCCAGAGGAGCTCGACAAAGCGATCGAGCCTTGCCTCTGTTTCACGTGAAACAGGCGTCAGCGCCAGCGCGGCGGCGCGGTCGGCGGCAAGCGCCTCGCGCGACGGGATTGCTTCGCTGGGTGCTGGGCGCGGCGGCGCGGTGTTCATGGCGAATCGCTTGTTTCACGTGAAACAGGGTTAGCGTTTTCTAGCGAAGTAGATACCGGTTCGCGCGACGAAAACGCGTCAACGAAATCCAGAAGCTTTTATCCCGACGTGGCCGAGGCGCTTGCTGGCGTTTTCCGTCGGGCCTCCCGCCTCAGATGGGCGGCCAGAATGCCAAGCGCGGCCGGCGTCACACCATCAAGCCGGCCGGCCTGACCCACGGTGCGCGGCTGCGCCGCCTTGAGTTTGACGCGGGCTTCGTTGGAAAGGCCGGACACGGTATCGAAATCGATGCCGGTGAGAACCAGGCCTTCGTCGCGCCGGAAGGCTTCGACGTCGGCGATCTGACGCTTTAGATAGACGTCGTATTTAGCATCGATCTCCAGATGGACCGCGATCGCTGGGTCAACGGCCGAGAGCTCAGGCCAAATGGCGCGGACCTGGTCCCAGCCGACTTCCGGATATGCCAGCAGCTCAAACGCCGACCGCCGCTGGCCATCCCGGTTGAGTGAGAGACCGTATTGGGCGGCTTCATTCGGAGTCAGGGTTAGTGCCTGTGCCCTCGCCTTTGCCTCGGCCAAAGCCGCCATCTTTGTCCGGTGCCGCATCGACCTCGCAGCCCCAACGCATCCAAGGGCAATCCCCTTGTCGGTTAGACGCTGATCGGCGTTGTCGGCGCGCAAGGTCAGGCGATATTCGGCGCGCGAAGTGAACATCCGGTAGGGCTCGGTAATCCCGCGCGTCACCAGATCGTCGATCATGACGCCGAGATAGCCCTCGGCACGGTCAAATATGATGGGCTGAGATCCGCTGGCGGAAAGCGCCGCGTTCAGACCGGCGACCAGCCCTTGGGCGGCGGCCTCTTCATATCCGGTGGTCCCGTTGATTTGTCCGGCCAGGAAGAGCCCGGGAAGCCGCTTGGCCCGAAGGGTCGGCTCGAGTTCGCGGGGATCGACATGATCGTATTCGATCGCATAGCCCGGGCGGACCATCCGCACCCGTTCGAGCCCCGGGATCGAGGCAAGAATGCCGAGCTGGACTTCCTCCGGAAGCGAGGTCGAGATGCCGTTGGGATAAACCGTGGTGTCGTCGAGACCCTCCGGCTCCAGGAAGATCTGGTGCCCATCGCGATCGCCGAAGCGAACGATCTTGTCCTCGATCGAGGGGCAGTAGCGCGGTCCGGAGCTTTTGATCTGGCCCGAATACATCGGCGAGCGATGCACGTTGGCCCGGATCACCTCGTGAGTGGCCGCCGTCGTTCGCGTGATGCCGCACTGGATCTGAGGCGTCGTGATCCGATCAGTCATGACCGAAAACGGCTCCGCCGGATCGTCCCCCGGCTGCATCTCGACCGCCGCCCAATCGATCGTGGTGCCGTCGAGGCGGGGCGGCGTGCCGGTCTTCAATCGGCCCACGGTAAGGCCGATCCGTTCAAACGAGGATGAGAGGCCAAGCGCCGGCGCTTCACCGACGCGGCCCGCGGGCCAGTTCTTCTCGCCGAGATGGATCAGGCCGCGGAGGAACGTGCCGGTCGTCACCACGACCGCGCCGGCAGATAGCTCGCGACCATCGGCGAGCTTGATCCCGCGCAGCCGGCCGTCAGCGGTTAGAAGTTCATCGGCCTCGCCCTCGACCACGATCAGGTTCGCAGTCTCTCGGATCGCGGCCTGCATCGCCGCTGCATAGAGCTTGCGGTCGGCCTGGGCGCGGGGGCCACGGACCGCCGGACCCTTGCGGCGGTTGAGCACGCGAAACTGAATGCCGCCTGCGTCAGCAACTCGGCCCATCAGTCCATCAAACGCATCGACCTCCCGAACGAGGTGACCCTTGCCCAGACCACCGATCGCTGGGTTGCAGGACATCGCGCCGATGGTCGAAAAGCGATGGGTCAGCAGCGCCGTTTTCGCGCCCATCCGCGCCGCGGCGCTGGCGGCCTCACAGCCGGCGTGGCCGCCGCCGATGACGATGACGTCAAATGAGTCGGTGTGGGAGGTCATGCGGCATCTTCTATACCGCAGCCGTCAAACCCGGAAGTGACAAAGGCAAGACACGTTTCACGTGAAACAGTTCGCTTACCGTGATATAGAAGTGAATTATAATTCACTACTTACCGATGCAGAACTCCCGGAAGATCTTGTCGAGAATATCCTCGACATCGACGCGCCCCAGCAAACGGCCAACTGCCTGCGACGCCGCGCGCAGCTCTTCGGCCACCAGCTCATCGCCCTGCCCAGCGATCGCCAGACCGCGGCGTAAGGCGTCCGCAGTTTCGCGTAGCAATCGCCGCTGTCGCTCGCGGCCGATCAGACTGTCCTCGCCCGATCCAAAATACTCCTGCGCAAAAGCAGCCAGCGCGCCGACCAGTTCCGAAACGCCGTCGCCCTGGCGCGCGGAGATACGGAAGATTTTTTCGGTCCCCTGCCCCGGCTGATTTTCTTCTTCAGTTCCCGCTCGGCCGTTGGCCGACTCGATATCGATCTTGTTGCGAATGATCCATCGCGCAGCGCCCGCGGTCTCGACCTCACCTCCGCCCTGTCCGTGCCCGGCGTCACGCACCCACAGCACCAGGTCGGCTTCTGCCGCGCGCAATCGGGCACGCCGGACGCCCTCCTGCTCGACCGGATCTTCGGTGTCGCGAATCCCCGCGGTGTCGATCAGCGTCACCGGATAGCCGTCGAGATCGAGCTGAACCTCGATGACGTCGCGCGTGGTGCCGGCATGGGGCGAGACGATCGCAACCTCGCGCCGCGCCAGAAGATTGATCAGCGTCGACTTGCCGACGTTGGGCGGACCCGCAATCGCAACGGTCAGGCCGTCGCGCAAACGTTCGCTTCGCCCCTGCCCGGCCAGCGTTTCCTCGACTTCGGCCAAAAGCGATTTCACCCGGTCCAGCGCCGGCGCGATCAGTTCCGCGGGCACGTCGCCCTCGTCGGAGAAATCGATGCCGGCCTCGATCAAGGCCGCGGCCTCGATGATGCGCACCCGCCAGTCCCGCGCTCTGTCCCCGAGCAGTCCCTTGAGCTGACGCAAGGCATGGCGACGCTGCCGATCGGTGTCGGCGTGAATCAGATCGTCGAGCGCTTCCGCTTCGGTGAGATCGAGTTTGCCGTTTTCAAAGGCGCGGCGGGTGAACTCACCGGGCTCGGCGGCGCGAACATTTTCAAGTTGGGCAAGCGCTGCAAACAACGCCGCCTGCACCGCACGTCCGCCGTGAATGTGGAACTCGGCAACATCTTCACCGGTCGCACTCGCCGGTCCCGGAAACCAGAGTACGACGCAATCGTCGATTCCCCGCCCCTCGCCGTCTCGCAGCAGGACGCGCGTTGCTACCCGAGGGTCAGGCACCCTGCCCGCCAGTTTCGCGACCGCAGCGCGGGCTTGCGGTCCGGACACCCGCACGATGGCGATCGCGCTCGGCGGCCGGCCTGTCGACAACGCAAAAATGGTCTGATCGCGTGGGTACATGCCCTATTAGGTCGCGGGCCGCAGAAGATGCAATGAAATTGGAGTTATGCGGCTTTGACTCCGGACCCGTGGCCCCAAAAATGCTGCGGCTTTTGCTGCAACCATCTTTGCAGCAAAATCATCCGAGCGCGCCGGCCTGGCTCAAAGAAAAAGGCGCCCCCGCTCGCGCAGAGACGCCCACTCGGCCAATGGCCCAGTTCTTTACGTGTTCATCGATTCGAAGAATTCCGCGTTGTTCTTGGTGTTGCGGAGCTTGTCGAGCAGGAAGTCGATCGCATCCATCGTGCCCATCGGGTTCAGGATTCGCCGCAGCACGTACATCTTCTTCAGGACCTGCGGATCGGTGATCAACTCTTCCTTGCGGGTGCCGGAGCGCGAAATGTCGATCGCCGGGAAGGTCCGCTTGTCGGAGACCTTGCGGTCGAGAATCAGTTCGGAGTTGCCGGTGCCTTTGAACTCTTCGAAGATCACTTCGTCCATACGGCTGCCGGTATCGACCAGCGCGGTCGCGATGATCGTCAGCGAGCCGCCCTCCTCGATGTTGCGCGCGGCGCCGAAGAATCGCTTCGGCCGCTGTAACGCGTTGGCGTCGACACCGCCGGTCAGCACCTTGCCGGATGACGGCACCACCGTGTTGTAGGCGCGCCCGAGCCGCGTGATCGAATCGAGCAGGATCACAACGTCACGGCCGTGCTCGACCAGGCGCTTGGCTTTCTCGATCACCATCTCGGCAACCTGAACGTGACGCACGGCCGGCTCGTCGAAGGTCGACGATACGACTTCGCCCTTCACCGAGCGCTGCATGTCGGTGACTTCTTCAGGCCGCTCGTCGATCAGAAGAACGATCAGATAGCATTCGGGATGATTGGCGGTGATCGAATGCGCGATGTTCTGCATCAGCACGGTCTTACCCGTGCGCGGCGGCGCCACGATCAAGGCGCGCTGGCCTTTGCCGATCGGCGCGACAATGTCGATGACGCGGGCCGACAGGTCTTTTCTGGTGGGGTCTTCCAGTTCGAGGCGGAAGCGTTCGTCCGGAAACAGCGGCGTCAGGTTGTCGAAGTTGACCTTGTGCTTGGATTTTTCGGGGTCTTCGAAATTCAGCGTGTTGACCTTCAGCAGCGCGAAATAGCGTTCGCCTTCCTTCGGGCTGCGAATATGGCCTTCAATGGTATCGCCGGTGCGAAGTCCGAAGCGGCGGATCTGCGACGGCGAAACGTAGATATCGTCGGGGCCGGGCAGGTAGTTGGCGTCCGGTGAACGCAGAAACCCGAAGCCGTCGGAGAGAACCTCGACGACGCCTTCGCCGATAATGTCGATTTCCTGGATCGCGAGTTGCTTGAGAATGGCAAACATCAGCTCCTGCTTGCGCATCGTGCTGGCGTTTTCGACCCCTTTCTCTTCGGCGAATGCAACGAGTTCCGCCGGCGTCTGAGCTTTGAGGTCTTGGAGTTTGATTTCCCGCATTGGGGTGGTCCTGTGGGGTACTTACGAGAGGGGGGGGTGCAAGGAGGCTTTTCGGAAATGCGAACCGAAGTCAGAAGGTCCGCAGGTCTAAGCAAGGAAAGCGCCGAGGAGGCTTCAAACCTGATGCGGCGGCCGGTCCAACAAGGAAACCGGGACGCGTCCACATCCGCCTGCGTAGGGTGGGAATAAACCCAATATAGAAAACTGACGAAGTTTCCGCAAGATGGCGTCATGGCGCGCGAGCGTCGCCGAGAGCGGCTAAAACGGCTTTACCACTACCAGGATGACGATCCCGATCATCAGCAGGGTCGGTACCTCGTTGATTATGCGATAAAATTTCTGTGACCTCTGATTCCGATCCGCCGCGAAATCCTTCACGCAACGGGCAAAAAAGCCGTGGATGCCGGACAGCACCAGCACAAGTAGCAATTTTCCGTGCAACCAGCCCGCCGAAAACCAATGACCGCTCCAGGCGAGATAAAGCCCGGCGAGCCAGGTCACGATCATCGCCGGATTGATGATCGCTCCCAGCAGCCGTCGCTCCATCACCTTGAACGTCTCGGACTGCTTCGAACCGGTCTCAGCTTCGCAATGGTAGACGAACAGCCGCGGCAGATAGAGCATGCCGGCCATCCAGGAGATGACCACAATGATGTGCAGCGCCTTGATCCATTCGTACACCGGAACTCATTCCTTCAAGAACACACGAAGCACGACGAGTGCCACCGCGACAAGCCAATCATCTTGCCGCGAACGACATTGTCTGAGAGGCAGATGAGAGATATCCGCAAGCGGCACTTATCTAAACTAATAATTTTAGAATCTTAAGGTTTGAGTCTAAGTGACCGTGGATTGGACTCACACAAAAACGTCCGATCGTTTTTCAAAGCTTGCGCACAGCCGTCGACAATTCCACCGCGTTTCCGACGAACTGCCGTAACGACAGGTGTTTCAATTGCTTGGCCGCCGGTCCGGGCAGGTTATAAAGAGACAAATCCACAAAACCCCACTAACGTCGGTCAGGACGAACGGACTTATCCTCGTTGGGAGCATTGTGAAGAAAAAAGCCTGCTATCCCCGATCGAATAAAATGCCCGCCGATCTCTCGAATAAGCTCCACAAGGATTCACAGACTACACAGGGTTTTACGTGTCCCCGACCAGCAACTATTTCCACCTGCATCTGGTTTCCGATTCGACCGGCGAGACGCTGATCACCGTGGCGCGCGCGGTCGCCGCGCAATACGCCAACGTTACGCCGGTGGAGCATGTCTATCCGCTGGTCCGCAGCCAGAAGCAGCTCGATCGGGTGCTGAGCGAAATCGAGGAAGCCCCGGGCATCGTGTTGTTCACGCTGCTGGAGAAGGATCTCGTCTCAAAACTTCAGTCGAAGTGTCAGGAAATCAACATTCCGAGCCTGTCGATCATTGGTCCGGTGATGCAATTGTTCCAGGCCTATCTCGGCGCGCCGACCTCGGGACGGGTGGGGGCCCAGCACGTCCTGAATGCCGAATATTTCAAGCGCATCGATGCCCTGAATTACACCATGATGCATGACGACGGTCAGCACGTCGAAGGTCTCGAGGAGGCCGACGTGATTCTGGTCGGCGTGTCCCGCACCTCAAAGACGCCGACTTCGATCTACCTGGCCAACCGTGGCATCCGCACGGCCAACGTGCCACTGGTGCCAGGCATTCCGATTCCGCATCAACTGGAAACGCTGACCAAGCCGCTGGTCGTGAGTTTGCACGCGACGCCGGAGCGGCTGATTCAGGTCCGGCAGAACCGGCTGCTCAGCATGGGCGACCGCGACAACGATACTTATATCGATCGCCAATCGGTCGCCGACGAAGTTGCCTATGCACGGCGGCTGAGCGCCAAGTTCAATTGGGCGCAGCTTGACGTTACCCGCCGCTCGATCGAGGAAACCGCCGCGGCGGTCCTGAAACTCTTTGCCGACAGGCAACGGCACCGGTTGTCCGAATGAGCCTGTGGTTAGGAAAAGAGCCGCTGGTGCTGGCCTCGCAGAGCAAGGCGCGGCAGATGCTGCTTGCCAAGGCCGGCATCGCCTTCGAGAGCGATCCGGCCGACATCGACGAGCGCGCGATCCAGGCTTCCTCCGGCCGGTCGGCGCCGGGCGAGATCGCAGGCCTGCTGGCGCGCGAAAAGGCCTTTTCCATCTCGAACCGACGGCCGACGCGTTATGTTATCGGGGCCGATCAAACGCTCGCGTTGGGATCGCACATCTTGAATAAACCCGAGGGCAGGGCGCAGGCCGCCGACCAGTTGCGCGCCCTTGCAGGCCATCGCCACGAACTTCATGCGGCGATCGCGGTGGCGCGCGATGGAAAAGTGCTGTTCGAGCATGTGTCGATTGCCCGCATGACCATGCGGCCGCTCCGCGACGCCGAAATCGAGAACTATCTCAATGAAGCCGGGGACGCGGTTACCTCAAGTGTCGGCGCGTATCAGCTCGAAGGGCTTGGCGTTCATTTGTTCGAGCGTATCGAGGGCGATCACTTCACAATCCTGGGCCTTCCATTGCTGCCGCTGTTTGCATTTCTGCGCAGCGAGCACTTGCTGGGTATTTAAGATGATTGTTCTCGGACTGACCGGCTCGATCGGAATGGGAAAGTCGACGACCGCGGCATTGTTCGCGGAAGCCGGTGTGCCTGTGTATGACGCCGACGCTGCCGTGCACCGGCTTTATGAAGGCGAGGCGGTTGATGCGATCGAGGCGGCGTTTCCCGGTACGACCGATCATGGCAAGGTCGATCGCACCAGGCTCTCGGCCCACGTGGTGCATGATCCCGCCGCCATGAAGAAGCTGGAGGAAATCGTACACCCCATGCTCGGGGCCTCGCGCCAGAAGTTTCTTCAGGACGCCGAACAGTCCGGTGCTCCCGTGGCGGTCGTCGACGTGCCGCTGCTGTTCGAAACTGGGGGTGAGAAGCGCGTCGATGCGGTGGTCGTGGTCACGACCAGTCCGGAAATCCAGCGGATGCGGATTCTGGCGCGGCCCAATATGAGCGCGGAAAAACTCGCCGCCATTCTGGCGCGGCAAATGCCCGATACTGAAAAAAGGCAGCGCGCGCATTTCGTCGTGGATACCTCGCACGGTCTCGACCCCGTGCGAGCGCGAATCCGGGACATTCTGACCGAGGCTGCTAAAATGACGCCGCGACGAACCTGATTCGTCCGTTCTCGTTTGTCTGTTCTCGGCGGTTCTTTCATTCCATGCGCGAAATCGTTCTCGATACCGAAACCACCGGCCTTGATCCCTTGCGCGGCGATCGGCTGGTCGAAGTCGGCTGCGTCGAGATCTACAACCGCATGCCGACCGGGCAGACCTTCCATCGTTATTTCAATCCGCAACGGGACATGCCGGCGGAGGCCTTTGCCGTGCACGGGCTCTCGAGCGAGTTTCTTTCGAACAAGCCGCTGTTCGAGGAAGAGGTCGATGACTTCCTGGCGTTCATCGCCGATGCGCCGCTGGTGATCCACAACGCCTCGTTCGATATCAGCTTCATCAACGCCGAGCTCGACCGGATCAAGCGGCCTCCGATCTTGCGGGATCGGTTGGTCGATACCTTGCTGCTCGCGCGGCGCAAGCATCCCGGTGTGTCCAATCGCCTTGACGATCTCTGCTCGCGCTATTCGATCGACAATTCAAGGCGCACCAAGCACGGCGCATTGCTTGACGCCGAGCTTCTCGCGGAAGTTTATATCGATCTGATCGGGGCGCGGCAGTCGCAGCTGATCCTGGCGTCCGAATCCCGCGAAATCCGGGTCGCAGGCGTCGGCGAGATGCCGCGGCGGCAGCGCGAAACACCGCTTGCACCGCGCATCACCGAGGCCGACCGCGCGGCGCATCGCGAGTTTGTGCTGACGCTCGGCGACAAGCCGATCTGGAACGAATTTCTGCCCGCGGCTTCTTAGCTAGGCTTGATCTGCGAAGCCTGCATCTCCGCCGCCTGCCGTTCCATGTTCTGACGGTACAGACCGACAAAATCGACGGGATCGAGCATCAAGGGCGGGAATCCGCCGTCACGAACGGCCGTGGCGATAATCTCGCGGGCGAATGGAAACAGCAGGCGCGGGCATTCGATCATGACCAGCGGATGCAGGTTTTCCTTCGGCACGTTGAGGATCCGGAACACGCCGGCATAGACCAGCTCGAAGCTGAACATCACCTTGCCGGCGTTTTCAGCCTTGCCTTCGACCGACAGGGCGACTTCGTAATCGTCCTGACCAACGTTGTTGGCGTTGACGTTGATCTGGATGTTGATCGCCGGTTGCTGCTGTTGCGGCGCCAGCGAGGCGGGCGCATTCGGGTTTTCGAACGACAGATCCTTGGTGTATTGCGCCAACACGTTCAACTGCGGAGGAGGGGCCGCCTCGGGGGGCGTGCCGTTGCCGTTGGTCATGCGAATGTCTCCTGGAGCGGTTTGGCGAAGCGGAGCCGTTTGGCGCGTCCGGATTCGCGGAAAAACGGAAGCAAAAAAGCGTTGTCGGGGCGAGTGGCTATCATAGGGCCGGCTCTTTCCACAAGGATGACCGTCAGGGCGGCGCGCTGAAGCGGCCGAATTTGCTCAATTGTGTGAAGGCCGGGAACGGGTGGGTCATCTAAACGATTGAAGATACGTCATTTCTGGTCAGCTGAGGGTTTCCCCTCAGGCTTGAAACGCGATAGAATCCAAATGAGGGTAAACGGGCGACAGTCGAAAGGGTGGCCCGTATACAAGGACCCGGCATTCTTGCCATTAGGTGCCATTGGCCGGCCAAGGTTTCGTGCTTACATGCGGCTTGCAGCGACCCTAGTAGGAACTTCAAATTCGCCGCACTAGTGTGGCGGATCAGAAGTCCGCATCATTGCTGCCGCGAGTTTGTCATGCGGACTTCCGATCCAAAGCCACACTAGATCAATAGGTTTGCTAGTGTCCTATCGATTCCGAAGTTCGAAACGTGGCTCCGAAAATGCTACGAACTTCGGAATCGGGACACTAGCCCATCGATGATGTAATCTGCCAGTGCCGGCCAGGGTCCGCCGCCGGCATCTGGAATCGGAAAGCGAATTCGACGTGGATATTTATACGATCATCTTCCTGGCGTTGGCCGTGTTCATCTTTCTCCGGTTGCGCAATGTCCTCGGACAGCGCACCGGGAACGAACGGCCTCCCTATGATCGCGCGGCGCGTAACATTGTGCAGGGCGCGCCGGACAGCAACGTGGTTCCGATACCCGGAACCGTGATCGATCAGGCGCCGCTGGCGCCGACGGCCGACGTTGCGCCGCCGACCGATCGTTGGAAGGGGATTGCCGAACCGGGCACGCCGCTCGCCCAGGGTCTTGACGGGATTTCCGCCCAGGATTCCTCGTTCGATCCGCGCCACTTCGTCAGCGGTGCGCGCGGCGCCTATGAAATGATCGTGCTGGCATTTGCAAATGGTGACCGGCGGGCGCTGAAAGACCTGCTGTCCGGCGAGGTCTATGACAGCTTCGACGCTGCCATCAAGGATCGGGAACGCCAGGAGCGCAAGACCGAGACGCGCTTTGTTTCGATCGACAAGGCCGAGATCGTCGGTGCGGAAGCGCGTGATCGCAGCGCGCAACTGACTGTGCGCTTCGTCTCGCAAATGATTTCGGTCACCCGCGACAAGACCGGCGCCATCGTCGACGGCAACCCGGACAAGGTCGCCGATATTACGGATGTCTGGACATTCGCCCGCGACCCGACCTCGCGCGATCCGAACTGGAAGCTGGTTGGCACTGGTAGCGCGCACTAATCGCCTGCGGCCTGTTGCCGCGACGCTCGGTGTGATGATTCTGGCGCTATTGCTGCTTCCGCTTGCGGCGACAGCTGCGCGTAAAGCGCGCCCACTCGCTGCGCGAACCGTGCATTCGCAGGCTCCCGCCCCCCGCGTCCTTCCTTACCCGACACTCGAATGGCCGATCGTGGTCAACGGCGCCCAGTACGCGCCATTGGGCTGGGGTGATATCGCCGGCTGGGCTTCGGACGATCACGTGCAGGCCTACAAGGCGTTTCGCGTCAGTTGCGCTTCCATCGCAGCTCAACGAAATCCGCCGGAAGATTCCAAGGCGCTCGGCGCTTCGTTGCGCGAACCGTGCCGCGCCGCCAAGACCCGCGAGATCACCGAAGATGCCGAGGCGCGTGCGTTCTTCGAGGAGAACTTTCTCCCTCTCCAGATTTCCCGGCTGGGCGAGGATGCCGGCTTTGTCACCGGCTATTACGAGCCGATCCTCGACGGGTCGCGGACGCAGACGGATGTCTATAACGTACCGATCTATCGTCGGCCGTCCAACCTGTTTGTCCGTGGTTTCAAGCAGGACGCGCCGAGCCTGCCGAACAAAGGTCAGGTGTTTCGCAAAATCGGCCGCCGCAAGCTCGTGCCCTATTACGATCGCGGCGAAATCGAAGACGGCGTGATCGCGGGTCGCGGGCTGGAAATCTGCTGGCTGAAAGATCCGACCGATCTCCTGTTTGCGCAAATCCAGGGGTCGGCGCGAATTCGTCTTCAGGACGGTCTAACCATCCGCATCAATTACGATGCGCATAACGGTTATCCCTATACGGCCGTCGGCCGCATCCTGATCGACCGTGGCATCATTCCAAAAGAACAGATGTCGATGCAGAAGATCCGGGAGTGGATAGAGCAAAACCCCGATGGCGCGAAAGAACTACGGCGGCAAAACCGCGCCTATGTGTTCTTCCACGAGGTACAGCTATCCGACAAGGACGAAGCCGTGGGCGCCCAGGGCGTGCCGTTGACGCCGGGGAGGTCGATCGCGGTCGACAATTCGCTCCATGTCTACGGCACGCCGTTTTTCATCGAAGGCCAGCTCCCGATCGACTCGGTGCAATCGAAAACGCCATTTCGGCGGCTGATGGTCGCGCAGGATACCGGTTCGGCCATCACCGGTCCGGCGCGCGCCGACATCTATTATGGTGCGGGCTCCGAAGCCGGCCGCATATCGGGGCGTTTCCGCCATAACATGCGCTTTGTCATGCTGGTGCCAAGGAGCCTCGATCCCGTCGCCCGCGGCCGCAAGATGCCGCTGCCCGATCCGCGGCCGTCAGAAAAAATTGCCAGGCTGTTTCCGCCGGGCGATCTTGCGAAGGACAAGCCGAAGGAGCCGGCGGACGCGGCAAAGCCGGCCTCGGCCCCGACTCCCGTCGCGCAGGCAACCGAAAAAGTACCACTGCCGGAGGCGCGGCCGGTGATAGAGCCTGAACGCGCCCGTCCCCGCCGTCGCCGGTTTTATCGCTATAGACAATAAGCATGAAGCGACCGCCTCAGATCCTCGACCCGCCGCGCCGCAAGCGAACGCTGAGCGACGAAGAGCACGCGCTGTGGCAAAGCGTCGCCAAGCAACTCAAGCCGCTGCGGAAGAAGCATTGCGTGGAGATTCCACACGCTGTTCGGTCAGAGACGGAAATGGCGTCCGTAAAACCGGTACGCCCGCTATCGGCAATCCCGGTCGTCGCGCCGCCATCAAAGAAGCCGGCGACGCCACCGCTCGTGCCAATCGGCCGCCGCGAGCGTTCGCAACTCTCGAAGGGAAAAAAGGAGATTGAGGCCCGCCTCGATCTTCACGGCATGACGCAGGCACGCGCCCATCGGGCGTTGTCGGGCTTTTTGCATCGCGCGCATGGCGATGGCCTGACCTTCGTGCTCGTCATTACCGGCAAGGGCAAGGTCGGCGCCGAAGCCGAGCGCGGTGTGCTTCGCCGCCAGGTGCCGCAATGGCTGAGCCAGCCGGAATTTCGGACATTGGTCGTCGGCTTTGAAGAAGCCCACGTCGGTCATGGCGGCGCAGGTGCGCTCTATGTGCGGATCCGGCGCTCGCGGATTTAATTTTTCAGAACGGACGTATCACGCCGACACGCGGGATCAAGGACACGATCCAGCCGAAGAAAGCGGTCTTGCGATCGTCGTTCATGATCGGCGGGACCGTCTTCGACGATGGCAGCGTCTTGACCGCGTGGAGGATCAGGAAAAGACATACCACCCAGTTCGAGACCCAACGCGCGTAGTCGAACACAATCGCAAACATGATGAGAGTAGCCACCGTCACGCCGACGATGCCGGCGACGACAATGCGGCGATGAAAATCATCCGCAAGTGCGCTGACTGAAGCCGCAAAATACCGCCAGAGCGGCGAGTGCAACCAGATCAGCAGGGCGTACACTGGCACGCCGAGAAGGTTCGAGGGCATGCGGGCCCAGGTATCGCTGATTTCCCTTGCCAGCGGCTGGTACCAGATGAAGCTGAAGCCCAGGAAGTCGGTGCGTGTGGGATCAGCCATCCGGGTCTTGAGATAAGCGACGAAGTCGCTTTCCGGAGTCGGCATCGTTCCCCAGAACTGCAATTCGACAAACAGCGCGCCAAGCGTAAGCGCCGCGATCGTGCCCACCGTGAGGTTGGCGCGGTTGATGCCCACAGACAGGTAGTGCCGGATGACCACGATTACCGCGATGGCCGGCACATACATCAACAGGTGGATGTGGTGGATCAGGATCAGGAGGATCGAGAAGACCGCGGCCAGCAACACGAAGCCGATCCCCTGCGCCGGGATCAACAGCAGGATGATCGCAAACAGGCAGCCGTAGATGTCGAAATGCCCGAGCGTGTGCATGAAGTTCTTGAGAAAGAACGGCGAGCCCGCGGTGAATACGAACAGCGGCAGATGGGCTTCATCGAAGCCAAAGGTGCGCCGGAATATCTTGACGAACAGGAATGCGGTCAGAACCCAGACCGCGCCACCAAGCGCGAACACCAGCCATACCGGGACCTGCTGGGCGAATAGCGATAGAGCCTCACCGATCAGCGCGCGTTTGGCGAACCCGAAATGGTAATCGACGAGCAGATGGATGTAGGGGACGTATGGCGGCAGCGTGATCTTGTGGATCAGCACCCCTGCGATCACGACGACGTTGACGGCGAGCATCAAGCGCCAGGGATTTTGCCACGTACGAGGGCTCACGCCTGCCTCTCGACGTCGCCCCGGCCAAGCGAGCCAACCGGTCGCGCGAATGCGTGACCGATGACAGCTCCGCGAGTGCGAGCCGGTATCCATAACCACCAATGTTGGTATTGCGCCAAGGCCGGGGCTGCTCTTCGTTTTACAATACGTGTTAGTGGTTATGGGTCCCCGCTTTCGCGGGGACGACAACCGAAGTGACAATACTACAAAATAAACCGGCTCAGGTCGGCATTCTTGGCGAGATCGCCAACGTGCTTTTGAACATATTCCGCATCGATGCGGATGGTTTCGCCATGGCGATCCGGCGCCGCGAAGGAAATCTCGTCCAGCACGCGTTCCATCACGGTTTGCAGGCGACGCGCCCCGATATTCTCGACGGTCGAATTGACGGCCACCGCGATGTCCGCGAGCGCATCGATGGCGTCGTTGGTAATGTCGAGCGTGACGCCTTCGGTCTGCATCAGCGCCACATATTGCTTGATCAGCGACGCTTCAGGTTCGGTCAGGATCCGGCGCATGTCGTCGCGGGTCAGCGCTTCGAGCTCGACACGGATCGGCAGCCGGCCCTGCAATTCCGGCAACAGGTCCGATGGTTTGGCGATATGGAACGCGCCGGAGGCGATGAAGAGAATATGATCGGTCTTCACCGCGCCGTGCTTGGTCGACACCGTCGTACCCTCGATCAGCGGCAGCAGGTCGCGCTGCACCCCCTCGCGCGACACTTCGCCGCCGACGCGGCCGTCGCGCACGCAGATCTTGTCGATTTCGTCGAGGAACACGATGCCGTTATTCTCGACCGCGGCGATCGCCTCGAGTACGAGCTGATCGGTGTCGAGCAGCTTGTCGGCTTCTTCGTTGACGAGGGTCTCGTGCGAACCGGCGACCGTCAGCCGCCGCGTCTTGGTGCGGCCGCCCAATTTGCCGAATATGTCGCCGATCGAGATTGCGCCCATCTGCGCGCCAGGCATGCCCGGGATTTCGAACATCGGCATCCCGCCGGACGCCTGGGTCTCGATCTCGATTTCCTTGTCGTTGAGCTCGCCGGCGCGCAGTTTCTTTCGGAAGGAATCGCGCGTGGCCGCGCTCGAATTGGTCCCGACCAGCGCGTCGAGCACGCGGTCCTCGGCGGCAAGCTGCGCGCGGGCCTGCACATCCTTGCGCTTGCGCTCGCGGGTTTGCGCGATCGCGACTTCGACGAGATCGCGGACGATCTGTTCGACGTCGCGGCCGACATAGCCGACCTCGGTGAATTTTGTGGCCTCGACCTTGATGAAGGGCGCGCCTGCGAGTTTCGCCAGCCGCCGTGCGATTTCGGTCTTGCCGACGCCGGTCGGTCCGATCATCAGGATGTTTTTCGGCAGCACTTCCTCGCGCAAGCCTTCCGCCAGCTGCTGACGTCGCCAGCGGTTGCGCAAGGCGATGGAAACCGCGCGTTTGGCGTCGGCCTGGCCGACGATAAAGCGGTCGAGTTCGGAGACGATTTCACGGGGAGAAAAGTCGGTCATGGCTTCTAGCTAGGATCGGAAGCTTGCGGGAGCAAGCCGATTTTATGTTTCAGATGATGGGAGGGCCAGCCTGCCACTGCCGGATCGCCTCGAAGGGGTGGATCAGCATGATGATATTCAGCGTCAGATTGTCGCGAATGTGAAGGCCAACCAGGATCTCGAAAGCGATCGCGAGCAGGACCGTCAGCCACACCGGAAGGCGTCTCGCCAGCAGGAAGCCGGTTACCATGAACAGCGTGTCGGAGACCGAATTGACGATGCTGTCGCCAAAATAGTCGAGCGAGACGGTGGCGCTGCGATAGCGTTCGATGATCCAGTTCGAGTTTTCGACCAGCTCCCAGCCGATTTCCACGACCATGGCCATGGTCAACCGTGCCGGCCACGGCAATCGCGAAAATATCAACCAGGTCGCGGCATAGAACAGGAAGCCGTGAATGACGTGAGAGAACGAGTACCAGTCGGCGATGTGCTGGGAGTTCTCGGAGCTTTGGACGACGCCATGCCAGAGCTTGATATAGCCGCAGGTGCACATCGGCACGCGGCCCATTACGAACAGAAGCGTGGCCTGCAAGGCAAGCAGGCCGGCCGCGATCAGCACCCACGATTTGGTCGGAAGCGAAGATTTGACCTGAAGCTCGGACATGAGATCAGGAAGTATCAGGAATCGCGGATCATAAACAGCGCCGTTCCATCCGGCGTCTCGACGAGGCGGTCGCGGCGAAACCCGGCCTTTTCATAGGCCCGGATGGCCCCGATGTTGGCAGGATCGGGATCGGTGACGACACGCGGCGTCCCGGCCGCCAGCAGTTCGTCGGCAAAGGTGCGAACGAAGGCGGAGCCGTGACCGTGCCCCACCACGTCCGCTTCGCCGATGAATTGGTCGAGCCCCCGCGTGCCTGCGGGCTGTTGGCCGAAGCCGGTATTCCAGGCGCTTAATCCAGGCGCTTAAATTGTAGCACTGCAAGTAGGCGAACTCGCGCCCATCGGCCGTGACGATGAATTGCGCCATGTCGGGATGATCGAGGTCGCCACTCACGAGTTCGAACTGCCCGGCCGGGTCGTGCCACCACTCACTGACATGCGGCGTCTCCAGCCAGCGCTTGATGGTTGGAAGATCGCCGGCCGACATCGGACGAAACGCATAGGCCGTCATGCCAGTGGTTCACTAACCGGCTTGCAGCGTCTCAATGGTGACGTTGCGGTTGGTGTAGACGCAGATGTCGGCCGCGATATCGAGCGCCCGCCGCACGATCGTCTCGGCGTCCTTGTCGGTATCAACGAGCGCGCGCGCTGCGGCGAGCGCATAATTGCCGCCGGAGCCGATCGCCATCACGCCCTGTTCCGGCTCGAGCACATCGCCGGTGCCGGTCAAGACCAGCGAAACGTCCTTGTCGGCGACGATCATCATCGCCTCCAGCCGCCTCAGATAGCGGTCAGTCCGCCAGTCCTTGGCGAGTTCGACCGCGGCGCGGGTCAACTGACCGGGATATTGCTCAAGCTTGCTTTCGAGCCGCTCGAACAGCGTAAAGGCGTCGGCGGTCGCTCCGGCGAAGCCGCCGATCACGTCGCCCTTGCCGAGTTTACGCACTTTTTTGGCGTTGGACTTGATCACGGTCTGGCCGATCGAGACCTGGCCGTCGCCGCCGACCACGACCTTGCCGCCCTTGCGGACCGTTAAAATCGTGGTGCCGTGCCAAACCGACGTCTCGGGAGCTGGTGAGTTCATGGAATACCTCGTGACTCGCCTGATTTAGGGTCAGAAGCGTGGGGTTACAACTCGGGGTCCTCGGTCGGGCGCTTCTGGGGTCGAAATTCCGGTCACCATAGGCGGAAGTTGGGCCGCCAAAACACCATCCCGCAGTGGCGAAGCCGAGGGCGGCCTGTTAAAAGAACCGCGTTTTCGGCCAATGGCTTGGTTAGGGAAAGATTTTGATGCGCAGCGCCACCATCAAGCGCAAGACCAAAGAGACCGACATCGAGGTGACCGTCAACCTCGACGGCACGGGCGTATCCAACGTCACGACCGGGATCGGCTTCTTCGACCATATGCTTGACCTTTTGGCGCGCCATTCCCGCATCGACATCACCGTGAAGGCCAACGGCGATCTTCACGTCGATCATCACCACACCACGGAAGATGTCGGCATCGCGCTCGGGCAGGCGGTAAAGCAGGCCTTGGGAAGCATGGCCGGGATCACCCGCTATGCCAGCGTCCACATGCCGATGGACGAGACCCTGTCGCGGGTCGTGATCGACATTTCGGGCCGGCCGGTGCTGGTGTTCAAGGCCGAGTTTCCTCGCGACAAGGTCGGTCAATTCGACACCGAGCTGGTGCGCGAATGGTTCAACGCATTTGCGATGAATGCCGGCGTGACTTTGCACGTCGAGACCCTATATGGCGAGAATAGCCATCATATCGCCGAGTCCTGTTTCAAGGGCCTGGCGCGCGCGTTGCGGACGGCGATTGCCATCGATCCGCGTGCGGCTGGCGAAGTGCCATCGACCAAGGGTCAGCTCGGCGGCTGATCCCGCTTTTGGGCGGAGAGTAGAAATGCCGGTCTATACCGTTCATGCCCCTGTAGCGAACAGCATGGATTTCCGTGCGACCGATCGCTTTGCGTTCGTGCGCGACGGCTTCCATGTGTGGGCGGCGGCTTTCGGCGTGCTGTGGCTGGCCTGGCATCGGCTTTGGCTCGCGCTGCTGGGCTGGATCGTGTTGATGACCGTCATCGACATCGCGATGGTCAAGTTTGGCGTCGCAGCGGGGGTGGTGTTTCTGGTCGATGCGCTACTGGCTTTGCTGTTGGGATTTGAGGCCGCAAGCCTCAGGCGCTGGACGCTCTCACGCCGCAAATGGCGGCAGCTCGATATTGTCGTCGCAGACGACGAGGAGGCGGCCGAGCGCCGCTTTTTCGATCGCTGGACCGCGCGGCAACGCGTGGCAGGCAACGATCAACCGGCCGTTGATCGCGGTGGCCCGCCGCCGACGCGCGATGTGCCGGGACAACCCTTTTCACGACCGCCGTCACCGCCGCGCGACGACATCATCGGCCTGTTTCCGGAGCCGGGGGCGTCGCGATGACCGTTGCCATCATCGATTACGGCTCCGGCAATCTGCACTCGGCGGCGAAAGCCTTCGAGCGCGCGAGCCGCAGCATGGAGACCGGCGAAAAGATCCTCGTCACCCGCGATCCCGAAGCCGTTTATCGGGCCGATCGAATCGTGCTGCCAGGCGTCGGCGCCTTTGCCGATTGTCGTCGTGGTCTCGATGCGGTGAACGGCATGGTCGATGCTTTGACGGAAGCCGTGCGGCACAAGGCGCGGCCGTTCTTCGGCATCTGCGTCGGCATGCAGTTGATGGCGACGCGCGGCAAGGAATACGTCACGACCGAGGGCTTCAACTGGATTGCCGGCGACGTCGAGAAGATTTCGCCGCGCGATGAAAGCCTGAAGATTCCGCACATGGGCTGGAACACGCTCGATGTGTTGCGCGAGCATCCCGTGCTGGAACGGTTGCCGTTGGGGCCGAAGGGCCGCCACGCTTATTTCGTGCACTCCTATCACCTCAACGCCGCCAACGAGGCGGATGTGCTGGCGCGTACCGACTACGGCGGCCCGCTGACGGCGATCGTCGGTCGCGACACGGCGATCGGGACGCAATTTCACCCCGAAAAAAGCCAGCGCTTCGGGCTTGCCTTGATCTCGAACTTCTTGAAGTGGAAGCCGTGATTCTTTTTCCTGCCATCGATCTGAAGAATGGACAGTGCGTGCGCCTTGAGCAAGGCGACATGGCGCGCGCCACCGTGTTCAATCTCGATCCGGCGGCACAGGCCTCACACTTCGCGTCGCAAGGGTTCGAGTATCTCCACGTCGTCGATCTCGATGGCGCCTTTGCCGGCAAGCCGGTTAACGCGCTAGCCGTTGAAGCGATGTTGGCCAGGGTCACGATGCCGGTGCAGCTAGGTGGCGGCATCCGCGATTTGAAGACGGTCGAAGCATGGCTCGAAAAAGGCATCACGCGGGTGATTATCGGCACCGCCGCCGTGCGCGATCCTGAACTCGTCAGAAGTGCTGCGAAGAAATTTCCCGGCCGCGTCGCGGTGGGTCTCGATGCCCGCGACGGCAAGGTAGCGGTCGAAGGCTGGGCGCAAACGTCCGAGGTAACCGCGCTCGATATCGCAAAACGGTTCGAAGATGCCGGCGTTGCCGCGATCATCTTTACCGACATCGCCCGCGATGGCCTGTTGAAGGGCCTGAACCTCGAGGCCACCGTTGCACTCGCCGACCGCATTTCCATTCCCGTCATCGCCTCCGGCGGATTTGCCTCGATCAATGACGTGAAAGAGCTGCTCGATCCGCGCGCGAAGAAGCTTGCCGGCGCTATCGTCGGCCGCGCGCTCTATGATGGCCGGCTTGATCCCGTTGCCGCGCTCGCGCTGATCCGCAGCGCGCGGGCAGCAGCATGATCCGGAAAAGTGGGAACCGGTTTTCCGAATAAGATCATGCGCAAAACAGAAATCTAGGAGTTGCCATGTTCAAGGTTCGCGTGATCCCCTGTCTCGACGTCAAGGACGGCCGCGTGGTCAAGGGCGTCAATTTCGTCGATCTTCGCGATGCCGGTGATCCCGTCGAAGCGGCGATTGCGTACGATGCCGCCGGCGCCGACGAACTTTGCTTCCTCGACATCACGGCGACCCACGAGAACCGCGGCATCATGCTCGACGTGGTCCGCCGCACGGCGGAAGCCTGCTTCATGCCGCTCACGGTCGGGGGCGGCGTGCGCACGGTCGATGACATCAATACGTTGCTGCGCTCCGGCGCCGACAAGGCCTCGATCAACTCGGCCGCGGTCAGCCGCCGCGAATTCGTCAAGGAAGCCGCTGAAAAGTTCGGTGACCAGTGCATCGTGGTCGCGATCGACGCCAAGCGGGTAAAGCGGGGCGCCAAGGATCGTTGGGAAATCTTTACCCATGGCGGCCGCAACGCCACCGGGATCGATGCCATCGAGTATGCCCAGGAAGTGGTTTCGCTCGGCGCCGGCGAAATCCTTTTGACCTCGATGGACCGGGACGGCACCAGACAAGGCTTTGACTTAGCCCTGACGCGGGCGATTGCCGATAGCGTTTCAGTGCCGGTCATCGCCTCCGGCGGGGTCGGCAATCTCGACCACCTGGTCGACGGCGTCCGTGAGGGGCGTGCGAACGCCGTGCTGGCGGCGTCGATCTTCCACTTCGGCGAATTTACCATTCGGCAGGCCAAGGACCACATGGCCCGCGCCGGCTTGGCCATGCGGCTCGATCCCTGACGACTCTTTATGACAGAAGTGCTACAAGTCAGCGGTAATCGGCGCCCGTGATGCCGGCGCATCCATGTTTCGAAGTTGAGTTTGACGTGATGTCGCGTTTTTCACTCCATGACCTTGCCAGCATTATCGACGCCCGCGCCGCATCCAGCGGCGAGGTTTCGTATACCCGCAAGCTTTTGGACAAGGGGTCGGAACATTGCGCCAAGAAGTTCGGCGAGGAAGCGGTCGAGACCGTGATCGCCGCGATCGGCGACGACCGCGACCACTTGATCGCGGAAAGCGCGGACACGCTGTTCCATTTGCTGGTGCTGTTGAAGTCGCGTGGCGTCAGGCTCGACGAAGTCGAGGCCGTGCTGGAGAAACGCACCGGAACGTCTGGACTTGAGGAGAAAGCCGCGCGCAAGCGCGACTAACAAACAGGCGCCGTCATGGATATCAGGGCACCGGACCAGCAGTATAACCCTTACCGGATATTTTCCCGGGAGCAGTGGGCGCATCTGCGCGACGACACGCCGATGACGCTGGAGCCCGGCGAGTTCGACAAGCTGCGTTCGATGCACGACCGCCTCGATCTCAAGGAAGTCGAAGAGATCTATCTGCCGCTGTCGCGACTGTTGTCGATCTATGTCGATGCCACGCAGCGATTGTATTATTCGCAGCGTCAATTCCTTGGCATCCAGGACCGCAAGATGCCTTATATCGTCGGTGTGGCCGGCTCGGTCGCGGTGGGCAAATCCACCACCGCGCGCGTGCTGCAAGCGATGCTGGCGCGCTGGTCGCCGCGGCCGAAGGTCGACATGGTGACGACGGACGGCTTTCTGTTTCCGAATGCCGTGCTCGAGCGGCAAGGCCTGATGCAGAAGAAAGGCTTTCCCGAAAGCTACGACCTGCCGCGGCTGTCGTCGTTCCTGAGCGACATCAAGTCGGGGCGAGCCAAGGTACGCGCCCCGGTCTATTCGCATCTGACCTACGACATCGTTCCGAACCAATGGATCGAAGTCGACCGGCCCGACATCCTGATTGTCGAGGGGGTCAACGTGTTGCAGACCGGCCGCCTTCCGCGCGATGGCAAGGCGGTGTCGGTGGTTTCCGACTTCTTCGATTTCTCGGTCTATATCGACGCCGAGGAGCCGGTGCTCCGCGACTGGTATGTCCGCCGCTTCCTGGCCCTTCGCGATACGGCGTTCCACGATCCCAGGTCGTATTTCCATCGCTACGCGCTGCTGTCGGACGAGGAAGCGACTGCCACCGCGATCGCGATCTGGGAGCGCACCAACCTCGCCAATCTCGAGGACAATATTTTGCCGACGCGGCCGCGCGCGACGCTCATCCTCAAGAAAGGCGCCGATCACGTCGTGGAGACCGTCGCGCTACGGCGGCTCTGAAGATCGCTACTTCAGTGCCAGCGGCCGTTCTTCGTCGAGAAATCCCATCAGTTCGTGGAAGAACTGAATCCGGTTTTTTTCCAGCATCACGGTATGCGTGCCTTCCGAAAGCTCGATCAGCCGCTTGTACGGCGTGTTCTTGAGCTGCGCGAAGTAGTTTTGCGCCTGATAGGACGGAAGGTCCGCATCCCATTCCGCGTGAAGCAGGAGCGTCGGCACCGTGATCTTGCCGGGATCGTAGAGCGCCTTGCCGGAGCCGTAGGTGTTCGCGCTGTCTTCCATCACGCCGTTCGGCGCGCGCAGCTTCGGCGGATTGTGCTTGGCGGCTTCAGGATCGGTCGCCCAGGTCGCTGTAGCCCAGGCTTCGAACACGCCGGGCGGAATCAGATCCGCCTGCTTGTCTTCCGCAACGCCCTTCAGCCAGCGCGCCTTGGCGGAATCCTTCGACACCAGCCGGTAGGCGCCAAGCGGCGTCGCCCACGGCGTGGCCGGCTCGTTGCGGATCCATTGCGGCGCGTACAGCACGAGCTTGGCGACCTTGTCGTTATGCTCGGCGGTATAGGAGCCGGAGATCGAGGTGCCCCACGACCAGCCCATGACGTTGATCTTCGCGACCTTGCGCTTCTTCAAAATGTAATCGACCGCCGCGCCCAGATCATGGGCGGCGACTTTGGTCGACACGATCGGCCTGTTGGCTTCGGCCGGCTGGCTCATCTCCGGCGGCCGCGTGGAATGGCCGTAGCCTCTGACATCGACGAGATAGACGTCGTAACCGCGCAGCGCGATCAGGTCCATCATCGACACGCCCTCGATCGGGAGGTCGAAGGCGGTTTCCGCCGGATAGGTCGCGCCATGCACGAAGATCAAAATCTTGTCGGGTGAACTCTCACGCCCCGCCAGGTGCTTGTTGCGCACAAACAGCTCGATCCCTGCGTCTCCCGACGGGATCATGGTGTCGGAAGATTCAAGCTTCGGCTCTTCGGCGTTCGCGAAAGAAAGGGCGGAAAGGCTTGCCGCAACAACTGATGTCAGCAACAAGAAAGAAAGCCGCAAAAAACCCGCGCGCATCGAACACCTCCCGTGAGATCTTTTAATTGAGGCGGATGCTCGATGGAATCGGCGGCCGCTGTCAAGGCGGACTATTGCAACCGGGCTTTGCGCTAGGGGCGTCGTCATTGCGAGGAGCGAAGGCGACGAAGCAATCCAACCAGCCTTGGCGACAAAGTTCTGGATTGCCTCGCTTGCGCTCGCAATGACGGCGATGGCGTTCAAATCCTGAAGCGTGATGTCGTCCTTCAGGCCACGACGTGCGGCGAAGTACTGAGTCCCGCGAGCGCTTCAGTGAGCTTCTCGCGATCGAGCGGCTTGACCAGGAATCCGTCCATGCCCGCTTCAAAACAGGCGTGGCGGTCCTCGGCCAGCGTATTGGCCGTCAGCGCCAGGATCGGTGTGCGGCGGCCGTTGGTCTCGTTGAGGCGGATGCGTTTGGTCGCCTCGATGCCGTCGAGGCCCGGCATCTGGATATCCATCAGCACCAGGTCGTACGGCGCGCCGGCCGATCGTGCGGCGAGCCAGGATTCCAGCGCTTCCTCGCCATTGGTGGCGATCAGCGCCTGATGCCCGAGCCGGGTCAGCAGCGAACGCATCAGCAGCGCATTGATCTCGTTGTCTTCGGCGACCAGCACCGAAAGACCTCGCGGGGCGCTGACGGCCTCTGCGGCCTTCAGCGGCTCCGCCAAGGCCTCGTCGATCAGGCTTGGCGCGGAAATTTCCGGCGAGCTGACAAGACGCGCGGCGAGCGAAGCCGCGCGCAGCGGCTTGACCAGATAGCCGGTGAGGGCTGAGCTTGCCGAGAACTGCAATTCCTGCCGCGCTGCCGGCGTAAACATTACGATCCGCTGGGTTGCGAATGACCGGGCCGCCGTTGCCAGCGTCTCGACGCATCCGAGCCCCAAGGTGTGATCGAGCAGGACCGCGTGCCAGGTACGTTCTGGCAGCAGAGCGAGCGCCACGTCGGGATCGGAAACCACGCAGGTCTGCCCGCCCCATCGCTCCAGCCGCCGCGCGATCAGCGAGGCCTCGATGCTCTGCGGCGCGACCAGCATCACCGAACGAGCGGCAAGATCCGGCGGCGCAAAAGGCTGGGCCGCATCGCTGCTGGGCGCCAAGGCAACGCTGACCACGAAGGTCGAGCCTTCGCCCGGCGTGCTTTCCAGCGTGATCCGTCCGCCCATGCGCTTGACGATGCGTTCCGAGATGGAGAGGCCGAGGCCGGTGCCGCCGTAGCTCCGTGCGATGCCGTCGTCGGCCTGTTCGAATTCGCGGAAGATGCGCGCCTGCGCCTCCGGCGCAATGCCGATGCCGGTATCGCGCACCAGGAAGGAAATCTCGTTGGGCCAGATGCCGGGCTCGACGATCAGCGCCACGCCGCCGGCTGTGGTGAATTTGATCGCATTGCCGGCGAGGTTGAGCAGCACCTGCCTTAAGCGAGCGGCGTCGCCGACCACTGCCACCGGCAGGCGGTCATCGACATAGGCTGCGATTTCGAGTTTTCGCGCCTGCGCCCGCGGCGCCAGCAGCTCGGTGATCTCCTCGATCAGGGTCGTGAGCGCGAAGGGGCGCGATTCCAGATCGATCTTGCCGGCCTCGACCTTGGAGTAATCCAGCAGCTCCTCGATCAGCGCGAGCAGGGCGTCGCCGGAGGTCTTCACCGCCCTGGCATAGGTCATCTGCTCCGGCGTCAAATGGGTATCGAGCAGCAGGCTGCTCATGCCGATGATGCCGTTGAGCGGTGTGCGGATTTCGTGGCTTGTCATGGCGAGGAACCGCGACTTGGCGCGATTGGCGGCGTCTGCCTGATCGCGGGCCTCGGAAAGCGCACGCTCGGTCTCAGCTCGGTCGGTGACGTCGCGGCCGACGGATTGCATTTCGGCAGGTGCGCCGGCATCGAAGCGAACCAGCGCCTCGCGCCAGGCGATCCAGCGCGGGCCGAGCCTGGTCTCGATCCGCTGGTCGTGAATCCGCGTGCCGTTGGGTTCGATCGCGCTGTCGCCCTGTTCCAGCACCGTGAACTGGAATTGACTGCCGATCAGCTCAACGCGGTCTCTGCGCGCCAGCTCGCAATAGGCGTCGTTGACAAAGGTGATGCGGTGATCGGCGTCGCGCAGCACGATCAGGTCGCCTTGCGATTCGAACAGGCTGCGCGCCCGCTCTTCGGCTTCCTGTAGTTCCCAGTTGCGGTCGGCCAATGCCTCGTTATGCAGAGCGACCTTGCGCATCTTCTTGCGCAGGAAGCGCATCCGCATGCTCAGCGTGGCGAGTGCAACGCAGGCGATCGCAAACAGGAAGCTGGCGCCGATCGCAAAATTATTGGGGTCGTAGCCCGAATGCTCCGATCGGCTGCCGGCAATGAAGCCATAGCCGCCGCCGAAGGCCGCGGAGAAGATCACAAGCGAGCGAACGGTAACGGATATCCACGGGTGACGCCGCGCAAAGCGACGCAGATGCAACTTGACCCGTACCATCCGCCCCATCACCGACCACCCAACGAGTTCTTTGGCTTTGGCGATCAAGATGCCGCTTGCCACCTTGCGAAGTGCTTGAGGACCACTTCTCGTTCCCCGTGCGCTGCGAACAGGGTTAACCGGACGTTAAAGCGCGCAAACGGTGTTTGCCGAGGGCTATCTCGCTGCGACAGTGATAGGAACGTCGATTCGCCGCGCGAGTGGACCTTTCAGCTCTTTCAGCATTCCATCAACCAGGATTTTAAATTCCCGGCTTGTTTGGGGAAGATCGTTGAGGCGCGAAGCTATCATTTCCTTGGAGAAGTCTAGCTTCAGCGTTTCGCAATGTTTAATCAGTGCCTCTAGATGATCTTTTAGATCGCCTTTGGATTCTTCGCTGCGCGGCTTCAATGCGGTCTGTTCATCTGGATCATTGAAAAATAGCCCCGCATATTCATCGTGGATGTACATCCCCAGATGAACGTAGGCATCCGCATAGACTCTCAGCATTTCAAATAAGCTCCAAAGCACGCCGGGAGAGAATATTTCTCCGGCGCT
Organism: Bradyrhizobium erythrophlei; assembly: GCF_900142985.1. Taxonomy (NCBI): domain Bacteria; kingdom Pseudomonadati; phylum Pseudomonadota; class Alphaproteobacteria; order Hyphomicrobiales; family Nitrobacteraceae; genus Bradyrhizobium; species Bradyrhizobium erythrophlei. Next base: position 2,952,313 of record NZ_LT670849.1, read on the forward strand.
ACTCATAGTAGCGCCACGAGTTGAGCCCTAAAATGGGTATTTTAAGTATTACAGGACCGAGAAGCTCTAGAACAATTGAAGAACTCGCTTTCGCGCTTTCGACCAGCATCGGTACAGCGCGGGCGCGTCCAAGGAGAGGATCTGATTCCGAGGCGTCAGGCTTTCGCGTATGCCGCGACCAGAACGATCAGCAACGCCGCCGAGAACAGTGCCGGAACCGGCAAGATGAACTGCCAGGCGATGATGCCGCCGGCCAAGGTAGCAACCGCGAACGCGGCGATCATCGGCCGCACCTGCGCCGCGTCCGTGCGCGCCAGCGAGGCGAGCTGCCACAGCAATACGGATTGCAACAGCATGGCAACCGTGAGCGACCAGCCAAACCCCATGAAGAAATCGAGATAGGACCGGTTGGCGCCCATCGTGTCGAAACGAACGGTTTCCATGGCCTTGAGCACGTCGTTGTCGCCCATCGGGGACCATCTCTTGAGGCCGCCGAGCGAATGCCCAAGCGCAAACACCAGCGAGATGACTGCCGAGATTCTTAAGAGCACGGTCGTGGTCATGGCAACGGCTCCAGCAAGGTACTTTCAAAGCCTGCTTGATCTCACCTTCACGAGGGCCCAGGCGGCGATTAACGGCTGAAGAATACAGTGTGCGCGGCTCGAGATCATTACGGACATTTTCCTGAAAAATCACAATACTCTTTTGTCTCAATGACTTCCGACGGCCGCCCTAATTTTGGCGACCCGGGTTCCACCGGTTTTTGAATGTGCCTATGCGCTTTCGGCTCCCCTCCAGGGCGTTATTCCCTGCGGAGGGAATCATGCCGATCTATCGCGCGTATCTGATTGATAAAGACGACCGGGTGGACTCCTTCAGACCGGTCGAGGCCGATGATGACGAGGAGGCGCTGGAGGCGGCGCGGCGGCTCGTCGATGGCCATGATGTCGAGGTGTGGCTTCTCGACAGGATGGTCGGCCGCATGAGTAAGCCGGTATAAGCGTGCCGAGACGACGGATTTATCAATCCAAGCGGAGGGCAGGATGACAGCATCACCGACCGATGGCTTCGCGTTGATCAAGCCGGGCCAGACCTATCTCGGCAAGCAGGGCATCGTGTACGGCGCGGGCGCGTCGAAAGAGACGGTCGGTGCGGAAAAGATCTGCATGAACGTGATGCCGATGCCGCCGGGCGCGGTGGCGAAGGCGCACTACCACAAGGACATCGAGACCATCGCCTATATGCTGGAGGGCGAGTGCGCCGTCTATTACGGCGATCACCTCGAGAAACGCGTGCTTGTCGCTCAAGGCGAGCAGTGTTTCTGCGACGCCAATATTCCGCACGCGCCGCGCAACGAAAGCGGCAAGCCCTGCACCTGGATCGTGGTGCATTCCTCCGGCAGCGATCAGGACGGCATCGTGCTGTTGCCGGAGCTCGACAAGGAGTTGGCGGAGCGATTAGCGAAAGTCTGACTTCGGCGCATTTCCACTTTTCGCTTTAAGGGAGGACCCAATGTTCCGTCTCGCGTTCCTCGTTTTGCTGACACTTCCTCTCGCGACGGCCTGCCTTGCACAACAATTTCCAATTATGCCGGGCGGCGAGTTGCCGGTCGCCACGATCGAACTGGACAAGATGCCGTGGACAACGATTCCCAGCATCAGTGCCGCACAGCAATTCGCGACCATCGTCGGAGACCGTGCGAAACCGGGATTTTATATTCAGCTCGTCCGGTGGCCGCCCCATTCGGTCCTCAAGGCGCACTCTCACCCCGACGACCGATATGTGATGGTGCTAAGCGGCACGTTCTATCACGGCATCGCCGACAAATTTGACGAGAGCAAACTGGAAGCGAGGCCCGCGGGCAGCTTCTTCACCGAGCCGAAGGGTGTTCGTCATTTCGGAATGACGAAAGATGAGGGAACGGTGCTCTATTTTGTCGGCACGGGCCCGTCGACGACGGACAATCTGGAAAAATGAGATCGGACTATCCGCCGAGCGCCGGTTGCCGCAGCTCGACAAGGAATTGGCGGAGCGGCTGGCGGCGTGAGGGGATTGATTCGATTGTAACCGCGATGGCGGTGTGCTCCCTCTCCCCTTGCGGGAGAGGGTTGGGGTGAGGGGTCTCTCGCTAGCACAAGAACCCCTCACCCGCCCGACTTCGCTGCGCTTCGCCGGGCGACCTCTCCCGCAAGGGGAGAGGTGAAGCGCCCTCTTGGCGACTTCGTGCCTCACACCGAGCCGATGATGCCTTCGACCAGATAATCCGTGGTCTCCAGCTTGGGATCGTAGAGGGGCGTGTCCTTGTCGGTGATCACCTTGCCGGTGTTGCTCTTGACCGTGCCGGTGAAGATCGGTTTGCCCGCCTTCAGGTCGGCGATGGCCGCCATCGCCGCGTTACGGCCGGCATCACTGCACCCAGCGCCGAACGCCGTGCTCTGCACCATGTCCTTGTCGTAGCCGCCGATCACCATGTTCGGCAGCTTCTCGCCCTTGGCCAGGAGGCCGGCGAAGCTCGTGTAGATCGTGCCCCACTTCAGCTCGGCGCCGGTGATAAAACCCTTCGGCGCAAGGTCGGCCTGGCTGGCATTGTGGCCGCAGCTCTTGACGCCGCGCTTCTCGGCGGTCTCGATCACCACCTTGGGGCTGTCGATGTGGCAGGCGATGACGTCGCAGCCGGCATCGACCAGCGCGTTCGCGGCCTCCGCCTCGCGCACCGGCATCGCCCAGTCGCCGGTGACGATCAGTTGCACCGTGACGTTCGGGTTCACCTTGCGCGCGCCCAGCATGAACGAGTTGACGTTGCGCAGCACCAGCGGGATCGGCTTGGCGGCGATGTAGCCGATCTTGTTGGACTTGGTCGACAAGCCCGCGGCGATGCCGTTCACATAGTGACCCTGGTCGAGATAGCAGAAATAGCCGCCGGCGTTGGCGGGATGCTTGTCGGCCGACCACAGCGAGGTCGGGTGGCGGAATTCGATCTTCGGATATTTCTTGGCCGCATCGACCATGAAGGGGTTGAAGTAGCCGAACGAGGTCGGGAACAGCAGCGTCGCGCCGTCGATGTTGATCATCGACTCCATGGTCTTTGCGACTGCGACCGTCTCCGGCACGTTTTCTTCCTCGACCACCTTGACGCCGGGCAGGTCCTTCAGCGCCTTGGCGCCGACCGCGTGGGCCTGGTTCCAGCCATAGTCGGCGCGCGGGCCGACATAGATGATGCCGATGGTGAGACCGGCGGCCTGCGCCGGTGCTCCGAGGCCGGACAGCACGAACGGGCTGGCGGCTGCGCCGGAAAGAAAGGTTCTGCGGGAAATCGAACGCGTGATCATAGGCAAACCTCCGTCATGGCTCGCGGCATTGGCGCAGCAAGCGGTGAGAGAAAACGTCAATGCAAAAGACAGGCCGTGAAAGGGCCTAAGGCGGAAGCGACAGGATCATCGTTTCCCCCTGACCTTCGGTTTGGAAATCCGGGCGACTTTCGTGGAACCGGCGTCGAGCTGGCCGGCATAGCGCGACAGCACGGCGCCGAGATCGAAACCGGCGTCGCGTCCGGAATCGAGCAACGCCCGCTGCTCGACCCCGCCAATATGATGATCCATGATTTTGGTCGCGGCCTCGGCATTGCCGGCGCGCAAGGCGGCGACGATCTCGCGATGTTCGTTGACGGCGCAATCGGCCGAATGCGGCCGGCCATAGAGTGCAAGGATTAGCGAGCAGCGCGACACCACTTCGCTGAGGTAACGGCGCAGCAGCGTGTTGCCCGCCATCCCGCCGAGCCGGGTGTGGAATTCGCCGGCGAGCCGTATCGACACGCGGGCATCGCCCGCCTGCCGCGCGGCCTCTTCGGCGCGCACATGCCCCTCGAGGTCGGCGCCGAATTGCGGCTGCCAGCGCCCGATGACGAGGCGCACGACCTCGCGTTCCAGCATCTTGCGGGTTTCGAAGATTTCCCGCGCTTGGTCCAGCGTCGGCTTGGCGGTGGTTGCGGTGCGCCGTGGCGGCGCGTCGACCAGTCCTTCGCCCTGCAACTGCGCCAGCACTTCCCGAACCAGGGTGCGGCTCATGCCGAAGCGGATGCCGAGTTCGTCCTCCGGCAATTTGGTGCCGGGCGGCAGCGCTTGTTCGATGATCGCCTGCCGCAGGGCCTGGCACGCCAGATCGACACGGGTGGATTTCTTGCTCATCCAAAGTATTCCGCCCAAGTGTTCCGCCGAGGCTTTCCCGATCCACGCCGACCGGTGAAATCCCGTGTACGGTATCACCGTAAACTGTACACAGGATGCGGAAATAATAGCCGTGGCGCGCGAATAAGCGGCACCGATTCGCCCAAAGTTTGCGCTCGATTAGCCCCGAAATCCGCCGATAATGCCGCCGACTGAGCGGGCGAGAGTCGCATCAACTTTCGCCAAAACTGTATACAAGATTTTGCCGGCGAGGCGCCAAGAGGGCCGTTAAATGGCGGAAAACGTGATCAAATTGCAGCTCAACCAGCAGCAACTGGAATTGCTCGACCGCACCATTGCGCGCGGGGTAGCAAGCGATCGCGCCGCTCTGGTTCGGCTGGCGATCCGAGAATATGCCGCCGCGCGCAAGGCCGAGGTGACGGCGAAGCCGAACGATCTGGAGCCGAAGCGATGAGCGCCGTAGCCGCTGCGATGAGCGAACGCCAAATACTGTTCGAACACGTGCTCGAGCCCGGCACCGGCAAGGCGATCGAGCTCCTGAAGGGGCAGATCCTGCGCATCGAGCAGGTCGAAGGCGGGCAATGCGCCGACTTCAACTGCTTCAACCTGCATGACTACAAGGAGTTCATGCATTGCGGGCGCACCCGCACGGTGCACGGCTTTCATCCCAGCAAGGGAACGTTCATGTGGTCGGCGCCGCCGCGCGAGCGGGCGATGCTCTACATTCTCGAAGACACTGTGGGGCGCAACGACGTGCTGTTCCCCCGGTGCAGCGCCTATGTCTACGAGGCGTCCTACGGCTTCTCGGTCCACACCAACTGCCACGACATCCAGGCCGAGGCGCAGCGCGAATACGGCCTGACGCCGGACGACGTGCACGATTCCTTTAATCTCTTCATGTGCACCGGCGTCGACCAGGATGGCCACGCTTTCATGACGCGCCAGACCACCAAGGCGGGCGACCATGTAGACCTGCTGGCGCTGATGGATGTGCTCGCGGTGCCGAATGTCTGCGGCGCCGACGTGATGCGCACCAGCAATTTTGCGCTGAAGCCGCTCAAGCTCACGGTGTTTGCGGCGACGGAGGCGGACCTCGCGCGCGTGCCGAAGACGCCGGTGCTCAAGAGCCAGCGCACGCCGAAGGATTTTCGCAATCCCACGATCAAGGCCGATCGCGCGTTGCGGCGCGATTCCAGTTACAGGTCCGAATTCCCGAACACGCCGATCCGCATCACCGAGCTTCCGGTCGAACTGTCGGCGGAGGAATTCGCAGCCTTCAAAGCGGTCAAGCGCACCGACATCTACGGCGAGGACGACGCGGCCGCGTTGCGCGACCTCCTGTTCTCCTGGTGGGAAGAGCGGTTTCTTCATGCCCATGCCGGCGCGCCGGCGATCGAGAGCGAATGATGGACGCGAAGCTCTCCGAACCGCACGACGTGACCTTCGACTTCCGCGAATTGTCGGCGCGCGAGAAGTACAAGTTGATGATCGGCACCGTGGTGCCGCGTCCGATCGCGCTGGTGACGACCGTCGACCTGCAAGGCCGCGTCAATGCCGCGCCGTTCAGCTTCTTTAATTGCCTGTCGGCCGATCCGCCGATCCTGGCGCTGGGCGTGGAAAATCACCCCGACATGCGCTTCAAGGACACCGGGCTCAACATCCGCCTGACCGAGGTCTTCACGGTCAACATCGTCTCGCACGCGATTGCCGAAGCGATGCATGTGTGCAGCGTGCCGTTTCCGCCCGAGCGCGACGAATTAAAGGCCGCGGGCCTCACCGCGATGCCAGGCCAGACGGTGGCGTCGCCCTGGATCAAGGAAGCGCCGGCGGCGTTCGAGTGCCGGCGTCACATCACGCTCGAACTCGGCAAGTCGCGGCAGATCATCATGGGCGAGATCCTGTTCGCGCATTATCACTCCGACGTCGTCGATGCCGACCGGCTGCATATCGATCCGGCGCGGCTGGACGCGATCGCACGCCTCGGCGGCAACACCTGCTCGACGATCCGCGACCGCTTCGACATGCTGACGCCGACGCTTGAGGACTTTCGGGCTGACTGACGCCAAATAAATTCGGGGGCGGCGCATGATCCGGAAAAGTGTGTAGCGGTTTTCCGAAAAGATCATGCGCAACAAGGGATCGCCCCCGAACGAGCGGTCATTTCAAGGCTAAAGCTGTCTCGGCTCGGGGACGTAATGGAAGCCCTCAGCCGTTTTGGCGACATGGCCGATGCCGGGCCACGGGTAGTGATAGGCGAGCACCGGAATCTTTTGCGTCGCCAGCATGTCCAGCATTTTCACGCGGCTGCCTGCCGCTTGCGCCGGATCGGTGTCGTAGGCGAATTCCATCCGCGGCTTTTCCATCAAGAGAATCGGATGGTGGGTGAGGTCGGCGGTGTAGGCCAAGGATTTTCCGCCCGACGAAATCACGAAAATGGTGTGGCCGACGGTGTGTCCCGGCGCTGACAGCGCTGTCACACCCGGCAGGAATTCCTGCTCGTTCTTGTAGAACACGATGCGGTCGCGGACCGGCGTCAGGTTCTTCTTGGCGTGGTCCACGAAGTCTTTCATCTTCGGGCCGGCCTTGTCGTAGTCGGTCCAGTAATCGAGATCATTTTCCGCGATATAGAATTGGGCGTTCGGGAACAGGTTCTTGCCGTCGTCGCCCACCACGCCGCCAATGTGGTCGATATGGCCGTGCGAGAACACCACGGCGTCGATGTCTTCCGGCTTGATGCCGGCATCCTTCATGCTCTTCTGCTGTTTTCCGGTAGCGTTGCCGAACATCTTGGACGTGCCCATGCCGGTGTCGAACAGCACAAGCTTGTCGCCGAAGTTCACGATCGGCGAATTCTGTTCCAGCACGACGTTGTTCGGGGCCAGGAAGTTGTCGGTCAGCATCTTGCGAAGTTCGTCGTCGGGCACGCCGGTGAAGGTTCCCTTGGGATCGCCGAGGCCGAGCGCGCCGTCGGAGACGACGGTCACTTCCGCGTCGCCGACATCAAAGCGATAGAAGGTTTGCGGCGCCGGGCCGAGCTTTGGCGCTTTCGCCTGCGCGATATCGCCTAGCAGGGCCGATGTGGTGAGACCTGCGCCGAGCGCAAGCAGAGACCTTCGCGAAACATCCGATGTCATGCGTCTTCCTCCACGGTGTGATGGATCGTCTTGTGACGGCGATCTTGGCCAATAGCCTAACCGAAAAGCTGCGACCGCTTTTTGACATTTGGAAGGCGTAAGGTCGCAGGCGGCGAATGATTCTATTTTTGGCTGCGCTTGCTCTCGATCGCGTCCCAGACCTTTGCCGCGACATCCGGCCCGTTGAGCCGGGCGATGGCGCGAATGCCCGTCGGCGAGGTCACGTTGATCTCGGTGAGATTGCCGTCGATCACGTCGATGCCGACAAACAGCAGTCCGCGCTTGCGCAATTCGGGCGCAAGTGTCGCGCAGATTTCGCGCTCGCGATCGGAAAGTTCCGTGGCCTTTGCCGCGCCGCCGCGCACCATGTTGGAGCGCAAGTCGTCTGTGGCCGGCACGCGGTTGACGGCGCCGGCGAATTCGCCGTTGACCAGGATGATGCGCTTGTCGCCGTGCATCACCTCGGGAAGGAAGCGCTGGATCACCCATTGCTCCTTGAAGGTGACGGAGAACAGGTCGAACAGGGAGCCGAAGTTCATATCCTGCGGCATGATGCGGAACACCGCGGCCCCGCCATGACCGTGCAGCGGCTTCATGACCACCGCGCCGTGCTCGTCGCGAAACGCGTTGATCTCATCCAGGTCGCGCGAGATCAGCGTCGGCGGCATCAGTTGCGGAAAATCCATCACGAACAATTTTTCCGGCGCATTGCGAACGCTGGCCGGATCGTTCACCACCAATGTCTTCGGGTGCAGTCGTTCGAGCAGATGGGTCGAGGTGATGTAGGCGAGGTCGAATGGCGGGTCCTGCCGCAGCAGGATGACGTCGAAGGCGGATAGCGGCTCGCGGCGCGGCTCGCCGAGCGTGAAATGGTCGCCGACTTCATCGCGCACCGTCAGCACCTGCACCGGCGCCACGATCTCGTTGCCGCGCTGCGAGAGCTTGTCGGGTGTGTAGTAGGACAGCCCGTGCCCGCGCTTCTGCGCTTCAAGCAGCAGCGCGAAGGTGGAATCGCCGCGGATGTTGATGCGCGCGATCGGGTCCATCTGGACGGCGACGTTCAGTTTCATGGGCGGGTCCGTCAGCTTTCTCGGTCGGGACGAGTACTATCTAAACACTTGCATCGAACGCCGCCATGACATGGCGCGGCAAACGGCGCGGCGCAATCAGCATGGCGTCGAAGCGCAGATCATACTCGGCGTGTTCGGGATGCGCCATCAGCCAGATTTGCGCGGCGGCGATGATGCGCGTCTGCTGGCGCGGCGTCACCGCATAGGCGGCCTCATCGAGGCTCGCGCGCGCCTTGACCTCGACGAAGGCCAATAGATGACGCCGCCGCGCCACGATATCGATCTCGCCATGCGGGGTGCGGAAGCGCCTGGCAAGGATGCGGTAGCCCTTGGCGATCAGAAATGCCGCGGCGCGGGCCTCCGCCGAGATGCCGGTACGAAACGCTTCGACGCGTTCGGTGGAGGCCGGCTTGTCAGCTCTTGCCATGCCCGCCCTTGGATAGTTCCAGCGCACGGGCATAGATCTCGCGTCGCGGCCGTCCCGAAACCTCCACCGCATGCGCCACCGCGTCCTTGACGCTGTCGCGCGCCAGCCGGTCGCGCAGGAGATCGTCGACCTCCGCCGCCGACATGAGCTGGCTGCCTTCGGCCTGCGGGCCGATCACCAGCACGAATTCGCCGCGGGTCTCGAGCGTGGCTGCGGATTGCGCCAGGTCAGCAAGCGATCCGCGGCTGACTTCCTCGTGCAGCTTCGTCATCTCGCGGCAGATCGCGGCATCGCGACCGCCCATGATCGCGGCAAGGTCGGCGAGCGTCTCCTGCACGCGGCTGCCGGATTCGAACAGGACGAGCGTCGCATCGAGCCGCGAAAGCTCGGTGAGGCGCGTGCGTCGCGCGGTCTGTTTCGGAGGCAGGAAGCCCTCGAAAAAGAAGCGGTCGGTCGGCAGCGCCGCCACCGACAATGCCGTCAGCACCGATGAAGGCCCCGGCAGCGCCACCACGCGATGTCCCGCCGCGCAGACCTCGCGCACCAGCTTGAAGCCGGGATCGGAAATCAACGGTGTTCCGGCGTCGGAGACCAGCGCAATCGATGCGCCTTGCGCCAGCCGCTCGAGAAGTTTCGGCCGGGCAGAAGCGGCGTTGTGTTCGTGATAGGGCGTCAACTGTGCCGTGATCGCATAGCGCTCGGTCAGGCGGCGGGTGATTCGGGTATCCTCGCAGGCGATCAGGTCGACGCCGGCGAGCACTTCCAGCGCGCGCAGCGTGATGTCGCCGAGATTGCCGATCGGCGTTGCCACTAGATAAAGGCCGGCCGGCGGCTTGGGCGCGGTCAGCCTCTCGCCGTGGATGGCATAGTTCCGCTTCCCGGATTGTTCCGGGGAGATCGGTTGATCGGTGGATACAGCCCGCATAATCGTGATAATCTAAAGCAGAGAGAGGGAGAGTGCGAACCGCGGCGAGGGGCGCGCACGTATCTGATCGGGATATGGCCGGCAGGCCAGTCTCTTTCACGTGGCTGAGGGGTGAAACCCGTAACCGGCCAAAGCGCCGAGGAGCCAAAAACCTTTTGTTTTGGTTAACTATTTCGCCGACAATATGCCTGAATCCACCCCTCCTGATGCCCCAAACGGGGCGAGGGCGAGGTCCCGGCCTTCAAGAGGCCTGGGACAGGAAAAGAGATTATGAGAGTGGATCCGTTCGATCCCAAGGTTGAATCCGACAAGTCTGGAACCGAGCAGTCTGAACCCGGCAAGTCCGGGATTTTAGGCTCGAAGGCCAGCCGGCGAAGCGCGCTTGGACTCCTGCTCGGCGCGCCGCTGCTTGGCGCGTGCGCGGGTGTCCAGCAAAGCATCAGCCAGTTTTCCGTTCCGAATCCGTTCAGCTCGTCGCAACCGGCGACCGGCCCCGCCGGAGGGCCGCAACAGCCGTCGACCTCCATCGGTAACGGCCAGGTCAAGGTCGCGCTGATCCTGCCGTTGTCCGCCGGCGGCAATGCGGGTACCGCGGCGACGTCGATGAAGAATGCGTCCGAAATGGCGCTCGCGGAATTCCTCAATCCCAACCTTCAGCTCCTGATCAAGGACGATGCCGGTAGTCCGCAAGGCGCGCAAGCCGCGGCCCAGCAGGCCGTCGACGAAGGTGCGGAAATCATTCTCGGGCCCCTGTTTGCTTCCTCGGTCCCGGCGGTCGCGCAGGTGGCGCGTGGGCGCGGCATTTCGGTGATCGCGTTTTCGACCGATTCGAGCGTGGCGTCGCGTGGCGTCTATCTCCTGAGCTTCCTGCCGGAGTCGGACGTCAACCGGATCGTCGAATATGCGGCCACGATCGGCAAGCGATCCTTTGCAGCGATGCTGCCCGAAAACGCCTACGGCAATGTGGTGGAGACGGCGTTCAAGCAGGCGGTGCCAAAGCGCGGCGGCCGCGTGGCCATCTTTGAAAAATACGGCGCCGATCGCGCCACGACCGCGCGCACCGTGGCCCAGTCGCTGCAAAACGCCGACTCGCTGCTTCTGGCCGACGACGGCGAAGCGGTAGTTCAAACAGCGGACGCGCTGACCGCGGCCGGCGCCAATCTCGCCAACGTGCAATTGCTCGGCACCGGCCTTTGGGACAATCCGCGCGTGTTCGCGAGCCCGAGGCTGCAAGGCGCGTTATATGCGGCGCCGGATCCCGCGGGCTTCCGCAGCTTCGCCAACCGCTATCGCAACAAATATGGCGGCGAGCCGGTGCGAACCGCCACGCTTGCCTATGATGCGGTGGCGCTGATCGCGGCCCTTTCGCGCACGCAAGGCGGCAAGCGCTTCACGACCGAGGTGCTGCTCAATTCGTCCGGTTTCGCCGGTATCGATGGTCTGTTCCGGTTCCGCGCCGACGGCACCAACGAACGCGGGCTTGCCGTCATGCGCGTCACGTCCGGTGGCCCGACGCCGGTTGCCGGCTCGCCGAAGAGTTTTGGGGCTTAATTCCTTCCGTCGTCCCGGCCAAGCGAGCACTGGCGAGCGCGAGCCGGGACCCATAGCCCCGATGGCGATTATTTCCATCCGGTCGCAGCTGCAGCTCGCTCTCGCCTCAAACGCCTGTGGTTATGGGTCCCTGCTTTCGCAGGGACGACAGAGATTACGCCGCCAGATCCGCAACCACCGCATCCAGCACCGGAAAGCCGGCTTGCGTGACGCGCAAGCGCCCACCGTCGTCGACGGCAATGGCGCCTTGCTCGCGCAACAGCGCGATGCGGCGCGGATCGAGCGGGCGGCCCGACAGCGCGGTATAGCGGCGGGGATCGATGCCTTCGGCGAGCCGCAGCCCCATCAGCAGGAACTCGTCGGCGCGTTCTTCGCTGTTGAGGAGATCGTCGACCACGACGCCGTGGCCGTTGGTCTCGACCCGCATCAGCCACGCTTCGGGACGTTTCTCGGTCGAGGTCGCATGCCGCACGCCGTCGATATCCAGACGGCCGTGTGCGCCTGGGCCGATCCCGGCATATTCCTGGCCCCGCCAATAGACGAGATTGTGCCGGCATTCGGCGCCGGCACGTGCATGGTTGGAGATTTCGTACGCGTTCAAACCGTTGATATCGCAAACTTCCTGCGTCACGTCGTAGAGCGTCCGCGCGAGCGCCTCATCCGGCGTCTTCAGTTTGCCGGCCGCGTGCAGGCCGAAGAACGGCGTGCCTTCCTCGATCGTCAGTTGATAGAGCGAGAGGTGTTCGGCCGCTTCTCGAATCGCCAACGTCAACTCGCTGGTCCAGGCCTCCGCGGTCTGGTCGGGACGCGCATAGATGAGATCGAAGGAATAGCGTTCGAACGAGCGACGCGCGATGGCGATCGCATCCAGCGCCTCGCGCGCCGAGTGCAGCCGTCCGAGCTCTTTCAGTGACGCATCGTCGAGTGCCTGCACGCCGAGCGAGACGCGGTTGACGCCGGCGGCGCGATAGCCGGCGAAGCGCGTTGCTTCCACGCTGGTCGGATTGGCCTCCAGCGTCACTTCGGCGTCGCCAGCCACGTTCCAGTGCTTGCCGATGGCGTCGAGGATCGCGGCGACCGTCCGCGGTTGCATCAGCGAGGGCGTGCCGCCGCCGAGAAAAATCGAGGTGACTTCGCGGCCATCAGCGCGGCTTGCGGTGGTCTCGATCTCGCGCGCAAAGGCGCGCGCAAAACGCTCCTCGTCGATGGCGGCGTGACGGACGTGGCTGTTGAAATCGCAATAGGGGCATTTCGACAGGCAGAACGGCCAGTGCACGTAGACGCCGAAGGCTTCTTGCTGGTTTTGCCCACTAGTGCCTACTTTCCGAAGTTCGTGCTCCATCTCAGCAGCCACCTTTCACGAACTTCGGAAAGTCATGGGCTCTAGCAAACTTAACAATTCTAGTGCCGCTTCTCCATTTGAAGTTCCTGAACGGAATTCGCAGCTTGTGGTGTAGGAACTTCAAATGGGCGGCACTAGTCAAGGCAGCGCTCCGCGAGTTTGACGAAAGCGCGCGCCCTGTGGGAGAGCCCTTTGCCGAGCGGCGGCAGGCCGTGCTTCTCGATTCCGCTCATCTCGCCGAAGGTGCGGTCGTGGCCGTCGGGCAAGAACATCGGATCGTAGCCGAAGCCGGCGGTGCCGCGCGGCGGCCAGACCAGCGTGCCGTCGACGCGCGCCTCGACTTCTTCGAGGTGGCCGTCGGGCCAGGCAACGCACAGTGCCGAAACGAAGTGGGCTTTTCGCTGGGCGGGTTCGGTCGCGCCGCGCTCGGCCAGCAACCGTTCGATCCGGGTCATCGCGCCGTTGAAATCTTTCGACGGTCCGGCCCAGCGCGCCGAATAGATTCCGGGTGCGCCGTCGAGCGCGTCGACCACGAGACCGGAATCATCAGCAAACGCAGGAAGGTTCGCCGCCGTCGCGGCCGCGGCCGCCTTGATTTTGGCGTTGGCGGCAAAATTGTCGCCGGTCTCTTCGGGTTCGGCGAGATTGAGATCGGTTGCCGAAATCGCCGTGACGCCGTGCGGCGCCAGCAATTCGCGCATCTCGACGAGCTTGCCGGGATTATGGGTCGCAATCACAAGCTGGCCGGTTATGCGACGGGGCATCTCCTACCCCACCGCCATCTTCTGCAAGTCGACAAGCCGGGCGACGCCCTTTTGCGCCAGCGCCATCAGCGCCAGGAACTCGTCCTGCGAGAATGGCGTCTTCTCGGCGGTGCCCTGCACTTCGATGATCCGGCCGTCGCCGGTCATGACGAAATTGGCGTCGGTCTCGGCAGAAGAGTCCTCGGCGTAATCGAGGTCGAGCACCGGCGCTCCGTTATAGATGCCGCAGGAGATCGCGGCGACATGGTCGCGCAGGACGTTGGTCTTGATCATGTTGCGCGCCTTCATCCAGGAGATGCAGTCGGCGAGCGCGACCCAGGCGCCGGTGATGGAGGCGGTCCGTGTGCCGCCGTCGGCCTGCAGCACGTCGCAATCGACCGTGATCTGGCGCTCGCCGAGCGCTTCCAGGTCGAGCGCAGTGCGCAGCGAGCGGCCGATCAGACGCTGGATCTCCACCGTACGTCCGCTTTGCTTGCCGCTGGAAGCTTCCCGCCGGGTGCGTTCCAGGGTTGCCCGCGGCAGCATGCCGTATTCGGCCGTCACCCAGCCGCGGCCCTGACCCTTGAGCCAGGGCGGAAGGCGTTCTTCCAGCGTCGCCGTCACCAGCACATGGGTGTCGCCGAATTTAACGAGGCAGGACCCTTCCGCATACTTGACCACGCCGCGTTCCAGCGACACGGCGCGCAGTTCATCCGGCGCACGGCGGCTTGGACGCATGAGAATCCTCCGAAATTAACCAAGGCACAGCCTATTTGACGGCCCGGCGTCCTTCTAGGAGGGCGCCTGCGGTGCGGCAAGGCTTTTCCTTGATGCACGCTTGTCAGGGGACACCTAGATAGACAAGATCAGCGCGATTTTTGGGAGTTTTCGATTTTGGCTCATCACGATCCGATTGGCCTGATTTCCTCGCATGCCGGGCTTGCCCAGCTCAACGAGCGCTCGCGGGACATCTTTCGCCAGATCGTCGAGAGTTACCTCGCCACCGGCGAGCCGGTCGGTTCGCGGAATATTTCGCGCCTGATCGCGGTTCCACTGTCGCCGGCGTCGGTCCGCAACGTGATGGCCGATCTCGAGGCGCTCGGGCTGATCTACGCGCCGCACACCTCGGCCGGCCGGCTGCCGACCGAAATAGGCCTGCGGTTCTTTGTCGATGCCCTGATGCAGGTCGGCGATCTCACCGAAGCGGAGCGGCAGTCGATCCAGACCCAGCTTGCGGCTGTAGGGCGGGCGCAATCCGTCGAGGCCGCGCTCGGCGAGGCGCTGACCCGGCTCTCCGGGCTGACGCGCGCCGCCTCGGTGGTGTTGACCGGCAAATCCAATTCGCGGCTGAAGCACATCGAATTCGTGCGGCTGGAACCGGAGCGGGCGCTGGTCGTGCTGGTCAGCGAGGACGGCCAGGTCGAAAACCGCGTGCTGGTGCTGCCGCCGGGCGTGCCGTCGTCGGCGCTGATCGAAGCGACCAACTTTCTCAACGCGCGGATCCGGGGGCGAACGCTGGCGGAAGCGCGGCTCGAACTCGAAACCGCGCTGGCGCATGGCCGCGCCGAGCTCGATCAGCTGACGCAGAAGGTGATCGCGGCAGGGCTCGCAAGCTGGTCCGGCGGTGAAAACGAGGATCGCCAGCTGATCGTGCGTGGCCACGCCAATCTCCTGGAAGATCTGCACGCGCTCGAAGATCTGGAACGCATCCGCCTGTTGTTCGATGATCTCGAGACCAAGCGCGGCGTCATCGATCTGCTCGGCCGCGCCGAAAGCGCCGAAGGGGTGAGGATTTTCATCGGATCGGAGAACAAGCTGTTTTCGCTGTCGGGTTCGTCGACGATTATCGCGCCCTATCGGGACGGGGCGGGCAAGATTGTCGGCGTTCTCGGCGTGATCGGGCCGACCCGGCTCAATTATGCGCGCGTGATCCCGACGGTGGATTACGCGGCGCGGATCGTCAGCCGCATGCTGGGCGGCTGATCCGGGCGTCTCACAGCCCGTTTGGAGCTTGATTTTCGGCCGCTAAAGCACGATATCCGGCGCAATCATTCAACGATCCAGCAGACGATTTCGAAAAGGTAGTCGCATGACCGATCCCAAGGGGCAGAACGACAATTCGGCGAGCCCTGAGCAAGGAGCGGAGCCCGTGGTTTCCAAGCCCTACATCATGCCGGACGATCCGGAAGAAGGGTCTGCGGAGGCGCTCGCCAAGGAACTGGCCGAGGCGCGCGACAAGACCCTGCGCACGCTGGCCGAAATGGAAAACCTTCGTCAGCGGACCCGTCGGGAGGTTGCCGATTCGAAGGTCTATGGCATCACCGGCTTTGCGCGCGACGTGCTCGACATCGCCGATAGTCTTCAGCGCGCGCTCGATGCGGTGCCGGCTGAGACGCGGGAACTGGCCGACCCGATGCTGAAGACGCTGATCGAAGGCGTCGAGCTCACGGAGCGCTCCCTGCTCAATACGCTCGAGAAAAACGGCGTCAAGAAGTTCGATCCGCTGGGCGAGAAGTTCAATCCGAATTTCCAGCAGGCGATGTACGAAGTTCCCGATGCTTCGGTGCCGGCGGGTACCGTGGTGCAGGTGGTTCAGGCCGGCTACACGATCGGCGAACGCGTGCTGCGTCCGGCGCTGGTCGCTGTCTCCAAGGGCGGGGCGAAGACGCCCGCGCCGGAGCAGCAGCAATAAGCAGGCGGCTCCTGACCCCCTCATCCTGAGGAGCGCGCATTGCGCGCGTCTCGAAGGATGTGGCCCGTGTCGGCGGCCTTATGGTTCGAGACGCCGCGTCAAATGACGCGGCTCCTCACCATGAGGGTCAGATATCCTTGTTACACGGCGATATCGCTGGACTGGATTCGCTTCACGCCCGCCTTGGCCATGTCGGCCCATGCCTTGGCAAGCGAGCCCTGGGTGTCGATGCCGCGGCAGGCGTCCTCGATGACATAGGCGTCGAAACCTGCCTTGCGCGCATCCATCGCGGTCCACGCCACGCAGAAGTCGGTAGCAAGGCCCGCAACGAAAAGTTTTTGCAGCTTGCGCGCCTTGAGCCAGGCGGCAAGGCCTGTCGTCGTCTTGCCGTCGGCCTCGGTGAAGGCCGAATAGCTGTCGGTGTCCTTGTGATAGCCCTTGCGGATGATGAGCTCGGCCTGCGGGATCGAGAGATCCTTCGACAGCGACGCGCCGTCGGTGCCCTGCACGCAGTGATCGGGCCACAGCACCTGCTTGCCGTAAGCCAGATCGACGGTTTCGAACGGTTTCTTGCCGGCATGCGAGGACGCGAACGAGACGTGCCCGGGGGTGTGCCAGTCCTGGGTCATCACGACGTTGGCAAAGCCCTTGGCGAGCTTGTTGATGACCGGGACGACCTGATCGCCCTCTTTCACGGCAAGGCTGCCGCCGGGCAGGAAACAATTCTGTACGTCGATGACGAGCAAGGCCGATGCATCGTCGATCTTGATCGAGGCGGCCGCCCAGAGCGGCCGTGAAGCAACCACGGTGGCGGCGAGGCTGCCCAGGGTTGCGAGTGTCTGTCTTCGGTTGATCATGTGGTGCCCTCCCTCTTCAGGACGAGGGTAGCAAATCAGGCGGCCGGCGGAAGATCAAGAAAGTGGCGCTGTCTGCTACACAAACTAGCGCCCCGATTCCGAAGTCCGTGCGGACTTTTGAACCGCTACGCTAGCGCGGCTCGATTGCGTCGCGGACCGCGCGGAAACGCGGAAAGGCCTTTTCCCATTGATCGCGCGGCGCGCTGCCGATGATCCGCATCGAGCCCCCGCCGCCGAAGCGCAGCCACTGCACCAGCGTGACCGGCGTATCGTTACGGCCAGAGGTGGCATCGATCCGGGTCTCATATCCCGCCATCCCGTCGATCCGGACCGGCTCGGACATCGTGATTTTTCCGGTGTGCATGCCGGGAATGGCGCGCGCGGCCTGATCGGCGAAGCGGGCGCGGTCGTCCGGCTGGGCGGGTGTCGCCGCCATCAGGCCGATCACCATGAAGGGCGCGGCCTCGAAACCGGTCTCCTCCTCGCCGTCAGCGAGAAGGAGCGCGCCGGTCGCGCCCAGCGCACGAACATGCTTGAAGTCGCCGAGATTGCTGACCTTGAACGGCATCAGCGCAAGCTGTTCGTCGACCGGGACTTCCTTGCGAATGACGGCGGATGCAAACATCTGGCGAACCGCATCGTCGCTGTAGATCTTGGTGGCGTTCTCCGGCACCTGGACGTCGACATAGCCGGAGAAGCTCCCGCCGGAGAGGATCATCGAGTAGTGGCGGAAAACACCGGAGGCGTTCTTGACGGTCTCTGCCGTGTAGTACGCCGTTCCGGCGCCGGTCTCGAGGCTCTCCGGCTTGACGGCGGAGCCGGCCGCCGGATTGGTCTTGACCCCGTTCATGACCTCGCCATAGGCGCCCGCCGGCAACTCCGCGACCAGCACCTTCACGTTCTGGTCCTCCGTCGTGAAGCCCGAAAAGGTCTTGGCGGGGACGAGGCCGACCAGCGGCGTCATCCCGACCCGGGCCCCCGGCGGGAAAACCGGGTCGGCGGCGAGCGCGCCGGCGATAGTCGCGGCCAGCCAGGCGAGGACGGAAAGCAGTCGGAGATAGGTCATTTGGCGATCTTCTCGGGTGGTGTTGGAGTCCGTTCGATCAGGGGCTTCCCCCTGTCCCGGTTGGGAGCGCTTTTAACGGTTTTGCCGTCCGGGCGACAGCGGTATGGGAGGCGAGGGGACGCCGCCTCCCGGTATTACCCCGGGGCGGTCCGGCTGTGGTCGCGCCCCGAAACTATCTTTAAAAGTTGAGGGGCTTGGCGGACGAAGCTTGCGCGATCCTCCTTGCACGCCATACACCCCCTCCTATATGAGGCTCACCGTCGCAATATCGCGAGTATTTGATCGTTGGGGGTCCGGATCAGGCGCCGACAGGGCCTCAAGCCGACCTGCCGCAAAAAGAAGGATATGAGGACCATGGGAAAGGTCATTGGGATCGATCTCGGCACGACGAATTCGTGCGTTGCCGTAATGGACGGCAAAAACGCCAAAGTCATTGAAAACGCCGAGGGCATGCGGACCACCCCGTCGATCGTCGCTTTTAGCGATGATGGCGAGCGGCTTGTCGGCCAGCCGGCCAAGCGCCAGGCGGTGACCAATCCCGAGCGAACCTTCTTTGCGGTGAAGCGCCTGGTCGGCCGCAGGTACGACGATCCGATGGTGGAGAAGGACAAGAAGCTCGTCCCCTACAAGATCGTGAAGGCCTCCAACGGCGATGCCTGGGTCGAGGCCGACGGCAAGACCTATTCGCCCTCGCAGATTTCCGCCTTCATCCTTCAGAAGATGAAGGAGACCGCTGAAGCCCATCTCGGCCAGAAGGTCGAACAGGCCGTCATCACGGTTCCCGCTTATTTCAACGATGCCCAGCGTCAGGCCACCAAGGACGCCGGCAAGATCGCCGGCCTTGAAGTGCTGCGCATCATCAACGAGCCGACGGCGGCCGCGCTTGCCTACGGTCTCGACAAGACCAAGTCCGGCACCATCGCGGTGTACGACCTCGGCGGCGGCACGTTCGATATCTCGATTCTCGAAATCGGCGACGGCGTGTTCGAGGTGAAGTCGACCAACGGCGACACCTTCCTCGGCGGCGAAGACTTCGACATGCGGCTGGTCGGCTATCTCGCCGATGAGTTCCAGAAGGAGCAGGGCATCAACCTGCGCAACGACAAGCTTGCCTTGCAGCGGCTGAAGGAAGCCGCCGAAAAGGCCAAGATCGAATTGTCGTCGACCACGCAGACCGAAATCAACCTGCCGTTCATCACCGCGGACCAGACCGGTCCGAAGCATCTGACCATGAAGCTGACGCGCGCCAAGTTCGAGGCGCTGGTCGATGACCTCGTGCAGAAGACCATCGAGCCGTGCCGCAAGGCGCTGAAGGATGCCGGCCTCACCGCCGGCGAGATCGGCGAAGTGGTACTGGTCGGCGGTATGACCCGCATGCCGAAGGTGCAGGAAGTCGTGAAGCAGCTGTTCGGCAAGGAGCCGCACAAGGGCGTCAACCCGGACGAGGTCGTGGCGATCGGCGCGGCGATCCAGGCCGGCGTGCTGCAAGGCGACGTCAAGGACGTGCTGTTGCTCGACGTGACACCGCTGTCGCTCGGCATCGAGACGCTGGGTGGCGTGTTCACCCGCATCATCGACCGCAACACCACGATCCCGACCAAGAAGAGCCAGGTGTTCTCGACCGCCGAGGATAACCAGAACGCGGTCACCATCCGCGTCTTCCAGGGCGAGCGTGAAATGGCGGCCGACAACAAGATTCTCGGCCAGTTCGACCTGATGGGCATTCCGCCGGCGCCGCGCGGCATGCCGCAGATCGAGGTGACGTTCGACATCGACGCCAACGGCATCGTCAACGTGTCCGCCAAGGACAAGGCGACCGGCAAGGAGCAGCAGATCCGGATTCAAGCTTCCGGCGGTCTGTCCGAAGCCGACATCGACAAGATGGTCAAGGATGCCGAGGCCAATGCGGCCGACGACAAGAAGCGCCGCGAGGCGGTCGATGCCAAGAACCACGCCGACTCGCTGGTGCATTCCACCGAGAAGGCGCTTGCCGAGCACGGCTCGAAGATCGCGGACACCGAACGCCGCGCAATCGAGGATGCCGTCAGCGATTTGAAGGAAGCGCTGAAGGGCGACGACGCCGAGGCGATCAAGGCCAAGACCAATACGCTGGCGCAGGCCTCGATGAAGCTCGGCGAGGCCATGTACAAGCAGCAGGCCGAGGCGGACGCCGCCAAGGACGCTGCGAAGGACGACGTGGTCGACGCGGAATTCACCGAAGTCGACGACGACAAGAACAACAAGAAATCTGCTTAAAGAGCGACGAACGATGGCCCCCCATTCTTGCGAGTGCGCGCAGCGTCTCGAAAGAGTGGGGGTTATTTTTTCTTTAAGCCGAAAGCGGCATTGTGGGCCGCGGATGAATTTCGGGCGGGTTTGACGGATGTCCACCAAGCGCTGTTATTACGAAACGCTAGAAGTCGAGCGCACCGCCGACGAAACCAGACTCAAGTCGGCCTTTCGCAAGCTTGCGATGAAGTGGCATCCGGACAAGAATCCCGGTGACGCCCAGAGCGAGGTCCGCTTCAAGGAAATCAACGAAGCCTATGAGGTTCTGAAAGACGGCGACAAGCGCGCCGCCTACGACCGCTTCGGCCATGCCGCTTTCGAGCAGGGTGGCATGGGCGGCGGCCCTGCGGGCTTCGGCGCCGGCTTTGCGTCCTCCTTCTCGGATATTTTCGAAGACCTGTTCGGCATGGCGAGCCAGCGCGGCCGCGGCGGCCGCGAACGTGGCGCCGACCTGCGCTACAATATGGAAATCAGCCTGGAGGAAGCCTTCCAGGGCAAGACCGCGCAGATCGAGATCCCGGTCTCGGTGACCTGCGAATCCTGTTCGGGCATCGGCGCCAAGGCCGGCACCAAGCCGAAGACCTGCAGCATGTGCGGCGGCGCCGGGCGGGTGCGGCAGGCGCAGGGCTTTTTCACCCTCGAGCGCACCTGTCCGGGCTGTCAGGGCCGCGGCCAGATGATCGAAGAACCCTGTCCGTCTTGCACCGGCACCGGCCGGGTGACCCGCGAGCGGACGCTGTCGGTCAATATTCCGCAAGGGGTCGAAGACGGCACCCGCATCCGCCTGGCCGGCGAGGGCGAGGCGGGCCTGCGTGGCGGGCCTCCCGGCGACCTCTACATCTTCCTGTCGCTGACGGCGCACGAGTTCTTCCAGCGCGATGGCGCCGATCTGCATTGCCGGGTGCCGATCTCCATGGTGACGGCAGCGCTTGGCGGCGAGTTCGAGGTGCCGACCATCGACAAGGGCAAGACCAAGGTGAAAATCCCGTCGGGGACTCAGTCGGGCCGCCGCTTCCGCATTGCATCAAAGGGTATGCCGGTGCTGCGTTCGCGCCAGGCTGGTGACATGTACGTCCAGGTCATGGTCGAGACGCCGCAGAATCTGACCAAGAAACAGCAGGAATTGCTGGCTGAGTTCGAAAAATTATCCTCCGGTGCAACCCAACCCGAGGCTGCGGGTTTCTTTGCCAAGGTCAAGGACTTCTTCGGCAACCGTGCCAGCGCGTGATTCGCGTTGGTGTCGCTTGTTTGCGCGCTCGAAACCATAACGAGCACAGCGTCTTGCGAAGCTGGTATGCTGGCCGCCAACGCGCCACAAGGCGCGTTTTGCTTGACCAGGTCGTTGGCTCCCTATACCTCTTTGTGACTGTTTTCTGACATTGTGCCGCGAAAGCGGTCCCGCCTGGTAGCGACATGCCATTGCAATCGTCCGTGCGTGCGTTGAAAAAGCCGCTTCGTCTCGATGATGAAGTCCGTTTTCTCCGTTCATGGATTGAAAAACCACTTCACATGGGCGCGGTCATGCCGTCGGGCAAATTGCTCGCGCGCACCATGGCGCAATATGTCGACATCGAATCCGACGCGCCCGTCGTCGAGTTGGGTCCCGGCACCGGTGCGATCACCAACGCGCTGATCGAACGCGGCATTGATCAGAAGCGGTTGGTGCTGGTCGAGTACAATCCGGGCTTCTGCGCGCTGCTGCGCGATCGTTACCCGCATGCCAAGGTCGTCCAGGGCGATGCGTATCGTTTGCGGGATTCGCTGCGCGAGGCGCTCGATGCGCCGGCCTCCGCCGTCGTGTCCGGTCTGCCGCTGGTGACCAAGCCGATGCAGATTCGCCTCAAGCTGATCCGCGATGCGTTCGCGGCGCTCGCCCCTCGCGCGCCCTTCGTGCAGTTCACCTACTCGGTCGCGCCGCCGATCCCGAAATCGCTGCCCGGGGTTTCCACCGAAGCCTCCGAGCGCGTCTGGATGAACCTTCCGCCCGCCCGCGTCTGGGTGTATCGCAAGGGCTAAGCCGTCCCCGGTTCGGCGGAGGGCGATCGCTGAACCGATCTGGAATATGGCCGCACTGAAAATCCTGGTGATCCCCGGTTCGCTGCGGACCGGCTCTCTGAACGCGAAGCTGGCCGCGGTCGCCGCCCATCGTCTGGCCCAGGACGGCGCCGAGGTGACGCGGCTGTCGCTCGCCGATTTCTCCCTGCCGATCTACGATGGTGATCTGCAAACGAGGTCCGGCGTGCCGAAGAGCGCCGTCGATCTCAAGCGGATGATCGGGTCGCATCACGGCGTCCTGATCGTCACACCGGAATACAACGCGTCGGTTCCTCCGTTACTCAAGAACGCCATCGACTGGGTCAGCCGTGTGCAGGATACGCACGAAGCCAGAGGCCAGGTATTTCGCAGCCGCGCCTTTGCGATTGCCGGCGCCTCGCGCGGCCGTCTTGGCGGCGCGCGGGCGATTGCGGCGCTGCGGTTGATCCTGACGGCCTGCCAGGCACTGGTGATTCCGAACCAGCTCGCGCTGGCCCACGCCGACGAAGCCTATGACGACATGGAGCGCTTGAGGCATCCGCCCGATCTCGAGGCGCTCGGCGCCATGTCGCGGCAGTTGATCGACGTCTCCCAGCGCCTGATGTGAGGGTCACATGCCGCAATTGATCGCCCCGAAAGACCGCCTGATCGTGTCGCTCGATCTGCCGGCGCTCGAGCCGGCAGAGGCGATGATCGCGCGGCTTGGCGACAGCGTGACGTTCTACAAGATCGGCTATCAGCTGGTTTATGCCGGCGGCCTGTCGCTCGCCCGCAAGCTCAGCGCGGCGGGAAAGAAGGTGTTCATCGACGTCAAATTGCACGACATCGGCAACACCGTGATGCGCGGCGTCGAAAGCCTGTCCACGCATGGCGCCACGTTCGTGACCGTGCATGCCTATCCGCAGACCATGCAGGCCGCGGTCGAGGGGCGCGGCAATTCCGGCTTGCAGATTCTCGCCGTCACCGTGCTCACCTCCTACAACGAAGCCGATTTGCAGGAAGCCGGCTACCGGCACGCCATTTCCGACATGGTGGCGATCCGCGCGCGCCAGGCCAAGACGCTCGGCGTCGACGGGCTGGTATGTTCGCCCGAAGAGGTGGCCGCGTTGCGCGCGATCGTCGGCGATCAGATGAGCCTGGTGACGCCGGGCATCCGGCCCGCCGGCAGCTCGGTTGGCGACCAGAAGCGCATCATGACGCCGGCACGCGCGATCGCCGCCGGCGCCGACTATCTCGTGGTCGGCCGTCCGATCGTGGAAGCCACCGACCCGAAGGCGGCGGCGGACGCGATCCAGGCCGAGATCGCGCAGGCGCTGAGCTAAGCTGACACAGGGAGAAACAAGATGGCAAAAGGCTACTGGATCGCGCGCATCGACGTGCACAATCCCGACGGTTACAAGGAATATGTCGCGCAGAACGGTGCAGTATTCGCAAAATACGGGGCCAAGTTCCTGGTGCGCGCCGGCCGGCACGTTTCCAAGGAAGGCTCCTCGCGCACGCGCAATGTGGTGATCGAGTTCAAGGACTATGACACCGCCATCGCCTGCTACAATTCGCCGGAATATGTCCGCCTCGTCGCGCTGCGCAGCCCGCATTCCGAGGGTGATCTGGTGATCATCGAGGGCTATGACGGCCCGCAACCCGCCTGATCGGTTGCCGGAACTCGTCCCGCCCGCTATAGCGCTTGGAGAGGGTTTGCCATGTCCGAGATGCGTCTGATTGTTGCTGGAGCCGGCGGCCGGATGGGCCGGACGCTGACACGCGTCATTTCCGAAACCGAGGGTGCGGTGCTGGCCGGTGCGCTGGAGGCGCCGGGCTCGGAGCTGCTCGGCAAAGATGCCGGCGTGCTTGCAGGGCTGCCTGCCAACGGTGTCGAGCTATCCGCCGACCTGTGGTCGATGTCGGCCAATGCCGACGGCATTCTCGACTTCACCGTGCCGGGCGCCACCATCGCCAATGTCGCGATCGCCGCCGAGCGCGGCCTCGTTCACGTCATCGGCACCACGGGCTTGTCGTCGTCCGATGATGCCGTGATCCGGAGCGTGACCTCGCGCGCGATCGTCGTGAAGTCGGGCAATATGAGTCTCGGCATCAATCTGCTCGCTGCGCTGGTCAAGCGCGTGGCGCAGTCGCTCGATACTTCGTTCGATATCGAAATCCTCGAGATGCACCACAAGGGCAAGATCGATGCCCCCTCCGGCACCGCGCTGATGCTGGGCGAGGCGGCAGCCGCAGGCCGTGGCATCCCGCTTGCGGGACATTCGGCGCGTGGCCGCGACGGCGAGACCGGGGCGCGCCGCCCGGGCGATATCGGCTTTGCGTCGTTGCGCGGCGGCACCGCCGCGGGCGATCACAGCGTGTTCTTTTCAGGCCCTGCCGAGCGTCTGGTGTTGTCGCACCACGCCGAGGATCGCATGATCTTTGCCCACGGCGCGATCAAGGCGGCGCTCTGGGCCCACGGCAAGAAGCCCGGTTATTACACCATGGCCGACGTGCTCGGGCTCGAAAACTTCTGACCTCAATTCAAACGAAAGCCTTTCAGAAATGAGCGATCGTCTTCTCGTCTTGGTGCGCCACGGCCAGAGCGAATGGAATCTGAAAAACCTCTTCACCGGCTGGAAAGATCCCGATCTCACCGAGGCAGGTGTTGCTGAAGCCAGGGAAGCAGGCCGCAAGCTGAAGGCGCACGGGCTGGTGTTCGATCTCGCCTTCACCTCGGTGCTGACGCGCGCCCAACACACGCTCGATCTGATGCTGGAGCAACTCGGTCAAACCAAAATTCCTGTTCACAAGCACCTGGCGCTCAATGAGCGCGACTACGGCGATCTCTCCGGTCTCAACAAGGATGACGCGCGCAAGAAATGGGGCGAGGACCAGGTGCTGATCTGGCGCCGCTCCTACGACGTGCCGCCGCCGGGTGGCGAAAGCCTGAAGGACACGCTGGCGCGCACGCTGCCTTATTACGTGCAGGAGATCCTTCCCTGCGTGTTGCGCGGCGAGCGCACGCTGGTTGCCGCGCACGGCAATTCGCTGCGCGCGCTGATCATGGTTCTGGAAAAGCTTTCGCCGGAAGGCATTTTGAAGCGTGAGCTCGCCACCGGCGTTCCCATCATCTATCGGCTGAATGCCGACGCCACGGTCGCTTCCAAGGTTGATCTGGCTGCGTGAGCACGGGCGGCACGAGCGTCGAGATCGTTTCGCTTGCGGCCCCGGTAAGCGAGCGCGCGCTGGACGAGCTCGCCGAGGTGCTGGCCGACTGCGTCGAAGGCGGCGCCAGCGTCAACTTCATGTCGCCCTATTCGCCAGGCGAGGCGCGCCGCTTCTTCGACAAGGTCGCAAGCGGTGTCGCGTCGGGAGATATCGTGCTGCTCGTGGCCCGGCTCGAGGGCAGGATCGTCGGCACCGTGCAGCTTGGGCTCGATACGCCGCCGAACCAGCTCCACCGCGCCGACGTCAAGAAAATGCTGGTGCATCGCTCGGCGCGCGGCCGCGGCGTCGGCGCGGCGCTGATGGCGGCGATCGAAGAGCAGGCGCGACAGCACGGGCGCTGGCTATTGGTGCTCGACACCGTGCCCGGCGAAAGCGGTCATCGGCTCTATCTTCGGAGCGGCTGGTTGCAGAGCGGGACCATTCCGGATTTCGCGCAGTTTCCGGACGGCCGGTTCTGCGACACCGCGATCATGTGGAAGTGGCTGGATCGCGATTAATTCATCCCCACTTGCCCTGCTTCCCAGCCCATCATTGCCTGCTTGCGGGTGATGCCCCAGTGATAGCCGGTTAGCGCGCCGCTCTTGCCCAGCGCGCGGTGGCAGGGCACCACGAAGGAGATCGGGTTCTTGCCGACCGCAGCTCCGACCGCGCGAGACGCTTTGGGGCTCTCGATCTTCTTGGCGATATCGGAATAGCAGACGGCCTGGCCCATCGGGATTTTCAGCAGCGTCTCCCAGACCCGAACCTCGAAGTCGGTGCCGATCAAGGTGACGCGCAGCGGCTGGTCCGGCCGCCACAGTTTTTTGTCGAAGATGCGCTGGGCCAACGGGGCGGTGCCGAGATAATCCTCGATGTAGATCGCGCGTGGCCAGCGTCCAGTCATGTCGGCGAGTGCGGCTTTCTCTTCGCCGGCATCGGCAAAGGCCAGGCCCGCAAGACCCCGATCGCTCCCCATCACGAGCGCGGTGCCGAAGGGCGAGGGATGAAAGCCGTAACGGAGCGTCATGCCGGCGCCGCCGGCCTTCCACTCACCCGGCGACATCGCTTCATGGGTCACGAACAGATCGTGCAGGCGGCCGGGCCCGGAAAGGCCGGAATCAAGCGCGGCATCGAGCACGCTCGCCGAGTCGCGCAAGAGATTCTTGGCGTGATCGAGCGTCAGCGCCTGCATGAAGCCTTTCGGCGTCAGCCCGGCCCAGCGGCGAAACAGGTGGTGCAGCTCATCCGGCGTAAGGCTCGCCGCCTCCGCCATCGCTTCGATGGTCGGCTGCGTCCGCCAGTGCTCTGAGATGAAGGCGATGGCGCGGCGCACGGAATCATAGTCGCGAAGGGCTGCGTTCTGTGTGCCCGGCTTGACCAGGCGGATTTCATTTGCGGCTGATATCATGGCGTCATTCATGGCATGTTTGATCATGCCACCGATGTAGGCCTGACGTGTCGTCCAAACCACCCGATTTCCGACTGCCATAGCGTTTGGCGCGAAGCGGACTCGTCAAAACAAAAGCCTAGCTCAGCGGATTATAGGTCACCCCGCGCTTGGCAGACTGGAGCGCAGCCATTAAAGCTTTGGAAAAGCTTTCCTTTTCCTCAGCGCCCAGAAAACTTCCGATCGCGACGCGGCGGCCTTTCGAGACCAGATAAAGCCGCTCGATGCCAAATTCGGCGTGCGTCTTGCGATCAAGCTGCACCCACAGCGGATTGAAGGAGAATTCCATCACGTGGCCGCGATGGCTGATCCGCCGCACCCGAAGTTCTGACGGCGTGACGCGAATTTCCTCCGACGCCCTGGCGCGGCGAAAGTTGATGCGAAAGGCCCAATAGATCGCGAGCACGTCGAAGCCGAAAAAGCCGAAGACCGGCCAAGCGCCCATCAGGAGGAAGGCCATGCCCGCAGCAAAGCTGACCACGCTGATAAACGCCATGACCACCAGAAAGCCGGTGCGGTTGAGCGAGCGGTGCGGCGTCAGACGCGCCGAAAACAGCTCCGCCTCGTAGCCCGGATCAAAATCGTTGCCTGAAGTCATGACGTATCAGTATACCCAACCTATGCCGAAAATCACCCGCCGTGCTGTCGCTAAATCGAAGCCTAAATCGAAGCCCAAGTCGAAGGCTGCCGTTCGGCGCGTGGTAAAATCCGGTGGAAGCAAGAAGGCCGCAAAGGCCGCACCCGCTGCCAAAAAGACAAAACCCTGGACCGAAGCCGAGGTGCGCGAGGCGTTCGAACGCTTCCGCAAAGCCAATCCCGAACCGAGAGGGGAATTGGAGCATCTCAATCCCTTCACGCTGCTGGTCGCGGTCGTGCTGTCGGCGCAAGCCACCGATGCCGGTGTCAACCGCGCGACGCGCGCTTTGTTTCCGATCGCCGATACGCCGCACAAGATGCTCGATCTCGGCGAAGAGAAGCTGCGCGACTATATCAAGACCGTCGGGCTTTACCGTACCAAAGCGAAAAACGTCATCGCGCTGTCGGAGAAACTGATCCGGGAGTTCGGCGGCGAGGTGCCGCGCACGCGGCCTGAGATCGAGTCCCTGCCGGGGGCGGGACGCAAGACCGCCAATGTCGTGCTCAACATGGCGTTCGGCGAACATACCATGGCGGTCGACACGCACGTGTTTCGCGTCGGCAACCGGACCGGAATGGCGCCGGGCAAGACGCCGCTGGAAGTCGAGCTGGGGCTCGAGCGCATCATTCCCGATGAATTCATGTTGCACGCGCATCACTGGCTGATCCTGCACGGCCGCTACACATGTCTGGCGCGCCAGCCGCGCTGCGCGGTCTGTTTGATCAACGATCTCTGCCGCTGGCCGGAAAAGACGCCATAGGCGAGCGGAAGCGAAGCCGTTCTTCAAAAAGAGGCGAGCGGAAGCGAAGCCGTTCTTCAATTCGGAGCCGGCGCGTCCCGATAGCTGCGTCATTTTCGCCGGCCGGACCTTGTGGTGGAAGGGTCCGTTAGCCTAGGCTCGCCGCCAATGCGCCAAAGCCCGCAATAAGGGCTGCGCATCGTACGGGAGAGACGCCATGCGGCTGCGGCTTGCGCTGGTTTCAGCGCTGTTGGTCACGGGACTGGCTTCGCATGAGGCGCGCGCGCAAGTTTCCGACAACGTCGTCAAGATCGGCGTGCTCAACGACCAGACCGGCCTTTATGCCGATCTCGGCGGTCCAGGCTCGGTGGTGGCGGCCAAAATGGCGGTCGAGGATTTTGGCGGCACCGTGCTTGGCAGGCCGATCGAGGTGATCTCGGGCGATCATCAGAACAAATCCGATGTCGGTGCGGCCATTGCGCGTGAATGGTTCGATGTCGGCAAGGTCGACATGGCGATCGGATTTGATCACTCCGCCGTTGCGCTTGCGGTCTCCGCGCTCGGCGCCGAGAAAAATCGCATCGTGATTGGCGGTGCGATCGGCTCCACGGCCTTTACCGGCAAATCATGCACGCCGACGGCAGCCTCCTGGATCTACGACTCCTATGCTTTGACCACGAGTCTTGCGAAGGCGGTGGTGGCGGAAGGGCGCGATAGCTGGTTCTTCCTCACCGTCGACTACACCTTCGGGCATTCGCTGGAGGCCGACGCCACAGCCGCGGTCAAGGCCGCCGGCGGCAAGGTGCTCGGCAGCGTTCGCCATCCGCTCAACACCGCCGATTTCTCCTCGTATCTTTTGCAGGCGCAGGCGTCCGGCGCGAAGGTTGTCGCTTTCGCCAATGGCGGCGGCGACATGGTCAATGCCACCAAACAGGCCAACGAGTTCGGCTTGGCGAAAGATCAATCCATCGTCTCGCTGCTCGTGTTCATTTCCGACGTCCACAGCATGCAGCTTCAGGCAGCGCAGGGGCTGAAGTTCGTCACCGCGTTCTATTGGGATCGCAACGAGGAGACGCGGGTCTGGTCCAAGCGCTTTTTTGAGCGGTTTAACCGGATGCCGACCATGCCGCAGGCCGCCGTCTATTCGGCAATCACCCACTACCTCGGCGCGATCGTCGCCGCCGGCACCGACGAGGCCAGGGCGGTGATGGCGAAAATGCGCGAACGGCCGGTCAACGATTTCTACGTCAAGGGCGGCAAACTGCGCGAGGACGGCCGCCTGGTCCACGATATGTACCTGGCACAGGTCAAGACGCCGGCGGAATCCAGGGGTCCATGGGATTATTACAAGATCCTCGCCACCATTCCCGGCGATCAGGCGTTTCGGTCGCTGGCCGAGGGCGGATGCCCACTGGTGCGGTGAATTTGAAGCTTCGGAATCCGAGCTTCTCGTGGCTCGATCATTCGTGGTCCGGCGCGAGACCGGCGGCACTTATGGGATTTTATATCTCCTCGGCGGTACCACGCTCCGCCGGTGAACCCTTTGCCGGCCTGCTGCGACTAAACTTGCGACAACCCGGCAAAGGGCACCCGTGCGTCGTGATCAAGAAAACCTGGTACGTTTCGATCCATCTTCCGGAAGAACAGAAGACCGGGCACTATTCGCGTCGCTCGGAGACCTTTGCCAACGAGGCCGAGGCTAAACAGTTTGCGGCCAGCAAAATTGCAGCCGGCACCGAGATCAGCGCCGGAACGCTGAATCCCGTCACACCGAAGCGAATTATAAAACCCTCCGAAATCGAAAAATGGCTCGCCGAGAAGACCAGCCCGTGCGGGGGCTAGCAGCCCGCTTCTGATCCTCTATTGCGCAAAACGCCAATTGCCTTCGACCACCATGCGCGTCTATTAGCTGCTCTATGGTCGACAGACGCGTCACGCTTACTTTCGATAATGGCCCCACGCCTGACGTGACCGAGCGCGTGCTCGACATTCTGGCGGGGCAGCGAATTCTCACGACGTTCTTCGTCATCGGCAGCAAGCTCGGCGAACCCGCTGCCGTCAGCCTGATGCAACAAGCGCATGCGGCGGGTCACTGGATCGGCAACCATACATTTTCGCACACGGTTGCGCTCGGCGACCGGCCGGATCGCGACTATGCGCTGAGTGAGATCGAAGGCGCGCAAGCGCGCATCGGACGATTCGCACATCCCGAGAAGCTGTTTCGGCCCTATGGCAACTCCGGCCGTCTCGGACCCCATCTTCTCAGCCGGGCGGCTCTCGACCATCTCGTCGCAAACGACTACCGGACAATCATCTGGAACAACCTGCCGGGAGACTGGAAAGACCCGGACGGCTGGGTCGAAAGCTGCATGGCGCAGGTGTCGGCCCAGGACTGGAGCGTGGTGGTGCTGCACGACATCGAAGGCGGCTGCCTGACGCGGCTGCCGGAACTGCTCCGGCGGCTCGAAGACCTCGGCGTGACGTTTGAGCAGGACTTTCCGGACGCCGTCACGCTCACGCGCAAAGGCCAGATCGTCAGTCTTCCGGAAAGTTACGTCGCCGACTAGCCGATCAAGCCACCGGCAATCTCGTCTTTCGCGAAGGTTCGATCAGCTCAGGTCTTGGTCCGCTCAACCGCTTGTGCATGTGAACCATGAAGGCCATGCCGAACAGCGGCGTCGCCAGGTTGACGATCGGGATCGAGACGAAGGCTGCGATGAAAAGTCCCGCCGTAAACACGGTCGCAGCGTTATCCTTGCGCATGGCCTTGGCGTCCTGCGGCGAGCGGAACCGCATCGCCGCCAGTTCGAAATATTCGCGGCCCAAGAGCCACGCCATGGCGATGAAGAAGATGATGAAGCCCGCGCCGGCGAACAGCACAAAGGGCAGCACGATCAGATAGACCAAAATCGTGAGCGATGCGGTCTTGAGGCCCTGGGTAACCGCAAGCGGCAGCGGCAGCGCGACACCGGGCCGCTCGGCCGGATAATGCTCGCGCTCGACATGGTCGGCGACGTCGTCGACGAAAAAACTCGCGACCAGCGAGGTGATGGCCGGCATCAGCATCACCGCGCCGAACACGATGCCGAGGCTTGCGGCGATCGAGACAATCCAGGCCAGCACATTGAGCGTGGTTTGAAAGGAAGGGCCCAACAGCGCTTCGGCCCATACCTCGCCGGAAGTCGCAAGCCAGCTCAGCAGGCGCTGCAAGCCGATCGCCACCACGACGATCAGCACCAGTGCCATACCGATCGACCGCCACAGGATCGAGCGCATTGGCGGCGACAGGATTTGCGACAGCGCCTTGACCGCGGCATCAAGCATGATGGGTTTTGCCTTTCGCTTAAAGCCCCCGCGAGAGGTAGCCACGGGCGAGAGGTTCGGCAAGCCCCGGCTTTGTTGCAAGGCGTAGCCCGTCGTTAGCGAAAAGATGCGGGGAAAGTATCGCGGATGAGGTTGGAGATCGTGCGCGCTATTTACGCAACCGGAAGCGGCGCTTCTTCGTCAACCGTTTCAGGAACAAGCGGCGGTGTTTCTGGAAACACACCGAATTGGCCCGCTACCTCCTGGAGCGGCTTCTGCTTGTCGGCCCAATGCAGTGCGGTGTAGTCGAACCCGGTCACGATCGTCGGCTTGACGATTTCGAAATAGGGCGAGATGTCGAAGTCGCGCGGCATATAGAGCGAGGAGTCGCGGATATGCAGGATCTCGCGGCGCGCCTGCCGTGAGCCGGCGCGCGTGATCTTGGGCAGGATCGGGTAGCGCACGGCGTCGAAGGCCTGTGCGATCAGGGCCGAGCAGATGATCTTGGTCGGATCGCCCGAGCCGAATGCGATCATTCGCCGCCGGAATCGTTGCGGGACCGGCAGCGGAATCAGGAAGCGCATCAGATCGAGAATATTCTTGGTGTCGTAGCCGAAGCCGATCCGGTTGATGGCGTAGCGGCAGACCGTGTAGCGGTCTTCGTAGGTCAGGCCCACCGGCCGGCACAGCCGCGTATGGTAGGTGAAATATTTCGACAGCGGCGCCGTCGTCACACCCTCGCCGATGTTGGCTTCGATCAGGACGTGCTGCTCGCCGTTCGGCTCTTCCGCGCCGTCAACCGGGCCGACATAGAGCGCGGCATGCGACCAGGTCGATTGGGTCAGGTATTTGATGATGCCCGAAATGCGGTTGTTGCCTTCGACCAGCAGCACGTCGCCGGGCTGGACGATGTTGCGCAGATGGTCGGGCTCGCTCGGGGTGAACGGCTCGTAGCCATGCACTTCCTTCTGAAGATAGGAAGCGATCCACTTGCCGACGGTGTCGAGCATTACGCCCATTTTTCCCCCCAAGCGGATTTGGCCTAGCCGCAAGGGGCTTATCCGTCCGCTTTTTGGACTCTTATCTTGGTCGAAAGCCGTTGCAATTTAGTTCATGCAAGCGGCTGGTCAATCATGATTGATTCACCATGATGCTTGCCGCCACCGCCCGGATGCGGCAAGTTCGAAAATTCACTCACACCAGTGGAGTGGACTTGACATTCGCTAACCGGCCGCCGCGAGTTTGGAAAGCGAATGTCAAATCCTAAACTCCACTGGAAACATATATTTGCTAGTGATCCAATGATTCTAACATTCGCAAAAGTGCCTGCTGAGAGGGGATGCGAATGTTGGAATCGGATCACTAGTTGTTGACTCTCTTTTCAAGAATTTCGGACCCTGCGATATGGCGATGACGCGACGCGAGCTTCTTGCGGCATCGGCTGCCATGGCGATGGCGCCACTCGCCGGCCGCCGCGCCTTCGCAGCCCCGCTGCCGCGCGAGGCTGACATTGTCGTGATCGGCGCGGGCGCAGCCGGCGTCGCTGCGGCGCGGCGAATTCAGGCGGCCAATCGCAAGGTGATCGTGGTGGAAGCCGACAGCCGCCTGGGGGGCCGCTGCTGGACCGACGCTACCGGCTTTGACGTGCCGTTCGACCGTGGTGCGCGATGGCTGCACAATCCCGAGACCAATCCGATGGTGAAACTGGCGCGCAGTGCCGGGCTCGATATCTCGGCGGCGCCTTTGGGCCAGAGAATCCGCATCGGACAACGTTACGCGCGCCCCGGCGAGACCGAGGAATTTCTGGCCGCGCTGGTTCGCACCAACCGCGCCATCGACGAAGCCTCGCGCGGCGGCAAGCCCGACGTGGCCTGCGCTTCGGTGCTGCCGAAAGAACTCGGTGACTGGGCGGGCACGGCGGAATTCGTGCTCGGCGCCAACGGCACCGGCAAGGACCTGCGCGATGTTTCTGTGATGGACAAGACGCGGGCGCAGGACCGCAATGCCGCGATCGGCTGCCGCCAAGGCGTCGGCGCGCTGGTCGCCAAGCTCGGCGAGCAGGTGCCGACGGCGCTGTCGACGCCGGCAAACCAGATCGTCTGGAACAACCGCGAGGTCGCGGTCGAAACGCCGGCGGGGCGGATCGCGGCGCGCGCGGCGATCGTCACGGTTTCGAGCAATGTGCTGGCGGCCGGCAACATCAGGTTCACGCCCGAACTGCCGAAGCGTCAGATCGAGGCCGCATCGAAGCTGTCGCTCGGCAGCTACGACCGGATCGCCCTACAACTGCCCGGCAACCCGCTCGGTCTCGGGCGCGACGAGGCGGTCATCGAACAGAGCAAATCGACCCGCACGGCGTTGCTGTCGGCCAACGTCGCAGGCTCGTCGCTGTGTTTGATCGATATCGGCGGCTCGTTCGGCCGCGATCTCACCAGCCAGGGCGAGAAGGCGATGGTGTCGTTTGCGATCGAGTGGCTGAACGGGCTGTTCGGCAGCAATCTCGCGGCTTCGGTGAAGCAATCGAGCATGACGCGCTGGAATGCTTCGCCGTTGACGCTCGGTGCGATGTCGGTAGCCGCGCCAGGCAGCCAAGGCTCACGAAAAATCCTCACCGAGCCGCTCGGCAATCTCTTCCTCGCGGGTGAAGCCAGCCACGAAACCCTGTGGGGTACGGTCGATGGCGCCTGGGAGAGCGGTGAGCGCGCCGCTGAAGCCGCGCTGAAAAAGATCGGTGCGCTCAACGATTCCATCGCAGCGCCCGAGCGGCCCGGCCAGCGCCGCCGGGCGCGCGGGGCATCGTTCAACTGATGACGCAGACGACATCGCGGCCCAAGGCGCGGATCAAGGCGCTGATCTCCTGGTCGAGCGGCAAGGACAGCGCATTCTCGCTTCACGAAGTCAGGCAGGCCGGCGAATTCGACGTCGTCGGCGCGGTGACCACCGTTACCGAGACGTTCGGCCGCGTCTCCATTCACGGCGTGCGGGAAGAGATTCTGCGGGCGCAGCTTGAGGCCGCAGGTCTGCCGCCGCGCATCGTGCCGATTCCCTACCCTTGCCCGAACGACATCTACGAAGCGCGCATGGGCGAAGCGGTCGCACGTGCCGTGAAAGACGGCATCACCCACATGATCTTCGGCGATCTCTACCTCGCCGACATCCGCGCTTATCGCGAACAGAAACTCGCGGGCACGGGCATCACGCCGGTATTTCCGTTGTGGGAGAAGCCGACGCGCGCGCTGGCGCGCTCGATGATCGAAAGCGGGCTCAAAGCTTATCTTGCCACCGTCGACCTGAAAAAATTGCCGGCGGAATTCGCCGGGCGAGCTTTCGACGAGAAACTTCTCGCCGATTTGCCTGATGGCGTCGACCCCTGCGGCGAGAACGGCGAGTTTCACACCTGCGTCGTGGCGGGGCCGATGTTCTCGCGCCCGCTTGCCGTGAAACCTGGCGAGCGCGTCGAACGCGACGGCTATGCCTATTGCGATTTAGTGATGAAGTAAGACGGTAGCGCAGATCGTCCCGAGGCTGTCATTCCGGGGCGCGAGAGAATCGAGCGAACCCGGAATCCATTTCGCAACTTGCCGTATCGATAGATGGATTCCGGGTTCGCGCTGCGCGCGCCCCGGAATGACCAAAAACCTTACCGCAGCACGCCGCCGGTCTTCTTGCTGACTTCCGCCACGATCTTGGCCGCGACTGCCTCGATTTCCTGATCGGTCATGGTCTTTTCGCGCGGCTGAATGGTGACGGCAATCGCGACCGACTTCTTGGCCTCGTCGATGCCCTTGCCTTCATAGACGTCGAATACCGTCACGCCCGTGATCAGCTTCTTGTCGACGCTCGAGGCCGCGCGCAGGATATCGCCGGCTTTCACGGCGCGATCGACGATGAAGGCGAAATCGCGCGACACCGGCTGGAACGCCGAGAGTTCGATCGCCGGCTTGGCGCGGGTCGGCCGCTGCTTGGCCTCGGGAATGCGGTCGAGGATGACCTCAAAGGCGACAATCGGGCCGTCGGCGCCGAGCTTCTCCAGCACGCGCGGGTGTAACTCACCGAAATGGCCAAGCACGTTTTGCGGGCCGATCTGGATGGTGCCGGAGCGGCCGGGGTGCAGCCATGACGCTCCACCCGGCACCACCTGCAAGGCCGAGACCGGCGCGCCCGCGGCTGACAGCACGGCGAACGCATCGGCCTTGGCGTCGAACAGGCTCGCTGTGGCCGAGCCGGACCAGTTGCGTCCGAGTCCGGCCGAGGAAGAGAATCCGTGACGTACGCCGGCTGAGGCCGTGAACTGGTCTTCCGGTTGGTCGCCCTTGAAGACCTGACCGACCTCGAACAGCGCCACATCAGAAAAGCCGCGATCGGAGTTGGCCTGCGCTGCCGCAATCAGTCCCGGCAGCAGGCTCGGCCGCATGTCGGACAGATCAGAAGCGATCGGATTGGCGAGCGAAAGCTCCGCCTTGCCGCCACCAAACGATTCGGCCTGTGGCCTGGAGATGAACGACCACGTCACGGCCTCGACCATGCCGCGCGCGGCGAGCGCGCGCTTGGCGCGCCGCGTGCGCAGTTGCATCGGCTTGAGCACGGGCTTGCGCGGCGCATCGCCGCGCTCGAACGGCGTCATCGGCACGTGATCGACGCCGACGATGCGCACGATTTCCTCGACGATATCGGCCTTGCCGTGCACGTCCGATCGCCAGGAGGGAACCGCGACCTTCACCATCGCGCCGCTGCCAGCCACCATGAAACCAAGGTGGGCGAGGATGCGCTTGATTTCCGGGAACGCCACGTCGATGCCGGCGAGACGCTTCACCTCGGCAATCGGGAAATCGATGATGCGGTCGTCGCCGAAGGCGTTGCCGACCACGATGTTTTCGGATGGAGCGCCGCCGCAGATTTCCATCACCAGCTTCGTGGCCATCTCCAGCCCCGGCACCATGAAGGCCGGATCGACGCCACGCTCGAAACGATAGCGGGCGTCCGAATTGATGCCGAGCTTGCGGCCGGTTTGCGCGATGTTGATCTCGTTCCACAGCGCTGATTCGATCAGCACATCGGTGGTTGTCTCCGAGCAGCCGGAGGCCTCGCCGCCCATGATGCCGGCGAGCGATTCGACGCCGTGCTCATCGGCAATCACGCACATCGAGTTGTCGAGCGTATAGGTGCGGCCGTCGAGCGCCAGCAGCGTTTCGCCGTCGCGTCCGCGCCGCACCACGAGATCGCCCCTCACCTTGGCCGCATCGAACACGTGCAGCGGCCGCGCGCGGTCATAAGTCATGAAGTTGGTGATATCGACCAGCGCATTGATCGGCCGAAGCCCGATCGAGGTCAGCCGCTTTTGCAGCCATTCCGGCGATGGTCCGTTCTTGACACCGCGCACCAGCCGTAGCGCGAAGCCCGGACAGAGGCCCTGGTCTTCGACCTTCACTTTCACGGGGCAGGGGAATTCACCCTTGATGGCGCGGATCGCCGGGTCCTTGAACTTGCCCATGTCGGCGGCGGCAAGATCGCGCGCGATGCCGTGGACGCCGGTGCAATCCTGCCGGTTCGGCGTCAGGTTGATCTCGAACACGGCATCGCCAAGCCCCGCCCACCCGGCGTAAGGCGTGCCGATCGGCGCGTCGGCCGGCAATTCCATGATGCCGTCGTGGTCTTCGGAGATCTTCAGTTCGGCTGCCGAACACAGCATGCCGCGGCTCTCGACGCCTCTGATAGTGCCGACGCCAAGCGTGATGTCCTTGCCCGGAATGTAAGTGCCGGGCGGTGAGAACACGCTGATGAGGCCGGCGCGCGCATTCGGGGCGCCGCAGACGACCTGCACCGGCGCCGCACCGTTACCGGTATCGACCATGCAGACCCGCAGGCGATCCGCGTTCGGATGCTGTTCGGCCGAGATCACGCGCGCAATGGTGAAGGGCGCGAGTTGTTTGGCCTTGTCTTCGAGGCTTTCGACCTCGAGCCCGATCATGGTGAGCTTCTCGGCGAGCTTCTCCACCGTCTCGTCGGTGTCGAGATGTTCTTTCAGCCAGGAGAGAGTGAACTTCATGGCTGTCGGCCTCCGGTGTTACTGCTCCCTCCCCCCTTGTGGGGGGACTTTCCCCTCCCCCGCTTGCGGGGGAGGGTTAGGGTGGGGGCTCTTTCTTCAACGGCAGAAGCAATTGTTTCGAGAACACCGGTGCGATTTGTCATTACGTCAAGGTTGCTAAAGCGAAGAACCTGAAAGCCTTTGGCTTCGATAGTCGCTGTCCGTCTCACATCAGCCTTTTCTCCACGGGAGGAAAAATGCTGACCACCGTCAAGCTCAATAACAAGTTTGGCGGCATGGCACATAAAATCGGCAACGTAAGTGTCTATCGGGACTTGCCTGCGGAAGCCGGCTCCGCCTAGCCGGTGACCACGTAATTCAGACCAGAGGATTCTTTCAGCGTCCGTAGAATTCCTTCGAAGTGCGCGAGCATTGGCGCGAAGCTTGTGCGAGACGTTCCAGCCAGGACTCTTGCGATCAACCATCGGCATGCCCCCACCCCAACCCTCCCCCGCAAGCGGGAGAGGGAGCCTCACCTTTCGTGCGGGAGGACTGTTGGCAATCACTCTCACGTGCTCAGCCCTCCCGCCAGTGTCGGGATGTCGAGCGGCTTGAAGCCGTAATGGGCGAGCCAGCGCACGTCGCTCTCGAACAATTGCCGCAGATCGCTCATGCCGTATTTCAGCATCGCGATGCGGTCGATGCCCATGCCCCAGGCAAAGCCCTGATACACATCGGGGTCGATGCCGCAGGCGCGCAGCACGTTCGGATGCACCATGCCGCAACCGAGAATCTCGAGCCAATCCTCGCCTTCACCGAAGCGAATTTCGCCGTTGCCGCGCCGGCACTGAATATCGACTTCGAGCGACGGCTCCGTGAACGGAAAGAACGACGGCCGGAAGCGCATGTTGATGTGGTCGACCTCGAAGAAAGCCTTGCAGAATTCGTGCAGGATCCATTTGAGATGGCCGAGGTGCGAGTGCTTGTCGATGACGAGGCCTTCGACCTGGTGGAATTGCGGCGTATGGGTCGCATCGGAATCGATGCGATAGGTGCGCCCCGGGCAGATCACGCGGATCGGCGGTTTTTGCGACAGCATCGTGCGCACCTGCACCGGCGAGGTGTGGGTCCGCAGCAGCATGCGCGAGCCGTCTTCCTTCGGGTTGAAGAAGAACGTGTCGTGCATTTCGCGCGCCGGATGGCCTTCCGGGAAATTCAGTTTGGTGAAGTTGTAATCGTCGGTCTCGATGTCCGGTCCTTCGGCGACGGAAAAGCCCATGTCGGCGAAGATCGCTGTCAGCTCGTCCCAGACCTGGCTCAAGGGGTGGATTCGGCCCGCTTCCGTCGGCGCCTCGCGCAAGGGAAGCGTGACGTCGACGGTCTCGGACGCCAGCCGCGCGTCAAGCGCGGCCGATTTCAGGACCTCGCGCCGCGCGGTGAGCGCTTCCGTGACCTTGTCCTTGGCGAGATTGATCTTGGCGCCTTCAGTCTTGCGCTCGTCGGGCGACATCTTGCCGAGCGTCGCGAGCAGGGCCGAGATCGAGCCTTTTTTGCCGAGGGCCGCGACACGCACGGCCTCGAGCGCGGCTTCGTCAGACGAAGCGGCGATTTCTGTCAGAATTTGCTGTTCGAGCGTGACGAGGTCGGACATGGCGACGAACACCCCAAGAGAAAGCGCTCGCAGTCCATTTACGCCGTCATCATCCGCGAAAGCGGATGATCCAGTAATCACCGATACTGATGTCGGAGGTTACTGGATGCCCCGCCTGCGCGGGGCATGACAGCGGGATTGCAAGCTACCGCAGCGAATATGCGCTGACGCCTCAGGCCGCGAGCGCTGCCTTGGCCTTTTCTGCGATCGCCTGGAACGCGGCGGGCTCGTTGATCGCGAGATCGGAGAGCACCTTGCGGTCAACCATAATGCCGGACTTTGACAGGCCGTTGATAAACACGCTGTAGGTCATGCCAAACGGGCGGACGGCGGCGTTGAGACGCTGAATCCACAGCGCGCGGAAGGTGCGCTTCTTGCGCTTGCGATCGCGGAAGGCGTACTGGCCGGCCTTTTCGACTGCGGGCTTGGCGGCGCGAATCGTATTCTTGCGGCGGCCGCGATAACCCTTGGCGGCCTTGTAGACTTTCTTGTGCTTGGCGTGGGCGGTCACACCGCGTTTGACGCGAGCCATGACGGAGCTCCTTGAAATTCGGAAAAATGGGTGACGGATCGCCGCGCGAACGGCGTGGCGTTAGGCGCGATCAGGCGTTCGGCAGGAAGTACTTCTTGACGTTGTCGCCGTCGGTCTTGAACAGCACGCGCGTGCCGCGCAGCTGCCTGATCTGCTTCTTCGTCCGCTTGATCATGCCATGGCGCTTGCCGCGCTGGGCGTGCAGGACTTTGCCTGTGGCAGTCACCTTGAAGCGCTTTTTAGCGCCCGACTTGGTCTTCAGCTTGGGCATTTGGCTCTCCTAATTGCCGCAGAAAAACCCGCCGAAAACGGCGTCCTTGCGGCTAAAATGCTCGTTAGAGCGTTGAAAGTGCTCAGGTTTTTACGTCAACCGACAAAACCCGCACGGTCATCGCCACGGCAGCCCTATTCAGCCGGGCGATGAAGGTCGCGCTTATGGCAGAACAACTTCATTTTGGCAACGATGAACCGCCAAATCAGCTTCGCCGACTGATGTCAGGATGCCGACATTGGCACCGCCAACATCAGCCGCAGGGCAGGACAAAATGAGCATTTCAGCCCAATCGATTACCTCTTTTTCGAATTTCAAACGGAGCGGCTTCGCACGGGGCGCTTTTGCCCTCGCGATAACAGCTTTTGCCGCCGCGACCGCGAGCCCGGCATCGGCCGGCCCCCGGCCGGGCGCCTATGACGGCAACTGGAACGTGACCTTCACCACCAGGGCCGGCAATTGCTCTTCGACCAACAGCGCGCCCTTTGCCGTATCCGGTACCCAGGTTTCATCGGCCGGCGGCGGCAAGGTGACGGGCGGCGTGCGCCCCAACGGGACCTTGGCCGTCAATATCTCGGTCGGTATGTCGCATGCGAGCGGCACAGGTCGGCTGGCCGGCAATTCCGGCGCCGGCCGCTGGAGCGGCGTCATCACCGGCGACAAGTGCAGCGGCACCTGGGTGGCGACCAGAACCTAGCATCGTCGTCGCGTCCCCGGCGCCGTCATTGCGAAGAGCGAAAGCGACGAAGCAATCGCTGGATTGCTTCGCTATCGCTCGCAATGACGAGATTGCGGCCGTGCCAACCGTCGGTGGTTATGGGTGCCCGCGCCAGTGCGCAATTGCGCACAAGGCGGGGACGACCATTGAGGGGTCAATCAGCGCGGCGCCAGAACCATGACGACCTGGCGGCCTTCAAATCGAGCGTCCTGCTCGACCTTGGCAAACTCTGCGACGTCGGTCTTGATCTTGTCGAGAAGCTTGGTGCCGATTTCCTGGTGCGCCATTTCACGGCCGCGGTAGCGCAAGGTGATCTTGACCTTGTCGCCTTCCTCGAAGAAGCGCTGCATGGCGCGCATTTTCACGTCGTAGTCGTGATCGTCGATCATCGGCCGGAGCTTGATCTCCTTGATTTCGACGGTCTTCTGTTTCTTGCGGGCTTCAGCCGCTTTCTTCTGCGCCGAGTACTTGTACTTCCCGTAGTCCATGATCTTGCAGACGGGAGGACTGACGTTCGGCGAAATCTCAACGAGATCCATTCCGGCATCGATCGCCATTTTGATGGCGGCGATCGTCTCGACCGTGCCCTGGTTCGTGCCGTTCTGGTCGATTAGCTGAACCGTTGCGTTGCGGATCTCATCATTGGTGCGCGGCCCGTCTTTGGCAACTGCGGGCGGGGCTCTATTGGGACGGCGAATGGGTGGTTCTCCAAAATTGTGAGCGAAGGTCGTAGTTTGAAGGAATAAGGCGTTGCGGGCAAGCAAACTTGCCCTTTGGCCGCCAAAAAGCATCAAATGCGAGGCTTTTGGGCCACGCGAGATGTTTCGACCGGCGAGATAGGACGAAGCCAAACCTTCCGCAAGCACCATAACGCACAAGGTCGCATTTGGTCCCGGCATCTGGTTGACGTGACTTGACCGCTCGCGCACAGAGACGTTCGGAGTGACGATCCCATGACCAGCCCCGAAACGAGCCCGGAAACTCCCCGTTTGATCGAAGTCGGCCAGACCGATGCAATTCGTCGCATCGCGGTCCGCGTCCGGGAAGGGGCCCAGCCCGGACTTTTCTGGCTCGGCGGCTTCAAGTCGGACATGCAGGGCACCAAGGCCGTGGCGCTGGACGCATGGGCGGCCGAGCGCAAACGCGCCTGTGTCCGGTTCGATTATTCCGGTCATGGCGAATCCGGCGGTGATTTCGTCGATGGCACCATCGGCCAGTGGCTGGAAGAGAGTGTTGCGGTATTCGAGCGATTTTGCGCCGGACCGCAGGTGGTGATCGGTTCCTCGATGGGCGGCTGGATGGCGCTGCTGCTGGCGCGGGAGCTTGCCAGGCGCAAGGAATCCGGAAGTCAGCCCACGCGCGCCTCGCTCAAGGGGCTGGTGCTGATCGCGCCGGCGCCGGATTTTACCGAGGAACTGATGTGGAAGGGGTTTTCGCCGGAAATCCGCCACCAGATCGAAACGTCAGGCGTGTGGCTGCGTCCGTCCGAATATGGCGATCCCTATCCGATCACCCGCAATCTGATCGAGGAGGGCCGCAAGCACCTCCTGCTCGGCGGCTCGATCGAGGTCGGCTGTCCCGTGCATATCCTGCAAGGCGCGCAGGACCCCGACGTGCCATGGAAACACGCCTTCGCGCTGACCCACCGCTTGCCGGCCGAAGATGTGGTGCTGACCATGATCCAGGACGGTGATCATCGCCTGTCGCGGCCGCAGGACATTGCGCGGATTCTCGCAGCCGTGGCGGAGTTCTAGTTTTTTGTTTGACGCGTTTTCTTCACGCGAACCGGTACCCACTTCGCTTGAAAACGCTTTTGGGGAGGGAACGTCATGACGACGCAAGAACTGCTGCGTGCGTTTTGCGACGCCGTCGAACAGCGCAACGGTAAAGCCTTTGCCGATTTGTTTTCGGAGGACGGCGTCTATCACGACGTGTTCTACGGCGCCTTCGAGGGCCGCGCCAAAATAGCCGAGATGATCGATGAGGTGTTTTATCGTACTGCGACCGATTTCCGCTGGGACATGCATTCCCCGCTCAGCGACGGAGAGCAGCTCTACGCGCATTACACGTTCAGCTACCGCTCGACGCTGCCTGAGGCAAAAGGCGCGCGCGTAATGTTCGAGGGTGTGGCGATGATGAAGCTGCGTGATGGCAAGATCGCCAGCTATCACGAGGTCGCCAACACCGCGCCGGCCTTCGTTGACATGAACTTTGCGCCGGAGCGCATCGTCAGGATCCTTGCCAGGCAGGGCGCGGCGCTGAAAGCGCGGCCGGAGATGCGGCGGCACCTCGCTTAGGATCGTCCCGCAATCCATTCCGCGTGCACGCCCTCGTCAGTCTCCGCGGCAGCATTGCACGCAAGTGCCGCAAAACGATCGCGGCCTGCCAGTTGCGACAGTGCCCATACCGCCGCGCCGCGCACGATCGGGCTTGCATCGGCGAGTAGTCGCTCGGCCTCGCTTGCCAGTGAGGCGTCGTTCGAGTTACCGATCGCGATCAGCACGTTGCGGATGAAGCGGTCGCGGCCGATGCGCTTGACCGGCGATTTTGAAAACAGACTGCGAAACGCTGCATCGTCGAGCCGCGCCAGCGACGAGAGCTCGGGCGCACGTAGCGCCGCGCGGGCTGAGAGCTTCGCTTCATGGCCAACTCGCGCAAACTTGTTCCATGGGCAGACCGCAAGGCAATCGTCGCATCCGTAGATCCGATTGCCGATGGCTTTGCGGAATTCGTGTG
This sequence comes from Bradyrhizobium erythrophlei, assembly GCF_900142985.1. NCBI lineage: Bacteria > Pseudomonadati > Pseudomonadota > Alphaproteobacteria > Hyphomicrobiales > Nitrobacteraceae > Bradyrhizobium > Bradyrhizobium erythrophlei. The sequence goes on from NZ_LT670849.1 coordinate 2,995,875, forward strand.
GGATCGGTCCCTTGTTCTCGATCGTGAGATAGGAAATGCAGCGCCGCGCATCGAGCTTGTACGGCGCAGGGAAAGCGGCTGTCGGACAGATGTCGAGGCAACTCCGGCATGAGCCGCAGTGGTCGGTGTCAGGCTCATCGCGCGGCAGATCGGCATCCGTGAAGATCGCACCGAGAAAAAGCCAGGAGCCGAATTCGCGCGACACGAGATTGGTATGCTTGCCCTGCCAGCCGAGGCCGGCTGCCTGCGCCAGCGGCTTTTCCATCACGGCGGCGGTATCGACAAAGACCTTGACCTCGCAGACAGCCGTCGCGGCCAGCCAGCGCGCCAGCGCCTTCAGCCGCTTCTTGATCACGTCGTGATAGTCGTCGCCCTGTGCGTAGACCGAGATCGCGCCGCGGCTGCGCTGCTGCAAAATCGAAAGCGGATCTTCATCGGGGCCGTAATTGACGCCGAGCATGATCACCGAGCGCACGCTCGCCCACAGATTTCGCGGATCGCTGCGGCGCTGCGGATTGGCCGCGAGCCAATCCATGTCGCCATGGCCGCCTGTGCTAAGAAATTCGAGAAAATATTGCCCGGCTTTGGCGGTGGCGCCGGGATCGGTCACGCCCACACAATCAAAGCCGAGCGTGCGCGCTTGCTCGATCAGCGCCTGTTTGAGATCGTCACGCATGGGGGCGAAAGTGCGCACGGCTTGCCGCGCAAAGAATGATCGAGATCAGAAGTCGAGGTCGACATAGGTGCGCGACGCCGGCACGCCCGCAAGCCACTCGCTCAAGAGCGGGCGGAACGAGGGCCGGGACTTGACCCGCGCATACCAGGCCTTGGCTGCGTCGTCCTCGCTCCATGGCACGTCGCCCAGATAGTCGATCGCCGACAGATGCGCCGCGGCGGCGAGATCCGCGAAGGTGATCCGGTCACCGGCGAGATAGTTCCGCGTTCGCGCCAGCCAGCCGATATAGGCCAGATGATAGCGCACATTCACTTTCGCCGCGCGCATCACGTCGGCTGACGGCGGGCCGCCGCCTTCCTGCTCGCTCATGAAACGCTTGTAGATGCGCTCGGTCACCAGCGGGTTCGAAGCTTCCTCGAAGAATTTTTCGTTGAACCAGGCCATCAGCCGCCGCACTTCGATGCGTTCGGCCATGGCTTGCGGCAAAAGCCTCCGGTCGGCCGCCTCCGCGCCGAGCGTCTCGTCGAGATATTCGGCGATGATGCCGGCGCCGGGAATTGCGGGTTGTCCTTCCGCGATCAGGACCGGCGTCGCGCCGGCAGGGTTGAGTGCAAGAAACGCCTCGCGCCGCTCCCAGGTCCGCTCTTCCACCAGATTGAGCTCAACGCCCAGTTCGCCAAGCACGAGGCGGACGAAGCGTGAGTGCGGGCAGAACGGATGATGAAACAGCGTGAACATGAAGTCCTGAAATTGCTAATTGCGCCGCCAAACTAACCAAGGTTTCGACCGAGGCAACCTTTTTTGCCGTTGCGGCATCTAACCGAATAAGCGAGAAGATTTCGGCCGTTTTCGGCCGTGACGGCTCCAATTCGATGCCATCGCATCAATCACCAATCCTGGAAAGAGGGCACTTAGATCATGCTGTCTGATTCGCTGCGGGCGGTAATTCTCGGCATTGTCGAGGGCATCACGGAATTTCTGCCGGTTTCATCGACCGGCCACATGCTTCTCGTGAAGCGCTTCTTTGGACTTGGCGAGGGCGCCTTCTGGGACAGCTTCGTCGTGTTGATTCAGCTCGGCGCGATTCTGGCGATCGTTGGAATCTACTTCGCGAAATTATGGAAAGTTGCGTTCGGCATGTTTTCCAATGCCGATGATCGCCGCTTTGTCATCGGTGTCCTGGTCGCATTTCTGCCGGCCGTGATCATCGGCTTGATCGCCGGCAAATATATCAAGGAAGTCCTGTTCAATCCGTGGGTCGTCTGCTTTTCGTTGATCGTGGGCGGCGCGATCCTGCTCTGGGTCGATCAGCTCGATCACAACCCGACCGAACATGACGCCACCAAGTTCCCGCTGCTGACTTACCTGTGGATCGGCATCGCGCAGTGCCTGGCGATGATTCCCGGTGTCTCCCGCTCGGGTGCGAGCATCGTAGCTGCGATGCTGCTTGGCGCCGACAAGCGTGCGGCGGCGGAGTTCTCGTTCTTCCTGGCGATCCCGACCATGATCGGCGCGTTCGCGTATGATTTCTACAAGAACCGCGCCGAGATGACCGCGGACCATCTCGGCACCATCGGAATCGGATTTGTGGTCTCGTTCGTCGTCGCGATCATCGTGGTGAAGGGGTTTCTCGGCTACGTCACCCGCCACGGCTTCACGCTGTTTGCGTGGTGGCGCGTCGTCGTCGGCACGCTCGGCCTGATCGCGCTGGCGATGGGACGGTAAGGCTTCAGACGCTCATGTGCGTGAACTGGCCCGCTTTACGGAAACGCCAGAGATATTGCGGCGCGACCCCTTCAAGCGAATCCGGTACGATGCCTAACCCTTCCAGCGTGAGGCCGGCGGACTTCGCGGCCTCCGACACCACGTTGTCGCTGCGCAGAAGCTCGACCTGATCGGGGGTCAGCTTGAAGGGGCCCGGCGCAAACTGCAGAAACAGCGCCTGCAATTTCGCCAATCCGAACGGCAGCGACACCAGCATGCGGTCGCGGTCGGTGATCTCCTGGATCGCTTCCATGATCTCGCGCATGGAAAGCACTTCCGGGCCGCCGAGCTCGTAGGTGGCGCCGGCCTTGGCCTTGCCGTCGACGGCATCCGCGACTGCGGTGGCGACATCGCCGACATAGACCGGCTGCATCTTGGTCGTTCCGCCCCCGATCAGCGGCAGCGCCGGTGACATCCGCGCCAATGCCGCAAAACGGTTCGTGAATTCGTCCTCCGGGCCGAACACGACCGACGGCCGCATGATGGTGGCGGAGGGAACCGCCGATAGCACGGCCTGTTCACCGGCGGCCTTGGAACGCGCATAGTGCGAGGGAGAGTTGGCGTCGGCGCCGATTGCCGAAATATGGACCATCCGCGCGCCCGCGGCGGCCGCGGCCTTGGCGACCGTGCCCGCGCCTTCGGCCTGCACGGCGTCAAAGGTCTGTGCGCCGGACGGCGCCAGGATGCCGACGAGGTTGATGGCGACGTCGGCGTCGCGCATCGCGGCCTCGACCGAAGCCGGGTAGCGCAGGTTGGCCTGCACGGCATGGATCTGTCCGACCTTGCCGAGCGGCTGGAGGTGACCGGCGAGCTCCGGCCGACGCACGGCCACGCGGATGCGATAATCGCGTTTGCACAGCGCCCGCACCACGGCGCGGCCCAGAAAGCCGGACCCGCCAAAGACCGTCACCAGGGTTTCCAGGTTCGATGCCATGTTCGGTGCCTTCAGGTTTATTTTGGGGTCGACTTTTTCGGGGCGATTCGGCCGCAAGAAGCCGATATTTGAGCGATTTGGCGATACGCTATCGCACTTTGGCTGTACAGCCTATTTCAAAGAGCCCAACTGCAATTTGACAAGTGCGCGACCGAACCTTAACTAGCCGCCCCATGCCCAGGTGGCGGAATTGGTAGACGCGCTGGCTTCAGGTGCCAGTGACCTAACAGTCGTGAAGGTTCGAGTCCTTTCCTGGGCACCATCCACTCTCGCCAAATCTTCAAGGAGACGGCGGAGCATCTGCAAAGCGCGCGATTGCGCCGGCAGGTTTAAGCCAACGCCACCAGCGGCTGAAGCCGGTCGGCAATCCTGTTCAGCGTCTTCGGGCTGTCGCTCATCAGGGAGAGATAGCTCAGCGAATGCTCGTAATAGATGCCGACGGACTCCTCGCCAAACCGAAGCACGCCTTCGACGTCGTCTTCCATGGCTTCATAGCCCGGCAGTTCAACGGACGTCGGCGCATCCTTGCTCAGCGCCGCGGCGATATCGGTCAGCATTTCCCGAAAAGGCGTCGAATGGTCGAAGGCATTGCCTGTCCACAGGACAAGCTCCCATCCGCGCTTGCGGTGAGGTTCGATGGCCGGTTGGGCGTAGACCTTGATCATGGCGGTGTGTTCAACGTGGTTTCGAGATGACGAGGCATCTTACCATCCGCGGAGGTCCACGCTTCTGCAGCCTGCAAAACCGGTACACAACCGGTCAGCGGAATGGCTCAAAAGCCCCGCAAAAAATGTAAAGAATTAGAAAACATTAACCACGCCCGAGCGGCGGCTCCGCAAACTATGCCGAACCATCGCCTTCCGGCTCGCCCTGACGGTGGCCGCCTGGACCCCGGTTGAAGACGCCATAACTGCTGGATTTCATGCCGGCCGTGCCATCGCTGGCGACCACTGTCAGCCCGAGCTTCAACAGCTCGCGCACGGCCGCCGCCCGCGTGGGCATCCGGCGCCTAAATCGAAAATCGTCCAGGGCCGCCAGTTCTTCCGGGGAGAGCATGACCTGCAATCGCTCGCCACGTGTGTCGTTCATCGAAAATCCCCGAATTGAGATGATTGAGGCTATTGAGTAATTTACTCAAATCACTAGGGCTTTAAAGGTTCCCAGAATGCGTGATTTTAGTAAAATACAATAGCATATTCAATAGTTTAAGGTTGATTCCGGGCGCGGAGCGAGTCAGGATGGCGAAGGGAGGACTTCCCATGGCCGACCAAATCAAGCTGCCGCGCGCGCTCTCCGACGAGCCCAATGCGCCAAAGCCGCTGCGTCCGAGCCACCAGAAGATCATCGAGAACCTGGATCGCTGGGCCAACAGCAGCGAGCTTCAGCCGCCGAGGCGGCCGGACGACGAGGCCGCCTGATCTCGCTCCGCCCGGCGTCGACCAAAACGCTTCGCGGCATTTTGCTGACGAAAGCTGCGCGTGCCCGCTCGCCTCTTGCCGGGTTGAGCGCTAGGTTGGGCTCGTAGTTCGATCCAACATTTGCGAAATGTTAGAATCAAAGAACTACTAGCTTCAAATCGACCAGAGGCCCTCCATTCATGACCGTACGCCAGCATCGCGGCGACCTGCCGGATCTCAGCCGCTACACCGACGCGGTGGCGATCGACACCGAGACCATGGGGCTCAATCCGCATCGCGACCGGCTTTGCGTCGTGCAGTTGTCGAATGGCGACGGCAGCGCCGATGTTGTCCAGATTCCGCGCGATCACGGCCGTGGCGCGGCGGATGCGCCAAATCTGAAAGCGCTGCTCGCCAATCCCAAGATCACGAAGATCTTCCACTTCGCCCGCTTCGATCTCGCTGCGCTCTATCACAGCTTCGGTGTGATGCCTGGACCGGTCTATTGCACCAAGATCGCCTCACGGCTTTCCCGCACCTATACCGATCGGCACGGCCTGAAGGATCTGGTGCGCGAAGTGCTCAACATCGAATTGTCGAAACAGCAGCAATCGAGCGACTGGGGCGCGCCGGCTTTAAGCGAAGCACAGCTCGCCTACGCGGCCTCCGACGTTTTGCACCTACATGCCCTGCGTGAACGCCTCGACGTCATGCTGGCGCGTGAAGGCCGCACCGAGTTGGCGCAGGCCTGCTTCACCTTCCTGCCGACACGGGCCAAGCTCGATCTGCAAGGCTGGGAAGCCGAGGACATTTTTGCGCATTCGTGAGCGAGCGTGACAGCCGTCCGCCATCAAGAAGCTCGATAAGAAGATTCTTATGTGAGTGTGAGTGGTCGACGTTTGCTGAAGCCTGGCTTGAGCAAATCGAAGCAATTGCTTGATCGTGCGGGCGGTTGATTCGCCCCTTTTCAGACACACTCCTGAAAGAAGTGCGACAGTTGCGGGCTGTGCGACCCGATCATCTCCGGGTAAAATAGCCGGACATATCGCTGCTTAACGAACGTCGGAAAGTGGACGCTGGTGAATTCGGTCCAGAACCCCGCCTATCAGGCCGGCATGGAGGCGCGCTTTGCGGTCGCGGCGCGCCACAGCCGGATGGTCCGCATTTTGCGGGTCGCCGTTCCCGGCGCCGTCGCGCTGTCGCTCGCGACCATCATTCTGGTGTCGGTGTTCAATCCGTTCCGCATGCTGCTGCCGAAGTTGCCGATCGACATGAGCAACCTCGTTGTCTCCGGAACCAAGATCACGATGGAATCGCCGCATATGTCAGGCTATTCGCAGGACCGGCGGCCGTATGAGGTCTGGGCCAAAACGGCTACCCAGGACGTGACCGATCCGGACCATGTTGAACTAAAAACGCTGCGGGGCAAGGTGCTGATGGAAGATCAGTCGACCGTGACGCTCGAGGCAGTGAACGGATTGATGGATACCAAGCAGTCGCTGCTTGATTTGCACAAGGACATCTATCTGCAAACCACCACCGGCTATGAAGCGTGGCTCAGCCAGGCCTTCGTCGACATGAACAAGAATACCGTGACATCCGACGAGCATGTCGACGTCAAATGGGCCGACGGAAAAATCTCCGCCGACAGAATGAAGATCACGGGCGGTGGCGAAGTCGTCCGTTTCGACGGCAATGTCGTGATGAATATCGACAAGATGCCGCCGGCCGCCGATGCCGCGCCTGAGCCTGCTCCGCCGCCGAAGCCCGCAAAAGCGCGGCCGGTCGTCAAATCCTCCAATGCGAAATGATCCGATGAAGCCATTGCACTTCAAGCCATCGCGCCGGGAAATCTTCAGCTACCGTGCCGCCTGCATGGCCTTTGCCGTCGCGATGCTGCTGGCAGGCGAATCCTCCGCGCAAAGCACGATGACCGGCGTGCCGAACGCCATGCAGGGTTTTTCGCAAAACCGCGATCAGCCGATTCAGATCGAGGCGGCCTCGCTCGAAATGCGCGACAAGAAAAAGGAAGCGACGTTTTCCGGCAATGTGAAGGTGATTCAGGGCGACACCACCATGACCTCGAAGACGCTCGTCGTGTTCTACGAGTCGAGTGGCCAGGGAGCGGCACCGGCGACGCCGGCTTCGGCTGCGAACACCAAGTCCGGGCCTAAGTCTGCGCCGGTTCAATCGGCACCGATGCAAGCGGCGACGCCGGGTCCGGGCGGCGCATCGTCGATCAAGCGGCTCGAGGCCAAGGGCAATGTGGTCGTGACGCAAAAGGATCAGGTGGTGACCGGGGACACCGCCGTGTTCGACACCAAGACCAACCTCATCACCATGCTGGGTGGCGGTGGCCCCGTTGTGCTGACCCAGGGCAAGAATGTGCTGCGCGGCGATCGCCTCCTGGTGGACATGACGACGGGTGTCTCCCGAGTCGAGTCGGAGTCGGGCCGAGTCCAGGGCCTGTTCTTGCCCTCCAACCAGAACGGCACTGCGCCGACGTCTCCGGCGACTGCCGGTGCGCCGTCGCCGGCGACGCAGGGACCCCAGCCGCTGACCCTCCAGCCCGGGCACCCCAAATAAACCAAGGCAACATCAGTACCTTAGGGAATTTGCGGTCCGGCGCAGGTTGAAGCTGGCCGCCTGAGCCTGTATCTACCCCGCGGGGTCGCACGCTTTACGAAACGCAAGCCTGGTCCGCTGGGCAAGGGAAGTCCGTTCATTCATGCTGGGCAGGCGAATCAGTCGCCGCGACCGGCAAGAGCGGAATTCCCTCGAAGGCACGGACGAAGCGGGGATGATGGATCTACTCGGAATGTTCCGGCGGCGCCCCGCAAACCGCGGCAGGGGCTTTGCGCGCTCGCGCGAGGATATCACGGCGCTTGGCGACAGCATGGGCGAGATGATGTCGAGCCCGCTGCGCGATGCCCCGCCGCTCGCCCGCGCCGCGCCCTCGCCGACCCTGGAATTGCCCCGCGCTGAAAAACCTGCCGCGCGGCCGGCGCCTGCGAAGGCTGCGCCCCGAACCAATGGCGCGGCCGCGCCGCGGGCAGCCCCGCGCGCCGGATACCTGGCTGTGCATAGCGTGGAAAAAAGCTTCGGCACCCGCAAGGTCGTGCGCGGGGTCAGCATCTATGTCCGCCGCGGCGAGGCCGTTGGTCTCCTCGGTCCGAACGGCGCCGGCAAGACCACGGTGTTCTACATGATCACCGGGCTGATCAAGGCCGATCGCGGCGCCATCGAACTCGATGGCCACGACGTCACCAAGCTGCCGATGTATCAGCGCGCGCGCCTAGGCATCGGCTACCTGCCGCAGGAAGCCTCGATCTTTCGTGGTCTCACCGTCGAGCAGAACATCCGCGCGGTGCTCGAAGTCGTCGAGCCCTCGCGCAAGAAGCGCGAGGCCGAGCTCGATTCCCTGCTCGATGAGTTCAACATCACGCGGCTGCGAAAGACGCCGTCGATCGCGCTTTCCGGCGGTGAGCGGCGGCGCGTCGAGATCGCGCGCGCGCTCGCCACCCGTCCGAACTACATGCTGCTCGACGAACCGTTTGCCGGCATCGACCCGATCGCGGTCGGCGACATTCAGGATCTCGTTCGCCACCTGACCAATCGCGGCATCGGTGTCTTGATCACCGATCACAACGTTCGCGAAACGCTCGGCCTCACCGATCGCGCCTATATCGTTTATGCCGGTGAGATTCTGACCGAAGGCAGTCCGGACGAGATTGTCGCCGATCCGGACGTGCGCCGGCTTTATCTCGGCGAGGAATTCCGGCTCTAATAGGGGCGGGATTAACCAGCCGGACAGGCTGTGGCGCTCAGACTTTTTTCCGTGGAGTCAAGCCGTGTACATCGGCTGTCGACTAGGATAAGCAAGAATCGGACCAAGTTTTTTGGGAATCGGTTTTTGCCTACATGGCGCTGACGCAGAGATTAGAATTCCGCCAGTCACAGTCGCTGGTCATGACGCCGCAGCTGATGCAGGCGATCAAGCTGCTTCAGCTCTCCAATCTCGACCTTTCGGCCTTCGTTGAAGAGGAATTGGAGCGAAATCCGCTGCTGGAGCGCGAAAGCGACGGCCCGGAGGCCCCGGTCGCCGGTGAGCAGGCATCCGGTCAGGCCGAGGGTTCCGAAAGCGGTTTTGGCGAGGAGTTTTCCGGCGACCAGACCGATTCCGGGGCAGACGGCTTCGAGCCCGCCCAGGAAGAATGGATGAATCGCGATCTCGGCAGCCGGACCGAGATCGAGCAGACCCTCGATACCCCGCTCGACAACGTTTTTTCGGAAGAACCCGCCGAAGCGGCTGCCCGCAGCGCGCAGGATGCCGCGCCGACGACCTATACCGAATGGGGCGGCGGCGCTTCCAGCGATGACAGCTATAATCTCGAAGCCTTTGCGGCGGCCGAAGTGACGCTCGGTGGGCACCTGGCCGAGCAATTGGCGGTGGCCTTCTCGGCACCCGCGCAGCGCATGATCGGTCAATACCTCATCGACCTCGTCGACGAGGCCGGCTATGTGCCGGCCGATCTTGGCCAGGCGGCCGAGCGGCTTGGCGCTTCGCCTGACGACGTCGAGGCCGTGCTTTCGGTGTTGCAGAAATTCGATCCGCCCGGCGTCTGCGCGCGATCCTTGAGTGAATGTCTGGCGATCCAGTTGCGCGATCTTAACCGTTACGATCCCGCGATGCAGGCGCTTGTCGAAAATCTCGAACTGCTGGCCAAGCGCGATATCGCGGCCTTGCGCAAATTGTGCGGCGTCGACGACGACGACATCACCGATATGATCGGCGAAATTCGCAGGCTCGACCCGAAGCCGGGCCTGAAGTTCGGCGCGGCGCGCACGCAGACCGTCGTACCGGACGTCTACGTGCGCCCCGGTCCCGATGGCGGATGGCACGTCGAACTCAACAGCGAGACGTTGCCGCGCGTTCTGGTCAACCAGACCTACTATTCCGAACTGTCGAAGACGATCAGGAAAGACGGCGACAAATCCTATTTCAGCGACTGCTTGCAAAATGCGACGTGGCTGGTTCGCGCGCTCGATCAGCGTGCCCGCACCATTCTGAAGGTCGCGACCGAAATCGTCCGCCAGCAGGATGGCTTCTTCACCCATGGCGTGGCGCATCTTCGGCCGCTCAACCTGAAGGCGGTGGCGGACGCGATCCAGATGCACGAATCGACGGTCTCGCGCGTCACCGCCAACAAATACATGGCGACCAATCGCGGCATCTTTGAATTGAAATATTTCTTTACCGCCTCGATCGCATCGGCGGATGGCGGCGAGGCGCATTCGGCGGAAGCGGTGCGGCATCACATCAAGCAACTGATCGACGCCGAAGACCCCGCGCTTATTCTCTCGGACGACACCATCGTGGAACGATTGCGCGGGACCGGCATTGATATTGCCCGCCGCACCGTCGCCAAGTACCGCGAGGCGATGCGAATCCCCTCGTCGGTCCAGCGCCGGCGCGACAAACAAAGCATGCTCGGCAATGCCCTGTCGTCACCTGCCGCTTCATCCTCCGATCGTTCGAAGGACCCTCAGCCGGCCTGATTTGCGTCCTGCTGAAATCGGAATAGTCTTGGTGCGCGCACTAAATGATCGAGGCACCCCATGACTCTCCGGATCTCTGGAAAAAGCATCAGTGTCGGCGACGCCTTGCGTGGGCGCGTGAGCGAGCGCACCGACGAAGTGCTGCGCAAATATTTCGACGGCAATTACTCCGGCCACATCACGCTGAGCAAGGACGGCTCGGACTTCCGAACCGATTGCGCACTGCATCTGGATTCCGGCATCACGCTGGAAGCGGATTCCAGCGCCTCCGATGCCTATGCCAGCGCGGATCAGGCGCTGTTGATGATCGAGAAGCGGCTGCGCCGCTACAAAAGCCGCTTGAAGGATCGTTCGGCGCGCAAGGCGCATGCGGCGTCGCAAGCGCGAGCCATTGACGCGCTGACGCTTGATGCGCCGAGTTACGTGATCGAGGCGCCACCTGAGAGCGACGACGAGATGCCGGGCTATAATCCTGTCATCATCGCCGAGGCGACGACGTCCCTGAAACGCCTTTCGGTGTCGGAAGCGGTCATGGAACTGGACCTGACCGGCGCAGTCTGTCTCGTGTTTCACCACGGCTCGAGCGGCCGGGTTAACGTCATCTATCGCCGCGCTGACGGTAATGTCGGATGGGTCGATCCGCCCGCCGTAAAGGCGGCAGACTGACGGCCGGGATGGAACCGGGCCTTGCCGAAAAGATGATGTCAAAACAACACGCTAGGCGTCATGCCGGCCTGGTCCCAAACTATCGCTGGGAAGGGTGTAAATCGGCATTGACGGCCACCTGGACCCTCCCTATGTTCCGCGCCCTTAACGATACGGGACAGGGGAAACCCTGTAGGTGTTGGCACCGCTCTTGCGTTGGAGTAGAAGCCCCACCAACTAGGACCGGGGTGGCGGACGGCCGCCTCTCCACCTCATTCGCCCGCCGAAGTCTGTTCGCAACCTGACGATCGCTTTACCTGGCAAATTACCTCGGAACGCCCCATGACGATTACCGATCTGGTCGCACCCGAGGCGATTCTCCCGGCATTGAAAGTCAACAACAAGAAGCAGGCGCTGCAAGAGTTGGCAGCCCGCGCCGCCGAGTTGACCGGACAGAACGAGCGCTCGATCTTCGAAGTGCTGTTGCAGCGTGAGAAGCTGGGGACCACCGCGGTCGGATACGGCGTCGCGATTCCGCACGGCAAACTTCCCAAGCTCGAAAAGATTTTCGGCCTGTTCGCGCGGCTCGACCGTGCGATCGACTTCGAAGCGATGGACGGTCAGCCGGTCGATCTCGTGTTCCTGCTGCTGGCGCCGGAAGGCGCGGGCGCCGATCACCTGAAGGCGCTGGCGCGGATCGCACGGCTGTTGCGCGACCAGGATGTGGCGAAGAAACTGCGCGCCTCACGCGAGGCCCAGGCGATCTATTCGGTTCTGGCGCTGCCGCCGGCGAGTGCGGCCTGACACCATCCATCCATGAAAAAACGCGGACGGCCCGATGACGGGCGGCGATCCGCGTTTGATCTACTCGCAAACTCGTTCGGCGTGAACGGCCTTAGGCCGTCAGTGCACGCTGACGGCTTGCAGTTCGTTGCTCCAGGCATTCGCAACGGCGGCTTCCCGGCTGTCGGTCAGCATGATCGGGGTGCCGTCGGCGGCATGGAGTGCGAACAATTTCAGTCCCGGCGCGATCTTCGGCGCTTCCGGAAACAGGCCCGGCACGTCTTCAGAGCGGATCTGCTTCACATAGGCGATGTGGCCTTCGCCCAGGCTCGCCAGCGCCTCCAGGGAGACGCGAGGTTCTAAAGCGATATTAACTTCAGTCATGGTCTCGACTCCTTCACAAGTCCAAGCGGTCGAGTCCGCTACTCGTTCCATTATTCGTGCTCATTGATAGCAATTGTCTTAACGACCCTTTCCGGCTCAGGCCGGGCGAGATCGATCGACAACAGCCCGTTCTTCAAGTCCGCGCCCAGCACGAGCATCCCCTCCGCCAGCACGAAGGTGCGCTGGAAGTGGCGCGCGGCGATGCCGCGATGGATGTATTGCCGGGCCTTCTCTTCCTGCTGACGGCCGCGGATGACGAGCTGGTTTTCCTCAGTAGTTATATCGAGTTGGTCGCGGGTGAACCCGGCAACCGCGAGCGTGATTCGCAGCCGTTCCGGCTGCCCATTGGCACGATCGCATCGCTCGATGTTGTACGGAGGATAGCCGTCGGCACCCTTGACGACGCGATCGAGCGCACGCTCGATTTCGTCAAATCCCAGCAGAAACGGACTGGATAACGAGGGAACACGAGACATCTTTGCAAAGTCCTCTCGAAGCGACTTTGAGTTTTGGGGCCCTTGCGGCGCCCCAGTTTGACCTGAGGGTGGATTCACCCACCGATCAACAAGCAATATGGGCATAAATCGAGGCGATTCAAGCGCCTTGAGCGCCTGGCTGGAGCCTTCCCCAAAAGCCTTTCCGAAGCATTACCAAAGCACTGTGACCCTTAACGGCGGCGCTCGGTGCAGATCACGCCGCTGGCCTTCAAGGCCTCGATTTCGGCAGGGGAGTAGCCGAACTCGGCGAGTACCTCAGCGGTGTGCTGGCCGAACTTCGGCGGCAGGTGGCGCAAGCTCGGCTTGCTGCGCCCCATACGAATCGGCGAGGCGACGCCCTTGTACCAGTCCTTTTCGATGACATCGCCGCGGTGGACGGCGTGGGCGCTGGTGAGCGCCTTGTCGATCGACTGGACCGGACCTGCCGGCAGGCCCGCGGCCAGCAGACGATCGCATAAGGGCTCGGCTTCATACTGGCTGAAGACGGCGGCGAGTTCGGCGCGCAAGGCCTCTCGGTTGGCGATACGATCCCGGTTGCGGACAAAGCGCGGATCGGAAGCGAGCTCCGGCTTGCCGATCTCCTTGCAGAGCTTGCGGAAGGTGCCGTCATTACCGACGCCGATGAAGATGTTGTCGGTACGGGTCGGAAAGATCGCGTAGGGCACGAGGTTCGGATGCTCGTTGCCGGTGAGCGACGGCGGCTTGCCGTGCATGAAATAATTCGCGTTGTGCGGATGCATGACGGCAAGGCCGGTTTCGAACAGCGTGGTTTCGAGAAATTGCCCTTGTCCCGAGCGTTGCCGCTCCGACAGTGCCATCAGGATGCCGATCGCGGCGTAAAGTCCGGTCGTGATGTCGACGACGGGAACGCCGATCCGCATCGGGCCGGATTGCTGTGAACCCGTTGCCATGATCATCCCGGTCATCGCCTGGATGATGGCGTCGTAGCCGGGATTGCCGCCGCGCGGGCCGTCGGCGCCAAAGCCGGAAATGCGGCAGTGGACGAGCTTCGGAAATTTCGCGCGCAGGGTCTCGTTGCCGATGCCCCATTTGTCGAGCGTGCCCGGCTTGAAGTTTTCGATCAGCACGTCGGCGCCTTCGAGCAGCTTCATCAGGACGGCGCGGCCGCGTTCGGAAGCAAGATCGAGCCCGATCGAGCGCTTGTTGCGGTTGATGCCGACGAAGTAGGCCGCATCGTCCTCGTGGAAGGGCGGGCCCCAGTCGCGCACCTCGTCGCCGGCGGGGGGCTCGACCTTGATCACGTTGGCGCCGTGGTCGGCTAGAATCTGGGTGCAGAAGGGGCCACCGAGCACGCGCGTCAGATCGATCACGCGCAGGCCCGTCATCGCGCCCGAGTTGGCTTCAGTCATCGAAAACCTTCGCTCAATCCATCAAATGAGGATTTCAGAGCTAGCGGTCTTCTGAAGCCGCATCAAATGTTTTTCGAACAGAGCGGCCTGCCGGGATGGCAGGCCGCTCCTTGATTAATCAGACCACGGTCAAGCGGACATCCACGTTGTTACGCGTGGCGTTGGAGTAGGGGCACACCTGGTGGGCCTTGGCGACCAGCGCTTCGGCATCGGCGCGCGCCAATCCCGGCAGCGAAACCGCCAGCGCGATATCGAGACCGAATCCACCTTCCGAGCGCGGGCCAATACCGACCGTCGAGGTCACCGAAGCATCCGCGGGCACCTTCGGGCCGCCCTGCGAGGAAACGAATTTCATCGCGCCGATGAAGCAGGCCGCATAGCCGGCGGCGAAAAGCTGTTCGGGATTGTTGCCGGCGCCGCCGGCGCCACCGAGTTCCTTCGGCGTGGTGAGCTTGACGTCGAGCGCACCGTCGAGGGTTGCAGCGTGGCCGTCGCGGCCGCCGGTCGCCTTGGCCTGGGTCTTGTAGAGCACGTTCACGGACATCGGTTTCTCCTCTGGTTGGCTGTTAGCGCGATCTGTATTGCAAACAATTAGATTGTGTGCAATATAAAAAGCGAAGCTTCACATTTAATTGTTCGCAATTGAATGCGGGCTTTGCCCGGCCCACAATGGCTGTCAATTGTGACGAGGATGAAGAAATGGCCCGAAAGCCGACCGCCGCCGACCAGTTGCTCCGGCTCGACAACCAGATCTGCTTCGCCGTCTATTCGGCGGCGCATGCCTTCAACCGGGTCTACAAGCCGCTGCTCGACCGGCTCGGCCTGACCTATCCGCAATATCTCGTCATGCTGGTGCTGTGGGAGCGCGATGGGGTTGCGGTCAAGGAAATCGGCGAGCGGCTTCATCTGGATTCCGGCACGCTGACGCCATTGCTCAAGCGGCTGGAACAAGCCGGGTTCATCAAGCGCACCCGCTCGACCGAAGACGAGCGCCAGGTGCTGATCGACCTGACCTCGCCGGGTCAGGCGCTGAAGGAGAAGGCGCGCACCGTGCCGCCGTCGATTCTGGCGGCCTCGCAATGTTCGGTCGCCGAACTAACGGCCGTGAAGGACGAAATCGTCGCGCTGCGCGACCGGCTTAACGCCATGGCGGGGGTGTGAACCAGGCCGTCGCCCTTCGGGCTACGACGCGGCTGCCTCCGCTACATTGTGGCTCGCCGAGCCGAAGCAGGCGAAGCCTGCGGAGGCTGGTGGAGCCAGGCGGGATCGAACCGCCGACCTCTTGCATGCCATGCAAGCGCTCTCCCAGCTGAGCTATGGCCCCATCAACAACAGCGCGCCTGGGCGACGCGCCTCACATGACCCTGATCACAGATCAGGGTCGATCTCAAGTCTCCTCGTCACCGCTGACATCGCCAATGATGTCAGTGACGTCTTCGTCGCCTTCTTCTTCGTCGGCGATAAAGGTGGAATCGTCGTCGTCATCATCCTCGATCGTTTCGTCGATCTCGATGTCGTCTTCCGATTCAGGCACGACCGCCTTGACCTTGCCGGTATTCTCCTCGGCATCGGCCTCCTCGAGCGAGACCAACTCTTCGGTCTCCGCGGGCTCAACTACCGCCTCAGGGGCTACCGCGGCGGTGGCACGCGCTTCGCTGCGCGAGGCCCGAACGGGGGCCACGGGCGCGATCGGCACCACCTCGCCGGTGTAGGGCGAGATCACTGGGCTCTTGTTGAGGTCGTAAAATTTCTTACCCGTCGTGGGGCAAATGCGTTTGGTTCCGAGATCGGATTTGGCCACGTTTGGAATCCTGGGAATCTTGAAAAGCGGTGCTTCACTTGGCTAGTTGAAACGCCGCTGTCAATAGTGCTTTGCAGGAGATAAAGCCGGGTACGAACCCCGTTCCACCGGCCGATCGCCGTGCGGACGCCGCCAAAGGACACAATCTTGACCCATTCGGATCGCCCCGCCGATCATAAAACCCCTCTCGAAGGCCGTAGCAGCGGCCCCCTGACCGGACGGGTCCGTGTTCCCGGCGACAAGTCGATCTCGCACCGGGCCCTGATTTTGGGCGCGCTTGTGCTCGGGGAAACCCGCATTTCGGGCCTGCTGGAGGGCGAAGATGTCCTCAATACCGCCAAATCGATGCGCGCCCTGGGCGCCAGGGTCGAGCGGACGGGTGATTTTGCCTGGTCCGTGAGGGGCGTGGGGGTTGCCGGCTTTGCGCAGCCCGATGCGCCTCTCGATTTCGGCAATTCCGGTACCGGCTGCCGCCTCGTGATGGGGGCGGTCGCCGGCTGTCCGATCGCAGCCGTGTTCGACGGCGATGCATCGTTGCGTTCGAGGCCGATGCGGCGCGTGCTCGATCCCCTCGAATTGATGGGCGCCAGGGTCACCTCGGGCGGTGAGGGCGGCCGGCTGCCGTTGACGCTGACCGGCGCGCGCGATCCGCTACCGGTGAACTACCGCACGCCGGTGGCATCCGCGCAGATCAAGTCGGCCGTGCTGCTGGCTGGTCTTGCCGCGCCGGGCGTCACGACCGTCATCGAAAATGAAGCCAGCCGCGACCACACCGAACTGATGCTGCGGCATTTCGGGGCCGAGATCGTCTCGACGCCGGAAGGCCAGCACGGCCGCAAGATCGCGCTCACCGGCCAGCCCGAGCTGCGCGGTGCAAAAGTGGTCGTGCCCGCCGATCCATCCTCGGCCGCCTTTCCCATCGTCGCGGCGCTGATTGTCGAAGGGTCCGACCTGATTTTTTCCGACGTCATGACCAATCCGCTGCGTACCGGGCTGTTCACGACGCTGCGCGAGATGGGCGGCTCGATCGAGGAAAGTGACGTGCGCGGCGATGCCGGCGAGCCGATGGCGCAGTTGCGCGTGCGCGGCTCCAGGCTGAAGGGCGTCGAAGTGCCGCCCGAGCGCGCGCCCTCGATGATCGATGAATATCTGGTGCTGGCGGTGGCCGCGAGCTTTGCCGAAGGCACCACCATCATGCGGGGCCTGAGCGAATTGCGGGTCAAGGAATCCGATCGCCTCGCCGCGACCGCCGACATGCTCCGCGTCAACGGCGTCAAGGTGGAGATATCAGGAGACGACCTGATCGTCGAAGGGCGAGGCCATGTGCCCGGCGGCGGCGTGGTTGCCACGCATATGGACCATCGGATCGCGATGTCGGCGCTGGTGATGGGGCTTGCCGCCGACACCCCGGTCAAGGTCGACGATACCGCTTTCATCGCCACCAGCTTTCCCGACTTCATTCCGATGATGCGCGGTCTCGGGGCCGACTTCTCATGATTATCGCGATCGACGGACCGGCGGCTTCCGGCAAGGGCACGCTCGCCAAGCGCTTGGCCGCGCATTACGGCTACCATCATCTCGATACCGGCGTGATTTATCGCGCGGTCGCGCATGCCTTGATTAGCCAAGCCCTCGACCTCCGGGACGAGGCCGCCGCGGTCCAAGCCGCGCAAAGCCTCGACCCCGCAACCTTCGACGACCCCGCGCTCAAATCGCACGACGTCGGCTCGGCCGCCTCGATCGTCTCCGCGATCCCCGCGGTGCGGGCGGCGCTGCTTGAGTTCCAGCGTGACTTCGCCGGAAAACCGCCGGGCGCCGTGCTCGACGGCCGCGACATCGGCACCGTGATTTGCCCGAACGCCGAAGTGAAGATTTTCGTGGTCGCTGACCCCAAAATCCGGGCCCGTCGCCGGACGCTCGAGGCGCTGGACCGCGGCGAGAGGGCGAACGAGGCGGCCATCCTGGCCGACATCCTGGCGCGGGACGAACGGGACCAAAACCGGGCCGTTGCGCCTTTAAAGCCGGCCAAAGATGCTTACTTGCTCGATAACTCCCATTTGGATATAGAAGGCGGCGTCCGGGCCGCCATCGACATTGTCGAGGCCGTCCGAGCGGGCCGGCGTGAGGTTTGAGCCTTACGCCGTCATTGGAGGAAAGCCCGCTCCGTAGGCCTAGAAGTCGATAGCTCGAACAGAATTTTCGAGACCATCCGTTTCCGGACACACATCAACGCATCGAACGTGCAGGCCAACAGCCGGCCCGCCGTCGCAATTGCCTGCGAGGCGGTCGTCAGAGTTTGCGGAACCCTGACCCTTCGCGTCCGACGCGCCCATTCACACGTAGTGCCGGCAATCGTCCGCATCTGGAGAACAAATGGCTTCGACTGCTACTTCTTATAATCCGACCCGCGACGATTTCGCCGCGATGCTCGATGAATCCTTCGCCGGCGGCAACCTTCAGGAAAGCTCCGTCATCAAGGGCAAGGTTGTTGCGATCGAGAAGGACATGGCCGTCATCGACGTCGGCCTGAAGACCGAAGGCCGCGTGGCGCTGCGTGAATTCGCCGGGCCCGGCCGCGAAAGCGACCTCAAGGTCGGCGACGAGGTCGAGGTGTTTCTCGACCGGATCGAGAATGCGCTCGGCGAAGCCGTGCTGTCGCGCGACAAGGCGCGCCGGGAGGAGAGCTGGGGCAAGCTCGAGAAGGCCTTCAACAACAACGAGAAGGTTCACGGCGTCATCTTCAACCAGGTCAAGGGCGGCTTCACCGTCGACCTCGACGGCGCGGTGGCCTTCCTGCCGCGTTCGCAGGTCGACATTCGCCCGATCCGCGACGTCGCGCCGCTGATGAACAACTCGCAGCCGTTCCAGATCCTCAAGATGGATCGCCGCCGCGGCAACATCGTGGTGTCGCGCCGCACGGTTCTGGAAGAGACCCGCGCCGAACAGCGCCAGGAACTGGTGCAGAACCTCGAAGAAGGTCAGGTGATCGACGGCGTCGTCAAGAACATCACCGACTACGGTGCGTTCGTCGACCTCGGCGGCATCGACGGCCTGCTGCACGTCACCGATATCGCCTGGCGTCGCGTCAACCATCCGACCGAGGTTTTGACCATCGGCCAGACGGTGAAGGTCAAGATCATCAAGATCAACCACGAGACCCACCGCATTTCGCTCGGCATGAAGCAGCTGCTCGACGATCCGTGGCAGGGCATCGAGGCGAAATACCCGCTCAATGCGCGCTTCCATGGCCGCGTCACCAACATCACCGATTACGGTGCGTTCGTCGAACTCGAGCCGGGCATCGAAGGCCTGATCCACGTCTCCGAAATGTCGTGGACCAAGAAGAACATGCATCCCGGCAAGATCGTCTCCACCTCGCAGGAAGTCGAGGTGCAGGTGCTGGAGGTCGATTCGGTCAAGCGCCGTATCTCGCTTGGTCTCAAGCAGACCATGCGTAACCCCTGGGAAGTGTTCGTCGAGAAGTTCCCGGTCGGTTCGACCGTCGAGGGCGAAGTCAAGAACAAGACCGAGTTCGGTCTGTTCCTCGGCCTCGAAGGCGACGTCGACGGCATGGTCCATCTCTCCGACCTCGACTGGAAGCAGCCCGGCGAGCAGGTGATCGACAACTTCAAGAAGGGCGACATGGTCAAGGCCGTGGTGCTCGACGTCGATGTCGAAAAGGAGCGTATCTCGCTCGGCGTCAAGCAGCTCGAAGGCGATCCCTTCGCTGAGCCGGGCGACGTCAAGAAGGGTGCGGTCGTCACTTGCGAAGTGCTCGACGTGAAGGAAGGCGGCATCGACGTGAAGATCGTCGGCACCGACTTCACCACCTTCATCAAGCGCTCCGAACTCGCCCGTGACCGCAACGACCAGCGCTCTGAGCGTTTCGCCGTCGGCGAGAAGGTCGATGCGCGGGTGATCCAGTTCGACAAGAAGGCCCGCAAGGTGCAGGTCTCGATCAAGGCGCTCGAAGTCGCCGAAGAGAAGGAAGCCATCGCGCAGTACGGCTCCTCCGATTCGGGTGCGACGCTCGGCGACATCCTCGGCACCGCGCTCAAGCAGCGCACCGACAAGTAAGATTGAGGCGTCTCGCCTCGACAACGGGCCCCGGTTTCGACCGGGGCCTTTTTATTTTCCTCTCCCGCAAAGGGAGGAAGTAGGGACCGCGTCTTGTTTTCTTCAAATTGCGCCGCAATTGATGTAATCAGGGCACGGGATTTTAGGGATGTGGAGCGAATACCGCTCGGCCCGTCAAAGGCATGCTTTCGGGAGAAATTTCGATGTCGCTCGACTCCGATGTCATCGTCGATCGCCGCAGAATCCGGCGCAAGCTGACGTTCTGGCGCGTGGCTGCGGCGTTGATTGCAATTGCCGCGATCATCGCGGTGGCGACCATCGTAACTCCCGACAAGGGCGGGCTGACCTCGGCGGGATCGATCGCCCGCATCAGCATCGAAGGCCTGATCCGCAGCGATCGCGAGCGGGTCGAGGCGCTGGAGCGGCTGGAGAAGTCGCCAGCCGCCGCCGTCATCGTGCATATCAATTCGCCCGGCGGCACCACCGCCGGCTCCGAGCAGCTTTACGACGCGCTGACGCGGCTGAAGGCCAAGAAGCCGATGGTTGTGGTGGTCGAGGGCTTAGCTGCGTCGGGCGGCTACATCACCGCGATTGCCGGCGACCACATCATCGCCCAGCAGAGTTCGCTGGTCGGTTCGATCGGGGTGCTGTTTCAGTTTCCGAATTTCGCGGAATTGCTGAAGACCGTCGGCGTCAAGGTCGAGGAAGTGAAATCCTCGCCGCTGAAGGCCGCGCCGAACGGTTTCGAGCCGACCAGCCCGGAGGCCCGCGAGGCGCTTAATTCGCTGGTGAAGGATTCCTACGCCTGGTTCCGCGGCCTCGTGAAGGAAAGGCGGAGCATGGACGATGCGCTGCTTGAAAAGGTTTCCGACGGGCGCGTCTTTACCGGCCGTCAGGCGGTCGAGCTGAAGCTGATCGATCAGTTGGGCGACGAGAAAACCGCCGTCGCCTGGCTGGTTGTGCAAAAAGGCGTCAAGGCCGATCTGCCGGTGCGTGACTACAAGCTGACGCCGCGCTTCGGCGACCTCACCTTCCTGCGCACCGCGGCCGCCTTCACCTTCGATGCGCTTGGTTTGAGCGCGATCGCGCGCCAGATCGAGCAGACCGGCATGGCGCAGGCGGCGGACCGTCTGGGCCTTGAGGGCATGCTCGCGCTCTGGCAGCCGGCAGGGGCAAATTGAACCGTTAGCGGTCCGATCCGCTGCGCCAGGTGGTCTTGCCGCACTGCGGTTTTGGGGTGCGGGTGCTGTCACAATCCGGCATCAGGACGGTTGTCACGTGATTTCGCTGGCCCCAAATTTCATTTAGCGTCTTGACAGTTCAACGTATTTTCACGGAAATGCGGGACCGAATGTTCCCGGATCCACGTCTCGATGATCAAATCCGAACTCGTTCAGCGCATCGCCGAGCACAACCCGCACCTCTACCAGCGGGATGTCGAGAACATTGTTAACGCGATTCTCGATGAGATCGTTGCAGCCTTAGCGCGTGGCGACCGGGTTGAGTTGCGCGGTTTCGGCGCGTTCTCGGTCAAGCACCGCCCGGCGCGCGCGGGCCGTAACCCTCGTACCGGAGAGCATGTGCCGGTCGATCAGAAGAGCGTGCCGTTTTTCAAGACCGGCAAGGAAATGCGCGAACGGTTGAACCGCGAAGGCGGCGGAACCGACGCCTAGGGTTTGAAAGTCCACATCGCCCTGATTCAACGGTCTGCTTGATTCAAAGAGCGAGAGGGCCATGCGCAAGTTTCTCAACGCGGTTGTCCTGATCCCGCTCGGCGTGATCTTCGTGGTCTTCGCGGTGGCCAACCGCCACATCGTCACCGTGTCGTTCGACCCGTTCAATTCAAACGACCCGGCCCTTGGAGTTAGCCTTCCGCTCTTTGCGGTTATCATTGTCGTCGCGATCCTGGGGGTCGTGGCTGGCGGCGCGGCCACCTGGTTCGGCCAGCGCCGCTGGCGGCGCGCCGCCCGGCAGCATGAAATGGACGCCCAGGACATCCGCGCCCAACTGGCCGATTTGCGCGCCGCCGTTACCGCCTCGAAGCCGCGGGATGTGAGCCCGTCGGCAGCCTTCCCCCCGGTTACATATCGGCGAGACAAGCAGGGCGCGACGTTGTAGAACGCGCGCCGAATGCCCTTATTGGGGCTGAGCTGTTCCCTTAACCATTGCCTTTGAACCCATGTCCTTGATCGTCAAGATTTGCGGCCTGTCCACGCGCGAGACGCTCGACGTCGCGCTGGATTCCGGCGCGGACATGGTGGGGTTCGTGTTCTTTCCGCCGTCGCCGCGGCATATCGAGCTGCCGGCGATGAGCGAGCTGGTCGAGGTCGCACGCGGCCGGGCCGAAATCGTCGTTCTGACGGTCAACGCTGACGACCAGATGCTGGACCAGATCGTACGGCAAGTGCGGCCGGATTGGCTTCAGCTTCATGGAACGGAGTCTGCGGAAGCCGTGGCGGCCTTCAGGCAGGCATTTGGCGTCCGCGTGATGAAAGCATTGCCGATTGCAGCGCGTGGCGATCTCGGTCGCATTCCTCGATACGCGGCAGTCGCCGACCGCATCCTGTTCGACGCACGCGCGCCGAAAGAGGCGACACGTCCCGGCGGCCTCGGAGCCGTATTCGACTGGCACCTGCTTGAGAACCTTGACCTTGCGGTGCCGTTCATGGTTTCGGGCGGTCTTCACGCCGGCAATGTCGCGGAAGCCGTCCGAGTGACCGGCGCCGGTGGCGTGGACGTATCCTCCGGCGTGGAGCGGGCGTCCGGCATCAAGGACCCCGAGATGATCCGCGCCTTTATTCGCGCCGCGCGCGCAACTGAAGAACTGATGGTTCGATGAACAAGCCGATCCCCAATTCCTTCCGAAGCGGTCCCGACGAGCACGGGCACTTCGGCATTTTCGGCGGCCGGTTCGTCGCCGAAACGCTGATGCCGCTGATCCTCGATCTCGAGAAAGCCTACGCCGCGGCGAAAGCCGATCCGGCCTTCCACGCGGAAATGAACGGCCATCTGCGCGATTATGTCGGCCGGCCGTCGCCGCTTTATTTTGCCGAGCGGCTCACCGAGCACCTCGGCGGCGCGAAGATCTATTTCAAGCGCGAGGAGCTCAATCACACCGGCTCCCACAAGGTCAACAACGTGCTTGGCCAGATCATGGTGGCGCGGCGCATGGGCAAGAAGCGCATCATCGCCGAGACCGGCGCCGGCCAGCACGGCGTCGCCACCGCGACGCTGTGTGCACGCTTCGGGCTTGAATGCCTCGTCTATATGGGCGCCATCGATGTCGAGCGGCAGCAGCCGAATGTGATCCGCATGGAGATGCTGGGCGCCAAGGTGATCCCGGTTCAGTCCGGCACGCGCACGCTGAAGGACGCCATGAACGAGGCGCTGCGCGACTGGGTCACCAACGTGCACAACACGTTCTATTGCATCGGCACGGTCGCAGGTCCGCATCCCTATCCGGCGATGGTGCGCGACTTCCAGTCAGTGATCGGCGAAGAGACACGCAAGCAAATGCAGGAAGCCGAAGGCCGCTTGCCGGATTCGCTCGTCGCCTGCATCGGCGGCGGCTCCAATGCGATGGGCCTGTTCCATCCGTTCCTCGACGATCCTTCCGTCGAAATCTTCGGTGTCGAGGCCGCCGGTCATGGCTTGACGCAATTGCACGCGGCATCGATTGCCGGCGGCCGGCCCGGCGTGCTGCACGGCAACCGCACCTATCTGTTGATGGACGACGACGGGCAGATCCAGGACGCGCATTCGATCTCGGCCGGGCTCGATTATCCCGGCATCGGGCCGGAGCATTCCTGGCTGCATGAGATCGGCCGGGTCAAATATCTGTCGGCGACCGATGACGAAGCATTGGCCGCGTTCCAGTTGCTGTCTCGGCTGGAAGGCATCATCCCCGCGCTCGAGCCTGCGCATGCGATCGCGAAGGTCATGGAGCTCGCGCCCAAACGGGGCAAGGATCATCTGATGGTGGTCAATCTCTCCGGCCGTGGCGACAAGGACGTGCCGCAAGTCGGCGACATCCTGCGGGGGAAGAAGAAGTGACCACCCGTATCGATGCGCGCTTTGCGCAACTGAAAAAAGAAAACCGTTCGGCCTTCGTTACCTTCCTGATGGCCGGCGATCCCGATCCCGAAACCTCGCTCGAAGTCATCAAGGCGCTGCCGAAGGCCGGCGCCGACGTCATCGAGATCGGCATGCCCTTCACCGATCCGATGGCCGATGGTCCCTCGATCCAGGCGGCGGGATTGCGCGCGCTTCACGCCGGCATGACCCTGAAGAAGACGCTCGCGTTGGTGCGCGAGTTCCGCAAGGGCGATGACGCCACGCCGCTGGTGCTGATGGGTTACTACAACCCGATCTATATTTACGGCGTCGACAAGTTTCTGGCCGATGCCAAGTCCGCCGGCGTCGACGGTTTGATCGTTGTCGATCTTCCTCCGGAAGAGGATTCCGAACTCTGCGTGCCCGCAATGAAAGCCGGGTTGAATTTCATCCGCCTTGCGACGCCCACCACGGATGACAAGCGGTTGCCGGCGGTGCTCGCCAATACCTCGGGCTTTGTCTATTACGTTTCGGTCACCGGCATCACCGGCAGCGCCAGCGCCGATTCCAAAGCCGTTGGCGAGGCGGTTGCTCGCATCAAGCGCCACACGGCATTACCGGTCTGCGTCGGCTTTGGCATCCGCACGCCGGAGGCGGCCCGGGCGATTGCGGCCGATGCCGATGGCGCGGTGGTCGGTTCTGCGCTGGTCGATGCCTTGCGCGGCAGCCTCGATTCGACCGGCAAGGCGACGGCCGGGACCGTCACCGCCGTCGTCGAACTGGCAACCGCGCTGGCGTCTGGCGTACGGGCCGCGAAATAGTTCGTAATATTTCGGAGCGCAAAGCGTTACCCGTCGCCTTGCCGGGCCCTTTCGGGAAGGCCATATATGTTGAGACGCATGAAGGCAGTTCGGAGCAAACCATGAATTGGCTCACCAACGTCGTCCGGCCGAAGATTCGCAACATTCTGCGCCGTGAGACGCCCGAGAATTTGTGGATCAAGTGTCCGGACTCAGGGCAGCTCGTGTTCTACAAGGACGTCGAGGCCAATCAGTTCGTCATTCCCGGTTCGAACTATCACATGCGCATGGGCGCAGTCGCGCGCTTGAAGTCGATCTTCGACAACGAGACATGGTTCGATGTCGCGCTGCCGGAAGTGCAGGCCGATCCCTTAAAATTCCGTGACGAGCGCAAATACGTCGATCGCGTGCGGGATGCGCGAGCGCGGACCGGGCTCAACGATGCCGTCAAGGTTGGCTACGGCAGGCTCGAGGGTGCTGCCGTCGTCATTGCCGTGCAGGATTTCGATTTCATGGGTGGCTCGCTCGGGATGGCGGCGGGCGAGGCGATCGTGCGCGGGCTAGAGCTTGCGCTGGAAAAGAAATCGCCCTTCATCGTATTTGCCGCTTCCGGTGGCGCGCGCATGCAGGAAGGCATCCTGTCGCTGATGCAGATGCCGCGGACCACGGTCGCCATCCAAATGCTGCGTGAGGCGAAACTGCCTTACATCGTCGTGCTGACCAATCCGACCACCGGCGGCGTCACGGCCTCCTATGCCATGCTCGGCGACGTGCAGATTGCCGAGCCCGGCGCCCTGATCGGCTTTGCCGGCGCACGCGTGATCGAACAGACCATTCGCGAGAAATTGCCGGATGGATTCCAGCGCGCCGAATATCTGAAAGACCACGGCATGGTCGATATGGTCGTACATCGTCACGAGCTGCGTCCGACGCTGGCGCGGCTCTGCCGCATCCTGACCAAATCGCCGGCGACGGCAAACGAGTCGAAACCGGCTGCGCCCGTGGCGATGCCGGCCACGATCCCTTCGCCAGCGGAGATGGCGCCGGCCGCGCCATCCGCGTGAGCGGATCATCGCCGGTGCCGCACGGCGACCTGATTGCCCGCGTGTCGCAACTGCATCCCAAGCGCATCGACCTCGGTCTGGAGCGCATGCAACTGTTGTTGCAGCGGCTCGATCATCCGGAGCGCAAGCTGCCACCGGTCATTCATGTCGCCGGCACCAACGGCAAGGGCTCGACGATTGCGTACTTGCGAGCGATCCTGGAAGCCGCCGGTCATCGCGTCCACGTCTTCACCTCACCGCACCTGGTCAGACTTAACGAGTGCTACAGGCTTGGCCGTATCGGCGGTGGCGTCCTTGCCGATGACGCGGAGTTGTCCGCGGCGTTCGAGCGTTGCGAGCGCGCCAATGCCGGCGAGCCGATTACGCTCTTCGAAATCGAAACCGCCGCCGCCTTCGATCTGTTCGCGCGGCATCCGGCGGATGCGGTCCTGCTCGAGGTCGGTCTCGGCGGAAGGCTCGATGCCACCAATGTGATCGAGCGGCCCGTGGCCAGCGTGATCACGCCGGTCGGGATCGATCACACCGAATTTCTCGGCCCCTCGCTGCGATCGATCGCGACTGAAAAAGCCGGCATCATCAAGCGCGGCGTTCCCGTCATTTGCGCGCAACAGGAGCCGGAGGCGCTGGCCGAGATCGAGCAATGTGCGAAGCGGCAGCGCGCGGCCCTTCATCGCGCGGGCGAGGAGTGGCATGTCAGTGTCGAGCGCGGGCGCCTAGTTTATCAGGACGAGCGCGGCTTGCTCGATCTCCGGGCGCCGCGGCTGTTCGGCCGTCATCAGTTCGACAACGCCGGCCTTGCGGTGGCGACGTTGCGCGCCATCGACGCTTTCAGAGTTGACGCAGCTGCGTTCGAGGCGGGCGTGGCAACCGCCGAATGGCCGGCGCGGATGCAGCGTCTGGGCCCCGGCCCGTTGGTGGATCAAGGACCTGCGGGCGGGGAAATCTGGCTCGACGGTGGCCACAATGCGGAAGGTGGCCGTGTCGCAGCCGCCGCGCTCGGCGATCTGGAAGAGCGCGTGTCGCGTCCGCTGGTCGTGATCGTCGGCATGATGGCGAACAAGGACGCCGCCGGCTTTCTCGCCAATTTCGCCGGCCTCACCCGCCACATCATCGCGGTCACGATCCCGGATCGCGAAGGCGCCATGCCGCTTGATAGGTTGATGGATGCCGCGCGTGGCTTGAGCATGCGCGTGGAGAGCGCCGCCAGCGTCGAGGCGGCTTTACGGACCGTCGCCCAGCTCGCCTATGAAGTTCGGCCACGCATCCTGATCACGGGATCGCTCTATCTTGCCGGCCATGTGCTCGCCGCGAACGGCACGCCGCCGAATTAAAAACGGCCGGCTTGCGCCGGCCGTCCGAAATATCATCTCGTTTCGCGAAAGCGATCAGACCGCAGCGGTGATCCACTGCTGAAGCTTTGCCTTCGGCGCGGCGCCGACCTGACGCGAGGCCATCTCGCCGCCCTTGAAAATCATCAGGGTCGGGATCGACATCACACCGTATTTCGACGCGGTCTTCGGGCTCTCGTCGACGTTCAGCTTGACGATCTTGACCTTGTCGCCCATCGCACCGGCAATCTCGTCGAGCGCCGGAGCGATCATGCGACACGGGCCGCACCATTCAGCCCAGAAATCGACAACGACCGGGCCCTGCGCCTTGAGCACCTCGGCTTCGAAATCGGTGTCGGAAACCTTACCAACGGACATCTGAATACCTCGTTCGGTTCAGGAGATGCGGCATCTTCGGAAGAATCGCCGCAGGGATCATGCAACCCAAACTATGAACGCACCCTTGCTGGGTCAAGCTTTGGCGTCCCGCTACCAATGGATGCCAGTTCGGCGTCCAGCGAAGAAGCCGAAATCTCCATCAATTCAGGGGTTTCGGTCCAAAGTAATGCCGCCCGGATCGGCTTCTGGGGATAAAGTTTCGCAAGGAGCGCGCGGTAAAGGGCCAATTGCCTGACATAAGCAGCGGGCGCCTCCGCCGCGGAAGCGGGCGGGGCCTGGTTGGTCTTGAAATCGACGATCAAAATTTCGTTTTCGGTGACCACCAGACGGTCGACCTGCCCGGAAACCGTGACCGGCGCGCCGCCCGGCCGGTCGAGTCGGCCGACCACAGGCACCTCCGCGCGGCTGCCGTCCGCGAAGACGGCCGCGAATCGGACATCGCCGATCAGCGCAAGCACGTTTGCGGCGAGCGCGTCCTGTTCGCCTCCGGTCCAGTCGCTGGCGTTACGATGCAGAAAATTGAGCGCGGCATCGCGCCGCCGCGCAGGCGCGACATCGGGTAGTGATTGCAGCAGCCGATGCACCAGCGTGCCACGTTGTAAAGCGCGCGACCGCTGTTCGACCGCTTCGCTGGATTTGATACGCCGCGCCTTGTTGCCATCCGCTTTGTTGTCACCGGCATCGGATGGACGCAGCAGGTCCGCCGTTGTCGACCGGTGAGGCAGCGGCGTTCGCAGCCATGACGGCAACGCAAGTGGCGCGCTTGCCGCCGCCGTGATCGCGCCGCCGGTGTGTGCGCCGTCTTCCGGCCGTGTATAGCGCCGGATCGCCCCGTCATCCGTATCGAGGATCTCTTCCTGAAGTCCGGAAGCCGCAAGGCCCGTGTCGGCCAGATCGTACCAGCAGAGTTTTCGAATGGTGTTGACGTTGCCGGGCTTGATCCCTGCGACGATCAGCCGGTCGGCGGCGCGCGTCATCGCCACATAAAGCAGCCGGCGATACTCATCCTCGGTCTCGGCGAGCATCGCCTCTCTTGCCTTCGCGACGCCCAAGGGATCGTCGGCCTTCCTGCCGGCCCAGACCATGACGTTGCCGCCGTTACCTCGCGGCAGCTGGATCAGCCGCAATCGCTGCGTATCCGCCGGCGACGACGTCGTATCCACCATGAAGACGACGGACGCTTCCAGGCCCTTGGCGCCGTGCACGGTCATGACGCGGACCTCGTCGCGCGAGATCTCCATGTCGCGCTTCACTTCAGTGTCGGCCAAACGCAGCCAGGCCATGAAGCCCTGCAACGACGCCGGGGCCTTGCGCTCGTAATTCAGCGCGAGCTCGAGAAACTCGTCGAGCGCGTCGTTGGCTTCATGGCCAAGCCGCCGCAGAATGCGCTGCCGGCCGCCGTCGCCGCCGAGCAGCCAGGCGTAGAATGCGAATGGCGTTTCATGGACGACGCGACGCTCGCATTCTTCCAGCCGCGCCAGCGCATCCCCAGATTTCGGATGGATCGCGGCGTGCTGCGACAGCGCCGCGCGCAACGAACCCTTGCGCTCCCAGGCGAGCGTGAAGAGGTCGTCGTCGTCCAGTCCGAACAACGGGCTCTTCAAGGCGACCGCGAGCGCCAGATCGTCCTGCGGCAGCAGCAGCGCATCCGCGAGGTTCATCAGGTCGATGATCGCGATGTGCTCGGTCAGTTTCAGCCGGTCGGCGCCGGCGACCGGGATGCTGGCGTGCTTCAATGCCTGGATCACCGCGTCGAACAGATTGCCGCGCCGGCGCACCAGAATCAGCACGTCGCCGTAAGCCAGACGCCGGCGCGCGCCATTGGGGCCGGTCATGGTGCCGCTTGCAACCAGCCGCTTGATCTCGGCCTGAATGCGTTGTGAGAGTTTGACTTCGGGGCTCGTCACGGAGACGCCATCGAACGGCGCGCGCCAGCCCTCGATGTCCTTGCGGTCGTCGGCTTCCGCCAGCGGCCATAACTCGATCACGCTCGGACCGGCATCGTCGAGCGAAAGATGCGGCGGCATGCCGTCACGATCGGTGGTGATGCTCTGGTAGACCTCGGGCAACTGGAATGCGCTTTCCACTGCGCGCAACACGCCGGCGCCGGACCGGAACGAATAGGTGAAGGAGATCGCTTCGAAGCCGAGGCCGGCCGCCTTGAAACGTGAGCTGAAGTTCTGACGGCGTTCGGCGAACTCACGAGGTGCTGCGCCCTGGAACGAGAAGATCGACTGCTTTTCGTCGCCGACCGCAAACACCGTGCGCGTGACGCCGTCGCGCGCGCCGTGGCCGGCAGCAAATTCGGAAATGATATGCTCGACGATGTCCCATTGCCGCGGACTCGTATCCTGCGCCTCATCGATCAGAACATGGTCGACACCGCGATCGAGCTTGTAGTGTACCCAGCCGGCCGAAATCTTATTCAGCATGGCCAGCGTCTTGTCGATCAGGTCGTCATAGTCGAGCAGTCCGCGCTCTTCCTTCTCGCGCCGGTAATTTGCCGCGGCCGCAATCGCGATATGCAGCAGCGCCTCGGTGCGGTCTCGCGTAATCACGGCGCGACGCTTTTCGATCAACGGCGCAAGGCGCGCGATCTCATTGTCGAACAGGCGGGCGACGGATGGATTTTTGTCGACGAAAGCCTTAGTCAGGACAGCTGCCCGCGGCTCCTTTTTGTCGGTGAGAAATACGGAGAGATATTCATCGACTTGCGCCGTACCAATGACGGCCAGCGACGCGCGCAATTGTTCGGCTTGCTTCTGGTCTTGTTTGCTACTGGCAGCGAGCACGCCTGCGATTTCCAGCCAACGCCTGCGTGGCAGATAGGGGCCGTCGAGGATTTCGCGCTCGACCTCCTCGACACGTTCATCCGCGCTCACGCCGAGCGCCGCAGACATCTGCGCTGCCGCGGCTTCGGCATTTCCGGCGGCATCGGTCCAGGCCAGGAAATGATCGCGGGACAGACACGCCTCGCGCACGACGTCCTTGAAGGTGACGTCGGCGGCGTTCGCCATCGCGGTCTGGAGTGCGCGGCCAAGCACGCTGTCGGGGACGCGCGAGGCCTCGAGAAAGACCTTGAGGTTGGCGCGCTCCATCATGTCGGTCTGGTCGCGATCGTCGAGCACGGCAAAGCGCGCCGGCACGTTGGCCTCGAACGGAAACTGCTGCAACAGCCGCGTGCAGAGCGCGTGGATGGTCTGCACCTTCAAGCCACCCGGCGTCTCCAGCGCCCGCGCGAACAGTTCGCGCGCGACCTTGCGCAGCCTCACGGTGGGATGTGGAAGCCCGGCGTCGCGGATCGCCGCATCGAGCGCATCGTTGTCGAGTGTCACCCAGTGACCGAGCGTGGTGAACACACGCTCCGCCATGTTGGCGGCCGCCGCCTTGGTGAAGGTGATGCACAGGATCTTTTCCGGCGGCACGCCCGACAGCAACAGGCGGATCACGCGTTGCACCAGCACGTGCGTCTTGCCGGAGCCCGCATTCGCCGAGACGAAGGAGGAGAGAGCCGGATTCGAGGCGCTCGCCTGCTTGTCGCGGACCGCGTCGGGGATGCTGCGCACGGCCTTCACCATTCCGGCAACCCCAATCCACCGGCCGCCGACCACTCCTTGATCCGCGCCAGATCGTCATAGACGCCGTAGCGATTGGTCCACATCGGCAGGTTCAGCGAGCGGTACGGCTCGGCCTCATTCTCGAATTTGCGGATCAGTGCCTCCAGCTGTACGAGCGCGTAGTCCGCGGCTTCATCGGGCGGCTGGGGCGTTTCGTTCCTGATCTTCAGCTCCAGCGATTTGTGCTCGCCGGGCGGGTTGTTGCCGCTGATCCTGACATAAGCGAGTTCGCCGACGGATGAGCCGGCATCGATGCCGTCGAAGCCGCCCTGGCGCAGGATAGCCGATTCCAGCGTGAGCTGCGGCGACAGACCCATCCGCACCTGTTTTCCGGTCGGCGGCGTTCCTGTCTTGTAGTCGAGGACGACAAAGCTGCCGTCGGCGCGGCGCTCGATGCGGTCGGCGCGCGCGGAGAGATAGAACGTGCGCCCGTCGTCAAGGGGAATCGCAATCTCGCCGCGGATCTCCGCACGGATCGCGGCTATATTGCCCCGGCGCGACGCCTCCCATTCGGAAAACCACCTGATGACGCGCTGGAAGCGCGGCCACCACAAGGCGCGCGCCTCGGGCCGTTCCATCAGCGGCGCAAAATATTTTTGACCGATCTCGCGGAGCGCTGCGACGGGATCGGCGGGCAGGTCCCTGGCAAAGCTCTTGGTGAAGTCACCGAGTGAATCGTGGATCGCCGAGCCGCGATCGGCGGCCGACAGCGGCATATCGACGGGATCGAGCGCCTCGAGCTTGAGGATATGCTTGGCATAAATGGTGTAGGGATCGCGCAGCCAGTCTTCGATCGCGGTGACGGATAGTTTCAGCGGCCGTGTGGCGCGCGGCGGCGTTGGCGCGGGCTGCGCCACCGGCTCGACCTTCTCGGGCGCATCGAGCGCCAGCGCAAAATCGACGTATTGCTGGCCTGCTTGTTTGGCTGCTTCCCAGCGCGTTTCGCCCGCCACCGCTTCGAGGCGATGCAGGAAACGCGAGGCGACCGCAGGCGCGCCGCCGGCCTTGGCGGAATGACTGAGGATCACGTCCTCGGTGCCAAGCAACTGCGCGAAGTCATGGGCCGACAGGCCGATACGCCGCTCCGGCAGATCGAGGCCCAACTCGTGCCGCATCGGCCGGCTCAGCCAGGGATCGGTGCGCGGCGCCGGCGGCCAGACGCCTTCGATCAATCCACCGGCGATGACGCGGTCGGTCTGTATCAGTCGCGATTCCAGCGGGCCGTAGATGTGCAGCGTCGCGCCTGACT
Organism: Bradyrhizobium erythrophlei; assembly: GCF_900142985.1. Classification (NCBI taxonomy): domain Bacteria; kingdom Pseudomonadati; phylum Pseudomonadota; class Alphaproteobacteria; order Hyphomicrobiales; family Nitrobacteraceae; genus Bradyrhizobium; species Bradyrhizobium erythrophlei. Next base: position 3,028,272 of record NZ_LT670849.1, read on the forward strand.
TCTCCGGCCGCCGCACCGCGCGATCGGCGAACGCGGTCTGGAATACTTCGGCGTAATCGGGCAGTGCCACCGCAAGGCTGCTTTGTTGCTGTTTGGCAAGCAAATCGTCGAAGGCAGATGCGAGCGCGAGTCCTTCTTGCCCTTCGAACGCGACGGCAACGCCGTCGGCATCCTCCGACAGCGCGATCAGAACCTCGCGATGGCGCGCGGCGATTTCCGCGAAATCATGGGGCCGCGTCGAGGAGAGGCTTTCCATCGGCGCCAGCGCCGCCTGCAAGGCCGCGACCAGCGCCTGCGCGCGGTCGAGTTCCGGATCGGTCAGCCGTGCCCGCTTCTCCGCTTTGTGCAGCAGCGAGACTTCGCCGTTGCGAAGTTTTGCGAGCTCACCGCGAAAGCGTGCAAAATCTTGCGCCAGGCCACGGGTAGCCGCTTGCGGCCGCGTTCCGCGCAGCAGAGCCAGTTCAAGTGTTTCGATCGCAAGACGATGAGCCCCCGCCGCCGCACCGAGCCGGCATAGCGGATGTTTGAGCAGCGCCAGCAGCGCCGGCGGTTCCAGGCCTTTGGTGGCCGCTTCCGCCGCGAGGCGCGCGAAAACGCCAGCGGAGGTTTCGATCAATGCGTCGCCGCCGGAATCATCGAAGTCGAGATTCCAGCGCGCCAGCGCCGCCATCACCCGACGCGCCAGCGCGCGGTCCGGCGTCACCAGTGCGGCCGACTTCTGCAAATGGGTAGCCTCGCGCATGGCGATGGCGATCGACAGCGCTTCCATTTCCGGATTGGGCGCCTCGATCACGGCGAGGTTCTTCATGCCGCTCGCGATATGCTCGGCGATCTCGGACTTGCCCAAGCGGTCGTGCCATTGCGCCGTCGCATTGGACGGCCGCATCGTTTCGGACAGCAGCACCTCGCGTCCGAACGGCGCGGGCGCTCCCAAAATCTCGACATCGCGGCGGTCGATGCCGAAACGCTCCAGCAGCGCATGCATCGCATATTGCGGATGGCTCGAGGCGGGGTGTTCGACGAACCGTCCCTCATCGTCCCGCTTGCCGCCGATGCTTTGCCAGGCGTCTTCGTCGAGATCGGTATCGAGCCCGGGCAGAATCACCGCGCCCTGAGGCAGCGCGCCAATCACGTGGAGGAATTTTGCGGTCGTCGGCATCGATCCGGTCGAACCGGCCGCGATGACCGGACCGGCATGATGGCTGGCAAGACGCTTGGCTTCGGCGTCGATCAGGCGGTCGCGCCGCGTCGCCGGCTCGATTCTGCCGATTTCCGTCAGGTAGGCCGGCCAGACCTCGCGCGCGATTTGCAGGAACCGAAGCGTGAGTTGCCAGTATTGATCGAGCGCGTCGGGCACGAGCCCATCCAGTGCGTTCCAGTCGACGCCGCGCGTGGCCATGTCGTCGATCAGCCGGGCGAGGTCGCTGGCGAGCGCGAGCGTCGAAGCTGGGCTACCGACCACCAGCGGCGAGGCCTCGGAACTCTTCGCCCATGCGGCGACCAGCTTTGCCAGCGTCAGTCTGCGTTCGAGTTCGCCGAGACTGGGCGGAAGCTCGAGCGTCGCCGCGCCGCCGTAGCTATCGCTTTCCTCGGCGAAAGCCAGTTCGTCTTCGTCGATATCGCCGAGCGCGACGATCCGCGGCAGCAGCACGGCCTCCGTGCCGAGCACTTCGAGAAAGATTTCCCGCACCAGCCGTCCCGAGCGCCGGGTGGGAAGGTAGAGCGTGGCCTGCGTCAGCCTTTCCGGCTGCTTGCGCGCCTCAAAGCCTTCGATCAGCCGGCCGTCGATCAGCGCCGCGACAACGCTGCGCAAGAACGGCACGGAGGAGGGAACGCTGAGGACGCGCATGGGCCGCCTGATTCGAATTAGAAGCAGGCTCTATCATGGCACGAGCTATTTGGGGCCGGGATTCTAATTCCCCGCTAGATCGTCATGCGCGGGGGTGACGCTGCCCGGCAGCGGGTTGGCTCAAGCCACACTCTCGAGGAACGCCTCTTCGGCGGCGCCGATCGCGTCCGGTGTGCCGACATGCATCCAGGTGCCGTCGAGCCGCAGCCCAAACAGCCGCTCCTGTTCGTTGGCGGCGTCGAACATTTTGGTCAGTGAGAATTCGCCGCTCGGCGCGCCGGCGAAGATCGCAGGCGAGATGATCGCAACGCCGGCATAGACAAACGGAACAACCTGATGCTCTTTGCGCTTGCGCAACGCGCCGTCGGGCAGCATCGCGTAGTCGCCGTTGCCTTCATAACCCGTCGATCCGGCGGTCGGCGCCATCAAGAGCAGGATGTCCATCCGCGCCGGATCAAAGGCGTCCGCCAGCCGCGCCAAATTCGGCCGCACGCCGTCGATCCAAAGCGTATCGGCATTGAGATGAAAGAACGGCTCGGCGCCGAGCAGCGGCAGCGCCTTGACGACACCGCCGCCGGTGCCGAGCACCTGGTTGCGTTCGTCCGAGACGATCACGCGCGGCCGCTTGCGCGGTGCGACGTACTCGATGATCTGGTCCGGCAGGTAATGAACGTTGACGATTGCCTCGGTCACGCCGGCATCGCTGAGCTTGTCGAGCACGTGATCGAGCAGCGGCCGGCCGGCCACAGGCACCAGCGGCTTCGGCATCCGGTCCGTCAGCGGACGCATCCGCAGGCCGAGACCGGCGGCAAGGACCATGGCTTTGTCGGGTTTGACGGGCATTCCGGATGGCTCTCGCGTTCAGGTTCCCACCGCGTGGCGGGAAAGGTCAACCCCGTTTGCCCTGGATGCAGGCGGTCGGAACGACCCGAAAATCATATCACGGCGATTCGGGCGGCGCAGTGACTAGCCGACCGCCATAGTCGCCCGATATGACGGCGGTAAGACGGGTTCAGGCGAGCGAATTCAGGCCTCAGCAGGCCGCCGCGCCTTCTTCTTCTTGTCGCCCATCTTGAGAAAATTGACGCCGATCTGGTCGCCGTTCACCCATGCGAGCTCGCACCGGCGATAGGCAAGTCCGGTCGACGACAACAGCAAAAAGAATTCCTTCAGATGCAATCCTTCGACCGAGCCTTCGATGGTCAGTTTGGCGCCGGTCTCGGAAACGTCTTCCATGGTGCAGTCGCGGCGCCACGTGCCGTCGATGCCCATCATGTGCGCGCCAAATCCTCGCTCGAACGTGACGCGTTCACCTCTGCGACGCTCTGTCACCATTGTACTCCGTCCTCACGTAGCCGTGCCGGGAAACAGATCATGTTTGCGAACAGGGCCACCCGGCAGAATAGGCGGGCGATGGCTAACATCCGGTAAACCGCCTTACGGCGCTGATGCGGCCTGGGGCGGCGGGACATGCGCTTCGTACCAGCCCCGGAGGTCGGCAAGCGCCGGATGGGCCAATGACCGAGTGAGGTAGGTCCAGATCCGCGGCTGGTGGCGCAAATATTGCGGTTTGCCGTCGCGCCGGTTGAGCCGGGCGAAGGTGCCGAGCAGCCGGGTGTTCCGCTGCGCCGACATGATCGCGTAGCTCTCGGCGAAGCCGGCCGGATCGAAGGCATTGTCGGTGGCGTGGCGCGCCTTGATGTAGCGGGTGAACAGCGTCAGCTCGAGCTGTTCGGGAACGTCGATCCGCGCGTCCTGCAACAGCGAGACGAGGTCGTAGGCAGCCGGCCCCAGCACCGCATCCTGAAAGTCGATCACGCCGACTTTTGAAATTCCCGAACGCGCATCGAGCCAGATCAGGTTCGGGGAATGGAAGTCCCGCAGCATCCAGGTTTTCGGCAACGCCGACGTCTTTCCCAGGAGATCGCGCCACTGGGTGACGAACGCGTCGCGCACTGCGCTTGACGGCGCAGTATCGCGATCCGGCAGATACCATTCGAGCATCAGTCCGATCTCGACCAGCATCGCATCGATGTCGAACGGCGGGATCGCGTAGTTGAGCTGCGGCGCCAGCGGCAATACGTCGGGGAGTTTTTTCCAATGCATCGCCGCGAGCATGTCGACGGCGATCTCGTAGCGTTCGGCGATCGGCTGCGACGGCTCGCCGGCGACAAAACCTTCGCGGCCGAAATCCTCGGTGATCAGGAAACCGCCCTCGAGGTCGGCATGATGAATCGCAGGCGCCGAAAGGCCGCGCTCGCGCAAACCGTTGGCGATGGCGACAAAGGGTTTGACGTCCTCCGCCAGATGCACTGCGGCGCTATAGGATTTGCCGTCATAGATCGCGGGCCCGTCGGGACGTCGCGGCGAGTTCATCAGAATGACGGCGGCCTGGTCGCGATAGAGCCGCGCATAAGAACGCGTCGAGGCATCGCCGGCCATGCGCTGGCGTTTCGCGTCGATGAAACCTGCGCCATCGAGGAACTGCCGCAGCGTCTGAAGGCGCGCGACCTGCGCCGCCGCCTTGCCATGGCCCGTAATCTCGGCGGCGCGCGCCGTCGATCCCAGCGCCGGGCGGTGGCTGAAGGCGATGTCGATCCGGTCCGGCGGCAGCGCGTCTGACGCGCGCTCGGGCCATTCGATCAGCGCCACGACGCCTTCCGGTAACGGTGACAGGCCGATCTCTTCCAGCTCATTCGCGTCGTTGATGCGGTAGAGGTCGGCGTGGATAAGGGGAAACGTTGCGAGGTCGTAGCTCTGCGCCAGCGTAAACGTCGGGCTCGGGACCTCGATTTCGGGATCATCGGCAAGGTAGCGGATCAGGGCGCGGGCAGCGGCGGTCTTGCCGGCGCCGAGGTCGCCCGACAGCGTGATGACGTCGCCGGCGCCGATCAGAAGCGCAAGATCGGCCATGAGATGTGCGGTTGCAGCCTCGTTCGCCAGCGCCAGCGAGAATGTCGAGGGAGTGGTCATTCCGCGGCGTTACGATGCGCCGCCTGGTCGAGGGGGAAGTCGCAGGTGACGGTCGTTCCCCCGCCCATGATCGAATCGACGCGCACCCGGCCCCCGTGCAGTTCGACAAAGGATTTCACCAGCGGCAGGCCAAGGCCGGCGCCGCGGTGCCGCGATCCGTTGGAGTGGCTTTCGAACCAGTCGAACACCTTGTCCTTGACCTCGGGCGGAATGCCCGGGCCGCGATCGGTCACCGCAAACGTGACGTGATGGTCGGTACGCCTTGCGCTCAACGTAATCTCCGAGTCCTGCGGCGAAAAGCCGACGGCATTGGCAAGCAGATTGTAGAGCACCTGTACCACGCGTCCACCGTCCGCGACGAAGGTTCCGACGTTCGGATCGACGTCGATCTTGAGCTCGATGTGGTCGCGGGCCAGCCGATCCTGGATTCCCTCCGCCGCATTGTCGATGGCCTTGCGGATATCGACCGGGCCGATCTCGAGCGTCATCGCGCCGGCGTCGATGCTGGCAAGGTCGAGAATATTATTGATCAGGGCGAACAGCGAATTGGTCGAAGCGGTGATGTAGTTGAGGTACTCGGCCTGCTTCGGCACCAGGGGGCCCGTCGTCGGATCGTTGAGAAGGTGCGCAAATCCGATGATCGTGGTCAGCGGCGAGCGCAGTTCGTAGGAGACGTGATGGACGAAGTCGACCTTCATCTGGTCGGCGGTCTCCAGCGCCTCATTGCGTTCGCGCAGCGCTCGCTCGACGTTTTCGGTGTCGGTGATGTCCTGGAATGTCAGCATGTTGGCGCCGTCGGGCAGCGGCATGGTCATGCAATCCAGCACGCTGCCGTCCTTGCGTTCCAGCTTGAGCGGCACCGCGATGCGGTTGTCGATACGGGTGATCGCCTCGCGCAGCACGCGCCAGGTTGCCGCGTCGTCGAACAGCGGCTGGCACCAGGTCTCGACGGTGTCGATATGCGGTTGCTGGCCCAGCGCTTCCGGCGACAGCTTCCACATGCTGGCAAAAGCGGGGTTGAACAGTTGGGCGCGGCCATTGCTGCCGAACACGGCGACGGCCTCCGTGAGGTTGTCGAGTGTTTCGCGCTGAACGCGGATCAGGCCGTCATAGCGCCGCGCCAGATCCAGGCTCTCGGTGACGTCGTCGAACAGATAGGTGACGCCACCTTCCGGATTGGGCGTGGTGACGACGCTGAGCGCCCGGCCGTCCGGCAGGTACCAGGTGTCCTTCTCCGGCTCGACGGCGCGATAGGCCTCATGCAGTTTGACCTTCCAGGCCCGGAAGTCCGGTTGCTCCGGCAGCTTGCGCGCGGCGCGCAGCCGGTCGAGCACGCTTGAATCGTCCGGATTGCTGTCGAGGAAGGTGCGGTCGAGGTCCCACAGCCGGCGATAGCTATCGTTGTAGAAGGCAAGCCGTCCGCGGCCGTCGAATACGGCAACGCCCGAGGAGAGCTGGTCGAGGGTGCGGCGATGGGCGTCCGCCATCCGCACCAGCGCCTCGCTCAGCGCATTGGCCTCCGACGCATCGATCGCGATGCCAACGCTGCCGCCGGCAATATTGAGCGCCTGGACGTCATGGAAGCGCCGCTCGCCGCCGACCACGATCGGCAAGCGCGCGGCAAACGACGACGTTTCCTGCAAGGCGCGGTTCATGTCGGCGCGGTCGCTGCTGTCGAGCAGTTGCACGTTGCGCTCGATCGCGTCGTGAACGGTGGCCGCCTCGGCGGCTTTGGCATAGGCGCCATTGGCATATTGCAGGCTGCCATCGGCATTCTTGGCCCAGATCGGCCAGGGCGCCGCTTGCGCAAAGCCGCGCAGCATCTCGGTCTCCTGCAACAGCGCCCGGTGCCGCTGGTGGGTTTCGGCCAGTTCACGCCGAACGCCGGAAAGCTCGCGAATCCGCACGATGGCCTGACCGCCGATGGCGCGGCCGCTGGCTTCGACGGGAGTTCCATTCGACGCAGTCAGGTTGAGCAGGAATCCTTCGCCATTTTCGCGCAAGGTGTCGATCGCGCGGTCCATTTGCTGGGCCGATGCCGGCGGCAACCAGGTTCCGAATGCGAGAATGCGCTGGGACAATTCCTGCGAGGTGATGGACGAAACGTCGCCGCTGATCTCGGGGCGATCTTCACCGGCAGGCCACGCAATCAGGACCTGAGGCTCGGCAAACAGCAGCGCGCGGTAGCGGTCGGCCTCGCTTTGCAGGCGCTGGATATCGCCGCGCAGCCCGGTCTCGGTCCGTGCCGCGCGCAGCCGCGTTCGCATCAACAGAATGGCGGCGACAACCGAGAAGCCGAGCAGCGACAGGGCGGTCGTGAGCGCTGCGAACTCCTGATGGTTCATGCCGATGAAGTGCAGCCATGAAAGATCGGCCGCATAAGCTGGCTGGGACAGGCCCAATCCAGCCGCGACAACGACAGTTCCTTGGGTTGTCCGTCCGCCGCGTGCGAGTGAGGTGCACGACAGCAAGGTCCGGCGCAACGCCGCGATCACGCCCGACATGGTTTACCCCAATCCGCACGACCTCAGGCTCGGCGAATCCCCCCGCCGTGCGCGAATCAGCGACAATATCGCCAAGGAGACTCGAGGGGTACAGAGTCCAGATCGTGAACGTGAATCGTCGCACGAAAAAATGCGGGATTAAGTCACCATCGGAGCGACTTTTTAAAGAAAATGCGGCCGGTCTTTTACAGATTAGCGGCCGGTCGAGCCAAAACCGCCGCTGCCGCGCGCGGTGGTGGATAACGCCGCCACCGGGACAAGCTCTGCCTGAACCACTGAGGCGATCACCATCTGCGCGATGCGTTCGCCGCGCCGGACCGTAAACGGCACGTCGCTGTGATTGATCAGCGGCACGCCGATTTCGCCGCGATAGTCCGCGTCCACCGTGCCAGGTGCGTTCAACACGGTAACACCATGCTTTGCCGCAAGGCCCGAGCGCGGGCGAACCTGGGCCTCGTAACCCGGCGGCAAAGCCATCGAAATGCCGGTGGGGACGAGTGCGTACTTGCCCGGTGCGAGAATGATCGGGGCGCCTTCTGGAACCGCGGCGAACAGATCGAGGCCGGCGGCGAGCTCGCTTTGATAGGCTGGCAAAGCCAGGCCTTCGCCGTTCGGCAGTTGCCGGACTTCGACTTTGACTGGATTCATGAAGATGGGCTCACGGTTTTGGCGACATGCGCGATCAGTTCGACGGCGACTTCTTCCTTGGTCATCACGGGCCAGGAATCAACCTCGATGTTCTCGCCATGGCGCGTCAGCAAATGCACGGTATTGCGGTCGCCGCCCATCACGCCGGTGGCCGGCGAGACATCGTTGGCGACGATCCAGTCGCAGCCCTTGCGGGCGATCTTGGTCTTGGCGTTCTCGATCAGGTGTTCGGTCTCGGCGGCAAACCCGATCACGAGCGGCGGCCGCCCGTCTTTGCGATGCGAGATCGTCGCCAGAATATCCGGATTTTCCACGAGCTGGAGCGGCGGCATGCCGGCGGCTGTCTTTTTCAATTTTTGCTCGCCTTCGCTGGCAACACGCCAGTCGGCCACGGCCGCGGCAAAGATCGCGATATCGACGGGCAACGTAGCCTCGACCTGCCGCAGCATGTCGCGCGCGGATTCGACATGCTTCACCGTCACCCCTAACGGGTCATCGAGCTCGACCGGGCCCGAGATCAGGGTGACATCGGCGCCGGCCGCATGCGCGGCGGCCGCGATGGCAAAGCCCTGTTTGCCGGAAGAGCGGTTGGCGATGTAGCGCACCGGATCGATCGGCTCATGCGTCGGCCCGGCCGTGATCAGCATGCGCTTGCCGGCAAGCGGCCTTGGCTGCGGCGGGCGTAACAGGCGCTCGGCGGCGGAGGCAATTTCCAGAGGCTCTGCCATTCGCCCTACGCCGGCCTCGCCTGCTTCGGCCATTTCGCCGGCATTGGGGCCGATCATGGCGATGCCGTCGCGCTGAAGTGTCGCGACGTTGCGTTTCGTCGCGGCGTTGTTCCACATCAGGGGATTCATCGCGGGCGCAAGCAGGATCGGCACATCGGCAGCGAGGAGAATGGCGCTGGCGAGATCGTCGGCTGTGCCATGCGCGATCTTGGCCATCAGGTCGGCGGTCGCCGGCGCCACCACGATCAGGTCGCTGTCGCGCGCGAGGCGAATATGGCCGGCGTCGAACTCGCTGTCGGGATCGAACAGGTCCGTGTAGACGCGTTCATGCGAAAGGGCGCTGGCGGCAAGCGGCGTGACAAAGTGCTGCGCGGCTTTGGTCAGCACGCAGCGGACGTCGATATGCCGCTCTTTCAGCCGGCGGATCAGGTCGAGCGATTTATAGGCCGCGATCCCGCCGCCGATGACCAGGGTCACGCGGGCGAGGCCGTCGTCCGCGCGGGTGGGCGGCAAGCGGCCGGGCGCTGACGCCTGGGGAGCGGCCATAGGCGCGGCGGATGCCCCGTCATGAGCGGCTTCGCGAAGGATAACCCGTACCTCGTCCTCGACCGAACGGCCGCTGCGCGCGGCCCGCAGCCGCAAGGCGTCGCGGATGGCGTCGTCGAGTTTTCGAATGGTCAGGCTCGCCATGGCCGGCTCCGAAAGGGAGTTTCGATAGCGATGCTAGCATTAAAATGATAGCAATGCAATCAAAGCTGACGAATAGCGAACAGGATTCCGATGAAGGTAGCGGCGATGATCCAGAGCGCAATCGTTCGCCAACGGTTCTTGCGGCCCTCGGTCCGGCCCATGGCCGCGATTGACTCTGCTGACAGGGTCAGTCCCTCCCGCGTCATGGTCTCGAGCTGCTCCAGCACGGTGACCGCGCGGGTCGCGAGTGAAGGTAGGCTCGCGGCGACCCGGCCAAGCTCGCCGGCGCCCGACATGACGCCCTCGATACGGCCAACTGGGCCGAGATTACGCTCGATCCATTCACGCACTACGGGATCGGCGACCTTCCAGATGTCGAGTTTGGGGTCGAAACCGCGAGCGACCCCTTCGACCACCACCATGGTCTTTTGCAGCAGGATCAGTTCGGGGCGGGTGCGCATGTCGAACAGGCCGGTGACCTCGAGCAGCAAGGTCAACAGCCTCGCCATCGAGATTTCCTCGGCGGTGCGATTGTGGATCGGCTCGCCGATGGCCCGGATGGCTTGCGCGAAATTGTCGACCGAATGATGCGACGGCACGTAGCCCGCTTCGAAATGCACCTCGGCGACGCGCCGATAATCACGCGTGATGAAGCCGAGAAGGATCTCGGCGAGGAAGCGCCGTTCCTTTGGACCCAGTCGTCCCATGATGCCGAAGTCGACGGCCACCAGCCGGCCTTCATCGTCGAGGAACAGGTTGCCTGGATGCATGTCGGCGTGAAAAAAGCCGTCGCGCAGCGCGTGACGCAGAAAGCTCTGGATCACCTTGCGGCCGAGATCCGGCAGATCGACTTTCGATTGCTCCAGCCGCGCGTGATCGGACAGTGCAATGCCGTCGATCCACTCCATGGTCAGGACGTTATGGGTGGTGCGGTCCCAGTCGACCGTCGGCACGCGAAAATCGGGATCGTCGCGGGTGTTTTCCGCCATCTCCGACATCGCTGCCGCTTCCAGGCGCAGGTCCATTTCCATCGCGACCGAGCGCGACATCGTGTTGATGACTTCGATCAGCCGCAGCCGCCGCGCTTCGGCCGAATAGATTTCGGCTTGATGGGCGACAAAGAAGAAATCGGTGAGGTCGCGGCGGAAACGCGAGGCGACGTCAGGCCGCAGCACCTTCACAGCCACGGTGCAGCGGACGCTGTTACGTTCGACTTCGCCGCGATGCACCTGCGCGATCGAGGCGGCGGCGACCGCGGGGCCGAGGCGGGCAAATGCCTGCGTAACAGGGCGTTCAAGCGATGTCGCGATCACGCTTTCCGCCTCTTCCTGCGGGAACGGCGGCAAGCGGTCCTGCAAGCTTTCGAGGTCGCGCGCCAGCACCACGCCGACCACGTCAGGCCTCGTGGCGAGGAATTGTCCAAGCTTGAGATATGCAGGTCCGAGGCGCGTCAGCGCGCGCGACAGCCGCGGTCCCGACTTGGAGCCGGACCGCTCCAGGATCCGAGCGAGCCGCAGCGCCAACTGTCCCGGCGGCGGCACCAGCGAAGGATCGACCGATCCGAAGACGCCCTCACGCGCAAACACGAACGCGGCGCGGGCGAGCCGCGCGATGTGAAACAAAGCCGAAATCACAGACGCCAGCCCGAATGCAACGCCACGATGCCGCCCGAAAAACTCTGCCAGCTCACGCGGGAAAAGCCGGCATGGCCAATCATCTCGGCAAACGCGCCGGGCTTCGGAAACTTGCGGATCGATTCCACGAGATACTGATACGACTCGGCGTCGCCGGTGACGGCGCGGCCGAGTTGCGGGATCACCTTGAACGAAAACAGATCGTAGATCCGATCGAGCCCCGGCACGTCGACCGATGAGAATTCAAGACACAGGAATCGGCTGCCCGGCCGCAGTACGCGATAAGCCTCGCGCAGCGCGTGATCGATCCGCGGGACGTTGCGGATGCCGAACGCGATGGTGTAGGCGTCGAACGAGGAGTTCGCGAAAGCAAGCTCCTCGGCATTGCCTTCGACAAACGACACGCGATCGTCGAGATGCCGCGCGGCGGCACGTTCGCGCCCCACGCCAAGCATATCGGAATTGATGTCGCACACGGTCGCCTTGAAGCCGCTTCCGCCCGCCTCTGCGGCGCGGAACGCGATATCGCCGGTGCCGCCAGCGACATCGAGCAGGGCAAACGGAATATCGGAGCGCGGCGGATTGAGCGCATTGATCATCAGGTCTTTCCAGACGCGATGCAGGCCCGCCGACATCAGATCGTTCATCAGGTCGTAGCGCCGCGCCACGCTGTGAAAGACGTCATTTACCAGCGTCTGCTTGTCGCCCAGAGGCACGTCCCTGAAGCCGAAATGCGTGGTTTCGTCCGGTTGGTTCATACAGTCACCATAGCGCCCAAGTTCCGATGGGGCTATCACGTCCGTATCTCAAGGTGAACACGGACCTATGCCTGAATTACCTGAAGTCGAGACCGTCTGCCGCGGCCTGCAACCCGCTATGGAAAATGCCAAAATCGTGAAAGCCGAGGTCCGCCGTAAAGACCTGCGATTTGCCTTCCAGAAGGATTTTGTCCATCGGCTGGAAGGTCAAACCGTGACCGGCCTTGGCCGGCGCGCCAAATATCTGATGGCCGATCTCGGCTCCGGCGACGTCCTCGTGATGCATCTCGGAATGTCCGGATCGTTCCGCGTCGTCTCCGACGGCAACGCAAACATGCCCGGCCAGTTTCATCACCCGCGAGCAGAAGATCGCGCCCACGACCATGTGCTGTTTCACATGTCGTCGGGCGCCCTGATCGTCTTCAACGACCCGCGCCGGTTCGGCTACATGAAAATCGTCGCGCGCGGGGCGATCGAGGAAGATCCGCTGCTGAAGGGCCTCGGCCCCGAGCCGCTGGGCAACGAATTCGACGCCGACATGCTGGCGCGCTCATGCGCCAACAAGAAGACCAGCCTCAAGGCGACGCTGCTCGACCAGCGCGTCGTCGCGGGCCTCGGCAACATCTATGTCTGCGAGGCGTTGTTTCGCGCGCGTCTGTCGCCACGAAGATTGGCAGCGACGCTTTCGACCAAAAAAGGGGAGACGACCGATCACGCGCGGCGTCTGGTGGAGGCGATTCACGCGGTGCTCAACCAGGCGATCAAGGCCGGTGGTTCGTCGCTTCGCGATCACCGCCAGACCACGGGCGAGCTCGGCTATTTCCAGCATTCGTTTCAGGTCTACGACCGCGAAGGCGAAAAGTGCCAGACTAAGGGCTGCGGTGGCATCGTGCGCCGCTTTACCCAGAACGGCCGCTCGACCTTCTGGTGTCCGAAGTGTCAGAAATAGGCCGGCGCCTTAAAGGCCGGCATCCCATGAAGTATGGCCGTCGCCCCAGGGCGCGGGCGGCTGCGCGGCCGAAGGCTCCATCAGAACCGCAGCAGCGGTTTCGGCAAGCGCCTGTTGTTTCAGCGCGCCGCCATGGAGCCGGGCCTCGGTCCATCGCCAGAGTTGAGATATCTCTTCCGCAGACTTGCCGCCAGGCGCGTATTCGCTAACGCCGAGGCCTGATGCGAGCGCATCCTGATGGTCGTTGCGCATCGAGATGAAGGGCCGCGCCAGCATGTCGCTCATCGCGCGAGCGTCGTCACCACTAAGCGCATTCGCCGCCTCGTCGATGCGGCGGCCGCGGACCGGTGTCTGGTTCATCACGAAAGCGAAGGGCTTTTGCCAGGCACGGACCGCTTTGAGCGTCGCGGCGCTGGCCTCGATATCGGTGATCGTCGGGCGCGATGGGATAAGGCAGAGGTCGGCGCACTTGATGGCTGCCGCGGTCACCGCGCTGATGCCGCCTGCGGTGTCGACGATGACCAGCGTGACGCCGCCGCGCGCCAGCGCCTCCAGGCGGGCTTCGATGCGGCCGACATTGTAGATGGTCTCGACCATCGGTTCGGCGATGCCGCGCCGGCTCTGCCAGTTCGACAGCGTGCCTTGCGGATCGGTCTCGATCAGCCGCACATTGTGTCCGGCGTCCTTGGCGGCCAGCGCAAGCCCAATCGCCAGCGTGCTCTTGCCGCTGCCGCCTTTTTGCGTGGCCAAAACAATCGTATGCATTCGTCAGGGGTTCCTTGGGTAACTGTGCCCACGGATACGCCGAGCAGATGTGCATCGATTCTGGATGCGGGGGCTGTCCGATTCGGCGAATCAGCGCGACCGACAGCGATTCCTAGCATGCCACATTTGCGGCCGTCTCGGCATCCGGTCGACTACCGGGGCGTGATCAATCTTACGGGAGTGTGGCGATGTCGTCACGCCGGTTCCATCATTTGCGTACGCAGATGACACGAACGACGGCGGATGCCGCATCATTCGAGCCTTGAGTCGACGTTACGCCATTGGATTTGAGGAAATCGCGGACGGCGCCCGCCGATATCAGCACGGATTGTGCAGGAGCGCTGTTCGCAGCGCTGGCGACCGCAACCGGCTTCAACAGCGCCAACCCCGCAAACTTGCCGCCGTTGTCGCGCGCAGCCGCGCCGGAGAAACCGATCGCAGGCGTTGGAGAAAGCGCGAGATCGTTGCCGCTGCCGGCCGGCGTGACCGCCGCCTTGACCGTGGTGGCGGCGCGGCCGCCGCCCTGATTTTGCGGGTCGGAAATGCCGGTCAATTCGATGCTGGCCTTGTCGGCGGTATCGGAAGCGAGGCTGAGTGGCTTCAGTCCGCGCGCGCCATAGACGCGCAACAACGCCAGATCGTGCTCCTTGTCTTCGGCGACACGGTCGGCATTGCCGAACGGCGGAATCGTGATCGCGAGGCATTCGTCGGTCACCAGGCGATCGGTCACGATCGCGCCGTCCTCGCTCACTACGACGCCCGTGCCGTATTCGACGGTCTTGCGCGGCGGTGGTGCCGTATTGACCGGAAACGGGTTGAACGCGCTCGACATCGCAATCACCACCGGCTCGACGGTATTCTCGGTGGCCTGATCGTAGAGGATGGTGAGGATGCGGACTTCGTCGCCCTTGAAGGTGCCGCGCACATAAAATTTCTTCAGGCCCTGCAGGCCCGACAGCACAAAGAATTCCGGCTTGACCACGGTGTAGTCGATCGCGCGCCCAGCGGGCTCTTTCTTTTCGCGGTCGGCGAGTTTGGCCGTGGTCGGGTTCGCTTCCTTGCGTCGCGTCAGCAGGACCTGGATGGTGCCGGTTGGCGAACTCCACTTGGTGCCATTGGCATCGGAGGTCTGCTGCGGCACGAGCTTGGTCGGAATGCCGAGCTGCGCACCGGTCGGCGCATCGGTCACGATCTTCCAGCCGGCATTCTCGCGCCGCCGCCGCCCGGTCTCGGCCAGCACCAGGCGCTCTTTCGGATTGAGCACGCCGGTCGGCTTGCCGCCGTTCGCCTTCTGATATTCCTTGATCGCCTCGACCATCCGTTCGCTGACGTCGCCGGAGATGGCGCCGTTATACTGTCCAACCCAGGCGAGGTCGGCCTGGATCGACATGCGCTCACTCTGGCCCATCGCATTCGCCGTATCGGCGGGCGTTTGCAGTCCGGGGCGCACCGGCACGGTCGCGACCTGCTTTGGCTTGGTGCTGGCGGATGGCGGCGTCTGGGCCTGCGCGGACGTAGACGTGGCGATCAACACAAGTATTGCCGCCGACATAGGTCTCATGACACTTCTCAGGTCCATTGACGCGAGCCCAATTAAGCACATCTGTTGGGTCGGCACCAATGGCTGAAGGGTTCAGCCAGTCGAGGTCGGAAAAGGTAAGTTTGCGACATGTTGAGTTCTGAAGAACTCGAGCGCTATGCCCGCCACATCGTGCTGCATGAAGTCGGCGGACCCGGCCAGACGGCCTTGAAGGAAGCCGCCGTGCTGGTGATCGGCGCGGGCGGTCTCGGTGCCCCGGCGCTGATGTATCTGGCGGCGGCGGGCATCGGCACATTGGGCGTGGTCGATGACGACGTCGTGTCGCTTTCCAATTTGCAGCGCCAGATCATTCACGACACCTTCGATGTCGGAAAGCCAAAGGTCGATAGCTCGGCCGAGCGTATCGGCCGTCTCAACCCGCATGTGAAATTTGCCGCGCATGCGACGCGGTTGAATGCTGACAATGCGATGGAGCTGATCGGCGGCTACGACCTCGTGCTCGATGGTTCCGACAATTTTGAGACGCGTTATCTCGTTTCCGATGCCTGCTTCCTCGCCGCGCGACCCTTGATCACGGCGGCGCTCGGCATGTTCGACGGCTCGCTGACCACGATCCGCGCGCATGAAAAAAACGCCGACGGTCAATTCAACCCGACCTATCGCTGCCTGTTTCCGGAACCGCCGCCGCCCGGCACGGTGCCGACCTGCGCGGAAGCCGGCGTGATGGGCGCGTTTGCCGGTATTCTCGGCTCGATGATGGCGATGGAAGCGATCCGTGAAATTGTTGGCTTCGGCGAGGGGCTGGTCGGACGGTTGTTGATGGTCGATGCCCGCGCGATGCGTTTCGAGACGTTGCGCTACCAGCGTGATCCGTTGAACCCGCTCAATGGCGATGTACTCACCATCACCGATCTGAGCGGGCACAAGTGACATCACTCCCTCCCCCTGAAAGGGAGGAGGTTTGAAGCCTTCACGCCGTGGCGCGCTTCTCGCTGTCCATATGCGCCAACTGCGCGTCCGGATAGCGGTTGCCGGCCGCAGCACCGGGCGGGAACGCTTTCGATAGCGCCGCGAGATGCGCATTCGTCAGCTTCACCTCGAGCGCGCCAAGCGCTTCCGTCAGGCGCTCGCGCCGCCGCGCGCCAACCAGCGGTACGATGTCCGCGCCTTGAGCCGCTACCCAGGCAATCGCGACTTGCGCCGGCGTGGCGCCGATTTCGTCGGCAATCGCGCGCAAGGAGTCGACGAGTGCCAGGTTCTTGTCGAGGTTCTCGCCCTGAAAGCGCGGGCTGTTGCTGCGGAAATCGCGCACATTGGCGCGATCCTTCGACCAGTGTCCGCTGATCAGGCCGCGCGACAGCACGCCGTAGGCGGTGATGCCGATGCCGAGTTCGCGGCAGGTTTTCAGGATGTCGCTCTCGATGCCGCGAGACACCAGCGAATATTCGATCTGCAAATCCGCAATCGGATGCACCGCATGGGCGCGGCGGATAGTCTCGGAGCCCACTTCCGACAGGCCGATATGCTTGAGGTGACCCTTCTTCACCATCTCGGCCATCGCACCGACGGTCTCTTCGATCGGCACGTCGGGATCGAGTCGCGCCGGCCGGTAGATGTCGATCGCCTCGACGCCGAGACGTTGCAGCGAATAAGCGAGAAAATTCTTCACCGCCGCAGGACGACTGTCATAGCCGTTCCAGTTCCTTTCGACCTCGCGCAGCGCGCCGAACTTGACCGAAATCTGCACCTTGTCGTGTTTGCGCGAGGACAGCGCCTCCCGGATCAGCATTTCGTTGTGGCCCATGCCGTAGAAATCGCCGGTGTCGAGCAGGGTGATGCCGGCGTCCAGCGCCGCATGGATGGTGGCGATGCTCTCGCTGCGATCGGCCGGGCCGTAAAAATCCGACATGCCCATGGTGCCGAGGCCGATGGCGGAGGTGGTGGGGCCGGATTTGCCGAGCTTGCGGTGTTCCATCGAGGTTCTCCCGGGATAGCGTGCGGAAAATTCCGCGCCGTTGAAGATGCCCCGATATGACCCGTTCCCATTGAATCGATAAGGTAGACAGTTATGAATAGATTGTTCAATATATCGAACAATGAGCGACCTCGACCTCCGCGATCTCGATGCTTTCGTGGCGATTGCCCGGACCAGGAACTTTCGCCGGGCGGCCCTGCACCAGGATGTCTCGGTTTCCAGCCTGAGCCAGCGGCTGCGTGGCCTCGAAGAGCGGCTCGGCGTGCGGCTTTTCAATCGCACCACCCGCAGCGTCGCGCTGACCGAAGCCGGCGAACTGCTGCTGTCGCGGATCGGGCCGGCGATGCACGCCGTCAATGGCGCGTTCGACGAGGTGAGGGGGCTGCGCGGCGTGCCGTCGGGGCGCTTGCGCATCAACGCGCCGCCGCCCGCGATCGATCTGGTGCTGGCGCCGATGGTCGCGCCGTTTCTCGCTGCCTTTCCGAAAGTAGATCTCGAGGTTATCGGCCAAAGCTCGTTCGTCGATATCGTTGCCGAGGGTTACGACGCCGGGGTGCGCTATGGCGAACATCTGGCCCAGGACATGATCGCGGTCGCACTCGGTTCGCCGCAGCGTTACGCGGTCGTGGCTTCGCCAGACTATATTGCCAGGCACGGCCGGCCGAAGCATCCGAAGGACGTGCTCGAGCACCCCTGCATTCGCGTCCGCTTCGGCAGAGGCACGATGCTGGACTGGGAGTTCGAGAAGGCCGGCCGGGCGGTGAACGTATCGCCGCCGGCCAAATTGATCGTCAACTATCCAGGCGCCGCATACCGCGCCGCCCGCGACGGGTTCGGCTTCTGGCTCACTTTCGAAGGTTACGTGCGTGAAGACATCAAGGCCGGCTCGCTGGTCAGCGTGCTGGACGACTGGTGCGCGCCGTTTCCCGGGCCGTTCCTGTACTACCCGAGCCGCCGCCAGATCCCGCCAGCGCTTGCGGCCTTCATCGCGTTTGTCGGCGAATGGCGCAAGCGCGAGCGCAAGACCTCCGCTGTCGTCCCGGACAAGCGAAGGTCGCCATAGTTCGTCATTGCGAGCGTAAGCGAAGCAATCCAGTCCTTGCCGTAGAAACGATTCTGGATTGCTTCGTCGCTTTGCTCCTCGCAATGACGGGCGGCGGGAGCCGCGCGATCAGAGCATGCTTGGCAGCACGCGATCCGGCGGCTTGTGATTGTCGAGGAAGGTTCTGATGTTGATGATCACCTTCTCGCCCATCTCGACGCGGCCCTCGATGGTGGCCGAGCCCATATGCGGCAGCAGCGTCACCTTGCCGGCCTTGGCCAGCCGCACCAGCTTCGGGCTGACCGCGGGTTCGTGCTCGAACACGTCGAGGCCTGCGCCGGCGATCTCGCCGCTTTCGATCAGTTTGGTCAGCGTTTCCTCGTCGATCACCTCGCCGCGCGCGGTATTGACGATATAGGCGTCCTTGCGGATCAGTTTTAGGCGCCGCGCCGACAGCAGATGGAAGGTCGCCGGCGTGTGCGGACAATTCACCGAGATGATGTCCATCCGCGCCAGCATCTGGTCGAGGCTTTCCCAGTAGGTCGCGCCGAGCTCTTCGGCAATGTGCGGCGCCACGGGCCTTCGGTTGTGATAGTGGATTTGAAGGCCGAACGCGTGCGCGCGTCGCGCGACCGCCTGCCCGATCCGGCCCATGCCGACGATGCCGAGGCGCTTTCCGCCGAGGCGATGGCCGAGCATCCAGGTCGGCGACCAGCCCGCCCAGTTCTTGCCGTCGGTCAGAACCGAGGCGCCCTCGATCAGCCGGCGCGGCACCGCCAGGATCAGCGCCATGGTCATGTCGGCGGTATCCTCGGTCAGAACCTTCGGCGTATTGGTCACGGTGATGCCGCGCGCATGCGCAGCCGTAACGTCGATATTGTCGACGCCGTTGCCGAAATTGGCAATCAGCTTCAGCTTGCTATCGGCCTGCTTGATCACCTCTTCGTTGATCTGGTCGGTGACCGTCGGCACCAGAATATCGGCG
Source organism: Bradyrhizobium erythrophlei (assembly GCF_900142985.1). Lineage (NCBI taxonomy): Bacteria > Pseudomonadati > Pseudomonadota > Alphaproteobacteria > Hyphomicrobiales > Nitrobacteraceae > Bradyrhizobium > Bradyrhizobium erythrophlei. The sequence continues at coordinate 3,047,312 of NZ_LT670849.1, forward strand.
GTCCGGACAGCTTCGATCAGCTGGTCCTGCGTCAGCGGTGTGTCGTCGAGATTGAGCCGGGCATCGAACAGCTCGCGCATCCGGGTCTCGATCGAGTCCGGCAGCTTTCGGGTGACGACGACGAGAGGCTTCTTCTTAACCGACATGTCCTGCCCTCATGAGGTTGTTCAGACCTCATTAACCCGGGTGTTCGACACTGCGATGCCGCGTGGTCCGGGCGTTTCCGCTGACGACCCGACGTCGCCGTCGGGTTTTCGCGGGACTTTTTCGGGGTCTTTCGTTCTGGCTTTCCGTCCTCTCTAGCAGAAGGCCGGGCCAAAACAAGAACCCGGGAGGGAACCGGGCTCAAGCCGAGGGCAATCGGCCGGCAGGGGTTTGGGGTCTTACAGGTGCAGGTGTCGCAGCTCGAAGAATTTTGAGCTGATCTCGGCGGGAGACGCGTTGATGGCGTGGGGGCGTTTGTGTTTGGCGGTGCTTGCAGCCGGGCTGTCGGGTGTACCGTCGATGGCTGTCGCAGCGGCGAGGGACACCGCGATGACGACCAGCGGCCTGCCCGTTCCGCGTTATGTCAGCCTCAAATCAGATCATGTGAACGTTCGCGCAGGTCCCACCAAGGACAACGACGTGGCCTGGGTCTATACGCGCTCCGGCCTACCGGTGGAGATCACCGCCGAATTCGAGAACTGGCGCCGGGTACGCGATTCCGAAGGCGCCGAAGGTTGGGTCTATCACTCGCTGTTGTCCGGCCGCCGCACCGCGGTCATCACCATGAAGAACAAGGACGACCTCGCCGCGCTCTATGAACGGGCCGATGCGTCAAGCGCCATCAACGCCCGCCTCCAGGCCGGTGTCGTCGCGCAGGTCAAACACTGTGCCGCCGGCTGGTGCCACGTTGTGGGCAATGGATTTGACGGCTGGATCGAGCAGCAGCGACTCTGGGGCGTCTACGCCGACGAGAAGGTGGACTGAGTTTCGCGGCTGCTCCCGGGACAGATTTCGTCATGGCCGGGCTTGTCCCGGCCATCCACGTTTTGACGCGAAGGAAGAAAGGCGTGGATGCCCGCGACAAGCGCGGGCATGACGGCTGAATTTGCCGGGTAGGGGAAAGTAGCTCAGCGCTTCTTGCGCAGGCGGACGACCATGTCGATCCGCGCGATCTCGTAGCCCTCGGGCACCTCGGGCATTTTCTGCAGCACCAGATGCGGGTCCTCGATATCGACCAGCTCGTGGTTGTTCTCGAGATAGAAATGATGGTGCGCCGACACGTTGGTATCGAAATAGGTCTTGGTGCCGTCGACGCTGACCTGGCGCAGCAGGCCCGCGTCGGTCAATTGATTGAGAGTGTTGTAGACGGTGGCCAGCGACACCGGGACTTTGGCCAGCGTCGCCTCTTCGTAGAGCATTTCAGCGGTGAGGTGCCGCGCGCCCTTGCCGAACAGGAGCCAACCCAACGCCATGCGCTGGCGGGTCGGCCGCAGGCCGGCCGCTTGCAGCATTTCGTTGACGTCGTGCCATGGGCAGCCGGTCAAAGCTGGTTCACGGCCGGTCACGCCAGGCTCGGAACCCACTATTTCGTCGTTCAAAGCAGCACCGTTGTCGCTCATTTCCACGTCAGACTCTGCAAACAACCTCGATATTCCAAGGGAATATAGGGAGGATCGGCATTAGATGCAAGTTTTTCGCAACTAGAACGCCCCCAAAGCATGAAGAGTTAAGCCTGCGGCGGGCAGGAAGCGGCTAATTGCCCGCTAGTGTCCCGATTCCGAAGTTCGTATGATCTTGCGGACCCACGTTTACGAACTTCGGAATCGAAAGGACACTAGCCAAGTTATTAATCTAGTGTGGCTTTTTGGTTCAGAAGTCCGCATGGAGAACGCGCGGCAATGGTGATGCGAACTTCTGAACCCGCCACACCGGTCCGCTTTGCCACCTCCATCCCCTGTGATAGAGAGCGCGAACCTCGGTTGACCCCGGATAGTTATAGGAAAAGCCCGCTGCCGCAGGGTTCCCGACCTGCGCAGTTAAGGGCCAGATTGGCCTAACGGACGTCGGATTCCGCCATCGCGGACCGTGCGCCCCGGATGCCTCCATCGGGATTTTTGACAAGGCTGGCACCATGCTGGATCGGCGCAGCGGTTATGAATATGAGGATCTGCTGGCATGTGCCCGCGGTGAGCTGTTTGGTCCCGGCAATGCCCAGTTGCCGCTGCCGCCGATGCTGATGTTCGACCGCATCACCGACATCAGCGAGACCGGCGGGGAATTCGGCAAGGGACTGATCCGCGCCGAGCTCGACGTCAAATCCGACCTCTGGTTTTTCGGCTGCCATTTCAAGAATGATCCGGTCATGCCGGGCTGCCTTGGCTTGGATGCGATGTGGCAGATGGTTGGCTTCTACCTCGGCTGGGTCGGCGGCGAGGGCCGCGGCCGAGCGCTGGGTCTTGGCGAACTGAAGCTGGCTGGCCAGGTGCTGCCGAATGTCCGGAAGGTTGTGTACAATATCGACATCAAGCGCGTGATGCGGATGAAGCTCTGGCTTGGCATTGCGGACGGCTGGCTTTCCATGGATGACGAGATTATCTATCGCGCCAAGGACCTGAAGGTCGGCCTGTTCAAGCAGGACGCCGCATTGCAGCAGACGGTGTGAACTTTTCACGGGCTTGAAGCGACTCTGGTTAGTCACGAGCGTTACGAAACGAAAGAAGAGAAAGATAAGGTGAGGCGATCATGAGGCGGGTTGTGATCACGGGGATGGGCATCGTCTCGTCGATCGGAAACAACACCCAGGAAGTGCTGTCGAGCCTGCACGAGGCCCGCTCGGGAATCTCGCGCGCGGAGAAATACGCCGAGATGGGCTTCCGCTCGCAGGTGCAGGGTGCGCCGACGCTCGATCCGGCCGGCGTGATCGATCGGCGCGCGATGCGTTTTCTCGCCGAGGGTGCTGCCTGGAATCACGTTGCGATGGAGCAGGCGATCCAGGACGCAGGCCTCGAACCTTCCGACGTCTCCAATATTCGCACCGGCATCATCATGGGCTCGGGCGGTCCTTCGGCGCGCACGATCGTGGAAGCGGCCGACACCACCCGAACCAAGGGGCCCAAGCGCGTCGGTCCGTTCGCGGTGCCGAAGGCGATGTCCTCGACCGCGTCCGCAACCCTTGCTACCTGGTTCAAGATCAAGGGCGTCAACTATTCGATCTCGTCGGCCTGTGCGACCTCCAATCACTGTATCGGCAACGCCTACGAGACCATCCAGATCGGCAAGCAGGATGTGATCTTCGCCGGCGGCTGCGAAGAGCTCGACTGGAGCCTGTCAGTGCTGTTCGATGCGATGGGCGCGATGTCGTCGAAATACAACGATACCCCTTCGACCGCCTCGCGGCCCTACGACGTCAGCCGCGACGGCTTCGTCATCGCCGGCGGCGCCGGCGTGGTGGTGCTGGAAGAGCTCGAGCATGCCAAGGCGCGCGGTGCGCGTATCTACGGAGAAATCGTCGGCTATGGCGCCACGTCGGACGGCTACGACATGGTCGCACCATCGGGGGAAGGCGCCGAGCGCTGCATGCGGATGGCGATGTCCACGGTCGACACCAAGATCGACTACATCAATCCCCACGCCACTTCGACGCCAGCGGGCGACCCTCCGGAGATCGAGGCAATCCGCAGGGTATTCGGCACCGGCGACAAGTGTCCGCCGATTTCCGCCACCAAGGCGCTCACCGGTCATTCGCTGGGCGCAACCGGCGTGCAGGAAGCGATCTATTCGCTTTTGATGATGAACAACGGTTTCATCTGCGAGAGCGCCCATATCACCGAGCTCGATCCGGTCTTTGCCGATATGCCGATCGTGCGCAAACGGATCGACAACGCCAAACTCGGTACGGTCCTGTCGAATTCCTTCGGTTTCGGCGGCACCAACGCGACGCTGGTGTTCAAGCGGCTGGACGCTTGATATCGTCCTGATCGATCGCAGCAGGCTGGCGATTTTACGATTATCCGAAACGGAGTGGGCATGATTATCGAACCGCGCGTGCGAGGCTTTATCTGCACGACGGCGCATCCGGTCGGTTGCCTCCGAAATGTCCGCGACCAGATCGCTTATGTTCTGAGTAAGGGGGCCATTGCTGAGTGCCCCAAGCGCGTTGCCGTGCTCGGATGTTCGACGGGCTACGGTCTTGCGAGCCGCATCGTCGCGACCTTCGCCGGTGGCGCGGAGACCATCGGCGTGTCGCTGGAGCGCGAGCCGACGGCCAATCGGACGGCCAGCGCCGGCTGGTACAACAATCGCGCATTCGAGATCGAAGCCGGGAAGATCGGACGATCGCCGCTCACGCTGGAGGGCGATGCGTTCTCCGATGAGATGAAGAAGAACTTCATCGAGCGCGTGCGCGAAAAATTCGGACAGCTGGACATGCTGGTTTACAGCATGGCCGCTCCGGTCCGCACCGATCCGCAAACCGGCAAGACCTATCGTTCGGCGATCAAGCCGCTCGGGTCGCCGGTCGACATCAAGACCCTCAACACGGAAACCGGCGAGGTGTTCGAGACCACCATTACGCCGGCGAGTGAGGATGAAGCGGCCGCGACGGTTGCGGTGATGGGCGGCGAGGATTGGAAGCGCTGGGTCGACCAGCTTGCGGACGCCGGCGTCCTGGCCCCGGGTTTCCGAACGCTCAACTACACCTATATCGGCAGCGAACTGACCTGGCCGATCTACTGGAACGGCACTCTGGGTCGCGCCAAGGTCGATCTTGATCGCAAGGCGGAAGAGATCCGGGGTCGGCTCGGCCCGGATGCGGCCCGCGTGGTCGCGCTGAAGGCCGTGGTCACCCAGGCGAGCTCGGCCATTCCGGTGGTGCCGCTCTATGGAACGGTGCTGTTCAAGGTGATGAAACAACTCGGGCTTCACGAAGGGTGCATCGAACAGATCGATCGGCTGTTCCGGACTCGCCTTGGCAAGCATGCCGAAGTCGACGATGCGCTGCGCCTGCGGCTCGACGATTGGGAGCTGTCGCCCAAGGTGCAGGCCGAGGTGTCGCGGCGATGGCCGCTGCTCTCCACGGAAACCCTCGGTGAATTGGCCGACCTTGCCGAATACAAGAGCCAATTTCTACGCTTGTTCGGATTTGGCATCGACGGCGTCGATTACGCGCAGGACATCGATCCGCGCATCGTCCCGGGTTAAATCGCTCTATCCCATGACCAGCGCACCGGCGCGCTGGAACGCCGGCCTGCCTGCGCAGGCGTCGAGGTAGCGGTCGAACGACGGGCGGCTCGGCACCATCTTGAACAGCCTGACCGCGAAATTCAGTCCCGAGCCGATCACGATGTCGGCGGCGGAAAAATTCTCGCCGAGTATCCACGAGCCCTTTTGAAGCGCGGCATCGAGCACGTCGTAGACGCGTTGTGCGTCGCCCCAGCCGGCGGCAACCGGATTCAACTCGAGCTTGGTGGCGACCTGCACCATGGCCGGCTCCATGCAGCCTGGTCCGAAGAACAGCCAGTAGTAATATCTCGCGCGCAAGGGATCGCCGACAGGCGGCGCCAGCTTGGCTTGCGGATAGCGCTCGGCAACGTAGGCGCAGATCGCAGCCGCTTCGGCGAGCGTCGTTTCGCCATCCTGGATCGCCGGCACCTTGCCCATCGGATTGACGGCGAGATATTCCGGCGTCTTCTGCGCGCCCTTGCTGATGTCAGTCAGCACGCCTTCATAAGGCTCGCCCGTCTCTTCCATCAGCCAGAGTGCGGAAAACGACCGCGATCGCGGCGACCAATAGAGTTTCATCATGACGGACGTCTCCCTTTTGCCGAGTTGCGTCTACCTTCCAGCACACTGCGAGTATCCGGCCGGCGAATGGATTTTTCGTGACACTATTCCTTGAAGTAGGCAGGAAGCCAATTGTCCAGTCGCTCGGTCAGGAGATTACGAATGCCGTCGCGCAGTATCACGCTTTTCGCCGCTTCTTGCACGACGTCCCGGCAAGACGGTCGATGTGCTATATCGCTTTCTTCCACCGGTAATATTTCATCATGCGCCCCATCGCGGGCTCCAGGGCTTCGCGCTCGTACACGAAACCCTCGCGCTCATACCAGCGCCACGCCTTTTCATTTTCACGCACGCAGCGCAGCCAGATTTCGTCGGGCAAAACTATCCGCGTAAAGGCAAGGAGCTGCCGGCCGATCGAACACCCCTGATGCTCCGGCGCAACGAACAGCATATCCAGATACATCATCGGAATATTGATCGCCAGCATGGCTGCCAGCCTGCCTCCGTCGTCCGCGACGAACAGGCTCCAGCCGTTTTCGACCTCGCGATAAACGCGGTCGCGAAGTTTGGTCAGCAACGCCTCGCTCGCGGTGTCGAGCCCGGTGGAGACCCAGCTCTCCATCCAGATACGGGCGACTTCGTCGTACTCGTCCGGACGGGCCGGGCGAATGACCGGATATGATGTCGTCATAACCTCTATGCCGTGATGCCACGCAGGGCCGGCTCGGTTGCCGGACGGTGACGCATCTTGCCAGCCGACAGGCACACAGCCTCCGAGATCTGCTCGAGCTGGCGCGCCAAGGGACTGCTCTTGCGCCAGACCATGCCGATGGTGCGTGAAGGTTGCGGGTTCTTGAAACGCGCGAGCGAAACGGGGGCCGAGCGGGTTTCGACTTCCACCGCCATCTCCGGGATCAGCGTCACGCCGATCCCGGCACCGACCATCTGCACCAGCGTCGACAGCGAGCTGGCGTCGAGCACCTCGCGTGGCGCCTGCATGTTGCAGAACGACAGCGCTTGATCGCGGAAGCAATGGCCCTCTTCCAGCAACAGCAGCTTCATCTCGCGCAAGGTTTCCCGGTTCGGCGTCGGCATGCCCTCTTGGTCGCCGGGCCGCACAAGCAGGAAGTTCTCCTTGAACAAGGCGATCTCGGTCAGCGATGGCTCGGAAACCGGCAGCGCCACAATGGCGGTGTCGAGCCGGCCTTCGGCAACTTCCTTGATCAGCTTCGGGGTCAGCGTTTCGCGAACGTGGATGTCGAGTTCGGGATGCATGCGTGCGAGGTTCTCGATGATCTTGGGCAGCAAATAGGGCGCGATCGTCGGGATCATGCCGACGCGCAACCGCCCGGCGAGCCGGTCGCGCGAGGCGCGGGCGAAATCGCCGAGTTCGTCGACCGAGCGCAGGATGTCGCGGACACGCTGAAGCAGTTCTTCGCCAAATGTCGTGAGCGCCACCTGCCGCGCGCCGCGCTCCAGCAGTGCACCGCCGAGCGCTACTTCCATTTCCTTGATTTGCATCGACAAAGCCGGTTGCGAGATCGAACAGGCCTCGGCCGCGCGGCCAAAATGGCCATGACGCACCAGTGCATCGAAGTAGCGGAGCTGCCGCAGAGTAATGTTGATCATGAGGCGCCGATCATGTTGGATCATCAGATTATCCTATCGTTGTCATCATTATTCTCTATTTTACCTGATGAAAAGAGCTGCGTAGATTGGCGGCTCGCCAGCCACCCCTGAAGGGCGGAACTCCCGGAACCACAAGAGGAGACGATCATGGACGACCAAGCAAAGTGCCCGTTTACGGGCGGATCACGCGGGCACAGCAACCGCGACTGGTGGCCGGAAACGCTGGACATCTCGATGCTCCACCGCAACTCCGGCCTGTCCGACCCGATGGGCGAGGCGTTCGATTACGCCAAGGAGTTCAAGACGCTCGACCTCAATGCGGTGGTGAAGGACCTGACCGCGCTGATGACGACGTCGCAGGAATGGTGGCCGGCGGACTTCGGCCACTATGGCGGCCTGATGATCCGCATGGCCTGGCATAGCGCGGGCACCTATCGCATCACCGACGGCCGCGGTGGCGCGGGCGCCGGCCAGCAGCGCTTTGCGCCGCTCAACAGTTGGCCTGATAACGCCAACCTCGACAAGGCGCGTCGCCTGTTGTGGCCGATCAAGCAGAAATACGGCCGGAAGATCTCCTGGGCCGACCTGATGATTCTCGCCGGCAACGTCGCGCTGGAATCGATGGGCTTCAAGACGTTTGGTTTCGCCGGCGGCCGGGCCGACGTCTGGGAGCCGGAAGAGCTGTACTGGGGTCCCGAAGGCTCGTGGTTGGGCGATGAGCGCTATTCCGGCGAACGCCAGCTCGCGGAGCCGCTCGGTGCGGTGCAGATGGGTCTGATCTACGTCAATCCCGAAGGGCCGAACGGCAACCCCGATCCGCTCGCGGCTGCGAAAGACATTCGCGAAACCTTCTTCCGCATGGCGATGAATGACGAAGAGACCGTTGCGCTGATCGCCGGCGGCCACTCCTTCGGCAAGACGCATGGTGCCGGCGATCCGTCGCTGGTCGGAGCCGATCCGGAAGGCGGCGCGATCGAAGATCAGGGCCTCGGCTGGAAGAGCACGCACGGCACCGGTGTCGGCGCCGACGCCATTACCGGCGGTCCCGAAGTCACCTGGACCCAGACGCCGACCAAGTGGAGCAATGCGTTCTTCGAGAACCTGTTCAAGTACGAATGGGAACTGACGAAGAGCCCGGCCGGCGCCAAGCAGTGGAAGGCGAAGGGTGCGGAAGCCACGATTCCCGACGCCTATGACAAGTCGAAGAAGCATGTGCCGACCATGCTGACCACCGACCTGTCGCTGCGCTTCGATCCGGCCTACGAGAAGATCTCGCGGCGCTTCCTTGAGCATCCGGATCAGTTCGCCGACGCCTTTGCGCGCGCGTGGTTCAAGCTGACCCACCGCGACATGGGCCCCGTCGCACGCTATCTCGGTCCGCTGGTGCCGAAGGAGACGCTGATCTGGCAGGATCCGATTCCCGCCGCCAAGTCATCGATCAGCGACGCCGATATCGCCGCGCTAAAGACCAAGATTCTCGGCTCGGGTCTGACGGTGTCGCAGCTGGTCTCGGCCGCATGGGCGTCGGCATCGACGTTCCGCGGCTCCGACAAGCGCGGCGGTGCCAACGGTGCGCGGATTCGCCTTTCGCCCCAGAAAGACTGGGAGGTCAACCAGCCGGCCGAGCTCAAGACGGTTCTCGGCAAGCTCGAAGCAATCCAGAAGGAGTCGGGCAAGGTCTCGCTGGCCGACCTGATCGTTCTCGGCGGCTGTGCGGCGGTCGAAAAGGCCGCCAAGGATGCCGGCGTCGACGTCAAGGTGCCGTTCACGCCCGGCCGCGCCGATGCCTCGCAGGACCAGACGGATGTGGAATCCTTTGCGCCGCTCGAGCCGCGGGTCGACGGCTTCCGCAACTACACCAACGGCAAGAAGCATCAGTTCATGGCGCCGGAAGAAGCGCTGGTGGACCGGGCGCAATTGCTGCGACTGACGGGGCCCGAGATGACGGCGCTGGTCGGCGGCTTGCGCGTGCTCGGCGCCAATGCCGGCAATTCGAAGCACGGCGTTCTGACGCAGAAGCCGGGCACACTCTCCAACGACTTCTTCGTCAACCTGCTCGATATGGCGACCGTCTGGCAGCCGGCGGCCGACGGCACTTATGAGGGCCGCGACCGCAAGACCAAGGCGGCCAAGTGGACCGCCACGCGCGTCGACCTGATCTTCGGCTCGCACTCGCAGCTTCGGGCCTTCGCCGAAGTCTATGCCTGCGCCGACTCCAAGGAAAAGTTCGCCAAGGATTTCGTGGCGGCCTGGACCAAGGTCATGAACGCGGATCGCTTCGACCTCGCCGCGTAAGCTCGGGCGAACACCAAAACAAAAGGGCGGCTGAAAAGCCGCCCTTTTTCATTTGCCGTTGATGGTTTGGCGATTACTCGCCGGCCACAGCCGCCGGAGCGGCCTCGGGCTTGTGCTTTTCGAGGTCTTCGCCGGTCGTCTGGTCGACCGCCTTCATCGACAGCCGCGTCTTGCCGCGGTCGTCGAAGCCGAGCAGCTTGACCCTGACCTTGTCGCCTTCCTTGACGACGTCGGAGGTCTTCTGCACGCGGCTCGAAGCGAGCTGGCTGATGTGAACCAGACCGTCCTTGGCGCCGAAGAAGTTCACGAAAGCGCCGAACTCCATCACCTTGACCACGGTGCCCTCGTAGATCTGGCCGACTTCGGGTTCCGAAGTGATCGACTTGATCCACTTGATCGCGGCCTTCATCGCTTCGCCATCGTTGGAGGCGACCTTCACCGTGCCGTCGTCCTCGATGTTGATCTTGGCGCCGGTCTTCTCCACGATTTCGCGGATCACCTTGCCGCCGGTGCCGATCACTTCGCGGATCTTGTCGGTCGGGATCTTGAAGGTCTCGATGCGCGGGGCGTATTCGCCGAGTTCGGCGCGTGCCGCCGTCAGCGCCTTGGACATCTCACCCAGAATGTGGATGCGGCCTTCCTTGGCCTGGCCGAGCGCAACCCGCATGATCTCTTCGGTGATGCCCTCGATCTTGATGTCCATCTGGAGCGAGGTGATGCCCTGGTCGGTTCCGGCGACCTTGAAGTCCATATCGCCGAGATGATCCTCGTCGCCGAGGATGTCAGAAAGCACCGCATAGCGCTTGTCTTCGAGGATCAAGCCCATCGCGATGCCCGCGGTCGGCCGCTTCAGCGGCACGCCGGCATCCATCAGCGCGAGCGAAGCGCCGCAGACCGAAGCCATCGAAGACGAGCCGTTGGACTCGGTGATCTCCGAAACCACGCGTACCGTGTAGGGGAATTCGTGGTGCGGCGGCAGAACGGGGTGGATGGCGCGCCAGGCGAGCTTGCCGTGGCCGATCTCGCGCCGCTTGGTGCCGCCGAGACGGCCGGTCTCGCCGACCGAGTAGGGCGGGAAGTTGTAGTGCAGCAGGAACGTCTCTTTGTAGGTTCCCGACAGCGCGTCGATGTACTGCTCATCTTCGCCGGTGCCGAGCGTGGTCACGACCATCGCCTGGGTCTCGCCGCGGGTGAACAGCGCCGAACCGTGGGCGCGCGGCAGCACGCCGACTTCGGCGACGATGTTGCGCACCGTCTTGACGTCACGGCCGTCGATGCGCTTGCCGGTGTCGAGAATGTTCCAGCGAACGATCTTGGCTTCGAGCTCCTTGAACACGCCGGCGACGCGAAGCTTGTCGTATTTCGGCTCCTGGCCTTCCGGGAAGAAGTGCGCGATCGCCTTTTCCTTGACGGCGCCGACCGCGGCATAACGCTCCTGCTTGACCGGAATGGCGTAGGCCTTGCGCAGGTCCTGTTCGATCAAGCCGAGCATTTCCTTTTCGATCGCGGCATTGTCGATCGCCGTGACTTCGCGCGGCTCTTTCGCGGCCTTTTCGGCCAGCTCGATGATTGCGTTGATCACCGGCTGGAAGTGGCGATGTCCGAACATCACCGCACCCAGCATCACGTCTTCGTTGAGCTCCTTGGCTTCCGATTCCACCATCAGCACGGCGTCCGCAGTGCCGGCGACGACGAGGTCGAGCTGGGTCTCGGTCATTTCGTCGAGCGTGGGATTGAGGATGAATTCGTCGTTGGCGAAGCCGACGCGCGCGGCGCCGATCGGACCCTTGAAGGGTGCGCCGGACAGCGTCAGCGCGGCGGATGAGGCCACCAGCGCCACGATATCGGGATCGTTCTCCATATCGTGCGACAGCACGGTGACGATCACCTGGGTTTCGTTGCGCCAGCCGTCGACAAACAACGGGCGGATCGGGCGGTCGATCAGGCGGGAGACCAGCGTCTCCTTTTCAGTAGGACGGCCTTCGCGCTTGAAATAGCCGCCGGGAATGCGGCCTGCGGCGTACGTCTTCTCCTGATAATCGACCGTGAGTGGCAGGAAATCGACGCCCTCGCGGGGCGATTTCGCGGCGACGACGGTGGCGAGCACGATCGTTTCGCCATACGTGGCGACAACGGCGCCGTCGGCCTGGCGGGCGACTTTTCCGGTCTCGAGCTTGAGGGGACGTCCACCCCAGTCGATCTCGACTGAATGAGCTTTAAACATAGCAATCTTCTTTCATGTGTTTACGAAAGAAGAGACGCCATTAAACAAAAAACCATGCGCAAGATGGCGGGATGCTGCGCGCGTTGCCGCGTCAGCATCCGGCGATCCTGCCATGGTTTCTGGTTTTAGGATGGCGTCCATCCTTTCGCGTAGGTCACGGGCACCTTGCCCGTTTTGCCCAGCGAGCCGGATTGCTGCTGGACGTTCGTGTTTGAGCGCGATCCTGCGGGAAACCATTTCCCGTCTTTTTGGATCTTGCCCGACGACACAACGGCTTCTGCCGCGTGCCCTTGTCGCATCATCGGTTCCGATAAGCCGAACAAACCGGCACTCGAATCGATCATGCAAAAACGCGCGTCAAACGACGCGCGCGTACTTCACTAAAAGCTCAACGCCGAATATTGTGCTTTTCGAGCAGCGCCTGATAGCGCGCTTCGTCCTTCCGCTTCAGGTAGTCGAGAAGCGAGCGTCGTGTGGCGACCATTTTCAGCAAGCCGCGGCGCGAATGGTTATCCTTCACGTGGCTCTTGAAATGGTCGGTGAGGTTGTTGATGCGTTCCGACAGGATCGCAACCTGCACCTCGGGTGAACCGGTGTCGCCGGTCTTGTTGGCACTCTTCTTGATGACTTCCGCTTTGCGTTCTGCGGTAATCGACATCGTCAGATACTTTCATCGTTGCGAGCCGGGCTGGCAGTCAGCCCGTTCAGGTTAAACACGCGCTTGGGGATGAGTTCGCCATTGCCAATTTCGGCAAGCGCCAAAAGACGGCCTGCCACCGTGACATAGACTGTGCCGCTACAATTGGGCGCATCCCGTCCGCGCAACAAAACGGCTTGGCCCCTGTGGAGCCTTGCCGCATCCGCCCGAGTGACGGCCAGTGCCGGGATGTCGTCCAGCGCGGTCTCAACGGGCAAAAGCGCGTCGGCGAGGCTTCCCTCGCCGGACGCGGCTCTATCGCATAAAGCCTCCAACTGTTCCAGCGGAATCATGTCGTTTTCGTCAAACGGGCCGACCAGCGTCCGCCGTAGCGCGCTAATATGGCCGAAACAGCCCAGAATCCGGCCCATATCGCGGGCCAAAGCCCGCACATAGGTGCCTTTGCCGCACTCCGCCTCGAACACGGATCTGTCGTTATCCAGTTGTTCTGTAAGGGTTAATTCGTGAATCTCGACATGGCGCGGCTTCAACTCGACGATTTCGCCGTCCCGCGCCAGGTCATAGGCCCGTTCCCCCTGGATCTTGATGGCGGAATATTGCGGCGGGATCTGCTCGATCAGGCCGGTGAAACGCGGCAACAGCGCCCGGATCGCCTCGGGCGTGGGCCTGACCTCGCTCGACTTGACCACGCGGCCTTCGGTGTCGTCGGTGTCGCGCTCTTCGCCCCAGGTCACCGTAAAGCGATAGCGCTTGCGGCCATCCATCACGAACGGAACCGTCTTGGTGGCTTCGCCGATCGCGATCGGCAGTCCGCCGGACGCGAGCGGATCGAGCGTGCCGGCGTGTCCTGCGCGCTTGGCTGAAAACAGCCGTTTCACGACGGCGACGGCATGAGTGGACGTCATGCCGATCGGCTTGTCGAGCACGACCCAGCCATGGACGTCGCGCTTGTCGCGGCGCGGCTGCCTGTTCTGCTTCGATGGCTGCTGGCGCGGATCGTTGTTGACGCGCCGCGCGTCGTCGTGGGGCGCGGCAAAAATATTTTTATCAGCCGCAGCCGAATCGGCGATTTGCGGTTCGATTGCCGGATTGGCCGTCGTCACAGTCATCATTCTTCGTCCGAATCGGGTGCGAGATCTCGCTGCACCTCAGGTGTTCGCAGTAATTTCTCGATACGTTCCGCTTCGTCGAATCGGTCGTCGGCGTGGAATCGAATCTCAGGAGCAAATTTCAGGTTAACGCGATGCGCGATCTCGCCACGCAGGAATCTCTTGTTGCGATTGAGTGCAGCGATCACGACCTCGGTGTCGCGGCCGCCAAGCGGCATCACATAGATGGTCGCAAGCTTGAGGTCGGGCGACATCTTCACTTCGGGAATGGTGATGATATGCCCTTCAAGATCGGGATCGTGGACGTCGCCATGCGCCAGAATCTCCGCAATTGCATGTCGCACGGTCTCACCGACGCGCAACTGGCGCTGCGATCCGCCGGGAGCGGAGCTCTTGGTATGGTGGCGGGGCATGATCGTCTCTCGAATTCTTCATGCCCGCGCCTGTCGCGGGCATCCACGTCTTTCCTGCTGCTGAATTCTTTAAGACGTGGATGCCCGGCATAAAGCCGGGCATGACGTCAGACTATTTCAACCTTCCCTATGACGAAGCTGTAAGGATCAGACTTACAGGCTGCGCTGGATGGTCTCGACACGGTAACACTCGATGACATCGCCGACCCGCATGTCACCGTAATTCTCGAACGCCATGCCGCATTCCTGGCCGGCCTGCACTTCCTTCACTTCGTCCTTGAAGCGCTTGAGCGTCGATAGCTTGCCTTCGTGCACGACGACGTTGTCGCGGATCAGGCGGACGTTGGCGCCGCGTTCCACGGTGCCGTCGGTGACGCGGCAGCCTGCGACCTTGCCGACCTTGGAAATGTTGAACACTTCCAGGATCTGCGCATTGCCGAGCATGGTCTCGCGCAGCGTCGGCGCAAGCAGGCCGCTCATCGCCTTCTTCACGTCATCCACGAGGTCGTAGATGATGTTGTAGTAGCGGATCTCGATGCCATTGCGCTTGGCGGCCGCGGCCGCTTCCTTGTTGGCGCGGACCGAGAAGCCGATGATGGCGGCGTTGAAACCTTCCGCCAGCGTCACGTCCGATTCCGAGATGCCGCCGACGCCGGCATGCAGGATGCGGGCGGCGACTTCGTCGGTGCCGAGCTTCTCGAGCGATCCGAGGATCGCTTCCAGCGAACCCTGCACGTCGGCCTTGATGATGAGCGGAAATTCCTTGCGGCCGGACGTCTTGAGCTGCGACATCATCTGCTCGAGCGAGCCGCGCATGCCGGAAATCGAGGCCGCCGCATTTTCACGCTTGCGGTGAGCGCGATAGCTCGTGATCTGTCGGGCACGCGCTTCGTTTTCAACGACGGCGAGGCGGTCGCCGGCTTCCGGCGGACCGTTAAAGCCGAGCACCTCGACCGGCACGGAGGGGCCTGCTTCCTCTACGGTGTCGCCTTGATCCGAAATCAGGGCGCGGACGCGGCCCATCTCGGCGCCGGCGACGATGATGTCGCCGATCCGCAAGGTGCCGCGCTGGACCAGCACGGTTGCCACCGGACCGCGGCCGCGGTCGAGTTTGGCTTCGATCACGGTGCCCTCGGCCGGGCGCGTCGAATTGGTTTTGAGGTCGAGAATATCGGCCTGCAATGCGATCATTTCGAGCAGGCGGTCGAGATTGGTCTTGTTCTTGGCGGAAACTTCGACGTCGACGACTTCGCCGCCGAGCGATTCGACCTGAACTTCGTACTGCAACAGTTCAGTGCGCACGCGTTCCGGCTTGGCGTCGGGCTTGTCGATCTTGTTGATGGCGACAATCATCGGCACCTTCGCCGCCTTGGCGTGATTGATCGCTTCCACCGTCTGCGGCATCACGCCGTCGTCGGCCGCGACCACCAGCACCACGATGTCGGTCACCTTGGCGCCGCGGGCGCGCATCGCGGTGAACGCGGCGTGGCCGGGCGTATCGATGAAGGTGATCTTCTTGCCGCTTTCCGGCGAGGTCACCTGATAGGCGCCGATATGCTGGGTGATGCCGCCGGCTTCACCGGAAACCACGTTGGCGTGGCGCAGCGCATCGAGCAGCGAGGTCTTGCCGTGGTCGACGTGACCCATCACGGTTACCACCGGCGAACGCGGCTCGGTGTCGGTGGAATCGTCGACAGCGTCGAACAAGCCTTCCTCGACGTCGGAAGCCGCAACGCGCTTGACCGTATGGCCCAGTTCCTCGGCGATCAGTTGCGCGGTGTCGGCATCGATCACGTCGGTGATCTTGTGCATCGCGCCCTGCTTCATCAGCAGGCGAATGACGTCGACGGCACGCTCCGACATGCGGTTGGCGAGTTCCTGGATATTGATGGCTTCCGGAATCACCACCTCGCGGATCAGCTTTTCCTTTGGCTCGTTGGATTGATGTCCCTTGAGGCGTTGCGTGCGGCGGCGGAACGAGGCGATCGAACGCTCGCGCACGTCGTCGGCATTAAGGGCCGTAACAAGCGTCAAGCGCCCGCGCTGTTTCTGCGGCGCCGGCTTCGCGGTCGGCTTCGGGGCAACTACGGGACGGCCCGGTCCACCGCGCCGAACCTGGCGCGGACCTTCATCTTCATCAGACGCATCGGCGGCAATACCGGGCGCACGCGCGACCGGGATAGCGGGACGGGCCGGGGTCGTCGCAGGCCGGGCCGCGGTCGCTGTCGGGCGAGCTTCGGCCTCGCCAAAGCGCTTTTTGGCTTCCAGTTCGGCCTTCCGCTTGGCTTCTTCGTCGTGACGGTGACGCTCTTCCTCGGCCTTGCGGCGGGCTTCGGCCGCCTCGCGCTCGGCCTGCTCGATGCCTTCGCGGCTGGCGCGACGCTTGGCTTCTTCTTCCGCGACGCGCCGTTCTTCGACGTCGCGGACCTTTGCGTCCGCAAGGGCGCTGGCGCGGGCGCTTCGTTCATCCTCGGTGAGGGTGCGCAAGACCACGCCGGAATTGCTGCGCGGCGCGGCTGGCGGCGGTGCCTTGCGGGCGGCAGGCGCCGGCGCCGCAGCAGGCTTCGCGATCACCGGCTCGGGCGCATGCGTCTCCGCGGCGGGGCCGTCCCCACCGACGCGGCGCTTGCCGCGTTTTTCCACCACGACCTGCTTGGTTCGGCCGTGGCTGAAGCTCTGGCGCACGGTTCCGGTCTCGACCCGCGGCTTGAGCGACAAGGTCTTGGTCGGCACACTGAGCGTCTTGTCGCCAGGCGTTTTGGTATCAACCATTCAGCAGTCCTAATCCTGTTCTAGTCGTGCGTTTCCGCACGGTCCTTAAATCGGCGAATTCTTGTCCACGGCCGCGGTTCTGTCCTCGTCCGCCATCCGGTATCGGACCAGTATTTGGCTACGTGACAGGAACGTATCGCTCGCCGGGCCCGCGAGCAGGGCAGCATGTATCACATTTGACCGCCCAAGTGCCAAATCCAATTGCTCGGAAGTCAGGACATTAACGATACGAACCTCGGCCGAATGGCCATTATTCCCGCCATTTTGCCTGACGATGGCATCCAATTTGCGGATTCCGTCCGCGGCCCCGTCGGTTGCATGGATCAGCGCCCGGACCGCGCCCGGACCCGGCCGCTCAAGGGCGTCTGCGACCTTGGTAAACCCGGAAACGACCTGGCCGGCTTTGGCGGCCATGGCCAGCGCATCGACGGCAAACCGTTCCAGCAAGACCTCGGTGTCCGCGGCAAGCGTCGCCGTTGCACGGACATCGCATTTGAATCCCTTGCTGAATTGGTGACGCCGGACGGCTTCCGCAACCATCTTGCGCGAAGCTGAAACCCACAAACCGCGTCCGGGCAATTTGCGCTTCAAGTCCGCCACCACCTCGCCGGAGGGGGCGACCACAAAGCGGATCAGTTCGTCGATCGGCCGTACTTCCCGGCTGACCGCGCACATCCGCATGGTCGCGGACTTTTCAGCCCGCGGTCCATGGTCGAGTTCCGGGTCAGCGATGGCGAGCATGGCGTCGACATGGCTCCCAACGTCAAGCCGGTTGATCTTCGGGGCTTGCCGCCGCCGCTTCGGTCTGCTTGTCGAGGTCGGCCTGGGTGATCCAGCCGGCGTGCACGCGCGCCTGCATGATCAAGGCTTCCGCGTCGTCGCGCGAGATATCGCCGCCGGCAAGGATGCCGGCATGCTTGGTGGATTCGCCGCCTTCCTTGCGCTCGGTCCAGCCGACGAGGTCGTCGGTGGCGCAGCCGGCGAGGTCTTCGACGGTCTTGATGTCGTTCTCGCCGAATTTCACCAGCATCTTCGAGGTGACACCCGGAACCTCCTTCACCTCGTCGGACACGCCGAGTTCCTTGCGCTTGTTCTCAAGCTCGGTCTCGAGCCGTTCCAGATATTCCTTGGCGCGGCTCTGAAGTTCGTTGGCGGTCTCTTCGTCAAAACCTTCGATGCCGGCCAGTTCCCGGGAATCGACCATCGCGAGTTCCTCCACTGAGGTGAAGCCTTCCGAAGCCAGCAATTGACCGACGACTTCGTCAACATTGAGCGCTTCCATGAAGACGCGCGTTGAATTTTCGAAATCGGCCTGACGGCGCTCGGATTCTTCCTGTTCGGTAAGAATATCGATGTCCCAGCCGGTCAGTTGCGAGGCAAGGCGCACGTTCTGGCCGCGCCGGCCGATCGCCAGCGACAGCTGGTTGTTGGTGTCGGGCACCACGACCTCGATGCGCTCGCGGTCTTCGTCGATCACGACCTTGGAGACTTCCGCCGGCGCCAGCGCGTTGACCACGAAGGTCGCGATATCGGGCGACCAGGGAATGATGTCGATCTTTTCACCCTGCAACTCGTTGACCACGGCCTGCACGCGCGATCCGCGCATGCCGACGCAGGCGCCGACCGGATCGACCGAGGAATCCCGCGAAATCACGCCGATCTTGGCGCGCGATCCGGGATCGCGGGCGACCGCCTTGATCTCGACAATGCCGTCATAGATTTCCGGCACTTCCTGCGCGAACAGCTTCGCCATGAATTGCGGATGGGTGCGCGAGAGGAAAATCTGCGGTCCGCGCGTTTCACGGCGGACGTCGAAAATATAGGCGCGGACGCGGTCGCCGTTGCGGAACACTTCGCGCGGCAGCATCTCGTCACGGCGCACGATGGCTTCGCCGCGGCCGAGGTCGACGATCACGCTGCCATATTCGACGCGCTTGACGATGCCGTTGACGATATCGCCGATGCGGTCCTTGAATTCCTGGTACTGCCGGTCGCGTTCGGCCTCGCGCACCTTCTGCACGATCACCTGCTTGGCCGATTGCGCGGCGATGCGGCCATATTCCAGCGGCGGCAGCGTGTCGGCGATGGTGTCGCCAACCTGGGCGCCGGGATTGGCCCGCTGCGCATCGACGAGCGAAATCTGGTTGGCGGAGTTTTCGACGGTCTCGACCACCAGCATGTGGCGCGACAGCCGCAGCTCGCCTTTCTTGGCGTCGATCTCGGCGTGAACGTCGGTCTCGCTGCCGTAGCGGGCGCGGGCCGCTTTGGCGATGGCATCTTCCATCGCCGAAATCACGATGCTGCGGTCGATCGACTTTTCGCGCGCAACGGCGTCCGCGATTTGCAGCAATTCAAGCTTGTTGGCACTGACGGCCATGGCTCAGTCTCCTCTTGCAGGATCGATGTCGCCGCGCCGCGCTTTTTCGGCGGCCAGGCGATGTTGTTTGGTGTTTTTCGGGGCCGGCTTCCCGGCCGGCTTTTGGTTGGCATGTGGCGGCGCCGGCGGTTTCAGGCCAAGGCTGCGCTTTAATTCGCGCTCGGCTTTCTTGCCGCGTCGCATCGATTCGGCGACCAGTTCGTCGGTGAGGACAAGCCGGGCCTCGGAAATGTCTTCCATCGTCAGACACACGTCGGCGTCCTCGCCGGCCTTGACGTCGTCGCGACGCAGACGAACCGTGCGGCCCTCGACGCCATCAAGCATTCCGCGAAATCGCTTGCGCCCCTCATGGGCGACCGCCATCTCGATTTTCACCAGATGGCCGGCGAAACGCTCGAAGTCCGAGCGACGCACCAGCGGACGATCGATGCCGGGCGAGGAAATTTCCAGCCGATAGGCGCGGTCGATCGGGTCGGCGATATCAAGCACCGGCGACAGCGCCCGCGAGATCGCTTCGCAGTCCTCGATCTGCATCGACCCGTCCGGCCGTTCGGCCATGATCTGCACGGTGCAGCCGGCTTCTCCCGAAATCTTGATGCGAACCAGCCGATAGCCCATTCCGTGCAGCACCGGCCCTGCGACCGCCGACACGCGCGCCGCCGCGCCCGGCTCGACCACGAGCCGCGGCTCGTCGAGCAGGTCGGTCTCAAAGGAACCAGGCGTTGGATCGGTCATATCCAGGGTCAATTTGGCCTTCAGGGCAGACTTGGCTGTTGTCTTCGGCGCGTATCGTCCGGGGTTCCCCGCCTTATCCGGCCGAGGTCTCCTCAGGTAATAAAAAAGAGCGGGTCCCGGGGGGCCCACTCTCGATACGCGATCGTATGAGAAACTGTAAGTTGAGGCGGATATAGCGGTTTTTGGCTGGTGCCACAAGGCCCGCGCGATCCCGGGGACATTAATTTTGCTGCGTTCCGCGGCGGCCAAACCTAACCCTTCTTTCACCATGCGCCCCTAGATTGCCGGACGACCTGCGCGTTCCAGTAGAGTTTCATGACCATCGCCACGCCGCTCATTCCCGGGCTTGATGAAATCGTCAGGCGGGGCGATCCCAAACGCCTTGCGGAGGTGAGCCGCGGCATCGCGGAACTATTCGTGCAGGGGGCCGCCGGCTTCCAGCCCCGCCACATCGAACTGTTCGATCATCTCCTGACCGGCATCGTCCCGCAGACCGACCTTGCGGCCCGCGCCGAACTTGCCGAACGCATCGCCACCATCGCCAACGCGCCGCCGGCCTTGATTGGGCAACTCGCGCGCGAGGACAACATCTCGATCGCAGGTCCCGTGCTGCGCCGCTCGCCCGTGCTCGACGAGCAGGCGCTGGTCGAGATCGCGCGCGTGAAGGGTCAGGATCACCTGCTCGCCATGACGGAGCGCGCGAGACTTTCGCCCGATCTGACCGACGTGATGGTGCAACGTGGCGAGCGCGATGTGATCCGGCGTGCCGCGGCCAATGCAGGCGCGGCGTTTTCGACGATCGGCTATTCGGCGCTGGTCAAGCGCGCGGCCAAGGACGGCGTGCTGACGATCACGGTCGGCCAGCGCAACGATCTGCCGGACCGCTTGCTGAAAGAACTGCTGACGAGTTCGGTCGACGTCGTGCGCCGCCGCCTGTTCGACATGGCCGAGCCTGGCCGGCAGGCCGCTGTCGCCAAGGCCATGGGCGAGATTTCCGGCAAGGCAGAGCAGCCGGCGAAACAGCGCGATTTCGCGCCGGCGCAGCGCACTATCCTGTTGCTTTACCGCGCCGGCGACCTGGGTGAGACGGCGCTGCTCGATTTCGCCAAGGCCTATCGCTACACCGAGTCTGTCGCCGCGCTGTCGGCCATGTCGGGCGTGCCGATCCCTGCGGTCGATCGCCTGATGTCCGGCGATCGCCATGACCCGATCCTGATCATCGCGAAGGCAATCGGGCTTGAATGGGCGACCGTGCGGGCGCTGGTTCTGCTGCGGCTCGGTCCGGCGCGAATTCCAGCCTCCGCCGACATCGATAGCGTGCGCTCGAACTTCATGCGGCTGTCGCCGTCGACCGCGGAGCGGGTGGTCAGCTTCTGGCGGACGCGCGAAACAGCCTAACGCGCTCTATCCGGTCTTTCTGAAAATCAGATAGGCGGCGGTGCGGCCTTCGCGCATCGCTTTGCGGCCGTATCGCGTCATCGTGTAATCGCGCCACGGTTCGCGCCAGTCGGAGACGCGCTCCGCCGTCCAGACGAAGTCGGACGCGCGCATGAAATGCGAAAGCGTCCAGGCGCAGTAATCGGCGATGTCGCTGACGAAGCGAAACTCGCCGTCGGTTTTCAGCGCGCGCGCCATCGCTGCAATCATGGCATCCTGCACGAAACGACGCTTCCAGTGCCGCCGTTTTGGCCACGGGTCGGGATGGATCAAATCGATCCGCGTCAGCGAGTTTGCCGGCACCCAGGCCAGCAGCTCGGCTGCGTCGCCGGCAAACAGCCGGATATTCTGGATGTTGTTGGCCTCGATCAACGTCAGGATCTTCGCCATGCCGTTGACATAGGGCTCGCAGCCGATGAAGCCGGTATCCGGAAAGGCTTGCGCTTCCGCGATCAGATGCTCGCCGCCGCCAAAGCCGATTTCCAGCCGCACCGCATCGACCGGCGCGCCGAATAATTCAGTCAGTCTGCCTGGCTGCGGGCTCAAGATATCGAGCGAAAGTCCAGGCAGCAAATGCGCGATCAGGTCGGCCTGGTGCGCGCGCAATTTGTGGCCCTTGCGGCGGCCAAAGAAGGCGCGCTGCGCCTGCAGGCTCGCATCGTTCTCGCCGTCTGGTTCGCTCATCGCAGTGTCCGACAAATCCGAAAAGGGTAGGGCTCGAAGCCAGGGCCCGGTTCAATAGCATCATTGCTCATCCCCGCAACGGCGCTTCAAAGCGGTATCGGGGGCGTTTATCGCTTGTCGGGATTTTCGTGGGCGGCGATCTGTTCGACGAGATCGACGATGCTGCGCCGGAGCTTGGCGTCACTGATGCGGGTAAAGGCGCGGGTCAGCGACAGCCCCTCGGAGGTGGCGAGGAAATCGGAAACATAGGAAGGCGAGGTGGCTTCGGAGTTGCCGTCGGCTTTCGCCGTGCCGGTCGGTCCGCCCTCGAACAGAAACGATACCGGCACCTGAAGGATTTCGGAGATCTGCTGTATGCGGCTCGCGCCGACGCGATTGGTGCCCTTCTCGTATTTCTGCACCTGCTGGAACGTCAATCCGAGCGCCTCGCCAAGTTTTTCCTGGCTCATGCCGAGCATGATGCGGCGCATGCGCACCCGGCTGCCGACATATTTGTCAACAGGGTTGGGCGCTTTGGTCGACATCGCCAACGCTCCTCCAGACGAGTGTGGCGGTTCAGAAGTGCCGCTGCACAGGATGGATTATGCCTCAGGTGCTGATGCCGTCAAAGCAAAGTCGGGGTCGAACCTTGATCCAAAATGACGCTCCCCACCTATTTTGCGGTGCGCCGCCGAATCACGAACAGCCATGCGGCTGCAAGGATGATCATGATCGGAATATCGCCGGCGCGCGCGTAAGCCGTCGGCGGGATCGCGGCCGGCAGGCCGGAATCCAGTACGCCCTCAAGCCCGAGCCCAAGGCTCGCCACCGTCCGTCCCACCGGGTCGATCACGGCCGAGATACCCGTATTTGCGGCGCGAACGAGCGGCAGTCCTTGTTCGATCGCGCGCATGCGAGCCTGCTGAAGGTGCTGATAGGGGCCGCTGGAAATTCCGAACCAGCCGTCATTGGTGAGATTGACTATCCAGCCCGGCCGGTCGCCGCGTTCGACAACATGACCGGGAAAGACAACCTCGTAGCATATCAGAGGTAGCATTCTTGGCGCGTTCGGCACCTCCATGCTGCGACGACGTGTACCGGGGATGAATCCGCCCTGAACCCGCGTCAGTTGTTCGAAACCGATTTTTTCCATCAAGTCCTGGAACGGCAGGAATTCGCCGAACGGCACCAGGTGCAGCTTGTCGTAGACCGACAGCACGTTGCTGTCGTGGTCGATGACGTAGATCGAATTGTAGGCGCGTGTGATCCGCGTGCCGGGCGGCACGTCGGGGGCGCGCACTGAACCTGTGATCAGCACCGTTCCCTTCGGCAGGAGATCGGAGATCTGCGCCATCGCGTCGGCTTCGCGGGTCAGGAAGAACGGAAACGCCGATTCCGGCCAGATCAGGATGTTGACGTCGCGCACGCCGGTCGATTGCGGTCCGGACGCGCGATCGGACAGCGTGAGATATTTCTTCATGACGTCGGCTTTGGCGCCGTAATTGAATCTGGCGTCCTGCTGCAAGTTGGGCTGCATGATCCGCAGCCTGGTGTTGGTCAGCATGAGCGTCGGCTGCCGGCTCAGGCGGATCGCGCCAAAGACGGTCATGGAAAGCAGGACGATCAATGCCAGCGCAGGTGCAACCCAGGGCTTGCGTCCGCGGGACGTGCCGTCGATCAGCACGGCCGGGCTTGCGAAGATCGCTACCGTCAGGAAGGTCAGGCCCCACAGCCCGATCAATGATGCGGTCTGTGCAAGCGCCAGCGGTTCGCTCAAGGCATAGCCGAGCGAATTCCACGGAAAGCCGGTGAGCGCGTGGCCGCGCAACCATTCGCTCATGGTCAGGCTCGCGGCCAGTGCGATCACGCGTGCGGCATCCCGCGTCCAGAACAGCCGCGCGAGCGCGAAGCCCAACGCCATGAACAGCGCGAGATAGGCCGGCAGTCCCAGAATCGCGAACGGCATCAGCCATGCGAAGGTCGGCGCGTCGACCAGGAAGGCGTAGCCGATCCAGTAGAGCCCCGGCACGAAATAGCCGAGGCCGAAGCACCAGCCGGTCAGCGCGGCCGCCGGCACGCCGCGCCAGCGCCCGGCGGCCGCGCCGTCGATCTGCCAGACCATGACCGGAAGCGTCAGAAACAGCACGGGCCAGGCGTTGAACGGCGCCATCGCGAGCGAGGAAAGCGCGCCGGCGAGCAGCGCAAGGCCGGCGCGCTTCCAGCCCCAGGTCAGGATGATCGCAAGACCGATCGAGCGAAGTCTGCTGGAAGCCGTCACGATGAGGCGGCTCCGTCGCCCGGCGGGTTTGTCTGTTCGCCCGGCTGCGGGCTATCTGGCGCGGGATCGCGGCGGCGGCTCTCGCGCGGGGTACGCTGTGGCGTGCGTTCGCGCTCCTTTCGCGTGGCGATGCGCAAGCGCTTGACCCGTCGCGGGTCGGCATCGAGCACCTCGATTTCGAAATTGCCGGGCCCCGAAATCACTTCGCCGCGCACCGGCAGCCGGCCGACATGGGTGACGAGAAAGCCGCCCAGCGTCTCGACTTCCTCGCCGGCTTCTCCGGTCACGAACTCCTCCCCGATCACCGAGCGGACATCATCGAGGCTGGCGCGGGCATCGGCAATGAAGGAATTATCGGCTTGCCGGACCACCGCCGGGGGCTCGTCGCTGTCGTGTTCGTCGTCGATCTCGCCGACGATCTGTTCGACAATGTCTTCGATCGAAACCAGCCCGTCGGTCCCGCCATATTCGTCGACGACCAGCGCCAGATGAATGCGCGAGGCCTGCATCTGCGCCAGTAGGTCGATCGCGCGCATCGACGGCGGCACGAACAGCAGCTTGCGGATGATGCTGGCTTCCGAGAGCGGCATCGCCAGATCGACCGCGCGCAGATCGAGGCCCGCCGGCGGCGGCTTTTTGGATCTGGTCTTCGTCCGGGGGGTTGCGGCCCGCGCCGTCATGAACGCCAGCAGGTCGCGGATATGGACCATGCCTTCGGGGTCGTCGAGGGTTTCGTTGTAGACGACAAGCCGCGAATGCGCGGCGCTTTCGAACAGGCTCATCAACTCGCCGAGCGGAATATCGTGTTTGACCGCGACGATGTCGGCGCGATGGATCATGACATCCGCGATCCGCCGCTCGTGCAGCGAGAGGATGTTGCGCAGCATGGTGCGCTCGACAGCGGAAAAGCCGACCTCGTCGGGCGTCGAAGTGTCGAGCACGACTTGCAGATCGTCGCGGACCGATCCCGGCTTCCAGCCAAACAGCGTGCGGATCGCGCGCGTCAGCCAGTTGTCTGCTGTGGGGCGCATGACCTCGCCTTCCTGCACGACGGCTGGCAGGTTCGGCGTGTTGCGCGGATTGTCGTGGATTGGGTCGGAGTCCGGCATTCCTTAATCCCTCCGCTCCGCGTAGGGATCGGGAATGCCGAGCTGCGACAGGATCTCGCGCTCGAGCGATTCCATGGTTTCGGCCTCCTGGTCCTGCTCGTGATCGTGGCCGATCAGGTGCAGGAAGCCATGGACCGCAAGATGGCTGAGATGATGGTCGAACGGCTTCTGCTCGTCGTCAGCTTCGCGGCGCGTCGTTTCATAGGCGATGGCGATGTCGCCCAGCATGCGTGGCGCATCGCCGGCCTTTCGCGCGCCCTGTGGCTGCAGGGCCGGGAACGACAATACATTGGTCGGCTTGTCGATGCCGCGCCAGTTGCAATTGAGCGTGCGGATGCCCTCGTCGTCGGTCAGCATGACCGCAAGCTCGCTCTCGCCGACATCGGCCGCGACAAACTCGGCCGCAGCCGCAATCGCGCGGTCGATCACGGCCTCGGCCCCGGGCTCGGCCTGCCAGCAATCGGCGACGACGAGAATTTCGGTAATCGGAAGGGCAGACGGTGCCATCGGTTCGGAGTTCTGTATGCGGCGGTGAGGCGCTGTTCCAGGCGTCACTTCTTGTCGGCCGCCGGCCGTTGCGGCAAGCCTTCGTAAGCCGCCACGATCCGTGCCACCAGCTCATGGCGGATCACGTCTTCGGCGGTGAATCGGACCTGGGCAATGCCGTTCACGCCGTCGAGCAGCTTGACGGCTTCCGCGAGCCCCGACGTCTGGCCATGCGGCAGGTCGACCTGGGACGGGTCGCCGGTGATGATCATGCGGCTGTTCTCGCCGAGCCGGGTCAGGAACATCTTCATCTGCATGGACGTGGTGTTCTGCGCTTCGTCCAGAATGATGACGGCGTTGGTCAGCGTGCGGCCGCGCATGAAGGCCAGCGGCGCGATTTCGATTTCGCCGGTCTGCAGCGCGCGCTCGACGATGCGCGAATCCATCAGATCGTATAGCGCGTCGTAGATTGGCCGCAGATAAGGATCGACCTTTTCGCGCAGGTCGCCCGGCAGGAAGCCGAGCCGCTCGCCGGCTTCCACCGCCGGACGCGACAGGATGATGCGGTCGACTTCTTTACGCTCGAACAGTTGCGCGGCATGCGCGACCGCAAGCCAGGTCTTGCCGGTGCCCGCCGGGCCGACGCCGAACACGAGTTCGTGGCGTTTCAGCGCGCGAATATAGGAATCCTGTGCGGCGGTGCGTGCGCGAACTGGGCGCTTGCGCAGGTTGATGGTGTCGAACGAGGACTTCGCCGTCTTCGGATCGAATTCGAACAGCGAACCCTGCGAGATCACGGCGCGGATCGCGCCTTCGACTTCGCCCTGGTCGACATCCTGTCCCTTCACCGCCTGCGCATACAGCGTTTCGAGTACGCGTCGCGCCGCATCGCAGCCGTCGCGCGACCCAGCCACCGTGATGTGATTGCCGCGCGAATCGACGACGACGCCGAGCCGCCGCTCGATCAGCGCCAGGTTCTGACCGTAAGGTCCAACCAGCGCGGAGGCGGCGCGGTTGTCGTCGAAGTCGATGACGAACTGGGTCTCGGGCGGAACTTGCATGTCGCGGCTACGGTTGGGAACGAGTGAAGGCGAATCCGATGCGCTTTTTGGCAAGGGTTCAGGCTCCCATTCGCGTTTCAGAGGAATTGATGGAGGGCTGGGTGCCGGAAGGCGCCAGCGTCGGCAGCGGGCCGGCGAGCTCGCCGAGCAGGCTGTAGCGCTCGAGGCTGTCGATGCGAACCGGCAGCACCTGTCCGATGATCGATTCGCCCGCCATCACATGTGCCGGCTGAAGATAAGCGGTGCGGCCAACGATCTGGCCCGGATTGCGTGCCGCGCGCTCGAACAACACATCGACGGTGGTCCCAATCGCGGCCTTGTTGAAGGCCGATTGCTGGCTGTCGATCAATTCCTGAAGCCGCGCCAATCGCTCGTCCATTTCGTCCGCTGACACCATCTCCTGCATGTCCGCCGCCGGCGTGCCGGGCCGAGGCGAATACTTGAACGAATAGGCGCCAGCGTACCCGATTTGTGTGACCAGAGCGAGGGTGGCCTGAAAATCTTCCTCGGTTTCGCCGGGGAAGCCAACGATAAAATCCGATGAAAATGCAATGTCTTGGCTAACCGCGCGGAAACGATCGACCGCGCGGCGGTAATCATCGGCGGTATGTTTGCGATTCATGGCGCTGAGAATCCGGTCCGAGCCGGATTGCACCGGCAGATGCACAAACGGCATCACCGCCGGGATGTCGCGATGGGCTTCGATCAGCGCCTCGTCGATGTCGCGGGGATGGCTGGTCGAATAGCGCAGGCGGACAATGCCGGGAATTTCGGCGAGGTAGCGCAACAGCGTGCCAAGCGACCAGGTCCGGCCGTCCGGTCCTTCGCCGTGATAGCCGTTGACGTTCTGACCGATCAGGGTGATTTCGCGAACCCCGTGGTCGGCGAGGCGCTTCACGTCGTCGACGATTTTGGCAACGGGGCGTGAAACCTCGGCGCCGCGCGTATAGGGCACCACGCAGAACGTGCAGAACTTGTCGCAGCCTTCCTGAATGGTGACGAACGACGAGATGCCGCGCGCGCGGATCTTGTCCGGCTTCGGCGGCGGCAAAAATGCGAACTTGTCTTCCGTCGGAAATTCCGTCTCCAGCGCGCGGCCGTCTTTTTCGGCGCGGGCGAGCAGTTGCGGCAGATGATGATAGCTCTGCGGCCCCACGACGACATCGACCACCGGCGCGCGGTTGATGATCTCACGGCCTTCGGCCTGCGCGACGCAGCCAGCGACGGCGATGTTCATGCGCCGGCCCTCGCGTGCCGCTTCGTCCTTCGCGACGCGGAGCCGGCCGAGTTCGGAATAGACCTTTTCGGAAGCTTTCTCGCGGATATGACAGGTGTTGAGGATGACGAGGTCGGCATCGTCCACGCTTGCGGTCTCGACAAAGCCTTCGCCAGCCAGCGTGTCCACCATGCGTTGCGCATCGTAGACATTCATCTGACAGCCGTATGACTTGATGTGCAGTTTGCGTGGCTTCATGGAACCGAAATGTTGGGTCGGAAAGGCGTGGCGCGCTTCAGGATTTGACGCGCTTTCAGGATTTATCGTCTTCGAGCGGAACGCAGTAGAGTTCCAGCCGGTGATCGACCAGGCGATAGCCGAGCTTGCGGGCGATTTCGGCCTGCAACTTCTCGATCTCCTCCGAGGTGAACTCGATCACCTTGCCGTCGCGCAGGTTGATCAGATGATCGTGGTGGCTGTCGCGCATCTGTTCGTAGCGGGCGCGGCCTTCGCGAAAATCATGCCGTTCGATAATGCCGGCATCCTCGAACAGCTTGACCGTGCGATAGACCGTCGAAATCGAGATCTTGTCGTCGACCGCGACGCAGCGGCGATAGAGCTCCTCGACGTCGGGATGATCCTCCGCTTCCGCCAGTACGCGCGCGATGACGCGCCGCTGCTCGGTCATGCGCATGCCGGTGGCGGCACAACGCGCCTCGATGCCGGTGGCAGCAAGCGCGGGATTGGGCTTCAGTGTGGTCATTTGCCGGATGTTACCAGGACAGTTTTGCCGCTCTCGTCGATCATCATATCACGTTCTGACGTTAGATTCGGACCACTAGATGTCACGACAAGTCGCGCCGCATCAAGAGCGCATCCAGCGCTTCCCCGCCGCTTTGCCGGTAATAGCGTTCACGGCGTCCAACGACGCCAAATCCGGCCCGTCCGTAAAGTCGGCGGGCCGGCTGGTTATTTTCTTCCACTTCCAGAAACACCGTCCGGATGCCCCGGCCGGCGAGGTGACCCAAATGGGTCAACAGCAGGTTGTTCGAGAGCCCGCGGCCGCGATGGGATTCGGCAACTGCGATCGACAGGATCTCGGCTTCGTCCGCAGCCATCCGCGACACCGAAAAACCGATGGTTTTCCGGCCCAGTCTCAGGCGATGAACCATCGTGTTGCGTTCCGTGAGCATGGTTTCGAATTCGCTCTCACCCCAGCCGCGGTGAAAAGAAGCGCCATGGATCTGGGACAGCGCTGCTGCATCGCGCAACGTCGCCGGTTCGACCACCGCCTGCGGGCTGCTCCATAATTCGGAGAGCCACGCCATCATGGCGAAGCCGGCGGCGCGGCGCCTGCAAGTTCCTTGGCCGGCTTGGCGTCGGGCGCCCGCAGATAAAACGGACGCGCGGGCGCCGTATTCGGACTGACCGCGGCCCCTAACCATCCGACCCATGCGATGTCAGGCGCGGCTTGCGGATCGACCTTGACCGGGGGAACCGCGTGTGACGGCCAGCGCTCGGCCAGAAGGGGGGCGGCATTGCCGACGATATGCGGTGCGCCGAAGCGCCAGGCGTTGAGCGCTTCCGTGATCGGTGTCACGCGCGGCCTCACCAGCGCGCTTCCGTTACCGCTGACGACCTGAAGATAAACGTGGTCATGGCGTGCATCGATGGCGGAAACCACGGGAGGTTCGAGATTCTGGCTGACGATGGGCGCCGCATAGGCTGCCAGCGTCGTGACGCCCACCACGGGAATATTGGCGGCGAGCGCGATGCCGCGAGCCGCCGACAGACCAACACGGAGCCCGGTAAAGCTTCCGGGACCGGTGGTGACGACGATGCGGCCGAGGCTGGTGAAAGCGGTGCCTGATGCGGCGATCACGCGCCCGATCAGCGGCATCAGCGCTTCCGCATGGCCGCGCTTCATGGCCTGGGATTCCTGGGCGATCAGTTTACCGGCCTCGGTGTCGAGCACCGCGGCGGCGCAGGCATCAAGCGCCGTATCGATGGCGAGGATCAGCATGGAAGGGCAAATCGCAAAGCGCGGCGGGTCAACCGAGGGTAAGATCTGACGCGCGATTTTTGATCCGCCATCCGTCTCTCACATCGGCCGCACTTCGACCACTTCGGGCACGAAGTGCCGCAGCAAGTTCTGGATGCCGTGCTGCAGGGTCGCGGTGGAGGAGGGGCAGCCGGCGCACGAACCCTTCATGTTGAGGTAGACGATACCGTCCTTGAAGCCGCGGAACGTGATATCGCCGCCGTCGTTGGCGACCGCCGGCCGCACCCGCGTCTCGATCAGGTCCTTGATCATGTCGACGGTCTCAGCATCGGCCTCGTTGAAAAACTCATCCGCTTCGTCGGTTGCCTCATCGCTGCCGGCGCTGCCGTCGGCCAGCAACGGCGCGCCCGACATGTAGTGCTCCATGATGGCGCCGAGGATCGCCGGCTTCAGGTGCTGCCAGTCGCTGTCGTCCTTGGTGACGGTGACGAAATCCGAGCCGTAAAACACGCTGGTGACGCCAGGCACGCCAAACAGTTTTTCGGCGAGTGGCGAACGTGTTGCGGCCTCGCGATTGGCAAATTCCATGGTGCCGCTGTCGAGCACGGTACGGCCAGGAATGAATTTCAGGGTGGCGGGATTGGGCGTGGCTTCGGTCTGGATAAACATGAAAATCTCCGGCATCGCCGGTTAAAGGCCGGCGTGTGAGGTCTCTCTATCAAATGGCGATCTAGAACGCACGGTCAAGGGTGGGAATCCACCCCAAAACTAGCCTAAGTGCCTAAGAAAGCGCGTCGATTTCCGTATCGCTCAGGCCGCCGGGCACGATCACGATGGGGATCGGGAAGGTCCCGACCGCATTGGCCATCGCCGTGATGATCGGTCCCGGGCCCTCGGGGCCGGCATTGGCGGCCAGGACCAGCATGGCGATGTCGACATCCTTTTCGATCACGTCGATCACCTGCTCGGTCGGGTCGCCCTCGCGGATCACCCGTTCGGGCGTGATCGCAGCGATGCCGTTGGCGCGGCCCGAGGCGCGATCGAGCGCGGCGTTGGCGTCTTCCATGGCCTCGGCGCGCATGATGTCGGCAACACCCAGCCATTGCTGATTCTGGTCTTCGATCTCGATGATGCGAAGCATCACCACGCCGCCGCCGGCGCGGATCGCCCAGCGGCTTGCGTAGCGAACCGCGCGATCCCATTCCGCGGTGTCGTCAACGATGACCAGGCATTTCGGCTTGTGACCCGTCTCGTAGCTGCGTCTTTGGGTGGTCATGCATGTCCCGGTGCTGAACCAGACCGGACGCATGCTGCCATGGCGTGGCCATCCGCGACAAGCGGGCCGGACGGCGAGCTAGTGTGCGTCGCGGCATTTCTTTACAAATTTTACAAAGCCGGACTAGCGCTTCCGAATGAAGCCGACGATGTCGCGCGTGAGCTTCATGGTTTCATCGGCGATCGCGCGCGCCCGGTCGGAACCATCGATCAGGATGGCGTCGACATGGCCGGGATCGGCGACCAGCTTCTTCATCTCGGAGGCGATCGGCGCAAGTTTTGCGACGCAGAGCTCGACCAGCGAATTCTTGAAGCTGGAAAACTGTCCGCCGCCGAATTCGCCGAGCACGTCGGCTTTTGTACGGCCTGATAACGCGGCAAAGATGCCAACGAGGTTGTCGGCTTCGGGGCGGCTCTCCAGACCCTTTTCTTCCGACGGCAGCGGTTCCGGATCGGTCTTGGCCTTGCGGATCTTCTGCGCGATGGTGTCGGCATCGTCGGTGAGATTGATGCGCGAATAATCCGACGGGTCGGACTTCGACATTTTCTTGGTGCCGTCGCGCAAGCTCATCACCCGCGTCGCCGGGCCCGTGATCAGCGGCTCCGGCTGCGGGAAGAACAGGCCGTCGTTGAATCCGTGGCCGCGAACGGAATCGCCGAAGTCGTTGTTGAACTTTTGCGCGATGTCGCGCGCGAGTTCGAGATGCTGCTTCTGGTCCTCGCCGACCGGCACATGGGTGGCGCGGTACAACAGAATGTCGGCGGCCATCAGCACCGGATAATCGTAAAGTCCCACCGACGCGTTTTCGCGATCCTTGCCGGCCTTCTCCTTGAACTGGGTCATGCGGTTGAGCCAGCCGACGCGGGCGACGCAATTGAATATCCAGGCGAGTTCGGAGTGGCCGGTCACCTGGCTCTGGTTGAACACAATATGCTTCTTCGGGTCGATACCGGAGGCGATGAAGGCCGCGGTCACTTCGCGCGTGTTGCGCGCGAGCTCGGCCGGGCCGCCCCAGACGTCGATCCCTTGCGTGATCGCGTGCAGATCGACAACGCAATAGAGACAGCTATGGGTCTCTTGCAGTTTCACGAAATTGACGATCGCGCCGAGGTAATTGCCGAGATGCAAATTACCGGTCGGCTGCACGCCAGAAAAAACCCGTTCCACAATCGCCATGATCAGCGTTCCGAAAAAGCCATCTATCGTTCGCGCCGTCGTCTCCGACGACGCCTCGCGCCGTCCATTGCCATGCAAGTCTCAACCGCGCAAGCGCTCAGGTCCCGCTTTGGCGGAGCGCATGGATCGCCTCACGCCAGCGCAGCACGCCGAACAAGGCGAGACACAGGCCGTAAACCGCGATTCCGGCTGATATCAGCGCCGCCACCAGGACGAAATGCATTAACCCGGTTTCGTTTCCGCCCGCGTTCAGCACCGCTGGCGCCGACAGCCATAACAGGCCTCCCATGGCGAGTGCGGCCGCCACGATCCGCGACAGCCGCCGGCGCGCGGCCGGGTCGATCGAGAAGCCGAAGGCGGCGAGGCCTTTGCGGATCAGGTCCAGCGCGCTGCTCCAGGCGCCGAGCGCGATGGCCGCCGCGATGCCGCGGATGCCGAATAATTGGCCGAGCACGATGGCCAGAGCAATGGCGACCGCAAGGCCTTTGAGGGTGGCCCATAACGGCGTCGTCGTATCGCCTCGTGCAAAGAACGCCGGCGACAGCGCCTTGATCAGCACCTGCGCCGGCAGGCCAAGCGCGAGCCACACCAGCGCGGACGAAGTACCTGCCGTATCGGTCGAACTGAAGGCGCCGTGCTGAAACAGGAGCTGCACCACCGGCGTGCTCAGCGCCATCAAGCCAAGTGTCGCGGGCAGCGCCAGCCCGACGGCGAGCTCAAGACCACGCGATTGGGCATGTGTCGTCGCGCTCGAATCCTCGGTGTGCACGGCCCGCGCAAGTTCAGGCACGAGCACAGCGCCGACGGCAACGCCGACAATGCCGAGCGGCAGTTCGATCAGGCGATTGGCAAAATAGAGCCATGACACCGCAGACGGTGAGCCCGATGCGATGATCGCGCCGGCCACAATCAGCAATTGCGGCCCGGCGCCTGCCACCATTCCGGGGATGGCCTTGGCGAGGAAGCCGCGCATCTCGGAATCAATGGTGACGCGCAACGGTGTCGCGAGACGGTCGCCGCGCGATCGCAGGATAAGGATCAGCAATTGCAGCAATCCGGCCAGGCCGATCGTTGCGGCGAGCGCAAGCGCGGCGTCAAGCGCGTCGCCTCCTTTGAGGAACACGAGAACCATCACCGCGATCAGGGCGCCATTGAACAGCAGCGGCGCAAACGCCGTCAGCGCGAAGCGGCCTTGCGCATTCAACAGCGCCATGGTCACGGTGGCGGGACCTGCGAAAGCGAGATAGGGCAGCATCAAGCGGGCGTAATCCACCGCCAGATCCTGGGTGGCTTCGGCAAAGCCGGGCGCCAAGGCCGAGATAATCACGGACATCGACACGCAGGCTGCGACGGTTATCACAATCAGCGCCGTGCTGATGGTGCCGAGCACGCGGCCGGCAAAGGCGCTCGCGGCCGCCGGGCCTTTCGTCTCCTTCACGGCGAGCCAGGCCGGCACCAGCGCATTGTTCAATGCGCCCTCAGTCAGCAACCGCCGCACCACGTTGACGAGCTGAAACGCCACCAGAAACGCATCGGCCACGGGGCCCGCACCGAGCAGCGCAGCGACCATCGCATCGCGCGCAAAGCCAAGCATGCGCGAGGCCAACGTCCCCGTCGAAACCGTGAGAAACGAGCGAATCATGGCCTCTTTCTATAGCAGAGGGCGGATTTGAGTTTGCCTCGGTCGCACCGATCATGATAGGCGGCTACCACCCTTTAGCAGCCTTAGGCACCCCGTCAGGACAGATACATGACCGCAGCGAAATACGATGTGCTCGGAATCGGCAATGCCATTTTCGACGTCCTGGTGCAGACCGACGAGGGCTTTTTGAGCCGTCACGGCATGGCCAAGGGCAGCATGTCGCTGATCGATGAAGAACGCGCGGCTGCGATTTATCGGGACATGGGAGTCGCGACCGAGATGTCGGGTGGATCGGCGGCCAACACCATTGTTGGTATCGCAAGCCTCGGCGCCCGCGCCGCTTACGTCGGCAAGGTCAGGGATGACCAGATCGGCCGCTTGTACGCGCACGATATCCGTGCCGCCGGCGTCACCTTCGAGACCAAGCCGGCGGCGGACGGCCCCGCGACCGGTTGCTCCTATATTCTGGTGACGGGCGACGGCGAGCGAACCATGAACACCTATCTCGGTGCGGCGCAGGATTTGACGCCGGCCGATATCGATGCCGATCAGGTCGCGGCTTCTGCGATCCTCTATCTTGAAGGCTATCTGTGGGACCCGAAGAGCGCCAAGGAAGCCTTCGTGAAAGCGGCGGCGATCGCGCATCAGGCGGGCCGTCAGGTCGCGCTGACCCTGTCGGATTCTTTCTGTGTCGACCGCTACCGCGACGAGTTCCTTGAGCTGATGCGCACCGACACGGTCGATCTGGTCTTCGCCAACGAGGCCGAACTGCACGCGCTGTATCAGACGGCAGATTTCGACACCGCGCTGAAGCAGTTGCGCGGCGATGTGCGCCTCGCGGCGGTGACGCGAAGCGAGAAGGGATGCGTCGTCGCGTCAAAACAAGAGGTCAAGGCGGTACCGGCCTTCCCGATCGAGAAACTGGTCGATACCACCGGCGCCGGCGATCTGTTCGCGGCAGGCTTCCTGTTCGGCCTTTCGCGCGGCTTTGGCCACGAGAATGCCGGGCGGTTGGGCGCGCTCGCTGCCGCCGAAGTCATCCAGCACATTGGCGCGCGGCCGAAGGTGTCGCTAAAGGCGCTGGCGCAGCAAAACGGGTTACCAGTTTAACGCAGCATTTCTTCTCCCCACCTGTCAGTGGGGAGAAGAACAAATAATGGGGTCACGCCGCCTTTTGGCCCGCCGCGTCCAGTCCGTCATAGACGCCGTGTTCGAAGCCGGCAAAAGCTTCCAGACATTTCCCGTCCGCAAACGGAAACACCTGCATCAGGATCACGCCGGTGACGTCGCGCGCCGGATCGATCCAGTAGTAGGTATTGGCAAGGCCGGCCCAAGCGAGGCTGCCCGGGCTGCGGCCCTCGGGCGTCTTGGCGGTGTTGATCAGGAACGAAAGCCCCCATTTCTTGACCATGCCCGGATAGAGATCGACGTCGTTGGTGTAAGGCGGCATCGCCGAAACCAGCTTGGTCACCACGAGGTCGCCGATGTGGTTCTGGCTCATCGTGTCGATGGTTTCAGCCTTGAGCCCCTGATTGCCGTTGCCGCGGCCCTTGTTGAGGATCATCTGGGTGAACTTGATATAGTCGCCGGCGGTGCCATAGAGCCCGCCGCCGCCCATGTGAAATTCCGGATTCTGCTCGAGTTCGAACGGGAATGTTTCGAGCTTGCCACCCGCTCCGCGCGCGTGCGCCGCCACAAGCCGCTTGCGCATGGAGTCCGTGATCTTGAAAGCGGTGTCGTTCATGCCAAGCGGCGTGAAAAGATGATCGCGCAAGTAGGCATCGAGCTTCTTGCCGCTCACGGCCTCCACCGCCTTGCCGACAAAATCGATATTGGTGCCGTATTCCCAGCGCGTGCCGGGGTCTGAGGCGACCGGGGTTTTCAGCGCGTCGTTCTTGCAGGAGGTAATTGATGGGAGGCCTTTCTTCTGCAAATACGTTGCCATATCGCCGTTCCACAAATCGTAGCAGAAGCCGGCGGTGTGGGTCATGAGCTGGCGCAGCGTGATGGCGTTTTTCGCGGACCGCAGCTTCGGCTCGCCATTGGCATCAAACCTTCGAGTACCTGCGGCGCGGCGAGATCGGGCAATACCTTGCCGACCGGCGCATCAAGCGAAAGCTTGCCCTGCTCGACGAGCTGCATCGCAGCCGCCGCCGTGATCGCCTTGGTCATGGAGGCGATCCAGAACACGCTATCCGTCGTCATCGCGTCAGGCTTCGAGAGGTCGCGTTTGCCGAACGCGCCTTGATAAATGACGTCCCCGCCGCTTGCGGCGACCGCGACGACGCCGGGAATTTCCGCGGCATCGCTTTTGTGGCGCAATATCTGATCGATCTGAGCTTTGCTTTGCATGGGGTTCCTCCAGGTTATTTTTTTGGAAGCTTGCGATCTTCCTCCCCGGTGTTTTCCCCCGCAAGCGTGAATCCAGTTGGGGATAGTCAGTGGCCTATCGCCATCGCTGCCACAATTTTTGACGAATCTCGCCGCATCGTGGGCAGGTTCCGATTGATGGCGCCTGCTGCCCTGTGCCAGACTTCGCCATCTGCATTCCGGTGTTGCGTTTTAGTCAAAGCAGAAGCGCCGCCTAGATATTGCGTTCGGCGACCTGACGGATCAACTGATTGATTGGCGGATGGGCCCGAGGAGAGTTCCCATGATTTCGACCTGGAGCGAATGGAAGCGGTACCCGCGGGCCGGCCGTGGCGAAAACCTCGAAGCGCCGATCACGCCGGGTATCTACGAAGTTCGCTTCGCTGCGACCGGTGCGTTGCACTCGTTCGGCGCCGTCGACAACGTGGCCCAGGCGCTGGCGCTTTTGCCTTCGGCCTCCAAATCCTGGTTCAGCCGCCGCGCGGCGGCGGAAACCCCGGATCTCGAATATCGCACCTGCGCGACCTCGACAAAGGCCGACGCCAAGGCTGCCGCGGACCGCATGATCGGCCGGCGCGAAACCTATCTGAGCGGCGCGGCCTGATCGCCGCTCGGCACCAGGCGGCGCGATCCCGAATCCAGCTTGCAAATTTGTTTGATGCCGTCCGTTTCGGTGCGGGCGATGCATCATGGCTGGTTCCGGCCTATATAGGGCCCAATTACAGAAGAATTTCAGGAGCAACGCCATGACCCCGACCGCTGCCGCCCGCGCCTCGCAATCGTCTACCCCGAACCTGCGGGACCATCTGAAGGACCCGTCGCTGCTACGTGAGCAATGCTACATCGACGGCACCTGGGTCGGGCAGCCCGAGCTTGCTGTGAACAACCCCGCAACCGGCGCTGAAATCGCCAAGGTCGCCCAGCTCGGCGCTGCGGACGCGACCCGCGCGGTCGAGGCCGCCGAGCGGGCTTTCCCGGCCTGGGCAAAGCTCACCGCCAAGCAGCGCTCGAATATTTTGCGCAAATGGTTCGAACTGATCATCGCCAACCGTGAAGACCTCGCGCTGATCCTGACCTCCGAGCAGGGCAAGCCGCTCTCTGAAGCGCTCGGCGAGGTCGATATCGGCGGCGCCTATGTCGAGTTCTTTGCCGAAGAGGCGCGCCGCGTTTACGGCGAGACCATTCCGACCCAGCGCGGCGATGCGCGTCTTCTGGCGATCAAGCAGCCGATCGGCGTTTGCGGCGCGATCACGCCGTGGAATTTCCCGAACTCGATGATCACCCGCAAAGTATCGCCGGCGCTGGCTGCGGGTTGCACAGTGGTGCTCAAGCCCGCCAATGAAACGCCGCTTTCGGCCCTGGCGCTGGTGGCGCTCGCCGAGAAGGCGGGCGTGCCGAAGGGCGTATTCAACGTGATTACAGGCGATGCGCCCCCGATCGGGCTTGTGCTGTGTGAGCATCCGGCTGTGCGCTTTGTCGGTTTCACCGGTTCGACCGAGGTCGGCAAGATTCTCTACAAACAGGCCGCGGTCGGCGTGAAAAAGCTCGGGCTCGAACTTGGCGGCAACGCGCCGTTCGTCGTGTTCGACGACGCCGATATCGACGCGGCGGTCGAGGGCGCAATCGTCTCGAAGTACCGCAACATGGGCCAGACCTGCGTCTGCGCCAACCGTCTCTATGCCCAGGACAAGATCTACGATCAGTTCGTCGAGAAGCTGTCGAAGAAGGTCGCGGCAATGAAGATCGGCGACGGCACCGAGCAGGGCGTGGTGCAAGGGCCGCTGATCAATATGGAAGCGATCGACAAGGTCGAGCGGCATATCGCGGACGCCGTCAAGGGCGGCGCCAAGGTCGTGACCGGGGGCAAGCGCCATTCGCTTGGCCGCACCTTCTTCGAGCCGACCGTGCTTGCCGATGTGAAGCCGGACGCGCTGGTGTCGCGCGAGGAAACCTTCGGGCCGCTCGCGGCCGTCATCCGTTTCAAGGACGAAGCCGACGTGATCGCAATGTGCAACAAATCGCCGTTCGGCCTGGCGTCGTATTTCTACGCCCGCGACCTCGGCCGGGTCTGGCGGGTGGCGGAAGCGCTGGAGTCGGGCATGGTCGGCGTCAACTCCGGCCTGATCACGACCGAGGTCGCTCCCTTTGGCGGTGTCAAGGAATCCGGCCTTGGCCGCGAGGGCTCGCATCACGGCATGGATGAATATCTCGAGATCAAATACGTGATGATGGCGGGCGTCTGACGCTTCCATCATCGCATGATATCCGAGTCGCTTAGGCGCTAGAGTCCCAGCGTGACCTCGGCCCAGTGCACGACGGCCTCACTGTTGAGGAAAGCGATCACGCTGGGCTCCAGCGTCGTGGGACGGTCATGCGCGACGGTCGCGGTCGCGACGATCGCATCGCAGCGGTCGTTGAAGGCGATCGCCAGCACCGAGCCCGGCGCGTGGTAGGGCTCGGCGACGGCGTAGGCGCGGCTGCGGCCTTTCATCCAGGCGATCTTGATTTCGTGGCCCGTGCCCAGCACCGCGGGCTTGCCGCCCATCAGATTAAAGTCGCTCAAACGATCGAGCTCGGCGTCGTCGGAGACGCCGGTCAGGCAATTGCAAAAGCCGATCTTGGCGCGGATGTAGACGTTCACTTCAGCGCCGCAATCGGCCTTTTCGCATCGAAACGCCTTGCCCTCGCCCCACTCGTCGGTCGGAAATGGCCATCGCACTTCGGTAAATTTCGGATGGCTCGGCGGCGTCAGTGCCTGGCTCGTGACCAGCATCGGCCAGGCGAAAAACGCCGACAACCCCGCGAGCGCGCCGAGCGCAAGCCCCAGCACCGTCGCGATGAAGGCGTTTCGGCTCATTCTCAATTACTTGCCACGAAGGTTCGAGCCGTTGCGAGCACCGGCCGATCGGAGTTCGAGCCTGCGGTGAGCGCGAGCAGCTTTTCATAATTGGCTTTCGCCGTTGCCGTATCGCCGAGCGCCTGCGCGGCCTGTGCCGCTCCAGCGTAGCCGTTGAAGCGGTTCGGCTCCTTGGCCTTGGTGGCGTCAAATGCCGCCAGCGCTTCTTTCGCCATGCCGTGATCGAGCAGCATGAAGCCGTAGAGTTCGCGCGCCGGCACCAGCGGTCCGGGGGTGACCGGTGCTTTCTCGGTTTTGTCCTCTGCGTCGGCCGAGGCGGCCATCGCCTTCAGCGCCTCGTCCGGCTTGCCGTCGGCATAAAGGATCCAGGCGTTCGCCTCCTGGACCTGAACATCGACCTGTCCGGCCCAGTAATCGCTCTTCGAGGCGCGCAGCTGGTCGCGAAGTTCGACAAGCTTGGCTGCATCGATGCGCGCCGCGGCCGCGTCGCCGGAGCGCGCGGCACCGATCGCGCGGGCGAAATGAGAAATCGCCATCGCCTGCGGAAACTTGTTCGGCTTGACGTCGAGGTTGGCCGCGCCCTTCCAGTCGCCGCGCTCGAACACATAGCGGGCAGGTGCGGCCGCGCGCGAGAATGCGCTGGCAAAGGAATCCGGATCGGGCGTCATGGCTCCAATGGCGTCGATCACCTTGCGCGCGTCGTCATCGTCGGCGAGTTGCAGATAGGCGTAGACCATGTAGTCCTCGCCATGAAGCTGCTCGCCACCTTCGCGGCTGATCTTGGCCGCCTCGACCGAAGCCTTGTTGGCGGCAATGGATTCCTTCCAGTAGCCGACGCGGGTGAAGATATGCGACGGCATATGCTGGGCGTGCGCCGCATTCGGCGCGATCTTTGAATAGCGCAGCGCCGCCGGCAGGCCCTTGACAGCGATCGGCGGATAGTCATAGAGGTGGATCAGATAGTGGGCGACGCCCGGATGCTGCGGCTGGCGTTGCCAGATCGGCTCCAGAATGGCCGCGCCCTTGAGCTGGTTGGCGTAGGTCTTGTCGGCGGGCGAGGCCGCTACATTCAAAGTAATGGCGTAGAAAATCTGCGCTTCGTCGTCGTCCGGATATTTCCCGGCGAGCGCTTCCATCTTCTTCAGATAGGATTGCACCCGCGCCTGCTGCGGAATCTTGTCGTAATCGACATACATCACCGACAGCGCGTCGATGTAATCGCGTTCGCGCTCGCTTTTCGCATTGACCGCCTTGGCCTTCTCGATGGCGGCTAGCCCGAGCGGCAAATTAGGTGCCGGGATCGCGCCATGCGGGTTATTCAACAGCGACAGCGCAATGCCCCAATAGGCGATGGCGCATTCGCCGTCGGCCTTGATGGCCTCTTCGTAGATCTCCTTGGATTCGGCGTACCAGAACGAATGCTGATAGCGCATCGCGCGGTCGAACCGGCGCTGAGCGACGTCGTTGCAGGTTGTCGCGAAGTGAACCTTGCCGAACTTCTGGTCCACCTCGTCTTGCGCGGTAACAGGCGAGGAGCCCGCAACCGCCAGGATCGTAGCCAAGAGAATCTTGCGCATGCATGTTCCCCTTCAACCGAAGAACTGAAGCCGGATATGTGTGGCGATCATAGGCCGCCCGTGACGAGTTCTCAACGCGCTCCTTTGGCTCGCTAGCGCCGGAGTACGCCGATCAGGCGGTTGGCGAAAGTCAGCCGTTCGGCCATGACGAGGACGAAAAACGTCAGCAATTTCTGGCTCAGCACGGGGCTCTCGGTCTTGATCGCTTCGAACTGGCTGGCGCTGAGGACATAGAGCACGCTGGCGACCTCGGCCTGGATGGTGGCGTTACGCGGCGTGCGCGACACCAGTCCCATTTCCCCGATGGTCGTATAGCGGCCGAGGCTTCGCACCCGCGTCAGCTCGCCATCGCCGGTCGGGATCATGACGCCGACGCGGCCGTCGAGAATAAAGTGCATGGAGTCGGCCGCATCGCCCGCACGCACGATGACGTCGCCGGCGCCGACCTCCAGCCGTTCGCAGCGATGGATCAGCTCGGTCGCTTCCTCCTCGGAGCCGAGGATGCGAACGAACCAGTCCCGCAACGAGGCCTCTTCGTCGCCACGGCCTTCGTGCTGCGCTATGATTTCGTTTTCGCACCACTCCAGCGCGTGGTCGAGCTCGGGCATGATGCTGACGTCGCGCGAGATGAACTCGCTCGAGCGCAGCCCCTTTTCCGTCGCCGCCTGCAAATGAACCAGCACCAGACGGATGCCGCGTTCGGTCGCGGCGCGCTTGATCTGCGCGAAGCTGTAGGCCGCGGAGGAATCGACGCCGGTGACGAGCTTGAAGTCGAACACCAGAAACCGGCATTCCGGGTGTCGCGCGAGCAGCGCCTTGACGTGCTGATAGAGGCGGTTGGCCGAGCCGAAGAACAGGTAGCTTTGCAAGTTCAGTCCCTGGATCGAGCCGCCATGCGCGGCAAGAATGGAAAGCTGCTCGCGGGAGCGGTCGAGCGAACTGCGGTACTCGGAGCCGTCGAATGAAAACTTGATGGAATCGATGCGCGAGGCGCTGAGCGCGAACGTCGTGCAGCCGATGACGACGCCGATCAGGATGCCGGCGATGAAGCCCCACTCGACGATAATGACGACGATGACGAGCAGCGAGATATAGTCGGTCAAGGACAGCCGGCGTCGCGACTGGACGATCCACTTATGGAGCCCGTCGGCGCCGAGATAGATCAAAAGGCCGCCGAGCACGAACTTCGGCATATAGCCGAGCAGCGTCGGCGCAAAGATCAGCATCAGCAGCGAAATCGCAGCGACCGTGAGTCCGGCCAGCGGGCCGGTGCCGCCGGCGTTGAAGTTGAGGACGGTGCGGCTGATCGAGATGCAGCCGGTATAACCTCCGAGGAGGCCGGAGATCACGTTGGCAATGCCGGTGACGTTGAGCTCACGCTCGAGATTGGCTTCGCGATTGGTCGCAACCTCGACGCCGGTGGTGTTGAAGAGCGCCGACGAGGCCGTGACGAATATCACCGCAATCAGGTTGCCCGAAAGCTCGGCCAGGATCTTCCAGGGATAATGGAACAGGCCCTCGACGGTCCACGGCAGCATGATGGTCACGCTCGGTGGCGGCTCGAAGGTCCAGCCGGCGGCCTGCGCGTCCGCCGCCGACAGGCCGGAGAGCCAGAACACGACATGCGCCGCCACGATGCCGCCGATAAGGATGACCGGTAATCCAAACGTGGAGCGCGAGCGGTGCCATGTCATGTAGAGAACGACCGCCATGGCGCAGGCGGCCGCGAGCTTCTCGAAGGTGAGAGGATCGCTGAAGTGAGAGAGCGTCGCGAATTCCAGGGAGTGTCCGGTGATGACGCGGACCGCGCCGAGAAGAATGAGACAGCCGGTCGCCGCGAGAAAGCCGCCGACCACGGGATAGGGCACGTAACGGATCGCGCGGCCCATGCGCGTCATTCCGAAACAACACAGCACGACGCCGGTCAGGATCGTCGTGACGGCAAGCGTGATCAGGACGGCGGGAAGCACCGGCGCCGACGGATCAACCGCCAGCATGCGCTCCACCATGGAAGAGGCGAGAATGCCGGTCATCGCGGCGGTCGAGCTTTCGGGTCCCGAAATCGCAAACGGCAGCGAACTGCCGACCGCAATCACGCCGGCAAGGATGGCGGATGCAATGAAGGTCGCGGCAACGCCGTAGGACAGATAGGGCGAAAGCGATCCGCCAAAGATCAGAAGCGAATAGGACAGCCCGAAGGTGACGGTGAGAACGCTGGCCGCGCCGCCGCCGAGAATATCCTTGAGAACGACGCGCAGCGGCAGCCCGGTGCCCGCTTTCCGAAGCTCGTACTCCACCTGTCCGGTCATATCTTGAGGTCGCTGCCGGTAACGCGGCGGTAGGCTTCGAGGTAGCGCTTGCTGGTCGCGTCCACGACACTCGCGGGCAATGGCGGCGGCGGGGCTTCGCCGTTCCAGCGGCCGGCGCGGCGCTCGGCGTCGAGATAGTCGCGCAAGGGCTGCTTGTCGAAGCTCGGTTGCGGCTGGCCTCGTCGGTAGGCGTCGACCGCCCAGAACCGCGAGCTGTCCGGGGTCATGACCTCGTCGATCAGGATGATCGCCCCGTCGGCGCCGCGGCCGAACTCGAACTTGGTGTCGGCGATGATGATGCCGTGTTCGCGGCTGGTCTTTTCGCCGCGCGCGTAGATCGCGCGGGTCATGCTTTCGAGTGTTTGGGTCACGTCTGCGCCGACGATCTCGCGCATCCGGCTCACGGTGATGTTTTCGTCGTGGCCGGTTTCAGCCTTGGTGGCCGGGCTGAAGATCGAGGGCTCCAGCCTGTCGCTTTCCAGAAGTCCTGGGGCGAGCTTTTCGCCGGCGAGTGTGCCGTGCGTGGCATATTCCTTCCAGGCCGAGCCCGAGAGGTAGCCACGGATGACGCATTCGATGGGAAAGACTGTCGTGCGTCGGCACAGCATCGCGCGGCCGACCAGCGAGGCGCGATGATCTTTCAGGGCCGGCACCTCGCGGATAATCGTATCGGCATCGGCGCTGATCATGTGATGCGGTACGGTGCCTTCGAGCTGCTTGA
Organism: Bradyrhizobium erythrophlei; assembly: GCF_900142985.1. Classification (NCBI taxonomy): domain Bacteria; kingdom Pseudomonadati; phylum Pseudomonadota; class Alphaproteobacteria; order Hyphomicrobiales; family Nitrobacteraceae; genus Bradyrhizobium; species Bradyrhizobium erythrophlei. The sequence goes on from NZ_LT670849.1 coordinate 3,091,470, forward strand.
ACCACCAGGCGCTGATTTGCGTGAGCACCGCGCCTTTCATCGGAATGGTTTCCGCCATCACGATGTCGAAGGCCGAAATGCGATCGGTGGTCAGGAGCAGCACGCGATCGTCGCCGACCGCATAGATGTCGCGAACTTTGCCGCGCCCGATCCGTGGGAGAGGCAGGTCGCTCGCAAGCATGGTGGTCATGTTTTCTTACTTTCGAAGGCGGTAGCTGGTTCACTCCGGCAGCGGAATGAACTCGTGCTCGTTGGGAACGGGCGCAAAGCGGCCGGACTTCCAGTCCTGCTTGGCTTGCTCGATCCGCTCTTTACTGGAGGAGACGAAGTTCCACCAGATGTGACGCGGGCCTTCGAGGGCATCTCCACCGAGAAACATCATCCGCGTGGGCTTCAACGTCTTCACGGTGATGCGGTCGCCGGGGCGGAACACCAACAGGCGCGGGCCTTCGTAACGCTCGTTGGCGATTTCAACCTCACCGTCGACCAGATAGATGGCGCGCTCCTCGTGATCCGCATCGAGGGGCACGCTGGTGCCCTCTCGCGCCGTCACCTCGACATAGAACCAGGGCGAGACCATCGTGACCGGCGAGGTCGCGCCGAACGAGCTGCCCGCGATGATGCGTGCGGAGATGCCGCCATCGCTCACGACCGGCAGGTCGGTCGCCGCATAATGCTGGAAAGTCGGCGCGATCTCCTCCTTGCCGGCGGGCAGCGCGATCCAGCTTTGCAAGCCCAGCATCTGCTGGCCGCTCTTGCGCTGAATGTCGGGCGTGCGCTCGGAATGGGCGATGCCGCGGCCCGCCGTCATCAGGTTCATGGCACCGGGCTGAATTTCGATGGCGTTGCCCTCGCTGTCGCGGTGCATGATGCTGCCGTCGAACAGGTAGGTGACGGTGGCAAGCCCGATGTGCGGATGCGGGCGCACGTCCATGCCCTTGCCCGACACGAACTGCACCGGCCCAAAATGATCGAAGAAAATGAAAGGGCCGACCATCTGCCGTTTGCCGTGCGGTAGCGCGCGGCGCACCTCGAATCCGTCGCCGAGGTCGCGGGTGCGCGGCACAATGACGAGTTCCAGCGCGTCGCAGGACGTGGGATCGCCGAGCACGGGATCGCGAGAAGGCTGCCAGCTCATGGGGTCCTCCGTTTGTCGGTTGGCGACATCATAGCAGGAATCCCACGGTGCCGTTCAAGCACAGACATCTCGTCCTCGCGGCGCTGGCGCACCCGAGCCATGCATGATCCATTGGCCCTTTGTAAGTAAAGAGGGCGCGCGGGAATGCCGGGCGCCTGTTGCGCCCGTAGCCTCGCGTGCGAAATAATAAGCACACGAGTTAGTCACCACGGTCGCACCGGACAAACCCGGCATTCCCGCACGCGAATGGTTTTAACGGCTTGCTTCGTGCTCTCCCCGGTGATCGGGCTTTCTTGTCACCGTCATCGGCGGATGTTCTCGCCAATTTGATCTCGGCGTCGAGAGATCAGGACCACACGACTTCGCCGTCCGCCTTCGCACCGCTCGTCTTGACGGCGCAAAGGCGTCCACCGCATCCCGCGGCCCAACGTCCGTGACGATCGCGAAACGCCCCTCTTGCGGGCGCGGGACGGGCGGGCTTCTAGCGGTGATTTGCCCGACTGCGAAAGCGAAATCTTTTTGGCGGAAGATCTGGACAGAGCAGGCAAATCAGCCGCAGCGGCGCCGTGGCTCTTGGAACCTCGCGGATTTGCAGGGGTGATCGACTAGTGGTCCGATTCTAACATTTGCATCCCGGTCTGGCTGGCACTTTTGCAAATGTTAGAATCAAAGGACCTCTAGCAAATATAGGTTTCTAGTGGAGTTTTGGATTTGACATTCGCATTACACATTCCGGGCGACAGGGTAGCGAATGTCAAATCCACTCCACTAGTACACGCCCGGCAGCAAACGGGCCGTCTTTGCCATGTAGTCTTCGTATTCCGGAAAACTTTGGAATAGCACCCGCTCCTCGTATTTCCTGCGCTGGAACTGGAATGCCCATGCGAGACACAGCAATAACAGCGCCCATACCGACAGGTGCTGTAGCGCAATTCCAGCGATCGCGACCATCTCGCCAAGATAAAGCGGATGGCGGACGAGCGCATACGGTCCCCTGGTGACGAGCCGCCGCGCTTCCGGCACAAGACTGATCGAGCGCCCGAGAACAAGCATCGCGTAAATCGCGAAAACCGTGCCGCCGGTAAGCAGGAGGAGCGAGACCAGGTAAAGCGCCGGCGAAAGCTCTTGCGGCGGCAACAGCAGGAAACCGAGACTCGAAAAGGTGCCGGCCATGGCGGCAAAGCGTGGATAAATTCCCGGATTGCCCCGCTGCGGAACGTAACGCACGGCAAACATCACGATCAAAACCGCGAAGAAAACCAGCGTCATGATCTCCGAGACCGTGCGAAAAACCAGAGAGGCCGGGAGCACGGACGGATCGGTCCGGACAAACAAGACAACAAGCGCCGCCCGCTGGGAAAGCGGTGGCAGCATCTGCGCCACGCTGAAGATAAACCAGGCGATGACAGGAGCCGCAGTGAGCAGGTCGTAGAGCTTGGTCCGCCGAAACGCTTCCAGACGCTCCATCACCGTAGCGCTTGCCATTTTGCTCCCTCTGCATCAGCAGCACCGTCAGTAGACTGACGTTGAGCGGAGCGTCAATATTATGGCGAGCGATTTTATCCCCGTCTGAACGCCAGCTTCGGGTCATCAGCGGAAGTTTGCGATCGCTGTGGCCCTGGGGCTGCGCTGTCACCAGGAGCGGCGTTCTGGGTTGGCGATCAGCCGAAAGCCGGCGAAGCTTGTTGAACGCAACGGCGCGCCTTCTCGAGGTCAGCCTCCAGTTCCTCGACGATCATCTGAAGCAGGCAGCGCGCGAGAGGATCCGTTACCTCTCGTTCCAGATCGCGATAGCGTGCGAGCCGAACCTGTTCCTGTCTGACGTGGCTATGAATGGTCATGTCGGGCCCTCCCGCAGAATGACCCGCGGGACGGCCGAAGGTTCACTGAGAATTTTCAGACAGTTTGATATGGTTTCCATTTCTTAAATGAGGAACCGGCTTCGGCCGCTTCATGGCGAGCGACCAATTGATCGCTTGCGTGGTGCCGGAACTTCGCCTCGTCGATGCCGATCTGAGAAGTCGACCATCCCAACACGCATTGGACGAAAAGCCTCGCGCAGAAGAGGACAATTTGCCGATGCGTGACGGCGCTACTCGGGAACGACATCGCCGGAGCCTCCCATTTCCGCCGGAAAGTCTTTCAATTTCGGAAGCCCGTCTTTCATCGGCAGGACGGTCTGCGAATAGTTGACGTGCACACCGGGCGTGAACTTCAGGGTCGGAATGGTGGCAGCGTAGACATCCACCAGCCCAAGCTCCGGATGGTCGGTCATCAGATGTCCGCCGCATCGTTTGCAATATTGACGGTGGCTCGCCGGCGTCTTCATGAACTTGCCGAGATACTCCGCGCCCTTGGTGAGGCGGACGTTCTGCGGCTTCCACAGCGTGAAGGCGTTCACCGGCGCGGCCGACCAGGATCGGCAGGACGAGCAATGGCAGTAGCCCATGCCTTCCGGTTCGCCCTGCACCTGAAGCTCCACGGCCCCGCAGAAGCAATTGCCCTTGTGCGTGATCATTTCTTCAATCTCCGGTTTCTCACGTCGACGACGTGCTCATGCGCTTCTTTTGCCTGCCTTTCGTGTCGAACAGAATGATCGCGCGTTCGTATCTCTTGATCGAGCTTCCGGCCGTTTGATTCCCGGCTTTGCGATCGCTGATTGAACGCCACGGCGCCTTTTGCTCGGGCGTCCGGATTGCTTGATCGGGCGTCCCGATTCGCACCGTGCCTTGGCGGCCGATCGAACCGATCGCCGCGCCTTGCGACGAAATGGCATACGCGAATGAGATCGAGGGCCGGTAAAATCAGGTTATGGCGGAAGATGCCCTGTCAGATGTGTTGAAGACCGTGCGGCTCACCGGCGCCACCTACTTCGACGTGGTCGCGCAAGAGCCCTGGTCGGTCCATTCGCCGGCAAAGGATTTGATCCTGCCCAGGGTGCTGCCAGGCGCCGATCATCTCATCGCCTATCACGTCGTGACCGCCGGCCGGTGCTACGCGAGCCTGGTCGGCGGCGAGACGATTCCGCTCGAAGCCGGCGAGGTCGTGGTCTTCACCAACGCCGACCCGCACATCATGTCGAGCAACGCCGGCATGCGGGCCGAGCCGCCGACTGCCGATTTCTTCGACCTGGCCGATGCGGGCCGCCTTCCATTCCACGTCAACCTCGCAAATGGGGGCGAGGCTTCCGCCAAGATCGTCTGCGGCTATCTCGCCTGCGACTCGCGCCCGTTCAATCCGTTGATCGGCGCGCTGCCGCCGATGTTGAAGGCCGGTGACCCGCGCCGCAACGACACCGGCTGGCTCGGCCAGTTCATCCATTTTGCGGTCGCCGAAGTCGCCGACAAGCGCGCCGGCAGTGAAAGCGTGCTGACGAAGCTCAGCGAATTGATGTTCATCGACGTGGTGCGGCGTTACATCGAAACCTTGCCGCCGCAGAAGACCGGCTGGCTCGCCGGCTTGCGCGATCCGACGGTAAGCAAGTCGCTGGCGCTGATTCACGCGCGGCCGTCCTTCAGCTGGACCATCGAGGGCCTTGCCCGGCAATGCGGGTCGTCGCGCAGCGTGTTCGCGGAGCGATTTGTGCAATTGCTCGGCGTGCCGCCGATGCAGTATCTCGCGCAATGGCGAATGCAGGTCGCTTCAGAAATGCTGGATCGCCGCAATATGAACATGGCGGCCATCGCGTCCGAGATCGGTTATGAGTCGGAAGCCGCGTTCAGCCGCTCCTTCAAGCGGATGATGGGCGTGCCGCCGTCAGCCTGGCGTCAGGGAATACGACCGGCCGGGCCGCACAATCAGGATGCTCGGGCAAGAAGTCCAGCCTCCTGATCATTCAGCGCCGGCGGCCGCCGTCCTAACAATCGCATCAACGTGCAAGTGACGTGCGCTCCGATGCGGGCCCCGCGCCACATGTCGCAACGCTTAAATCTTGGAGAGGATCATCATGACCGCCATCGTTGAACGTGCCCTGTCCGCGAACGAAACGCCTGCACCGGATCTGAAGGCCCTGAAGGCCAAACAGCATGCGGCGTGGTCGTCGGGCGACTATGCCGTTATCGGCACGACCTTGCAGATTGTCGGCGAGAGTCTCGTCGAAAGCATGGATTTGCGCGCCGGCCAGTCCGTGCTCGACGTTGCTGCCGGCAACGGCAATGTGACGCTGGCGGCCGCGCGGCGCTGGTGCGAGGTGACCTGCACGGATTACGTCGAAGCGCTGCTGGCGAGCGCGCGCCGGCGCGCCGAAGCCGACGGCCTTCATGTCCAGTTCGAGGTCGCAGATGCGGAGAACCTGCCGTTTGCGGATGCGTCGTTCGTGCCGTGGTTTCAACCTTCGGCGTCATGTTCTGCGCCGATCAGGATCGCGCCGCCGCCGAACTCCTGCGCGTGGCGAGACCGGGCGGACGGATCGGACTTGCGAACTGGACGCCCGAAGGTTTCATCGGCCAGCTGTTCAAGACCATCGGCAAGCATCTGCCGCCGCCCGCCGGCGTCAGGTCTCCGGCGATCTGGGGCACGCGGGATTGGGTGAATTCGGCGTTCGGCGCCAAGGCGTCTTCGGTCGTGGCGGTGTCGCGCCAGTTCTCTTTCCGCTATCGTTCGCCGCGGCACTTCCTTGGCCTGTTCCGCGAATATTACGGACCGGTGCTCAAGGCGTTCGAAGCGCTCGATGCGGCCGGCCGCGAGGCGCTGGCGCAGGATGTGATCGATCTGATCGGCCGCTTCAACCGATCGGATGACGAAACGATGGTTGTTCCCAGCGAATATCTCGAGGTCGTCGTGACGCGGCGGTGAATGCCGCCACGGATATCAGGAGCCGACCAGCATGCTTGACGACCCCCAGGGCGCCATCGACTACGAGGAGAGCGGAAACGGCGCGACGATCGTGTTCGTGCCGGGCTCGTGCAGCACGGCTGCGGCGTGGCGGCCCATCGTCGCCGCGCTGGCCGGCCGCTTTCGATGCGTGACCACAAGCCTGCCCGGCTATGGCGGAACGGCGGAGCGGCGCACCCCGATCGATCCTCCGATGACGCGCGAAGTCGAAGTTGTGGAAGCCGTCGTGCGCCGCGCCACGGGAGCGCGTCACACTCCCGTGCATCTCGTCGGTCACTCCTTCGGCGGGCAGGTCGCGCTTGCCGTGGCCTTGCGGCGGCAGGTGCCCGTCGCGAGCCTCGTGATCGCGGAAGCAACGACGCTGGATCTGCTCCGCGCCGCTGGCGAGATCGACCACTACCAGGCCTTCCGCGACGTGACGGACCGCTACTTCGCGGCGTTTCAGCAGGGCCGGCCCGAGGCCATCGCCGCCCTGATCGACTTTTACAGCGGTCCGGGCACATTCGAATCGTGGCCGGCGCGGGCCCGCGACTTCATGGTGGCGAACGCGCCGACCAACATCCTGGACTGGGCGAGCGCTTACGGATTCCTGTTGCCGCTGCCTGCGCTCCAGACGATCGATGTCTCGACATGCGTTGTGTGCGGCAGCGTCAGCCATCCCGCTCTGAGGCGCGCCAGCGAGCTCCTCAGTATTCACCTGCCTGACGCCTCGTTTGTCACCATCGCGGACGCGGCGCATTTCATGATCAGCACGCATCGGAAGAAATGGCCGGCATCATCGCTCGCCACTGCGGTTCGTCGACAGGTCGTCGCTTGCCGCGTTTCGCTGCACTGGGTACTTGATTAGCCGCCCTTGCGCAGCATGAAGCCGACGCCCCTGATATTCGCAATCCGCGACGGCCTGTCCTTGTCGTCGATCTTCTTGCGCAGGTTGGTGATATGCGCATCGACGACGTTGTTTTCGACCGGCGAATTTTGTCGCCATATGTCGTTCAGCAACATCGTGCGAGTGATCACCTGATCGGGACGCCGCAGGAAGTATTCCAGCAAAGTCAGCTCGCGCGGGAAGAGATTGAGCTGCCGGCCTCTGCGAAAAGCTTTTTGCTCGATCAGATCGATCTCAAGATCTTCGAAAACGAGCCTGGTGACTGGAACGTCGGCGAGACGGCGAAGCAACGCCTCGACCCGTGCCCCGAGTTCGGCCAATTCAAACGGCTTCGCCAGATAGTCGTCTGCGCCCGCCTTCAATCCGCGCGCGATCTCGTCGACCGATGACAAGGCCGAGACGACGAGGACCGGAATCCTGATTCCGTGCCGGCGCCAGCTCTCCAGCGTTGGCAGCGCATCCGAGCCGAACAGGAGCCGGTCGAGGATCAGCAGGGACCAGGTGCCCGTTCGGAGTTGCTCCGTCGAAGGCAGGCTTGCGACCGTGCTGACGAGATAGCCGTTTCTCGCAAGTTCACCCTCGATTTCCGCCGCCATTTCCGAGGTGTCCTCAACGAGCAATATGGTCCGACCCCTAACCGGCAACTCCGCCATCAAGGTGCCAACCTCCATCCTCGACGCAAAAGCGATCACGCAAACGCACGAACGCGCTCACGAAAACATGACGGCGCAGCCGAAAAATTGATACTTAAACTTCTTTTAGACGTCGGCCCGTGGGCAATCGACGCGCGCGAAAGCGGTTTTCATGCGCGCGATTGAAGCGGAATCGCGGCATTCGCTTTACGAATTCCGGGCGACAGGGCAGCGAATGTCAAATCCACTCCACTAAAGTCCGCCGGATCCGCCTTCGACGATCTTGTCGCTGAGTTTTTGATCCACGGTCTGGACCGTTCGGTCGATCTCGGCATTCGGCGCGCCGAGTTGATGCGAGATGAGCTTGACGAGCAGATCGACCCGCTCGATGAAGGGTGCGCCGGCGGCCACCGCGCGTGCCGCCGACGAAGGCCTGAGCAGGCTCTCGGCCGCCTTGGCATATTTCTCGAACGGAACCTGATCCTTCGCGTCCGCCCCAAGACGGCGGGCGACCGCATCGACATGCTCGTAGATCGACTGCGAGAGCTTGAGGTCGCCGTGCACGGCGTCCTTGATCGACCGAGGTTCTTGCGGCGTGATGCAGCGGTAATTCCCCGTCAGCAGCATTGACCATTTCGCCAGCGGCACGAACGGCGAATCGAACACCTTGAGTTTCACCGGAACGTCCTGGCCGTCGAGCTTGACCGCGTCGATGTCGGCTTCGAGTTCGCGCAGCACCTTGTTGTGCGCCTCGTCGGCGAATGCCGCGGCCTTGAAATTGGTGGCAAGACCCACGTGCAGAACATTCGCCGCTTCTTCCGGTGGACGAAACGCCTGCGGATCAGGCGAGCAGAGCGACACCAGTCCGGGCTCGAACCGCTCCCAGACCTGGGCGTTGGTGTAGGCTTCCTCGAGGTCCATGTCGGCGAGCGCCGGGATCCGCTTGAGATACGGCAGCGGCGGCATGTTCATGATCGACAGGCAAGGCAGCTTCGCCGCGGCGATCTTGACCATCAGGACGCGGATCGTGTGGTTGGTGTATTGCGGCTCCTGCATCGCAAGGCCGACCAGATCGTAACGCGAAATATCCACGTCCTGCGGCGCTACCGCGTCGAGCTTCCCCGGCAGATCGCGCGAGAAGATCGACCGGTGCGATGGTTCATCACGCAGCTTGATGCGGACTTCGGTGCCTTCGCGATTGATGAGGTCGGCGGTTTTCCTGCGGCAAACCAGCGTTACGTTGTGGCCGGCCATGAGCAGCTTGGTCCCCAGCAGGGATCCATAGGACGCTCCCAAGATCAGAATATTGCGGGCCATGTCGTTTCCTCTCGCGAATGGTTGTGACGTTTTCGGTCAACGTTGCAGACGACGTTTTTACACATCGTGGCTGCCAAACAACCTTCGTCAAGCGATGGGAAAATGGCATTTTGTCAATCTATGACTCGCAAAGTCAGACAACTTTACAAACTCGATGTGAAGTCTGAATTGGGTCATTCCGGAAGCCGATCATCCAACCGCCCGATCCGATCTGTCTCGGCCATCGAGCCCTCGCGGTGACGGGTCAGGCGAGCGAATGATCGATCAGCACGCCGATGGCGACGCCTGCAATCGCGGCTCCGACGCCCAAGGCAACGGTCTCGGTCACGGTGCGAATGACGTTGCGTCTCCCCAATTGCGCCCGTCCGATACCGAGCCCGACAAGCAGGGCGACGGTGACGATCCCGGAAACGATCCGCGCCCGATCGATCGGCAGGAACACGAAGGGCAGGATCGGGACCGCTGCCGCAAAGAAATCCGCAAACAACATCCATAGCGCCTGTTCGACAGGATTGAGTCGTTCCTTTGCCGCGCCGTTCAGGGCAAGCAGCAATCCGTCGGCAGCACTTCGATCGTTCTGCACGGCGGCCGAGAGTGCGTCGGATTGCTGCGGCGTCAGGCCGGCGTCGAGAAGGCGGCTTGAAAGAGATGCGCCGGAGCTATCTGAAGCCTGCCGGTTTGCATCGCTCTTGTCTTGCGTTGTCTCCGCGTCAAGGTAGGCGCCTGCCATCATGGACACGGCCGCCGCCGCAGCGCCCGAAGCCCCTGCGATCAGAACTGTTTTTGTGCTGCTGGTTGTGGCCGCAACACCGAAGATCAAGCCGAAGATGGAAACAGTCCCGTCTTCCATGCCGAAAACAATGGTGCCGGCTGCGTTGGCGACCGAGTCGCGCAGGCGCTGCAAGATCGATCCGGTTTTCATTTCTTTCGCCCCTGTCGCGCTTATCAGCCCAATTTGCCGACGGCTTTTTCCAGCAGGCCCCACGCCTCCTCGCCGTGCTTTGCTTTCCATTCCGCGTAGAAGCCGCTTTTCCTCAAGACTTCGCGGAATGGCGCCGGATCCGCGTCATTGAAGGTGATGCCCTTCTGCTTCAACGAGGCGACGAGGTCGTCGTTGAGTTTCGTCACGGCATCACGTTGTCTCACGGCGCCGTCGTTGAAGCCCGCAGCGACCCTGACCTTGATGTCGTCGGGCACGCCGCGCCAGATGCGGTTGCTGGTCACGATCCACGAGCCGTCCCAGACATGGTTGGTCCGCGAACAGAACTTCTGCACCTCGTAAAACTTCGACGTCTCGGCGACGACCAGCGGATTCTCCTGCCCGTCGACCACGCCCGTTTGCAGCGCCGTGTAGACGTCGGAAAGATTGATGCTGGTTGGAGCTGCGCCAAGCGCCTTGAACAGCGACACGTAGACCTGGCTGACCGGAACGCGAATCTTAAAGCCCTCGAGATCGGACGGATCCTTGATCGGTTTCCTGCTGGTCGTGATCTGGCGAAAGCCGTTGTTCCAGATTTTGTCAAATGCATAAAGCTCGGCCTTCTCGAAACCCTTGCGGATCAGCGCGCCGAGTTTGCCGTCCATCGCCGGCCACACCGCATCGGAATTCCTGAAAGCGAAGCCCGTTCCGTTGATGGCCGCGACCGGCACCAGCGTCGCGAAGATCAGCCCGCCGGTGGAAAAGAAATCGATCGCGCCCGATCGCACCTGGGACAGGAGATCGCTGTCGCCGCCGAGCTGGCTGTTCGGAAACACGCCGATATCGACCTTGCCGCCCGTGTCCTGCCTGATCTTTGCTGCGGCCTCCACCGCGAACGTATGCACGGGATGGGTGGCCGAATTTCCAGGAATAGTCGGCGGCCACCGCGCGCGAGACATAAGGCATCGAAAGGCCAGCGCCGCCCAGGCCCACAAGCATCGCCCTGCGAGATATGATCACGATTTCCTCCCTTTGCTCCCGCTCGCGGGCATGCCGCGGCGAAAGTCTCTTGGAAGGACATACCTAACGCAGTTTAACGGTGATGGCTAACGGGATGGAAGCTTGATGCCGCGGCTCAATTTTGCAGGAGCGCCTGCAAGGCGCCTCTGACTTCCCTTGAATCATTGAGCGCCTTGCAGCTCTTGAGAAGCGGCGCGATTTCCTTGGTCCCTTCCGCCTTGACGGTACGCAACATCATCGCCACGGACTGGCGGGCCGCCGTTTCAAGCTCCAGCCGCTTTTCCTGTTGCAGCGGCTTGGCGAGCTGAAATTCGATTTCCGCCGTGGCCTGCTGGGCTGTGACGTAATTCTTCCTGGTTTCGGTATTCGACGTCATGGTCGAAAGACCGCCATACATCAGCGAGCACTCGGAAAAGCGGCGCACGGCCTTCTCGCGCATTTCGACGCCTTCCTTGCTTTCCTCGATCGTGGCATTGATCGCATTGGTGACGTCGAGCACGGTCCACAGGCTGTCTCCGGCAACGGATTGCGCATGGGCAAGGCGCGGCAGGACCGGCGTGGTCAATAACACGCCAAAGACCATGAGCAGAATTGCGCTCCGACTGCCGGACATTACTGGTTCTCCATCTCGATTTGGCGTTGCCAAAAACGGGCGGAGTAAACCGCGACATCGGCCCGGAATCAACCGGGCCGACGTCGTACCTTTGTTATAAACTTCCAAATCACCGCGCGAAAAATCAGCTCGGGGGATTGAAATTCGGATCGTGGTCGCCGATCCGCGAGGGGTCGTAGCTACGATCGAAGTACGAGCCGGTGTTCGGCGCGCGCGGGTTCACGATCGCCGGTTCCGTCGCCTGGTTGTACGTGCCGCGGTAGTGCCGCAACGCGTGGACGGTCTTGTGCGGGGCGGCTTCGTCCTGGGCGAAGACCGGGCTCGCCAGTACGGCGGTCAAGATTGCGACAGTGCTGAGAGTTTTGATCATGATTAAGGGCTTTCCATCTAACGTGGGGAGCCCTCCCGAGGATGTTTCCGGACATCTCCTAACATCGCGCCCGGTCGCCTGGCGAAACACGTTATGAGCGATGGATTCAAACGGGCGTGAGTCACTCTCACGCGTCACGCCACCATTCGTGATCCGTGAACTTTTCATGTTATGGCTTGCCGGGGCCGTCAATCACCGCCGCCGCGCGCGCCATCGCATCTTCCTTGGCGGCCTGATTGCCCGGCACGGATTGGCGTCTCTCACCGGGATCGTCGAAATCGTGCGTCGCGCCTGGATAGAGCGTCACGGCGATGCTGGTGCCGGTGCCGACCGAGCGTTCCGCCACGTGCTGGCAGATCGAGGGCGAGACTTCCTCGTCGTCGGCTCCGAGAAACATCGAAAGCGGCGCCGTGGTTGCGACCGTGTTCTCGAGCAGCGCTTCGCGGCCGCAGCCCGGGTAGAAGACCAGCGCGGCGCGGAAACCGTCGTTTGTCTTCTGGCGAATCATGACGTTCAGCGCGGTCGACCCACCGTTCGACCAGCCCTGAAGAAAGACTCGGCTGGCCGCGACATCGGCGCGGCCGCGCAGGTAGGCAAGCGCGCCTTCCGCATCGAGCGGCCGCACGCTCTTCTCGTTGACGTCGTCGCGGTCTGAATCGCCATGCGTGAAGCGGCCGAAGCCATGCGCCTTGCCGCGTGGGCCGAAGCTGTCCGGCAACAGCGCGGTCACGCCGCGCGCGGCCCAGAACTCGCCCCACATTATGTGCCGCTTCGACAGGGTCGCGGCATTGCATGGCGAACTGAGCCCGCGCGAGACGGTCGTGCAATCCTTGTTGAAATTGGCCGAGTAAGGCCCGGCGCGCCCGTGCAGCAACACGATCGCAGGACTCGGGCCGGAGGCCTTCGGTTTGAAGAGATAGCCGACCAGCTCGGTCTGGCCATCGGCGCTCTTGAAATAGACCGTCTCGGGCTCGGCCCGCACGGGTGCGGCGGCGAGCAGCAGGAGCGGCAGAGCCGTCGCAAGGCGGAAAATCATTCGGGATCCGGCAAATGGGCTTAACGATTGTTTGTCGCGCAATGATTTCGAGCCGTTCAAACGGTCAAATTGAGCTAGTTGCTGAGCTTGATGCCGGCATCCTTGATGACCTTCGCCCATTCGGGAATCTCTTTCCGGATAACGGCTGCGAACTCGGCCGGCGTATTGCCGACCGGCTCGATGCCGAGTTCGTCGAACTTCCTGCGCACCTCGGGCAGCGCCAGCGTCTTGACGGTCTCGGCGTGGAGTTTGTCGATAATGCCCTGCGGCGTGCCGGCCGGCGCGACCAGGCCGAACCAGGGCACGGCCTCGAAGCCCGGATATCCCGACTCCGCCATGGTCGGCAGCTCCGGCGCCAGTGGAGAGCGTTTGATCGAGGTGATCGCCAGCGCGCGCAATTTTCCCTGTCGTGCCAGCGGCACCACGTTCACGATATTGGCAAACGACATGGTGATGCGGCCCGCGAGCAGGTCCGGCATCAGCGCGGTCGTGCCGCGATAGGGCACTGATGCAATCTCGACATGCGCCATGTGTTTGAACAATTCGGCCGCCAGATGTTGTGAGGTGCCGACGCCGGCATGGCCGTAGGAAAGCTTGCCGGGGCTGGCCTTGGCGAGTGCGACAAGGTCCGCCACCGACTTGACCGGCAGTTCCGAGGGAACGGCGAGCACGTTTGCTGCGACGAACACTTGCGAGATCGGCGCGAAATCTTTCACCGGATCGAACGGCAGCGTTTCATACAGGCTCGGATTGATGACGAGCGACGAGTTGCCGCCCATCAGCAAGGTGTAACCGTCGGGCGTCGCCTTGGCGGCCTGCGCGGTCACAATGTTGCTGCCGGCGCCTGGGACGTTCTCCACCACGAACGGCGAACCCCAGACTTTCGCGAAGCGGTCGGCGAGAATGCGCGCCGCAAGGTCGGGCGCGGTGCCCGGCGTGAAGCCGACCAGGATTTTCACCGGCCGGTTCGGATAGCTGGATTGCGCCGAAGCGGTCTGCGCCGCGAGCGGCACAGCCAGGGTAGCGACCAAGGCAGCAAACAAGGCAGCGAACAGGTTCGCAGCGACCCTCATCGTTTGCTTTCCGGCACGGCCGTTGGTTCGTCACATGGCTCGTTGTTCAGTCTGGCACCGGCCGCCAGCGCCTGCAAGGCAGCGCCGAATCCGGCGGGTGCGGCCGCCGTCTGACTAAATTTCGCTTAATGTCCGAACGGTGGACGAATCCCGGCGTTATGTTGTTTTCGAGGGAGCCCGACATGAAAAACCTCTTCGTTCTCGGCGTTGTCGTTTGCGCGGCGTTTGCCGGACCGGCCGCGTTCGCCCGCGGCGGCGGCTCGCACGGCGGCGGCATGGGTCTGCATCCGTCCTCTTCCGCCGCGACCGGCATTCCCGTCACCGGCGGCGCCTTCGGCGAACGGCCGGGATCGCCGGGGACCAACTCGCTGGGCACCGCGCTCTCGACGAGCGGCTTCAGCAACAGCCAGAAGAAGGGCCCGCTGCTCGGCACCAGCCCGGCGGTCGATCGCGAAGATGCAAAAGTCGAGAAGATGATCAGCTCGATCTGCCGGGGTTGCTGATCCACCCCGCGCGAGATCCGCGGGCGATCAGCCATGTCGTTTGTGACCTGTTCGTTTGTGAGCTGTGCGCTGCAACGCATGCACAGCTTCCATGACCGCATTTCGTTTGCATAGCGTCAGGTTTTCAATCTAGAAGCGGAGTCCTGTTCGGGCGAGCTTCGTCCCGGCGCAAAAGCAACGAAAACAAAGAGCGTGGCTCCAACCTATCCCCCCAGCACCCGCACGCTTCTATTTGCCCTGCTGGCGCTCGCCTGCGGGCATACGTTGTCGACCCTGCTGCGGACCGTGCCGGCCATCAGCCTCGATCTGATGGCGCACGATTTTGCGACGTCGCCGCAAAAGCTCGCGAGCCTGATTGCCGTCTATCATCTCTCGTTCGCGGCGTTTCAAATTCCGGTCGGCACGGCGATGGACCGCTTCGGCGTGCGCCCGGTCTCGCTCTGCCTGTTTCTGGGAACGATCCTCGGCGCGCTGGCGAGCGGCCTTGCCACCGGCACGACCAGCTTCGTGTTCGCGCAATTTCTGATCGGCGTCTCGACCTCGGGCATGCTGATGTGTCCGATGACGCTGGCGGCCAAGCAACTGCCGCCGGAGCGGTTTGGCCTGTGGTCGGGCGCCATTCTTTCTATCGGCAATACCGGCATGCTGCTGTCGGCGTCTCCGCTCGCCTACATCGTCGAGCAATATGGCTGGCGCTCGAGCTTCCTGCTCTCGGCGGCGATCGGCGTCGTCATCGCGATCGCGGTGTTCGCGCTGGTGCCGAAGCAGCCCGCCGAACACAAGGACCAGTCGTCTCCGCTATCGCAGATGGCCGAAGTATTTCGCCTGGCACTTTCGCGGCCGATGCGCGGCATCATTGCGCTGGCGCTGGTTTCGCTCGCCTCGACGCTGGTGATCAGGGGCGTGTGGGGCGGCCCGTGGCTGATGGACGTCAAGGGCCTGAGCCGGATCCAGGCCGGCAATCAGCTCGGCCTGTTCACGTTGTCGATGATCATCGCGCCGGTGTGCACCGGCATTATCGATCGCAGGTTCGGTCACCCCCGGCTGATCCTGGCAACCGGGCATCTGTTGGGCGCGCTGTGCCTCGCGCTGGTTGCGCTCGGTGGACCGGATGGATTGCTCTCGCGGCTGTTTCACGTCGAGGTCATGCCGCCGCAATTCGATTCCGTGCTGTTTGTCGTGATGGGCTTTGTGGTCTCTACCCACACCTTGCTGTTCGCCATGACCACGCAACTGATGGGTCCCGCGATGGCAGGGCGCGGGCTCGCCGCAACCAATCTGTCGCTGTTTCTGGGCACCGCGCTGTTGCAGTCGATTACCGGCGTGGTGGCGACGCTCTACGGTCTGCCTGATGTGATGATGTTCGTGGCGGCGGCGCTCGCCACCGGCGCACTGACATTCATCGTCTACACGAAGCCCCCGTCGGCGGGAGGTCCGCAGACAAAACCCTAAAGCGCCAAATGCACGTAGCATGACCCGATTAGCCTGGAACGGCGGGAGGATTCATGAGCTGTCCAAAGGTCGCCCTGGCGGGCCTTGCCGTGATCGTCGTCTTGTGCAGCGGCGTCACCGCGGGTGCCGCCGAAATCAGGGTTCTGGCATCCGGTTCATTGAAGGGC
This sequence comes from Bradyrhizobium erythrophlei, assembly GCF_900142985.1. Lineage (NCBI taxonomy): Bacteria > Pseudomonadati > Pseudomonadota > Alphaproteobacteria > Hyphomicrobiales > Nitrobacteraceae > Bradyrhizobium > Bradyrhizobium erythrophlei. The sequence goes on from NZ_LT670849.1 coordinate 3,107,429, forward strand.
GCGCTGTCGCAACTCGCTCCGGATTTTCAAAAATCCTCCGGTAACATGGCAACGATTGAATATGGTCCAGCGGGTGCCACTACGGGGCGGATTCAAAAGAACGATGCCGCAGATGTGGTCATCGTATCCAGATCGCAGATCGAGAAGCTGCAAAGCAGTGGCAAGGTGCTCCCGGAAAACCTCGTCAACATCGCGGGAATTGCGCTTGGCGTTGCGATACGCAAAGGAGCGCCCAAACCTGACGTCAGCAGTGTCGAGGCGTTCAAGCGGTCGCTGCTCTCCGCGCGATCGATCGGGTACCGGGATCCCGCAACGGGCTCAACGTCCGGCACCTATGCAGCGAACCTGCTTGAGCGGCTTGGCCTCGCGGAGGATTTGAAGCCGAAACTCAGACTCGACCGAACTGAAGGCGATGTTCCCGAGAATGTCTTCCTCGCGGTGGCGAGAGGCGAAATTGAAATGCAGATCGGGCAAATAACCGAGATCGTTATTGCGCCCGGTGTCGAGTTGGCGGGGCCGCTCCCCGGCGAGATTCAGAACACAACTGTAATGGCCGCCGGGGTCGTCGCGACCAGCAAAGAGCCGGAGGCGGCTCGCGCATTCATCCGCTTCATATCGTCTCCCGCTGCAAGAAGCGTCTTGAAGGCAACCGGATTTCAGATGGTGAACGAGAATTGAGTCCGATCGCCCTGCGCGCCAAGCTACAGTGCCACCGCCTTCGGCAATTGAACCGCCAGGTGCTCGACGAAGGCGCGCACCGACGGCAGGAGGCCTTGGCGGTAGGGCAAGAGCGCGGTCAATGTCGAGTCGCCGGCAAGCCAAGTCGGCAACACCCTGCGCAGCGCTCCGGATCGAAGCTCTTCGCGGCAGACATAACCGGGTAGCGCGACAATACCGAGCCCGGCGATCGCAGCCTGCTTCAAGCCGACCATATCATTGGTCATGAGACGCGGGGTCAGCGGCACCACGATCTCGCGCTTTCGCTCGCTCGAATGACGAAGCCGCCAGGTCGGGGAAATCCCGGTGCGCATCATGAAAAGCGATGAGTGCTTGCGCAGATCCTCGGGCGTCCGGGGCGAGCCGTTGGCGTCAAGGTAGGCGGCGCCTGCGAACAATAGCCACGGCGCCGGCGCCAGCGTCCGCTGGATCAGCGTCGAACTCGGAAGCGGGTCAGAATGCGCTCTGACCGCGACATCGTAGTTTTCGCCGACGATGTCGACTTTCTCGTCGGTCGCGTGCGCCACGACGTTGACCTTCGGATGCCGGACCAGAAAATCCGCGACCGCCCCGCGCAAGGCGAACTGCATGGTGGCGGTACCCGATGTGAAGCGCACGGTGCCGACGGGTTCGCTCAAACGATGTCGTATCGAGGCCTCGGCCTGTTCGGCTTGCTGCAACATCTCCGTCGCATGGCGATAGAATTCGCCGCCCGCATCGGTCATGGCGAACCGGCGCGATGTGCGGTTGAGCAGTCGGACGCCGAGGCCCGTCTCGAGCTGGCGGATACGATGGCTGAGGGTCGATTTCGGAAGCCGAAGCGTGCGGCTGGCGGCGGTAAAGCCGCCGCGATCAACCACCTGCACGAAATAGAAGAAGTCGTTGAGGTCGAGCATGGCGCCAGTCGTCCAATGGATTGGATGATAAGTTCCGATATTGCTGTCTTCTTGTCCGATGGTCCAGCGGTTAGTTGTGGTGCCAGCGAGCGCCGACGGCGTCGCGCAGAAAGACCGACGGAGACCCCTGATGCAACGGCGTCAATTTCTTCAGACATCCACGCTCGGGGCCGCTGCCGTGCTTCTCGGCGCAGCCCCGATCAGCGGCGCATCTCAACCCATCTCATCCCGGGAGAAAATCATGGCAGACGACGCTCACCCGTATGAACCGCTCACGTCCGAAAACGCAGCCCTCGTCCTCATCGACCATCAGGTCGGTCTGATGACCGGGGTGCGCGACTATTCGACCGGAGAACTCAAGCACAACGTGGTTGCGCTGGCCAAAGCCGCCAAGGCGTTGAAGCTGCCGATCGTTGCGACCACGACCGCGCGCGACAGCCTCTGGGGTCCGACCTTCCCGGAGCTCGTGGCGGCGCTGTCCGGCGTCCAGATCATCGACCGCTCGTCCGTCAACGCGTTCGATGACGCCAAGGTCGCGCGGGCGATCGAAGCGACCGGCCGCAAGAAGCTGATCTTCGCCGGCATCTCGCTTGAAGTCTGCGCCGCATTTCCCGCCGTCACCGCGATCGGCAAGGGATATGGCGCTTACGTCGCCGTCGATGCGTCCGGCACGTTCAGCGAAACCAAGCGCCAGGCCGGCCTGTTGCGCATGATGCAAGCCGGCGTGATCGTTTCCGACTACGCGACCTTGATGGTTGAGATCCTGAAGGACAACGCCCGTCCGGAGGCTGGCGCCGTCTATGAGGCGTTGGATATGCCCTGGGCAAAGCTGGTCGGGCAGATCGCGCACGCTTACGGCAAATGAGCCTTGCAGGTAGGCCGCGGTCTTGTCAGTTGACGCGCTCCCAAGCGTCGCGCAGGTTTGCTTGGTTATTGTTTCCGTCAGGAGTCTTCCGATGAATCGTATTGTCACCGCGCTACTCGTCACGACGCTGGCAACGGCGGCGCAGGCCGCCGAGTACATGCAGAAGACGCCGTTTCAGCTATCGCGCGCGTTTTCGCCGGGGGTCGTTACCTCGGGCGGAATGACGGTCTGGGTGGCCGGCCAGACCGCGACGGAAGACGGCGAGGGGCGCAACATCGCCAACAACTTCGAAGCCCAGGTCAAACAGGTGATGGCTCAAATCGACGGCGTGCTGAAGCGCGCCGGCGGCAGCCTGGACAACGTCGTGGCCATGACGGTGTTCATCAAGGAACCCCGCTACGGCGACAAGTTCGTGGAGATGCGCAAGGACTTCTTCAAGAACGGAAACTATCCCGGCAGCGCGCTCATCACCGTGACCAATTTCGCGCGGCCCGGCATCGAGATCGAAATCCAGGCGGTTGGCGTGATCGGCGACACCTGCTCGACCGACAATCCCTGCTCGGCCGAGGGCAAGGCCAAGGCGACGCCGAAATAACCTGGTCGCAGACCAAGTGAACTCGCGTGCCGGCCAACTCGGGCCGCGCGGCCATCGGCCGGCTATGCACCGGGCGTCTTTGGAAAGGCCTCAACTTTGCTACTCGACGAAACCACAGGCGCGTTTTCCAACATCACATGACCGGCAGGCTTGGCGCCAAGCTGGACGAGGCTGAGCAACGCCGAGACCACGACGACTGCGCAGGTGTCGCCTCGTGCAAAGGCGACGCTGGCCGCGATCAGAATTGTCTTCAGGGTGGCTAGAAGTGCGAGAAGCTTGGTCATCTGACATCTCCCTGAGCGATTTCGGTGGCAGGTGTTCGAAATGCCTTTCCATGCTGCCTTTATTTGAAATGGAGCTATTGCCTCGGCGCGATAAGCGCGCTTCTCTTTGAATGACTTTTGACTTTTTTCGGGGAAATCGATGGACCTCGTGGGGACGCTCGAAGTCCTGGTCCGGGTAGTGGAGACAGGTTCGTTCTCTGCCGTTGCCCGCGAACGCGGCCTGACCCAGGCCGCTGTGGCCCGGCAGATTTCGCAGCTCGAGCAGCATTTCGGCGTACGCCTGTTTCACCGCACGACACGAAAACTCAGCCTGACCGACGATGGACAGATGCTGCTGGGTCTGGCCCGGCCGGTTCTTGAGGGCGTTGAGGGAATTGAAGCCGCGCTCGGGCGGCAGAGCGCCTCGCCGATCGGGCTGGTGCGCGTCGGGATCAACGTGACGGCTGGCCGTTTTCTCGCGGAACGTCTGCCGTCCCTGCTCGCCGAACACCCGGGGCTGAAGGTCGAACTCGTGCTGGCCGATCGGTTCGGCGACATGATCGAAGACCGGCTCGACATGGCCTTGCGCGTGGGTGAAATCACAGATGCGTCACTGGTGACACGCCCGGCCGGGACTGTCGCGCTGCTTGCCGTGGCAGCGCCAAGCTATATCGAGCGGTTTGGAAGACCTTCAACGCCCGCCGGTCTCGCCGTTCATACGTGCATCATCCACGATGTCGGGCCGGGCTCGGACGTGTGGACCTTTGTCACGCCGCAAGGACCACAGGGCTTTCAGGTGTCTGGCGGGCTTCTTGCCAATGACGCTCGCGCGGTGCACGGGGCTGCCCGCGCCGGATACGGCATTGCGCGTCTGTCTCCGCTTGAGGCGTTCGACGATCTGCGCAGTGGAGAACTGGTTCGCGTGTTGAGCAATTTTCAAAGCCCGGGCATTCCGATCAACCTGGTCTACTCGTCCCGACGACACCTGGCGCCGCGCACGCGACTCGTGCTGGATTTCACACTGGACCAGGTTCGACATGTGCAGGCGATGGTTGCCGCCTCCGACGCGACGCGGGACTCATAGGCGCCGTTGCCCTTGTTTGCCTGCTTCGGCGCCGGGGCGGCATTCGCGCCGGAATCCTGAAACTGTTATCGCGAGAAAAGTCCCGGGCATTGCCCGGGACTTTCTCCAGCGAGGCCAGCAGAACAGATCTTCAAAAATGTCCTGCGTCTCGTCGCCTGATCAGCTTCCGGAGGGACGAAGCGACGGATCAAAACCGCCCACGCGGGACGGATCCCGTCCGCTGAAGCCGAAGTTCTCCAGGTTCACCGCGCCTTCCGAGGAGGAGGGCGTGATCACCTGGTTATAGGAGCCGCGGAAGTTCGACAGGCCATAGGCACGGCCGTGTTTCGTCGCATGGGCAAACGCTGGTGTAGCGAGCGCAGCAGACAGAAGCATCACGGTGCTGAATGTTTTCACGTTGGTCAGCATGGCTCTTTCCTTTCTATTGAGCGATTTCAGGGGCAGGTGCGGAATTCCCGCCTGCCGCTCTCAAAGTGGGCCTACTGCCGCAACGTGATAAGCGCGCTTCTCCTTGAATGACTTTTGAGTTTTTTAGGGGAAATCGATGACGTTCGTCGTTACGCACGAAGCCGTGAGCGGAGTGACGGCGGTGCTCTCCCGCCGTGTCCGAGACGTGTCGCTCCGGTTGTGCGTCGTGATTTTAGGCTTGTCCCGGTGACGAAGACTTACTCTGCGGCCGTGGTCTCCGGCAGCTTGGCGCCTTTGCCGTAGCGCTGATCGATATAGTCGATCACCAGCGCCTTGAAGTCGGCGGCGATACCGGGGCCGCGCAGGGTGCGGAATTTCTTGCCGTCGACGAACACGGGCGCGGCCGGCGCTTCCCCGGTGCCGGGCAGCGAAATGCCGATATTGGCGTGCTTGGATTCGCCGGGGCCGTTGACGATGCAGCCCATCACCGCGACGTTGAGTTCTTCAACGCCGGGATATTGCGTCTTCCAGGCCGGCATCTCGTCGCGGATGAAGTCCTGGATCGAGCGCGCCAGTTCCTGGAACGTGGTCGAGGTGGTGCGGCCGCAACCGGGGCAGGCCGCCACCAGCGGCACGAAGGTGCGGAAGCCCATGGTTTGCAGCAGTTCCTGCGCGACCTGAACTTCCAGCGTGCGATCGCCGCCGGGTTCGGGCGTCAGCGAAATGCGGATGGTGTCGCCGATGCCGTCCTGCAGCAGGATGCCGAGCGCGGCCGATGAGGCGACGATGCCCTTTGAGCCCATGCCGGCCTCAGTAAGGCCAAGGTGGATGGCATAGTCCGAGCGGCGCGCCAGTTCCTGATAGACCGCGATCAGATCCTGCACGGCGGAAACCTTCGCTGACAGGATCATCTTGTTCTTGGGCATGCCGAGTTCTTGCGCGCGGGCCGCCGACAGCAGCGCCGACTGCACCATCGCCTCGCGCGTCACCGCGCGGGCGTCGCGCGGATTGGCGGAAGCCGTATTCTCGTCCATCAGCTTGGTGAGCAGCTCCTGATCGAGCGAGCCCCAATTGGCGCCGATACGCACCGGCTTGTTGTTCTTGTTGGCGATCTCGATGATGTCGGCGAACTGGGTGTCGCGCTTGTTCTTGAAGCCGACATTGCCCGGATTGATGCGGTACTTGTCGAGCGCTTCGGCGCAGGCCGGATATTCGGCCAAGAGCTTGTGGCCGATGTAGTGGAAGTCGCCGATCAAGGGCGTGGTGATGCCGAGCTTGCGCAGGCCGTCGCGGATATGCGGAACGGCCGCGGCCGCTTCCTCGCGGTCGACGGTGATGCGCACCATTTCGGAGCCGGCGCGCGACAACGCGGCGACCTGGGCGATGGTGCCGTCGATATCGGCGGTGTCGGTGTTGGTCATCGACTGCACGACGATCGGCGCACCGCCGCCGACGGCAACGTTGCCGACCATGACCTGGGTGGTTTTGTGCCGGGCGCTTGGCCCCGCAATATCGCTCTGGACGGGATTTTCGGGCTTGTTCATGGGCGTTCAAATATCAGGTTTCGGTATCGTTCAGCAACGGATTAGCTGGGGCGGGAACAGCCGAGTTTGGGCGGTTAACCAGAAAAAGCCCAGCAACTACAAGCAGGGCTGCGGCCCCGAACACCGGGGTCAACGTGTCATGCAGGATCAGATAGCTAGCCACCACGCCAAACAAAGGGGTGATGAAGGTAAATGCCGACAATTTGCTGGCTGAATAGGCCTTGACCAGCACCCACCACAGCAAAAACGTCAGCCCGACCACCCAGACCGCCTGGTAGGTGATCAGCGACACCGCCAGCGGACCGGGCACGTGGCTCAGGGTTTCCCCGGAAGCCCAGGCCGACAGCGCCAGGATCGGGATCGAGATGACCACCTGGTACATCAGTGACTTTTCCGGCGGGGCATGACGAAGCCGCGTCGCCTTCACGATCACGGTCGTGGCCGCCCACAACGCGCCGCCGCCGACGATCAGAAGGTCGCCCCACAACATCTTCGCATCGACGTCGGCCTGCGGCGCGCCGATCGCGAGCACCACGCCCACAAAACACAGCGCGAGCCCCGCCCATTGCGATGCGCCCAGTCGTTCGCCGAGCAGCCGGTGCGAGCCGAGGGCGACGAAGAACGGCGCGGTGTAGAGAAACACCGCCGCGCGCGAGGCCGAGGTCAGCCCGAGCCCGCGATAGATCATCGCGAACTCGACGCCGAAGATCACGCCCAGCCACAGACCGGCTTGAAGCGTGCCGTCGCGGGCAAAGAGTTTCACGCCACGAAAGTGGGCGATCAACAGCAGCACCGGAAGTGCGCCGATCGAGCGAAACGTGCCTTGCAGGAGTGGCGGAATGTCCGGCAGCGCCAGCTTGACCGCCACCTGGTTGAAGCCCCAGCTCACGCACAGCATGAGCATCAAGGCGATGGCGCGCGGGGGAAGCGGGCGCTCCACCGAGGAGAGCGGCAATGTTTCCGAGGTCATGGGATTCCTGTGGAGGCTTGTCGCCCTCTTAATTCTGGCAGTGCGCGCAAACGCCGGTGATTTCGACAATCGACATGCGCGGCGTAAATCCGGTTGAGCGTGCCGAGGCGGTGAGGCTTTGCGCAACCGGCGCCGCCGGCACCTCGCCGACCAGCCCGCAGCGCTCGCAGATCAGGAATGCCACCATCGCGGCTTCGTCGTGATCGTGGGCGCAGGCGAGAAAGGCGTTGCGGCTCTCGATGCGATGGACCAGGCCGTTTTCCATCAGGAAGTCGAGCGCGCGATAGACCGTGATCGGCGCCGGCCGCGGTTTGGACTTGGCGAGTTCCTCAATGATTTCATAGGCGCCGAGCGGCCGGTGGCTGGACAATAACGCTTCCAGCACCTGGCGGCGGATCGGTGTGAATTTCTGGGCGCGCTTCGCACACACCCGCTCGGCATGCTGCAACGCATCCGCCGTGCAGCGACCGTGATCGTGATCGGGCGCGGGAAATGTCGGTTTGGCGAGGCTCATTGGCCGAACCTAGCATTTTGTAGGGAGAACCAAAATCCCACTAGTGTCCCGATTCCGAAGTTCGTCGCATCTTGCGGAGCCACGTTTCGAACTTCGGAATCGAAAGGACACTAGCTAACTCGTTGATCTAGTGTGGCCCTGGTTCAGAAGTCCGCATGACCGACTCGCGGCGATGATAACGCGGACTTCTGATCCGCCACACTAGGTAGAAAATGGCTTAGCGCGCCGCCGAAAGAGTTCCCAAGCCATGTTCCTTGGACAGGGCAGGGCCGCAATGGCCGCCAATTAAAAATGAGCCTGGCCATTTAAAATTTCGTAAGCAAGCTTATTATATCCAAAGCTTATGAAAGGGCTGGGGAACGAAACGATGGCACGCAGTTCCGTTGACATGAACTTTTTGTTCACGCTCGGCGAGCTGGCGCGGCTGGTGCGCGCCCATGCCGACCGGCAGTCGGCGCGCTACGGCATCACCCGTGCGCAATGGGCGGTGCTGGCCAAGGTCGAACGTTTCGAAGGCATGAAACAGTCCGAACTCGCCGAACAGATGGAGATGCAGCCGATCACGCTGACGCGCCTCGTCGACCGCCTCTGCGATAACGGCTGGATCGAGCGCCGCGGCGACGAGACCGATCGCCGCGTCAACCGGCTCTATCTGCGCAAGGCCGCGCGGCCGCTGCTCGCCAAGCTGAGCGGCCTGCGCTCCGAGATCACCGAAACTGCGCTCGAGGGCATCAGCCCGGCGGACGCGAACCGGCTGCTCACCCAATTGGAGGCGATCAAGGAAAACCTCCGCAACGCCATTCAGGATCAAGAAGATGCAAGGAAGGAACAGCGCTATGGCTGATCCCGTATTGAAATTTCCGCCCGAGCAGAAAGGCGCGCCGGGTCAGCCGCCGCGCGAAAAACTCGCAGGCACGCCGCGCCGCCGATTGCTCGCCGCGCTGCGCCGCTATCGACGGTTCCTCTTGCTGGTGGTGCTGCCGATCGTCGCCGTGATCGGGGGCGTCGTGTTCTATCTCAATGGCGGCCGTTATGTCGGCACCGACGACACTTACGTGGGCGCGCAAAAGGTTCTGATCACGCCCGATATTTCCGGCCGCATCGACAAGGTCGTGGTCAAGGAAGGCCAGCTCGTTCACAAGGGTGATGTGCTGTTCGAGATCGATCCGATTCCGTTCCGCCTCACCGTGGATCGCGCCAAGGCCGCGGTCGAACAGGCCAGGACGAGCTACAGCAACCTCGTCGCCAACATCAAGATTTACGACGAGATGGCCAACTTGATGCAGCAGGCCATCGACCTCAAGCAGCGCGATGTCGAGCGCAAGTCGGCGTTGGTGAAGAACAGCTACGGTTCGCAGCTCGACCTCGATAACTCGACGAACTCCGCCATCACCGTGCGCGCCGAGTTGGCCTTCGTGCAGCAGCAGCGGTCGAGCTCGCTGACGCAACTGCTTGGCAATCCGAACCTCAAGCTCGACGACTTTCCGCCCTATTACCAGGCGCAGGCCGCGCTCGCGCAGGCGCAACGCGACCTCGATCACACCGAGATGCGCGCGCCGATGGACGGCATCGCAACGCTGGTCGATCAGATCCAGCTCGGACGCTTTGTCGTCGCCGGCTCGCCGGTGTTCACGATCATCGATGTCGCCAAGCCCTGGGTCGATTCCAATCTGAAAGAGTCGGATCTGACCCATGTCGCAGTCGGCCAGACGGTCGAAATCGATGTCGACGCGTTCCCGGACCATACCTTCAAGGGCACGATCGGTTCACTCTCGCCCGGCACCGGCGCGCAATTCGCGATCCTGCCGCCGCAAAACGCCACCGGCAATTTCGTCAAGGTGGTGCAGCGCGTGCCGGTGCGGATCTATTTCGATGCCAACGATCCGATGATCAAGAAGCTGAAAGCCGGCATGAGCGCCTATGCCACCATCGATACCGGCCACAAGCGCACGCTGGCCGGGCTCTTCGGCATTCGCTCGGCGGCAGCGAAGCAGGATCAGGATTAGACCATGTCGCCGACGGCGATCCCGACGCCCAGCGCCGTTCCTGGTTTCCGGCGGAACATGGTGACGATCTGCGCCATGACCGCCACCATCATGCAGGCGCTCGACACCACGATCGCCAATGTCGCGTTGCCCTACATGCAGGGCACGCTGTCGGCGTCGCAGGACCAGATCAACTGGGTGCTGACCTCCTACATCGTGGCGGCGGCGATCATGACCGCGCCGGTGGGATGGATCGCCAACCGTTTCGGACGCAAGCGCACCTTCATCATCTGCTCGGCCGGCTTCACCTTCGCCTCCGTGCTGTGCGGGCTCGCGCAGGACATCAACCAGATGGTGCTATTCCGCCTGCTGCAAGGCGTGTTCGGCGCCGCGCTGGTGCCGCTGTCGCAGGCGGTGATGCTCGACTCCTATGCGCTGCACGAGCGCGCCAAGGCGATGTCGATCTGGGGCATGGGCGTGATGATGGGCCCGATCATGGGGCCTTCACTTGGAGCGTGGCTGACCGAGACTTACTCCTGGCACTGGGTGTTCTTCGTCAACCTGCCGTTCGGCATCGTCACCGTGATCGGCTTGTTGGTGTTCATGGACGAGACCAGGCAGGACACGGATTTGCGTTTCGACTGGTTCGGCTTCGCAGCGCTCGCGATCGGGATCGGCGCGCTGCAAGTGGCGCTCGATCGCGGCGAACAGCTCGGCTGGCTGGAATCCAACGAGATCATCGCCGAATTCGTCGTCGCGATCGTCGGATTCTACTACTTCTTCGCGCACTCCTTTACGACGGATCGCCCGTTCATCCAGTTTGCGCTTTTCAAGGATCGCAACTTTCTCACCGGCTGCATCTTCATGACGGTGATGGGGCTCGTGCTGTACTCGACCATGGCGCTGGCCTCGCCCTACCTGCAAAACGTCATCGGCTATCCGATCATCACCGCCGGCGTGCTGCTCGCAAGCCGCGGCGTCGGCACCTTCGTCGCCATGATGATGGTCGGCCGCCTGATGCGTTATATCGAGGCGCGCACCTTGATCATTACAGGCTTGGGCCTCACGGCGCTATCGCTGTACCAGATGACCGCCTGGACCGATCAAACCGGCGTATCCGAAATCGTGACGATCAGCATCATCCAGGGCTTTGGCTTCGGGCTTGTGTTCGTGCCGCTGTCGACGGTCGCGTTCATGACGCTGCCGAATTACCTGCGCACCGACGGCACCTCGATGCTGACCTTGATGCGCAACGTCGCAAGTTCGGTCGGCATCTCGATCGTGATCGCGCAGCTCACCGAAGGCGGTCGGCGGGTCTATGCGATCCTCTCGGAACACGTCACCCCGTTCAACCAGGCGCTCCAGATGCCCGACGTGCACAGCATGATCAACCTCGGCACCGACAAGGGCCGTGCCATGGCCGATGTCATGGTGGGGCTGCAAGCGCAGATCATCGCTTTCTCGCAGGACTATCAGCTCGTGATGTTCTTCATCCTGGGCTCGATCCCGCTCGCGCTGATGATCGGTTCGACCAAGGCTGCTTTGAAAAAACAAGCCACCGGGCCCGAACACGCCGTGATGGAATAGCGTCGACTCGCGTCAAACGTCGAAGAACACCGTCTCGTTATCGCCCTGCAAGCGGATGTCGAAGGTGTAGACAGGGTTGCCGTCTGCCTTGCGCTTTGCAATTAGCGTCGCACGGCGATCCGCCGGCACCAAAGCGAGCACGGGATCGGCGGCGTTGGCCGCTTCGCCATCGAGATAGATGCGCGTGTAATTGTGCAAGAGCATGCCGCGGGCAAAAATCGCGACCAAAATATGCGGCGCCTGCGGCTTGCCACCGGGGCCGGGCACGGGACCCGGCTTGATCGTATCGAAGGCATATTCGCCGTTGGCGCCGGTGCCGCAGCGGCCGAAACCGCGGAATTTCGTGTTCGGCAGCGCGCGACTGTCCTTCGGGTCGACGAAACGTCCCTGGGCGTCGGCCTGCCAGATTTCCAGCATGCAGTCCGGCACCGGTTTGCCGTCGCCGTCGAACACCTGCCCCTCGATCCGGATGCGCTCGCCGGTCGCATCCGACGTCACGAGATTGTTCGTGAACGCGTCGTTCCACTCATAGCGGCCGGTCGGCGTCAGCCCGTAGGCAAAGAAGGGGCCCACGGTCTGTGAGGGGGTGATTCCCTCTCGCTTGGTCTCAGCCACTATTTGGTCTCCATCGGCGTGGCGTTCTGGCCGCGCAATACAATGTTGAAGCGGTAGCACAGCGCCCATTCGGGCTGGGTGTTCTCCAGGTCGAAGGAGGAGACCATCCGCGCCCGCGCCTTTTCGTCCGTGACCGAGTTGAAGATCGGGTCGAACGGGAACAGCGGATCGCCCGGAAAATACATCTGCGTGACCAGCCGCGTCACGAAGGAATAGCCGAACACCGAGAAATGAATGTGCGCCGGCCGCCACGCATTGTGATGGTTGCCCCAGGGATAAGCGCCGGGCTTCACTGTGATGAACTTGTAATAGCCTTCGCTGTCGCTCTGCGCGCGGCCCGCACCGGTGAAATTCGGATCGAGCGGCGCCGGATGCTGATCGCGTACGTGGATGTAACGTCCGCAGGCATTGGCCTGCCACAGCTCGACCAGCGCGTTCGGCACGCCGCGGCCGTCTTCGTCGAGCACATGGCCGTGCACGATGATGCGTTCGCCGATCGGCTCGCTTTTGTGCTGGGTGGTGAGGTCGGCGTCTCCGGGGCGCACGGTCTCATGGCCGTAAACCGGCCCGGTCAATTCCGACAGCGTATGCGGCATGATGACCAGCGGCTTCGACGGCGAACGCTTCACCGTGCTCTTGTAGTCCGGCGACAGCCGCGCCGGATGCGCCGCATTGCTGCTGATGGGATAGGTGAGGGTCATGTTGGTCTCCGCTGCTCACCCTCATGGTGAGGAGGCGCTTGCGCCGTCTCGAACCCTGAGGCCCTCATCCTTCGAGACGCGGCTTTGCCGCTCCTCAGGATGAGGGTGTAAGTCGTCAGTTCAACTTCTCGATCGCCATCGCGACGCCCTGGCCGACGCCGACGCACATGGTGGCGAGCGCGCGTTTTCCCCCGCCCTTTTCCATGCCGTGCACGGCCGTCACGACCAGGCGCGCGCCGCTCATGCCAAGCGGATGGCCGAGCGCGATCGCTCCGCCATGCGGGTTGACGAAATCAGCATCGTCCTTGACGCCGAGCTGGCGCAGACAAGCGATGCCCTGGCTGGCAAAGGCCTCATTGAGCTCGATCAGATCGAAGTCAGTAATCTTCAATCCAAGCCGTTCCATCAGCTTCCTCGTTGCCGGCACCGGGCCGATGCCCATGATGCGCGGCGGTACGCCGGCCGAGGCCAGCCCGAGAATGCGCGCCCGCGGCGTCAGGCCGTGCTTTTTCACAGCGGCTTCGGAAGCGAGGATCATGGCGGCGGCGCCGTCATTGACGCCCGATGCGTTGCCGGCGGTCACGGTGCCGGGATTGCGCACGATTGGCTTCAGCTTGGCGAGGCCCTCCAGCGTGGTTTCCGGGCGCGGATGCTCATCCTTGTCGACCGTGATGGGGCCGGCCTTGCCGCCGGGCACGGTCACCGGCGTGATTTCCTCGGCGAAGTAACCGGCCGCGATGGCTTTGCCGGCGCGCTGCTGCGAGCGGATGGCAAACGCATCCTGGTCGGCGCGGGAAACCTGGAATTCCTCGGCGACGTTCTCGCCGGTTTCCGGCATCGCATCGACGCCATATTGCGCCTTCATCAAGGGATTGATGAAGCGCCAGCCGATGGTGGTATCGAAAATATCGGCCGAGCGCGAAAACGCTTCCGCCGCCTTGCCCATCACGAACGGCGCCCGCGTCATCGATTCCACGCCGCCGGCAATCGCAAGATCGACCTCGCCGGCCCGGATCGCGCGCGCACCGGCGCCGACCGCATCCAGTCCCGAGGCGCAGAGGCGGTTGAGGGTCTGTCCGGGAACCTTGTCCGGGATGCCCGCGAGCAACAGCGCCATCCGCGCCACGTTGCGGTTGTCTTCGCCGGCCTGGTTGGCGCAGCCGAAATAGACCTCGTCGACTTGCGACCAGTCGAGATTGGGGTGTTTGGCCATCAGCGCCTTGATCGGCGTGGCCGCCAGATCGTCGGCGCGGACCTTGGCGAGTGAACCGCCGAAGCGGCCGATCGGGGTCCGGATCGCATCACATACAAATACCTCACCCATCGGTCTCTCCTTAGTGCCCACTTTCCGAAGTTCGTGCTCTGTCCCAGCACCCACCTTTCACGAACTTCGGAAAGTCATGGGCACTAAGCAAACTTATCGATTCCAGTGCCGCTTTTCTATTTGAAGTTCCTGGGCGGACTCGCCGCTTGTGGTGCAGGAACTTCAAATAGGCGGCACTGGTGTTCCCTGCGTTAGCGCGAGTTGTAGGAGCGGGCATATCCAAGGTCAATTGACTGGTTTCATGCGATCTTTGCTTTCCCGCGAAGGCGGCCATGCTGGCCAGTCAGGATGTCCGCTCCGGGGCGTGGAAAACGCGCAAAGACGTGGCAAAGCGGTAGGATCAGCCACCTAAATTTTGTAGTTTGCGCCGCTCATGACCATCCAGCCGACATTTCCCGCACCCACCGACGCGCAAGCCCCCGCCGAGCCTGTGGCGCGCGTCACGCCGATGATGGAACAGTACCTTGAGATCAAGGCGGCCAATCCGGGCCTTCTGCTGTTCTACCGGATGGGCGATTTCTACGAGCTGTTCTTCGACGACGCCGAAATCGCCTCGCGCGCGCTCGGCATCATGCTGACCAAGCGCGGCAAGCACCAGGGCGCCGACATCCCGATGTGCGGCGTTCCGGTCGAGCGTTCCGACGACTACCTGCACCGGCTGATCGCGCAAGGCTTCCGGGTCGCGGTCTGCGAGCAGATGGAAGACCCGGCGGCGGCGCGCGCCCGCGGCAACAAAAGCGTGGTCCGGCGTGATGTCGTCCGGCTGGTGACGCCGGGGACGCTGACCGAAGACACGCTGCTCGATGCGCGCACCAACAATTATCTGCTCGCGATCGCGCGGATGCGCGGCTCGAGTGGCGCGGATCGGCTGGGGCTCGCCTGGATCGATATTTCGACCTCGGAATTCATTGTCACGGAATGCGCGGTCAGCGAACTCGCCGCGACCCTGGCGCGCATCAATCCGAACGAGATCATCGTCACCGATGCGCTCTATGGCGATACCGATGTCGGGCCGACCTTGCGCGAATGGCCAGCGGTGACGCCACTGACACGTGACGTGTTCGACAGTTCGACGGCGGGACGCCGGCTCTGCGACTATTTCGCCGTCGCCACCATGGACGGGCTATCGGCGATGTCGCGGCTCGAGGCGACCGCCGCGGCCGCCGCCGTCACCTATATCGACCGCACCCAGGTCGGAAAACGCCCGCCTTTGTCGCCGCCGGCGCGCGAGGCCACCGGCACCACCATGGCGATCGATCCCGCAACCCGCGCCAATCTCGAACTGACGCGCACCTTGGGCGGTGAGCGCCGCGGCTCGCTGCTGGACGCGATCGATTGCACGGTGACTTCCGCCGGCTCGCGGCTGCTGGCGCAGCGCCTGGCCGCGCCGTTGACGGATGCGGGCGCGATTGCGCGACGGCTCGACGCGATCGCGGCCTTTGTTGCAGATAGTGGCCTGCGCGACGATCTCCGCAGCACGTTGAACGCCGCGCCCGATTTGTCGCGCGCGCTGGCGCGGCTGTCGGTCGGGCGCGGCGGTCCGCGCGACCTTGCCAGCTTGCGCGATGCCATCCTCGCCGCCGACCAGGTGCTGGCGCATCTGGCACGGATGGACGAGCCAACGCAGGAAATCGCAGCCAGCATGGCGGCGCTGCGCCGCCCGTCGCGGGAACTCGCGCGCGAATTCGAACGCGCTTTGGCCGAGCAATTGCCGCTGCTCAAGCGCGATGGCGGATTTGTGCGCGAAGGCTATGAGCCGGCGCTCGATGAATCCCGCAACCTGCGTGACGCCTCGCGTCTGGTCGTGGCCTCGATGCAGGCGCGCTATGCCGACGACGCTGGCGTCAAGGGCCTGAAGATCCGCCACAACAACGTGCTCGGCTATTTCGTCGAGGTCACCGCCCAACACGGCGACAAGCTGATGTCTCCGCCGCTGAATGCCACCTTCATCCATCGCCAGACGCTGGCCGGACAGGTGCGCTTCACCACCTCCGAACTCGGCGAGATCGAAGCCAAGATCGCGAACGCCGGCGATCGCGCGCTTGGGCTGGAACTGGAAATCTTCGAGAAGCTATGCGCGATTGCAGTTGCCGCAAGCGAAGATCTGCGCGCGGCGGCGCTTGCTTTCGCCGTGCTCGATGTCGCAACCGCGCTCGCCAAGCGCGCCGTCGACGACAATTATGTCCGGCCCGATGTCGATGGCTCGCTGTCCTTTGCGATCGAGGGCGGCCGTCATCCGGTGGTTGAGCAGGCGCTGAAGCGCGACGGGCAACCGTTCATCGCCAATGCCTGCGATCTGTCACCGGCGCCCCAGCAGCCATCCGGCCAGATCTGGCTGCTCACCGGCCCCAACATGGCCGGCAAGTCGACCTTCCTGCGCCAGAATGCGCTGATCGCGCTGCTCGCACAGGCGGGCTCCTTCGTGCCGGCGTCGCGGGCGCGGATCGGCATTGTCGATCGCCTGTTCTCGCGCGTCGGCGCGGCCGATGATCTGGCGCGCGGCCGCTCCACCTTCATGGTGGAGATGGTGGAGACCGCCGTCATCCTCAACCAGGCCAGCGAGCGCTCGCTGGTGATCCTCGATGAAATCGGCCGCGGCACCGCGACCTTCGACGGTTTGTCGATCGCCTGGGCCGCGATCGAACACCTGCACGAGGCCAATCGCTGCCGCGCTTTGTTCGCCACGCACTACCACGAACTCACCGCGCTGTCGGCAAAACTGCCGCGGCTGTTCAACGCGACCGTCCGTGTCAAGGAATGGCAGGGCAATGTCGTGTTCCTGCACGAAGTCTTGCCGGGCTCGGCGGATCGTTCCTACGGCATTCAGGTGGCGAAGCTTGCAGGACTGCCGCCGTCGGTGATTGCGCGCGCGAAATCCGTGCTGGCAAAACTCGAGGCGCAGGACCGCGGCCAGACCGCGCGGGCGCTTGCCGACGATCTTCCATTGTTCGCGGTGCCCTCGCGTGCCGCGGCTGAACCCGCGCCGCCGAGCGAAAGCGAGAAGCTGATGGAAGCGGTGAGGGCGCTGCATCCCGACGAGATGTCGCCGCGCGAGGCGCTGGAAGCGCTCTATGCCTTGAAGGCGAAATTGCGGAACACTTAGCCGTCATTGCGAGCGCAAGCGAAGCAATCCAGCATGTGACTGAAACTGGATGCTTCGTCGCGTTCGCTCGTCGCAATGACGAGGGCTATCGCATCTTAGTCGCCACCTTCCTTCGTCCGATCCACCACAACAGGATATTCCAGACGATGCTGGTGGCGAGCGCGAGGCTGAGCGCCGCGGCCGATCCCAGCGGCACCGCGGCGAGGTGAAGCACTGCGATCGCGACGCCAAATCCCATCATGCCCCAGCCGCCGTTGGCGATCATGGCCGCCGTCGCCGGCCCACCGATGCGCGGATGCAGGATCATCGTCACACTGCTCAGAACCACCGGAAACAGCGCGATCGTGCCGCTGACGAACGGCCCGACCCAGCGCGACAGCGAGACGACAATTGCAACGAGTGTCGCGACCATGATCGCGCGCAGCGGAATGTCGTACCAGCGCCGCGTGACCAGCGGCATCTTCTCGACATGCTGGAAGCGCTTGAAGGCGGGAATGCAAATGCCAAATGCGATCGCATTCGCAATGAAGCCGCCGAGAAGCGTCCACGAAAACAATCGCTCGATGACGGCGAGCCCGATCCACACGACAAGCGCGCCGCCGACGCTGACCACCGCGCTTCGGCGCTGCGCCAAAACCACGTAAGCAAGGCAGTAAAACATCGTGACGGCGTTGATCGGAAAGCTTGCCAGCGCGCTTTCCGAAATGAAAGCCGCATTGTGATCGAGCGCCAGAAACACGTAAGACGGGCCGGCCGAGATCGGCAAGGTTGCGATCAGCGCGCCGATCACAGGTCCCGAGCGTTCGGTGACCATCGATGCCGTCACGACGAGGGCGGCGGCCAGCGCCATGCGCAGCGCAAGCAGCAGGATGAAGGAAAGATCGGTGGGCATTTTTTCTTTTGTCGTCCCGGGCAGGCGAAGCGCGACCCGGGACCCATAACCACAGTTCGTTGTTAGTTGCGAAGTCTGGCCGGCAGCGCGCGAGACAACTCTATTCCGGGGTTATGGGTCCCCGCTTTCGCGGGGACGACACCTTCAGCTTGGTTATAAATTGGTTTGGTTACACCCTATTCATCGTCACCGAAACTTTCGGGCCGTTCTTGATGGTCTGATAGACCACGCAATAACGCTCGGTGAGTTTGAGCAGGAGATCGAGCTTGTCCTGCGGGGCGTCGGTTGCGACGTCGAAGCGGAGGCGGATTTCGGCGAAGCCGACCGGCGCCTCCTTGTCGACGCCGAGCGTGCCGCGAAAATCGAGATCGCCCTCGGCGCTGACATTGCCGCTTCTGAGCGGAATCTCGATCGCGGTCGCGACCGATTTCAGGGTTACGCCGGCGCAGGCAACGAGCGCTTCGAGCAGCATGTCGCCGGAGCAGAGTTCAAGCCCGGAGCCGCCGGTGGCCGGGTGCAGGCCCGCCACCGCCAGCGCGCGGCCGGTCTCGACCTTGCAGGCGATGCCTTCCTGGTCGATCGAGCCTTTGGCTTTCAGGGTGATGAAAGCGGCCTTCGGATCGCTCTTGTATTTTTCCTTGATCGGGGCCTGTGCGGCGCGGAGTTCGGCAGCGTCCATTCTTCTCTCCCGGATATTTGTTCGCGTTGGATGTAATGGGTTAGGACGCCTATGTCACCACCACAATGCTTCGCCGGTATTCGATTTTGCCTCTGTATCGCGCACCTTGCGGTCGAGCGAACGATCGAGGGCGGTCAAGACCCGGCGCTTGAAATTGTCGAACGATGGCGAATTGCGATCGCGCGGTCGCCCCAGGCTGATCCGGATTTCCTCGAACAGCCGGCCCGGCCGTGGCCGCATCACGAAAACGCGGTCGGCGAGCACCACGGCCTCATCAACGTCGTGGGTGACGAGCACGAGCGTGGGACGCGTTTCCGCCCACAGGTCCAGCAGATGATCTTGAAGATCGCGCCGGGTGAAGGCGTCGAGCGCGGAGAAGGGTTCATCGAGCAAGAGCACTTCCGGCTGCGGCACCAAAGCGCGCGCGATTGCGACCCGCTGCGCCTGTCCGCCGGACAATTCGCGCGGCCAGGCAGTGGCCTTGTCGACAAGGCCCACCTTTGCGAGCGCATGCGCGATCCGCGTGCGCCTGACGTCGGCGGGTACGTCGCCAAGTCCGAAACCGATATTGTCGGCAACGGAAAGCCACGGCAGCAATCGCGGCTCCTGAAAGATGATGCCGATCTTGGCGTGCGGCGCCGTGATCGTGACGCCATCGAGCGTCACGTTGCCCGAGGTTGCGGGATCGAGGCCGGAGACGGCGCGGAGCAACGTCGATTTTCCGCAGCCGGAGCCGCCGATGATGGCGACGATCTCGCCGACATTGATATCAGCCGAAAACTGCTCGAGCGCATGAACGCCATTCGGATAGGTCTTGTCGACAGCATCGAGCCGCAGCATCACACGGCTCCTGTCCGGCTGAACGCGTCCTGCCAGCGCAGCAGCGGCGCGGAAGCGATTTCGATCAGCCAGTCGGTAGTCTTGCCGAGAATGGCGAAGATCACGATGGCGGCCACGATTTGCGCCGGTTTGCCGAGTTGCTGGCCGTCGAGCAGGAGATAGCCGAGGCCTTCGGAAGCGCCGATCAACTCGGCTGCGACGACGAACATCCATCCCAGACCGAGTCCGACGCGCAGCGCCACCACATAGGCGGGCAGCACCGCGGGAAGAAGAATGCGCCGGATCATCGCAGGTCCGGACAGTCGGAACGCGCGGCCGACCTCGACGATTTTTCGATCGACGGAAAGGATCGCGCCCATCACGCCGAGATAGACCGGGAAGAACACGCCAATCGCGATCAGCGCGACTTTTGATGTCTCGAAGATGCCGAGCCATAAAATAAAGAGCGGCACCCAGGCGAGCGAGGGGATCGCGCGCAGCGCTTGAATAGTCGGGTCGAGCAGCCGCCGCGCCAGCGCCCAGTAGCCGCAGATCGCGCCGAGCAGCGTGCCGGCGAGAACGCCAAAACCAAACCCCACAAAGACACGCGTCAACGTCGCCACGATATGGCGCAGCAATTCGCCTGACTTGGCGAGATCGACGATCTCGCCAAAGATCCGCGACGGCGGTGGCACCAACCGCCCGCTGGAAAGACCGAGGTGGACGACGATTTCCCAGCCGAGGGCGAGGCCGACGGGCAGCAGGAGGCCGAGCAGGGGCCGCGCGTAGCTGCGGCGGCCAGCATCCGCCTCCGTCGAAATCTCCGGCTTGGTCGTTGCGATGGTCTCGCTCGTCATGGCGGGTACCAAAACCGCGTCTGGCTGCGGATTGCAAGGTGGTGATCTTGTCACAACCAACTAAGCCGTCATTCCCCGCGAAAGCGGGGAATCCGGCATTCCAGAGCTGTTTGCGGTAGATCGAGACGTCCCGGCGTACTGGATCGCCCGGTCAAGCCGGGCGATGACAGCCCCATCGCGGGTTGCTAATTCGTCGGCAGCCGCACGCTGTCGTCGACGAGCTGATCCAGCGCCCCTTTGACATCGACCTTGGCGTCGATCACGCCCGCCTGTTGCAGCGCGAGGCCCGCGGCGAGAATGGATTCGCGCTGCGGCGCGCCGATCCGGCTAAAGGAGATGTCCGTGCGTTCCTTGAGCTGCTTGTCGGCCACGACATCAGGCAACCGCGTCGCCGTCACCAGCGCCTGCTTCAATTCGTCATAATGGCTAACCGAATATTTGCGGGCTTCCTCGTAGGTGGCGAGCACCCGCTGCGCGATCTGCGGATGATCCTTCAGAAACTGTTCGCGTACGTTGAGGATGCCCCAGGTGTTGGCTTGCGCCTTACGGAAGAACAATTTGGCGCCGTCCTCGATTTCCGCCTGCGCCATCATCGGGTCGAGGCCGGCCCACGCGTCGACGTCGCCGCGGATCAGCGCCGTCTTGCCGTCGGCGTGCTGCAGCAGCACCGGCGTGATGTCCTTCTCGGACAGGCCGGCGTCGAGCAGCGCCCGGACCAGGAAGATGTGCGGATCGGTGCCGCGCGTGACCGCGACGCGCTTGCCTTTGAGGTCGGCGACGGTTGCGATCTTCGAATCCTTGGTCGTCACCAGCGCCGTCCATTCGGGGCGCGAATAGACGTAGATCGACTTGATCGGGTTGCCGTTGATCCGGGCGACCAACGCCGCGGAACCCGCGGTCGAACCGAAATCGATCGAGCCGGCGTTGAGATATTCGAGCGCCTTGTTGGAACCCGCCGACTGAACCCAGACGATGCGGATGCCGTCCTTGGCGAATTCCTTCTCCAGCATGCCCTTTTGCTTGAGAATCAGGGACACCGGATTGTAGGTCGCCCAATCGATGCGAATCTCGCTCAACGCCTCGGCAGCCGACGCACTGGCGGGCGCCACCGCCAGGATGGCGATCATGGCGGCGAAACCGCGGCGTGAAATCCTGGACATCGTCGTAATTCTCCGAGAGATGACTAGATCAAAGCAGATCGTGAGAGGGCGTCAACGCGACGGCGGCAAATTGGGATGGGATGCCGGCCCGCGCCCGCTTGCTTTCGAAACCCCTTTCTCTTTCAATGAGTTAGGGTGGCGGTCAATAGGAAGAAAGATTGCGCCTTGGAAGCGAAGTTCGGAGGACAGCGTTGTTCCAGATAGCCGGCAAAAGAGAATGGATTGGTTGTTTGCGTGCGATCGGCCGTGACAGGCCGTGCGGCGTCCATTAATCGAGTTACGGATGGATCACATCGTCACAGAAGCCCGGCGTGAGGTCGATGAGCGTTTCGACACCGCACGGATCACCGCGGCAGTCGATGCGCTCGCGACGGAGCATGCCGGACGCGAGGATGTGTTTCGTTCCGCGGTCGCCAAACTGCTGAAGGCCGAACTGATCGAGGCGCGCTCAACGGCGCAGGCCGTGCTGCTGAGGGATCGCCACGGACGTCGGTGCGCGGAGCGGCTGTGTTTCGTCCAGGACGAAATCATCCGCATCCTGTTCGATGCGGCGACGCGCCATCTCTATCACTCGCCGATCCCCTCCGGCGCCGAGCGGATGGCCGTGGTGGCGACCGGCGGCTATGGCCGCGGCCTGATGGCGCCGGAATCCGACATCGATCTGCTCTTTATTCTTCCCTACAAGCAGACCGCCTGGGGCGAGCAGGTGGCGGAAGCCATTCTCTATTGCCTGTGGGACATGGGGCTCAAGGTCGGCCACGCGACGCGATCGGTCGACGAATCGATTCGTCAGGCGCGCGGCGACATGACGATCCGCACCGCGATTCTCGAAACCAGGTTCTTGACCGGCGACCAGCCGCTCTACGACGAACTGGTCACGCGGTTCGACAAGGAAGTGGTGCAGGGCAACGCCACCGAATTCGTCACCGCCAAGCTGGCCGAGCGTGAAGAACGGCATCGCCGCGCCGGGCAGTCGCGCTATCTGGTCGAGCCCAACGTCAAGGACGGCAAGGGCGGGCTTCGCGACCTGCACACGCTGTTCTGGATCGCCAAATATGTCTACCGCGTCCGCGACACCGACGAATTGCTCGAGCGCGGCGTGTTCGACGCGCAGGAATACCGCACGTTTCGCCGCTGCGCCGATTTCCTGTGGTCCGTGCGTTGCAACCTGCATTTCCTGACCGGCCGCGCCGAAGAGCGGCTGTCATTCGATACCCAGCGCGAGATTGCGATTCGGCTCGGCTATACGTCGCATCCGGGCATGCAGGACGTCGAGCGCTTCATGAAGCACTACTTCCTGATCGCCAAGGAAGTCGGCGACCTCACCGCGATCCTGTGCGCCAAGCTGGAAAACGAACAGGCGAAGCCTGTGCCTGTCTTGAGCCGGATGATGGCGCGGTTCCGGCCGAGCGCGGTGCGGCGCCGGGTGCCGGAGAGCGACGATTTCATCATCGACCATAACCGCATCAATCTCGCCGCGCCCGACGTCTTCAAGCACGATCCGGTCAACATGATCCGGATCTTCCGGCTCGCGCAAAAGAACAATCTGGCGTTCCATCCCGATGCGATGCGGACGGTGACGCGCTCCCTCAAGCTGGTCAACACGGAGCTGCGCGCCGATCCCGAGGCCAACCGGCTGTTCATGGAGATCCTGACCTCGAACGATGCGGAGATCGTGCTGCGTCGGATGAACGAGACCGGCGTACTCGGTCATTTCATCCGCGCCTTCGGCAAGATCGTGTCGATGATGCAGTTCAACATGTACCACCACTATACGGTGGACGAGCATTTGATCCGCTGCATCGGCTTCTTGCAGGAGATCGAGCGCGGCGGCAGCGATGAATTCATCGTCGCCAGCGACCTGATGCGCAAGATAAGACCTGAGCATCGTCCCGTGCTTTATATCGCGACGCTCTTGCATGACATCGCCAAGGGCCGGCTCGAGGATCATTCGATTGCCGGCGCGAAAGTCGCACGGCGTCTCTGCCCGCGGCTCGGCTTCAGTCCGGCCGACACCGAACTCGTGGCCTGGCTGATCGAAGAGCACTTGACCATGTCCACGGTCGCGCAGTCGCGCGATCTGACCGACCGCAAGACCATCGAGAATTTCGCGGCCGTGGTGCAATCGGTCGAGCAGATGAAGCTGCTGACGATCCTGACCACTGCCGATATCCGCGGCGTCGGCCCCGGCGTGTGGAACGGCTGGAAGGCGCAGCTGTTGCGCACGCTTTATTACGAGACCGAGCCGGTCTTGACCGGCGGCTTTTCGGAAGTCGACCGCGCCCGTCGCCTGGCGATCGCGCAAGGGGAGTTTCGTTCCGCCTTTACCGAATGGCCGGAACAGGAACTCAACGCCTATATCTCGCGGCATTATCCGGCCTACTGGCTCAAGGTCGAGCTGCCGCGCAAGATTCGTCACGCACGCTTCATGCGTGCCAGCGAGCAGGCCGGCCACAAGCTCGCGATCAATGTCGGTTTCGACGAAGGGCGCGGCGTCACCGAACTGACCATTCTGGCGATGGACCACCCATGGCTGCTTTCGATCATCGCGGGTGCCTGCGCCTCGGCCGGCGCCAACATCGTCGATGCGCAGATCTACACGACGACCGACGGGCGCGCGCTCGATACCATCGCGATCACGCGGGAATACGACCGCGACGAAGACGAGGGCCGGCGCGCGACACGAATTGGCGACATGATCGAGGACGTGCTCGAAGGCAAGCTTCGACTGCCCGAGGTGGTGGCGCGGCGTGCGGCGAGCCGCGGCAAGGTGCGGCCGTTCGTGGTCGAGCCGGAGGTGACGGTCAACAACCAGTGGTCGGATCGCTTCACCGTGATCGAGGTCTCCGGCCTCGACCGTCCCGGTCTGCTCTATGACCTGACGACGGCGATCTCGAAGCTCAACCTCAACATTGCTTCCGCCCACGTCGCGACTTTCGGCGAGCGGGCCCGCGACGTGTTCTACGTCACGGATTTGCTGGGCGCGCAAATCTCGGCGCCGACGCGCCAGGCCGCAATCCGCAGCGCGCTGTTGCATCTGCTCGCAAGCGAGAAGGTCGCGGCGTAGGATGAAATCAGCGCGTGCCGCGTTCTAGCTTAACGCCGGATGCTCCATGTCTCTGTTTCGCCGTAGGTTCTTGCAACTATTGATGGGCGCTGCCACGGTGCCGGCCCTTGTTGGCCGATCCTCGTCGGCAGAGACCCAGCGACAGGTCCGCGTCGCAACCGGTCTGCTCGCGATGTGGCAAAGCACGGCCTGGCTCGGCGCGGAAGCGGGTATCTTCGGGAACAGGCAGATAGAGATGAGTCTGACGGGCGTCGCGATCGGCGGGCCCCAAGCTGCTGCCGGGCTCATTCGCGGAGACTATGAGTTCGCCCATACCGGCGTGCTGCCCGTTGCCGAAGAAGTGCTCAAGGGCAACGACATCGTCATCCTCGCCACGCCCACCACGGAATTCCCGAACCAGTTCATCATGACCCGGCGTGAGATTGCCGAACTGGCTGGGCTTGCGGGCAAGCGGGTTGGCGTTTTGAGCGAGACCGGTCAGACCAGTGTGGCTACGCGCATCGCTATTGAAAAGGCGGGCGCCGTCGCAACCTATGCTCCGCTCGTAAGGTTTGACAGGATCTATGCGGCACTCGCCGCCGGCGAGATTGACGCGGGGGTGCTGCCGGTCGACCTGCGCTTTGTCGGCGCAAACCGCTATGGGTGGAATGCCTTTCCGGTTTACGAATTCGGCACGCCGTCAATCTTTGCCGGCACGCGCAAGCTGATTGCATCCGATCGCGAACTCGTCATGAATGTTATGCGCGGCTTCGTCGAGACGATCCATCTCTTCAAGACTCGCCCGGATATCGTTGTGCCTCTGCTTGCGCGCTATCTCAATATCGAAGACCGGAAGGTCGCTGCCGACCTTTACGCATTTCACTTGCCCGTCTTTCAGAAGAGTCCCCGCCCTTCGCTTGGAGGGCTGCAAAACATTCGCGACGTTCTCGTGACCAAATATGCCACTGCGGCATCGCTCACCGAGGCGGACATTGCAGACGCTTCGTTCATCGAACAGCTTGAATCGGAGGGTTTTATCGACCGTCTCTATCGCGACGGTCGCTAGAACCGGCTGCAAAGCTGATCAGCCCTCGGGAATTTCGCCAAAGGTCTTGCCGGCCGGCAGCGGCTTCAGCCGGATCAGGCGGGAGTCCTCCACCGCGGCCTGACGGTGTTCGACCGCCTCGCGGTAAACCGGATCGCGGATCATCTCGACGAAGGCGGCGACGCTTGGATATTCGGCGATGAAGCAATGGTCCCAATGCTCCTCGGAGGGCCCGATCAGCATCAGTTCGAAACGGCCCTGCCAGGCCACCTTGCCGCCAAGGCGGGTAAACACCGGTCCGCTTTCGCGGCCGTAAGCCGCGTAGGCTTCAGCGCCTGTCGCGGCGCGTCCGTCCGGATAGGCGGCGCGCTCACGCAGTTTCACCAGGTTGAGCATCTGAATGGGACCGGGACGGTCGCTGTCGCGAAACGCCGCGAATGTTTCCTTGGTCGGATCGATGTACCCTGTCATCGTCATTGCCTCGTTGCTGCCTTTCGCGTTTGATCAGCGAAAATTTGGGAGGGCTTCATGAACGCGATTGCCAATATCCTAGTGGGACTGGTCGCCGCGCTACACGTCTATTTTCTCACGCTCGAAATGTTTTTTTGGACCAAACCGCTGGGCTTGCGGGTTTTTGGAAACTCCCCGGAAAAGGCCGCCGACTCGGCCGTGCTCGCTGCCAATCAGGGGCTCTATAACGGCTTCCTCGCGGCTGGCCTCGCCTGGGGCTTGCTACAGCCGAGCGCGGCCTTTGCCTTTCAGATCAAGGTATTTTTCCTGGCCTGCGTGATCGTGGCTGGACTCTATGGCGCGGCTTCCGTCAGCCGGAAAATTCTGTTCGTTCAGGCCGCGCCCGCGGTGCTGGCGTTTGTCTTCGTCTGGCTTGCTTAAGCGGATTGTTCCAAAGCACGTTATCTTGCTTTGCCATGGCCGTTCATTCACACTCGGTATCAAACGGCGACTTCCGTCGAATACGGACGCCTCGCCGACAATCAAAACATCAGGTGAGGCAACGTCATGAGGAACAGCCTTTTTCATTTCGTCACCGGGACGCTGCTTGCGGCTGCGCTGGCTGCGCCGTCTTACGCGCAAAAGAAGTACGATCCCGGCGCCACCGACACCGAAATCAAGATAGGCCAGACCTTGCCGTTCTCCGGGCCGGCTTCCGCCTATGCCTCGATCGGCAAGACGCAGGCCGCCTACTTCAACATGATCAACGAGCAGGGCGGCGTGAACGGCCGCAAGATCAACCTGATTCAGTATGACGACGGCTATAGCCCGCCGAAAGCGGTCGAGCAGGTGCGCAAGCTGGTCGAGAATGACGAAGTGTTGTTCATGTTCCAGATGATCGGCACGCCGTCGAACGCGGCGGTGCAGAAATATCTGAACACGAAAAAGGTGCCGCAGCTTTTCGCTGCGACCGGCGCGTCGCGGTTCTCCGACCCGAAGAACTATCCGTGGACGCTCGGCTTCAATCCCAATTATTTCGTCGAGGGCCGCATCTACGGCCAGTACATCCTCAAGAACTATCCGGATGCGAAGGTTGGCGTGCTCTATCAGAATGACGACCTCGGCCGCGATTACCTGAACGGCATCAAGTCGGGCCTTGGCGACAAGGCGTCGACCATGGTGGTGGCGGAGGCGTCTTACGAAGTTTCCGACCCGACGATCGATTCCCAGATTTTGAAGCTGAAATCCGCCGGCGCCGAAGTGCTGTTCAGCGCCTCAACGCCGAAATTTGCAGCCCAGGCGATCAAGAAAAACGCCGAGCTCGGCTGGAAGCCGGTGCACATTCTCGACATCAACGCCACCTCGGTCGGCGCGGTCATGCAACCCGCCGGCCTCGAAGCGTCCAAGGGCGTGATCAGCGTCAACTACGGCAAGGACCCGCTCGATCCGACCTGGAAGGACGACCCCGGCATGAAAAAGTATTTCGAATTCATGGCGAAGTACTATCCGGAGGGCGACAAGAATTCGAGCTTCAATTCCTATGGCTACTCGACGGCGCAGTTGATGGTGCATGTGCTCAAGCAGTGCGGCGACGATCTCACGCGCGAGAACGTGCTCAAGCAGGCGACCAACCTGAAGGACGTCCAGCTTGACCTTGCGCTGCCGGGCATCGTCGGCAACACCACGCCGAACGATTATCGCGTCAACAAGCAGTTGCAGATGATGCGCTTCAACGGCGAGCGCTGGGAGATGTTCGGCCCGATTCTGGAAGACGCCGGCCCAGCTGGCTGAGGGTAGCCGAGCACTGCGGCAATGTTATTTCAGGCGTTCGCCGGGTGTAAAAGTTGCGGCAGATCCCAGGCCACGGTCCGTGTCCCGCGCTTGAAGACCGCGACGGGCTGCCGAAGTTCCGCGACGACCTTTTCTGGAGAAGGCGCGTCGATCACGACGATGTCGGCCGGATTGCCTACCTCGACGCCGTAGTTCTTGATATTGAGAATGCGCGCCGACCGGTCTGTAATCATATGAAAGCAGTCGGCCAGTTCGTGAGGTTGTGCAACCTGCAGCACATTGGCTTGAAGATTCGCAATCCTGATGAGGGAACAGTCGCCGTACGGCGTGGACGGATTCATGATGTTATTCGACGAAATCGAACAATTCACGCCGCACTTAACAAGAAAATTTGCATCGGCCACCCCGCGATGGACCGCATGATCGTGCTTCCTACCCATCAGGAAAAGATCGGTAGCGGGCAACACGGTTACGTTGATGCCGGCGTCGGCAAGCCGTACGCCAACTTTCTCCAGCTCTGCTAAGGGCAACAATGAAAGTTTTGCCATATGGCCAACAGTGACGCGGCCACCGAGACCGTGCCGGTTCGTGAGATCGATCACATCGTAGACGTCTAAATGCTCGGCAGTAGGACCGACATCGAGATGCATATCGATATCGACATCGAATTCTCGAGCAAGCTCAAAAATACGCAGGATTTGCGCTCTGGCGTCAGTATCGTACCGTGGAGCGGCGCCGATGACTTTTGCACCTCGCCGCAAACCTTGGACAATCAACTCTTCCGTTCCTGGCAGATTCGTCAGCCCGTCTTGGGGAAACACGCAAATCTGAATGTCAGCCGCCCATCGGTAGGCGGCTGCGAGCCTCTCGATCGCGTCGAAGCCGCGCATGCCGATGACAGGGTCGACTTCGACGTGCGTTCTGATGTGCGTGGTTCCCCGCATCAAGCACTGCTTCAGCGCGCGTTCCGCCCGACCATAAACTTCTTCCGTAGACAGCTTCGGCTTGATTGAGGACGTATACGGCACGGGACTGATGTCGCGCCCCGCGAGCGCAGGGCATTGCTCAATCAGATAGGCCTTGTCCAGGTGAATATGCGTTTCGACGAGTCCGCCGCAGACAAGTCTGTGATCCGCGTCATAGGTTTCGCCTTCAGCCGCTAGACTCCTCTCGATCGCGACGATCGCGCTACCCTGGATGCCGATATCGACGCATTCTGTCTGCGATCCCCGGAGAACCAGAGCGTTTCTGATGATCAGATCCATCGTCTTGAACCTCTTCAGCGCATCGTGAGAAATTGAATAGGCGAGAACAGCGACTTCAGTTGAGCGTAAGATTAGCGGCTGCAATGACTCGCCTCCAGCGAATCAGTTCAACGCCGATCAGACGACCGAACTCTTCGGGCGTGCTTGTGCGAGCGTTGATGCCGATCGCCTCAAAGCGGCCACGCGTATCCGATCCGTTTAGCACCTTCACGATTGCGCTGTTCAGACGAGCCACGACTTCGGAAGGCGTACCGCGCGGCACCATGATGCCGCCCCACGAGGTTCCAGCAAGTTCGGGCATGCCAGCCTCGACGACCGTCGGCACGTCGGGAAGCAGGGGTGATCTGCTATCTGTGGTTACGGCAAGCGGCCTCACCAGGCCACTTGCGGCTTGACCTGCCGCTGAAGCGATTTGAGGAAACATGATCTGGATCTGACCGGCGATGACGTCGTTCAACGCTTGTCCATTGCCTCGATAAGGAACGTGCAGGATGTCGACCTTCGCCGTCATTTTGAAGACCTCGCCGTAAAGATGGGTCGACGTCCCAATGCCTCCGGAGCCGAAACTGAACGTTCCCGGTTTGCCGCGTATAAGGCCCGCAAGGTCAGCCAGAGACTTGACTTGCAGAGATGGATTCACGACCACCAAATGTCCCGTTTCGTACGCGAGCGAAACGGGAATGAGGTCCTTGGATGCGTCGAACGTCAGTCCCTTGTACAGGGTCGGATTGACTGTCAGGACCCCCATTGGCGCGAGCAGCAACGTGTAACCATCGGGCTCGGAGCGGGTCACTCGCTCCACTCCGATATTGCCGCCTGCGCCAGTGACGTTTTCCACAATGATGCGCTGCTTCAGTTCTGAGCCCAGGCTCTCCGCGAGGACGCGCCCGATGACATCGGCATCACCTCCAACCGAGAATGGAACGATCAATTTGATCGGCCTTGCGGGGTATTCCTCAGCGCTCAGCGAGCGCGCCGGACCAAGCAACAGCAGAAAAATCAAGCCTCTTATGACGCGAAAAATGGCGCGCGGCAGATCAACCTTCATGCATCCCTCCAAAGCGTACTCAGTTTTGCATTTTCAGCTGATGCAGCATCGGCAAAATGCCTTCCGACATGTCAAGACATGACGAATGCTGTCAAGCGCCCTACGATCTCAGCTTATGGTGTCATGCCGCAAGGCTTCCTCGATCAAGGTGATACTCACAATGCAGAGTCCGATTTGGGTCGTTAAAAGAAGTGGGCGACCACTCCGCCCTCAGTCTGCTTTGCTGCTGGAAGAGGAAGCCGCGGTAGCCCGATTAGGCGTCGGCTAAGGGCCGATGCTGTTGAAAACGGCGAAAATCGAACGGCTACGAAAATCTCGCGAAGGTCGATCGTTCGATCTCTCCGCCGGCCCGTAATCGCGCTTCGCATTTCTCCGCCTGCTTTAAGGTTAAGCCAGTCTGAATGCCTTGCCGGTCAAGCGGTTAGGTGGAGCTAAAGTAGCGTCGATTAACCATCGTTTAAGACGGCTTTAAACCCGGTCCGCTAACGTCGCATCTCATTGGGATGCAGGCGTTTGGCGTATGGCGTGGGGACGGAAAAAGAGCGGCGGACGCAGGGAGCCGGTATTCGGCCTTGCGGGAGCGCTTTCCGATCTGCGGCTGTCGGCGGAAGACCGCATTCCCGGCGGCGGCGACGACAAGCCGAAGAAATCGGCCAAGCGAAAAATCGTCGACGACGATGATGATGACGACGAGCCGCCGCCGGAGCGGAAGCCGCGCGCGGCCCGTAGTCCCGCGAAGCGGAAATCGAAACCGCGCGGCAGTCTTCCGATCGGCCGGCTGTTTTACTGGGGCGCGGTGCTCGGCCTGTGGGGCGCGATTGCCGTCGTTGGCCTCGTCGTCTGGGTCGGGGCGCATCTGCCGGCGATCCAGTCGCTCGAAATCCCGAAGCGGCCGCCGACCATCCAGATCACCGGCGTCGACGGCAGCGTGCTCGCTATTCGCGGCGAGATGCCCGGCGCCAATGTCGCGCTGAAGGATTTGCCGCCCTATCTGCCGAAGGCGTTCATCGCGATCGAAGACCGCCGGTTCTATTCGCACTTCGGCATCGATCCCTGGGGCATCCTGCGTGCTGCGGTGGCTAACGTCCTGCATCGCGGCGTGTCGCAGGGCGGTTCGACGCTCACCCAGCAGCTTGCCAAGAATCTTTTCCTGACCCAGGAGCGCACTTTCCAGCGCAAACTGCAGGAAGTCGAGCTCGCGCTCTGGCTGGAGCGTAAGCATTCCAAGAACGAAATCCTCGAGCTTTATCTCAACCGCGTCTATTTCGGTTCCGGCGCCTATGGTGTGGAAGCGGCAGCCCAGCGTTACTTCGGCAAATCCGCCAAGAACGTCACCATCGCGGAAGCCGCGATGCTCGCGGGCCTCGTCAAGTCGCCCTCGCGCCTGGCGCCCAACCGCAATCCGGAAGGCGCCGAAGCGCGCGCGCAAACCGTGCTCACCGCGATGGCGGAAGCCAGGTTCATCACCGAGGCGCAGGCGCAGGCCTCGATCGGCCATCCGTCCTACAATGTGAAGCCGGTCGGCGCCGGCACGATCAATTATGTGGCGGACTGGATCGGCGAAGTGCTCGACGATCTCGTCGGCCAGATCGACCAGAGCGTCATCGTGGAAACTTCGATCGATCCGAAATTGCAAGGAGTTGCGGAAGTCGCTGTCATCGACGAACTCGCGGCGAAAAGCGTGAAGTTCAACGTCAGTCAGGGCGCGCTGGTGGCGATGTCGCCAGATGGCGCCGTGCGCGCCATGGTTGGTGGCCGCAACTATTCCGAAAGCCAGTATAACCGCGCGGTCACCGCCAAGCGTCAGCCGGGTTCGGCATTCAAACCTTTCGTGTATCTCACCGCGATCGAGCAGGGACTGACACCGGAGACCGTCCGGCAGGACGCGCCGCTCGATATCAAGGGCTGGAAGCCCGAGAACTACACCCATCAATATTTCGGCTCGGTCACGCTGACGCAGGCGCTGGCGATGTCGCTGAACACGGTCGCGGTGAGGCTCGGGCTTGAAGTCGGGCCGAAGAACGTGGTGCGCACCGCGCATCGGCTCGGCATTTCGTCGAAGCTCGACGCCAATGCCTCGATCGCGCTCGGCACGTCCGAAGTCTCGATGGTCGAACTGGTCGGCGCCTATGCACCGTTTTCCAATGGCGGCCTCGGCGTCTCTCCGCATGTCGTCAACAAGATCCGCACCGTCGACGGCAAGGTGCTCTATATGCGTTCCACCGACCAGCTCGGCCAGGTGATCGATCCGCAGTACGTCGCGATGATGAACACGATGATGCAGGAGACGCTGCTCTCCGGCACTGCGCACAAGGCGGAACTGCCGGGCTGGCAGGCCGCCGGCAAGACCGGCACCAGCCAGGATTTCCGCGACGCCTGGTTCATCGGTTACACCTCCAATCTCGTGACCGGGGTCTGGCTCGGCAACGACGACAATTCGCCGACCAAGAAGGCGACAGGCGGCGGATTGCCGGTCGAGATCTGGACGCGCTTCATGAAAGCGGCGCATCAGGGCGTCGCGCCTGCGCCACTGCCGGCCTCAACGCCACCGGGCGGAATGCTCGCGACGATCGCGCAAGCGATCACTCCGCCGACAAGCCCGGGCGTTGCCCCGCCGCCGTCTTCCTCTCCGGGGCGTCCTGCTCCGACGCGGACCGCGGCCTCGGCGCGGCCGGAGGCGGCCGCCGGCCTCGACGGTTGGCTGATGGATCGGCTGTTCGGGCGTTAGAGTTCCCCGTCGACTGACTCAATTCCCGCAACACTCTTACGAAACTGGCGCGTGAGCCAGTCGCTGAAGGCGCGCACGCGCGGCGAGAGCTGACGGTTCTGCGCATACATCAGCGAGACCGGCGCGGACGGCGGCGGCGTGTTGGCCAGCACCGTCACCAGGCTTCCGCGCTTGAGATCCTCGGCCACGTGGAAATGCGGCATCTGTGCGAGTCCAAGGCCAAGCCTTGTCGCCAGCAGGTAGCTTTCCGGTCCCGTGACCGAGAAGGGCGCGGCAAGCGGCATATCGTGCATCTTGCCATCGACGACAAAACTCAGCGGTTCGAGTTCGCCGGTGGTGAACCGGCGCAGCCCGACGACCTGGTGTCCGGTGCCGAGATCGCCCAGCGATTTCGGGCGGCCGAAGCGCTTGATATAGGCCGGAGCCGCGCAGGTGATGCGCGTCAGCACGGCGAGGCGGCGCGCCACCAGTCCGCTGTCGGCAAGCTCGCCCCAGCGCAATGCGCAATCGACGCCTTCGTGGACAAGGTCGACCCAGCGATCGCTCTCGCTCATCGATATCTCGATCTCCGGATACTGCGCGAAGAACGCCGGCAGGTTCGGCATCAGGAAATGACGCGCCAGCGTGCCCTGCACCTCAATGCGTAGTGTGCCCTTCGGCTTGGTTCCGGCGAAGGCGCCCTCGGCGTCGTCCACGTCCTGAAGAATGGCGAGACATCGCCGGTAATAGGCTTCGCCGTCGAGCGTCGGGCGCACCACGCGCGTCGTGCGCTGAAGCAGCCGCACGCCGAGCCGGCGCTCGAGCTGATGAATGACCTGCGTGGCGGTCGAGCGCGGCAGGCCGATGTCGTTCGCGGCCTGCGTGAAGCTGCGGCGCTCGACCACGCGCGCGAACAGCCGCATCGCTTCAAATCGGTCCATGGCCTATTGTTCGTCAATTTAGAACAATGATGGCACTTTATGGCAGATTATCTATAGGCCTGCCAAGTGCAAATTCGTCCGTGTCAGCCGCAGACAGCGCGGCGTTCAAACACGGAGAAGGCAAATGTCGAAAGCAAACGGAAAAGTCGCTGTTGTCACCGGTTCCTCGCGGGGCATCGGGGCCGCGATCGTGGAGCGGCTCGCCGCCGACGGTTTCACGGTCGTCATCAATTATGCGGCGGGCGCGGCGGAGGCCGAAGCGCTGGCCAGAAAGATCGAGCAGGCCGGTGGCCGCGCGATCACGGCGCAAGCGGATGTCAGCAATGGCGCCGCGGTCGCGCGCCTGTTCGACATGGCGGATGCGGCCTTTGGTGGGGTCGACCTGCTCGTCAACAATGCCGGGATCATGCGGCTGGCGAGCCTCGCCGAAGCCGACGAAGCTTTGTTCGACAGCCAGGTCGCGATCAATCTCAAGGGCACGTTCAACACGCTGCGCGAGGCGTCACGCCGGCTGCGCAATGGCGGGCGCATCGTCAACCTGTCGTCGAGCCAGACCAGCCTGCTGCACCCGAGCTATGGCGTTTACGCCGCCACCAAGGCCGCAGTGGAAGCGATGACGCATGTGCTCGCCCGGGAACTCCGTGGCCGCAACATCACCGTCAACGCGGTCGCGCCGGGACCGACGGCAACGAAGCTGTTTCTTGACGGCAAGCCGAACGAAGTGATCGAGCGGCTGAAGAATCTCGCGCCGCTGGAGCGGCTCGGCGAGCCTTCCGACATCGCCGCGGCGGTTTCGTTTCTCGCCGGTCCCGACGGCGGCTGGATCAACGGCCAGGTGCTGCGTGCCAATGGCGGGATCATCTGATCCCGCGCCTTAACCCAAGACATTCCCAAACCAGACATCGACAAGTCAGAAGGAGAGATTCCATGAGCAAGGTTGTACTGATCACCGGCGCGTCCAGCGGCTTTGGCCGGCTCACCGCCGAGGCCATCGCCAAAGCCGGCCACGTCGTTTACGGATCGATGCGCCACACCACGACGCGCAACGCGCCGGTCGCGGAAGAGATGACGAAGTTCTCGCAAACCAACCACGTCGACCTGCGCGCGCTCGAACTTGACGTGCAGAACCAGGATTCGGTCGACGCGGCCGTCGCCAGGATGATCGCCGAGCAAGGGCGGATCGACGTGCTGATCCACAACGCCGGCCACATGGTGTTCGGTCCGGCCGAAGCCTTCACGCCGGAACAGTACGCCGAACTCTACGACGTCAACGTGCTCAGCACGCAACGCGTCAATCGCGCGGTGCTGCCGCACATGCGCCGACAGGCGAAAGGCCTGCTGGTCTGGGTTTCCAGCAGCAGTTCCGCAGGCGGAACGCCGCCTTATCTCGCGCCCTATTTCGCCGCGAAGGCAGCCATGGATGCCATTGCCGTGCAATATGCGCGGGAGCTGTCGCGCTGGGGCATCGAGACCTCGATCATCGTGCCCGGCGCCTTCACCTCCGGCACCAATCACTTCGCGCGCTCCGGCCGACCGGCCGACGCCGGGCGGGCCGCGGAATACGAAGCGGGGCCGTATAGCGGCTTTGGCGAGCAAATCCAGCAGGCCTTTACGGCGATCGTTCCGCCCGATGCCGACGCCGGCGCCGTTGCCGAGGCCATCGTGGACGTCGTCGACACCCCGTTTGGAAAGCGGCCGTTCCGCGTTCACATCGATCCCACGCAGGACGGCGCCGATGTCGGCTTTACCGTGCTCGATCGCGTTCGCGCCGAGATGCTGCACCGTGTTGGCTTCAGCGACCTCTTGAAGCCGCGAACGCAGGCGTGAGCATTTCACCATCGACATCCGGCGGACATGCCGCCGGATGTTCGTCCGTCGCGTGTCGTCCGCTAGCGGCCGTCGGGCGTGGTGACGCCCACCCAGTTGTCGCGCACCTGCTGATAATGAACGCTGGGATCATAGGTCGGCGTCGAAAGTCGCAGCACCTGGGGCGACAGGCGTCCCATGGCGTTCAACACGGCGTAAGAGGCCACGACGCGGTCGTGTTGCGCGGTCACCAGCGCGACGCGGGCATTCACCAGCGTCTGCTGGGCATTGAGGATGTCGATGACCGTGCGCTGGCCGACCTGCGCTTCCTTCGTGGTGCCGAGATAGGCGACTTCCGAGGCGTCGACCTGCGACTGCGCGGCCGTTACCTGCGCCTTGCCGGCGACGAGCTGGCCCCAGGCGGTCACGAGGTCGGCGCGCGCCTGGTCGCGGACCTGCTCCATCGTGAGACGCTGCTGTTCCAGCGTTTCCTTGGATTGCCGGATCAGCGAATATTCTGCCCCGCCCTGATAGATCGGCACCGTGAGCTGGACGTTGGTCGCCGCGGTGAATTGATTGATCTGCGTGATGGTCTGCTGCCAGACCTTGGAGACCGTCGCCTGCAACGCGAGCGTCGGATAGAGCGCGCCTTCGTTGATTTTCACGGTGAGAAAACTGACGTCGATACCGTACATCGCGGCAGTCACATTGGGGTTTTCCCGGGTCGCAATCTGCGTCGCGCCTTGCACGGTCGGCGGCAGGTAACGGTCGACCGGAGAGGCGGCCTGGAGGTTGGCCGGCTCGTTGCCGATGATGCGGCGGAAATTCGCCCGCGTGGTGGTCAAGGTCGATTCAGCCGCGAGTTCCTGGCTCTGGGCGGCGGCGAGCTGCGCCTGCGACTGCGCGACATCGGTCGGCGTGACCAGGCCCGCGCTGTAGCGGTCGCGGGTCTGCTTCAAGGTCAGTTCGAGCACGTGGGTATTGCTGCGCTGGACTTCCAGGATCGCGGCGTCGCGCAGGTAGTCCATGTAGATCGTCGCGGCGGCAAGCAGCACCGACTGCTCCATCAGCCGCAGTCCCTCGCGCGCGCCAAACACCTGGCTTTCCGCGGAACGGGTTTTATTGGCGGTCTGGTTGCCGTTGTAGAGCGTCTGCGTGACCGTCAGCGCCGCGGCGTGGGGGCCCTGATCTCCCTGCTCGATCTTCTTGCCGGCCGAGCCGTCAGCGAGCTGATTGATGAACTGGCCGCCGCCGCTGAACGTCAGCGCGGCCTTGGGGCGATAACCGGACAAGGCTTGCGGCACGGCTTCATCGGTCGCGCGCACCGAGGCGCGCTGCGCGTTGAGCTGCGGATTGTTGCGATAGGCGCGCAAAAGCGCCGCTTCCATGGTGTCGGCGCGCACCGGAAGCGCCGCCGATTGACCAAACAAAACGACGGCCGTAGCCGCTCCGCCTAAAAGCCTGCCCCCAAGCATATTCAAGTTATCCAACGCCTTACGTGGCGTGACAACAGCCATACGCAATTCAGGAGTGGATCAAAAGCGCATAGCTGTGCGCATCTCTCACGCCGGCGTGATGGCGCCTCCGAATATCGGTCAGTGTGGCTTTTTCGCGCGGACCGCTCGCTCAAAAATGCGGCAGCACCTGTTTACCTCAGTCCTGGATGCCGTAGCGATGCAGATCGTTGCCGTGCGTGTCCAACCACGTCTTGGCGCGGTCGACATGGCTGCACACTTTGCCGACGACCCTCCAGAACCGTGCCGAGTGGTTCATCTCGACGAGATGAGCGACCTCGTGCCCGGCGAGATAGTCCAGCACATAGGGCGGAGCCAGGATCAGCCGCCAGGAGAACGACAGCGAACCCGCCGATGTGCACGAACCCCAGCGGCTCGACTGGTCGCGGATGGAGATCCGCTTCACCCGCACGCCGAGGCGCTCGGCATAGGACATCGAAGCTTTCTGCAAATCCTTGCGGGCTTCGCGCTTGAGATAATCGTGCACCCGACGCTCGGTGTATTCGACCCCGCCGGCGACGCAGATAATGCGCTCGCCGCTGTCGCGGATTTCGGTCCAGACCGTGCCGCGCTGACCGGCGCGGTGCACGATTTTATGCGGAACGCCGCGCAGCGGCACCACGGTGCCAGGAAGAAACGGTGCAGCCTTCGGCAAACGGCCAAGACGCGCTGCGATCCAGCCGCCGTGACGCTGCGCAAAGTCCTTGGCGTCGGCAATGGTGCCGCGCGGAGGGATGGTCAGGATGGCTTCGCGGTCACTCGGATGGATTCGCAAGGTGTAGCGGCGTGCGCGCCGATGGCGGCGGAGCCTGACCGAATAGATTTGCGAGCCGTGCTTGATCAAAAGCCGGGAAGGCTCGTAGGGCCGCCGATAAAGGAGCGCGCGAGTGGCCATGTCTGTCAGTCCGGGGATTAGAAATTCGCCCGGATTCTGCCATATCCGCCGCCAGGGAAATCGCTCGGCGCAAAAACAAATCATTTGCCCAATATACAGGGGTTGGGCCGCCAGCCGACCCCACAGGATGGGGTCGGAACCCAAAAATTCGATCGGAAAGAGTCCCCGGCAACACCCCCAACTCCGGAATTAAGATTCATTACTTCCGGAGGGCTCAGATTCGCGTTTCCTGGAGTCAATTCAGGGGGTTAACGACCCCCCCCGGCCGACAGCAGTGCTCTCGCGCGAACCCTGGTGTGGCGGTTCAGAAGTCCGCATCATCGTGGCCCGCGAGTCCGTCATGCGGACTTCTGAACCAGAGCTGCAAGTTCCGCGTGGACTGTTTGCGTGTTGGTCCGACTACTACTCTGCAGCGTAAGCGAGCGAGGGCTTCACGGTCGCTGAAGACACCATGAAGTCATGGATGCGCGGCACGATTTCCGATTTGAAACGCGAACCGTTGAACACACCGTAGTGCCCGACGCCCTTCTGCACGTAGTGCACCCGGCGATGGTTCGGGATCGAACTGCAAAGTTCATGGGTTGCTTCGGTCTGACCGAGCCCGGAGATGTCGTCGTTCTCGCCTTCGACCGTCATCAACGCGACACGGCGGACCTTGGAAGGCTCAACCGGCTTGCCGCGATGGGTCATCTCGCCCTTGGGCAGCGCGTGCTTGACGAAAACCGTGTCGACGGTTTGCAGGTAATATTCCGCCGACAGGTCCATCACCGCCAGATACTCGTCATAGAAGTCGCGATGCTTGTCGACCAGGTCGCCGTCGCCTTTCACCAGGTTCCGGAACAGGTCCTTGTGCGCATCCATGTGCCGGTCGAGGTTCATGCTGATGAAGCCATTGAGCTGCAAGAAGCCCGGATAGACATCGCGCATGACGCCGGGATGCGGAAACGGCACCTTGGTGATGACGTTATTGCGGAACCAGTCGATGCCGCGCTCGGCGGCAAGGTTGTTCACCGCGGTCGGATTACGGCGGGTATCGATCGGTCCGCCCATCAGCGTCATCGAAATCGGCACGGACGGATCGTTCTCGGCTTCCATGATGGACACCGCAGCCACGACCGGCACCGAGGGCTGGCACACCGCGATAATGTGCATGTTGCCGCCGAGGACGTGCAGCATCTCGATCAGGTAGTCGACATAGTCGTCGAGGTCGAAACGGCCAGCGGCGAGCGGCACCATGCGGGCGTCGGCCCAGTCGGTGATGTAGACTTCATGGTTGGGCAGGAAGGCCTCTACCGTACCGCGCAGCAGCGTGGCGTAGTGGCCGGACATCGGCGCCACGATCAGCACACGCGGCTGCGGGCTGCGCAACGGACGCGTCAGCTTGCGATCGAAGTACAGGAGCCGGCAGAACGGCTTTTCCCACACGCTGCGAATTTCGACCGGCGTGCGGACGCCGTTGACGTCGGTATCAAGAATTCCCCATTCAGGCTTGCCGTAGCGGCGCGTGGTGCGCTCGAACAATTCGCAGGCGGCTGCAATCGATTTGCCGGCCTCGGTGTGCGACCACGGATTGAGCGGATTCTGAAACAGGATTTTTGTCGCGTCGGTGATGGCGCGCGCCGGGTTGAGCGACGCTTGCGCCATTTCGTACATCCAGTACATCGGCGTCGTTAGCGCCGGACTGCCTTCGACAGCCATCGGCGGCGCACCGCCAAACTCCCCAATCGGCATTTTGCGTTCCTTTTGCGTCGCAGCATAGTGCTAAAAGCACAATAAAGCGTCAATGGATAGATCGGCATTGGCGCGCCGCTTCACAAGCAAAATGCGCGAAAATCCCGGGTTTTAACGGGCTATTCCCCGGTCTGGATCAGCGATCCGTGTTGCCGCGCGCTGCGCAGGAGTACCAAAAACAGGGCAAAAGAGGCTGCAAACAGGGCAACATTGATCACGAGCGCGTCTACCATCAGATCGGCGCGGAATACATGCTCCATTAACAACGCCCGCATGCCCTCGAACACGTAAGTCGGCGGCAGCGTCCAGGCCAGAACCTGCAGCCAATCGGGCAGCACGCTCACCGGATAGTAGATGCAGGCCAGCGGCATCATGGCGAACATCAGCGTCCAGACGATGCTCTCGGCCCCCAAGCCGTGGCGCAGCACGAGCCCGGAGACGAAGATGCCGACCGACCAGCTCGTGAAGATCAGGTTGCAGAAAAAGGCGATCAGCGGAAAGCCGATGCCATAGAAATTGAAGTCGAAGACGAACATCGCCAGCAGCGTCATCGGAATGACGCCGATCGCCAGCCGGATCAGGCTCATCACCATCAGCGCGATCAAAAATTCGATCGGCTTCAAGGGACTCATCAAGAGGTTGCCGAGATTGCGCGCCCACATCTCCTCGAGAAAGGAGATCGAAAAGCCGAGTTGGCCGCGGAACAGGATGTCCCACAGGATCACCGCGCCGACCAGGGTGCCGCCGGCGCGCGCAAAAAAATTGGCGTTCTGCGCGATATAGGTCTGAAGGAAGCCCCAGGTGACGATCTGGAGCGCCGGCCAATACAACAGCTCCAAGAGCCGCGGCCAGGACGACATCAGCAGATACCAGTAGCGCATGATCATCGCCGCGATCCGCCGCGGCGAGATACCTGTCGTGACAGCAAGCTCACTCATGACGTTGCTTCCTGAACCCGGCCGCGGGCGACGTCGAGAAACACTTCCTCCATCGTTGCCCGGTTGTAGCGGGCCATGATCTGTTGCGGGCTGTCGTCGTCCTCGATGCGGCCGCGCTTCATGATGATGACGCGGTCGCACAACCGCTCGACCTCCAGCATGTTGTGGGAGGCAAGCAGGATGGTGGCGGCATTCTCCTTGCGGTAGGTCTCGAGATGCCGGCGGATCCAGTCGGCCGTATCGGGGTCGAGCGATGCGGTGGGTTCGTCGAGCAACAACAGTTCGGGCTGGTTGATCAGCGCCTTCGCCAGCGCCACGCGGGTTTTCTGTCCGGCGGAAAGCTTGCCGCTCGGACGGTCGATGAAGTCGACGAGGTCGAGCTCCGAAGCCAGCTTCTCGATCCGCGCCTTGAGATGCATCACCGAATAGAGACGGCCAAAAATCGTCAGGTTTTGCCGCACGGTCAATCGCGCCGGCATGTCAACGTAAGGACTTTCGAAATTCATCCGGCCAAGCACGTGAGCGCTTTCGCCCGGCATCGGGTGGCCGAGCACGGCGATGCGCCCCGACGTCGGCAACACCAGCCCCATGATCATGGCAATCGTCGTGGTCTTGCCGGCGCCGTTGCCGCCGAGCAGTCCGGTGATGCTGCCGCGCGCGATCGAGAACGAAATATCGTCGACTGCCCGGGTGGTTTTATAGACCTTTGAGAGGTGTACGACCTCGATCGCCGCGGCTTCGCGCCGGTCGATCGGGGCAGGATCTAGCGTCGTCCCATGGCTCGTCATTTGGCTTGTTCATTGAGGCATTCAATCCGCCAACGCAAGGCTTCCCGTGGCTTTACGCCGCGCCAGCGTGGGATCGGGACACTGGGTATGATCAACGAAATTTGTCGCCAGTGGAGTGGATTTGACATTCGCTACTCAGCTAGCCGCGGGTCCATAAGGCGAATGTCAAATCCCAAACTCCACTGGGACCCCAAATTTGCTAGTGGTCCTTTAATTCTAACATTCGCAAAAGTGGAAGCTGCGAAGGGATGCGAATGTTAGAATTGGACCACTAGCCGCTTGCGCAGCTAAAACCCATGTCGATGTCCGATACCGCCGCCACCGACTTCCGCCTGCCGCGCCGCCAGGTTCGTCTCGACACGATCCTGCGGCTGCGCTGGCTCGCCGCGCTCGGCCAGCTCGCGGCCATCTTCATCGTCGAACAGGGACTTGAATTCGACGTCGAGGTGGCGCCGTGCCTGGCCATTGTCGGCTTCTCCGCGCTGTTGAACCTCGTCCTTCAGGTCTGGTTCAACCCAATGGAGCGGCTGGAGCCCGCGTTTGCGTCCGCGCTGCTGGCGCTGAACATCGTCGAACTCGCCGGGCTTCTGTTTTTTACCGGCGGTTTGCAGAACCCGTTTTCATTCCTGTTTCTGGCGCCGGTTCTGATCTCGGCCACTGCGCTGCCGATCAGGTTCACCATCGCGCTCGGCATGCTCGCGGTCGCCTGCGCATCCGCACTGGTGTTCGTTCATTTTCCGCTGCCCTGGGACAGCGACGATCCGCTGGTGCTGCCGCCGATCTACTTGTTCGGCGTCTGGCTTTCGATCGTGGTCGCGATTGCCGTCACCAGCCTCTATGCGTTTCAGGTCGCGGAAGAAGCCCGCAAGCTCTCCGACGCGCTTGCGGCAACCGAACTGGTGCTGGCGCGGGAACAGCACCTGACGCAGCTCGACGGTCTGGCGGCGGCGGCCGCGCACGAACTGGGGACGCCGTTATCGACCATCTACCTTATTTCACGCGAGCTCGAGCACGGCCTCGAGGACAAGCCACAGCTTGCCGGCGACATCAAAACCTTGCGTGAGCAGGCGCAGCGCTGCCGCGAAATCCTTGCCAAGATCACCCAGCTGTCTTCGAGCGGCGCGCCGTTCGATCGCATGCCGCTGTCGGCGCTGATCGAGGAGACGGTAGCTCCGCATCGCGACTTCGAGGTCGCGATCAAGGTGCGCATCGCGGTGGCGGGCACTCCGGAACCTGTCGGCATGCGCAATCCGGCCATCATCTACGGCGTCGGCAATATCCTGGAAAATGCGGTCGATTTTGCCGGCACCGCCGTCGAGGTGAACGCCTGGTGGAATGCCGAGACCGTGGAGATCGTCATTTCCGACGACGGCCCCGGCATCGCGCCGGATCTGCTCAAGCGGATCGGCGAGCCTTATCTGTCGCGCCGGCCGGGGGCGGAGGAGGGCGAGGGCCCGCGCAGCGGCCTTGGCCTCGGCGTGTTCATCGCCCGCACCCTGCTGGAGCGCACCGGGGCCAAGGTTTCCTTTGCCAACCGCGTGTTCCCCGATCACGGCGCAGTGGTCCAGATCGTGTGGCCGCGCAACCGTTTTGAGGTTAGGGAACCGGCCACGGAGTTAACCTGAGGGGGTGAAATCGACTTTGGGCGTCTTGGCGTGCCTGTTTCGACGCCATATGTTGGTGGGGTTGGGTCAACGAGGACACGGTCATCTTGAACGCCATTGCCGAACTAGCCGGACACCCCGATCGTTCGCTTCTGATCGTGGAGGACGATAAGCCGTTCCTGGAACGGCTCTCCCGCGCGATGGAAACCCGCGGGTTTGCCGTGACGTCCTGCGACAGCGTCGCGGACGGCCTGAGCCAGATCGCCAAGGCGGCGCCCGCTTTTGCGGTGGTGGATTTGCGGCTCGGCGACGGCAACGGCATCGATCTGGTGTCGGCCCTGAAACGCAAGCGCCCCGAAGCACGCGCCATCATCCTGACCGGCTACGGCAATATCGCGACCGCCGTGACCGCGGTGAAGCTTGGCGCGGTCGACTATCTTTCCAAGCCGGCCGATGCCGACGACGTGGTGTCGGCGCTGCTTGCGCTCGGTAACCAGAAATCCGAGCCGCCGAGCAATCCGATGTCGGCGGACCGCGTGCGTTGGGAACACATCCAGCGGATCTACGAGATGTGCAATCGCAACGTCTCGGAGACGGCGCGGCGGCTGAACATGCATCGCCGCACCTTGCAGCGAATTCTGGCCAAGCGCGCCCCGCGCTAGTGCGGCGAATTTGAAGTTCCTATCAGTTTTTGCCGCGGGTTCACTATAGGAACTTCAAATTCAAGGCCGCACTAGAAAACAAGGCCGCACTAGAAAAACAATAGTTGCTAGAGCTCTTCTGATTCCGAAGTTCGCATTAGAGGCCGCCTCAATGGTTTGCGAACTTCGGAATCAGAGCTTTAGTTGCCCGGCAAGCGAACCTTTCACGCCGCAAGGTGAATGACACCGAATTCATGTTGCTGATCGCAGTATGAACGTCCTGTTCAGCGCGGCTTCTGTTGTGTCGGTCTAGTTTTCTGCCGTGGTGGATGGCTCCCGCATCCACTTTGAACGGAGAAGCAAGTCATGACCCGCATCAAACTGTTTTCGATGGCTGTACTGACCCTTGCAACACTCGGCACCTCGTTGACGGGCGCATCCGCAGAGACCCTGTGGCAGTACAATCATCCGCGCCGCGCCGAAGTGAACGCGCGTCTCGGTTACCAGAACTACCGCATCGACCAGGGCGAAGCCTCCGGCCGTATTTCGCCTTACCGCGCCGAGCGGCTCCATGCCGAAGACCGTACTATTCGCTACGAGGAACGCGCCATGGCGCGCTTCAACGGCGGCTACATCACCCCTGCCGAGCAGCGCGCGCTGAACCAGCAGGAGAACGTGGTCAGCCGGCAGATCGGCTGGTGATCTTTCTCTCTGTCCCCGAGCGACTGGCCCCGTTGCTGATGCAGCGGGGCCTTCTTGCAGCGAATTCTCGCCAAGCGCGCGCCACGCTGATTGACTTCGCTTAGAATTCTTCGTGACCCTGCGGATCGACCAGGCGGTTGATCCGCTGCGCCGCGGCCATGGCAAACCGCACTGTCATCGACTTGCGGGTCGGCGCCGGCAGCCGGTGTTCGGGCGCCGGACGCTCAAGATGCGCGCCATAGGCGTCGGCGATGATCAGCCCGGTCTCTTCGGGAAAAATCTCGCGCGGCAGATCCTGCAGGAGCGCAAAAAACAGCCGGTCGCAATGCGCGCGGTATTCCGGCCATTTCT
This sequence comes from Bradyrhizobium erythrophlei, assembly GCF_900142985.1. Classification (NCBI taxonomy): domain Bacteria; kingdom Pseudomonadati; phylum Pseudomonadota; class Alphaproteobacteria; order Hyphomicrobiales; family Nitrobacteraceae; genus Bradyrhizobium; species Bradyrhizobium erythrophlei. The sequence goes on from NZ_LT670849.1 coordinate 3,152,270, forward strand.
GGTCGGCGCGCAAATCCTCGACCGAGGATTTGATCTCGACGATCCAGATCTCGTTGCGGTCGTTGATGGCGACGAGATCGGCGCGGCGGCCCGAGGGCAGCGGCAACTCGCTGATGCAGGCAAAACCCAGCGAATATAACAGCCGTGCGGTGCCGCGTGCGATCGCAAGCGCGTTCTCGGACTGGCGGCGATCGGGTGCCGGCACAATGGCGAGTTTTGGGGCGGGCGATTCCATGACGGTCAGAATAAGGCCTGCCCCGATCAAGTGGAAACGGTTTTGCTTGGGATGCGTTGGATTGGGCGTATGCGGACATCGTTCCGCCGGCGCCAGGTGGGCTCAACTTTCCCTTGGCGGACCGCAAAAAATCGGCAATGTGCACCCATGACAGAGACATCCGAAAACAAGGCCTCCGAAAACAAGGCCAAAGCCGGCGCGATGATCGTTCCGGTGACGCCGTTCGAACAGAACTGCACCCTGATCTGGTGCACGGCGACCCAAAAGGCCGCGGTGATCGATCCCGGCGGCGATCTGCCGCGAATTCAGGCCGCGATCAAAGAGGCCAACGTCACGGTCGAGAAGATCTGGATCACGCACGGCCATATCGACCATGTCGGCGCTGCGGCCGACTTGCGCGACGCGCTCAAGGTGGGCATCGAAGGCCCGCATCTGGCGGACAAGTTCCTGCTCGACAATGTGGTGGCGAGCGGCGAGCGCTTCGGCATCACTGGCGTGCGCAATTTCGCGCCGGACCGCTGGCTCGAGGAAGGCGAGCAGGTTTCGATCGGCGAATTGACGTTCGACGTCCTGCATTGCCCCGGCCATTCACCCGGCAGCGTGGTGTTCTTCAACAAGGAGATGCGCTTCGCCCATGTCGGCGACGTCCTGTTCAACGGTTCGGTCGGGCGCACTGATTTGCCGGGCGGCGATCACGCTACCCTGATCCGCTCGATCAAGGACAAGCTGCTGCCGCTCGGTGACGATGTCGGCTTCATCTGCGGGCATGGCGCAGGTTCCAGAATCGGCCATGAGCGGATGACCAATCCGTTCCTCACCGGCGCGATGTGACCGAGCGTCTGGCGCCGTCCGCAACGACGTCAGGAAATCAATCGCCAGCTATTTCATCAGGCCCGCGGCCGTCAGCGCCCGGGTGATGGCCGCGCCGACATCAAGCGTATTTCGCCGCTTGACCGTCGGTTTTGCCGCTTTCGTCTTTGCGGCATTGCCGGTCTTTGTTTTCGCAGTGGTCGCGACAGGCTTGGCCGTCCCGATGAGCGGCTCCAGAACTTTGCTGAGAACGGGAGCGGGCGGCGCGATCGGGGAGGCCACCGGAATCAACTTCGCGCTGGGCGATTCAGCGCGAGGAAAAGGCCTCGCGAGCTTCGGAATGCCATCGGTGAGGCCGAAGAAACTGGCAATATGATGCGACGACGAGATACCGGCCTCGACCATGAACGCGCCTTGGCGGCCGTAGCGCTGGTCGTTCTCGGCCTTCCCGATCGGCGTGCCGTGGGCCATGCCGGTGATGGTGTAGCTCTCGACGACCGTCTCGCCGTCTTCGTTCCACCAGACCTGATGCGGATAGCCGTCGACGGTGCCCTCGGCCATCGGATGCGACGGCAGGTGATGCAGGTCGAGCCACTGTTTGACGATCTCGTCGGCATTGGCGGGATTGACGGTGCGATCCACGCTGCCGTGCCACACCGAAACCTTGGGCCAGGGCGCACGGTGTTTCGAGGCGTGGCGCACCAGGTTGCCCAGGTCGTTGGCCGAACGCGCGGGCGACCGAAACATGCTATTCAAGGCTTCGCGCATGTTGGTCGCGACGCCGAACGGCAAGCCTGCGATGATCGCGCCGGCGGCAAACACTTCCGGATAAGTCGAAAGCATCACCGACGTCATGGCGCCGCCGGCGGAAAGCCCGGTGATGAAAACGCGGTGCTTGTCGATCCGGTGCTGGCTCACCATGCGCGCGATCATCTGCCGGATCGAGCAGGCCTCGCCGTGGCCGCGCTTGGTGTCTTCCGGATTGAACCAGTTGAAACAGGTATGCGCGTTGTTTGACGCTTGCTGCTCGGGCATCAACAGCGCAAAGCCGTAATGCTTTGCGAGTGTCGACCAGCCGGCGCCGACGTCGTAACCGGCCGCGGTCTGTCCGCAGCCATGCAGCACGACAACGAGCGCAGGCTGTGGCCGCAGGTCTGGCGGCACGAAGGAGAACATCCGCAAGTCGCCCGGGTTGGTGCCGAACTTCCGGGTTTCCACCAGCGAACTGCCGATGGCGCCGGGCATCATGTGGCCGAGGCCATCCCAGCCGTTCAATCCGGGCAGCCGGCGCAGGAATTCGATATTTTTCGCAAGCGACACGGCTGCTCCTCAATGCCCAAAAATCGGGACGCACCTCAAAGCAGATAATTGCTGCACTGCGAAATAAAAAGACCGTGTGCTGTCAGTCCTCAGGAAAATATTTTTCATGAGACGTCGCAAAGACGCGTGATGCGTCCTTGACAAAGGTGCCGTGCATTGGCGCGAAAGATGGCGGAATCAGATCGCCTTCAATTTACGATAGGCAAACCACACCATCTTCAAGAGCAGCCAGCCATCGCGAAAACGTGAGATCTGGGTCTCGCCGAACGTGCGGGCCTTGTAGTGGATCGGCGTCTCGACAATTTTGAGATTCTGCTTCGCCGCGCCGAAGATCAGATCGAAATCGCCGAACGGATCGAAGTTGCCGAAATAGCTGCGCTCGCGCGCCAGCACCTCATAGTCCTTGCGCAGGAGCACCTTGGTGCCGCACAGCGTATCGGTCAGGCGCGTGTTGACGAGATAGCTGAAGAGATAGGCAAACACGCGATTGGCGATGAAGTTGAGCGGGCGCATCGCCTCGTTTTCCATCGGATAGACGAGGCGGGTGCCGTTGACGAACTCTGCTTTGCCGGTCTCGATGATCGCATGAAATTTCGGCAGCGCTTCCGGCGGCATCGTCAGATCGGCGTCGAGAATCATCAGGACATCGCCGGAGGCGGCTGCAAAACCCTTGCGCACCGCGTCGCCCTTGCCTTTGCCGTCCTGCTTGAGAACCTTGATGTCCCAGCTCTCTTTATAGGCGTCGCGCACGCGTTCGCATTCGGCGAAGGTGTTGTCGCTGGAGTTGCCTTCGACGAACAGGATTTCCTGCGCCGCGCCAAATCGTGGCATGCGCCGGATCGCATTCTCGATATTGCCGCTCTCGTTGCGGCAGGGAATGAGAATGCTGGCCGAAAATTTCCGCTCTGGAAACAGACGAACGGGACGCCCGACCAGATAGGTCCGCAGGCACAGGTGGCGGATGCCCGGCAGCGGCGCGATGAAGCGGTTGATGAACGGGCCGAGGCCAAGCCAGTGACGCGGTAGCAGCTGGCGCTGCTCCTGGCCGATCACTTCGAAATCGGCAAGGTCCATCAAATTGAGGAAGTCAGCGGTCGCGACGTAGTTGATGGTCGGCTGTTTGGCGCGCAGGCGCAATAGCTCGGCGGCTTTAAGGATCGGCTCCCACAAATGCGAGTAGTAGGAGATGATGAGCCGCGTCGACGGCGCGCACAAATGATGCACCAGCCGCAACGTCGCATCGATATCCTCGAACATGCCGATGGTGTCGGCGATCACGATGTAATCGAACGGTCCTTCGATCGAGTTGAGCGTGTCGGGATCCTCGACGTCGCCCAGCACGAAACTGAGATCGGGATGCAGCTCGTTGGCTTTCGCGATCGTCCTGGCGCCAAAATCGACACCGACGCCGTAAGAAGGCTCCAGCGCTGCCAATAAATCGCCGCGGCCGCATCCGAGTTCCAGCACCCGCTTGCCCGGCGGAATCAGAAAACGCATGAACTTGAAATCGTCTTCGTGATAGGCGGCGTTGAATTTTCGCCAGCGCTCCAGCTCGTCGACATTGCTCTCGAAGTGGTCGACAAGATCGCGCTTGCGCTGCGTGGGCAGCTCAAGGGAGCGCGCGGCGTCGGACGGCCTCAAATACATCTTGACCTCGGCGGGGGACGAAGGGGTCGTCTTAGCCGATGGGTCGGGAGGTGTAAATTCGCCTAGCCGGCCATAAAGCGGCCGATTTCATGGCCGCGAGGCGCTAGTGGAGTGGATTTGACATTCGCTATCCCTTAGCCGGGAATGCGCAAGGCGAATGTCAAATCCAAAACTCCACTAGAAACTTATATTTGCTAGTGGTCCTTTGATTCTAACATTTGCAAAAGTGCCTGCCGCAATGGGATGCAAATGTTAGAATCGGACTACTAGCAGCGGGGTCTTGGAATAGGCGATTGCCTTGATCTTTCCCGCCCCATAGTTTGATAAGGCGCAATCAAAAAAACTGTTCGGAGAAAACCCAGTGGCTCGTCTCAAATTTGGGGCCTTCCTCGCCCCGCATCACCCGATCGGCGAGCACCCGATGCTCCAGTTCCGCAGGGATCTCGATCTTGTCGAGCAGCTCGATGCGCTCGGCTACGACGAGTTCTGGTGCGGCGAGCACCATTCTTCGGGTTGGGAAATGATTGCATCGCCGGAAATGTTTCTGGCCGCCGCCGGCGAGCGCACCAAGCGCATCAAGCTCGGGACCGGCGTGATCTCGCTGCCCTATCACCATCCTTTCAATGTTGCGCAGCGCATGGTGCAACTCGACCATATGACGGGCGGCCGCGCCTTGTTCGGGTCGGGCCCGGGGGCACTTGCCTCCGACGCGCATACGCTGGGCATCGATCCGATGACCCAACGCGACCGTCAGGACGAGGCGATTGCGATTATTCGCCGGCTGTTTCGCGGGGAGCGGGTGACCGCGAAAAGCGACTGGTTCACGATGAACGACGCCGCATTGCAGATCCTTCCGCTCCAGGAGGAAATGCCGTTCGTGGTCGCCTCGCAAATCTCGCCGTCGGGCATGACGCTGGCCGGGAAATATGGCATCGGCATCATTTCGCTGGGCTCGATGTCGACGCAGGGTTTGATGGCGCTGCCGACGCAATGGGGCTTTGCGGAAGACGCCGCGAAGAAATACGGCACGACCGTCAGCCGCGCCGACTGGCGCGTATTGTTGTCCTGGCACGTCGCTGAAAGCCGCGAGCAGGCGAAAGCCGAGGCTGGCGCCGGGCTGATGCGATGGCACAACGAATACAATGTGAAGACGCTGCAGCGGCCGGGCCTCGAGCCCTTCAAATCGATCGATGAGGCACTGGAGAAAACCGCCGGCGGGGTAGGCATTTCGGCATCCACCATCGGCACCCCCGACGATCTGGTCACCACGATCCGGACGTTGATGGAAGTGTCGGGAGGCGTCGGCACGATTATCGGCTTCGTTCACGACTGGGCCAACCCGGAAAATACCAGGCGAAGCTGGGACATGGTGGCCCGCTATGTGATCCCGGAGATCAACGGCTATGTCACCAAGCTTCGCGAGTCGCAGAAATTCCTGATCGAAAATCGCGCCGTGTTCGATCGGGCGGGGCAGGCTGTGATGGCGAAGATCATGGAGAACGACAAGGCTGCCGCCGCCCTGACACTCACCGGTCCCGGCCGGGTCGCCATTCCGCCCATCAATGCGCCGGACCTGCAGAAGGAAGCGGCGAAGCAGCAAAAGAGCTGATTGGCGCTCTTGATAAGCGCGGCCTCAGCTGGTTCTCACGTCTACCGCTCGCCAACTACTTCTGGGCCTGATCGAACGCCTTGCGCAGGGCCACGTAGCCCTGTTGCTGCGCGGTCCAGTTGCGTCCGCCGGTGATCGCGCCGTCGATCACGAGGTCGTGCCCGTTGATGAAGCTCGATTCGTCGCTGGCGAGAAACACCGCCGCATGCGCGATGTCCTCCGGCAGGCCGGCGCGCGGGATCGGCTGCGCACTTTTGTAGACCTCGCGCATGACATCAGGCGTCTTCTCGGCCGCCTCCACGGACAGGCCGAGCGCCTTGCCGAAGATGCCGGTTGCGATCGCGCCGGGCGAGATGCTGTTGACGCGAATGCCGGCTTCGCCAAGCTCCATCGCAACGCATTTGGTCAGGTGGATGACGGCGGCCTTGGCGGCGCCATAGACCACCGACGACGAGAAGCCGGCGAGTCTTCCTGCGATGCTGCCGTTGTTGATGATGCTGCCGGAACCCTGGCGGCGCATATGCGGCGCGGCATGCTTCATGCCCAGCATCACGCTGCGAACCAGCGTCGCCATCGCGGTATCGAAGCGATCCGCTTCGAGGCCCTCGATCCCGCCAGTCTGGGCCGGTCCGCCGGCATTATTGAATAGGCAGTCGATACGGCCGAACTTGTCGACCGCCTCGCCGATCAGGTCGCGGATGTCGGCTTCGATCGTGACATCGGTGCGATGGAAAAGGCATGCAGGGCCGAGCCGCTTTGCCAGCGCCTCACCTTCCGCCGCGCGACGGCCGGCCACGACGACTTTCGCGCCCTCGGCAACGAAGACTTCCGCGGTACGCAGTCCGATGCCGCTTGTCGCACCTGTGATCACCGCGACTTTGCCATCCAGTCGTCCCATCTCGGTCGTCCTCCTTTTTGACACGGTCGCGTAAAACTATCTCAAATCCACGCAACTAGGCAGCGCAGTTCACGTGTTGTGATGCCAATTCGACCGACGGTTTGATGATCCCGACATCCCAAAAGAGGAAACAAGCGAGCGTCGATACCTCGCCATCTGTGGAGCGCCGGTTCCCCCAGCCGGATTTCAAGCCGCGGAATGCCCTGCACGGCCCCGGTGTTCAAGGGGATAGCGTGCTGTCTCCCGGTGCGGCGCGGCAAAATTCGGCTATGGTGAGCGAGTTTTCGGATCCGGAATGCCCTCATGCGGTCTTTGACAGGATTGATCGATGAATTTCGACAGGGTTGGCAAGGAATCTCCCGGCCTTCATTGTCGTTCAGCATAGGCTTTTCGATCGCCTGCCTGGCGTTGTCGACAACCGCGCGATGGTTGCTCGCGATGATACGGCCGGATGTCTACTTCACGCCGTATTTCCCGGCCGTTTTCTTCGCGACCGCGCTTGGCGGATACCGCACCGGCATCGCCACCGCCGTGGTGGGCGGCGGACTTGGCGTTGCCATGAATTTCGGCGATGCGCCGAGCAATTTCTTTCCGCGTGCGGTGCTGCTCGCCATCTACTGCATCGTATCCGGCCTAACGATCTGGGGCGTGGAGCACTATCGCTCGGTGGCCTCCAGGCAGCGCGAGATTTCGAAGCGGCTGATCCGCGAGGAGGACTACCGCAAGCTTGTCGTCGACGAGCTGCAGCACCGGCTGAAAAACAAGCTGTCGACGGTCCACGCGGTGCTGCATCAGGTTTTGCAGAACCAGCCGCAGGTCTGGGCCAGCATCGATCACCGCCTGCGGGCGCTGGCCGCGACCGACGAACTCATCACCAAGGTCGACGGCGACGGCTGCGACATCAAGGACCTCCTGCTTTCCGAACTCGGCCCTTATGGCCACGTTCGCTTCAACCTGAATGGAAATCGGCTGCTTCTCCCAGCCAAGCTTGCCGTCAGCCTCGCGCTGCTCTTTCACGAGCTTGCGACCAACGCCGGGAAATATGGCGCGTTTTCCGCCGAGCGCGGCATGTTGCAGGTGTCCTGGTCGATGATCGATGACCGGCTGAACATCATCTGGGATGAAACCGAAGGGCCGGCGATTTCGGCGGTCGGGGCGCCCGGCTTCGGCACCAAATTGCTGGAATCGGCGCTCGGGCCATTCGATGGTAAGACCGAGATCAGTTTTTTGAAAAGCGGCGTCCACTGCACCATGCAATGCCGCGTCCCGAAGGCATGATTTCCGGCTACCCGTTAGGTCGTTGACGTTCTGTTAATAACGATCGCGGCGTCCGGTCGTTCAGCCGGCCGCGCTCCACCCCGTAATCGCGTACTTAACCAAAAGTACAAAAGAGTTTGTCACCTTCGGGCGGCAATGAAAAACCCGCTCCCCGATCAGATTCCGTCCTCCGCCCAGCAGCAAGCCGAACTCCCGTTCGACGGCGAGCTTGTCCTGTTGAGAGATATTGTCCGCCAGCTTCCCGCAGGCGTCACGGTTCAGGACGAAGACGGCCGATTTCTTTTGATCAATGACGTGGCTGCCGCGCAGCTCGGGCTCGCTGGTGGCCAGGGCGACGATGTCGCCGCAAAACACCTGAACGAGCGCCGGGCCGCCGGGCTTGAGCTGCTTCGGCACGGCCGTGCGACTGTCGCGGAAGTGGCCGGCGCCGGCAGCAACGGCACGCAGGTTCTCCTCGCGGCCCATCGGCCGATCAGCGTTGCCGGCCGCAATCTGCTGTTGTCGTGTTCGGCCGATATCAGCGAGCAGAAGGCGGTCGAAGATCACCTGTTCCGCTCGGCCTATTTCGACGGGTTGACCGGTTTGCCGATGCGGCGGGTGATCGAACACCGCGTGCAGGGCCTGATCCAGCGCTATGAGCCGGGCAACGCCTTTGCGCTCGCCTTTCTCGACATCGATAATTTCAAGCACATCAACGACTATTACGGCCACTCGGTCGGCGATGCGCTCCTGGTCGAGGTCGCCAAGCGGCTCGGGCTCAATTTGCGTGAAACCGACATGCTGTCGCGGATCAGCGGCGACGAATTTCTGCTGCTGCTCGCACCGATCGATAACGAGGAGGAAGTCGCCGATTATGTCGAGGCGACGTTGCAGCGGCTGAAAGCGCCGTTTTTCATTGATGGATCGGAGATCTTTGCCTCGACCTCGATCGGCGTCAGCCTGTTTCCCGATCATGGCCGCAGCTACGACATGCTGCTCCACAATGCCGATATCGCGATGTATCGGGTCAAGAACGATGGCAAGGGAGCGGCCGCCTTCTTCGATGCCGGCATGGAACGCGAGGCGCTCCTGCGCATGAAGATCGAGCAGTCGCTGCGGCATGCGATCCTGGAAAAGCAGTTCTTCTGCGCCTTCCAGCCGAAGGTCGATATCAGGACCAGGGAAGTCAAAGGCATCGAGGCGCTGGTGCGTCTGCGCGACGACGACGGCATCATCCAGGCGCCCGGCACGTTCATCAATCTGGCGGTCGAGCTCGGATTGATCGATGATCTCACCCATCTCGTGCTGGCCGAGATCGTGCGATCGATCGACCTGATCAACGAGACGTTCGGGCCGACGGCGACGATCAGCATCAACGTCGCGGCAAAGCAGGCTGACAGCCCCACTTTCATGCGCTCCTTCGCCGAGGCGCTGGACGCAACCGGCTTCCCGCGGCGTTTCATGATCGAGGTGACGGAAGACGCCTTCGTCACCAAGACCCGGTTCCAGAGCGAAGTCCTGCCGATCCTGCGCAAGCTCGGGGTCGGTATCTCGATCGACGATTTCGGTATCGGCTATTCGTCATTGTCGGCGCTTGCCGATATCACCGCCGACGAAATCAAGATCGACCGGGCCTTCATCAAGGACATTCACCTTCGCCCGCGCAGCCAGGGAATCCTGCGCGCGATCGAATCGCTTGCCGATGCGCTCGGCATGAGCGTGGTGGCCGAAGGCATCGAGACCTTCGAGGAGCTGGCCTATCTTCAGGCCGCCACCCGCATTCGTTATGCGCAGGGCTTTTACTTTGCCCATCCGATCTTCCTCGAGGAACTCAAGACCGGCGCGCCCGCCTCCAGCGACACGCGCGTCAGCGAGACCAGCCGGCCGATGCAGGAAAATCGCCACAGCGACTATGCGCGTCCCGCCCGCTATCGCCGCTGAGCAGGCCGAGCGCGCCTGCCTTTTGTTGCAAATGTGACGATCTATTAATGCAGCAATTGGTGTCTCGGGTCATTCCGGGCAGGCCTCGTCCTTGCTATCTTGTCGTGTGACGACAACGATCGCGAAAGAGGCGCCATGCAACCCGTATCGATATTTCTGAACATCCTGTGGCTGTTGCTCGGCGGCGTGTGGATGGCCGCGGGCTGGGTCCTCGCCGCGATCATCATGGCGATCACCATCATCGGCCTGCCTTGGGCGCGAGCCGCGTTCAATATCGCCATCTATACGCTGTTGCCGTTCGGCCAACGGGCGGTGCGCCGCGATCTTCTGACCGGCCAGTCCGATTTCGGCACCGGACTGTTCGGACTGATCGGCAACCTGATCTGGTTGGTGCTCGCCGGATGGTGGCTCGCGCTCGGCCATCTCGTGACCGCGGTCATCCTTGCCGTGACGATCATCGGGATTCCGTTCGCGTGGGCGCACCTGAAGCTCGCCGGTATCGCGCTGTGGCCGATCGGTAGGGCGATCGTTCCGGCGTAGTGCGCATTATCCTGTTGGATCTTTTCCGGCGCGGGCGCGGATGGCTTCCTCCACGCTCTGAAACTCGCGATCGGTACCGAGCACGGTATTGATGCCGAAGCGGACGAGCGCGGCCTGCGCGCGTGTGGACTCCAGCCGGGCGATGGCGAAGTCGATGCCGGCGCCGTGGCATTGCCGGATGACTTCGGTCAGGACCTGGGCCGCGGTGAAATCGATCTCGACGATGCCGGTCGCTTCCAGCACCAGCAGTCTTATTTTTTGCGACGGAGACTTCAGGGCTGCGAGAATGTCGCGCCGGAAGTCATAGGCGTTGAGGAAAGACAGCGGCGCCTGGAATCCCACGACGATCACGCCCGACTCCTGTTCGCCCGGCAGCTTGGCGCTCACCGGCCACCAGATCGAGGTGCCGGGCACGCGCTCGAACGGCTGCACGCGGGCGCGCGTCGTGCTCCAGATGCCGTGCAACAGTGACAGCGCGATGCCAAGGCCGACGCCTTGTTCGATCGGCAGCACGATGATGCCGGCCGCGGTCGCCAGGATCAGCAGAAATTCGCCAAGCGATTGCCGCAACACGCTGGCGATCTGGCGAAAGCGGATGATCCGCAGCGCGACAAACAACAGAACGCCGGCAAGCGCGGCGTTGGGAATTCGGTGCAGCAGCGACGTGCCGAAGGCAAGCAACAGAACGACGATGGCGACAGCGGTCAGCCCGGCGATCTGGGAGCGGCCGCCGGTTTCGGAAACCACTGCCGTTCGCGGCGGACTTGCATTGACCGGAAAAGCGCCGACCAGTCCAGCCAGGACGCTGCCGATGCCAACCCCGATGAAGTCACGGTTGACGTCCGGCGGCTCGTTGGGGTCGGTCGGAAAGGATCGCGTGGTGGCCGCGGTCTGCACCATCACGACCACCGAGATGATGAGGCTGAGCGACAACAGGCTCGTGAGGCGGCTGACCGATACGATGGGGACGGTGAGCGCCGGCATGTCGACTGAAATTCCGCCGAGCACGCTCACCCCGCGGCTTTCGAGGCGCAGCAACACCACGGCTGCGGCAGCCAGCGCCAGCCCGATCAGGGCGCCGGGAATCCGCGCGTCGATCTGCTCGGACAGCGCAACGATCGCGAGCACGCCAAGCCCGATGACCAGCGTGAAGCCGTTGGTTTCGCCGAGATGTTCGAGAAGCGCCGCCAGACGCTGGAGCATGGGACCTTCGGGCGATGGCAGGCCGAGGATTGCAGGGAGTTGCGAAATCAGGATATGCGCCGAAATGCCGGTGAGGAAACCGATCGTGACGGGGATCGACAACAGGTCGGCGATCCACCCCAAGCGGAAGATGCCGGCAGCCGCGAGCAGCATCCCGGTCATCAGCGCGAGCGCCGCTGCAAGCGTGGCATAATCCGGTGAGCCCACGGCTGCGAGCGCTGCTAACCCGCCGGCGAAGATCGGCGTGATCGTCGAATCCGCGCCCGACGACAGGAAGCGGTTGCCACCGAACACCGCGAAAGCAATCGAGCCCGCCATGAAAGCGAAAAAGCCGATTTGAGGCGCGAAGCCGCCGAGGCGCGCGGTCGCCATCTGCTCCGGGATGACGATGGCGGCGAGCGTCAGCCCGGCGAACAGGTCGCGGCTGAGATAGGACAGGCGATAGCCGGACAGCGAACGAAAGACGGGCCACGCCATGCCGCCACTGGAAGATCCGGACTGATCTGCCATGGTACGCGTCCCCCTTTAAAGCTTTCCCCGGCGCACACCTCACCGGGACACGACAGGGCCTCTAGCCCCTGCCTGTCACCTGCGTACTTTCAGGCTACTGGACGACGTCCGCCTGACAAAATCAAGATCGGCCGCCGCTCGCCGGCAGGCGCCAACGTGCGGCAATCGCGGCCATGGCGGCGCGCCGGCGGCCATTGCCGATAGCGGGGCAATCGGCTAAATGAACCGCAACGCACCCGTAGCTCAGCTGGATAGAGCGTTGCCCTCCGAAGGCAAAGGTCACACGTTCGAATCGTGTCGGGTGCGCCAGCACGGCTCCGCCTGGCCGGCTGGACTTCTGGCCGCGGTCGCCCTCATCCAGCATCTGCTCGCAGGCAGTCAGACCGCCTTCGCGGCAGAGGCGCCAGCGCCGATACCGGAAAAACTTCGTCTCCTCACCGACTTCTTTGAAGAAGAGGTCGCTTCGGGAAAACTGCCCGGGGCCGTCGTGCTGATTCAGCAGCACGGCCGGCCCGTCTATCTCAAGACATTCGGCGTGCGCGATATCAAGACCGGCCAACCCATAACAGTCGATACGCAGTTCGCGCTTCTTTCCATGACCAAGCCGATCACGAGCTTCGCGGCGATGATGCTGGTCGACGAGGGAAAGCTCTCGCTCGACGATCCCGTGGCGAAATATGTTCCATCCTTCGCCGAGCGGCCGGTGGGTGTGGAGGAGGTGGATGCTTCCGGAAAGCCGACCCTTGACTTCGTCGCGGCGCGGCGGCCGCCAACGATCAGGGATCTGCTTCAACACACCTCCGGTATCGCCGGCGACTACGTCACCGGGTGGGTACGATCGGTATATCTGGAAGCCCATCTGTTCGATGGTCGCTTCGACAATGCCGAGTTTGCCGACCGCATCGCAAAATTGCCGCTCACGCAGCAACCCGGCACATTTTGGCGCTACGGCCATTCGATCGATGTGCTCGGCCGCATCATCGAGATCGTTTCGGGCGAAACACTCTATCATTTCCTGAAGCGGCAGCTCTTCGATCCGCTCGGCATGTCGCACACGAAATTTGTGCTGGATACGCCGGAGGAGCGGGCTTTGATGGCGGAGCCCTTGCCGGACGACACGCTTCTCGTTGAATTGGAAAAGGCACGTCGTTTGCATCCGGAGTGGGAATCGGGCGGCTCCGGACTGGTTTCGACGCTCGTCGACTATGCGCGGTTCGCCCAGATGCTGCTCAACGGCGGCGAATTGGACGGCAAGCGATATCTCAGTCGGGCCGCGTTCGATAACATGACGACGGACCATGTGGGACCGGGATCGGGCGTCGGTCACGATCACTTCTACTTTCCCGGCGACGGCTTCGGATTTGGATATGGCTTTGCGGTGCGAACCGCGGCGGGAGAGATGCGGCTGGCGGGCTCGATCGGTGAGCTGAAATGGGACAGCGGCAGCGGAACCTATTTCGGCGTCAATCCCAAGCTCGATATGATCTACATCCTGATGGAACAGGTCGACAAGGAGAGGGGCCCGATCAGGGATTCTTTGAGGAAACTGATCTACGGCGCCTTTCCGTCTGATCCTTGATTACTTCCTCAAGCCTGACGTCTCCAAAAGCTTCACCAGCCACCAGCGCCAGCGGGGCGCCTGGTAGAAAAGTCCGAGGCCGGGCGAGGGGTTTCCATCGACCGTCTCGGTGAGCTGTCCGTTGGCCATCGACTGGTCGACGGTCCCAACCTTTTTGTCGTTTCGCGTGCAACGCCAATTGAGCGCGTCGCGCACGGCGCAATTGCCAAGCTTTGAGGGCGCGTCGTTGCCGATCCAGACGATGACGCTTTGCTGGTCAGGAAATGCCTTGTAGGTCTCCGGGACCGACGTCAGCTCGTCCCTGAGAACGCAAGGGCTGTCGCCCGCGCGTTCGGAGGTGCAGAACATCCGATAGACCGTCGCCTCGCCGGTCAGGTGTTCATAAACCGGCCACATGAAGAAGGCGGCGAGGCCCAGCAACATGCCGCCGATGATTCCCGCTACGATTTTAATCCCGGCCGCTTCGTGCACGGCGACTTGCCCCGCCTGTTTGCCGGCAACCTAGATGGGCTTGGTGGCTTTGTCGATCCGCGGGAAAACGCCGACCCGATCAGGTTCCGCCGAGGTCGTGGGCCTCGGCGAAGAACAGGTCTTTCCATGACGCCGGCAGGCGCCTCAGGCGGCCGACCTTGTGCATGAATTCGGCGTGCTTCATCAGGTTCGCCGGCGTCGTGGTGTAATCGATGTCGGGGTCGGTGATCATGGTCACGAGATCGTCGGCGGAGTTCTTCTTGTCGTTGACGAGCTTCAGATAGATTTCGGCGGCAGCCTTCGGGTCGCTCTTGATGAAGGCATTGGCCTCTTCATGCGCCGCGCGCACCGCCTGGCAGATTTTCGGATTGGCGTCGTGGAAGGCCCTGGTCGTCACCTGGAGGCCGTTGGTGTGTTTGCCGTCGGTCTCGTAGCTGCTCAGCACCTTGTGGATTCCGGCGACGCGCAGCTCGTAATAATTGAACGGCGCCACGCTGAAATGACTATTCACGGTCTGGCCGGAGACGACGGCCTGCATCGCGTCCGGATGGCCCATGGAAACCGTGAACTCGTCGAGCCGGTCGTATTTTTCGAAACCCCATAATTTCGCGGCAGCCATTTGCAGCGCCATGGCCTGGCCGGAAATTTTCACGGTCGGCACCGCGATGCGGTCGGCGGATGTGAAATCGGCAATGGTCTTCACCGCCGGATTGCGCGTCGTCAGCACATACGGCATCGATTGCACGGCGCACACCGCACGCACTTCCGATGGCGTACCTGATGTCTTGTCCCACAAGGTGGCAAGCGACGGCGAGGCGACATTGACGAATTGAATATTGCCGCTCAACAGCCCGTCGTTCAGCGCGCCGGGGCCGCCCATGGTCTGCCAGACGACGGCAAGACCGCTGACGCCAAGACGCGCCGCATGCGCCTCGATCAGCCTGCGATCTTCCATCACCATCTGCGGCAAAAACGGCAGGCCATATTGCTTGCCGAGCTTGATGCCGGAGACTTCTGCGCGAGCCGACCGCACCAGTGCGGGGAGCGCAATGAGACCGGAGACGAATGCGCGTCGGTTCACTTCGCTCTCCGAGGGTGGTCCGGCGATGAGCCTATACGAAACCGAACAGGCGTGCCGGATTATCAGCGAGAATGCGCTGCCGCATCGCAGGCTCCGGCGCCCATTCGGCCAAGAGATTATAGAGCTGGATCGTTCCGACGCGGTCGTGAAACGACAGGTGCGGAAAATCGCTGCCCCAGATCAACTGATCCGGCACCCGCTCGATCAGCGCCTGCGCCATCGGCTTCACGTCGGCAAAATCCGGCGCCGTGGAGAAGCGATAGATTCCGGTCAGCTTGACCCAGCAGCGCTTCGATCCGTCATCGACCAGATCGAGAAACGACTCGAAGCCAGACTGTTTCGGACCGTCCTTGGCGGGGAACAGTCCCATATGCGCGACCGAAAATTCGACCGGCAGGTCGTACAGCGTCGGCATCAACTCGCTGACCAGCCAGCCCGGCGTCAGGAAATCGAGATGCCAGGTGAGCTCGGCACAGATCCTGGCGAGCCGGAAAATACGCTGCCGCATCGACGCGGCAAGCCCGGCCTCGGGCTTGCGGATCGGCGAGATGTTGACGCGAATGCCGCGCACGCCAAGCGCGTCGAGTTCCGACAGTTCGTTGTCGCTGGTTTTTGTTTCGTCGAAATCAATGATGCCGCGCCGGATCGGCGGATCGAGCTGACGCATGGCGTCCAGCATGCATGAGTTGTCGAAGCCATAGGCGCTCGGCTGAACGAACACATAGCGCACCAGCCCCAGGCGCTGCGCCAGTTCGAGATAGCGCTCGAGCGGTTCGTGAGGCGGCTTGTAGCGGATGTCGGTGCCGTAGGCATATTTGTCGGCCGGACCGAACACATGGAAATGCGCATCGCAGGCATTGGGCGGCGCGGCAAAGGCTGGTTCATAACCGGCATCGGGATCATATTCGCTCATTGCATCCATCGCCGTTCACATCGTGGTTTCGAGTTGCGCCGCAAGGCCGTTCGCCGTCATCGCT
This sequence comes from Bradyrhizobium erythrophlei, assembly GCF_900142985.1. NCBI lineage: Bacteria > Pseudomonadati > Pseudomonadota > Alphaproteobacteria > Hyphomicrobiales > Nitrobacteraceae > Bradyrhizobium > Bradyrhizobium erythrophlei. The sequence goes on from NZ_LT670849.1 coordinate 3,168,348, forward strand.
TTGGCTCCCGCCCAGGCCGTTGCCCGGATCGACGACCATACGGGAATACGAAAATCGCGGCGCAATTGCAGGATCGCGCGCAGCGTCGGCAGTTGCGAACAGGCCACGAAAAGACTTTTGCTCGATGGTGTCACGGTCTGCCGAGACAGTTCCAGCACCTGATCCTCGGTGATGGCCCCGAGTTCGGCCGTCGTCTTGCAGAGGAAACTGTTCAGGGTCTCGACCTGAATGCCGGAGGCCTCAAGATAACGTCGCAGGCCGTCATTGACCGGCGCAAGATAGGGCGTCACGACGGCAGTCTCGGTCACATTGTCTTCGCGCAGCACGTCGACCATGGCGCCCGCAGTGCTGACGACGACAGCGCCGGTACGCTCGCGCAGGCGTTCGACCATGCGCGCATTGCTGTCGGGGCCGCCGAGGAATCCGGCGGCGGTGCAGCCATAGATCACGAGGTCCCAAGGCTCGTTCGAAGGAGGCTTGTTTTCAAATGGCTGGTCAGTAAACGGCGCGATGGCGTCCAGCGTCGCCTCGGCATAGGCCGGCAGGTCTTCGAGCAACAATGTGCGCGGCGGACGCTTGACGCGGGCAACCGCAAGGGGCGCGAGCGCCGGGCACAGCGCGGCAATTTCCGGTTCGATGGTGGTGTTGTTCTCCGGCAGCACGATCATGACTCGGATGGGTCGCGTCATGGTCTTAGCGTCCCGGCCTAGCCCAGCGGCTTGTTGGAAACCGGCAACGGCGGCAAGCCAGCTTTGGCAGCGGCTTCCTGCAACGCGGCCACTTCCCTGGCGTGGAAGGGAACGCCGGTGCGGCGATGCTGGGCTTCCAGTCGGCGCTCGCGTTCGCCCGGCATGATCACCTCGTCAAATCCTTCCGCGGTTGGATTAAGGTGGACGCGCTTCGCCAGCGTATCCATGCGCCGCATATATTCATCGCGGCTGACGAACAGATCAGGCTTCATCGCCATAATGAAGTGGCCGACGTTCTGCGGAGCTTCGTAATCCTCGAAATGGTTGCGCACGTCGCCGGCGAATGCCGCGCCTGAGATGACGCCGCCCATCACGTCCATCAGCATCGCGAGCGCGGAACCCTTTGGGCCGCCGATCGGCTGCACCGTGCCGCCGTCAAGCGCGGCGTTCGGGTCGGTGGTCCGTCGGCCCTTGGCGTCGAGGGCATAGCCGAGCGGGATTTGCTGGCCGCGACGCGCCGCCCGGCGGATTTTCCCGCGTGCGGCAACGGCCGGCGACATATCCAGGTCAAACGGGGTTTCGAGCCCCGCAGGCGCCGCGACCGCAATCGGACTGGTGCCGAGCAGGCCTTCACGGCCGCCCCATGGCGGCATCGCCCGCGACGCATTGGTGAAAACGATGCCGATAAAGCCCGCGTCCATCGCCTGCAGGGCGTAGTTGCAGGCCGCGCCGAAATGCGTGCTGCGGCGCGCCGAGACGATGCCGACGCCGAACTCGCGCGCCATCTCGATCGCTTCCGCCATGCCCTTGGTCGCGACCACGAAGCCGAAGGCATTTTCGCCGTCCAGCGAGCCGGCCATCGGCGTGACGCGTTCCACCTTCAAATTCGGCCGCGGATTGATCAGGCCGCGACGCACGCGATCGAGATAGTGTGGCAGGGTTTGCAGGCCGTGGGTATCGACGCCGCGCAGATCCGCTTTCACCAGGCAGCGCGCCACTGTGCCTGCGTCTTCCTTCGGCAGATCGTGCGCGACCAGAAGACGCCTTCCAAAGGCCTCTGCCGCCTCGGCATCGACATAAAACGGGCCGGTCGTCGCGTCTGTATGTGTTGTCTGTGCAGATGTCATCGCCGCTCGCTCAGCTGCCGTTCAGTCCATGGGCTTCGGGGAAGAACAGGTCCTTCCACGAAGCCGGCTTTTTCTTGATGCGTCCGACTTCGTGCATGAAGTCAACGATCTTCATCAGGTTGATCGGCGTCGTGGTGTAGTCAACGTCGGGATCGGCGACCATCTTCTCAAGCTGATCGAGCGCGATCTTGTCCTTGGTCACATCCAGATAGATTTGCGCGGCCTCGCGCGGATGCGCCTTGATGAAGGCGTCCGCCTCCTCGAATGCGGCGACGACAGCCGCGCATAGTTTTGGATTGGCGTCGTGGAACTTCTTGGCTGTCAAGAGCACGCCGTTGGTGTGCTTGGCGCCAAGTGTGTCGTAGGACTTCAGCACCTGATGAATTCCCGGCGTCGCCAGTTCGTAGTAATAGAACGGCGCGCTGGCGAAATGCGCGTCGATCTCCGACTGGTTCGACATCAACGCGGCCGCGGCGTCGGCATGCGAGCGTGTAATCGTGATGGAATCGAGCTTGTTATATTGATCCGCGCCCCAGACCTTTGCTGCTTCCATCTCGAGCGCGATGGCGTGCCCGGTCAGCTTGACCGCGGGCAACGCGATCTTGTCCTTGTCGGTGAAGTCGGCGATAGTTTTGATCGCCGGATTGCGCGTCACCAGCACGTAAGGCATCGACTGCATCGCGATCAGTGCGCGGACTTCCTGCGGCGTGCCCACCGTCTTGTCCCAGACGGTCGCCAAGGTCGGGATGCCCGGTCCGATGAAATCGGCCTGGCCTGCCAGCAGCGCATCGAGGTCGGCGGCGGGGCCGGCGCGCTGCGACCATTCCACCGTGACCTCGAGGCCGGCGGCCTTGGCGTTCTTTTCCAGGAGATGCCGGTCCTCGATGACGATCATCGGCAAATAAGGCAGGCCGAATTGCCGCGATACGCGCACCTTGCTGACTTCGGCCTGCGCGGCACTGGTGATAGCCAGGGCCATCAGCGTCATCGTCACCAGAATTTTGCGCGAAACCATCATGTCACGGAAATCTCGCGGACCTGCTTGGCCTTCTCATTCATGGCGGCGAACAGAAACTGGATGTCGGTTCCGGTCGAGAGCAGGCGCGCGCCCATGGCGATGAACTCGGCGGCGAGTTTCGGCCGGGTCGAGAGCCCGCCGACACCGACATGCTTGCCGTATTTGCGGCAGGCCGCAATCGCCCGCGCATAGGCCTCGCGCACCCTGGGATGCTCGAACTGGCCAGCGAGATTAAGATCGGCGAGCAGATCGTTGACGCCGATCAAGACCATGTCGACGCCTTCGACGGCGGCGATCTCTTCGGCCTTCTCAACTGCCTCTGCGGACTCGAACTGCACGATCACCATGGTGGCGTCGTTGATGGCGACGTTCGCTTCGGCTGATGGAAACGGGCGGTATTCCAGATGCGGCAGCGCGCCGCCGGCGCCGCGTTCGCCAAGCGGGGCATATTTCGCGGCCGCGACCACGGCGCGCGCTTCCTCGGCCGATCGCACGCCGGGAGCGATGATGCCGAGCGCGCCGGCATCGAGCACGCGCTGGATATATTCCGGCGTGTTGGCGGGAACGCGCACCATCGGCGTCACGCCGGCGCTTAACGCCGCCTGGCAAATCTGGCCGGTTGCCTCCAGCGTCAGCGTCGAATGTTCGAGGTCGACATAGATCATGTCGAAGCCGGCGGTCGCCGCCATCCGCGCGATTTCGACGCCGCGCACCAGCCGAATGGTCATCGACGACACGACCTCGCCGCGCGCGAGCTTTTCCTTGACGATAGTGCGGACGACCCCGTTCGCCTTCACGAAATCAACTCCTTGTTCATTTCGGGTCCGGCAATTCGATCGCCAGCATCACGTTGCTGTAGCTCTTGCCGTGGATGTCCTGCGCCAGCGAGATCGTGACGCCGCCGGCGAGTGCGTTATCGATCACAAAATTGAACGCCTTGAGATTGCGCAGAGGATAACGCCGGATCGGCCCCTTGGCGATATGACGAAATGCCTGCGCGACGCGCTCGATCGTCAGTTCGCGTTCGAGGAACTCCCAGTGTTTGGCGTCGTAGCAGATCACCGAGATGTTCGAGGTGTTGCCCTTGTCGCCGGCGCGGGAGTGGGCGAGGTCATAGACGCGGACGCTCACAGTGAGCCCTCCACGACCACTTGCGGATTGACCGTGTTTTTCGGCAGCAGCACCGACTTGACGGCGAGCACGTCACGCACCCGTGGTTCGCAGGCGCCTCCGGCGCCGCCCGGTCCGTGCATGTGCAGGGCGCGGACCTCGAAGCCGATGGCGTGCGCCGCCTTTCGATTATGGGTGCGGCCGGCCATCCGCAGGCGGACCTCATAGGGCTCGGGCCGGCTGGCGAGATCATCGTGCAGGCTCGACATGCCGATCAGATCGACGCGGAAATCGTCGTAAGTGAAACCTTGCAGCCTCAAGCGCTCCTTGACGATCTCGGCGGCCCATTTGGCGCGTGCGACCGCGTCGATGCCGCCATAGGACACTTCGCCCTCGCCGATATAACCGTCGGCATAGCCGACGTTTACTTTATAGGTCGGCGTCGCCGGCCGGGCGGTGGCGTTCGCGAGCCGCACGCGGTCGGAAGCTTCCTGCGTGAGCGCGATCGTGGAGATGTCTAGCACGCAGTCCGGCGTGATGTAGGCGGTCGGATCGTGGATCTCGTATATCAACTGCTCGGTGCAGGTCATCACGTCGAGGCGCCCGCCGGTATCCGGCGTCTTGCTGATCACGATGGAGCCATCTGCCTTTACGTCGGCGAACGGAAAGCCGTTGCGGGCGAGATCGGGCACGTCCTTCTTGCCGGGCCAACCGAAGCAGCCGCCGGTCGCCGACGCCGTGCATTCGAGCAGGTGGCCCGCCGCGGTGCCTTGCGCGATCTTCGGCAGATCGTCATAGGCCCAGCCGAATTCGTGCATCATCGGCGCCAGGAACAGCGAGGGATCGGCAACGCGGCCGGACAGCACGATCGGGGCGCCGGTATTGAGCGCCTCGCACACGACATCGGCGCCGAGATAGGCGTTCGCCGAAATCATCTTTGGCAGGATCGATTCCAGCGGCTCGCCGTTTTCGATCAGCCGCAACTCGCCCTTGTGCTGAACGAGGCTCGAGACGTCGTCGCCGAGCACGACAGCGACGGGAACATCGCCGAGGCCGAGTTCGGCGGCTTCCTTGCGCGCCGCGCGCGCTCCGCCGACCGGATTGGCCGCGCCCATATTGCTGACGATGCGGATGTTCTTCTTGATGCAGGTCGGCAGCACCATGCGCAGGCGCGCGTGCAGCGATGGCGCATAGCCTTGATTGGGGTCCTTGCTGCGTGACAGGTTTTCCCGAGACACCGTCCGCTCGGCGAGGCATTCGAAGACGAGGTAGTCGATGTCGCCCCGTTCGGCGAGTTCCAGCGCAGGCACCATCCGGTCGTCAGATGTTCCTGCGCCGGAGCCGACACGCACCGTGTCCTTCGACCTCATGCGTTTCCTCGATTTCTTTTTGTTGGCGATGAGTTTGGGCGGGGATGCGCGACGGCGTCCAATCAGGACCTTGGCATGGTCCATAAGCTCTGCTTATGTGTTCTCAAACGACCCAGGGGAAACGCTCGTCGACCCATGAATCTGCGGCATATGGAAGTCTTCCACGCCATCATGCGCACCGGTTCGGTGACCGGCGCCGCGCGCGCTCTCAATGTGACGCAGCCGGCAGTCAGCGCCATCCTCAAGCACTGCGAAAGCCAACTCAGGATGAAGCTGTTCGCCCGCGTATCGGGCCGGTTGCAGCCGACGGCGGAGGCGAAGGCGATCTTTCCTGAAGTCGATGCGATTTTCGGCCGGGTCGACGCGGTCAATGCGCTGACGCAGGACCTGGTCGGCGGCCGTCTCGGTACGCTCTCGATCGCCGCCGCCTTCCCGATCGCCAACGGCTATCTGGCGAAAGCGGTCGCGACCTTTGTCGCCGAACGGCCGAACGTGCGTGTTGCGCTGCAATCACTGACTTCGCCGCAGGTGCTCGACCGCGTCGTGCATCGCGAGGTCGAATTGGGCATCGCCTACGAGCCGGTCGTCAGTTCGGAAGTCGAAACCAGAGTCCTCATGCGCACCGGAATCGCCTGTGTGATGCCGGCAGGCCACCCGCTCGCCCGCCGCAAGGAAGTCGCGGTCAAGGATCTGGAGCCCTATTCGATCATCACCTATCTGCCGCAGGCGCTGTCGCGCATCTATGTCGATCGCGCGCTGAGCGCCGCCGGCATCGTGCCGAACATCGTCGCGCAGGTGAGCCTTTCGCTCACCGGTATCATGCTGGCGCGCCATGGCGCGGGCGTCGCGCTGGTGGAACCGTTGCTTGTCACCTCGATGGGACTGCCCGGCATTGTGATCCGGCCACTCAAGCCGCGCATCGACATCAAAACATTGTTGATCCGGCACAAGACCGCACCGCAATCCAAGATCATGAACGAATTCATCGGCCATCTGGGCAAAGTCATTGCCGCGGAGCCGAGCCAATAGACAGAGTTATGGAAACCGGCCAAATTGTTATTGGACAGTTATGGGCTAGTGTAGCGAAGTCTCAAGAAAAAAGCGGCCCTCGGGAGGAAAGAGCGGATGACGGGAGGTCCTGCACTCGCGTCAAAAACGACCCCGGACACAAGACTACCATCGGCGTCCGCGGCGCCGCGTGGCCGTGCAGCGCCTGAAAGCGAGGCGGGGCAGCGGCTGCTCGACGTACGCGGCGTCACCATGCGTTACAAGACGCAGGCGCATCTCATCACCGCGACTTATCGCGTTTCTTTCAGTGTGCTGCAAGGCGATCGCTTTGTCGTGGTCGGCCCCTCCGGCTGCGGCAAGTCGACCTTGCTGAAGGCCGTCGGCGGCTATCTGACGCCAACCGAAGGCGAGATCACGCTGAAGGGCGAACGGATCACGAAACCCGGCCCCGACCGGATGATGGTGTTTCAGGAATTCGATCAGTTGCTGCCGTGGAAGACGGTGCTGGAAAACGTCACCTTTCCGCTCAAGACCACCGGCGCGCTGAGCGGAAAGGCCGCCATCGATCGCGCGATGCAGTACCTCGAGAAGGTCAAGCTCGCGGACTTCGCCCACAGCTATCCCCACATGTTGTCCGGCGGCATGAAGCAGCGGGTCGCAATCGCGCGCGGCATGGCGATGGAGCCGGATATTCTTTTGATGGATGAGCCGTTCGCCGCACTCGACGCGCTGACCCGCTCGCGCATGCAGGACGAACTGCTGGCGCTGTGGGACGAGACGCGTTTCACGGTGCTGTTCGTCACGCACTCGATCCCCGAAGCGATCAAGCTCGGCAACCGCATTTTGCTGCTCTCGCCGCATCCGGGCCAGGTCAAGGCCGAGATCAACAGCGTGCCGCGCGGTCAGGAGAATTCCAACGAGGCCACGGCGCTGGGGCGCGAAATTCACGACATGCTGTTCGCCGACCAGATCAAGAAGGCATCCAATGCTTCAGGCGAGTGAACGTCCGAACATTTACTGCGAGACGCTCGGCCCCGATCAGTTCGGCATCATCGAGAAGCCGCTGACGCTCGCCGAGCAGATCTACAACAAGGTCTGGCTGCGCAAGCTCGCGATCCTCGTCGTGCTGGCGCTGGCCTGGGAGCTTTACGGCCGCTGGCTCGACAATCCGTTGCTGGTGCCGCCGTTCAGCGCAGCGGTGCGGGCATTGATCGCCGACGTCGCCAACGGCACCATTCCGAAGCGCGCGCTGAGCTCGATCGAGGTGCTGCTGATCGGCTTTGCCGCCGGCACCGTGCTCGCGGGATTGCTGACGGTGTTCGCCATCTCCAGCAAGATCGGCACGGACTTTCTCGACACCATGACCGCGATGTTCAATCCGCTGCCGGCGATCGCGCTGTTGCCGCTGGCGCTGATCTGGTTCGGTCTCGGCAATGGCAGCCTGATCTTCGTCTTGGTGCATTCGGTGATGTGGGCGGTTTCGCTCAACATGCTCGCCGGCTTCCGCGGCGTGTCGACGACCGCGCGCATGGTCGGACGCAACTACAATTTGAAAGGCCTGCGTTTTGTCGGCCAGATTCTGATTCCGGCGGCGTTCCCAAGCATTCTCGCCGGCTTGAAGATCGGCTGGGCCTTTGCCTGGCGCACGCTGATCGCGGCCGAACTCGTGTTCGGCGTGTCGTCGGGGCAGGGCGGACTCGGCTGGTACATCTTCGAGAGCAAGAACCAGCTCGATATTCCGGAAGTGTTCGCGGGCCTGCTTACGATCATCCTGATCGGACTGGCAGTCGAGAACGGTGTGTTCCGCCTGATCGAAGCGCGCACCGTCCAGCGTTGGGGCATGCAGGCGTAATGACGGCCAGTGCGAAATCAGGAAAAGCCGTGATGTTGCACCGGCGGAATTTCTGCAAGGCGGTCGCCGCCGCGCCGGTGGCGCTCGCATCGCCGATGCTGATGCGCTCGTCGTTTGCCGACGAAGTCTCCAGCATCGTGATCGTCAGCCAGCACGGCCTGCCTTACCTGCCGTTGATGGTGATGGATTCGCTTCAGCTCGTGCAGAAACACGCTGCCCGGCTTGGTATCGCTTCGCTGAAGCCGGAATTCAAAAGCCTCGGCGGCACGCAATCACTGATCGATGCATTGTTGAGCCGGCAGATGGATTTCGGCGTTACCGGCGTGCCGAGCCTCTGTACGCTATGGGACAAGACTGCAGGCACGCCCAACGAAGTGCGCGCGCTATCCGCCGTGCAGTCGATGCCGTTCATGCTGGTGACCAACAAGCCCGAGATCAAGACGATCAAGGATTTCACAAGTGCGGACAAGATCGCGGTGCCCGCGATCAAGGTGTCGAGCCAGGCGATCTGTCTGCAAATGGCGGCTGCGAAGGAATGGGGCGACGATCAATACGCCAGGCTGGATGCTTTCACGATCACGCGCTCGCATCCGGACGCCGCGGTCTCGCTCATCGCCAAGACCGCCGAGATCGACACTCATTACTCGGTCGCGCCCTATTACTACTACGAGCTCGCGACGTCGGGCGTGCACAACGTGCTCAAATCCTACGACACGCTTGGTGGTCCCGGCACCAACGGCGTGATGCTGATGAGCCGGCGTTTCCATGATGCCAACCCAAAGGTGACGCAGGCTGTCCATGCAGCACTGACGGAGGCGGAGGAGTTCATCAACAAGAACCCGGGCGACGCCGCGGAGATCTATATCAAGACCACCAACGAGAAGCGCAGCAATCAGGAGGAAATGACCAAGTTCATTTCCGATCCCGACAACATCTGGACCACCACGCCGCAGCAAACCATGACCTTTGCCGGCTTCATGCACAAGGTCGGCACCATGAAGCGCGAGCCCGTATCATGGAAAGATCTCTACATGCCGGAATGCCATGAACTCGCCGGCAGTTGAAAACGGACCCCGCACAGTGCTGGCCGCTTAGGAGACGATGAATGAAGATTTATGTGCTTGATGCATTTCACCTGAGCGGCGTCGAATTGGCCGAAAAGCAGGCGGAGGTCATTCGGTGGGATGACCCGAGAGCCAAAAATTGGCACGAAGACGCCGCCGGATTGATGGTTCGCGGCAAGAAAATCACCGCAGATGACATGGCGCGCGCCAAAAAGCTGCGTGTCATTTCCAAGCAAGGTGTCGGGATCGATAATATCGACCTGGAAGCCGCAAAGGCCCGCGGAATTGCCGTGTGCAGAACGCCGGGCGTCAACAGCGAGGCGGTGGCCGAAATGGCGTTGTCGCTGGGCTTAAGCACCGTCCGGCGCGTCACGGAATTCGACCGGATGACAAGAGGCGGTAGCAAGGTTCAGCGCGCGGACTTTCTCGGTTACGAATCCTGGCAGAAGACGGTCGGCATTGTCGGCATGGGCAACATCGGCACGCTGGTGGCGCGGAAATGGCGCGGGGCGTTCGACGCCAACATCATTGGCTACGACCCTTACGTGCCCGCCAGCCGCTGGTCCGAGCTGCCGCACAAGCGCGCCGCTTCGCTCGAGGAAATGCTGCCGCAGGTCGATATCCTGACGCTGCATCTGCCGCTGACCCCGGAAAGCCGCAACATGATCGACGCGGCCAGGCTGGCGTTGATGAAGCCGACGGCGATTGTCGTGAACACCTCGCGCGGCGGCATCGTCAATGAGGCCGCGCTCTATCAGGCGATCTCGTCGGGCAAGTTGTTTGGCGCCGGTTTCGACGTCTTCGAGGTCGAGCCGCCGACGTCGGATCATCCGCTGATGACGCTGCCAACCTTCGTGGGAACGCCGCATGCCGCCGCCGGCACGGTCGAAACTCAGATGCGCAGTTCCATGCTGGCGGCGTCGCAACTGCTGGAAGCGCTGGCCGGTGGCCAGCCGCTCGGCCAAGTAGCTTAGAAAGCCGCCTGAGGAACGCGATGGCAGCCGTGGAAAAACTCGTCCACCCGATCAAGCAACGGTTGCAGGCCGGTGACGTCGCCCTCGGCATGCCGGTGCGGCTTGGCCGTTCCGGCGATATCGCCAGAATCGCAAAATCGACGGGCCACGATTTCCTGTTCATCGATTGCCAGCATTCGCTGTTCAATCTCGAGACCATCGGCCACATCGTCTCTACCGCCATGTCGTGCGGGATTGCGCCCTTGGTGCGCGTGCGCGGCATCGACGATCCCGACGTCTCGCTGTTGCTCGATAACGGCGCGATGGGCATCGTCTACCCCGATATCAATACGGCCGAAGAGGCCAAGCGCGCGGTGGAGACTTGCAAGTTCGCGCCGCTCGGCAAGCGCTCGGTGAGCGGCGGCTATCCGCATTTTGATTATCGCTCGGTGCCGCTTGCCGCCGGCGTGCCGTTGCTCAACGACAACTGCCTTCTGGTCTGCATGATCGAAACCGTCGAAGGCCTGAACAATGTCGAGGCGATCGCGGCCGTCAAGGGCATCGACGTGCTGCATGTCGGCAGCAACGATCTGCTCGCCAATATGGGCAAGCCCGGAAAGTTCGACGATCCGGAACTGGTCGCAGCGCAGGAGCGCGTGATTGCTGCCTGCCGCGCCAACGGCATCTTCGCTGGCTGCGGTGGCAACCGCGATCCGGCGCGTCAGTTGGAGCTGATCAAGAAGGGCTGCCGCTTCATCACGACGCAGTCGGATATCGGCTTCCTGTCGGCGGCCGCTTCCGCCTGGACGTCGCAGATCCGCGCTGGGCTTTGAGAGGCCTCACAGCTCTCGAAGCGCGTTGAACTGCGCGACATAGCCTGACGCATCGATCCGCACGCCAATGACGGTGGTCTTTTTCGTCTTCAGCGCGCTGGTCAATGCGTTGCTGAACGCCTGTTCGGTCTCGACCGTGCAGCCATCGGCGCCAAAGGATTGCGCGAGCTTCTCCCAGTCGATGCCGCCGATCGCAACCCCATTGCGCGGAATGCCCTTGATCTCCTGCTTGACGCGGATCAGGCCGATTTCCTGGTCGTCGAACACGATGATGATGATCGGCAGTTTCTCGATCTGTGCGGTCTGTAGTTCCGCGACGGTCATCAGGAAGCCGCCGTCGCCGGTGAACGCAACGATCGGCCGGTCCGGATAGGCCATCCGGGCAGCGAGCGCGCCGGGCACCGCATAGCCCATCGAGGCGAGGCCGTTGGAGGTAAGGAATTCACGCGGGCCGTAGGATTCCCACTTCTGCACGACGAGAAGCCGGCTCGCGCCGGCGTCGCAGGTCGCAATGGTGTCGCGCGGCAGGATCGCGCGCGCGACTTCCATCGTCCGTTGGGGCGAAAGGCCTTTGGCAGGCGTGTTGAGCGCATCGCGCACTTCGCTGCGGAATGTTTTCGCGGATTTCTCGCCCCAACTCGTGCCCTCCGGCGCCCATTGCGCAAGGCCCGCGAGCAGCGCCTTGAGATCGCCGATAATTTCCGGGTCGGCCGGCACCAGCGCATCCGTGCTCGGCACCGAGGACAGCGACAGTACCGGCAATGTGTAGGGCCAGGGTTTCGGTTGCAGTTCGACCGCGTCGAGACCGACGGTGACGATGAGATCGGATTCGGCTACCAGCTTGCGCTCGATCAGTCCGCCGATGATGCAGCCTGCGCGCAACGGGTGATCCTCCGGGATCATGCCCTTGCATTTGGTGGTGGTGAGTACCGGCGCGCCAAGATGTTCGGCAAACTTCACGAATTCAGCTGATGCTTTGCACCAGTAGACGCCCATGCCGGCGATCAGGATCGGGCGCCTGGCGCGGCTCAGCATGTCCAAAGCTGGCTTCAGATCGGCGCGGTCGGGCCCGGGCGTGATCCAGTTCGGTGTCAGCGGCGGCTCGGCCACGAGTTCGCCGGCCTCGCGCGTGGTCTCGCTTTGTGGAAACTCGAAATGCACCGGGCCGGGCGGCGTCGCGGTCGCCGTGCGCATGGCGCGGCGGACCTGCTGACGCACCGTCTTGGCGTCGATGACCGTGCTCCACTTCACGACCGGCTCATAGATCGCCTGCTGGTTGATGCGCTGGCGCAGACCAGTCTCGAATACGGGGCGCGAATAGGTGTCGGTGATCGCGATCAGCGGCGAGCGATCGAGGAAGGCGTGCGCCACGCCATTGACCATGTTGGCCGCGCCGGGGCCGCGCGTGGAAAGGCAGATGCCGGGACTGCCGGTGAGATCGCCCCAGGTCGAGGCGAGCATCGCGCCGGCGACTTCCTGCTTCATCAGGAGAAAGCGCATCTGGCGTTGGCGTGCGGCTTCCATCAACTCCACCGATTCCCCACCGGGATGCCCGACGATGAACGGGGTGCCGGCGTCCTTGAACGCGGCGGCGAGCACTTCGACGGTGGTGGCCATGGCAAGCGTCTCCGAATATTTTCTTATGTTGCCGTTAGCATGGCAGAACTCGCCGCGCTTTCCAACGGCGCGCAGCGGCCATGCCGATAGCTATATCGCCGTCATCCATTACTATAATGATGTGCTGCTCTCCGAACGCGCCGCGGTCCCGATCAGGCCGTTGTCCCGTCCGCGTTGCGCGAGGAGTGCGAACTCGAAGTGATTTTTATTTCGAGCGTGTGACGCGTCGCGCCATCACTTGATCGACGGAATCGGCAAATTTTGGCTTGACCCCGGGCCTCATCAGTCAGAACAATGCACGCGTGGCAGGAACCTAACCCGGCGACACGGCTTCCCGTTGTCGTCACAATCGGACCCGCCGATGAATATTCTCGCTCCACAAGGCCCGATCGCGGCCGCCGAGAAGGTCATCCTCATCGATTCAATCGCGATCATGCTCGCGATCGTCGTGCCGACGATCGTCGCGATCATCGCCTTCGCCTACTACTTCCGCCAGTCGAACAGCCGCGCGTTCTATCTGCCGGATTTCGCCCATTCCGGCCGGATCGAACTTGTGGTGTGGTCGATCCCGACGCTCACCATCATCCTGCTCGGTGGTGTCGCCTGGATCGGATCGCATCAGCTCGATCCTGCGGCGCCGGTCGCTGGCACCGGAAGCCCGGTCAGGGTGCAGGTCGTCTCGCTCGACTGGAAATGGCTCTTCATCTATCCGGACCAGCGGGTTGCGACCGTCAATACGCTCACCGTGCCGGTCGGCGCGCCCCTGCAACTGGAGCTGACATCGTCAAGCGTGATGAACGTCTTTTTCATCCCGCAGCTCGGCAGTATGATTTACACGATGAACGGCATGGTCACGCATCTCAATCTGCGTGCGGATCAGGAAGGCGATACCAAGGGCCTCTCGGCGCATTTTTCCGGTGACGGCTTTCCGGAGATGATGTTCGACGTCCACGTCGTCTCGCCGCTCGACTTCCCCAATTGGGTCGAGGCGACCGCGAAAAGCGGCAGCGCGTTGACCGCCGACACCTACAAGCAGCTCGCAGAGCAGTCCGTCGAGACTGGACGGCCGACCTATCGGCTGCCCGACCCGCGTTTGTTCGATGACATCGCTAGTCAACGTATTCCGCCGGGTCCTGGACCGAAGCTCGCCGACAATCCCGCCAAGCCGCAGCCCGTGAGTGGAGCCGCCAGTGTCAGGTAAGTTACCGTGTTAGGTAAATTGACTTGGGCCGCCATTCCCTTCGGCCAGCCGATTCCGCTGATCACGGGCGCGGCGGTGCTCGTCATTATGCTCGCCGTGATCGCCTGGGTCGTGATCGCGGGCCATCTGCCTTATCTCTGGCGTGAGTGGATCACGAGTGTGGATCACAAGCGGATCGGCGTCATGTACACGCTGCTCGCCTCCGTGATGCTGCTGCGCGGATTTTCCGACGCCATCATGATGCGTGGCCAGCAGGCGGTCGCCTTCCAGTCGCAAGGCTATCTGCCGCCCGAGCATTACAACCAGATCTTCTCGGCCCACGGCACCATCATGATATTCTTCGTCGCTATGCCGTTCGTCATTGGCTTGATGAATCTCGTGGTGCCGTTGCAGCTCGGCGTGCGCGACGTGGCGTTTCCGACGCTCAATTCGGTGGGGTTCTGGCTGACCGCGACCGGTGCACTGCTCGTCAACATCTCGCTGGTGGTCGGCGAATTCGCGCGCACCGGGTGGCTGCCTTATCCGCCGCTGTCGGAGCTGACCTATTCGCCCGGCGTCGGTGTCGACTACTATCTCTGGTCGCTCGAGATTTCCGGGGTCGGCACGCTGGTCGCCGGGATCAATCTCGTCACCACCGTGCTGAAGCTGCGCGCCAAAGGCATGACCTATTTGCGCATGCCGATGTTCTGCTGGACCACGCTGGCCTCGAATCTGCTGATCATCGCGGCGTTTCCGATCCTCACCGCAACGCTCGCGATGCTGATCCTCGACCGCTATTTCGGCTTCCACTTCTTCACCAACGAAGCCGGCGGCAACGTCATGATGTTCATGAACCTGATCTGGGCCTGGGGGCACCCCGAGGTCTACATCCTGGTGTTGCCGGCCTTCGGCATTTTTTCCGAAGTCGTTTCGACATTCTCCGGCAAGCCGCTGTTTGGCTACCGCTCCATGGTGCTGGCGACCATGGCGATCTGCATCATCTCCTTTACGGTGTGGCTGCATCATTTCTTCACCATGGGCGCGGGACCCGAGGTCAACGCGATCTTCGGCATCGCCAGCATGATCATCGCAGTGCCGACCGGCGTGAAGATCTACAACTGGCTGTTCACGATGTATGGCGGCCGCATCCGCTTCGCGACGCCGATGATGTGGTCGATGGGCTTCATGATCACCTTCATTATCGGCGGGCTCACCGGCGTTCTCGTCGCCGTGCCGCCGGCGGATTTCCTGCTGCATAACAGCCTGTTCCTGGTGGCGCATTTCCATAACGTCATCATCGGCGGCGTGCTGTTCGGCGCGTTCGCCGGCTACACCTACTGGTTTCCCAAGGCCTTCGGCTTTCGCCTGCATGAGGGCTGGGGCAAGGCGGCGTTCTGGCTGTGGCTGACCGGCTTCTATGTCTCCTTCATGCCGCTCTACGCCGTCGGCTTTCTCGGCATGACGCGGCGCATGCAGCACTACGACGTGCCGGAGTGGCGGCCGTGGCTAATGATCGCGGGTGTTGGCGCCGTCATGATCCTGGTTGCGATCGTCTGCCAGGTCATGCAGCTCGTGACCAGTATCCGCGATCGCGAGCAACTGCGTGACGTGACCGGCGATCCCTGGGACGGCCGCTCGCTGGAATGGGCGACGGCCTCGCCGCCGCCGGTGTTCAATTTCGCGATTCCTCCCGACGTGACCGGCGAGGACGCCTATTGGCGAATGAAGGCGCATGCGCGCGAGCGGGTTCTGGCGCCGGCCGAGCCCGACTACAGGGACATCGAGATGCCGCGCAACTCGCCGACCGGTTTTGTCTGCGCCTTCTTTGCGAGCGTGATGGGATTTGCGCTGATCTGGCACATCTGGTGGATGGTCATCCTCGGCGGCATCGGCGCCTTCGCCACCTTCGTCGTCTTCGCCTGGCGCGACCATGACGAATACGTCATTCCGGCGGCCGAGGTCGCGCGCATCGACGGCCTCAATCGCGAAGCACGCCGCGTCGCCTTGAACCTTGCGGGGAGCCGATCGTGACCGACGCGGTGTTTCACGGACATGGCGATTCGAATCTGCTCGGCGGACGGCCGCAGGAGGGTCCGGCGTCGAAGCGGATCACGACCGGCTACGGCTTCTGGATCTTCCTGCTCTCAGACATCGTGATGTTCTCCTGCTTCTTCGCGGCCCATGCGGTGCTGTTGGGGCAGACGGCCGGTGGTCCGAAAGGTGCGGAACTGTTCGATCTGCGGAGCGTCGCGGCGGAAACGGCCTTGCTGCTGCTGTCGAGTTTCACCTGCGGGCTCGCGATGATCGCCGCCGACGTGCGGAATACGCTGTGGTATCAAGTCGGCATGGCCGTGACCTGCCTGCTGGGCTTAGGCTTTCTGGCGCTCGAATTCCGTGAATTCGCCGAACTGGTCGGACGCGGTGCGGGACCGACGCGCAGCGCGTTCCTGTCGTCGTTCTTCACGTTGGTCGGGTGTCACGGCGCGCACGTCTCGGCCGGCATTCTCTGGCTGCTCACCATGATGGCGCAGGTGTTCGCCAAGGGATTTCGCGCGGACATCATGCGGCGCCTGTTGTGCTTTGCGCTGTTCTGGCATGCGCTCGACATCATCTGGGTCGCGATCTTCTCCGTGGTGTACCTGCTCGGGAGCGCTGCATGAGCGATCAACATCTGCATTATCCCGCCGATCTCGCCCCCGGTGACGAGGAGGAAGTTCGCGTCGGTCCGCGCCTGCTCGGCTATTGCGTCGGTTTCGGGCTTGCGGTCCTGATGACGGCGACCTCGTTCTTTATCGCCGGCACCGATCTGGTCTGGCAGCCGTCGATTCCGGTAGCGCTGGTCGTGCTTGCGATCGCGCAAATGGGCGTGCATCTGGTATTTTTCATTCACATCACCACGGATCCAGACAACACCAACAACATCCTGGCGCTGGCCTTTGGTCTGTTGATCGTGTTCCTGGTGGTCGGTGGCTCGCTCTGGATCATGTCGCATCTGAACCAGAACATGCCGCCGATGGACCAGATCATGCGGATGCAGCGCTAGTTTCTCCGCAGGCCTTTGAAAAATCCCTTCAGGAGATCGAAGGCGAGCATCAACCCGTTGAGCTGCTTCGGCTGTACGGGCGCCACACCCGAAAGGCTCGCACCGAGATTGCGGGCAAAATCCGCCGTCAGCCGCTTGGCGAGGTCGCGCACCAGCCCCTCGCGCGCGATCTGGGCCAGAAAACCCCGCAGGCTATAGCCGATCGAAAGTTCGACCCGCGTCGATGTTCCGCCCTCGAGCGGCAGCAAGCGATAGCGGACGTCGCCTTGGGTCGACGAGCGGCTGCGCTGGTCGTTTCCGATGCCGATGATCCGGCCCGAAAGCGTTGCCGGGTCGCGCTCGATCCGGACGGCGCCGCGGAAATTCGCCGAGATCGGGCCAAGCTTGACGCCGATCTGGCCTTCGGCGCGATCGGGAGCCGGCGTTGCGGTCAGCGATGCGCCGGGAAGACAGGTGGCGACGCGCTTCACATCGCCGAACATCTCGAAGACTTTTGCCGGCGGGAAAGCGACCGTGAACTGTTCGTCGAAGCTCTTGTCGGGCACGAAATCGGGCACGTCGATTGCGGCGCTGGCTTCCGGCTGCGCCTCGGCGCTTGCCGTCACTGGCCGCGCGGGGCGATTCGATGTGGTCGATGCGCCGGTGCCGGAACCGACGGGGCCGAGCTCGCGGCGTCCCGCGCCCGGAATCGGCACGATGCCGCGGCCCCTCCGCGCATCGATGACCGAGCGGATCGCGCGCACGATTCCGACATAGCCGGTGCAGCGGCAGAGGTTGCCGCTCATGCCGACGCGAATGGCGCGTTCGTCCGATGTCTCCAGGCGAAGCACGAGATCGCGCGCCGAGATCAGCATGCCCGGCGTACAGTAACCGCACTGCAACGCATGTTCGCGGCTGAAGGCGGCGCGCAATTCGGTTGCGACCTCGTCGTCATCGAGGCCTTCGATCGTGGTGACACGTGCGCCGTCGCAAGTCGCCGCAAACGTGATGCAGGAGCGCGCCGGCATGCCGTCGACCAATAGCGTGCAGGCGCCACACACGCCATGCTCACAGCCAAGATGCGTGCCGGTGAGGTCGAGCTGGTCGCGCAAGAAGTCCGCCAGATGCGTGCGCGGATCGAGCGGCTTGCTGACTGCGCGGCCGTTGACGGTGAGGCCGATCGTGGTCATGCGGTGGCCTCTTCGATGGCGCGGCGCAGGATCGCGACGTGAATATGCCGGTCGGTCGCGTTCGCAACGCCGGCCTTTTGCATCAGCGTATCGGCCGCGCTCGCCACGAACTCCTTCTTGAAATTGCCTGATATCTTGCCGCCGAACAGCACCGAAGCGTCGCGTAGCACAATCGGCGGCGCCTCGATCGCGCCGATCACGACGCGTCCCGTGGCCGCCTCAGGATCGATCAGCACGGCGGCGATGGCGTGGGCGAATTCGCCGGGTTTGCGGCAGGCCTTGACGTAAGCCCAGCGCGCCGAAGCGCGCCTTACCGGAACGCGAACGGACTCCACCAGCTCGTTGGCGTCCAGCGCCGACTCCAGCGCGCCGGTCATGAAATCCTCGATCGGCAGATCGCGATGGCCTTTGGGACCGCGCAGCCGGATTTTAGCGCCGAGCGCCGGCAAGGCCGAAACCCAATCCGCCGCCGGATCGGCATGCGAGAGCGAGCCACCGATGGTGCCGCGGTTGCGGACCGCGCGATAGGCGATGTTGCTCGCGACCCGCTGCATCGCACCCCGCGTGACGTCGGGGACGCGGCCGTCCTCGATGTCGCCATGGGTCACGCAGGCGCCGATCACGAGCTCGTCGCCATCGCGTTCCGCCTGCTTGAGTTCGGCGAGACCCGTAATATCGATGATCAGATCCGGCCGGACCAGACGCAGATTGAGCATCGGACCCAGCGACTGGCCGCCGGCCATGATCTTGGCGGCTCCATTCGTCTCGGCCATCAGCGCGATGGCTGCTTTCAGGTTTGACGGCCGTTCGAAGGCGAAGGGCGCGGCTTTCATGCGGCTTCGCCTTTCGATGCGCGCGCGTTCAGCACGGCTTCGACAACCCGCCTTGGCGAGATCGGCGAGTGCAGCAGCTTGACGCCGAACGGCCGCAGCGCGTCGTTTACCGCATTGGTGATCGCGGCCGGTGGCGCGATCGCGCCGCCTTCGCCGATGCCCTTGACGCCGAACATCGTGTAGGGCGAGGGCGTCTCCATGTGATCGAGCCGCGGCTCGGGCACCTCGGTCGGTCCCGGCAGCAGATAATCCGCCAGCGTCGTGTTGAGCGGCTGGCCGGCGGCATCGAACGGCATTTCCTCGTACAACGCCGTGCCGATGCCTTGCGCTAGCCCGCCAAAGATCTGGCCGTCGACCACCATCGGATTGAGCAGCACGCCACCGTCTTCGACGATGACGTAATCCAGTATCTCGATGTCGCCGAGGTCGGGATCGACCGCGACCGTCACCGCATGCACCGCGTAGCTGAACGTACCGCTGTCGCGCTGCGGCTTGTAGCCGCCGGTCGCCTCCAGTCCGGCCGGATCGACATCGGGCGGCAGATCCTGCGGCCGCCGGTACCAGGTATGTGCGATCTCGGAAAGGCCGATGCTGCTGCTCGGCCCGCAGACGCGTCCGTCTCGCAAGGTGACGGAAGCCGGATCGAGTTGCAGAAGCTTGGCGCCGATGCGTTTGGCGCGTTCGGCGATGATCTCGCAGGCGGTGCCGACTGCGCCGCCAGCCATCACCGCCGAGCGCGAACCCCAGGTCCCGGTGGAATAGGGCGTCATCGCAGTATCGCCGTGGATCAGGCGTATCTTGGCGGTGTCGATGCCGAGGATCTGATGCGCGACCTGAGCCAGCGTCGTTTCCATGCTCTGGCCGTGCGATTGCACGCCGACCCGCAATTCCAGCCCGCCGTCGGGCGTCATACGCGCGGTCGCCTGCTCGTGGCCCGGCACCATCGGAATGCCCCAGCCGGAATAGACCGACGTGCCATGCGCGGCCTGTTCGCAATAAATGGAAAGCCCGAACCCGATCAGCCGGCTGTCCGGCTCTCCCGCCTTCTGCCGTTTGCGGATCGCGGCGACGTCAACCGCCTCAAGCATGCGCCGCATGGCTTCCGGATAGTTGCCGCTGTCGAAATGCTTCTTCGTGATGTTCTCGAACGGCATTTCTTCCGGCGCGACCAGGTTGCGGCGCCTGACTTCGTAAGGCTCTAACCCGGCCTCCTTGGCCACCGCATCCAGCATCAGTTCGAGCGCGAAGCAGACGCCGGTCCGCGCCACACCGCGATAAGGCAAAATCGGACATTTGTTGGTGGCGGCCGAATAGGTCCGGCAGCGATAGGCCGGCATCCGATAGGGGCCGGGCAGAATGCTGACGACCTGCGCGGCCTCGAGGCAGGCCGAGAACGGATAGGACGAATAGGCGCCGGAATCGACGATGGCCTCGCAATCGATGCCGCGCAGCTTGCCGTCGCGATCGGCATAGACGGTGATGTTGTAGTGATGTTCGCGGCAATTGGCGGCGCCGCTCAAATGCTCGCGGCGGTCTTCGGTCCAGCGGACCGTCAAGCCTTTATATAAGGCGAGCCAGGAAAGGCAAACCTCTTCCGGCAGCAGAATTCCCTTATGCCCGAAGCCGCCGCCGATATCGGGCGAGACGACGCGAATGCGGCCCTGCTCGATGTCGAGCGTATCGGACAGTCCGTTGCGCACGATGTGCGGCATCTGCGCGCCGGTGTAGAGCGTGAGCTGGTCGAGCCGGTGATCGAAGGTCGCGACAGCGCCGCGGCCTTCCATCGGCGACATGCACTGGCGCGCCGTCGAGATTTCATGCGTGACCTTGATGGGCGCGTCGAATGCCTGCGTGATGTCGACCTCGAAGAAACTTTCGAGGAAGACATTGTCGCCCCAGTGCTCGTGCACCAGCGCGCTGCCGGGTTCGAGCGCCTTGCGCATGTCGTAGATGGCGGGAAGCGGCTCGAGGTCGAGCGTCACGGCGGCGGCGATGTCTTCGGCTTCGGCGCGGGTCGCCGCCACGCACATCGCCACCATCTCGCCGACGTGGCGGACTTTTCCGGTGGCGAGAACCGACTGTTCGGAGATCTTGAAACCGGGCAGCGACGTCACGGCCCGGATCGGCTTTACATTGGTGAGATCGTCCGCCGTGAAGACGACCTCGCGATAGCGCTCCGGAATATGGATGGCCTTGATCCGGGCATGCGCGAGCGGGCTGCGGACGAAGGCGACGTCCTGAAGGCCAGCCAGTCGGATGTCGGCGACGAATTGACCGCGTCCGCGCAGGAAGCGGTCATCCTCCTTGCGAAGCATACGGGCGCCAACGCCCTGACCGGCTTCCGCCGCGGTTGACGCAGACTCAGACTCGCGCTCGCCGGCTACCATCCCCTTTGCCGTTCTCTTGGCCGCTGGTGGCGCTAGGCGGCCACCGCCTGCGGCAGGATCGGGGCAATGGCATCATAACGGACGCCGGCCCGCAAGCAGAACGCCGGTTGCAACAGGCGGTCGGCAACCACTTCCGTCTTCTCGTTGTCTTTCAGGATGTAGCGGCCACGCATTTCGTCGAGCACCGTGACGTCGGCTTCGACGCCGGAGCGCAGTGTACCGATCACGCCGGAAAGCCCGAGCATTTGCGCCGGATTCGAGGTCACCATCGGCACCACCTGTTCGAGCGACAGCCCAAGCGCCATCATCGAACTCATGGCCTGCACCAGGCTGAACTTGGCCTGTCCGGCGAACGGATGGTTTTCGTCGTCCGCGGCCTCGTCGGGCGTTCCCGCGGGCGCCGGGACGTGGGTGTTATAGCCGTGAATGTCGGCGCCGAGCGTGTTCGGGACAATGCCCGCCGCGATCGCCTTTTTCGCCAGGCGGTAGGAGAAATGGCTGCCGTGGCCGACGTCGACCTTCAGTCCCTTGTCGAGCGCGGCCTGGATCACCGGGTGCACCTCGCCCTCGCGATTGACGAAGCCGCCAGGGTGGCGCGTGAACGGATGGGCGAGAACGTCGCCGTCCCGCAACAGCGGAATCACGCGCTCCAGAATGGTGTCGACGTCTTCGCCGTTGGTGCCGCTTTCCGGCAGGCCCCAGAGCTGACCAAAATGCACATAGACCGGCAGATCGGAGCGGCGGCCGATCTCGGCCGCCATTTCGATGACGCGAATGCCCCAGCGGGCGAAGCCGCCGATTTCGGCATGTGCCTTGATGCCGCGCACCAGATCGAGGTTCGCTGTCGCCGCCTTCACCGTGGCGTCGATGTCGACGCCATCGGGGCTATAGAGGTTGGGGTAGTAATGTCCTTCCAGGCCGCCGACGAGGTAGGCCGACAGGAAGGCCAGCGTGCGCGACTTGGCCGGTTCGGCGATGAAATGACGGAAGCCGGGCAGCGTCATGCAGGAGGGGCCGCCCTGATCGACCAGCGTCGTCACGCCGGACTGGACGCCCACCATATCGGCATTCATGCCGAAGCGGCCGGTGACATACTGATAGACATGGGCGTGGGTATCGATCAGTCCCGGCAGGACGATCTTGCCGCTGACGTCGACGACTTCCTTGGCGCTGGCCGGGAGAATATCGGATTGCACGGCGGCGATCTTGCCGTTACGGATCGCCACATCCTTCTGGCCGTCGATACCTGCGGCCGGATCGATCACGCGACCCCCTCGGAGGAGCAGGTCGAAGCTGGTATTCACGGACGCGGCTGGGGACATGAGCAATCTCCTCTTTGCGGAGCTGAAATTTGTCGGCGATTATAAAGACGGCCGAATGCGAAGTACACTTCGTATTTTGGGCGCCGCGGCATTGGTACCATAGGTGCATCAAATGGGCGCAGGGAAGGCCATGGCAGGTTTGACGGGTAAGGCGGTGCGGCAGCGCGGCGGCGGCTGGCCGCTGGACAAACGGCCGGGATTCCTGATCCGGCGGTTGCACCAGATCCATGTTGCGTTGTTTCAGAGGAAATGTGCTGCCTTCGACCTCACGCCGCTGCAATACAGCCTCCTGACCGCGCTCGCCCGATGTGGAACCGCCGACCAGACGACGCTTGCGGCCGAGGTCATGCTCGACCGCACCACCACGACCGGCGCGCTTAAGCGTTTGCAATCCCGCAAATTTATCGAGCGCACCGTTCACAGCCGGGACCGCCGGGCGCAGATGTGCCGGCTGACCAAATCCGGCGAACGCCTGCTGCGGCAGATCGAGGCGTCTGCGCGGGCCGCGCATCACGAGACGCTGGAAGGTCTGAGCAAGGCCGAGCAAAAACGCTTCATCACGATGATGCAAAAGGTCGTCGCCGCGCGGGCCAAAGAGGCGGAAACTGCGGCCAATCCGGACTGATTGGCCTGGCGACCGGGCGAACGATCAGAATCTGTGCAGGCTGCCTGAAAATCCGTCGCTCAATACCGCAGGCTTGCCGTCTGCTTCGCCACTCAAAGCGCAATTGCGAAGTATACTTCGCATTTCGGCGAATGTGACGACCGTGCAGCAACCGCGATTCCCCGCAAGACAGAAGCACTTGGCGTACTGCGCGTGATTTGACCGGCGGGAAAGCATTCGAAGTGCCAGGCTGCCCACAGCCTTGGCATGTCCTTTGCTCCTTATTCCCCGATTGAGTTGGTGGCTAGGGTTCCGCACGCGTCTGCGCGCCGCGCTTCGTGATGGCTGGTCCGAGAGCTGCCGCCTGTGCGGGAGAAATCCGCACAGATCACGGCGGGACAAAATCCCGGGAGACCTCAGTAGCCTTGCATTGGCGCTGCACGGGTCGGTGCCAATCTCCCAAAGTTTTAACGGTGCGGAGTTGGTGATGAACGGCTTGAAACCTCGACCGGCGATGTCGAAACTCGCGGTCGGCGGAGTAGTCCGTCACCAAAACAACCAACTTCGACAAGGGAGGCTGCACGGATGTCCGTGATCGCGGAGAGTTTGGCCCGTCGCTTCGGCGATCGTGGCCCCACGGCGGATGGCGCCGAAGACAATGAACTGATGCGGCGCGTGCTCCAGCGCAGGACGGTACGGCGCTATAGCGAGAAGATGCCGAGCGAAGCGTTGCTGGATCTTCTCACCGCCTGCGCCCTGAGTGCTTCGGCGAAATCGGACTTTCAGCAGGCGTCAATCCTGCGGCTGCGCGACGCGCAAAAACGCGCCGCGATCGGCGCGTTGTTTCCAGCCATGCCGTGGATCGGCAATGCGCCGGTGTTCTTCGTATTTCTTGGTGATTCCAGGCGGCTTCATCGGATCGGCGAATTGCGCGGCAAGCCGGTCGCGAACGGCACGCTGGAAGGTTTTTTTAATGCCAGCATCGATGCGGCGCTCGCCATGCAGACCATGATCCTCTGCGCGGAATCGAACGGGCTCGGCGTCTGCCCGATCAGCGTCATCCGCAACGAGGCCGACAAGGTCGCCGAAATCCTTGAGCTGCCCGACCTCGTCTTTCCGGTCGCCGGGCTTTGCCTGGGCTATCCCTCGGCGGAAGGCTTTGTCAGCCTGCGCCTTCCCCGCGCGATCACCACGCACACCGATCGTTACGACGACAGCGCGCTCGCGGCTTCGATCGACGACTACGACCGCCGTCGCGATGCAATCCACGCCATTCCAAAAGACCAGCAGCGATCCAATGCCGAATTCGGCGAGGCCGCTTTCTATGGCTGGTCCGAGGACAAGGCGCGCCAGGCGGCGAAAGCCGAGGGCGCGACGTTTCCACCCTACCTGCGCAAGCACGGATTCAAGTTCGAGTAATCTTAAATTCGAGTAATCTTAAAAAGGAGCCTCCGATGACGACCGTTTCGTTGATCCGCAATCCGATGCCCAGGCGTCTCGTCCTGGGTCTGGCCGCCGCCTTGATCGCAGTTCCCATGCTCGCTGGCACGTCGAAGGCCGCAGGCCTTGATGAAATCAAGCAGCGCGGGCTGATCGTGGCGACCGAAGACGATTTCCGTCCGTTCGAGTTCGTCAAGGACGGCCAGGCGGTCGGCTTCGACAACGAAATGATCGACGACCTGAAAAAATACGCGCCGTTCGAGATCAAGCAGCAGATCCTGCCATGGACCGGCATTCTCGCCGGCGTCAGCACCGGCAAATACGACGCCGCCATCACGGCCGCGATCATCACCAAGGAACGGCAGCAGTCGCTCGACTTCACGAGCCCGATCGCCGACGCCACGCACTATTATCTCAAGCGCAAGGACGACAAGAGCATCACCTCGATCAAGGATCTGAGCGGCAAGACCGTCGGCGTGCAGGCGGGCAGCGCGCTGCTGGCGCGCTTGCCGGAACTCGGCACGATGCTGGAGAAGGAAGGCGGCAAGCTCGGCAAGGTCGTCGAATACACCTCCTATCCCGAGGCCTATCAGGACCTCGCGCTCGGCCGCGTCGATTACGTCGTCAACACCGTGATCAACCTGCAAACGCTGGTCGCCGAAAAGCCCGGCGTGTTCGAGCTCGGTCAGGCGGTGTCCGGAAAGTCGTTTCCGGCCTGGGCCGTCGCCAAGGGCAATACCGAACTGCTCACCTTCCTGAACGGCTTCATTGCCAAGCAAAAGGAGAGCGGCCGTTTCGCCGAGTTGCAGAAGAAGTGGTTCGGCGAAGCCTTTCCCAATCTTCCAGTAAAGTGGGATCCCGAGTTCTGATCCCAACTCGGACCGGCCGGCCATGAGCGCGGGTGACCTTCTGGCCATCCTTCAGGGTGCCGTCGTGACAGTAACGCTGTCACTGGCCGGCATCCTGATCGGCCTGCCGATCGGCCTTGCGCTGGCGATCCTGCGCTGGGCCGATGTGCCGGTTGTTGCGCGCGTGGTTGCCGTTTATGTCAGCATCCTGCGCGCGACGCCTCTGGTCACTTTGCTGCTGTTGTTGTTCTTCGCGCTTCCCAATATCGGGATCGCGATCGGGCCGATCTCCGCGGCGATCCTGGCGCTGGTCATGAATACGGCCGCGTTCAACTGTGAAGTCTGGCGGGCATCGCTGATGAATTTTCCGAAGGATCAATACGAGGCGGCGCAATCGGTCGGCATGAACGCGGCGTTGCGATTCCGCCGCATCGTGCTGCCGCAGATCGTGCGGGTCAGCCTGCCCGGCCTCGTCAACGAGATGTCGCTGTTGATCAAGGTGACGCCGGTGCTCGCCGTGGTCGGCGTCGTCGACATCACCCGCGCCGCGGTGCGGATCGGCGCCCAGACCTACGATCCCTTGCCGCCGTTTCTGGTCGCGATCGCGCTCTATGCGCCGATCGTGTTCCTGCTGGTCTCGCTGCAGCGCTGGATCGAGCGGCGCCAGATCAGGGCCGAGGCCGCCGCATGATCCACGATTTCGGCATCGTCTGGAGCGAGCGCAGCCTGCTGTTGAGCGGGCTCGGCAACACCACGATCCTGTCGGTGCTGTCGGCGATCGCGGCGCTATTGGTCGGCTTTCTCCTGACGCCCGCACTGATGTCGAAGCAACGATGGCTCGCCTGGATCGCGCGCGGCTTTGTCGACGGCATGCGCTGCGTCCCGTTTCTCTTGTTTGCCTATATCGTCTATTACGGCCTGCCGTCGGTCGGTCTTCGGCTGGACAACTGGACTTCGGGACTGGTGGCGCTGACGATCTATAACGCCGCCTATATGGCGGAAATCCTGCGCGGAGCCTGGGCATCGCAGCCGCGCGAACCGATCGAGGCCGGCGTCGCTTTCGGCTTTTCCAGTCTTTCGCTGTTTCGCCGTATCGTCCTGCCGCCGCTGTTGCTCGCCGCAGGGCCGGTGATCGGCAACCAGATCATCCAGATCGTCAAGGACAGCGCCTTCCTCACCATCATCGCGCTGCCCGAGCTCACTCATGCGGCGGCCTCGATCCAGTCGCGGCATTACGTTCCGTTCGCGGCTTTCATCACCGCGGTGTTTCTCTATTGGGGCTTGTGTCTGGTGATCGAGGCAGGCGTCACGACGGTCGACCGCATGGCGGCGAGCAGGCGGTAGTGGGGTGGATTTGACATTCGCAACAGAGCTAGCCGGCGATTCGCGATGCGAATGTCAAATCTTAAACCCCACTACGAACCTAAATTTGCTGGTGGTCCTTTTGATTCTAACATTCGCAAAAGTGGCCGCTGCGAAGGGATGCGAATGTTAGAATCGGACCACCAGGAGTCGCAATGAGAGACGTCACCAAGGTTCTCGACGTAGTCGGCATATCCAAGAGCTTCGGCGATCTCGAAGTGCTTCGCGATATCAGCTTTCAGGTGCAGAAGGGCGAGACCGTGTGCGTGCTCGGCCCGTCCGGCTCGGGCAAGTCGACATTGTTGCGCTGTATCAACTGGCTCGAGCGGCCCGACGCCGGTCAGATCTATCTGAACGGCAAGGAGATCGGCATCACCACCGGCGGCGTCGTCATGGGCGACCGCGAGCTGTCGAAAATCCGCACCCACATAGGCATGGTGTTCCAGCACTTCGCGCTGTGGCCGCATTTGACCGTACTGCAAAACCTGATGGAAGCGCCGGTTCAGGTGCAGAGGCGCCCGAAGGCCGAGATGAGAGAAGAAGCGCTGGCGCTGTTGGCCAAAGTCGGCCTGTCCGACAAGCGCGACGTATTCCCGGCGAAGCTTTCGGGCGGCCAGAAGCAGCGCGTCGGCATTGCGCGGGCGTTGGCGATGAAGCCCGATCTGTTGCTGTTCGACGAACCGACCAGCGCGCTCGATCCCGAATTGGTCGGCGAGGTGCTGGTGGTGATGCGGGAACTCGCGCGTGAAGGCATGACCATGGTGATCGTGACCCACGAAATGGGTTTTGCGCGCGAAGCTGCCACGCGGGTGCTGTTTCTCGATCGTGGACGTGTCGTCGAGACCGGATCGCCGGAGCAGTTTTTCTCCAATCCCGAAACCGACCGCGCGCGGCAGTTCATTCAGCGCTACGCTGGAGACAGGCCGCCAGCGGCAGGCGTCAAATAAGAGCTGGCAGGGAGTCCGCCGAGGGAGTTCGCCATGGATCCGATTTTTCACCTGCTGCCGGACGCGCCGGCGCCGGTCACGCCCTATAGCCACGCGGTGGAAGCCGGTCCCTTCGTTTTCGTGACGGGTCAGCTCGCAACCGATCCGGACGACGATTCCATCCCGATTCCCGAAGGGATCGAGGCGCAGACGCGCAAGGTGATGGATAATCTGTCGCGCGTCTTGAAAGGCTGCGGCATGTCCTTTGCCAATGTCGTGTTCGCCCGCATCTATCTCACCGATTTCAACCGCGACTACGCGCCGATGAACGCCATCTTCTCCAGCCATTTCACTGACGGCCGGCGGCCCGGCCGAACCACGGTGGGCGTCACGGCGCTGGCGCGCGGCGGGATTGTCGAGATCGACCTGATTGCGTTCAGAGCGTGAGTGAACCGATGCAAAACTTGATCGAAATTCCGGCGCGGCGCGGCAAGGCGGCTTTCGTCGCGGCCGGGCAAACCGTGACCGTGATCAATACCCACGGCGAACAGGTCGTCGATACCTGGGCGTTCAATCGCGCCGATCTTTCCGAGTTCATGTCCAACGAACATACGCGCGCCCACAGCCTGCATCTTGTGCCCAAACCAGGCGACGTGCTGCGAACCAACCAGCGCCGTCCGATCCTTACGCTGATGGAAGACACCTCCGGCGGCGTCCACGACACGCTGATCGCCGCCTGCGACCGCTACCGCTATGCGTTTCTCGGCGTCGAGGGGCATCACGACAATTGCACCGATAATCTCTTTGCCGGCATGGCCGAGCTTGGCCTCACGCCGCCGGAGGTGCCGAGCCCGCTCAACCTGTTCATGAACATTCCCTGGGACGCCAACGGCGCGCTGCAATTCGCCGCGCCGCCGCGGCCGGTCCCGGGCGGCTATGTCCGCCTGCGCGCGGAGATGGATCTCGTCATCGCCTTCTCGGCCTGCCCGCAGGACATCCTGCCGATCAACGGCAAGGCGGCAAAGACGGTCGAGGCTCACTTCACGATTGGCGCATAACACCTTCGGAGTTGGACAATGGCCCAGACGCAAGCGCAAATCGCCGAGAATCGCCGCCGCTATGAAGAGCTTCGCGCCGCAGGGCAGGAACTGACGCCGAAGAGATTGCCGGAGCCGACCGCGCTGGACGGCGCGCCAATTCCAGCCAATGCGGTGATCCATCGCGAGACGGTGCCGCACGGTTGGTACACCACCTTGCTCCTGCGCCGTGGCGAAGCATTGCGAATTGTCGACGACACCGGTCAAGCCAGCGTCTCGGTTCTCGCCTGGCGCGAGGAGGATACTTCCGAGCGGATCAATTGCGCCGATACGATCAAAGTGCAGTGGAGCGCTGCGATCTCGAAAGGCCGCGTGATCTTTTCCGACATGGGACGCGCGGTATTCTCGCTGATCGAAGATAGCTGCGGGGCACATGACCTGTTGGTCGGCGGCTCGACGCCGGCTTCCGTCGTCGCTGCAACCGGCGCCAGTGGACGCAACACCCAGGAGAATTTTCTGGCCGCGGTCTCCAAGATCGGGCTCGGCGTCCGCGACATCTCGCCCTGCATCACGTTCTTTGCGCCGGTCGGGCTCGACGACGCCGGGCGTTTCCTCTGGCACGAGGGCCGCAAGCGGGCAGGGGATTTCGTCGACCTGCGCGCGGAGATGAATCTGATCGTGGTCGCCTCCAACTGTACGCACCCGCTCAATCCGCAGCCGTTGGCCGGCGGCAGCGCCACGCTGATCAAACATCGCGTGCCTTTGGCCACGCGGGAAGACCTGTGCCGCACCGCCTCGCCCGAGGCGATGCGCGCTTTCGACTTCACGGACCGCCTTTACGCTTGAGGAATTTCGAAATGACCGCTTCCGCTGTTCCGGATTTGACTTTTGCCTTCGACATTCCTTCGGAGCGGCCGTGGTCGCGGGTGCTGAAAAAAGGCCAGACCTTGCGGATCATCGACAGCGAAGGGCAGCAGGCGGTCGATGCGCTGCTCTACTGCGCCGGCGATCTTACCGAGCGATACAGCTCGCAGGATACGCTGCGCGTGCAGGGCTCTGCCTATATCGAGCTCGGGACGCGACTGATTTCCAACAAGGGCCGGGTGATGGCGAAGATCACTTCCGATTCATGCGGCAGACATGATACGTCGGCCGGCTGCTGTTCGTGCGAGAGCAATGCCGTGCGGTTCGGGGAAGCGACGAAGTATCAGCACGCCTGCCGCGAGAACTTCATTCTCGAATTGTCGAAGCACGGTCTCACCAAGCGCGACATTGTTTCCAACCTGAACTTCTTCATGAATGTGCCGATCGATCCATCCGGCAATTTCACGGTGGTCGACGGCATCTCGGCGCCGGGCAATCATGTCGACGCGACCGCCGAGATGGATGTGCTGTTCGTGATCTCGAATTGCCCGCAGGTCAACAACCCCTGCAACGGCTTCAATCCGACCCCGATCCGGGTCGAGATCCGCGACGCGCCGGGAATGTAGTTTCGAGAAAGCGTACGCAATTCGTTAACCTTGCCGCTTAGCATTTCCGTAAAATGTTATGCGCTATGCCTTGCCATCAGCGCTGCGAGAGAAACCCGCACGTTATCTATCCAGAACGGCTTGCTTGGACAGAATAACGGGACGGGACCTGGCGTGAACATCATCAAAAATTTCCTGAAAGACGAAAATGCCGCCACGGCCATCGAGTATGGCCTGATTGCGGCAGGCATTGCGCTTGCCATCATCACGGTCGTGAATGGGCTGGGCTCCAAACTCAGTAGCAAGTTCACCGCGATCAATACCTCGTTGAAATAGGTTTCTGGCGCGCCGGCCCCCAAGCGGCGCCCGGAATACAGGCCCCTGCCTGCACGTGCAGGCGCCCCCACCTCCATTTGCAAGGCGGGGGCCTGTCCTCTCACGTCGCGATCGGGCGCGCGGCGGCGCATAGTTAACGACGGCAAAACATCCAGTTAAAACTTGCGACGACCGGCGAAACGGCAATGCAAGTTCGGTTCTGTAGGATGCGTTCGATAACGGGGGCCGAATGCCTTCATCGATCGCAAACGCCAATAGGCCGGGGAAAATCATGCGTGGGCTGTTTCTGACTTCATCTGTTGTCCTGATGCTTTCGTTCGCATCCAACGTTGCCGGCGCGGGCTCGCGCATCATCGAGGTCGCGCCTGCGGAGGTGCCGGCCGGATTCGAAACCTACAAGGGTTACATCTACGACCTGTCCGAAAACGTCGACCGCAAGGACAAAGAGGAGATTGTCGGGCTTCTGAAGAAGCAGCTCGATCTCGTCGAGAACGCCGGCCTTAGCCCGAAGGTGATGCAATTCTTCCACACGGTGCCGATCATCGCCAGCGAGATGGGCTGCACCGACCTCGGACCGCCGATCGCCTGCTATAGTTCGATGCGTCAGGGAACGTCCGCGCGCGACCACACCTTCACGGTCTGGGACCCCAAGACCATGAGCTGGAACAACCCGAATTTCGTTGACCTGGCGGCCGACGCCGGAACCGGCGTCATCAGGTTCCGTCCGAACATGCTGAAATATGCAGAGGACCCGGTCATGCTGCACGAGATGCTGCATGCCTATCACAACAAGCTGGTCGGCAGCGGATTCGAAAATCTCGGCATCAAGGCGATGTACGCCAAAGCTGTGAGCCAGAACGCCTTCCCCAAGGACGACTACGTGATGACGAACCCGCAGGAGTTCTTTGCGGTCACCGCGAGCGTGTTCTTGGCCGGCAAAGGAACCATCTCCGAGCCGAAGACCCGCGCGGCGCTGAAGGATAAGATGCCGAAATATTACAAGTTCCTGGTCGAGCTGTTCGGCTTCGATCCCGAACCGGCGGCGACGCCGGTCGCGGAAGCGCCGAAGCCGGACGCCGAGGCTCAGCCAGCGGTGAAGGCGGCTGACGGGACCT
Source organism: Bradyrhizobium erythrophlei (assembly GCF_900142985.1). Taxonomy (NCBI): domain Bacteria; kingdom Pseudomonadati; phylum Pseudomonadota; class Alphaproteobacteria; order Hyphomicrobiales; family Nitrobacteraceae; genus Bradyrhizobium; species Bradyrhizobium erythrophlei. The sequence continues at coordinate 3,200,060 of NZ_LT670849.1, forward strand.
GATATGGACAAAGGCCGGCACCGCGTCGTTCGCAGTCCCGGCCTTATCTATTTTGAAGTTAGCGCTTTCGCCTCAGCAAAAAGCCGCTACCGGCCGCTTCATTCGATCTTGATGTCGGCGGCCTTGACGACCTTCCCCCACTTCTCGGTTTCAGCCTTCATCGTCGCGCCGAATTCTTCCGGCGTGGTGATCAGCGGCTCACCACCAAGCTCGGTCAGACGCTTTTTGACCTCGGGGTCGGCCAGCACCGCATTGATCTCCTTGTTCAGCTTGGCAATGATCTCCGGCGGCGTCTTGGCAGGCGCGCCCATCCCGAACAGCGCGCTGGCTTCGTAGCCGGGAACGGTTTCGCCGACCGTCGGCACATCAGGCAATTCCGGCGAACGCTTTTCCGTGGTCACGGCCAGCGCGCGCAGTTTTCCGCCGCGGATGTGTCCGATGATCGAGGGCATATTGTCGAACATCACCTGGACACGGTTGCTGATCAGGTCGGTGGTGGCGGGAGCTGCGCCCTTGTAAGCGACATGCAGCATCTTGGCGCCGGTCATCGCCATGAACATTTCGCCGGACAGATGCACCGACGTGCCGTTGCCGGACGATGCGAGATTCACCTTGCCCGGATTTGCTTTCACATAAGCGATGAATTCGGCGACGTTTTTCGCAGGTAAATCCACCGGCACCGTCATCACATTGGGCGTGCGATTGAAGCTCGCGACCGGCGCGATATCGCGCAGGAAATCGAAATTGAGATTGGCGTAGAGCGTGGTGTTGATGAAATTGGCGGGGTTGATCAGGAGCACGGTATAACCGTCGGGTTCCGCCCTCGCCACAGTCTCGGTGCCGATATTGTTGCCGGCGCCGGGCTTGTTCTCGATCACGAATTGCTGGCCGAGCCGCTCCGACAGCTTTTGTCCAACCAGCCGTGCCAGAATATCGGTGGAACCGCCGGCCGGATAACCGACGATGAAGCGAACCGGACGCGTGGGATAATCGAGGGCCGAAGCTTCACTGACGGGAAGGATGAATGCGCCCAGGGCGAACGCAAACCAGGCCATCGCGGTGCGGCGGAGCATCATGTTTTTCTCCCTGGCGTCAGGCCGCTTCGAGGGGCCCGACTTGTTGAATTCAACGTGGCCTGCGTTGTAACAAACAAAGTTCGGGGCGGCCAGCGCCGCAACCCCGCCACGGAATACGACGAAAGGATTGCTTATGCCCGTCAAGGTCAACGCGCTCGATCATATCGTGATCAATGTCACTGAGGTGGCGCGCAGCGTCGACTGGTATCGGAAGGTGCTGGGCATGGAGGTCAGGGTATTCGATCCCGGCCACGGCAAGCCGGTGAGGACGTCACTGCTGTTCGGCGATCAGAAGATCAATGTGCGGCCGCGCGGCGCCGACAAGGTCGAATGGTTCACCGCCGACCATGAAGTGCCCGGCAGCGATGATCTCTGTTTTCTCACCGGCAGCGCGCCGGACGAGGTTGTCGCGCACCTCAAGGCGTGCGGCGTCGCGATCGAGGAAGGTCCGGTGACGAAACAAGGCGCGCGCGGCGCGCTGCGGTCGGTCTATTGCCGCGATCCCGACGGCAGCCTGATCGAGATTTCGTCGTACGAGAGCTAGTTAGCCGCAATTCCAGGCCGGTCCGATCGGTGTCTGCGTCCAGCACGGACCGAACGTGCCGCCATTGTAGTGGCCGCGGTAGAAACCCGGCCAGCCCAGATAGTGCCAGTCACCGTCGTAGCCGTAATACTCCGGCGTCGGGTCAATGTACCAGGGACGCTTCCTGTGTTGCGCCAGACGGAACGCGGCAGCTTTCTGGCCATAGAGCGGCTGGCTGTTGCTCGGCGGCTGGTGATAGCCCGGCAGGAAACCGTAGCCGTGCCAGACCGGCTTGGGACGCTTGTGCACAGGTGCTGCTTGCGCTGTCAGCGAAGGCAGCGACAGAGCGGCGGCAATGAATAGACACATCAGGCGTGACATTCGAGGACCTTAGGCAATGGGCGTCAGGAAGACCACTCGATACGCTATCGACGGATCCAAGGCGCGGGAGCTAAAGCTTGATTCAGTGGAATAGGCTATAGAAATATATTCCACATTGCGACACCTACGTCGTTCAAATGGCCGTCGGGGTCAAATTCCAAATCGACGATCCATTGTTTGTTTCCCAAGACATTGGGGGCGAGTGCCTGACAATCGATCCAGCTATCTCTCACCCGAGTGCTGTCCGCTGAGCGTAGCCGTAATCGGGTCTCGGTGATCGGTTTGGCGATCGACTGACAACCAAACCCTTCGCTACGGAGAATAGCTGACGCTTCTTCTCTATCCGTTCCGAGAGGAACAACTCTCAATAGAACGTCACGCGCAAGCGCAGAATCGTTCGTGCTTTGAGATTGAGCGGCGCGCATTTCGCGCAACAGCCGACGCTCTTGGTGAAAATACCACGTCTGGAATTGAAGCCATCCGTATAAAATGAAAGGAGTGGCGGCCACCGCTAGACCGATTGCAGTTATCGAGACGACTAGCTTTCGCGTGGCCATCTTTGTCCACTCGCGTCAGCTCGGGTTAGTACGCGCCGAACGTCACCGGGCGGAAGGCGACCAAGAGGTGCTGGTCGAGCTTGCCTTCCATCTTCTCCATGATCGAGAACGCCTTGGCGTGGGTGAAGGGAATGCGGTAGGGCCGCGATTCCACCAGCGCCGCGTAGATATCGACGATCGTCGTCAGCCGCACGATGTCGCTGATCTCGTTGTCGCTGAGTCCATCCGGATAGCCGCTGCCGTCGAGCAATTCGTGATGGTGCAGGACGACGTCGAGCATCTCGGGCGGATAGCCGCCTTGGGCAGCCAGCGCGTCGTAGCCGAGGCGCGGGTGTTTGCGCATCTCGTTCTTTTCTTCTTCGTTGAGCAAGCCCGGCTTGTCCAGGATCGCCGTCGGGATGAAGGCCTTGCCGACATCGTGCAGCAGCGCGGCTCGCACCAGGCGGCGCTGGTCGTCGTCGCGCATGCCCAGATGCTGCGCAAAGGCAACGGCAAAGCCGGTCACGAACAGGCAGTGACGATAGCTGTCGGCGTGATGGCAGCCGACCGTGGTCAGCCATTCGCGCAACGAGGAGTGTTTGATCGCCTTGATGATCTTGTTTTCGGCCTCGACGACATCGCTGAACTTCAGCGGCTCGCCCGCCGGAAGCTTGTTGAAGATCTTGACCATCACCTCATGGGCGGCGGCGATGCCGCGGTTCAAGGTCTTGCCGCGATTCGTCGCATCGAAGCCATCGCTGTCCGGGAAGGCAGCGCGGATGCGGCGCAAGATGCCGGCCGCGTCGAAGGGGCGTGAAATCGTATCGGTCGCGCCCAGCGCCCAGGCCTGCATCGAACCGTGATGAAGCGCATCGGCGAGCACGAACAGGCGCGGCATGGTGCGATAGGAATCGTGGCGCAGCTTGTTGCGAACCCGCTGCACGCTCTCGGCGGAGCGCAAATTGATGTCGACCACGACGCCGGAGATCTGATCGGCCGGCGTGTCGGGAAGTTCCGACGTCGACAAGGTTTGCACCTCGCTGACCGATTGAAGGATGCGTTCCAGTTCGCGGCTTTGATCGGGGTGGTCGGACGCCAACAGCAGGCGGCGCTTGGTCGACGTGGCTTGGGCTGACATGAACCCCTCATTGGTCAGGCGCGAACGGTGTGGCGCAACCTAGCCTAGAAGTCATTCCCCGAGCCTTAAGAGAGATCGTGAACGAGCCGCTTTCGCGGAAGGTAAAATTTGAATGAGTGCGCGTCTTTAGGCCAAAAAAAGCCGCCGGAGGAAGCCCTCCGGCGGCTGGTATTTGTTGCGAGTTACGAAGGCTTTACGCCTTCATCCCCGCTTTCACCGCCTCTGCGGTAATCGGCAGCGAGCGCACGCGGGCGCCGGAGGCATTGAAGATCGCATTGGCAAGCGCCGGCGCGATCACGGTGACCGCCGGTTCGCCGACGCCGCGGGCCGGCTCGCCATTGGCGATGACGGCGACCGCAACGTCCGGTGTCTGGCTCATCCGTAAGGGTGTGTAGGTATCGAAATTGGTTTGTTCGATACCGCCATTCTTCAGCGTCGCCTTTTCGTACAACGCAAGCGACAACCCCCACAGCGCCGCGCCTTCGACCTGGGCGCGGATGTTGTCGGGATGCACCTGGGTGCCGACGTCGGTCGCCACCGTCAGTTTCTTGACCTTGACCTCGCCGCTCGGCGCGACCGCCACATGGGCGACACAGGCGGTCCAGCTTGCGGTGGCGCGCTCCTGCGACGAAACGCAGGCCACGCCCATGCCTTCGCCTTTCGGCAATTGCTTGGTGCCGTAGCCGGCAAGACCCATGGCCGCGAGCAGCGTGTTACGCAACCGCTGCGCGCCGCCATTGTTGGCGCCCTTGCCATCAAGCAGGTCGATCCGGAATTGCGCCGGATCCTTGCCTGCGGCGTGCGCAAGTTCATCGACCATGCTTTCGACTGCCCAGAACGTCCAGCCCGGCGCGACCGACCGCAACTGACCCGAGGGGGTAGCGGTCTGCGCCATCTCGTTGAGGATGGCGCGAACGTTGTGGTTGGGAACGGTGTAGAAGAAGTCCGCACCGTTCACCGTGAACGCGTCGAGCGCGCCCTTCTTGTCGACTGAAGGCGACAGGAAGGCCGGAATGCCCCAGCGCTTGGTCGGCCATGCCGCCACGACATCGTGGTTCATCGCCACCAGTTTGCCGTCGCCGTCCAGTCCAGCCTTGATCTTCTGGAACGTCAACGGTCGCGAGAAGTCCATCGTCATGTCGTTTTCACGGGTGTAGATGATCTTCACCGGCTTGCCGACGGCCTTCGAGGCCTGCACGGCCGGCACCAGCATGTCGCCCTCGAGACGCCGGCCGAAGCCGCCGCCGAGCCACATCTGATGCATCACGACGAACTTCGGATCGACCCCGGCCGCACCGGCTGCGATCGCGCCGGAGCGTGTCGCAAACTGGTTGCCGGTGTAGACGTGCCAGATGTCGCCCTTCTGCTCGGCTGCCGCCGTCATCGGCTCCATCGGCGCGTGGATGTTGATGCTGGTGGTGTATTCGGCCTCCAGCACCTTCGCCGCCGTCCCGAGCGCCGCGGTCGTGTCGCCGTCCTTGACGAAGAACAGGCCGGAGTCGTCGAGGCCCTGGAGGCGCTTTGCTTCCGCCAGCAGGGATTCGCTCGACAGCTTGGCGTTGGGGCCGCCGTCATAGGTGACCTTGAGCGCTTCGGCTGCCTTGGTCGCGCCGGCAAACGTATTCGCCACCGCAACCACCCATCCGGTGGTCGTGCCCGTCTTGTCGTCGAGCGTGACCGCCTTGATGAAGCCGGGCACCTTCTTGGCGTCGCTGTCGTCGACCGTCTTGACCGTGGCGCCGTAGCGCACCGGCGGGGTGACGACCTTGCCGTAGACCATGCCCGGCAGCATGACGTCGATGCCGTATTTCGCGGTCCCGTTCGTCTTCGAGGGGATGTCGAGCTGCGGAACCGAAACACCGATCATGGTGTACTGATCCGGCGTCTTCAGCTTGATCGCCTTGAGATCGTCAGCACTGAAGGTCTTGGTGACCTTGCCGCTCTTGACGACGTCGGCGAAGCTCATCGACTTCTTCGACTTCGGATCGGTGATCGTCCCGTTTCTCACGATCAACTGGCCGGCCGGAATGCCGCCCATCATTGCTGCGGCGGCTTCGGTCAACGCGATCCGCCCCGCGGCACCCGCGCGGCTCATCGCATCGAAGTTCATCATCGTGCTCCAGCTACCGCCGGTGACCTGCGCGCCAAGCACAGGATCGTTGTACTTCGGATCGTTGGAGGCGAGCTGAACGCGCATATCCTTCCAGCTGGCGCCGAGCTCTTCGCAGATGATCTGCGCCATGGTGGAGGCGATGTGCTGGCCCATGTCGGCCTTGCCGCTGGTGACGGTGACTAACCCGTCCGGCGCGATCGAGAACCACACGCTCGGATCGAAATTACTGGGCGCAGCAAAAGCCTGGTCGGCGCCGAGCAGGCCGGGCAAGGCCGAATAGCCGAGCGCAAGGCCGGTGGCCGCAGAGCCAACGAGGAACGAGCGGCGGCTCAGATCGGCCGGCTCGTGATGGGTGATGTTTTTCACGTGCGAATTCATGTGGCCCTCCGCTCGTTGCCGGCGTTGGAGGCGGTGCGCATTTCGGTGGCCGCGCGCATGATTGCTTTCTGGATGCGCGAATAGGTCATGCAGCGGCAGAGATTGCCGTCCATGTGCGCAACGACTTCTTCCTTGGTCGGATTGGCGTTCTTCGCCAGCAGCGAGGCCGCCTGCATGATCTGGCCGGACTGGCAGTAGCCGCATTGCGGCACCTGCTCGGCGATCCATGCCTTCTGCAAGGGATGATCGCCCTTGGCGGACAGGCCTTCGATGGTCGTGATCTTCTTGCCGACGGCGTCGCTGACTTGCGTCTGGCAGGAGCGTACGGCCTCACCGTTGATGTGAACGGTGCAGGCCCCGCACAGTCCGGCGCCACAGCCGAACTTCGTGCCTGTCATTTGGAGCTGTTCGCGGATAACCCAGAGGAGCGGCGTATCGTTGGCCGCATCGACGGACATAGTCCGCCCGTTGATGGTGAGACTTGGCATAGGTTCTTTCCCTACTCGGTGATGAAAACCGCTTACGGCGGAACTCATTTTTTCTTGTTGGATGGTGCCCACCGGAATGGCGCCAAGAGGAAGAATGATAGCGAACCATTCCCGAGGCAATGAAAATCCGCCGTGGCGAATCTCAAACCTTGGTTGTGCGGTGCGACAGCGATGCTGTCATACCGTTTCCCGGAATATCGCGTGTGTTGACGGCTTGAGATGCCGGTAAAACGGCCAGTTGCGCCGTGGTGCTTTCGCTAGAACCAGCGTTCGCCGACGAGGATGGTATCGCCGGGGCTGATGGCGGTGCCGAGCGGGACGATGCCGCGGCCGGCGTTGTGGGTCAGCGTGACGCTGTCACGCTTGGCGCGGGGCGAGAAGCCGCCGGCAATCGCGACCGCGCTTTCGACGCTCATGTTCGGCACGTAAGGATACTGGCCGGGGGCTGCGACCTCGCCGAGGATGAAGAACGGCCGGTAGGTTTCGACTTCGACCGCGACCGAAGGCTCGCGGATATAGCCGTTGCGCAAGCGGGCCGAAATGTCGGCGGCGAGGCCCGCCGGCGTTTTGCCGCGCGCGGCGACCGCGCCGATCAACGGCATGGTGATCGCGCCGCCGGCATCGATGGCGTAGGTGTTGGTGAGGCCTTCCTGGCCGTAGACGACGACGCGGAGCTTGTCGCCGGCATCGAGGTGATAGGGCGCATCATGCGTGGCCGCGACGGGAGCCGCGGCATAGGCATTGGCGACCACGGCGGGCGTGCTTGCGACCGCTGTCGATGCGTAAGTCGCGCGCGGCGAGGTGGCATAGTTGGCGCGAATAGCGCTGACAGCGCCGCCGGAATCGTTTGAAGCAACGGGGTAAGAGGTTTGCGCGGTCTGGCCGTAGGCGAGGGTATCGAGGTCGTTGCGCGGGGCCATCGCGACCTGCTGGCCCGTCTGCATGCAGCCCGCGAGCGCAAGCGCGGCCATGGCAGCCGTGACCGGCAGAGAGAGCGCGCGCGTGACCCGCAACTTAAGCTGTCCTGTTTTCGAGACAGCTTAAGTCTTGCACCTGTTATGGTTAACAAACCGTTTTTTTGGTCGCGAGCGTCGAGGTGGAGTGGCCGAAAGCCTCGGCCACTCTCTAATAGAGGCGCGCGATCAGGCGGTGACGCCTGTCGGCAACGGACACGACACGCCTGTGCCGCCCAGTCCGCAATAGCCCGCCGGATTCTTGGCGAGGTATTGCTGATGATAGTCCTCGGCGAAATAGAAAGGTCCGGCAGGAGCGATTTCGGTCGTGATCGTGCCGAGCCCCTTGGCCGCCAGCGCCTTCTGATAGGACGTCTTCGAGGCGCCGGCCGCCGCGGCTTGCGCATCGTTCGAGGTATAGATCGCGGAACGATACTGCGTGCCGACGTCGTTGCCCTGGCGCATGCCTTGCGTCGGGTTGTGGGTTTCCCAAAAAGCCTTCAACAGTCGATCGTAGGCGATCTTCGTCGGGTCGAACACGACCAGCACCACTTCGGTGTGACCGGTGCGACCCGAACAGACTTCTTCATAGGTCGGGTTTTGGGTATGGCCGCCGGCATAGCCGACAGCCGTGACATAAACGCCGTCGCCGAGTTCCCAGAACTTGCGCTCTGCACCCCAGAAGCAGCCTAGTCCGAACACGGCCTGCTCAAGGCCGGCAGGATAAGGCGGCTTCAATGGATGGCCGTTGACGAAGTGCCGCGTCGCCGTCGGCATGGGATCGGCCCGGCCCGGCAGCGCCTCGTCGGCGCCCGGCAGCGTAGTGGTCTTGCGCATGAAAAGCATGGATTACCTCCTCGCGGGCCCGCGTTCGCCCCCGGCAGCGAGACGCCGTCGCTCCTATATAGGCTGTTACGCGAAACCCGGCAGCCCCGTTGCGGGCAATTCGCTGTCGTCAGATACCTTCAGCTTCGGGAATAGCCGATCAGCGGCTTCTTCGGCCGGAACAAAAGCATCAGAAGAATGCCGAGCACCGCCATGACCGCGAAAACCGGCTGGTCCAGAATGACGCGAGCGACATTGTTCCAGAGCCAGGGCGAGATGCCCTCGACCCAGACACGGAAGGCCTGCTGGCTGGACTGATGCACATCGTTCCAAAACTGGCCGAACCGGGTAAAGCGCAGGGTATTGTCGGCGACAAACCGCGCCCCGTCATAGACCATGAAGACGAACCCGCCGGCCAGCAGCAACAATCCCACCAGACGGAAAAACCCGCGGATCATGCTTCACCCTATGTTTTGCGTATCCAAATCGTTGTCAGCCATTAGCGGCGCGGCGGAGGAAATTCAACCGCGTCAGCATCTTATCAGGCCTTATTGCAGGCCTTGGGCGCCCGCCGGAGACCCGTTTTGGCCGGGGTTAAGGCGTTGACGCTACGGTATCCGGCCTCTATAACACGCCCCAATTGGCGGCGGGCGCAATCCCGCCGCCGCTGTTCTTTTGAGCGTTGCCGCCTGGTCGCTTAAAGCTCGTATCCGAGCCTTGTAGCTTAAAGTGTGGCAGTCTCGACAGGGCACCCTGAAAACAATCAGCGTCGATCAGGCAAACCGTGGGCAGCTATTTCGCCCACCCGCGATCGGTCACTGCCGAAGGACATTTGAGAACATGGCCAATACGACTTCCGCCAAGAAGGCGACGCGCAAGATTGCCCGCCGCACCATCGTCAACAAATCGCGCCGGACCCAGATGCGCAGCTCGGTCCGAACCGTCGAAGAGGCGATCAACCGCGGCGACCGCGCCGCAGCAGTCAAGGCAATGGCGAGCGCCGAGCCGGAGTTGATGAAGGCAGCGCAGCGCAACATCATTCACAAGAACGCAGCGAGCCGAAAGGTTTCGCGGCTGGCGCATCAAATCGCCAAGCTGGCGAAGTAAGCCAACCCAACGATTAACGACTGCAAGAGCCCGGCTTCGAGCCGGGCTTTTGTTTTTGTGCGGTATTCCTGGAGAAATCTCTCGCCTCCGCGTTTCTACGGAGACGCCGGCACGGACCGACGCGGCGCCGTGACGAAAGACGCAAGCGCAGCCCTTCGCGCCGAAGGATACCGCCTCTTGAAAATCGCGCTCGCGGTTTGGCTTCGAGGGCTACCCTTGTTCGACGAGCAAAAAAAAACGCGTTTGCGTAGTCACTTATCGGCATAGTGGCAGCGACTTGTTTGAAAATTCAGTTCGACTGCGGCCAAACTTAAACGATTTGTGAATTTATTTTGGGCTGTGACGTGAATTGTGACAGCGCCGACGCTTTTCGAATCTTCGCACAGATTCAAAACCTTGCGGCTTTGCACGAAAAGCGCGCGCGGGGATGCGAAACGCCAAGTCGTTTTTGCGGGCAAAGGCGCTGAATCATTTTCGTTGCGGGAAATGAGGCTTGCTGTATCTCTTAGATCGTTCGCAGCGCCCACGGCTCTTGAGACCAGCGCGGATTAAGGACCGAGGCGGACGTGCAAATCGGCGGCGGTGTGCGCGTTAGGCGACGCTTTCCAAAGCGAGCGTTGAGTTCGAACCCATAGCAATATGGGTAACGGAGTTCTGTGTCGAAATTTCTCTAGGCGAAGCCTTCGTGCTTCGTCGCCTCAAAAAAGAAAGAGAGATGCGACACGGTCGAGCCGGCGGCGGGAAAGCGGAGCATGCGAGCGAGAGTTGAGGCGGGCGGAGCGAGTGGCGTAACGGCTGAATAGTTCTTCGGGTGTTTCAGGCGTCGCCGGTCGAATGAGAACATTTTTGGAGTGACGACTTGCCGTGCCTTGTCGCGGCGAGAGGGGGAGGTAGCATGTCTTACGAAATCATTGGAATTCCTGGTTCTCGAATTGAGCATCACAGCGTGTTGAGTGTCGCCGCATCGAACATCGCGGCGCTGAGCGAATTTTCATCGAACGTTTCGGAGGCCGTCGGCAAGCGGCCTTCAGCGCGGGCTCCAGACAATCCGTCGAGTACGCGCTAGCCTCCCGAAGCTTCCCTTAAAGCCCAAAACCTGCCCGACGGCGTTTCGCCGAACGGCCGAGCTATGGCTGAACAGGCTTCGTGCGAGGCGATCGCCGTGCGGCGCACGGCGGACTCACCCATCGAGAGAATTCCACCAAGACCAAGAGAAGTTTTTCGGCAATGACAAATATCCAGCCAGCTATGACGAATATCGAACAGGATCGTTGGTCGCGCGTGAAGGGAAGGTTGCGGACGAGCGTCGGTGAAGACGTTTATACCAGCTGGTTCGCCCGCATGGACCTGGAGAGCGTGCACGACGAGAGCGTGCATCTTTCGGTTCCGACCCGCTTCCTCAAGAGCTGGATCCAGGCGCACTATGCCGAGCGCGTTCTGTCGTGCTGGCAGGCCGAGATGCCGCAAGTGCATCGCATCGATCTCTCCGTGCGCACGGCGATGCGGCACGCCGCGCCGGCCAAGGAGGCCTCGGTTCCGCAGATCGACACGCGCCGCATCGAGCGCACCGACAGCCGGCCCGCGGTCGAATTGCGTTCGGTCGCGACCGCGCCGGTCTCGGCCAGCCACGACGCGCTTGGCGGCTCGCCGCTCGATCCGCGCCTGACCTTTGCAAGCTTCGTCGTCGGCCGCTCGAATACGCTGGCGCATGCGGCTGCGCGTCAGGTTGCCGAAGGCCGTCGCGGCGACCCCGTGATGTTCAATCCACTCTATATCCATGCCGGCGTCGGCTTGGGCAAAACCCATCTGCTCCAGGCCGTGACCTGGGCCGGCAACTCCGGCATCGAGCGCAAGGTGCTGTACCTGACGGCCGAGAAATTCATGTACGGCTTTGTCGCGGCGCTGAAGACGCAGACTGCGCTCGCCTTCAAGGAAGCGCTGCGCGGCATCGACGTGCTCGTCATCGACGACTTGCAGTTCCTGCAAGGCAAATCCACCCAGGCCGAATTTTGTCACACGCTGAATGCACTGATCGATGCGGGCCGTCAGGTGGTGATCGCGGCCGACCGTCCGCCGTCCGATCTCGAAAGCCTGGACGATCGGGTGCGCTCGCGGCTCGCCGGCGGGCTTGTCGTGGAAATGGGATCGCTCGGTGAAGAATTGCGGCTTGGCATTCTCAAGTCGCGCGTGGCGGCTGCGCGGGCGCATCATGCAAGCTTCGACGTGCCCGAGCAGGTGCTGGAATATCTCGCGCGCACCATCACCCATAACGGCCGTGACCTCGAAGGCGCCGTCAACCGTCTGCTGGCGCACTCCAAGCTGAACAATCAGCCGGTGACGCTGGAGATGGCCGAGCGCGAGGTGCGCGACCTGATCCGTCCGCAAGAACCGAAGCGGATCAAGATCGAGGACATTCAGCGTGTGGTGGCGCGCCAGTACAATGTCAGCCGCTCCGACCTGTTGTCATCGCGCCGCACGGCCAACGTCGTTCGCCCGCGCCAGGTGGCGATGTATCTGGCAAAAACCCTCACTCTCAGGTCTTTGCCTGAAATCGGCCGCCGGTTCGGCGGACGCGATCACACCACGGTCCTTCACGCCGTGCGCAAGATTGAGGCACTGGTCGCCAAGGATGTCTCGCTCTCGGAAGAGGTCGAGTCGCTGAAGCGGCAATTGCAGAGCGAATAGCCCGTAAAAATCCTGCTCTCCCCGTATGGGGAGGGCAGATGCGTTGCCAAAAGCGCCGGCCGCCAGGAGTCCAAAAGTGGGGAACGGCCCGCGCCATCCCTTGCGCTTGCCGGTCATCCGCGCCACTTTGGGGTCCCCCCGAGCGGGCGGATCGGACCGGGTTTCGGTCGGCCGTTCGGGTCAGAACGCTGAGGCGCGCTTTCGAGCGCAGCCTGGCTTTTCCCACTTCGGATCAGGCGGATATGGCAATGAAGGTTACCGTCGAACGCGCGCAACTCCTTAAATCGCTAGGCCACGTGCACCGCGTGGTCGAGCGGCGCAACACCATTCCGATCCTCGGCAATGTGCTGGTCCGGGCCGAGAACGCGCAGCTGTCGCTGAAGGCGACCGACCTCGATCTGGAAGTCACCGAAACGCTGGCGGCCGAAACTGCGACCGCCGGTTCCACGACGGTTCCGGCGCACATGTTCTACGACATCGTGCGCAAGTTGCCCGACGGCGCGCAGATCGTGCTGGAAGGCGACGGCGATCGCTCGGTGCTGGCGATCCGCGCCGGCCGTTCCCGCTTTACGTTGCAGACGCTGCCCGAAAACGATTTTCCGGATCTTGCCGCCGGGGAGATGACGCATTCGTTCTCGCTGCCCGCCTCCGACGTGAAGCGGCTGATCGACCGGACGCAGTTTGCGATCTCGACGGAAGAGACCCGCTACTATCTCAACGGTATCTATCTGCATTCCGCCGGCACCGCCAAGGCGGCAACCCTGCGCGCGGTGGCAACCGACGGACATCGCCTGGCGCAGATCGACCTGGTGCAGCCGAAGGGCGCCAGCGGCATGCCGGGCGTCATCGTGCCGCGCAAGACCGTCGGCGAAGTGCAGCGGCTGATCGAAGACAACGAGGCCGAGGTCAAGATCGAGCTGTCGCAAGGCAAGATCCGCCTCACCATCGGCAACGTGGTTCTGACCTCGAAACTGATCGACGGAACCTTCCCCGACTATGGCCGCGTCATTCCGCAAGGCAACGACAAGGAGCTCGTCGTCGACAAGAAGGATTTTGAAGCGGCGGTCGACCGCGTTTCGACGATTTCGAGCGAACGTGGCCGCGCTGTGAAGCTCTCATTGTCGGCGGGCCGGCTGGTCTTGTCGGTGACCAATCCCGACTCCGGCAGTGCAACCGAAGAGCTCGAAGTCGAATACGCTTCCGACCCGCTCGATATCGGCTTCAACTCGCGTTATCTGCTCGACATCGCCGCCCAGATCGAGGGCGAGGTCGCGGTGCTCCGGCTCGCCGATCCCGGTTCGCCGACACTGGTGCAGGACAAGGATTCCAAGGGCGCGCTCTACGTGCTGATGCCGATGCGGGTGTGAGTTTTTCCCTCTCCCCTTGTGGGAGAGGGTGGCGCGTGAAGCGCGCCGGGTGAGGGGTCATCGTCGGCCAGAAAGATTACATGACCCCATCCCGAATCCGCCGCCTGACGCTCACGCATTTCCGCAACTATCGCTCGGCGAGCCTCGAGGCGCAGGCCGACATGGTCGTGCTGGCGGGGCCGAACGGCGCCGGCAAAACCAATTGCATCGAGGCGATTTCGTTTCTGTCGCCGGGACGCGGCCTGCGCCGCGCCATGCTGGAAGACGTCGCCGACAATCAGGGCGATGGCTCCTGGGCGGTGTCCGCCGAGGTCGAGGGCGCGCTGGGCCTCGCCACGCTCGGCACCGGCATCGATCCGCCGGCAGCCGAAGCTTCCTCAAGCCCGCGGCGCTGCCGGATCGATCGCGAACCCGTCACCTCAGCCACCGCGTTCGGGGATCACCTGCGCATGGTATGGCTGACACCGGCGATGGACGGACTGTTTTTGGGTCCGGCCGCCGAGCGGCGGCGTTTCTTCGACCGCCTGGTGCTTGCCATCGACAGCGATCACTCCGCGCGGGTGTCGGCGCTGGACCGCTCGTTACGCTCGCGCAACCGTCTGCTCGAGGTCCGCAATTACGACGATCACTGGTGTGGCGCCATCGAGCGTGAAACGGCGGAACTGGCGGTCGCCGTTGCGGCGATGCGCGGCCAGACCGCCGTCCGGTTGGCCGCGATGCTACGCGCGCGGGGCGCAACATCCGCATTTCCTTCCGCCGAAATCGCGCTCGACGGCTGGATGGAAAATGCGCTGATGTCGGAACCGGCAACCGCGGTGGAAGATCGCTACCGCGAGATCCTGCGCGAGAACCGCGCCCGCGACGCCATCGCCGGCCGCACGCTCGACGGACCGCATCTGACCGATCTCCAGGTGGTCTACGCGCCCAAAAACGTGCCGGCGCGCGACGCCTCGACCGGGGAGCAGAAGGCGCTGCTGATCGGTCTCGTGCTGGCGCATGCGGGCCTGGTGTCCGAGATGACCGGCATCACGCCGCTCCTATTGCTCGACGAGGTGGTCGCGCATCTCGATCCCGCTCGCCGCGCGGCGCTGTTCGATGAGCTTTCGGGGCTCGGCGCGCAGGTCTGGATGACCGGCGCCGACCCCGCCGCATTCGCCGACATCGGCCCGTCCGGCGAAATCTTCGCCGTTGAAGCCGGCCGGATTACGCCCCGCCCGTAAGGCGAAATCCCCCCAAAAGGGGAGGCTGAATAGACTGCCGAATCGCGCTTTTTCGGTGCGCTGGAATCGGCCTTCCAGACACTTGAAAAATCCTTAAAAAATCCCATCTTTTCAGTATCTTGCTAACCAAGACTTTGGGCTAGGCGCGCCCCGGCTTTCGTGGCAGAAATAGCCTCCATCAGCCCTCGTTTTGCGCAGCTGATTCGAAGAGTCCTTCGAAGACATTCCAAAGGCCCCACATGACAGAACCTGCGCGGCAATCGATCGCCGATAACGAGACTCCTGTTCCCGCCGAATATGGCGCGGAATCGATCCGGGTTCTGAAAGGGCTCGATGCCGTTCGCAAGCGGCCGGGCATGTATATCGGCGACACCGACGATGGCAGCGGCCTGCACCACATGGTGTACGAGGTCGTCGATAACGCCATCGACGAGGCGCTTGCCGGCCATGCGACCGCCGTCGAAGTGGTCCTCAACGCCGACGGCTCCGTCACCGTGCGCGACGATGGCCGCGGCATTCCCGTCGACATCCACAAGGGTGAGGGCATTTCCGCCGCCGAAGTCATCATGACCCAACTGCATGCGGGCGGAAAGTTCGACCAGAACTCCTACAAGGTCTCCGGCGGTCTGCACGGCGTTGGCGTGTCCGTCGTCAATGCGCTGTCGAGCAAATTGCAGCTCCGGATCTGGCGCGACGACAAGGAACATTCCATCGAATTCGCCCACGGCGATGCCGTTGCCCCCTTGAAGGTGGTCGGCGATGCGCCGGGCAAGCGCGGCACGGAAGTGACCTTCCTGGCCTCGACCGAGACCTTCACGAATATCGACTACGATTTTGCGACGCTCGAGCACCGCCTGCGCGAGCTCGCCTTCCTCAATTCCGGCGTCAACATCGTGCTGTCCGACATGCGCCACGCGGTCGAGAAGCGCGAGGTGATGCACTACCAGGGCGGCGTCGAGGCGTTCGTCAAATATCTCGACCGCAACAAGAAGGCGATGGTGCCCGCCCCGATCATGGTCAATTCGGAGGCGAATGGCATCAGCGTCGAGGCGGCGTTGTGGTGGAACGACAGCTACCATGAGAACGTGTTGTGCTTCACCAACAACATCCCGCAGCGTGACGGCGGCACCCATCTGGCCGGTTTCCGCGGCGCGCTGACGCGCCAGGTGAACGGCTATGCCGATGCCATGGCCAAGCGCGAGAAGATCGCGCTCACCGGCGACGACTGCCGCGAAGGCCTGACCGCGGTGCTCTCGGTGAAAGTGCCCGATCCGAAGTTCTCCTCGCAGACCAAGGACAAGCTGGTGTCCTCGGAAGTGCGCCCGGTGGTCGAGAACGTCATCAACGAGGCGCTCGCCGCCTGGTTCGAGGAACATCCCTCGGAAGCCAAGATCATCGTCGGCAAAGTGGTGGAAGCCGCCGCCGCCCGTGAAGCCGCCCGCAAGGCGCGCGAATTGACGCGGCGCAAGGGCGCGCTCGACATCGCCTCGCTTCCCGGCAAGCTCGCGGACTGCCAGGAGCGCGATCCCGCCAAGTCCGAACTCTTCATCGTCGAGGGTGACTCGGCCGGTGGCAGCGCCAAGCAGGGACGCAACCGCGAATTCCAGGCCGTGCTGCCGCTGCGCGGCAAGATCCTCAACGTCGAGCGTGCGCGTTTCGACAAGATGCTGAGCTCCGAGCAGATCGGCACGCTGATCACCGCGCTTGGCACCGGCATCGGGCGCGACGACTTCGATTTGACGAAGCTGCGCTATCATAAAATTATCTTGATGACCGACGCCGACGTCGACGGCGCGCATATCCGCACGCTGCTCCTGACGTTCTTCTTCCGGCAGATGCCGACCCTGATCGAAGGGGGCTACCTCTATATCGCCCAGCCGCCGCTGTATAAGGTTTCCCGCGGCAAGTCCGAGCAATATCTGAAGGACGACCCGGCGCTGGTGGATTATCTGATCACGACCGGCCTCGACGATTGCGTGCTCAAGCTTGCGACCGGCGAGGACCGCTCGGGCCGCGATCTGCAAGTGCTGATCGACGACGCCCGGGTCATACGGACGACGCTGAACAACCTGCACAGCCGCTATAACCGCAAGGTGGTCGAGCAGGCCGCGATTGCGGGTGTGATGCGCCATCAGGTTTTTGGCGATCCGCCCAAGGCCATGGCCGCCGCGGAATATATCGCCAAGCGTCTCGACGCCCTGGCCGACGAGGTCGAACGTGGCTGGACCGGCCGCTTCGTCGAAGGGCAAGGTTTCGTGTTCGAGCGCACGGTGCGCGGCGTCAAGGACGTCGCGATCATCGACGATGCGCTACTCGGCTCGGCCGACGCCCGCAAGCTCGATGAATATGCCGCGCGGTTGCAGGAGGCCTATCCGCGGCCCGGCACCTTGCGCCGAAAGGACCGCGAGACCGCGATCCACGGTCCCGTCAGCCTGTTCGAGGCGGTGACCGAGGCCGGCCGCGAAGGCGTCAAGCTGCAACGCTACAAAGGCCTCGGCGAGATGAACCCGGATCAGCTCTGGGAGACCACGCTCGACACCAACGAACGGTCGCTGTTGCAGGTGAAGGTCAAGGAGGTCGACGAGGCCGACGACATCTTCACCAAGCTGATGGGCGACCTGGTCGAACCGCGCCGCGAATTCATTCAGGATAATTCGCTGAGCGCGAATGTGGATGTCTAAGGCTGCCAGCTTGCCGTAAATTGTCCCTGAACTGCGGGTAAGTGCGAGGCGTCAACGGCCCAAGGGGCCAAAGGCTCTCTGGTCTAAGGGATGTCCGATGCCGCACATGCATATCAATCTCTTCATTCAGGGCCGCGGGCATCATGAGGCGGCGTGGCGGCATCCGAAATCGTCAGCCCTGCCCCTGACCGACATCCGTTACACGGTGGAGCTGGCGCAGAAGGCCGAGGCCAGCTTGTTCGACTCGATCTTTCTCGCCGATGTCCTCGGTCTCTGGAACGACGTCGAGAGCACGCCCTTTAACTGGCTTGAGCCGATCACGGCGTTGGCAGCGGTCGCCATGGCGACCCGCCGCATCGGCCTCATCGCCACCTGCTCAACAACCTATACCGAACCCTACAATCTGGCGCGTCAGTTTGCCTCGCTCGATCACATCAGCGGCGGACGTGCCGGGTGGAACATCGTGACCACCTGGTCACCGCAGGCCGGCGCTAACTTCGGTCATATCGGCCAGGTCGGTCATGCCGATCGCTACGAGCGTGCCGAGGAGTTCATGACGGTCGTCAAAGGCCTCTGGGATAGCTGGGCCGATGACGCCGTCCTCGACGACCGCGCGGGCGGACGATATGCCGACCGCACGCGGGTCAAGGCCATCGACCACAAGGGGCCGCATTTTCCGGTGGTTGGCCCGTTGAACATGCCGCGCGCGCCGCAGGGGCGTCCGGTCTTTGTCCAGGCAGGTTCGTCGGACACCGGCAAGAAATTTGCCGCCCGCCATGCCGAGGCGGTATTCACTGCACATCTCGACCAGGGAGCCGCAAAGGCATTTTATGCGGATCTCAAAGGATTGGTCGCAGCCGAGGGGCGCGATCCCCGACATGTTGTCATCCTGCCGGGGATCAATCCCGTCATCGGATCAACCGAGGCGGAGGCCGCGCGCTACGAGGCCGAGCTCAATGAGTTGTCCGATCCCGAAGTCGGCCGCCATCGCCTGTCACAGCGTTTCGGCGGGCATGATTTTTCGCAGCTTCCGCTCGATGCGCCGCTCTCGGTGGACGATTTTCCCGATCCCAGCAAGAACGAGGCGTCGCGCAGCCGGACCGAAGCCGTCGTCGCGCTGGTCAAAAAGGAGAGGCCGACGCTCAGGCAGCTGCTTGCCAAGCTCGCCGGCGCAAGGGGCCATTTCACCGCCGCAGGATCGCCGGAAATGATCGCCGACATCATGCAGGACTGGTTCGAAACCGGCGCGGCCGATGGTTTCAACCTGATGCCGCCGGTGCTGCCGCACCAGCTCGATCTCTTCATCTCGGAAGTCGTGCCGCTCTTGCGCAAGCGCGGCCTGTTTCGCGACGCCTATGAGGGCGAAACCTTGCGGTCGCATTTCGGTCTGTCGCGGCCAGTGGGATGGATTTGACATTCGCTTGACGAACCCGCTGCTTGATGGATAGCGAATGTCAGATCCACTCCGTTAGGAGGATACTCGCGTGGCGCCGATCCAGTACATTATCGAAGGCGGCCATCGGCTGGCCGGCACGATCGAGCCGTCCGGCAACAAGAATGCGGCGCTGCCGATCATTGCCGCCGCCCTTCTCACCGAACATCCCGTCACGCTCGACAATGTCCCGCGCATCCGTGACACCGAAACGCTGGTGGAGCTGATCCGCTCGGTCGGCGCGTCGGCCGAATGGAAAAAGCCCAATCAACTTGCCATCCATGCGAAAGATATTCGCGCCGCCGACCTCGATCCGGAGCTTTGCGCGCGGATTCGCGCCTCGATCCTCCTCGCCGGGCCGCTGCTGGCGCGCTGCGGCGAGGTGGTGTTGCCGCCGCCCGGCGGCGACGTCATCGGCCGGCGCCGGCTCGACACGCATTTTCTGGCCTTCGAACAGCTGGGGGCCACCGTCACGGCCTCGGCCCGGCTTGAGTTGCGCTGTCCGCGCCTCAAGGGCGCCGACGTCTTCCTCGACGAGCCGAGTGTGACTGCCACCGAGAACGCGCTGACGGCCGCTGTCGCTGCCCACGGCGTCACCTATCTGCGCAACGCCGCTTCCGAACCGCATGTGCAGGACCTTGCGCATTTCCTGGTCGCGCTCGGCGCCCGCATCGAGGGCATCGGCACCAACACCATGGTCGTGCATGGGCCGGCGAAGCTTGGCTCTGTCACCTATGCGATCGGCCCCGATCATATCGAGGTCGGTTCGCTGATCGGGCTTGCCGCGGTAACGCGCTCAAAACTTCGCATCGCCCGCGCCGGCCTCACACATCTGCGTTCGATCCGGATGGGCTTTGAACGGCTCGGCATTGCCTGCGACGTCGAAGGCGACGACCTCATCGTCTCGGACCATCAGAGCCTTAAAATCCAGGATGATTTCGGCGGCCATGTGCCGAAGCTCGAAGACCAGCCCTGGCCGGCTTTTCCGGCCGACTTGATGTCGATTGCGATCGTCACGGCGACGCAATGCGCCGGCGTCATCCTGATGTTCGAGAAGATGTTCGAATCCCGGATGTTCTTTGTCGACAAGCTGATCGCGATGGGCGGACGCATCGTGCTGTGCGACCCGCATCGCGCGATTGTCGCTGGTCCCAGCCGGCTCAAAGGCGCGCTGATGAGTTCGCCCGATATCCGCGCCGGCATGGCGATGCTCCTGGCGGCGGCGTGCGCCGAGGGGGTCTCGACCATCAACAATGCCGACCAGATCGAGCGCGGCTATGAGCGGATCGACGAACGCCTCAATGCGTTAGGCGCCAAAATCAGGCGCGTGCCGGCGCGAGAGGTGACGTCATGACGATCCGCGAAATCGAACCCGAAGTCGATCGCGAGCATGTGCTGGCCGGGGCGCAGTTCGCCGACGCTTTCCGGGTGACAGTCGCCGACGCCTCGCTCGACGCACGCGCAGCGGCAGAGCGGATGTTTTCACGCAATCCGCGCTGGGTCCAGTCCTTGCTGGACCTGCGCAACGCCGTCGTCGCGCCGTTCGGCCTGAAGACCTCTGGTGCGAATGACGCAAGTACCCGCGGCATGATCGGGCTGTTCCCCGTGCTCAGCGAGACGCCGCAACGATTGGTCGCCGGGTTCAACGACCATCACCTCGATTTCCGGGTCGTCGTGGATGTCGCGCCCGCGGACCACGGCCAGCAGGTAACCGCCACCACGCTGGTTCTCACCCATAACTGGCTCGGGCGCGCCTATCTAGGCGTCATCATGCCGTTTCACCGCATGATCTCCAAAGCCCTGCTCAAGCAGGTCGGTCAGGCCCCCGCGTCGCACTAGCTGCCGCGCGGCCATGCGATGGCGGCCATTGAAGAAGCCGCGCCGCAGACTTAGGCTCGAAGTAAATCGCGGACCCGGTCCGTGAGAACAATCAGGCCAAAGGACCCGCCATGGCAGAGGAAACCGCCACACTTGCCGCCTACGTCGCCAACTTGCGCTTCGAGGATATTCCCGAAGAAGTGCGCGTGCGCGCCAAGGCCTTGACGCTTGATTTTCTCGGCAGCGCCATCCGCGCGCGGCGCGATGCGGAATCCACGCCCACGCTGTTCAAGACGCTCGAGGCGCTAGCGCTGGATAATCACGGCGAGTCTACCGTGTTCGGCGACACCAGAACCTGGACGCCCGCGATTGCCGCGCTGCTCAACGGCGCGCTCGGTCACTCGCTTGATTTCGACGACACGCATGCCGATTCCTCGCTGCATCCGAGCGCGCCGGTGGTGCCGGCCGCATTTGCGGTCGGTGAACTCGTGGGCGCGTCGGGCCGCCAGGTGCTGACCGCGATCGTCGCCGGTTACGAAGTGTGCTGCCGGCTCGGCAATGCGCTCGATCCGACCTCGCATTACGCGCGCGGCTTTCACCCCACCGCGACCGCCGGCACCTATGGCGCGGCGGCGGCTGCGGCAAAGCTGTTCGGGCTGTCGAAGGAACAGATCATTGCCGCCTTTGGCGTCGCCGGCAGCCAGGCGGCAGGCTCGCTGCAATTTCTGGTCAATGGCGCCTGGAACAAGCGCTATCAGGTCGGCGCCTCCGCCATGAACGGCGTGATTGCTGCGACGCTGGCGCGCAACGACTTTGTCGGTGCGACCCAGTCGGTCGAAGGCAAGCATGGCCTGCTGGTCGGCTATAGCGACAACGCCCATCCGGAAAAGGCGGTCGCCGATCTCGGCAAGGTCTACGAGACCATGAAGATCGGCGTGAAGCCCTATCCGAGTTGCCGCTACACCCATGCGGCGCTCGATGCCTTGATCGCGATACGCCGCGAGCACAATCTGACGCCGGACCAGATCAAGCGTGTCGAGATCGGGCTGCATCGCAATGGCATCACACTCGCGGGCGATCCCGCCACCAAACGCCATCCGACCTCGGTGGTCGGTGGACAGTTCTCGATGTTCTTCACCGGCGCGGTCGCGCTCGATCAGGGCGGCTTCGGCTGGGACGATTACGCGAGACTCGGTGATGCCGCCGTCGATGCGATCGCCGACAAGTTCGACGTCGTGCAGGACAGTCGCCTCGAAGGCCGCACCCATCCGTTCGGCGCGCGCGTCAGCATCACGACGGAGGATGGCGTGCACGAACGGATCCACGATGATCCCTCGGGCGAACCGACGACGTTCCCCGATGCGAAAGCGATGGCGCAGAAATTCCTGACGCTGGCGCGTCCCGTGCTCGACAAGCGCGCCGATCAGTTGGCGGACGCGATCATGTCGCTGGAAAGATTCGACCGCGTCGCACAGGCGACCCAGCTCGGGCGGCAATAGCGACAGTTGAGGCGTTCCCCGGACGCCGCGCAGCACGTTCTTACGTGATGCGCTGCTGATCCGGGGCCCACGCAACTATCGCGCTATGGGTCCCGGATCTGCGGCGCAACGAAAAGAACGTTGCACCGCGTCCGGGACACGACAGCTTGGCCGAGCGTCAGATAAGGGACGCCTTGCCGGCTCAAGGTACGTCGCAGCGAAATTCCCGGTTGGCGAGACTGGCCTCTTCCAGGTCGAGATCGCGCTCGATGTGCCGCCGCGCCTCGTCGGTGATCTTGCCGTCGCGCAGCAGGTCGTGAATGAATTGCCGCTCGGCCTCGATCAATTCGTGGGTCAGGTCGGTTCCGGCCGCGGACAGCAATTGCGCGTCGGGGTCCAGCGAGTTCGGCAATTGATTGGAGCGGGTTTCATGCCGTGCGCGCAGCAGGCGGATGACGTCCTCCGACAAGTCCCGGCTCTCCGTGATGCTCTCCAGCGATTTTAGCGCCACGTCGAGCGCCTCGCGCCGCGCGTTGATCTCGGATTCAAGTTCGGCGAAACGCTCGTTGCGGCCGGCCCGTGCGACGCCGAGCCAGCGCACCACCGGCGCCAGGCCGAGGCCAAATCCGACCAGCGTGATGAAAATGACGCCGAAGGCGACGAACAGGATCAGATCGCGGTAGGGAAATGCGCTGCCATCCGGCAGCGCATAAGGCAGCGCCAGCGCGGCGGCCAGCGAAACCGCGCCGCGGACGCCGGTAAACGAGAGGACGAACGCCCACTGCCAAGGCGGGGCCGGATCGCACCGGCGAATACGCTCGATCATCCGCGGCACGTAGATCGCAGGAAAGGTCCAGGCGAAACGCGCAATCACGATCATCACAGTCACGATGGCGATTGCGATCAGGATATCGTCGAGCGGGAACGACTTGGAGCGTTCGTAGAGAAGCCGCATCTGGAATCCGGTCAAGAGAAACAGTAGCCCCTCGATCAGGTAGATCACCAAATTCCAGAAGAAGATGCCTTGCAGGCGCGTCATCGCCGAGATCAACAACGGCCCGTTCCAGCTTACGTAGAGCCCGCAGGCGACGGTTGCGATCACGCCGGAGCCGCCGACATGCTCCGGCAGCCAGTAGGCCACATAGGGCGTGATCAGCGACAAGGTGATTTCGATCTGCGAGTCCCGCGCCCAGTGGCGCGCGTGCAAGGAGAGCCAGCCGACGGCAATTCCGAACAGGGCCTCGCCGACAACGATGGCCGAAAATTCGCCGATCGCTTTCGGCAGCGAAAAAAGCCCGGTCGCGATCGCGGCCACCGCGAAACGATAGAGGATCAGCGCAGTGGCGTCGTTGGCGAGGCCCTCGCCCTCGAGCACCACCATGATCCGGCGCGGGATCCCGAGCTTGCGCGCCACCGCGAGCGGCGCCACGACATCCGGCGGCGCGACGATCGCCCCTAACAGGAAGCCGACATTCCAGGGCAGACCGATCAGGTAATGTGTCGCGGCGGCGACCGCGAACGCGGTAAAGATCACGCATCCGACGGCAAGCAGGATGATCGGCCGCAGGTTGAACTTGAACTCCCGCCAGCTCATGGCAACCGCCGCCGAATAGATCAGCGGCGGCAGCACCAGCAGGAGGATGAGTTCCGGCGGCAGTTCCGGCGACGGCATGCCCGGCACGAAAGCCAGCGCGATGCCGGCGAGCAGCAGCAGGATCGCAGGTGCGACATCGACACGGCGGGCCAGCAGCGCGGTCCCGGCGAGTACGGCGAGCAAAATAAGAAATAGCTGAAAACTGGCTTCCACGGTCATTTCGATTCACCTCGAGGCAGTTTGCCTGGAAGGTGACCGAGGTCAACGGGGCCGCTCTACGCAGGCTGGCGATCGCGCCCGTTGGCCGGCATTTCGAGCTGAGCGTCGAAGCGCTCAGTCCTTCCGATCGTAACGGAATGACTTGGAGACGATTTGCCAGCCGTCGGGCAATTTCATTGCGACGAGATAGTCGGTGAAATAGCGCGGCGGCAGCTGGCAGCGCACCTTGACGAAGGCGGTATTCTCGTCCGAACGGTCGATGGTGACGATAAAATCCTCGCGCGGCTTGTTTTCGGCTTTCGCCGATGGCCGCTTCCTGACGCCTTCGAGCCAGTTGGGTACCGTCAGGATTTGCAGATCGCCCTTTTCCACCCAGCGCAAATCGGCCGTGGGGTGAAAGATGGCGCCGAGCTTGTCGGCGTCGCCTTCGTACAGCGCGTCGAAATAATGCTGGACGACGGCTTCGACACTGGAACGATCGTAGCTCATGGCGTTTCCTCCCGGCTTGAGTCTGTCACTTGGCGCATGATCTTGTCGGAAAACCGCGGCACACTTTTCCGGATCATGCGCTAGATGGCGCTGGCCGCGATATTGACCATCAGCGCAAGCAGCGCAGTGTTGAACACGAATGAGATGATTCCGTGAACGGTCGCGATGCGGCGGATCGTCTTGCTGGTGATGCCGACATCGGACACCTGCGCGGTCATGCCGATCACGAAGGAAAAATAGACAAAGTCCCAGTAGTCGGCGTGGTCGTCCTTGTCGCCGCTTGGAAACTGAAGGCCGCCCGGCTTGTGGCCGCGGTAGAATTCGTGCGCGTAATGCAGGGCGAATCCGGTATGCACGGCGGCCCAGGACAGCGCGACGGTGAGGATCGCAAACATCAGTTCGGTGGGCTTGTGCTGGCCCTGTCCGAGCTCCAGCACGATCGCGGCCAGGCTCGCGAACGCGCCGAGCGCCGTCAGCAACGGGATCACAAAACGGCCGTCGTCCTGCAGCGCCGCCGTGCGGCGGATGGTGCTCAAGGTGCTGCGCGCCATCATGACATAGACGAGAACGATATAAAGCGCGACGAACGTATCCCAGCCGGTCAACAGCCGCGTGACAAGCCGGAGCGACGTCGGCAGCAGGAAGAACGTGACGACGCCAAGTACGATCGAGATGAATGTTCGCGGTCGCGCGTAAATCACGCGGACGACGCGCGGCATCTTGCGGAAGCGACGAAGCCGTTCTTCGAACTCCTCGCCGCTCATGCCGCTCTAGTTCTTGCGTTCGGCGACAAAGCGCGCGGCCGCGCGCAGGACGTCGCCGCGATTGCCGAAGATCGAGAGCGCCTGGTCGGCGCGCGCGAGCAGGTCGCGCACGCGCTGCTTGGCGCCGTCAATGCCAAGCTGGGTGACGAAGGTGGTTTTGCCGAGCGCCGCATCCTGCCCGGTTTGCTTGCCGAGCGCGGCAGCATCGCCCTCGACGTCGAGCAGGTCGTCGGCGATCTGGAACGCTTCGCCGAGCGCGCGGCCGTAGTCGTCGAGCGCCTGATATTCTTTTGGCGAGGACTGGCCGAGGATCGCGCCGGCGATACAGCCGAAGCGCAACAGCGCGCCGGTCTTCATCTGTTGCAGGCGCGCGACGTCGACCGGTTCGCGATCGCCGAAACGGCCTTCGCCGGCGAGATCCAGCATCTGGCCGCCGACCATGCCGCCGATGCCTGACGCCCGTGCCAGCGCGCGCGTGAGCAGAAGGCGCACGGTCGGATCCTTGTGAATCTCGTCGCGGGTGATGATGTCGAAAGCGAGCGTCAACAGGCCGTCGCCGGCCAGAATCGCGGTCGCATCGTCGGTTTTCTTGTGCAGGGTGGGGCGGCCGCGCCTGAGATCGCTGTTGTCCATCGCCGGCAGGTCGTCGTGGATCAGCGAATAGCAGTGAATGCATTCGAGCGCCGCGCCCGCAAGCAGGGCGGCGTTGCGCGGCACGCCGAAGATCGCCGCGCTCTCGACCACCAGGAACGGCCGCAGGCGCTTGCCGCCGCCAAGGCTCGAATAGCGCATCGCGTCCATCACCCGCTTCGGCCGCGCGATCTCGTCCGGCAATAGCGTGTCGTCGAGGAGCTTTGCTAGAAGCGTTTCGGTGTCCTCGGCGGTCTGGTCCAGTCGCTTGGCAAAGTCCTGGGGTAGCGTCGTCGTCGTCATATTTCGAAAAGCTCCAAATCGATTGGGCCGGACAATCGTTGATGATGCCGCCCGCGTCAATTGCGCTCAGGCCGTTGCGGGGTGCCTTAAAACCGTTGAAAAAATAAGGGATTATCAGCCAGATAACGGTCGAGACGGCCTAATCGATTGAGAAAATCGTTAATTTGCGCATTGCCCGAAATTTACTTCTGATCATCCTGGCCGTGCTTTTGCTGCCCTATCTCGCGGCGCCGCTTTACCGCGCCGGCCATCCGGCTTCGGCCCTGATGGCGTGGCGCTATCTGAGGGGCGCCCCGGTATTGCGGCAGTGGGTCGACCTATCGGCGATGGCGGCGTCCTTGCCGCGTTCGGTGGTCGCCTCCGAGGACGCCAAATTTTGCAGCCACCGCGGCGTCGATTGGGGCGCGCTTCGCGAGGCGATCGACGATGCCGAGGATGGCGAGCCTTCCCGCGGCGGTTCGACCATCACCCAGCAGGTGGCCAAGAACCTGTTTCTGTGGCCGGGCCGCAGCGTGGTCCGCAAGGCGCTCGAGCTGCCGCTGGCGATGTGGATCGATTTCGTCCTGCCCAAGCACCGGATTCTCGAGATCTATCTGAATATCGCCGAGTTCGGACCGACCGGTCAGTTCGGCGTGCAGACCGGCAGCCTGTATGCGTTCGGCCATGGCGCATCGACGCTGACGCCGCGGGAGGCGGCGCTGATGGCGGCGATCCTGCCCAATCCGCATATGCGCAGCGCCCGCGTGCCCGGTGCGGGTGTGCGCCGTCTCGCCGGAATTTACGTGGCTCGGGCCCAGGCCGCCGAATTGCAGCGTTGCTGGGCCGAAAATCGCTAAGGTCCCGATTCCGAAGTTCGGGTGATTTTTGGGCCTTTTTTACCTATTTTGAACCTAGCCTTCGGCGACATCATCCTCTATAAGCGCGGCCTCATCGGCATTTTCAGCTTGCGCCCCGGCGCTTGAGCCGCCCGTTTCGGGACGATGCCAGTTTTCGGAATTAAGAGACGAAAAGGACACCGATATGGCTGTTCCCAGAAGGAAAACGTCGCCGTCACGGCGTGGCATGCGCCGCTCGGCGGATGCCCTGAAGAAGCCGACCTATGCCGAGGACAAGGATTCCGGCGAACTGCGCCGTCCGCATCACCTCGACCTGAAGACCGGCATGTACAAGGGCCGTCAGGTTCTCAAGGCCAAGAAAGACGCCTGATCCGGACGCCGGTGGTCCGCCAGGACCCCGGTCGACGCGCGGGGCATGACGGCTGCGTGCGGCGAAGCGTTGGACCGCTTCGCCATTAGGACCAATTGAGAAGGTTCTTGCCGATGTCGATGGTCGGTTTCCCGCTGCTTCTGATCCCGCTCGCGATCTACAACATCATCGTGTTCCTGATGCCCGGCGTTTCGCTCGCCGAGCCGCTGGTGACGCTGCCATTGCCGTCAGGCGGACAGTGGCCGGTGACCTTGAGCGATGCGCTGGTCGTGCTCGGAATCCTGATGCTGTTGTTCGAGGTGATCAAGGGCGCGCGGCCCGGCGCCAAATATCTCACCGATCATCTCTTGTCGCTGATCGTCTTTGGCGCTGCGGTTGCCGAATTCCTGCTGTGGCCGCGTTTTGCGACCTCGACCTTTTTCCTGCTGACACTGCTTTCGCTGGTGGATTTTCTCTCCGGCGTAACACTGCGCGTCAGGCGAGGCGTTCCGGCCACCGCGTCTTCCGGACGCCTGGCGCGGCACGCACCGGCCACCGAGCTACCTGCGGACATCAGGCAAGAGCCTGTCGTCGCTCATACCGGCACATCGCACACTGGCGCATCACAGACCGGCACATCGCCGCTGGTCGAAGAGGGCCCAACTGGCCCTTCTCATTCCGAAAGCGTGCATTCCGAAAGTCCTGCGCTGTCTGAACCGAGATTCGGTCACCATGAGACGTCAGCGCCTGCATCGGAAGCGCCAGCCGAGGCGCCGCACGCCGGCAACGGCTCGCAGCCCCGTTAAAGTTTAGATCACTTGCCGCGTGAGCCTGCCGGCGCTTGGCGCCGGCGTGTGACCCGTCCGGTACGCCGATTGTGCGTCGGCCGGGCTCGCGCGCCGTAATGTACGCGCTTGCGGAACCTGCTCAGCCGCGGCAATCAGATGCGCCACGAAGATCGGGTCCGGCGCGAAGCGGTACCAGCGCCGCCGCGACCGCCGTTCGATCCGGGGCGTGAGCGGCACCAGCGCCGTGCTGGCGGCTTTGGCCGTCGGGACCTCGTTCGGGCGACTGTCGTTGACCATCGGTGGCGCTCGCGAAACTGTTGCATTTTGGGACACCCGGTCCCGTGCTACAGTTCGCTTCGCAAGGGCCGTGCCGGTTGCGCCGCTCGCGTTCCCGATGGGGCGGCGCGGCGGCGGTTTTCGAAAATATTTATGAACTCTCCATAAGGTAGTGCGCGATCAGGTCCAAGAATCACGAAGGCAATCACGAAGGCGCCCGCGAGTTCAGGCGCTCACCAAAGTCCAGGCCTGTCCCGAAACGAGGCGACCGTGAACCAAGTCCTTCCCCCGGCTTCAGCCATTCTCGCCTCCCTCGGCCAGGCCGCGTTCGTCTGGGATATCGCCTCGGACCAGCTGGTCTGGAGCGAACACCTCGCACAGGTCTTTCCCGACATTCCCCCCGAGCGGCTGGCTAGCGGCGCCGAATTTTCCAACCTGATAGAGCCCCAGCGCTCGGTGCGGTCGGAGGCATTGGTCGCCTCGCCCGCAGCCCAAAGCGCGGAGGGCGCGCCTTACCGGATCGAATATGGCGTGCGGGCTTCGACCTCGGCGCCGGTACAATGGATCGAGGAAACCGGCTGCTGGTTCGCCGGCGCCGACGGCAGGCCAGTGCGGGCGCAAGGCATCATCCGGATCAACAACGAGCGTCATGCCCGCGACGAGCAGCTTGTCCGGCTGTCGCAGAACGATCCCCTGACCGGCGAGCTCAACCGCACCCATCTGATCGCTTCATTGGCCGAGATCATCGAGGAGGCGGTTCGTTTCCGCACCAACTGCGCTTTCCTGCTGATCGGCATCGATCATCTGGCGCGCATCAACGACGCTTTCGGTTTCGACGTGGCGGACGCCGTGATTTCCGAGGTGGCCGGCCGCATTCGTGCGCGGCTGCGCGGCGGCGACGTGCTCGGGCGTTTTTCCGGCAACAAGTTCGGCCTGGTGCTGAAGAACTGCACCGTCGACGACATGAACGTTGCGGCTGAGCGGTTTCTCGCCGCGATCCGCGACGAGGTGGTGCCGACCAAATCAGGACCGGTCTCGGTGACGGCCTCGATCGGCGCCGTCGCGGTGCCGCGCTATGCCCGCAGCGCGGATGAGGCGATCAACCGCGCACACGAATCCCTCGATGGCTCGAAGAGCCGCCGCGCCGGTTCGTTCTCGGTGTGGCGTCCGAATGTCGAACGCGACGCGCAGCGCCGGGTGAATATTCGCGTCACCGACGAAATCGTCACCGCGCTCAACGATCGCCGCATCACCATGGCGTTCGAGCCGGTGGTCGATGCCCGCGGGCGCAATGCGGCTTTTTACGAGTGCCTGGTCCGCATGGAGCAGCACGACGGTCAGGTGCTGCTGGCGCCAGATATCGTCCCGGTGGCGGAGCGCCTCGGGCTGATTCGTCTGGTCGATCACCGCGTGCTCGAACTCGTGGTGGCTGAACTGACCGCATCGCCCCACGTGCAGCTCAGCCTCAACATCTCGCCGGACACCACCATGGATCCGGACTGGTGGACCGGAATCGAGTCGCTGATGCGGGCGCATCCCGGCGCCGGCGAGCGGCTGATCGTCGAGATCACCGAGACGGTGGCGATCCAGGACGTCGATGACGTCCGCGGCTTCGTCACGCGCTTGAAGAATTTCGGCAGCCGGATCGCCATCGACGATTTTGGCGCCGGCTACACCTCGTTCCGCAACCTGCGCAAGCTTGGCGTCGATATCGTCAAGATCGACGGTGCTTTCGTGCAGAATATCGCGCGCATCCCCGACGACCGCGCCTTCGTGCAGACGTTGATCGATCTGGCGCGGCGGCTCAACATCAAGACCGTCGCCGAATGGGTGCAGGACGAAGAAGCCGCCGGCATGCTGCGCGACTGGGGCTGCGACTACATTCAAGGCCGGTTGATCGGGCTCGCTTCATCGCGGCGCCCCTGGCAGCCGCCAGCCGAGACGGTGTTGCCGGCGGCTAGCTAGTGTGGCGGTTCAGAAGTTCGCATCATTTCTGCCGCGCGCTCGTCATGCGAACTTCTGAACCAAAGCCACACTAGATCAATAATTTGCTAGTGCCCCTTCGATTCCGAAGTTCGTAAATCAGGGGCAGCAACATGATACGAACTTCGGAATCGGGACACTAGGCCGCGCGCTGTCGAACCTGATGCCGAAACGGCATCGGGTTGTGCGAAATTCTCTGCTTTCTCGCTCGGACCACGGTTGCTAGCGTCCCTCGTAGCAAGCGGGCGGAGCGATAGACATGTCTTATACCCTTGATGCAACGCGCGTTTCCGAAGCCATCCTGCCCGTCATCGCAGTCGACGGGCTGTCGTCGGCAAAGCTTGCGGATCGCCAACGCGTCGCGGCCGCGTTGCGCAACGCCTGCCTCGACAAGGGTTTTTTTTACGTATCGAACCACGGCATTCCCGCCGGACTGATCGAGGCGGTGTTCGCGGAGGCGCGGCGTTTTTTCGATCTGTCTGGCGAGGCGAAATCTGCCGTCGACAAATCACGCTCATTCTGCAATCGCGGCTATGAACCGTTGCGCGCCCAGACGCTCGAAGCCGGTGCGCCTCCCGACCTGAAGGAAAGCTTCTACATCGGCCCCGAGCTTTGGCTCGATGATCCGCGTGTCGCCGCGCGCCGCTTCAACCGGGGGCCCAATCTATGGCCGCATGACATGCCTGGTTTCCGTCCGACCATGCAGGCCTATTTCGCGGCCATGCTCGATCTCGGCGAACGGCTGATGCGGGGTCTTGCGCTCTCGCTCGATCTTCCCGAAGACCATTTCGGCGCATTCAGCCGCGATCCGCTGGCGACGTTGCGTCTATTGCACTATCCGCCGCAGCCGGCCGACGCGTCGCCTGGCGAAAAAGGCGCTGGCGCGCATACGGACTTCGGTGGCCTGACCTTGCTGCTTCAGGATTCCGTCGGCGGACTGCAAGTGCACGATGCTGCATCCGGCCAATGGATCCACGCCGATCCGGTCCCCGGCACATTCGTCGTCAATCTCGGCGACATGATCGCGCGCTGGACCAACGATCGCTATCGCTCGACCGTGCATCGGGTGGTGAATGCGTCCGGCGGGGAGCGCTACTCCGTCCCGTTCTTTTTCGTCGGGAATCCGGATCACGAGGTCGCTTGCCTCGCCAATTGCCTTGGGCCCGGCGCGTCGCCGAAATATCCGCCTACCACGGTCGAGGGACATCTCCAGGAGATGTATCGGCGGACCTATGCGGCATGACCGGCCGCGTTCCTGACCCGGCCATTCTCATTCACGGCGCCTGGCAGGGGTCCTGGGTGTGGGATCGCGTCATTCCGCTACTTGCCCATTCGGGCGGTATTGCCTCGATCGCGGTCGACTTGCCGGGGAACGGAACCGACCATACGAGTCCCGCCGACGTTTCTCTCGAGCTCTATGTCGATCATATCGGGGCGGTCCTGCGACAGCTCCCCGATCGCGTCAGCCTGGTGGCCCATTCCGGCGGCGGCGTCGTCGCCTCGGCCGTGGTAGAGCGCTTTCCGGAACGCATCGGCCGGATCGCCTATGTGGCAGGAATGATGCTCCCCGATGGCATGGCCTTTGCAGAACTCACCGCGGAGTTGCGAGGCGATTATCCGGCCGTAGCTGGCATCGCCCCGCATCTGATCTGGTCCGACGATCGACTGACAAGCCGGGTACCGATGCAAGCCGCGCTCGCCCACTTCTTTCAGGACTGTCCGCCGGAGGATGCTGCGGCCGCGGCGCAACGGCTGACGCCTCAACCCGAGCGCGGGCGCGCGGTGAGAGCCCGCCTCACTCCGCAAAGATTTGGCCGTGTGCCCCGGCTCTATGTTGAAGCGGAAGCGGACCGCTCCGTCATTTTGGCCTGCCAGCGGCGGATGCAAGAGCTGGTGCCGGGTGCGGAAGTCGCTACGCTGCCGACCGGCCATTGCCCGCATCTGGCGGCCCCAAAACTCTTCGCCGATGTCCTGATCCCATTCCTGAGCAAGGCCGCGTGAGGCCGCCTTTAAAACGACCGGAGCTAGTGCCCAATTTCCGAAGTTCGTGCTCCATCGCAGCACCCACTTTCACGAACTTCGGAAAGTCATGGGCACTAGAAAATCTATTGATTCTAGTACCGCTTTGTCGATCTGAAGTCCCTGACCGAATTCGCCGCTTGCACTGCAGGGACTTCAGATCGGCGGTACTAGCGCGCGAATTTGCAAATGAACTCTCCAAAGCCGGCACCATAACCAACGACAGGAGTTATTTTCATGAGACGTTTGCTTCCAATATCCGCTGTCGTCGCACTTGCGATTACGTTTTCCGAAACCGCACTCGCGGCCGAGACCGTGAGCTTCCTCCTCGACTGGTTGCCCGCCGGCGACAAGGCCGCGGTCTATCTCGGCGCTGAAAAAGGCCTGTTCGAAGCGGAAGGCATCAAGGTGAACATCCAGTCTGGCCGCGGCTCCAGCGATGTCGTGACCAAGCTCGCGACGGGATCTGCCGACATGGGAACGGGCGGGTTAGCTGCGCTGTTGCAGGCCAAGGCAACGGACGATGTGCCTGTGAAGGCCGTCATGTCGATCTATACGTTACAGCCGGACGCCATCTTCACCACCAAGGAGAGCGGCATCAACGACTTGAAGGATTTGCAGGGCAAGACGGTGGCCACCGCCACGTTCTCCTCGTCCAACGTATCCTGGCCGCTGGTGCTCAAGGCCAATGGCGTCGATGCCGAGAAGATCAAGCTGCTGAAGGTTGATCCAGGCGCGCTGGCGCCGATGTTGGCCTCCGGCAAGGTCGACGCGACCATCAACTGGGTTACCGTTGCACCGGCCTTCGCAGGTCCGCTTAACGAGGCCGGCAAATCGTTCAAGGAACTCGCCTGGTCGAAGTACGGCTTCGACGGGTACGGCCTGTCGGTTTTCGTTTCTGACAAGATGATCAAGGAACGCCCCGAGACGGTTCGCAAGTTCCTCAAGGCGTATCAGCGCGCGACCGAAATGGCGATCGCCGATCCGATGGAGGCGGCCAAGGCATTGAAGGCTCACGTGCCGGAAGTGGATGTCGCAACGGCCGCCGAACAATGGAAGGCCTCCATTCCTCTGATGGTCAATGATATCGCCAAAAAGGATGGCAGCGGGGCGTTTGAATCGAAATTGCTGGCCACGACGTGGAAGTGGGTAGCCGAGGCGCAAAACCTGCCGATCGACAAGCTCAATCCCGAGAGCGCCGTCAGCCGCGATTTCCTCAAGTAGTTGCTCGTGGTCTAATTCGGAACGTTGCTGCGCTGTCGGTGAACTCCGGGGGCGCAGCAACAATCAAGTGAGGTATGTGCCGATGGCCGCGCGTCAGTCCGTGATCCGATTCGCCGACGTCGGCCAGACATTCCTCGGTGCCGACGGCAAACGCGTCGATGCTCTCGATGGCCTCTCGTTCGAAATCGATCGTCATGAATTCGTAGCGGTGCTGGGACCGTCCGGCTGCGGCAAATCCACGTTGCTCCGGCTGATCGCGGGACTGATCCATCCGACCTCGGGCAGCGTCGAGATTTTCGGCATGCCGGTTGTGGAGCCGCGCGACGAGATCGGAATCGTGTTTCAAAGACCGACCCTGCTGCCGTGGTTCGATGTGCTTGGCAACGTCACGTTTCCGATGCGCCACAAATACGGCTTCGTCAGCGATGTCGAGCGCACGCGTGCCCGCGAACTTCTCGAACTGGTCGGCCTCGGCGGCTTTGACACGCGACGGCCCGAAGAACTTTCGGGCGGCATGCAGCAACGCGTGGCGATCGCGCGTGCGCTGCTGCTCGATCCCGATATCCTGCTCATGGACGAACCGTTTTCCGCGCTCGATGCCTTGACCCGCGACGAGATGAGCTTCGAATTGCTGCGAATCTGGACCGAGCGGCCCAAGACGGTGCTGTTCATCACCCACTCGATTCCGGAAGCCTTGCTGCTTGCCGATCGCATCATCGTCATGACCGGCCGCCCGGGGCGCGTTCGCGAGGTTCTTGACGTGCCGCTGGCGCGGCCGCGGTCCATGAAGACGCTCTCGGAGCCCGCCTTCCATGAACTCGCCAGTCACATCCGTGGCCGCCTCTTCAGTCGCCCGGTCGCGGCATGAAGCTTCCCGTCGACGGGCGGTTGCTTGTGCTGCTCGACCGGATCGCGCCTGCTGCTGCCTTTGTCGGGCTGCTCCTGCTGTGGGAGGCCACGGTTCGGTTGCTTGCGATCCCGTCCTTCCTGCTGCCTTCGCCCAGCGTCGTCATGCAGGCGATGCTGGCGACGCCCTTGCCGGTCTGGCTGGGGCATATCTGGGCGACTTTGCGGGTTGCGTTGATGGGATACGCGCTCGCGATTCTGATCTCGGTGCCGCTCGCAGTGGCGCTGGCGTCGTCGCGCCTGCTGTCGCGAACGCTATATCCCATTCTCGTCGTGGTGCAGTCGACACCGATCGTCGCTGTCGCTCCGATCATCATCGTCACGCTCGGGGCGTCGGACCTTCCGCGCGTCGTCATCACATTCCTGATCGCCTTTTTCCCGATCGTCGTTTCGACGGTGACCGGCCTGCTGGCAACGCCCGATGAACTCGTCGAGCTGTCGCGTTCGCTTCGCGCCGGCCGCGTGCGGGAGATCCTGCATGTGCGGCTTCCCTTTGCGCTGCCGCATCTGTTCTCGGCGCTCAAGATATCATCGACGCTCGCGGTTATCGGCGCTGTTGTCGCGGAATTCGTGGCGGCGGAACGCGGGCTTGGATTTTTTATCGCATTCTCGACATCGTTCTTCAAAATCCCGAGCGCGTTCGCAGGGCTTGTGATTCTGGTTGCGATCAGCCTGGCCCTGTTTCGCCTCGTTGGCCTTGCGCAAAAGCTGCTCGCACCATGGTCGCTCCCGAAGTCCGAACGGTGAGAGGGCGATTCGATCAGCCCGGTTCTGGCTCCAGAGCTGCGTTTGGAAATGAGAGGTCGCTGCAAATTCACTCGTCATGGCCGGGTCAAGCCCGGCCATGACGAAACAACTTATGGAAGCGAAGGATGGAAGCTAGCGAAGCCGGTTCCCTACTCGCTCTTCGGCTCCTTCGACATGCGATCGAGGCGATCCTGCATGTCCTTCATCTGCTGGCGCAGATCGTCGATATTGTCCGACGCGGGCTCGGCGACTTTCTCGACTTCTCCAGCGCGCAGCGGCACGAACGGCTTGAACATCGAGAACGTCTGCTGAAACAGTTCCATGTTACGGCGGACGTGTTCCTCGAGCGGCGCGAACGGCGTCCCGCTGAAGGTATCGGCCATCTGCTTGCGGAACTTTTCCTGCTCGCGCGTCAGCGTGTCGATGGACTGCTCGAGATATTTCGGCACCACCATCTGCATGCTGTCGCCGTAAAAGCGGATCAGTTGCCGCAGGAACGTCGTCGGCAACAGATTTTGCCCGGCCTTGTTCTCCTGCTCGAAGATGATCTGCGCGAGCACCGAGCGGGTGATGTCGTCGCCAGTCTTGGCGTCGTAGACGAGGAAGTCCTCGCCCTCCTTGACCATCGCGGCGAGGTCCTCAAGCGTCACGTAGGTGCTGGTGCCGGTATTATAGAGCCGACGATTTGCGTATTTCTTGATCGTGGTGGGTTGGTCAGATTTCGCCATGGGCTCTCACAGAAAGGCCGGGAAATGGGAACCCTGCGGCGCCGCCGAGGGCCGAAGTCAATGCATTGCAGCAAAGGTAAGCATTTTCAATGCGGTTCGGCTACCGTTTTGTGCGGCACGGTTAATCCCAAAGCACGGAGACGGCTCAGCAAAGCGTCAGGTCAGCCAATTTGAATGCAACGCCGCGAGATTCCACCCTCCGGCCAATTGACATGCCTCAACGACGTTAACAGGATGAGGGCTGAGAGTGGCCTGCCAGTCCGGCGCCCGCCCCTTCAAAAAGACCCATACCCAGGAGATGTCCATGTCAGACGATGTCGTCATCGTCAGCGCCGCCCGCACCCCGGTCGGAAGCTTCAACGGTGCATTCGCTACGCTACCGGCCCACGATCTGGGCGCTGTCGCGATCAAGGCCGCGCTGGAGCGCGCCGGCATCGAGCCGGCCCGTGTTTCGGAAGTCATCATGGGCCAGATCCTCACCGCGGCGCAGGGCCAGAACCCGGCCCGCCAGGCCTCGATCGCCGCCGGCATCCCGGTTGAAAGCCCGGCATGGGGCGTCAACCAGCTCTGCGGCAGCGGACTTCGCACCGTGGCGCTCGGCTATCAGGCGCTGCTCAACGGCGACTCGGAAATCGTGGTCGCCGGCGGCCAGGAATCCATGAGCATGGCCCCGCATGCCCAATACCTGCGCGGCGGCGTCAAGATGGGCAACCTCGAATTCATCGACACCATGATCAAGGACGGGCTGTGGGACGCCTTCAACGGCTACCACATGGGCAACACCGCCGAGAACGTCGCCAAGCAGTACCAGATCACCCGCGCCCAGCAGGACGAATTCGCGGTCGCCTCGCAGAACAAGGCCGAGGCCGCTCAGAAGGCCGGCAAGTTCAAGGACGAGATCGTCCCGGTCACGATCAAGACCCGCAAGGGCGATGTCGTCGTCGATACGGACGAATATCCGCGTCACGGCGCAACGCTGGAAGCCATGAACAAGCTCCGTGCGGCCTTCGAGAAGGACGGCACGGTCACGGCCGGCAACGCTTCCGGCATCAATGACGGCGCCGCCGCCGTCGTGCTGATGACCGCCAAGCAGGCCGCCAAGGAAGGCAAGAAGCCGATCGCGCGCATCGTGTCGTGGGCCCACGCCGGCGTCGACCCGAAGATCATGGGCACGGGTCCGATCCCGGCCTCGCGCGCCGCGCTCAAGAAGGCCGGCTGGAGCATCGGCGATCTCGACCTGATCGAGGCCAACGAAGCCTTTGCCGCGCAGGCCTGCGCCGTGAACAAGGACCTCGGCTGGGATACCGCCAAGGTCAACGTCAATGGTGGCGCGATCGCGATTGGCCACCCGGTCGGCGCATCCGGCGCGCGCGTGCTGGTGACGCTTCTCCACGAAATGCAGAAGCGCGATGCCAAGAAGGGCCTCGCCACGCTTTGCATCGGTGGCGGCATGGGCATCGCCATGTGTCTGGCTCGCGATTAAAAAGGCGGCAGGATTGCGGAAGGATTATTCTTTCGCAACTGCACATCTCTGAATTAAGAAAAACGCCCGGAACTCGTTCCGGGCGTTTTGTTCTTGATGTTCGTTCAACGGCCCGCTTAATTCGTCAGCTACATAAGAAGCGCATTTCAAAAGCCGGCAAAGCCAAGGGAAGGATTCGATCATGGCACGTGTTGCATTGGTGACGGGCGGAACGCGAGGCATTGGCGCTGCAATCAGCAAGGCGTTGAAGGCTGCTGGTTACAAGGTCGCCGCCAACTATGCCGGCAATGACGCGGCGGCGGAAAAGTTCAAGGCCGAAAACGGCATTCCCGTTTACAAATGGGATGTCAGTTCGTTCGAGGCCTGTGCGGCAGGTGTGAAGCAGGTCGAATCCGATCTCGGCCCGATCGAGGTGCTCGTCAACAATGCCGGCATCACCCGCGACGGCGCATTTCACAAGATGACGATCGAGCAGTGGAATGCGGTGATCAACACCAATCTCGGTTCGCTCTTCAATGTCACCCGCCAGGTGATCGAGGGCATGCGTGCCCGAAAATTCGGCCGCGTCGTCAACATTTCCTCGATCAATGGCCAGAAGGGCCAGTTCGGACAGGTCAATTATTCGGCCGCCAAGGCCGGCGATATCGGATTCACCAAGGCACTCGCGCTGGAGAACGCCAAGGGCGGCATCACGGTGAATGCGATCTGCCCCGGCTATATCAATACCGAGATGGTGCAGGCCGTGCCGAAAGAGGTTCTGGAAAAAAGCATCCTGCCGCAGATTCCGGTCAACCGGCTTGGCGAACCGGAAGAGATCGCGCGCGCCGTGCTGTTTCTCGCAGCCGACGA
The DNA here is from genome assembly GCF_900142985.1 of Bradyrhizobium erythrophlei. Taxonomy (NCBI): domain Bacteria; kingdom Pseudomonadati; phylum Pseudomonadota; class Alphaproteobacteria; order Hyphomicrobiales; family Nitrobacteraceae; genus Bradyrhizobium; species Bradyrhizobium erythrophlei. The sequence continues at coordinate 3,238,446 of NZ_LT670849.1, forward strand.
CGCCGGCGCCATCACCGGCTCGACGCTGACGATCAACGGCGGTCAATACATGGTGTGATGACTCGAGCCTCGGCGGGGTGACTTGCGCTGAACTTCGATACTTGTCATTCCGGGATGCGCCCGCTTAGGCGCAGGCCCGGAATCCACCGCACCACGACTATACTGGGAGAGATGGATTCCGGGCTCGCTCGTTTCACTCGCGCCCCGGAATGACGATGAACCCCCGCACCGCGACCCTGATCGGACTGACCGCAATTCTGATGTGGTCACTGCTCGCCGTGCTGACGGTGGCGAGCGGGAAAATTCCGGCCTTTCAGCTCGCCGCAATAACGTTTGCGATCGGCGGGCTGGTTGGACTGTCCACCTTTATCGGACGGCCCGAGGCGCTGTCGTCGCTGCGACAGCCGCCAAAGGTATGGGCCGTCGGCGTTGGCGGATTGTTCGGCTATCACGCGCTGTATTTCCTCGCGCTGCGCTTCGCGCCGCCGGCGGAAGCCGGGCTTCTGAATTATCTCTGGCCGTTGCTGATCGTTGTGTTCTCGTCGTTCCTGCCCGGCGAGCGGCTCGCGCTGCATCACGTCATCGGCGCGCTGGCGGGCCTTGCCGGTGCTTCTGATCGGCGGCGGCCTGTCGGGCTTCGCGCCCGGTCAACTGCCGGGATTGTTCGCAGCCTTTGTCGCGGCGTTCGTCTGGGCGAGCTATTCGGTGATGTCGCGGCGGCTCAAGGCGGTGCCGACGGATGCGGTGGCCGGCTTTTGCCTCGTCACTGCGCTGCTCGCCGCACTCATGCATATGCTGCTAGAGAATACGATATGGCCCGAGACGGCGGCGCAATGGCTTGCGATCGCAGCGCTTGGCGTCGGACCGGTGGGCGCTGCATTCTACACCTGGGACGTCGGCATGAAGCGCGGCGACATCCGCGTGCTGGGCGCCGCCTCTTACGCGACGCCCTTGCTGTCGACGGCGTTTCTGATTCTGGCGGGTTTTGCCAAGGCCAGCGCCAACATCGCGCTCGCGGCCGTGCTGATTGCGGGCGGTGGATTGATCGCGGCGAAAGATCTTTTTCGCAGGCGCTGAGAGGGCTATTTGGGCGCCCAGCCTTGTGGCGCCAGCTCGAAGCCCGCAAACTCGAATCCCGGCGCGACGGTGCAGCCGACCAGCGTCCAGTCGCCGGTCGATTCCGCGGCCTGCCAGGCATGTGCCGGCACGGTCGCCTGCGGCGCTTCGCCGGCTGCGAAATCAGTTCCGAGCCTGAGGTCGCGCGCGCCGTCATCGTCAGCGATCTGCAAGGTCAGCGCATCGCCGGCATAATAGTGCCAGACCTCCACGGCATCGACGCGATGCCAGTGCGAGCGCTCGCCACGCGCCAGCAGGAAGTAGATCGCCGTCGAGCGTGAGCGCCCATTGGCGTCAAGATTCGAATCGCGAAACGTCTCGCGATAATGACCGCCTTCCGGATGCGGCTTCAGATCAAGCCGTGCGATGATCTCGGCAGCCGAAGGTCGCGTCCCCATCGGGATAGCTCTTATCAGGATTTGTTCTTGCGTTCGCGCAGTTCGCCGAAGATTTCGGCGGCGCTGCGGTCCTTCATCCGCACGCTGGCGGCGACTGACGGCTCGTCCGCGCGCAGGAACACGTTGGCTTTCTTTTCCTCGCCGAGCAGGGTCGGGATCGTCGGCCTGTTCGCCTCCCGCAGGCGTCTCACTTCCTCCGCGCGGGCTTTCAGCACGGGATTGTCCGGCTCGATCGTCAGCGCGAACTTGATGTTCGAGGCGGTGTATTCGTGACCGCAATAAAGCTTGAAGTCGTCGGGCAGCGCGCGCAGCTTGAGCAGCGAATCCCACATCATCGGATAGGTACCTTCGAACACCCTTCCGCAGCCGATCGAGAACAGCGTGTCGGCGGCGAACACTGTTTTTTCGTTATCGAAGACGTAGCTGACGTGATCGAGTGTGTGGCCCGGCGTTTCCAGCACCCGCGCCAGCAGGCTTCCGATTTTCAGGACGTCGCCCTGCTTGGTGCGGAGATCGGCATTGGCGATCTTGGTAGACTTGTCGTGCGGCGCGATGACGCGGCATTTGTACTTCTGTTTCAACTCGGCAACCCCACCGACGTGATCGTGGTGGTGATGGGTGATGAGAATGTCGGTCAAGGTCCAGCCCTCGCGCTCGAGTGCTGCGACGATAGGCGCGGCCTCCGGCGCATCGATCGAGGCGGTTGCCTTGGTTGCGGGGTCGTGAATCAGATAGCCGAAATTATCGGACAGGCAGGGGAACAGGCGAATTTCGGCGGCCATGATATCTCCGTGTCGGTCTAACGGGCTCTAGTACCGCCGATCTGAAGTCCCTGTGCCACAAGCGGCGAGTTTGATCAGGGACTTCAGATCGACAAAGCGGTACTAGATTCAATAAGTCTTCTAGTGCCCATGACTTTCCGAAGTTCGTGACGGTGGGTGCTGCAATGGAGCACGAACTTCGGAAAGTGGGCACTAGCCATGAAATAAGGCGTTAACGGCGATTGAGCAATGCGCGATTGGCCGCTCAATTAGACCCATGGCCGTGATAGATTGAGACCATGACTATCGATGTGATCGACCTGAGGGATTTCTACTCCCAGCGCCTGGGTATCGTGGCGCGGCGGTTGATCAATCGCGGCATCCATGCGCGCTGGCCGGAAGCCGAAGGCCAACGCGTCTTGGGCATCGGCTATCCGACGCCGTATCTCGGCCTGTTTCGCGATTCTTCCGAACGCTGCATCGCCCTCATGCCGGCGGCGCAGGGCGTGCTGAAATGGCCGACGGCGCGGCCGACCCTGGCGTCGCTGGTCGATGAGTTGTCGTTGCCGCTGCCAGACGCGGCCGTCGACCGCATTCTGCTGGTTCACGCGCTCGAAATGTCCGACGATCCGGAGGCGCTGTTGCGCGAGGTGTGGCGGGTGCTGGCGCCGTCAGGCCGCATGATGGCGGTGATTCCAAACCGGCGCAGCGTGTGGACCCGCACGGACAGCACGCCGTTCGGCCACGGCCGGCCGTATTCGCGCTCGCAGATCACGCAACTGTTGCGGCAGACGTGGTTCACGCCGATCGGGTGGGGCGAGGCTCTGTTCGTGCCGCCGGTCGCGGCCGGCTGGTTTTTGCGCTCGGCGATGGCGTGGGAGCGCCTCGGCGCTTCGATCTCGATGCCCTTTGCGGGCGTTCACATCGTAGAAGCCACCAAGCAGGTTTACCGCGCTATCCCCGCACACCGCGAACGCACCCGCCTGATACCGGCGTTGCCGCCGGTACTGGTGCCATCGTCATTTCAACGTGACGAGAAATAGCCCGCGCCAGGTCGCGCGAAAGCTAACTATTCATTTCCCGGATTGAAATCGTCGCCGGGTGCTGCAGGCGCCGCGGCCATTCCTTCCGGGCGTGGCCCTTGCGGACGACGGCGACGGCGCGGAAAACGTTCGCGTTCGCCACCATTGCCCTCGAAGCCGGAGTGGCCGCCGTTGATCTGCGGCTGCGGTCCGGTGATGAAGGAGGGCAGGCGATCGACGCCGCCATTATCCGGCATCGGAGGTTGTGGCTGTTGCTGGAATGACGGCTGATTGCGCGGCTCGCGATGCTCACGCGGCTGTTGCTGCTCGCGCGATTGATACGACTGCTGATGATCGCGATCCCGCTGACCACTGTCCCGCTGACCGTTGTCGCGCTGAAAAGGCTGCTGTTGCTGGACGGGGACGAAGCCCGGCTCCTGGCCGAAGCTGCTCGAAAAACCATCCTCTTCCTCGCCCTCTTCGGCAGACACATCGGCATCGGCGCGGGGCTGCGGCTGATTCTGTCGGAATTGCTCATGAGCCGCCGCAATCAGGCGGAAGTAGTGCTCGGCGTGCTGATAGTAGTTTTCCGCCGCGACCGGATCGCCGGAGGAGCGCGCATCGCGCGCAAGCTGCACGTATTTTTCGGCGACGTGAGAGGCCGTGCCGCGAATCTTGATGTCGGGTCCGTTGGATTCGAACACCCGGGTCATCGGGTTCTGGCCACGCCGGTTATTGTTGTTGTTGTTATTATTGTTGTTCCGGTTACGCATCCGCTTGTTGTTTTGACCGTTTCTCATATCGTGCCTTTGATCCAGCCCTGAAATTACCTTGCCGAACTCCTCAAGCCTCAAACGTCGACTGGCTTTTGGAATGTCGTCTTTTGATCCGTTTACCGTTTCGTTTCGTCCAATGCCGCGCGTCCTGATCCGGCCCGCGCGATCGTCTCGCGCGTGCGGGTTAAAAACGGCCGCTCAATTCCACACAGATTTGCCGTACGTCGCAGTCAACAAGGACGCGTTCCCCACCAGCCCGGCGCACGTCGCCGGCCGCAGCAAGTCAATCCGCTTGCCAAAACTAGCACAGGTCCCGAGCGTGATTCATCAAGCGCAATATCAGGCTTTCGTTCGCTTTGCGGTCGATAGCTGCGCAGCTTTTTTTCCAAGCCATCGCGCTCAAAAGGACCTGCGTTTTGGAACCTTTTCACCCGGGGCAGGCTCTCGTTTGAGAACTCCGGCCTCGATCCGTATCTGCCTACGGGGCCAGCAACCCTGGACTGATGTTGGCCGGAACGTAGTCGCTCCGGGGAAATATTCCAAGTGCTTTTTTTGCATTCCAATAGGGCTTTATCGGGGCAGTTTCCGCCCCGAGACAGCCCGCGGGATGCCTGCCAGATCGGCCTTGGGCGGCAGGTCGGGCGTTAACCCGGAGGTCACCATCAAATCGGTTATAGGGCCGCTTTGGCCATATCCTGCCTCGACGATCAGCACGCCACCGGGTGCCAGAAGGCGGGCGGCTTCAGGTGCAATCGCGCGGTAGGCATCAAGGCCATCCGAACCGCCGTCCAGGGCGCGGGCTGGGTCATATTCGCGCACCTCCCGCTCAAGGCCGGCGATGTCGGCCGAGCGAATGTAAGGCGGGTTCGACACGATCAGGTCGAACGTCCCCGACAGGGCCGCCGCGTAGTTGCACACGACAAATGACGCGCGTGGAGCAAGGCCGACGCGTGCTGCGTTGTCACGCGCCGTACGCAAGGCCTCGAGGCTGATATCGGTGCCGACGCCGGTTGCTTTCGGAAGCTCGGATAGCAACGCAAGAAGGATGGCACCCGAGCCGGTACCGATGTCGGCGATGCGTCGCCTGCCATCTATGTGAGGTTGGTCGCGACAGGTTTCAAGCGCGAGCTCGACGACGGTTTCCGTGTCCGGCCTCGGCACCAATGTGGCCGGCGACAATTGCAAGTTCAGACCCCAAAACTCCTTGGTGCCAAGAATCCGCGCGACCGGCTCGCCGGCAGTGCGCCGGTGCAGAAAATCTTCAAGACGCATCGCTTCGTCCGGTGTCACGATTCGCGTCGTGGCTGCGATCATTCCGGTGAGATCGAGGCCGAATACAGCACCCGCCAGCAGACGCGCATCGAGGTCAGCCGAGTCGATGCCGTGCTGTCTGAGCCTTGCTGCCAACGCGCGCCGTGCGGCCTCGACGCTCTCGCCCGCGAAAGCGGCAGATGCCGTCACGCCGCCGCACCTTGCGCCGCCAGTTGCGCGGCCTGATGCTCGGTCGTCAGCGCATCGATCAGTTCGCTCAAGCTTTCGCCGGCAATCACCTGCGGCAGTTTGTAGAGCGTCAGGTTGATGCGGTGATCGGTGACGCGGCCTTGCGGAAAGTTGTAGGTGCGGATGCGCTCAGAGCGATCGCCGGAGCCGACCTTCTCCTTGCGATCGGCCGAGCGCACCGCATCGATGCGCTGGCGCTCGGCGTCGTAAATGCGCGAACGCAGGATGTTCATCGCCGATGCGCGGTTTTTGTGCTGCGACCGGCTGTCCTGCATCATCACGACGATGCCGGTTGGAATATGGGTGATGCGGATCGCGGATTCGGTCTTGTTGACATGCTGACCGCCGGCGCCTTGCGCGCGCATGGTCTCGATTCGCAAATCCTCGTTCTTGATGTCGACGTCGACGTCCTCGACCTCCGGCAGCACCGCAACCGTTGCCGCAGAAGTGTGGATGCGTCCTTGCGTTTCGGTGTCGGGCACCCGCTGTACCCGATGCACGCCGGATTCGAATTTCAGTTTGGCGAAAGCGCCGCGGCCCTGTACCTCGGCGATGATTTCCTTGTAGCCGCCGACCGTGCCTTCGCTCGCCGAAATCACGTCGACCTTCCAGCCCTGCAAACCGGCGAAGCGCTCGTACATGCGGAACAGGTCGCCGGCGAACAGCGACGCTTCGTCGCCGCCGGTGCCGGCGCGGATTTCCAGCACCACGTTGCGATCGTCCATCGCGTCCTTCGGCAACAAAGCGACGCGGATCTTCTGCTCCAGTTCGCCGATATGCGCCTGCAAGGTCTCGCGCTCGGCTCCGGCCATGCTGCGCATTTCCGGATCGATCGCTGCATCCGCAATCAGGCTTTCGGTGTCAGCGAGCTCGCCGCGCGCGGCGCGATAGAGTTTGACGGCATCGATCAGCGGATTGAGCTCGGCAAGCTCGCGCGTGATCCGCACATAGTCTTCCGAGCTCACCTGGCCCAGCAATTGTGCTTCGAGGGAGGCGTGGTGCGCCAGCAGAACGTCCAGTTTGGCTTCGGGTAACGTCGACATCATGGTCTCGAATATAGGTGCTTTTCGCGGGGGGATGAGTAGCGGAACGGAAAACAGGCCCGCTACAACGCCAGCCCTTCGGCCTCGGCAAATTCAGTCAGCTTCTGACGAATCGAAACGCTGCCGGATGGCGCATCGAGCATCGCGCTCATGGCGGCTTCGGCCTTTTTGGCGTCGAGGTCCAGGATCATCGCCTTGACCGGGCCGTGCGCGGTTGCCGACAGCGACAGCGAGCGATAGCCAAGCGCAATCAGCGCCAGCGCGCCGATCGGCTTTGACGCCATTTCGCCGCAGAGGGAGGAAGACTTCTTGGCGAGCTTTGCCTTTTGCACGATCTCGCGCAGCACCCGCAGGATCGGCGCCGACAAGGTGTCGAATCGCTCGGAAACCTTGGCGTTGCCGCGGTCGACCGCGAACAGAAATTGAAACAGGTCGTTCGACCCCACCGAGATGAAGTCGACCTTCTTCAGGAGCTCGTCGAGCTGATAGAGCAAGGCAGGCACTTCCAGCATGGTGCCGATATCGATCCGTTCGGGCAGCGAGTGCCCGTGCTGGCGCAGATACGTCAATTCGCGCTCGACGATGCTCTTGGCGGCATCGAATTCGGCAACTTCCGAGATCATCGGAAACATGATGCGCAGGCTTCTGCCGCCGCCGGCGCGCAGCAGCGCGCGAATCTGTCCACGCAGCAGGCCGGGCCGGTCGAGACCGAGCCGGATTGCGCGCCAGCCGAGCGCCGGATTTTCCTCGATCACGCTCTCCATATAAGGCAGCGCCTTGTCGCCGCCGATGTCCAGTGTACGGAATGTCACCGGCTTGGAGCCTGCGGCATCGAGCACGGTGCGGTACAGTGCGAGCTGGTCACTGGTGCGGGGCAGGCTCTGGCCAACCATGAACTGCAACTCGGTGCGGAACAGGCCGATGCCGGCCGAACCGGTGTCGTCGATATGTGGCAGGTCGATCGCCAGCCCGGCATTGATCAGGAGTTCGACCGGCTGGCCGTCCTTGGTGACGCAGGGCTTGTCGCGCAGCGCCGAGTATTGCGCCTGCCGGCGGGCACGAAACCGTACCCGCTCGGCATAGGCCGCTTCGATCTCCGCCGAAGGGCGGACATAGATCGAGCCTGATGTGCCATCGACGATGATGGCGTCGCCAGGATCGGCAATGCCGGGTGCATTCGGCACTTCGCCGACCGCCGGAATGCCGAGCGCGCGGGCCACGATCGAAACGTGCGAGTTGGCGGTGCCTTCCTCCAGCACCAGGCCGCGCAGGCGCTTGCGATCGTAATCGAGTAGTGCTGCCGGCCCCATCGCGCGCGCGATCAGGATGGCATTATCGGGTAATTGCTCGCGCGACGGCGCGTGATCCTGTCCGACCAGTTGCCGCATCAGGCGGTGACCAAGGTCCTCGAGGTCGTGCAGCCGGTCGCGCAAGTAGGGATCGGTCGAACGCAGCATGCGCGCGCGGGTATCCGACTGCACGCGCTCGACCGCGGCTTCGGCCGTGAGGCCGGTGGCGACGGCCTCATGCAGCTTGTGCGACCAGCCGTGATCGTTGGCGAACATCCGGTAGGCTTCGAGCACGTCGCGGTGCTCGCCGCCGTCGGCGACGTCGCCGCGTTCCAGCATGCGGTCGAGGTCGGCGCGCAGCTTGGCCAGTGCCGCATCGAGCCGCTTGACTTCCTTCGGCAGGTCCTCGGCAATGTAATTGGTGATGACGACGCGCGGCTCGTGCAGCACGACATGGCCGAGCGCAATGCCGTCGGACAGGATCGCGCCCACCTTGTGCAGCGAGTGCCGTGCGGCGGGCTCGGCGCCAGGCTGGGCCAGCGATGACAATTCGCCGGAGGCGATCATCTCCGCCAGCACCATCGCCGTGGTCTGGAGGGCCTCGACCTCTTCCTCGACATAAGTGCGCTTGGCGCGGTTCTGCACCACCAGGACGCCGAGCGTGTTGCCGGCGCGCAGGATCGGCACGCCGAGGAAGGAGTGATAGATTTCTTCGCCGGTTTCCGGGCGGAACGAGAAGGCCGGATGGCTCTGGGCGTCGTTGAGGTTGAGCGGCGTGGCTTCGCTGGCGACGAGGCCAACCAGGCCTTCATGCGCGCTCAGCACGGTGCGGTGCACGGCGTCACGGTTGAGACCTTCGGTGGCGTAGAGTTCGAGCGTATTGTCGACGCGCAGGACGTAGACCGAGCACACCTCCGCCACCATGTTGGCAGCGATCAGCACCACGATCTTGTCCAGACGCTCCTGCGCGCTGACCTGCTCCGCCATGGTTTCGCGAAGCCGTCTCAACAGGACGCGGGGGCCTCCCGACGCGCTTCGCATAGGCTCAAATCCTCTCCCGCCTGGCCAGGCTACCGGGCGGCCGGGAGCTGGCGTCGAACTCTGGACGCAACAATTTTATTCATTCGGCGGTGCCGCGAATCCAGTCTATCGGCCGAATCACCCCGCCAAAACAGTGGCACAGATCACAATCGGGCTCATTCAGGCCGTATACCGAATCGAGCCTTGTTTTGCCAAGCAAAAGCCCTGCCAGTGTGACGGTTCAAAAATCCGTACACGGCATCTGGCTGCACACATCTATGTTGCAGCCGCTAACAGAATTTATTTCTAAACTTGATCGAGGCCGTAGAGCGTGTGCAGCGTGCGCACGGCGAGTTCGGTATAGGCGGTGTCGATCAGCACCGAAAACTTGATTTCCGAGGTGGTGATGGCGCGAATGTTGATGTTGCGCGCGGCAAGCGCCGCGAACGCCGTGGCGGCGACTCCGGCGTGGCTGCGCATGCCGCTGCCGATCACCGAGACCTTGGCGACGTCGGTGGCGCTGTCGAGCCGGGCATAGCCGATCTTGGCCTTGGCAGCCGTGATGGTGTCACGGGCGCGCGTATAGTCGGAAGCCGGCACCGTGAAGGTGAGGTCGGTGGTCTTGCCGTCCTCGGAGACGTTCTGCACGATCATGTCGACATTGATGTTGGCGCCCGCCAGCGGACCGAAGATCGAGGCCGCAACGCCCGGCTTGTCCTCGATTTGGCGGATGGAAATCTGGGCCTCGTCCTTGGAAAAGGCGATACCGGTGACGACGTGGCTTTCCATGATTTGTTCCTCGCTGCAGATCAGCGTGCCCGGCGGCTGGTTGGCGTGGGGGTCGATATCTTCCGGCTTGTCGAAACTGGAGCGAACGAAGATCGGCATGTTGTGCACCATGCCGAGTTCCACCGAACGGACTTGAAGCACCTTGGCGCCCAGCGAAGCCAGTTCGAGCATGTCCTCGAAAGCGATCCGGTCGAGCCGGCGGGCTTTCGGAACCACCCGCGGATCGGTCGTGTAGACGCCATCGACGTCCGTATAGATGTCGCAGCGGTCGGCCCGAATGGCAGCCGCAACGGCTACCGCCGACGTGTCGGAGCCGCCGCGCCCGAGCGTCGTGATCCGGTTGGTCTGCGGGTTGATGCCCTGGAAGCCGGCGATGACGGCGACCTCCTTGCGCTCCTTAAAACGATGGAGCAGCTCGCTGCCGTCGATGTCGAGAATTCGCGCCGAGGCGTGGGCGTCGCTGGTCTTGATCGGGAGCTGCCAGCCCTGCCAAGAACGTGCCTGGATGCCGATCGCCTGCAATGCAATCGCCAGCAGCCCCGCGGTCACCTGTTCGCCGGAGGCCACCACCGCGTCATATTCGCGCGCATCGTGCATGGGCGACGCTTCGCGGCACCAATCCACCAGCTCATTGGTCTTGCCGGACATCGCCGAGACGACGACGGCAACGTCATGACCGGCGTCGACCTCGCGCTTGACGTGACGTGCGACGTTGCGGATGCGTTCGATGTTGGCGACCGATGTGCCGCCGAATTTCATCACGAGGCGACCCATGACGAACTAGAGCTCCGATACCGAAGTTCGCAAAACTGTAACGGCTACCTCCGATGCGAACTTCGGTATCAAAGGAGCTCTAGCAAGATATTGATTCCAGTGCGGCATTGAATTTGACGCTCCTGTCACGGACTGGCCGCGACACCGTAGGAGCTTCAAATTCGCCGCACTGGTACATTCCCCTGCGGACTATTAATGTAACCGGCGCAAAGCTTCACGCGCCTGGCTCGAAAGGCGCGTATACATAGCGGCGCGGTCGGGGGCAAGCCCGGTTCCGGCTATCGGGGGAAACCCGCCACCTGTTTGAGTTAATGAGGCTGTTTGTATGGGGCGTTACATCGACGAGATCCTGCAGCCGGGCGAAAAAGTGCTGTATTCGACCAATGCGCACTGGATCTTCTACCTGCCGGCAATCTTGGCTTGGGTCGTGGTGCTGGCGCTTGCCGCCGCCTCTGTCGCTGTCCCGCCGATGGCCGTGCTGGGCCTGCCCGCGGCCGCGGTGATCGCCGTTGTGGCGCTCTATTTCACGATCAAAGGCTGGTTCCACCGGTTCACCACCGAGACCGATGTCACCGATCGGCGGGTGGTTCACAAGACCGGCTTCATCAATCGCCACACCTTCGAGATCGCGCTCGACAAGATCGCAAGCGTCGAAGTGGACCAGAGTATTCCGGGCCGTCTGCTCAACTACGGCAATGTCTCCATCGTGGGGATGGGAGAAGTGCCGCCGCAGGTAATCAAAACGATCGCCTCGCCCCTGGCGTTTCGCAGCGCCATCACCGCGCACTAGGAACGACGGGCGCCATGGCCATGCAATCCACCCCCCCTGCCTCCGCCGCCGCATCGACCGTCGATCCGGCCGAGATTGCAAAATTCTCGAAATTGTCCGAGCAGTGGTGGGATCCCAAGGGCAAGATGGCCCCGCTGCACAAGATCAATCCGTTGCGCCTGACCTATATTCGCGACGCTGCGTGCCGCAAGTTCGACCGCAACATCAGAAGCCTGAATTGTCTTTCGGGCCTGCGCGTCCTCGACATCGGATGCGGTGCGGGGCTGTTGTGCGAGCCGCTGACGCGATTAGGGGCGCAAGTGATCGGTGTCGATCCGTCGGCCAGCAATATCGCGGCCGCCAGGCTGCATGCCGATCGCGGCCATCTGTCGATCGATTATCGCTGCACGACGGTCGAAGAGATGGACGTGCGGGAGCGCTTTGACATCGTGCTGGCGATGGAAGTGGTCGAGCATGTCAGCGACGTCGGCATGTTCATTGGCCGTTGTGCGGCGATGCTCAAGCCCGGCGGGCTGATGGTGGTCTCCACGCTCAACCGCAACTGGAAGAGCTTTGCACTCGCCATCGTCGGCGCGGAATATGTCCTGCGCTGGCTGCCGCGCGGCACCCATCAATGGGAAAAATTCGTCACCCCCGACGAACTTGCACGTCACCTTCTCGATAACCGGCTAACCATCGCCGAGCAGACTGGCGTAGTCTACAGCCCCTTCGCCGATCGCTGGGGTTTGTCGTCCGACATGGACGTGAACTACATGGTGATTGCGGAAGGCATGATTTGATTTCTGCCTGATTCCTCCTTCCCGCATTCCTTGATGTTCACCGCAGCTTCGCTCTGGATTCCCTTTACCGTTGTCGCCGCGGCCGGTCAGGTCGCGCGCAACGCCATGCAGCGGCAATTGACCGGGCCGCTCGGCACTTGGGGCGCCACCAATATCCGCTTTCTGTTCGGCTTTCCGTTCGCCGTCCTGTTCTTTGCCGGCGTGCTGGCTTTCACGGGCGATGCCATGCCGTCGCCAACGCCGGCGTTCTGGCCGTGGCTTCTGCTCGGTGCACTCTGCCAGATCGTCGCGACCGGGCTGATGCTGGTTGCGATGAACGATCGCTCGTTCGTGGTGACAACGGCCTATCTCAAGACCGAGGCGATCCAGACCGCGATCTTCGGCTTTGTTTTTCTCGGCGATCATCTGACCACCCTGAAGGTGATTGCGATCCTGATCGCCACGATCGGCGTCGTCGTCACGGCGCTGCGGCCAGGCGGTGAAAAGGGATTTGCGGACTGGCGGCCGACCGTGATCGGTCTGGTGTCGGCGGCTGCTTTCGCACTTTCGGCCAACGGATATCGCGGCGCCATCATCACGATCGGGGGCGCCTCGTTCGTGACGGCGGCGACTTATACGCTGGTGTTCGGCCTGTTCGTGCAGACACTGATCCTGACGATCTATCTGTTGGCGCGCGCCCCGAAGGTGCTCAGCGATATTCTCCGGCTGTGGAAACCCTCGCTGCTCGCGGGCTTCATGGGCGCATTCGCCTCGCAATTCTGGTTCCTGGCGTTCGCGCTGACCGCGGCCGCCAATGTGCGCACGCTGGCGCTGGTCGAGGTGCTGTTTGCGCAGGCCGTGGCGTATTATTCGTTCAAGCAGCCGCTTTCGCCGCGCGAACTGTTTGGCATCGCGCTGATCGTGGTCGGGGTCGGGCTGCTCGTGGCCGCCTAACATTAGTTTGGCGCGTTTTCTTAACGCGAACCGGAGGCCACCCCCGGATCAAGTCCGAGGGCAGGCTTCGCTCGAAAACGCTATGTTAGCCCTTGAAGGCAATCAGCACGGCGCCGCCGGCAATCAGTGCAATCCCGATCCACCCCTGAGGCGAGGGGCGCTCGCCGAGAAACACCACGCCGAACAGTGCGACCAGCACGACGCTGAGCTTGTCGATCGGCGCAACCAGCGTGGCGGGGCCGAGTTTCAACGCTCGAAAGTAACAAAGCCACGAGGCGCCGGTGCCGAGCGCGGACAGCACCAGAAAGAGCCAGCTTTTCGGCGAGACCTGGCCAGGGCTCGTGAGTTGCCCGGTCGCAAACAGAATGAGCGACAGGGTGATCAGAACGATGGCGGTGCGGATCAGGGTGGCGAGATCGGAGTTGATGCCCTCGACGCCGACCTTGGCGAAAATCGCTGTCAGTGCCGCAAATACCGCCGACAGCACAGCCCAGATTTGCCAGGATGAAAAGGCTTCCGGATTCATGGGCGCCTCAGCGGTTGACTATTCGTCGCTTCCCGGCGCGGAATCTAGTTCCGGTCGTCCGGTAGCGTCGGAAGCGGCATGACCTCGACGCCCTCGTCGATCAGCGCGCGCGCTTCATCCGGCGACGCCTCACCGTAGATCGGGCGATGCTCGATATCGCCATAATGCATCTTGCGGGCTTCGTTCGGAAATCGCTCGCCGACATTGTCGGCATTGCTGACGATGTGGTCGCGCAATTCCTTGAGCTTGGCGCGCAGCTCGCGCTCCTGCGTCATCAACAGCGGCGTCGACGGGGAAGGCGGGATCACCTCAGTGGCCGGTGCCGGCGACGCCGCGGGTACTGACTCGGCAGGTGCCGTGTCGCGGCCCTTCTTGCTCACGATTTGCGGGGCCATGATGGCCCGTTCGACGTCGCTCGAACCGCACACCGGGCAATTCACCAGCTTGCGCCGCTCCTGCTGTTCGTAAGCAGACGAACTTTGGAACCAGCTTTCGAAAGCATGGCCCTTCTTGCAGCGCAAATTGTAATGGATCATGCCGATCCCCGAACCACATGCAGGTAGTCAGGACCGGATTTCGGATCGGCGACGGAAAAGCGCCGTCCATGCTGCAACGACGGCACCGTCTTGCGCGCGGTCTCGACCAGCGCGGGATCGATTTTCGTCATGAAGACGCCAGGCTCGATGCCGCCTTCGGCCAGCACCTCGCCCCAGGGGGCGACGATCAGCGAATGCCCGAAGGTCTCGCGCTTGTTCTCGTGCAGCCCGGCCTGGGCCGCGGCGAATACGAAGCAGCCGTTTTCGATGGCGCGGGCGCGCAGCAGCGTATGCCAATGGGCCTCGCCGGTCTTTCGGGTAAAGGCGGAAGGCACGGTCAGGAACGATGCGCCGCTTTCGGCAAGCGCGCGATAGAGCGCCGGGAAGCGAACGTCGTAGCAGATCGTCAGCCCGATGCGCCCCCAGGGCAGGTCGGCAATGACGGCGGTCTCGCCGGGCTGATAGTTGGCGGATTCGCGATAGCTCTCGCCGCCCGGCAGATCGATATCGAACATATGGATCTTGTCGTAGCTTGCGATCACGCCGCCGTCGGGGCCGATCAGGAACGAGCGGTTGACCGCGCGTTCGCTCGTGGCGCGCAACGCCAGCGAGCCGATGTGCAGATGGATTTTCAGTTCGGCCGCGAGCGCGCGATAGGCTTTCAGCGAAAGATCGTCGGCCTCGTCGGCGAGATGCTCGAACAGCGCCTTGCGGTTCAGCTGCATCATGTTGCTGACTTCAGGGGTCTGCACATAGTCCGCGCCCTGGGCCGCGGCCTGACGGATCAGCTTGATGCCTTGCTCGAGGCTCTGCTCCGGCAACAGGCCGGTGCGCATCTGCACCATGGCGGCGGTAAAGGAATGATCGGCGCTCATGAGGTGGCCTCTTCGCCAGCGAGCAAGGCGTCAAGCCTGCCGGCGCGGTCGAGCGCGTAGAGCTCGTTGCAGCCGCCGACATGGGTCTGGCCGATGAAAATCTGCGGAAAGGTAGTGCCGGCGCCAGCGCGGTCGTACATCTGTTCGCGGAAAGCGGGATCGTTCGAGATGCTGAGCTCGGTGAACGCGGCCTTCTTGCGCGTCAGCAGCTGTTTGGCCGCGGTACAGTAACCGCAGCCGGGGCGGGTGTAGATTTCAATTGCAGCAGCCATCGCGCGCTCAGTCCGGTAAGACGACCAAATGAGATAATATCCGCGATTATATGGGAGTTCGGTGGCCGTCCACAACCCGGGCAAAGACCAGCACGTCAACGGCTTTGGCTTTGGCGCGCAAAAGTGCTCGTGCGCAGGCATCTACCGTCGCGCCTGACGTCAGCACGTCGTCGATCAGGACCACGCGGCGGCCCGCGACGAGATGTTGCCGATCAGGCGCGACCTTGAACGCCCCCTGGACGTTGCTGGCCCGTTGCGGCCGCGACAGGCCGATTTGCTGCTCGGTCGGACGGATCCGGCGCAGCGCCTCGGCCGCGACGGTAACGCCGGTGTGACGCTCGATGATGCGTGCAAGTGCGCCTGACTGGTTATAGCGGCGGCTCCATCCGCGCCGCCAATGCAACGGCACGGGAACGAGAACATCCGCCTCGCCGAGCAATTCACGGCCGGCCCGCGCCATCCAGCCGCCCATCGCCGGCGCCAGATCCGTGCGGTCCTGGTACTTCAAGGCATGCACGAGCGTTCGCGCCACGTCGTCATAGCGCACGGCCGCGCGGGCCCGCGCATAGGCCGGCGGATTGGCGATTGCCTCCATCGAGAGCATGTCGGGTCCGGGGTCGTACACAAAGGGAATGCCGAGGCGCGGGCAGAACGGCGGCGCGATAAACGAGAGCTTGGCCCAGCAATCGGCACAGACGCCTTCGCCCTCGACCGGCTCGCGACAGGCCACGCATAAGGACGGCAGCGCGACGTCGAGCGCCAGTTTTGAGGCATGCGACCATGCGTCCCGACACGCAGAAAGCACGCCGGCAAGGCGCGCCGGGATGGAGCGGGATGATGAGGTTGGCTCGGCGTCCATGGCTAGTGGTCAAGGTAACGTCGGGCGTGTCTGTGCTCAAGCGGCAACAGCATCATGCTGAGTAGCAGTGCCGATCTTGCCAAATCGCAAGCGCGCGCCAGCTAGATGTGACCGTCGTCTGACCGTGAAGCCGCATCACCATGCTTCAAGTTCTTTTCCCTCAGCCCTATCAAATCGAAGTTTCCAGACTTCGCCAGCAACTCGACGAGGCGCATCTCGCCTGGGTCAAGGCGTGGAAACAAAGACAGGCCGAGTTCAAGTTGGAGAATATCCGCTTCCGCCACGATCCGCTTTGGAAGAAGCGGATTTTCAGCATTCAGGCGGCCCACGACGGCGATATCTGGTTCTGGCGGGCCACCCGCGTCATCTTGGGCTGGGGCGTGGCATCGATTTAGCTGATTACCCTCGCGCCGCGCGCTGGCGAGAGCCTGGCTGATAGGCAAGCCGGCTGTGGCCGGCGCAATAGGGCAGGCCGCCCAGCGGCGGGTTGCCGCAAAAACAGAAGCCCTCTTCGCCGGGGTGATTGATCGGCCAGCGGCACCTTTCCTCGCTCAGCTCGAACAGGGAACAGTGCTGTTCGCTGCGGATCGTATCGTCGCTCTCTTCCGCCGGCGTTGCCTCGGCGAACAGCTTTCGCAAAATCCGGTACTGCAACCTGGGTACCGATCGTGAGCGGCCCGGCTTCGCGTTCTCCCGGCGGCACATCGGCTTCTTTTCGCGGGTCAGACTGAGGCGCGAAAGCTTGCCGATGACGGCGTTACGGCTCACCCCGATTTCGTTGGCGATTTCGCGGCATGAGAGACCTGCGGCGAAATGCTGTTTGAGAAGCTCGATGCGCTCGGTGGTCCAGGTGTTGTCGGGCATTTGAAAAGTCCAAAAAGTATGAGCCGTCACGCCGGCTCCCCCAAGGCCTCCCAGTTGCCGATCCGTCCCGAGTGCCGCGTTACGTGCTCTTGCCGTTGTCGCGGATCGAAAGCAGCCCGTCCTTGATGGCGAGACGAATACCCTCCTCGATCAGGGTCCTCGCTACGCCCGGTACGCTAGTCCCGTGGGTTCCCTGTCTGACCAGTTTTTCGAGATAGGTGATGGTCGAAAGGGCCAAGGTGACTGGAACCCGGTCGGTTTCGGCTTTTTCTGTGGCCATGAAAAACGCTAGCCCTTAACTGGGGTACATAAAAGTATCTATTAAGAGTCTATTAAGCCCCAAAATGGCTCGGATTGCGAGTCGAAAAGCAAGCGCGTACCAACCCGCATGGCTTCGAAACCGGCTGCTGCGCCCCGTCTGTTTGACCGCGACTTGCTGCGCGCCCGCCTCCAGCGGGCACAAAGGCTGGGGACCGCGACCTTTCTGCTGGATCGCGCCGCGGAAGACATGGCCGATCGCCTCAATGCCGTGTTGCGCGATTTCAAAAGCGTGGCCGAAGTCGGCACGCCGGGTGACCAGGTCGCCAAAACCCTCTCGAAGCGCTTCGATCGCTATGTGCGAGCCGATCTGCCGGCGCAGGAATCCGAGCCACTTGCGCTTGAAGCGCTATCGCTCGATCTCGTCGTTTCCGCGCTCGCCTTGCAATTCGTCAATGACTTGCCTGGCGTGCTGGCGCAGATCCGCCGCGCCCTGCGTCCCGACGGATTGTTGATGGCCGCGATGATCGGCGGCGACACGCTCACCGAATTGCGGCAGTCGTTCGCGGCGGCGGAAGCCGAGTTGGAAGGCGGGATATCGCCGCGCGTGGCGCCATTTGCCGATCTGCGCGAGGTCGGCGCGCTGTTGCAGCGTGCGGGCCTTGCGCTTCCGGTCACCGATGTCGACCGCATCGTCGTGCGCTACGACAATGCGTTCGCGTTGATGCACGATTTGCGGCGAATGGCGGCGACCAATATCCTCGTTGAGAGGCGGCGGATGCCGACCCGCCGCGCCACCATGTTGCGGACGGCGGAAATCTACCGCGAACGTTTCGCCGATCCTGATGGCCGCATCCGCGCCACCTTCGACATCATCTGGCTGTCGGGCTGGGCGCCGCACGAGAGCCAGCCCAAACCGCTCAAGCCGGGATCGGCGAAGATAAGTCTCGCTGAAGCGGTGAAGCGAAGCTCTTCGAGCGACTAAAAGGCCTACGTCAACAGATCGATCGGATGCGGGGTCGGCGGAATACCGGCCGGCGGCATCTCGTAGTCGCGCAGCTTGGTGACTCGGACTTAGCCCGGATTCTGGTCCTCCCGCGCCGCCACATTAACGCGCGGTTAACGAGACCGGCGCCCCTGCGCCGTCGCCTAAAACATTTCGACAATAACTTTTCACTATTGTCCGACGACCGGTCAATTGCCACCCGTGCGAGTCGTCTCGATGCCACCGTCCGCTGCGCCAAACGCCAAAGCAAATATCTTCCGCCGCTTCGGCCGCAATAGCCGGGCATCGGCGGCGGTCGAATTCGCGCTGGTTGCGCCGGTCTTCTTCGCCCTGCTGTTTGCGGTCATCGAAACCGCGATCATGTTCTTTGCGAGCCAGGTCCTCGAAAGCGTCGCGCAGGACGCGGCGCGCCAGATCCTGACCGGGCAATCCCAGTCCGCGGGCTATACCTCGGCGCAATTCACGACCCAGGTCATCTGCAAGCAGTCCCAGCCCCTGTTTAACTGCAACACCATCGGCGTCGATGTTGAGAGCGATCCGGCGCAATTCTCGAATCTAGCCATCACAAATCCCGTGACGAACGGAAGTTACGACCCCACCAAGCTCAAATTCAACCCCGGCACGTCGTGCAGCGTCGTCACCGTCACGCTCTATTATCCGTGGCAGATGTTCGTCACCGGGCTCGGCTACAACATCTCAAATCTGAGCGGCGGTATCCGCTTGCTCAGTGCAACCGCGGCCTTCCGCAACGAGCCTTACACCGGGGTTTGCGCGACATGAGCTTTGCGAGGGGAGCCACGAAGACCTGCATGCGCAGATGCATTGCGGTCGCGACCTTTTTCAGGGATTGTCGCGGCATTGCCGCCGTCGAATTCGCGATGATCGTCCCGCTGATGCTGGTACTGCTATTCGCGACGGTCGAATTTGCCTCTGGCCTGGCCATTGACCGCAAGGTTTCGCTGGTGGCGCGCACCATTGCGAACCTGACGTCGCAGGGGGCGACGGCCTCCGTTGCCGATCTGACCAACTACATCGGTGCGGCCAACTTGATCATGGTGCCCTATGTGCAACCCACCTATCCAGCGCCGAATATGACGATTTCGGAGTTGTACATCAATCCAACAACGGGCAACGCCTATGTCCAGTGGAGCTGGGGATCTGCGCCACGCGGCCTCCAGTCGCAGTTTACCGCTCTTCCGCCGAGCATGATCGCTACGGATCCGACGACGCATGCGATCCTTCAGAACCAGTATATCATTGTCAGCGAGGTCAACACCCTCTACACGCCGACGTTTGGCTTCTTCGGAGTGATGGGGAATTCAGGCATCTCGCTGAGTGATATCGCCTATGCGTTGCCGCGACAGTCGACCTGCGTGTTCTATCCCTCGGTACCGGCTATCGTTCCGCCCGCCACGGCACCGGCCTGCCCGACGGGTCCCTGAAATCAAATCCATCAATCTGGGTCATCCGAGCCGTCATTGCCGGGCTTGAACCGGCAATTCATCCGACTCGCGAGAATCTTTTGGAAATTTGATGGATGCGCGGCCTCGTCTCTGCCAACGCTTCGCCCAGGCCACTGGCTCGCTCGGCCGCCGACGTTTCGGGGCTGCAAACCAGCGTATGACGAGAACTTAACTCACATCAATAAGTCGGTCAGATACGGGATCAGCGGGATGTCGGCGGGCGGCATCGGGTAGTCGCGCAGTTTATTGGCGCGCACCCAAGCGAGATTTTGGCCCTCGCGCGCAATCACCTGGCCTTCCCAGCGGCGGCAAATATAAAGCGGCATCAAGAGATGGAAGTCATCATAGGCGTGGCTCGCAAAGGTAAGCGGCGCAAGACACGCTTCCTTCACGGTGATGCCGATCTCCTCATGGAGTTCGCGAATGAGCGTGGCTTCCGGCCGCTCGCCGGGCTCAAGCTTGCCACCCGGAAATTCCCATAAGCCGGCCATCGCCTTGCCTGCCGGCCGCTGCGCGATGAGCACGCGCCTGTCGGCATCGATCAGGGCGCAGGCCACGACCAGAGTCAATTTGATGTCAGACATCTCTTGCCGGCTTTCGGGAAAGTGCACGTCTCGCAGGATGTGGAAAGGATTTGTTAACCCTATTAGGCCCGCGATTTTTCCATCGCAATAAGCTGAATTTAATTCCCAGCCAATAGACCAGTAGGGGAGTTAATCCAGACAGGCGAGCCCCATGCACATTTTTTCCGGCTTGATGAAGCGTTTCCGCACCGATCAGCGCGGCAACATTGCCGTGATCTTCGGTATCGCCGTTATACCCATCATCTCCGCGGTCGGAGTCGCGGTCGACTATTCGGAAGCGTCGCGGATGAAGGCCAAACTGCAATCGGCGGCGGATGCCGCGGCAGTCGCTTCGATCTCGCAGAACTCCCAGGGCTGGCTGGCCGCGTCGCAGATGACCGGTAACGGCGCGGTCACGACCGCCCAGACCGACGCCATGAATATTTTCTACGGCAACGTCTACACGGTCTACAAGCAGGCCGCTTCCAATAATCTGTTCAGCTTGAATACCTCGCTGACCAACGCCACCGTTACAAAGACGGGTGCGGGCCTCACCTCGACCGTCAAGTTCAATGCCACTGTGCCAACCACCTTCATGAACGTGGTTGGCTTTAACTCGCTGGTGGTGCAAGGAAGCTCGAGCGCATCTGCGTCACTGCCGCTTTATCTCGATTTCTATGTGGCGCTGGACGTCTCGGGATCGATGGGCTTGCCGTCGACGACGACCCCCAACGGGGGCGATGCAAAGCGCATGCAAACGATCAACCCGGACAACTGGGTCCAGTATCGCACGGGTTGCACCCTGGCCTGCCATTTCGCGCCCCAAAAGAGCGCGTGCGTCGATCCACCCGTGACTGCCCCGGCCGCGCCACCGCCCAATCCGGCGACCACCGTCACGTCGTATACCCAGCAATACAACACGAATAACTATTGCATGGGCTACATCTACTCCCGCGTGAGCCAGAGCGCGCTTTCGACGCTTCTCAATGCGACGCCATCACAGCTGGGAGGGAGCGGGCCGCCAGTGCCGAAGCAAGTTCCGGGCTTACCAGTCGCCATGCTCCCCACCCTCAATAATTCGATGACCGGCCCGAATTCGTTTATTACCGGTAATTCCGCGAGCACCACGTGGAGCCTGCCTGCGGTCACGTCCTGCCCGACCGCGGGAACGGATGCGTGCATCCAGCTGCGGCTCGACGCGGTCGGCGTCGCCTTGAACGCCACGCAAGCCGTGAACGGTATCGACGGTCTGTTCGCGACGGCCGTCAATCCTCAGTACATGCAGGTGCCCCAACAATTCCGGATCGGGCTTTATCCCTTCATCACGAAGATGGATACGAGCTATGCACCGTTGACCTCCACCATCAACGCCAATCCCAACACCCCGGGCACGATCAACTACCAGGCCCAAAACCTCGCCCAAGAGCTCGACACTAACATGAATACAGCCCTCGGCTCCGGAGGCACGCATATTGACGTGGGGCTTAACTCGCTGAACACCCTGATCACGAGCGTGGGTACTGGCAGCAATTCGAATAACACGCTGCCCTACATATTCCTCATCACGGATGGTGCGCAGGATCCGCAAAGCAAAGGCGTTCCAAATGGAAACTGGTCCGGCAGCAATCACGCGGTCACGCTTGGCGATATCAGCAATCAGTTTCCGAACATCTGCACGACCATCAAGGGCCGGGGCATCGTGATTTCGGTGCTCTATATTCCCTACCAGACGATCAATCCGGTGAACGCGTCTTTCGCCAATGACGAGGACGATTTCGCCAACAACAACATCAACGGTCCTCCGGGCATCAGTACCGCCCTGACGAACTGCGCATCGCCAGGCTTCATGTATACGGCCAATACGCCGGGAGACATCACGACTTCGCTTCAAGCCATGTTCAAGCACGCGCTGATGACAGCCCACCTCACCAACTAAGCGCCGCGACGCATACCGGTCGTGATCATCACGACCGGTAGTCGCCGTTGATCGCGACATATTCCTTGGTGAGATCGCAGGTCAGCACGCGGTCACGGCCCTTGCCGAGGCCGAGCGCAACCTTGATGGCGATCTTCGGCTGCTTCATTGCGTTCGAGACTTCCGCTTCGTCATAAGACGGATCGCGCGCGCCGCGCTGCGCGACGCGGATGCCGTTGAACGCGATCGAGAGCTTGTCGCGATTGGCCGGCTCGCCGGCCTTGCCGACCGCCATCACCACGCGCCCCCAATTGGCGTCCTCGCCCGCGATCGCCGTCTTCACCAGCGGCGAGTTGGCGATCGACATCGCGATCCTGCGGGCCGATGCTTTCGACACTGCGCCCTCGACCGAGATCTCAACCAGCTTGCGGGCGCCTTCGCCATCGCGCGCCACCTGCTCGGCAAGGTTCGCAAGCACGGCGTGAAAGGCCTTCACGAAAGCCTTCAGGCGCGGATCGCTGGCGCGGCTGATCTTCGGCGCGCCGTGGGCCGCGGCCGCGCCGGTCGCAAAGGCGAGCAGCGTATCGGAGGTCGAGGTATCGCCGTCGATGGTGACGGCGTTGAAACTGTCTTCGACGCCCGCCTTCAGAAGCGATTGCAATGCGCCGGCTGAAATTGGCGCGTCGGTGAAAACGAAGGAAAGCATGGTCGCCATGTCGGGCGCGATCATGCCGGCGCCCTTGGCCATGCCGTTGATCGTCACCTTGGCCTTGCCGAGCTTGACCGTTGCGGTCGCGACCTTCGGGAAGGTGTCGGTCGTCATGATCGCGCGTGCGGCGTCCATCCAGCCTTCGGGCGCGGTCTTCGCCGCAAGATCGTCCAGCACGCCGTCGAACTTCGTGGCGTCGAGCGGTTCGCCGATCACCCCGGTCGACGCCAGATAAATGTCGCCGGGCTGGCAGCCGACCGCTTTTGCCGCAATCGAAGCCGTCAGCGCCGTCGACTGACGGCCGGTCTTGCCGGTAAAGGCGTTGGCGTTGCCAGAATTGACCACCAGCGCGCGGGCCTGGCCACGGCCAAGCTTGGCGCGGCACCACTCGACCGGCGCGGAGGGACATTTGGAGCGCGTGAAGACGCCGGCGACCGTCGTCCCTTTTTCCATGATCGCGAGCAGCACGTCGGTGCGGCCCTTGTAACGGATGCCGGCCGCCGCGGTCGCGAGCTTTACGCCGGCAATCGCGGGCATCTCGGGGACGTCGGTCGGGGCGAGGGGAGAGACGGTCGAGGACATGGGACGCCTTATCCTGAAACGGAAGTTGGATCGTCATGGCCGGATTTATTCCGGCCATCCACGTCTTCAGTGCCGTGAACAAGGTCCTAAGACGTGGATGCCCGGCACGAGGCCGGGCATGACGTCAAATACTGAAATTTCGCCGTGAAGTCGATTTACTTCTT
Organism: Bradyrhizobium erythrophlei; assembly: GCF_900142985.1. Taxonomy (NCBI): domain Bacteria; kingdom Pseudomonadati; phylum Pseudomonadota; class Alphaproteobacteria; order Hyphomicrobiales; family Nitrobacteraceae; genus Bradyrhizobium; species Bradyrhizobium erythrophlei. Next base: position 3,262,028 of record NZ_LT670849.1, read on the forward strand.
CGCCGGCGCCATCTTCGAGTCGACCGGCTTGGCCGCGTCCGGAGCGGGCGTGTTGGAGGCCTGGTCCATGCGCTCGACCTTTGCGGCTTCGCGGAGCTTGGCGACGTATTCGGCCTGCGCCTTGCGGGTCACGTAGGTTTCGATCTGGGGCTTGACCTGGGCGAAGTCAGGCGCCTGGCGGTTGCGCTTTTCCTCGACCTTGATGATGTGCCAGCCGAATTGCGACTTCACGGGGTCGGAAATCTTGCCCGGCTCGAGCGCAAACGCGACGGCGGAGAATTCCGGCACCATCTGGTCCTTGGTGAAGAAGCCGAGGTCGCCGCCATCGGCCGCGCCCGGGTCCTTCGATTTCTTCTTGGCGAGCTCGGCGAAGTCGGCGCCCTTGGTCAGCTCCGCCTTGATCGCCTTGGCCTCGTCTTCGCTCTCGACCAGGATGTGCCGTGCATGCACTTCCTGCTCGCCCGAGATCTGCTTGGCGGCCTCGTCATAGACCTTCTTCATGGCATCATCGGTGGTCGCCGCCTTGCCTTCCGCTGCGAGCAGATTGTCCATCAGCAGGCGGTTGCGGGCGAAAGACAGACGCGCCTTGAAGTCCGGGCGATCCTCGATCTTCTTGTCTTCCGCGGCCTTGGCGACGATCTTCATGTCGATCAGGAAGGCCAGCACGTTTTCCTTCTTGGTCGCAGGATCCATCTGCGCGAGGCTCGGCCCGAGCTCTTCCTCGGCGAGCGCGACATCGCTCTGGCGGATTTCGGCGCCGTTCACCTTGGCAAGCACCGGGTTGGCATCTTCAGCGCGGAGCGGCAGGCTCGCGAACAGGGAAATCGCAAGTACGCAGGTGGCGGCGGCAAAGCGGACGTGCGCACCACGTTTCGCGTCTGATGACGAAGTAGTCATGGAAAATCCTTATCTCGAAAGCCGTATGGCTGTTGCGGCGGGGGCCATTTTCCTGGGTCATGATCTCGTTGGAAAACCGGTTTCCACTCTTCCGGACCATGCCCTAAAGCCGCGCGACACTCGCCCAATCACGCCGCCTTGGCAACGCGAAAAGTCTGTCAAAATGATGAAATTGCGGAAATGCGGGGGGCCTTGGTGGCCGGTGTCATGATGAGACTTTCCGTGGCCGCGGAAGCCCCGACAGGTCCGGATAGTGAACACCCTTCCGCCCCGCGATATGACAGTCCGACAACCCCGGGATGAGGGGCTGTTGCCCCTCCGTGGGGGCGCGGGATCGCGCACCTTTGGCGGCGTTGACAAGCCTTTGGGCCAGCCATATCTCTGCCCAACCTGAGTCAATGGCTATAACGCTAATTTTCCAGCGTTTTGGCCGTTGAACCCCGGACTGCCGAACTCCCACTTATTCGACGACGAACCCGGTCAGGGCCGGACCTTCGCGCGTCACGATGAGTTGATAGGCAGTCCCATCCGGCGGACCACATCACGGCAGCTCTGCCGAAGCTAAAACAGGAAGTTGGCATGATCGGCGCGCTCGCCCGCAAGTTTTTCGGTTCCGCAAATGATCGGCGGGTCAAAGGATATCAGTCCCGCGTCGATGCCATCAACGCGCTGGAGCCGGAGGTCGCCGCACTTTCCGACGAAGCGCTGAAGGCGCGCACCGCGGAATTCCGCAAAGAGCTCGCCGAAGGCAAGACGCTGGACGACATCCTGGTCCCGGCCTTCGCCACGGTGCGCGAGGCAGCCAAGCGCACGCTTGGCCAGCGTCATTTCGACGTGCAGCTGATCGGCGGCATGGTGCTGCACGAGGGCGACATCGCCGAGATGAAAACCGGCGAAGGCAAGACGCTGGTGGCGACGCTGGCGGTCTATCTCAACGCGCTCGCCGGCAAGGGCGTCCATGTCGTTACCGTCAACGATTACCTCGCCCGCCGCGACTCCTCCTGGATGGGACAGATCTACTCGTTCCTCGGCCTGACCACCGGCGTGATCGTCCATGGTCTCGACGATGCCGAGCGCAAGGAAGCCTACGCCTGCGACATCACCTACGGCACCAACAACGAATACGGCTTCGACTATCTGCGCGACAACATGAAGTACCGGCTCGAGGACATGGTCCAGCGCGGGCACTTCTACGGCATCGTCGACGAAGTCGACTCGATCCTGATCGACGAAGCGCGTACGCCCTTGATCATTTCCGGTCCGCTAGACGACCGTTCGGATTTCTACAACACCATCGACACCTTCTTCCCGAAGCTCGACAAGGCCGATTACGACGTCGACGAGAAGCAGCGCACGGTGACGCTCACCGAAGGCGGCATGGAGAAGCTTGAAACGCTGCTGCGCGACGCCGGTCAGCTCAAGGGCGAGTCGCTCTACGACGTCGAGAACGTCTCGGTCGTCCACCACGTCAACCAGGCGCTGCGCGCGCATACGCTGTTCACGCGCGACAAGGACTACATCGTTCGCGACGACGAAGTCGTGATTATCGACGAGTTCACCGGCCGCATGATGCCCGGCCGGCGCTATTCGGAAGGCCTGCATCAGGCGCTCGAAGCGAAAGAGCACCAGACGGTACAACCCGAAAACCAGACGCTGGCTTCGATCACCTTCCAGAACTATTTCCGGATGTACGCGAAGCTGTCCGGCATGACCGGCACCGCGGCCACCGAAGCCGACGAGTTGTTCGACATCTACAAGCTCGACGTGGTCGAAATCCCGACCAACCTGCCGGTCGCGCGTCTCGACGAAGACGACGAGGTCTACCGCACCCAGAACGAGAAGTACGCCGCGATCCTTGCCGAGATCGAGCGTGCGAATTCGCGCTTGCAGCCGGTGCTGGTCGGTACCGCATCGATCGAAAAGTCCGAAGTGCTGGCCGAATACCTCAAGAAGAACGGCTACAAGCAGATCGACTTCGGCAACGAAAGGGCGATGGAGAAGCTTTACGCGGCCGCACGCGCCGGCAAGCCGGCCAAGCTGTTTGCAGTACTGAACGCGCGCTTCCACGAACAGGAAGCCTATATCGTGGCGGAAGCCGGCGTTCCCGGCGCGATCACGATCGCCACCAACATGGCCGGCCGCGGCACCGACATCAAGCTCGGTGGCTCGCTCGACATGCGCATCCAGCACGAGACGGCGGGCATTACCGACGAAGCCGAGCGCAATGCCAAGATCGAACAGATCAAGGCCGACGTCGAACGCTTCCGCGACATCGTGCTGAAGGCCGAGGAGACCATCGAAATCGAACCGGCCAAGGGCTCGAAGCCGGCCAGGACCGTGACCAAGCCGGGCGGACTCTACATCATCGGCTCCGAACGCCATGAATCCCGCCGCATCGACAACCAGCTTCGCGGCCGCTCCGGCCGTCAGGGCGACCCGGGCCGCTCAAAATTCTTCCTGTCGCTGGAAGACGACCTGATGCGGATTTTCGGTTCCGACCGGCTCGACAGCATGCTGACGCGGCTCGGCCTGAAGGAAGGCGAGGCGATCATCCACCCCTGGATCAACAAGGCGCTGGAAAAGGCGCAGCAGAAGGTCGAGGCCCGCAACTTCGATATCCGCAAGAACCTTTTGAAGTTCGACAACGTCCAGAACGACCAGCGCAAGGTGATCTTCGATCAGCGCGTCGATCTGATGAAAGACGAAAGCGTCGCCGAGACCGTCACCGACATGCGTCATGCCTTCGTCGAGGACGTCGTGACCAAGCATGTGCCGGAACACGCCTATGCCGAGCAGTGGGACGTCGCCGGCCTCAAGGAAGAGCTCAAGCGCGTGCTCGACGTCGATCTGCCGGTCGACGCGTGGGCCAAGGAAGAAGGCATCGCCGACGAAGAGCTTCTGACCCGGATCGAGAACCACGTCGACCAGCACATGGCGGCCAAGGTGGCTCAGTGGGGCCCCGACGTCATGCGTTACGTCGAAAAGACCATCCTGCTCCAGACGCTCGACCATCTCTGGCGCGAGCATCTGGTCATGCTCGACCATCTGCGCCAGGTGATCGGCCTGCGCGGTTACGGCCAGCGCGATCCGTTGCAGGAATACAAGTCGGAAGCCTTCAGCCTGTTCGAAGCCATGATCGCGCATCTGCGCGAGGCCGTGACGGCGCAATTGATGCGCGTCGAGATCGTGCCGCCCGAAAACCAGCAGCCGGAGCTGCCGGCGATGGAGGCGCACAAGCTCGATCCGAATACCGGCGAAGATGAAATGGCTTTCGCCAACGCCTCGCTGGTGCCGGCGGCGGCTGCTGATCGCGATCCGAAGAATCCGGCGACCTGGGGCAAGGTCGGCCGCAACGAGGATTGTCCGTGCGGCTCAGGCAAGAAGTACAAGCACTGCCACGGCAAGTATGCGTGAGGGTTAAGGCCCTCACGCCACCATCCCTCCGAGACTTTACGCGCCTAACGCGCCACCTTGAGCAGCGGAATGCTGTTGGGGTCCGGCGGGGCCGGCATTTGCCGCAAGTAGGCGTAGATGTCGGCCGCATCCTGGTCGGAGATCACGGCCGCCTCATAGGGCGGCATCTGGTTGGCGGGATGACGGAGCTGATTGACGAACCCGTCGAACGGAAATTCGGTGCGCGACACGCGCGGCCCCGTCATAGGGGCGCCCTGGCCGGCCAGACCGTGGCACTGATAGCATCCGGTCTCTTGATAGAGCGCCTTGCCGTGTTCGATGTTGCCGAAAGGGGCGCCCGCTTGCTGGGCCGCCGCAGCGCCAACCGTGAGCGTCAGGGTCACAAGCGTGAGGCTGAAGTTCTTCATCGTTTGCACCCTCAACGTGGCTGCGTGATGACGTCGATCAGCACGGGCTGACCGGCTTTCACGGCAGCGATGCCCTTGCGGAACGCGTCGGCCAGATCGTTGGGGTCTTCGATCGGCCCGATGCCGAGCGCGCCATAGCCAAGCGCGATCTTCGCGTAATCGATGTTCGGATTGTCGATGGTGGTGCCGATCGGCGTGTTGCGTATGCCGCGATTGTGCCGGTTCGCCATGCGCTGCACGTGCATGATCTCCTGATGATAGGCGCGGTTGTTCTGGATGATCGTCAGGTAGGGGATGTTGTGATGTGCGGCGGTCCACATTGTATGCGGCGCCATGTTGAACTCGCCGTCGCCGCAGACATTGATCACGACGCGGCCGCCGCCGGCGTCACGATGGGCCAGCGCCGCGCCTAACGCTGCGACCGGCTGATAGCCAACACCATAGGCGCCCGAGCCGCCGATGAAGCGGTAATGTTTTTCCAGCGGCCACAGCCGATGCGGCCAGCGGGACGAAAAGTCGCCGTCGGCAACCAGCGCCCAGTCTTCCTTCTGCACTTGCGCCCACAGCTCCATGTAGAGGCGCGCGGTCGAGATCGGCTTGGCGTCCCATGCGAAGGTCGCCTCGGTGCGCGCGCGTTCCAGTGTGCTGTGGTAGGCCTGACGCAGCTTTTCGCCGCGCATCTCGCTGGCGTTCTTGCCGCTCGAGGATGTCTCGCGCTGCACGGCCTCGATCAGGAAAGGCAGCGTGGTTTGCGCGTCCGCCGTGATGCTGAGATCAGTCGCGGTATAGCGCTGGAAATCCTGATAGTTCGCGCGCACCAGCAGATCGTGCGTCGAGATACTGATGACCTTTACCCCCGGCTTGGTCCGCGGCGAGTCGGTGCGCCAGAGCTGATCGCGCATGGTGTTGAGCTGGCCGAAAAGGTCGACCGGCTCGAGCGAGAGGATGCAGTCGGCCTGCGCGATCAACGAGCCCGCGCGCTCCGACTGGCAGAGGTAATGCGTGTTCGGCATGTTCATGCGCGCACGGTTGTCGATCACCGGCGCCTGCAACAGCTCGGCCAGCCGCACCAGATTCTCCATCGCGCTTTGCGAACGCGCATAGCGATCGGCAATGATGACCGGCGCTTCGGCGGCCACCAGCATCTTGGCGGCCTCGCGCAGTGCGTTCGGATCGCCTGCGGTCTGCGCAGGTATCGTCAAGCGTGGGATCTTGAGTCTGCGCGCTTCATGCTCTTCGAGCGGATCTTCCTGAAGCTTGCCGTCGGCGACGATAAAGACGGGTCCGGGCGGTTGAGCGCAGGAAAGCGCATAACCGCGCACCGTCGACTCGGCGAAATGCTGCAACGACATCGGGTAATCGTCCCACTTGACGAAGTCGCGCACGGTGGCCGCGCCATCCTGCACGCTGTGGAACCACTCGACCCCCGGCCGCCGCTCTTCGACAGGGCCGGCATTGCCGGTGAAGAGCAGCATCGGAACACGATCGCAATAGGCGTTGTAGATCGCCATCGAGGCATGCTGCGTGCCGACGGTGCCATGCATGATCGCCGCCATAGGCTTGCCGGCCACCTTGGCGTAGCCATGCGCCATTCCGACCGATACTTCCTCGTGCAGGCAGGTCAGCCATTCCGGCTTTTTGTTTGCGCCGTAGTTGATGAAGCTTTCCTGTAAGGCGCGGAAGGTCGAGCCGGGGCAGGACGCCATGTAGTCGATATTTAGTGTCTTGCAGACGTCGACCATGAAGTCGGAGCCGGTTTTCTCCGTCGTCAGTTGCTCAAGATCCGGCGGCCGCCCTCGTTCTTTGGCTTGATCCGCCGCCGTGGGCATCGTCGCATTCGCTTTGGCGGGTGGCGCGGTCTGCGCCCGGGATGCGGTCGGCGCGGCCATCGTGGCTCCGCCGGCTGCGACCACCCCTTTGAGAAATCGGCGGCGGTGCAGGCCGGGTGTTTCCGCTTTGGCCATTGCCATCTCCCGTTTTTGACCGGCCATCGGCGAGGACGATCCGGTGTTGTTGTTTGTCCGGGAAGACTAACGCATGATCCGGAAAAGTGGGAACCGGTTTTCCGAAAACATCATGCGGGAATGACAACCCTCAAGCGCGATCGCGTGGGATCGCGCATCGAAGATGTGCAGAGGAAGCGTGAGACGCGAAGTTACTTCGTCGCCGAGAAGCGGCTGTCGAACGAGCTCGTCGATACGATCGGCTGGGCGCCAGCCACGAGACTCGGAGCAGGTTGCGCGGGCGCTGGCGTGGCAGCCGGAGCAGGGGCCGCGGCGGCGGTTTCAGTCACCGCCGGCTTGAGCGGTGGCTTGGCGGAAGCCTGTTTGGTTTCCGTCTTGGCCGATTTCGACGGCTTGACGTCGGCGACCTTCGGCTTGGCCGGGATCGGCGGCGGTGTCGGGTCGGCGGCGGTCGCATCCGCCGACGCGGTGCCACCGAACTTGCGGGCGAGGCTGGAAAAGAAGCCTTCCGATTCGCCACTTGGTGCTGACGCGACCCGCGTCGAAGACGACGAGAGCGAAGCCGTCAGCGGCTCATCCGGCGAAGTCACGGACCCGCGCGGCGGATTGACGTGGTCTAGCGGGATGGTGCCGGGCGCGCGTTCCGGCGGATTGAAGACCGACGGAGTTGGGCCCGCTTCCGAAAGGCCGGTGTTACCGTTCGGAACCCTGGCCGCGAACACCCGATGCATGCCGCCATCGATGCCGGTGTTGAGCTGCGCCACCGGCGTGCCCTTGGAAACCAGCTTGGCGAATTCGGCGTCGTCGGCCTGCTGCTTCTCGCGCACGGCCTGCGCGACCTCATCCGGGATCACATAGGCCGGGCATTTGGACGAGGCTTCAAACACCGGGTCGCGCTTGGCGTCCGGCGGCTTGACGCCGTCGAAGACGTATTTCTTCTCGCAGAAATCGACCTTCGGCTCCTGCCGCGTCACTTCGAAATGATCATTGCCTTCCTTGATCATTTTCCAGAAGGCCATGTGCGGGCTGTTGCGATGGCGCGCCATGTTGAGCGCGGTCATGTGGAACGGATAGGCCTGGAACTGGAACGACTTCTGGCCGCCGAAAAAGGACTCGCGGCCGAGCGAGTAGATTTCCGCGATCTGTTCGTCGGTCATCGCGTAACAGCCGCGCGACGAGCAGTCGCCATGGACCATCAGCTCCGAGCCGGTACGGCCGAGCGAGCGGTCATAGGCATTCGGATAGCCGGTGTTGAAGGAGAGATAATAGGCCGACGTCGGATTCATCTGCCCCGGCGTGATCGCATAGAAACCCTCCGGGGCCTGGCGGTCGCCTTCGCGGACCTTCGGTCCGAGATCGCCCGACCAGCGGCAGATCGGATAGGTCTTCAACAGCGCGAAGCGGCCGGTGCGGTCCTGCTTCCAGACCTCGAGCTCGGCTTCCTGTTTGAAGAGCCGGACCAGGATCGGCGATTGCAGATCCATGTTCTTTTCGACCATCGCCGCGAGCAGTTTGGGCGGGACGGGCTGGTTGGCCTTGGCGTTGGTGGCGAGCGAACCAATCTCGTCGCTATTGCAGCCGGCAAGAAGCGCACCTGCCGACAGCGCGACAGATGTCATGAGCGCGCGAACCAACGAGCCACGAATCAATGCAAAGCTCCACACCCAACAGGCAAATCTCGCACCCCAAACCAGCGTCGATGCCCTGAAGCCATTGAATAAAAGTTTATCCTTAAAGGCCCCGCCGTCGCAAGCCGGGGATGCCTGCGCGACCCATGCGCCGATGCGCATAGTGAACCGAATCTAAACAAGCCGCCAAAGGCCAAATTGCGGCCAAAAGGGCGGAAATTTGGAGAGAATGCGGCAGCGGAGCTTGGTATGAATCGCCAAAAAAGCGCCGCCTCAGAACGGCTTCCGGCCGATATCGAGGAATTTCTGCCGCCGTTGCCTGCGGATCGCGTCGGCGTCCATCTGCTTGAGCTCGCCCAGCGCCTGGGAGATCGCATCGCCCGTGTTGGCGATCATAATAGCCGGGTCGCGATGAGCGCCCCCGACCGGCTCTTTGAGGATCTGGTCGATCACGCCGAATCGCAGCATGTCCTGGGCGGTAATCTTCATGTTGGTAGCGGCCTCCTGGGCCTTGGTCCCGTCGCGCCACAGGATCGAGGAGGCGGCCTCCGGCGAGATCACGCTGTAGATCGCGTGCTCGTACATCAGGACACGATTGGCGGTGGTGATGGCGATCGCGCCGCCGGACATGCCCTCGCCGGTGATGATCGCGACATTCGGCACGCCCAGCGAAAGGCAGGCATCGGTCGAGCGTGCAATCGCCTCGGCCTGTCCGCGTTCCTCGGCGCCGATGCCGGGATAGGCGCCGGCGGAATCGACGATCGACAGCACGGGAATGCCGAAGCGATCCGCCATCTCCATCAGCCGCACCGCCTTGCGATACCCTTCCGGGCGCGCCATGCCGAAATTGTGCTTGATGCGGGAGTCGGTGCTGGCGCCTTTTTCCTGGCCCATCACGCAAATGCTCTCGCCACGGAAACGGCCAAAGCCGCCGACCAGCGCCTCATCCTCGGCGAACTTGCGATCGCCGGCGAGCGGGGTGAATTCCGTGATCAATCCGGCGATGAAATCGGTGAAATGCGGTCGCTGCGGATGGCGCGCGACCAGCGTCTTCTGCCACGGCGTCAGGTTGGCGTAGAGGTCGGCCAGCGCCTGCGCGGCCTTGTCCTCGATCCGCGAAATCTCCTCGCCGATGTCGCTGCCGGACGCTGCAAGCACGCGCAATTCATCGATCTTGGAATCGAGTTCGGCGACCGGCTTTTCGAAATCGAGGTAGCTGCGCATGTGATCCGGCATCAAGACAATATAGGGAGAAAGCCACCCTGGAGCGAAGTGACTCCCGGGTTGCGCGAAGAAAGCGCGCGCTATCAAATAGTTAGCGTACGCTCCAGCGTCAGCGATGATTCCCTTCGGCGAAGCAGGCGGAGGGAAGCGAGCGGAAAAGTTCTTTCGGGGGAGACGCGACCGAAGTCAAGAAGTTCGCCCGGGGGGTGTGTGGATCGGGCCGCTGGGGGCAAGCGCATGCGCTATCCCTCGGATAGCGGATGCAGATCGCGCACCAGGCTCTTCAGCCGCTCCTCGACCACGTGGGTATAGATCTGGGTCGTCGAAATATCGGTGTGACCAAGCAGCGTTTGCACCACGCGCAAATCGGCGCCGTTGTGCAAAAGATGACTGGCGAATGCGTGGCGCAGCACGTGCGGCGACACCAGCCGCGGCGCGAGGCCCGCGGCGGCGGCGAGCTCCTTCAGGTCGCGTGCGAAATGCTGCCGCGTCAGATGCCCGCTTTCGCCGAAGGAAGGAAACAGCCATTTCGAAACGACAGCATTTTTCGCCCTTGAACCTTTAAGCGCCTCCATCGCCGCAAGGTAGTCGGCCATCGCGTGGCGCGATGCCTCGTTGAGCGGCACCAGCCGCTCCTTGTTGCCCTTGCCGCGCACGACGATCATGCGGGCGTCGCTGCGTGAGGCCGACACCGGCAGTGCCACCAGTTCGGAGACACGTAGGCCCGTGGCGTAAAGCACCTCGAGCAGGCAATAAAGCCGCATCGCGCGAAGCCGCTCCTGAGACGAAGTGCCGGCTTCCTCCGCCAAAGCCTTGGCGCGCGTCAACAGGCGATCGACGTCGGATATCGAGAGCACCTTGGGCAGGCCGCGGCCGCGCTTGGGTCCCGACAAGATCGCCGCCGGATCGTCGGCGCGAATCCGCTCGTTGAGCAGGAAACGAAACAGATGCCGCATCGCCGACAGCCGACGCGCTACGCTGGACGACTTGAATCCTCTGGTGTCGAGGTCGGCGAGATAATCGCGCAAGGATTGGGTCTCGGCGCCGGCAAAGCTCTCGCTTTCGCCGGCGAGGAAAGCTGAAAGATCGGTCAGGTCGCGGCGATAGGCATCGAGCGTGTTGGCGCCCGCGCCTTGCTCGGCGGCGAGCATGTCGAGGAACAGGTCGATCAGCCTGGCGTCGGAAGGTTTGGCGCGCATTGGCAAACCCTAACTCGCAAATCCTTGACGAACCCTCTCCCGCCACACCAAGCGGCCGCCGCCAGCCGCACTTACTTCTTGAGGAACTTGTCCGGCGGCACGTTGATGGTCATTTCGCGAGGCTTCGGATTGACGAAGTTCGCCAGCGCAAAGATTGTCCCGTAGACGACCCCCACGATGATCGCGACCACGGTCAAAAAGCGGAACAGGCTCGGCATGTGACAGGGGTCTGATTCAGTCGCCTCGACTGGTGGCGTGGATCTGACATTCGCTACCCATCTGGCCGTTGCGAGGGGACGCGGACGCTAGAATCGGACCACCAGGCAAATTAACCTTGAATTCATCGGAACTGGCCTGACTTGACTACCACCATGTTCGACATTTCGTTGCAAGGGTTTATCGCTATCCCTAGCAACGGTATGAGCGGCGGTAGTATGGTCGCTCGCTAGCCAACTCTGCCGATTGAAGAAATGCCCGATATTGCCTTGCCCAGTGCCGTCAGTACCACCCAGGAAGCCGAGATCGCGGCCGCGCTGGGCGCGCGTTCGATCGTGCTGGTCGGAATGATGGGGGCCGGCAAATCGACCATCGGACGCAGGCTGTCGGCCCGGCTCGGGTTGCCGTTCCTCGATGCCGACGCCGAAATCGAGCAGGCCCACCGCCTGCCGATCCCCGACATTTTCGAAAAGTACGGCGAGCCCTATTTCCGCGACGGCGAGGTCCGCGTGATCGCGCGGCTGCTCGACAACGGACCGGCGGTGATAGCGACCGGTGGCGGCGCCGTCATGCGGGACGAGACGCGCGAGCGGATTCGCACGAAGGCGGTTTCGATCTGGCTCAAGGTCGATACCGACGTGATCATGCGGCGAGTGAAGCGGCGCTCCGATCGCCCTTTGCTCCAGACCGCAGACCCCGAGGCCACCGTCGAGCGTCTGGTGAAGGAGCGCGAGCCGCTCTATGGCCAGGCCGACGTGACGATCTGGTCACGCGATGTTCCGCACGACAAGATCGTCGACGAGTGCCTCGAAGCACTGTACGAAAAGCTTCGCGACGGCCGCGCCACGCAAGGCGATGATAGTTTGGGTGCTGCGCCATGACCGCGCCGCTGAAACACACCGACCTCATCAATGTCGACGTCGCGCTCGGCGATCGTGCCTATGACATCGTGATCGGCCGCGACGTTCTGGCCACGCTTGGCAGGCGAGTAGCGGCGTTGCGGCCGGGGGTGCGCACCGCCATCGTCACCGATCGCACCGTTGCGGGCCATTGGCTCAAAAAGACCGAAGCCTCGCTGACCGAGGCCGGAATTGCGACGTCTCACGTCATCGTCGAGGAAGGCGAGGGCTCCAAGAGCTACGCCGTCCTCGAAAAGGTGAGCGAGGCTTTGATCGCGGCCAGGATCGAGCGTAACGATCTCGTCGTCGCGCTCGGTGGCGGCGTGGTCGGCGACCTCGCCGGCTTTGCGGCCGCGATTCTTCGCCGCGGCGTCGATTTCGTGCAGGTGCCGACCTCGCTGCTGGCGCAGGTCGATTCTTCCGTCGGCGGCAAGACCGGCATCAACTCACCGCAGGGAAAAAATCTCATCGGTGCGTTCCACCAGCCGGTGCTGGTGGTCGCCGATACCGCCGTGCTCGATACGTTGTCACCGCGCCAGTTCCGCGCCGGCTATGCCGAGGTCGCCAAGTATGGATTGCTCGGTGACGAAGCGTTCTTCGCCTGGCTGGAAACGAATCATGCCGATATCTTTTCGGGCAATGCTGCGCGCGAGCATGCGATCGCGACCTCCTGCCGCGCCAAGGCCGCGATCGTGGCGCGCGACGAGCGCGAGAATGGCGAGCGCGCGCTTCTCAATCTCGGACATACCTTCGGACACGCGCTCGAAGCCGCGACCGGCTTCTCCGACCGGCTGTTTCATGGCGAAGGCGTTGCCGTCGGCATGGTGCTGGCGGCGGAGTTGTCGGCGCAGCTCGGGATGATTGCGGACGGCGACGCCATCCGTATCAAGCACCATCTGGCCGACGTCGGCTTGCCGACGGCGTTGCAGGATATTGCAGGCTTTACCCAGGAAGGTTTGGCCGATGCGGATGCGCTGATGGCGCTGATGGCGCAGGACAAGAAGGTCAAGCGCGGCCGCCTCACCTTCATCCTGCTTGAGGCGATCGGCCGCGCCGTCATCGCACCTGACGTCGAGCCGTCACTGGTTCGTGATTTTCTCAAGGTGAAGCTGGAACGCCGGCGCTAGTGCCCACTTTCCGAAGTTCGTGTTACACCTCAGCACACACCGTTCACGAACTTCGGAAAGTCATGGGCACTAGCAAACTCATTAATTCTAGTACCGCATTATCGATCTGAGGTCCCTGATCGAACTCGCCGCTTGTGGTGCAGGGACTTCAGATCGGCGGTACTAGTGTGGCGACACTGACGTTCCTTCAGTTTTGCAGCGAGTTCTTCGAAGGAACGTCAGGGTCAAAGCCACACTAGATCCATATATTTACGAGTGTCCCTTTGGTTCTGACATTCGCAAGAGTGCCCGCTGCGATATAATACGAATGTCAGAACCGGGACACTGGCCCGGCCAAACAAGTAGACGCGCATGGATTGGATCACGTTTTCCATCGTCCTGTTCTGCCTGCTGGTGTCGGCGTTTTTCGCCGGCAGCGAAACCGCCCTGACCGGCGCGTCGCGCGCCAGCATGTTGCGGCTGTCGAAGCAGGGCAATCAAGACGCCGCGATCGTATCGAGCCTGTCGGCGATGCGCGAGCGCCTGATCGGGGCGCTCCTGCTCGGCAACAACATCGCCAACATCGGCGCCTCGGCGCTGGCAACCGGCATCTTCACGGCGTGGTTCGGCGAAGTCGGTGTGCTCTATGCCACCGCCGTGATGACGGTGCTCGTTGTGATCTTCGCCGAGGTGTTGCCGAAGACCATCGCCATCAATGCGCCAGATCGCGTCGCACTGGCCGTGGCGCGGCCCATGAGGGCCATGATGTTCCTGCTCGGGCCGCTGGTCACGGTCGTCGAAGCTGTCGTGCGGCTATTGTTGCGGTTGTTCGGCGTTGCGGCGCACCACAATCAGCCAATCCTGTCGCCATTCGAGCGGCTGCGCGGCGCCGTCGATCTGCTTCATCATGAAGGCAAGGTCGAGAAGCAGGACCGCGATATGCTCGGTGGATTGCTGGATCTGCGCGAGCTTCAGGTTTCCGATGTGATGGTTCACCGCACCGAAATGGTGATGATCAATGCCGACCTTCCGGCGGAAGAACTCGTGCGCGAGGTGCTCGCGACCGAGTTCACGCGCATTCCGCTGTGGCGCGAAAAGCCGGAAAACATCATCGGCGTCCTGCACGCCAAGGACCTCCTGCGCGCCATCCGCGCCGCCGACGGCGACACGTCCAAGATCGATGTCTCCACCATCATGCTGCCGCCCTGGTTCGTGCCGGAGATGCGTCCCGTTTCCGAACAGCTCAAGGCATTCCGCCGCCGCAAGACTCACTTCGCGCTCGTTGTCGACGAGTACGGCGAGGTCGAGGGCATGGTGACGCTGGAAGATATTCTGGAAGAGATCGTGGGCGATATTTCCGACGAGCACGATGTCGTCGTCGCCGGCGTCCGTGCCCAGCCCGACGGTTCGGTGGTCGTCGACGGCTCGGTGCCGATCCGCGATCTCAACCGGGCCATGGACTGGCATCTGCCGGACGAAGAGGCGACGACGGTCGCAGGTCTCGTGATCCACGAGGCGCGCTCGATCCCCGACCGGGGCCAGAGCTTCACCTTCCACGGCTTCCGTTTCCGTGTGTTGCGACGTGAGCGCAACCGCATTACGGCGCTTCGAATCGTCGCGGTGCCGCGTGAGGCCGAGGTCGCCGAAAAGATGCCCAGGCGTGCCGGCAAGGCGTTTTGATCAAGAAGGCTTTTTAATCAAATTTGCTTGTCTGCCCAGCCTCCGGTTTGCGAGGGAGTCGGGAGCCGCTTACCGTACAACTACGAGGTGGTTTCTCCGGGAGCCTGCGCCTTGATCGCCAACGCGTGCACGCCGCCGGCCAGTTCCGGCGCCAGCGCTGAATTAATCATGCGGTGGCGCTCGATCCGGCTCTTTCCTTTGAAGGCATCGGACACAATATACACTCTGAAATGTGTCTCGCCGCCGGGCCTGTGGCCGGCATGGCCTTCATGAAGATGCGATTCATCGGACACGTCGAGGCTTTCTGGCGAGAAAGCTTCGCGCAACTTGTTTGTGATAATGGCTTTGGTGTTCATGGTGGCGGCAATACGTCTGCCATCGATTTTCGTCAATGGCGTCCCGGGAGTGAGCGGTTTCGCAATGTCAAGACTTGAAGCCCGAAGCGTTGCGTAGTCAAAGACAGCATGCCAATTGATTCATCCAAATTCTTCGACTCCATTCGCATCAAGCCGACCAAGGTGAGTGCGAAGCGCCAGGCGCAGACGGGTGCCGAAGCGATGGCCTGTGAATGGGCGGGATGCCAGAACAAGGGCGCCCACCGCGCGCCGAAGGGGCGCGAGAATTCGCGCGAGTACTGGCATTTCTGCCTCGACCATGTCCGCGAGTACAACCAGTCCTACAATTTCTTCCAGGGCATGAATCCGGATGACGTCGCGCGTTACCAGAAGGACGCGCTGACCGGCCATCGCCCGACCTGGAAGATGGGCGCCAATGGCGCCAAGAAAGGCGAGGGCGATATCGCCGGCGCCTCCGATCCGTTCCATATGTTCAGCGAACTCAACGGCCGCGGCCGCTGGCGGCCGGGCCCCGGCGGCGCGCAAGAGGCCAAGCCGGAAACGCGCAAGGTCATGAACGCCGAGCGCAAGGCGCTCCAGGTGATGGGACTTGGCGCCGCGGCGACGCTCGATGACGTCAAGGCCAAGTACAAGGCGCTGGTCAAGCAGCATCACCCCGACGCCAATGGCGGCGACCGCTCCACGGAAGATCGCCTGATCGAGATCATCAAGGCGTATAACTACTTGAAGACGGTGGTGCGCGCGTAAAGCCGGTCAGAGCTTTGCACGGTCGGATTGGACCGCCGGCTCGATGATCCCGCCGCCGCGCCTGCGGCGGATCACCCAGGTCACCAGCGCAACGATCAGAGCGCCAACGACCACCGTCGCGATCCAGTAGTGCTTGGCGATCCCCCCATGCGGCGTAAAGCCGCCGTACCGATGCAGCGCCGTCACGGCGAGCACCCCGGGCAGGACATGGGCCGGGGCCCACAGCAACACGGCCGGAATGTTGACGCCGTAGAACGCCGCCGGCGACATCCCGAGTGCGCCCGCCGTGAGCGGGACGAAGGCGCGGATCGGTGGCACGAAGCGCGCAAAGAACACCGCCAGCGCCCCCCAGCGGTGGAAGAACGCCTCGCTCTGGGCAACGACCTTCGGATGGTTCGATAGCGGCCAGACATTGAGAATTTCGCGCTGTTCGCGATGGCCGAGCAGAAAGGCCGACCCGTCGCCGAGTAGAGCACCGGCGATGGCCACAAGCAGGACCCAGCCGAGTTGCAGCTCGCCGCCGGGTACCAGCGCACTTAGCGCAAAAATGATGGTCGAGCCAGGAATCACCGCGCCGACGATCGGAACCGCCTCCAGAAGCGCCGCCAGAAACAGTGTCAGATAGGCCAGCCACACGTGGGCCGAGACAAAGGCGATCAATGGGTCGATCAGTGAGGCCACGAAAATCCCTATATGTTGGGGGATGGTTGCTTGGCAGGCACGCCTAGCACAACTCGCCAGATGGCTGGAAAGTGCCCGTTCCTTGCCTGTATTGCATTGGTCGCACGAGAGTGCGGCCTGGACTTGACGGGATTCGCAGGGCTGCCTTCCAAAACTGCGTCTGGCTACTATCTTTATGATTATTCAACGGAACTTTGATTACCACTTGGGCTTCTTCCTATCGCCGCTCTCTGATAGGTTTCACTGAGCTACCCATCCGCAGCCTTATCCATACATCTGGTTTCGGGAGCCCCCTGAGACCTCGGAGGATTGATGACGACCGCCGCCACGACCACAGCGCCAGAGCCCACAGGCTTGCCCGATATGAAGGTGTCGGTGCGGCAGGTGTTCGGAATCGACAGCGACCTCGAAGTGCCCGCTTATTCGCAAGTCGACCCGCACGTGCCGGACGTCGATTCGGATTACCGTTTTGATCGCGCCACGACGCTCGCGATCCTGGCCGGCTTTGCGAAGAATCGCCGCGTTATGGTGACCGGCTACCACGGCACCGGCAAATCGACTCACATCGAGCAGGTCGCAGCCAGGCTCAACTGGCCTTGTGTGCGCGTCAACCTCGACAGCCATATCAGCCGTATCGACCTCGTCGGCAAGGACGCCATCGTCGTCAAGGACGGCAAGCAGGTCACCGAATTCCGCGACGGCATCCTGCCCTGGGCCTTGCAGCACAATATCGCGCTGGTGTTCGACGAATATGACGCCGGCCGCCCCGATGTGATGTTCGTGATCCAGCGCGTGCTGGAAGTCTCTGGCCGCCTGACGCTGCTCGACCAGAACAAGGTGATCAAGCCGCACCCGGCCTTCCGTCTGTTCTCCACCGCCAATACGGTCGGTCTCGGCGATACGTCGGGCCTCTATCACGGCACCCAACAGATCAACCAGGGCCAGATGGACCGCTGGTCGATCGTCACCACGCTGAATTATCTCGCCCATGACGAGGAAGTGGAGATCGTGCTGGCGAAGGCCCATCACTATCGCACTACCCAGGGCCGCGACATCGTCAACAAGATGGTGCGGCTTGCCGATCTTACCCGCAACGCGTTCGCCAACGGCGATTTGTCGACGGTGATGAGCCCGCGTACCGTGATCACCTGGGCGGAGAACTCGGAGATCTTCGGCGATATCGGTTTTGCCTTCCGCGTCACCTTCCTCAACAAGTGTGACGAACTGGAACGGCCGCTGGTGGCCGAGTTCTATCAGCGCTGCTTCAACGCCGAGCTTGCCGAATCCGCGGTCAACGTGGCGCTGAGCTGAAACCATGCCGGCGATCGCCGTCGAGCGTACGATCGGCGAGACCAAGCGCGCGGTGATCGGTGGCCTCATCGGCTATAATGAACAGAAGATGGGGAAGCAGCGATACCGCCGCTTCGCCGTCTCGCTCCGCGAGAAGAAAAAGATCGTCGGCGGGGTAGTCGGCGAAGTCTGGATGACGGTGCTGTTCATTCAGCTGTTCTGGATCGACGAGCGGTTTCGCGGCAAGGGTCGCGGAGCGGCGTTGATCAAGAAGATCGAGGATGAAGCGCGCCGGTTCGGGGCAATTCGCTCCTACGTCGATACGATGAGTGTTCAGGCGCCGGGCTTCTACCGTAGGTGCGGCTACAAGGCGTTCGGTTCGATCAAGGGCTATCCTGGCGGCGTGACGCGCCACTGGCTTACGAAGGCACTATGAGCACATCATCCAACAGCAAGTTCCGCACCGGGCCCAAGGAAGCGCCGACCGAGCCGTTCAAGCGCTCCGTCACCGCGTGCCTGCGTGCGATTGCGAAGAAGCCGGAACTTGAAGTGTCGTTTGCGGCCGAGCGGCCGGGTTTGTCGCCGGGCAAGGCGCGGTTGCCGGAGCCGCCGCGCAAGATGACCAAGCGCGATGCCGCGATCGTCCGCGGGCACGCCGATTCGATTGCGCTGAAACTCGCCTGCCACGATCCGAAAGTGCATCGCAAGCTGATGCCCGGCAATCCGCAGGCCCGCGGCGTGTTCGAAGCCGTCGAACAGGCCCGCGTCGAGGCGCTCGGGTCGCGGCGGATGTCGGGCGTTGCCAAGAATCTCACCGCGATGCTCGACGATCATTTCCACCGCGGCAAATTCGACGAGATCACCGACCGTGCCGATGCGCCGTTGTCGGATGCGCTCGCGATGCTGGTACGCGAGCGGCTGACCGGGATGGCGCCGCCGGCCGCGGCACGCAAGATGGTCGACCTCTGGCGTCCCATTCTCGAAGACAAGATCGGCTCGCGGCTCGACCAGCTCGATCGCTTTGCGGAGGATCAGGCCAGGTTCGGCGATGCGGTCCACGATCTGTTGTCGGCGCTTGAACTCGGCGACGACCGCAACGCGGAAGCCGACGAGGACGAGAACCAGGACGACAGCCGCGATGGTGAAAACGACCAGTCCGGCGCCGACGGCTCGCCGGAGTCTGACGCCGCCCAGGAGATGAGCGCCGACCAGGCGCAGGCGACGACCGAAGAAATGTCGGACAGCGCGATGGAAAGCGCGCAAGCCTCGACGTCCGACACGTTCGACGATGGCGAACTGGGCGACGACGAAACGCCGGGCGAGGCGACGCGGCCGAACGCGCGCGGGCAGAACGAGCCGCGGGGCCCGGAGTACCACGCCTTTGCGCCCAAGTTCGACGAGGTGATTGCGGCGGAGGATCTCTGCGATCATGACGAGCTTGAGCGGCTGCGCAGCTATCTCGACAAGCAGCTCGCGCATCTGCAAGGCATCGTGGCGCGGCTTGCCAACCGCCTGCAACGCCGGCTGATGGCCCAGCAGAATCGCGCCTGGGAGTTCGATCTCGAGGAAGGCATTCTTGATCCGGCCCGTCTGTCGCGGGTCGTGACCGATCCCTATCATCCGCTCTCGTTCATGCACGAGAAGGAGGCGACCTTCCGCGACACGGTGGTGACGCTGCTGCTCGACAATTCCGGCTCGATGCGCGGCCGCCCGATCACGGTTGCCGCAACGTGTGCCGATATTTTGGCGCGCACGCTGGAGCGTTGCGGCGTCAAGGTGGAAATCCTTGGCTTCACCACCCGCGCCTGGAAGGGCGGGCAGTCGCGCGAGGCGTGGCTTGCTGCCGGCAAGCCGGCCAACCCCGGCCGTCTGAACGACCTCCGGCACATCATCTATAAATCGGCCGACGCGCCCTGGCGGCGCGCGCGCAAGAATCTCGGGCTGATGATGCGCGAAGGTCTCCTGAAGGAAAATATCGATGGCGAGGCGCTCGATTGGGCGCACAAGCGCCTGCTCGGCCGCCCCGAGCAACGCAAGATCCTGATGATGATTTCCGACGGTGCGCCAGTCGACGATTCCACGCTGTCGGTCAATCCCGGCAACTATCTGGAGCGGCATCTGCGTCATATCATCGAGGAAATCGAGACGCGTTCGCCGGTCGAGTTGATCGCCATCGGCATCGGCCACGACGTCACGCGCTACTATCGCCGCGCGGTCACCATTGTGGACGCCGAAGAACTCGGCGGCGCCATCACCGAGAAACTGGCCGAATTGTTCAGCGAGACCCACGGGCCCGCGCCGGCCTCAACAGGATCGCGGCGCCGGCTGCACTCCTGATTTCCGCGTGATCCTGCGCAGTAAAACGCTGCCAGACCTGCGCGGTTCACGCCGCGCTTTCATGCAACTCGCGGCAGCCGGCCTGTCGACGGCGGCCGCGTCCCGCGTCGCAAGCGCCCAGTTCGTTCCGCCGCCGGTCTCGCCCGGCCAGTCCGACGACAATTCGAGCCCAGCTCCGGTATCGATCGAGGTCAAGGCCAGCCCCATTCCCTGGTTTGACCGGCATGACCACAATCGCGTGCGATTCGGCGCGCTCGAATTTCGCAGTGGGCTGGTGCTGACGTCATCTTTCCGGCGGTTCGGCGGACTATCCGGATTGCGGCTCGACGCGAAAGGCGAACGCTTCATATCATTCAGCGACAAGGGACACTGGTTCACCGGGCGCATCGTGTATGAGGGGCGTGCGATGGCAGGGCTTGCCGATGTCGAGTCGGCGCCGATGCGGGGGCCTGACGGAAAACCCATCCCCGCCTATGGCTGGTATGATTCGGAGTCGATCGCAATCGACGGTTCGTTCGTCTATATCGGGCTTGAGCGGGCCAACAAGGTGTTGCGCTTCGATTTCAGCAAGGGATTTACCCGCTCGAGGGGCGAAGTCGTGCCACTGCCGACAGCGGCAAGCCGGCTGCCCAACAACAAGGGGCTTGAAGCCCTGGTGTTCGTGCCGAAGGGCCAGCCGCTGGCCGGGACGCTGATCGCCATCTCCGAGCGCGGTCTCGATCCAAACGGCAATCTCGTCGCATTTTTGGTCGGAGGCCCGACGCCGGGCCAGTTCAGCGTTCGCCGTACCGAAGAGTTCGATGTCAGCGACGCGGTGTTGCTGACTGGCGATCTCTTGATCCTGGAACGGAAATTTTCCTGGACGTCCGGGGTTGGCATTCGTATCCGGCGCATTCCGCTTCAATCGGTCGCGCCCGGCGCCGTGGTCGATGGCCCCTCGATTTTCGAGGCCGACCTCGGTAACGAGGTCGACAACATGGAAGGCATCGACGCCCACGTCACCGCGGAGGGCGAGACCGTGCTGACCATGGTGTCCGATGATAACTTCTCGATGATCCAGCGCACCTTGCTGCTGCAATTCACGCTTGCAGGGTGATATGTCCTGCCGGATTTCGACTGGACTTAATGGTGGAGAGCGGAGTGCCAATGCGTAGATTATCGGGGTGGGTGTTCGTTGCGGCCGGCGTGTTGCTGGCAACCGCTGCGCAGGCCGAGAACTGGCCATCGCATCTGATCAAGGCGACAATCCCCTTTGGCGCGGGAAGCGCTGCCGATGTCGTGCCGCGCGTCTTCTTCGACCGGCTCTCGGCGCAACTTGGCCAGGCCATCGTCGTCGAAAATCGTCCTGGCGCCGGCGGCACCATCGGTACGGCGGTCGTCGTGAAGGCGGAGGCTGACGGTTACAGCATCCTCGCCCAATCCTCGGCGTTGTCGATTTCGCCCGCGATCTATCCGAAACTACCCTTCGACATTTCCAGGGACCTGTCGTCGGTCCTGATGATCGGGGTTAGCGCCAACGTGATGATCGTTCCGGTGTCGCGGCCCTGGAAAACCGTGCAGGACTTCATCGCCGACGCCAAGGCTAAGCCCGGCTCGATCTCGTTCGGCTCGGTCGGTGTCGGTAGTGCGACCCATATCAGCGCGGAGAAGTTTCGCCTCGCGGCCGGGGTCGAAACCACCCATGTGCCTTATCGCGGCGGCGCCGAGGTGATCGCCGATATTCTCGGCGGCCGGCTCGATTTCTACTTTTGCCCGCTCGCAACCGCGCTGCCGCTGATCAAAGAGGGTCGCGTACACGCGCTCGTGATCTCAACGCCAAAGCGCGCCGCCGATTTGCCCGACGTGCCGACTCCGGCCGAGGCGGGCCTGAAGAACGCCGAAAGCCTGTTCTGGCTCGGCGTGTTCATGCCTGCAAAAACGCCACGCGACGTCATTCAGAAGTTTTATGATGCGGGAACCAGGCTTCTGGCCGATTCCTCGATGCAGGAAAGCCTGACCAAACTCGGCGTTGAACCGTCCCCGATGAAGCCTGCGGAGATGGATGCGTTCGTGGCGCACGAGATCGCCGAGAATCTAGAGGTAATCAAAGCCGCCGGGATTAAGCCTTAAGGCTACGGGATTAAGCCTTAAGGCTGAGACCGTTGCGTTTCAGGAAGCCCGTTCTACCCATTCGACATTCGACGACCGTCATCAGAGTGAATTATAGATCGGTGTAGACGATCTGTCCTTGGTGTCGGATACCGCTTTATGAGCGCCCTGTTTTCTCCAATCCGTCTGCGCGACCTTGCGTTGCCCAACCGGATCATGGTCGCGCCGATGTGTCAGTACTCGGCGGAAGGCGGCAAGGCGAACGACTGGCATTTCACGCACATCAATAGCCTGGCGCTGTCGGGCGCGGCGATGTTCTGCCTGGAGGCGACGCATGTCGAGGCGATCGGCCGCATCACGCCGGGTTGCCTTGGGTTGTGGAACGACGCCACAGAATCGGCGCTGCGGCCGATTCTGGCGTCGGTGCGCCGGCACTCGACCATCGCGATCGCCATTCAGCTTGCCCATGCAGGCCGCAAGGGATCGAGTCACAAACCCTGGGATGGGGGTCAGCAAATACCGCTCACCGAGGGGGGATGGCAGACGGTTGGGCCGTCGCCTGTCGCGCACAAGGACGGCGAATTGAAACCGCTCGAACTCGATGCCGTCGGCCTGAAGCGCGTTCGCGACGCCTTCGTCGAATCGGCGCGGCGTGCCGACCGGCTCGGCATCGATGCCATCGAACTGCATGGCGCGCACGGCTATTTGCTGCACCAGTTCCTTTCACCGATCTCCAACAGGCGCGAGGACAAGTATGGCGGGTCCTTGCAGAACCGGATGCGGTATCCGCTCGAAGTGTTCGACGCGGTGCGCGCGGTGTTTCCTTCGAAAAAGCCGGTCGGCATCAAGATCTCCGCAACCGACTGGGTCGACGGCGGGTGGGATCTCGACCAGTCCATTGCCTTCGCCAAGGAATTGAAGAAGCGTAACGTCGACTGGATCGACGTCTCGTCCGGCGGGGTGTCGCCGCAGCAGAAGATCCCGCTGTCGCCCGGTTATCAAGTGTCGTTCGCGCAAGCGATCAAGGAAGCGACCGGCGTGACCACGATGGCGGTCGGCCTGATCACGGAAGCAAACCACGCCGAGGAAATCGTCGCTTCCGGCAAGGCCGATATGGTCGCACTCGCCCGCGGCATGCTTTACGATCCGCGCTGGGCCTGGCACGCCGCAGCCGAGCTCGGCGGCGAGGTGTTCGCCCCGCCGCAATATTGGCGCTCGCAGCCGTCATCGCACAAGACGCTGTTCGGCGAAACGACCTTCGGCGTCCGGTAAAGATCGTGCGGGGGCGAAATCGACGATCGATCCTCGGCTGCTTCGCGGCTCTGGCCGTTGCGGGCCTGATCGCTGGGCAGGCGAGCGGCGCCGAACAGGCCAGCGGGAGAGAGATGAAGATGCCGGCGTTCGACATCGAAGCCCATCGCGGTGGCCGCGCGCTGTTTCCGGAAAACACGCTGGTGTCTTTTGCCGGGGCGCTCTCGATGGGCGTCAACACGCTCGAGCTCGATATCGGCGTGACGCGCGACGGCGCGATCGTGGTCTCCCACGAGCGCGGCCTCAATCCGGACCTCGCCCTCAGCCCCGACGGCAAATACGTTACTGCGCCCGGCACGCCCCTGGTCCAGCTCTCGCTGGCGGAAGTGAAGCAGTACGACATCGGACAAATCCGTCCCGGCAGCATCTATGCCGCGCAATTTCCCGACCAGCGTGCGGCGCCCGGAACGAAGATGCCGACGTTGAAGGAGCTGATCGATCTGGTTCGCCGATCCGGCGACGAGAAGGTACGGCTGAACATCGAGACCAAGATCGATCCAAACCACCCCGACGAGTCGCTGCCGCCGGATCGCTTTGTTGCGGTGCTGCTCGATCTGTTGCGGGTCGAGAAATTCGAAAGCCGCGTCATGGTGCAGTCGTTCGATTGGCGGACGCTGCAACTGGTGCAGAAACTCGCGCCGGAAATCCCGACCGTGTATCTGACGGTGCAAGGCGGAAGAGATCCGACGGTTTTCTCCGACAAGGCATCGGAATGGACCGCCGGCTTCAATCCGGCCGAGCACGGAAAATCGATTCCGCGCACCATCAAGGCGGCGGGCGGCGTGATCTGGTCGCCCTATCTTCGCGACCTCACGCCGGAAGCGGTCACGGAGTGCCATACGCTCGGTCTCAAGGTCGTGGTGTGGACCGCCAACCAGCCTGCCGATATCGCGCGGCTGATCGATATGGGTGTGGACGGAATCATCTCCGACCGGCCGGATTTGCTGCGCCAGACGGCCGCCGAGAAGGGCATTGCGCTGCCGGCCGCTCACCCTGTGACGCCATAAGGTTTGAGACATCTCGGCCTCGCCCTTCGAGACGACGCTTCGCGTCTCCTCAGGACGAGGTGAAATAGCGTTCCTCATGGTGAGGAGCGCGGCTTCGCGCGTCTCGAACCATCAGGCCATAGGTCTGAACCTTACATCCCGAACACGGCGACCGCGCGGATCGGCGATGCCGTGCCGCCGCGCCACTTCATCGGCAGGCCGATGAAAGTGAAGGGACCGGCGCCGAGCAGGGTCTCGAGATGGCACAGGCTTTCGATATGGGTAATGCCGAGTTCGAAACAGGCCTTGTGCACGAGCAGGTTCTCCGGACCTTCCGGTCCCGGCCGCATCGAATCGATGCCGAAATGCACCACGCCTTTTTGCGCGAGCCACTCGGTCGCCTTCACGTTGACGCCGGAATTCTCCGTCGCATATTCCTTGCGCGGAAACGTCCGCTCGTGATGGCCGGTACAAAGCAGCACCGTGCCGCCTTTCGGCACCGGATGGCCTGATTTCTCGACCGCCGCTTCGAGATCGGCCGGCGTGATCTCGGCGCGGGGTGCGATGTGGCGCAGGTCGATGCAGATACCCGGCACGATGCAGTTCTCGAGCGGATATTGATCGATCCCCTCGCCGCGCTTGTCGAAATGCAGGGGCGCGTCGATATGGGTGCCGCCATGGTCGGGCATGGCGAAGTACATCGATGCAAGCCCGTGCACCTTGCCGCCGTCGGCAAAGGATTCTTCGTGAGTCTTCCACATGCCGTGAATGATGGCGGAATGGCCGGGATAGTTCGGGGTGCGATGGTAAAGCTCGCGGCTGAGATCGACGATCTTCACGAAGGGTCCTTTCTTGCTCTTGTTGTCACACCGGCTTGATGCCGGCTTTGGCGATGACGTCGTGCCATTTCGGCACCTCCGTCACGATGCGCTGGCGCAAGCCGTCCGAGCCGTTGGCGATGACTTCGAAACCGTTGATGCGCAACTGCTCGACAATTTCCGGCTTCTTCATGACCTCGACCGACTTCGCCGACAATCGCGCAACGATATCCGGCGGCGTCTTGGCCGGCGCCAGGAAGGCCTGAAACGTGTCGGCAATGAAATCCGTGTAGCCGAGTTCGATCATGGTCGGGACGTCAGGCAGATCGACCCAGCGCCGGGCGCCTGTGACCGCAAGCGCCTTGATCGAACCGTTTTCGATATAGGGAATGGCGGGCGGCAGCGCGGTCACCGCAAGCTGGGTCGTGCCGCCGAGCAGCGCCTGGATCGCGGGGCCCGCGGCGGAAAACGGCACATGGGTGATCTCGATGCCGCCGACAATCTTGAGCAGTTCGCCGGAGAGATGCGGCGTGGTGCCGGCACCCGGGCTCGCATAGTTGAACGCATCGGGCTTTGCCTTGACGCGCGCGATCAGCTCCGCAATCGAATTGATGCCGAGCTTGGGATCGATCATGATCGCGTTGGGTGAGGTGCCGAGTTCGGCGATCGGCGCGAAATCCTTGAAGGGATCGTACGGGACCGTGGCGTAGAGGCTGGGATTGACGACATAGGCGCTCGAGGTGACGAGCAGCGTATAACCGTCGGCCTCCGCATGCGCCGTATAGCCGATCCCGATATTGCCGCCGGCGCCGGAGCGGTTTTCGACAATGACATTGCCGGAAAGTGCGATGCCGAGATTCTGGCCGAGAATTCGCGCCATGATGTCGGTCGGGCCCGCGGGCGCAAACGGCACGATGATCCTGATCGGCCGCTCCGGATAGCGGGCAGCGAGTGCCCGCCTGACGCCGAACGCCGGCACGGCTGCCGCGGTAGCCGCAAGGCTTACAGCTTTGAGGCTTGCAGCTTTCAGAAATTGCCGGCGCGAGGGCAGGGGGCTCTTGTGGCGAGGCATCGTTTTCTCCCTGGGCTTTTGATGCATCTCAGCATATGCGGCGCCGTCGTGAAAGCCGTGACGCCGCATGGCCCCGCCTTCGAGCCTCATGGTTCTCCTGGCGATGCCTTGCATCGTCCAGAGACGGCGCCCTTTGGTGTGCACCGTTCGCAACGACCTCGCAGGCTCGGTCTGCTCGGGTGCGCGCGCCTCCTCACCATGAGGGCCAATATCTCCGCTCGCCGCGGCCTCATCCTGAGGAGCCGCCAACGGGTCCGCGCAAAGCTCGGCCCGATGACAGGCTCCGCGGCGTCTCGAAGGATGGTCCCAAGCACAGCTACCCGTTCCCGCGGCCTCGTCAGTCCGGGCTATGCCAAATACGGTCCCTCCGAAACAGAGGGCGCAGGGAATGCCGGGCGCCGGTTAGCGCCCGCAGCCTCGCGTGCAAATGAAAAAAGCACGCAAGTTATTCACCACGGTCGAAACCGGACACATCCGGCATTCCCCGCACGATGGTTTTAACGGGTTCCTTCGCACTCTCCCCGGGGATCGGGCTTTCTTGCCCCCGTCGCCGGCGCGATGCGCGAGCATCGTCGCCAACTTGACATCAGCGTCGAGATGTTAGGACCATGCGACTTCGCCGTCCGCAACGGCGCGCTCGTCATGCGCATCGTCGCGTCCACCGCATCTCCTGCTCAACGTTCAGTGACGATCGCGAAACGCCCCTCTTCTCGGGCAGGAGACGCGCGGAGAATTGCCAGCGATTTGCCCGTCGTCACAAGCGAAGGCGTCTGCGACACATTGGCACGACGGGCAAATCAGGTGGCGCTACCAAAAACTGTCAAGGCTTCGTCGTCGTCCTTGCGAAAGCAAGGACCCATACGCCGCGGCTTCTCTTGAGGCAAAGCGCCCGACGGCTTTCTGTCAAACACGACGATCGGTGGTTATGGGTCCCTGCGTTCGCAGGGACGACAGATTGGTAATTTCACCCCCGACTGAGTATTTTCTTCGCCTTCGACTCCGGCCATTTGTCACCAAGCTGCCGGACGCGGACCCGCGTCCCGTCATCGGCGTTGATGAGCGCATGCGTTGCGACGTCGTCATTGATCTCGAACAGCCGCAATTCGGTTGTCGGCAGCCAGGCCAGCGTTTGGTCGATATCACCGGGGAATATTTGCCACGCCGACCCGTCCTGCATTTTGACAATGTGGCTCTCGGAATGTTCGAGAATCTTCATCGCACTACTTTCATCAGCCGGCGGAATCGGACGATCCCAGGTTTTCCGGCACATGGCCGTTGCCGCCACGCGCGATGGGAATACGCGAGGGCGAAACCTCTCCATCGAGCCAGTCCTGCTCGTTGGCGAGCGCGCGCCAGGCGGCCTCCATGCGCTTGTAGCGGTTGAAGAGGGGTTCGCTGGTGGCGCCCTCTGCAAGCTGCGCGCAGTTCTCGGCGTTTTCGCGGAAGATCTCGGATTGCTTCATGGTGTCCTCTCCTCTCATGAAGAATACGTATGCTGCGGACGAGCGATTACAACGAAGTTCCAATGAAGGATCGGTAAGGCTTGCACAGGGCCACGCCGTGTCACAACGTCGCGATGGCCTGAACGATTCAGCCAGCGTTCATCTGGACGCGCGCCGGCGGCTGATTGCCGGTTCCGCCCGGTACATCAAAACAAGACGGCGACTTCGCTGCCGATTGAGCGTACAGCCGTTACAGTCGCCGCGCTGGGCAGGCCTCCTGCGGTGACGGGAGCGAACAACACGGCTGCAAAATTTGAGGGAGAACATCGATGGCTTCGTCGGAGCACTATAGCCAAGAACTGAACGCTCAGTTTGGGCGTGCGGTCTCGCGAGGCATGTCGCACATTCTGATCAACGCACGCGAGCTGCATTCCTCGCTCGGTGACTTTCCAGGCTCAAACGACAGGTTGGTCTCATGTCGCCTGGTGATGCGTAATGAAATGAAAGCCGGCGACGTCGTGGTGGTCGAGGAGGACCACCTGGTGGGCATGACGGTGCGCTACCTGTTGCCACGAGCGGCCCATTGATAGGCCGTCCGCGACCGCTATCAATGCTTCCTTGGCGCTGCCCACGCCTCCGTCACTGTGCTTTCGATGACGTGCCGCTGAACTCTCTGGCAATGCGGGCAAGCAAATGTCCGCAGATCCTGGTCCCACATGCTCGGTTCGATCACCGTCAACCTCATGGGGGAGCCGCATGCGGTGCATTGCGGGCCTTGGCTTTGTTTATCGAGCATGTGGCGCTCCCTTAGAGCCAGCCCTTAGTTCGGCGTCCTGAGTTCGCCAGCGAGCCCGCCGGCCGCCTTCGATCTGTGGGGATCCGATGCAATAATCCTCATCTCGACTTGGTCGCATTTGGGGCATTCGAACAGCCGGCGTTCGAAACCAATTGGTCCTGCCGAAACGCGTTCAAGCATCATCCGCGTTTGGCAACGAGAGCAGCGAGCGCGCTCGATATCGGTCAAGAATGGGTCGGGTAAGGTCACGGCTTTTCTCCATACAAGGCGGGAGCGTTACCGAACTCTCGGTCACCGATGGCAGCCAACATGGCGCGGTAGTGGAGCAATCATGCTCGCTTGAGCTTCGGGATGCTGTTCAACACAGCTCACATTCCGAAGTTAATGATGGTTGGTCCTAGTCACGCTCTTTGAGCAGGGGCTTCTCGTGCAAAACCGCAGACAGCAGCGAGTTGTTGACCTCGATATGGCCGTTGTAGCTGATGAGCCCCAGCTTTCGAAATTTGTTCATGAAATGGCTGACGCGGGATCGAGTGGTGCCAACCATCTCGGCCAGTGTTTCCTGGCTGATATTCGGGCTGATCCGCTGTGGCTCGCCGTCCTTGCCGAAATTGGCGAGCAGCAAAAGCAGCCGGGCAAGCCGCCGCTCGCTTGAATTGAACAGCTGGTCGATCAGGTCCTCCTCGATCCGGCTGTTCCGGGTCAGGAGATAAGACATGAACAACTCGGAGAATTTCGGCTCATCATGGAGCGCGGTGATCATGGCTGCCTTGGCGATGGAAGTGATCACACAATCTTCCATCGCTGTTGTCGTCGATATGCGCAGTCTATGGCCATTCATGCAGCCTTCGCCGAAGAAATGCCCGGGCTCAAGGATCGCGACGACGGCCTCCTTGCCCTGTTCGGACAAGACGGTGAGCTTGACCTTCCCCTTTTGAATATAAAATACCGTCTCGGCGACGTCGCCCTGTTCGAAAATTTTCTGGTTCTTGTGAAGTTCGAGGATCGCTTTCCCGTCTCCGACTTTGGCGAGAAACTCCTTCGCGTCAAACATGTCCTTGGGTGGTTTGCTCACAACGGGCCTCCTTTGGCTCGGGCGAATGTCGTCAACGCTCGCCGGCTGCCCGAGTGGCTAGTGGTCCGATTCTAACATTTGTATCCCGATGGGGCAGGCACTTTTGCAAATGTTAGAATCAAAGGACCACTAGCAAATACAGGTTTCTAGTGGAGTTTTGGATTTGACATTCGCTTTACGCATTCCCGGCTACGGGGTAGCGAATGCCAAATCCACTCCACCAGGCCTCGCGGTGTGCGGAATTGGCAGGGGAAACGCGCTTCCAGCGTCAGTCGTCCAACGTATGGCTTTCGCGCCATGTCTTGTTCTTGAAGAGGCTGCGAAGCGATAAAGCAATTTGCCGGTGCTGATTACGTTCGGCTCCCGGTCGGATCGACCTGGCGTACCGCAACATTTTACGCCGAATCTCGATAAAATAGGACATCTTGCGGCGGGTGTCGGGTTGCGGTTCTCGTGCTCTGTCAGGAGACGGCATGATGCCCCCTTTGGATCAGGCGAGAGCTTTGCTCTCGTCACCAGTAATTGCCTGCTGCGGTGCTGTGACGAGCATCATGGCGCGGTTTCGGTCTGAGCCAGTGGTCAATTTTGCTCACATCCAGATAGAAAACGGCCTCAGTGCGGGGGGGTGGCGGTATTGTTCCAAGGTTTCAGGCCGGCGCGACCAGCGACGCCATGGGAACGTCGAGCGCATAGACAAAGCCGGTCGGGGCATAGTCCAGTTTGACCTGGCCCTTCAGTTGTTGGCCGAGAGAGCCGATCAAGCGCGTCCCAAAGCTATTCCGGGAAGGAGAAGATACCGAGGGACCACCTTTTTCGGACCACGTCATCTTTAGTTGTCGTTTTTCCTCGTCGACGTTCCACGCGATGTCGACGCTTCCCCCTGGCACCGACAACGCGCCGAATTTCGTCGTATTGGTGCAAAGCTCATTGAGCGTCATCGCCAGCGCGATCACCGCGCCTGACGTAATTTTGATGTCGGGTCCTGAAATCGAAAACCGGCCCCCGCCTCGGTTGTCGTACGGCTCGGTCGCGCCTCGAATCGTGTTGGCGAGATCTGCGTTTGCCCATCGGGCCTGCAAAAGCAGGTCGTGCGCTCGACCGAGCGCGATCAGACGCCCTTCAATAGCCTGTTGGCCGTGCTCAATGCTTGACGCTGTCCGCAGGCTTTGAGACGCAATGGCGCTTACGGTTGCAAGCGTATTTTTGATCCGGTGGTGCAATTCCTCCAGGATGAGTTTCTGCAATTTATCGGCAGCCTCACGTTCCTTGGCGTCGATGCCCGCCTGTTCCAATAAAACTTCTGCGTCGATGCCAGCCTGTTCGAGCAACAAGCGAAGACTGTCGTTTTCCGCCGTCAGAAATTCATTGGAAGCCTGACCGTTTGACGCCTCCCGCGCGCGACGGCTTGGAGTTTCAACGGGGGAGAAATCGGGCAGTCCGATTTTCAGCGCGCCTTGACCGATCATCTCCTGCATTTCCGCGATCATCTGTTTCACCTCAAGCGGCTTTCCAAAGAAGCGGCTATCGGTGGGTCTTTCGCTATTGGTCGGCGTCAATTTGCCGGACACAAGGATGATCTTGATGGATGGCCACCGTTCGTGGACGGCATACGCCAGTTTCAGGCCATCCATACTCCCGGGCATCTGAATATCCGTGAACAGAAGATCGACATCCGAGCGGGATTCAAGAATGGCGAGCGCTTCGTCGGCGTTCGCAGCTTCTATCGGGGTGAAGCCTGCGTCCTCCACGATATCCACGGCGCGCATGCGCAGCAGCATCTCGTCTTCGACGACGAGAACTTTAGGTAGTTCCGGCGTGTCATGCAAAACCATCGGGACCTCGGCAGTTTCTTGGTGAGTTGAAATGACTGGTCGGTGCGGCCGCTTGCTCACGGCTTCGAATACGCAATCACGCTCCCCAAACGCCGATTGTGCATCCGCTTGTAGCACGGGCCGGATGGCAGCGCGGAATGAGGGCCGATCTAAATGTGAGCGTTTTTGCTCACCCCAGGCGGGAGAGCAGACGGGGCTTCCGGATCAAAAAGCATCACCGGTGCCGTCATCGTTTGCGGGGGGAGTATTGGACTGTGTCTGAATATCATTCTCGAAAACTGCAGAGCAACCGGCAACGGCCAACTGTAGAGAGGCAGCCGATCAAGGCCACCTAACCCGCTTGCTTGTCGTCGCCTTGGAGCCCGAGCGCGGCCAGTCCGGCATTGCGTAGCCGCATCACGTTGCGTTCGCCGGTCCTCGTCGCCTCAATGATGCGCTTGGCGATGACTTCATACACGATGGCGGGTTGCCCGGTATCGTGCAGCTCATTGCAGGCGCTGTCGAAGGCCTCACCCATGATCTCGGTCACTCGATCGTCAAACACGGTACCCGCCTTTCGGATAAACGGCAGAATGGACGCCACGTTGGTTTTCCTTAGTTAATGGTCCTGCTTTCGATGTTGACGGCGCGATCTGCCGGCTTCACGAGCCGAGCGCAGACGCCAAGACTGTCGTGTTCGAATTGAAGTTCGGCGTTGAGCCCAATCGCCAGCGCCCGCATGAGCTGAAAGCCGAGGCCGCCGTCGACGGCAGGATCGAAGTTCTCGGGGAAGCCGATGCCGTCATCGGTCACTTCGACCAGGAATGCGCCGTCGTCTTCGGTCTCGCAGCGCACCTGTATCTTCACGGGCACGCCGGTCGGATGCGCATACTTGACGGCATTGGTGAGAAGCTCGGCAGTGATAAGTCCGGCGTGAAGCGCGTCGCGCGGCTGGATATAGCCTTCGTCGGAACAAGCGAAAGTCAGCTTCATCCGCCCCGCGGGGCAGAGCGTGCCAATCATCTCGGCCACCTCCCGCAGGAAATTTCCGAGATCCACACCGTTTCCGTTGCCGGCGAGTGCAAGGGATTTGTGGAGTTTCGCGGTCACCTCGATGCGCGCGCTGATATCGTCGAGCAACAGGCAAACCTGCTCCGCTGTGAGGCTCTTGCCGCTCTTCGAAATGACGTTGCGTTGCAGGCGAACCGCGCCGCTCAAGCTGGCGAGGTTATTGGCGATCCGATGATCAGCCTCGGCCAGTCCGATGTCCGCGTGGTTGATCAAAATTGCCATTGTCAGGTTCTCTCAAAATCTGAGAGTGCGCTCTGCGGGGCTGGCAATCAAGAAAACAATAGTAAGATCAAAGTGTTGTTGACGGATTGGACGCTTTTTAAATCCTATTTGCCAACGACTAAGACAGCAATTAATGAGTATAAATAGTTAGGAACTCATTTTGATGTTCTGGCGTTGAAGGAGTGAGTTTCAAGAAGGGGAATGGCAGATGGGCGAACTCAATCGAGGCGAACGGCTCCAGATCATGCTTACCCACGACGAATTGCGGATCGTCGATACATGGCGCTTTGCCAAGCGGATGCCGAGCAGGGCGGCGGCCATTCGCGAGTTGCTCAAGCGCGGGATGGCGGCCGAAGGATTTGCGGAAGTGGCTGACGGATCGAAGTCCAAGGACTTCTCGGTGATGCCGGACGGCCTGTCTCCGGACGAGGC
The DNA here is from genome assembly GCF_900142985.1 of Bradyrhizobium erythrophlei. Taxonomy (NCBI): domain Bacteria; kingdom Pseudomonadati; phylum Pseudomonadota; class Alphaproteobacteria; order Hyphomicrobiales; family Nitrobacteraceae; genus Bradyrhizobium; species Bradyrhizobium erythrophlei. The sequence continues at coordinate 3,295,197 of NZ_LT670849.1, forward strand.
GGCCGAGTAGCTCCTGCGGCCGTCTTCAGGTCCTGCGCCGTAATTTTCGGGCGGCAGAGCGACCTTCAAAACAAACGGCCGGGTCTTTTGACCCGGCCGTTTTGTTTTCTGGAAAAGTATGGGCGAAAGCGTCAGCTCGCCTTGGCGACCGGCTGGCTGGCGACCTTCTTCTCGATCTGCCGCTTCAGTTCGAGCGCGCGCGGCGAGAGGTTGGCAGCGCGGGCCTTCAACAGGAAGGTGTCGAGGCCGCCATTGTGATCGACGCTCTTGATCGCGTTGGTCGAGACGCGCAGGCGCACGTTGCGGCCCAGTGCATCGGAGATGAAAGTCACGTTGCACAGGTTCGGCAGAAACCGCCGCTTGGTCTTGATATTGGAGTGGCTCACCTTGTGACCCACTTGCGGGCCCTTGGCCGTCAGTTCGCAGCGCCGCGACATCTCGAAAAATCCTCTTCCATCCTAGCCTCCGCCCATATCGGATGGGCCAGCGCCAAGGGTCTAAAACTCGTCCATTGGAGGAACCGCGGGTGTATAGGGGCAGATGGCCGTGGCGTCAAGGTTGGCTTGTCGCCGCAAAGGTGCGGAAAACCCGGTTTTGGCGGGTATTTTGCCGCTTTTGCGATCACATAAAGGGCGTATTCGCCACCCATATCAGGGTTCCATGATAGCATGCCACCACGGCGGCGCCATCATGGGAGCGCGACGCCTTCAATTTTGCGGCGCTCCGATTTACCTAAAGCACGCGAAGCCGTTGTTCGCCGGGTTTTTTGCTTTAATGAAATACCTCCGCTTTTCATCAAGGACCGTGGCTCCCATGAATTCGCTCCGGCCGAACTGGATTTTCGCCGGGCTCTGCGCGTTCACCGTCGTTCTTGCTGCGCCCTCGGGCCCAGCGTTCGCACAAGGCAAACTCGAAGCGCAATATGAGGCCACGCTTGCGGGCATCCCCGTCGGCCGGGGCGCCTGGAATATCGACATCTCCGACGACCAGTATTCGGCATCCGCCGTCGGCGGCACGGCAGGGCTCCTGAAAACCTTCGCCAGCGGCACCGGCTCAAGCAACGCGCAAGGCCGCGTCGTCAACGGCGTGCTGGTTCCGACCAACTACACCGCCACGACCACCACGCCGAAAAAGTCCGAAACCATCCACATGGTGCTCAACAACGGCACCATCAAGGAATACGCGATCGAGCCCGAGCCGCCGGTCGATCCCGACCGCATTCTGGTGACGGAGGCGCACAAGAGGGGCGTGTTCGATCCGATGACGGGTTCGATGCTGCGCGTGCCCGGCACCGCTGATCCGGTCAGCCCCGAAGCCTGCCGCGGTAGCGCGGCCGAATTCGACGGCCGCATGCGTTACGACCTGAAGCTTGAATTCAAGCGCATGGAAACCGTGAAGTCCGAGAAGGGCTATCAGGGTCCGGTCGTGGTCTGCGCGATCTATTTCACGCCGGTCGCGGGCTACATCCCCGACCGCCCGGTGATCAAACATCTTTCCGCCGCGCGCAACATCGAGATCGCGTTCGCGCCGGTGCTGGGAACCCGCATTCTGGTTCCCTACCGCATGGTGATCCCGACGTATCTTGGCGTCGCGATGCTGGAAGCGACCTCGTTCATCACGACGGCAACGCCGCCGCGCGTGGCCAAGACGAACTGATTTTCCTTGTCGTCCCCGCGAACGCGGGGACCCATAACCACAGGCCTTTATTGTTGAGGCAGGCGTCAGCCATCAGCCATTCCGTTCAACCATAGAGATCACGCGGTATGGGTCCCGGCTCGCGCTTCGCTTGGCCGGGACGACGACGAGGCGAGAATCCCTGTTGACTCTTTGCCGCTTCTGATTCGACTCCAGACGGGCGCGCGCTTTAAGATTTCTGTCGTCAAACCGTCGCTTGCAGCGCTGCGGCAAACTTGATCTAGTGCCGTAAGACGCAGTCTCGCGCGATATGTTGAGTGAACGAAGCAGGACGATCCCGGGAGTCAGCGATTCGGGCGCGATTCGTTCCGTACCCGTTCCGAAGCTTAAATCCGGCCCTCACAAGCGTCACATTGTGAGACACTCCTTGGGTGGTTGGTTGGCGCCTCCGCCGATCACAAGCTCCGACCCTCACGCCATTTGCATGCGACGCCGAAAGCCGTAGAAACTCCTTAAAACATGGCTCTTTCGTCAACTTCCTTCTCGCACCTCAGCAACGGAAAGGCTCCCGGCGCAGGCGTCACTGCCGTGCTCGGGCCGACCAATACCGGCAAGACGAGTCTGGCGATCGAGCGCATGCTGGCGCATTCCTCGGGCCTGATCGGCCTGCCGCTGCGGCTGCTCGCGCGCGAGGTCTATAACAAGATCGCCGACCGCGCCGGCACCGAGGCCGTGGCGCTGATAACAGGCGAAGAGAAGATCAAGCCACAGAGGCCGCGGTTCTGGGTGTCGACGGTCGAAGCGATGCCGCGCGATCTCGACGTCTCGTTTCTTGCCGTCGACGAAATCCAGATCGCGGCCGATCTCGAACGCGGCCATGTCTTCACCGATCGCATTCTCAACCGGCGCGGCCGCGACGAGACCCTGCTATTGGGCGCGGCGACCATGCGCGGGATCGTCGAGCGGCTGTTGCCCGGTGCCAACATCGTCACCAGGCCGAGGCTTTCGCAGCTTGAATTCGCCGGCGACCGCAAGATCACCCGTCAGCCGCGGCGCACCGCGATCGTCGCCTTTTCCGCCGACGAGGTCTACGCCATCGCCGAGTTGATCCGCCGCCAGCACGGCGGTGCGGCGGTGGTGCTCGGTTCGCTCAGCCCACGCACGCGAAATGCACAGGTCGAACTGTTCCAGAACGGCGATGTCGATTATCTCGTGGCGACGGATGCGATCGGCATGGGCCTCAATCTCGACGTCGACCATGTCGCATTCGCCTCCGACCGCAAATATGACGGCTATCAGTTCCGCCGCCTGATCCCCGCCGAATTTGCCCAGATTGCGGGCAGGGCGGGCCGCGCCACGCGCAACGGGACGTTCGGCACCACCGGCCGCTGTGCGCCGTTCGAGCCCGAACTGGTCAATGCGTTGCAGAACCACACCTTCGAAAGCGTGCGGATGTTGCAATGGCGCAACTCGAAGCTGGATTTCTCATCGGTCAGCGCGCTTCAGGTGTCGCTCGCGCTCTCGCCCGCCCATGAAGTCCTGACCCGCGCCCCGATCGCAGAGGACCTGCGCGTGCTCGACCATGTCGCGCGCGATGCCGATATCCGCGAAATGGCGGAGGGCGCGAAGGCGGTCGAGCGCCTCTGGGAGGCCTGCCAGATCCCCGACTACCGCCGGATCGCGCCGGCCGCCCATGCCGAGCTTGTCACGAGCCTGTTTCGATTCCTGATGCAAAAAGGGCGTATCCCGGATGCATGGTTTGCCGCACAGGTCGACCAGGCGGACCGGGTGGACGGCGATATCGACACGTTATCGGGCCGGATTGCGCAAATCCGTACCTGGACCTTCGTCGCCAATCGTCCGGACTGGCTTGCCGACCCCGACCATTGGCAAGGAATCGCGCGCGAGGTCGAAAATAAATTATCCGATGCGCTGCATGAACGGCTCACAGAGCGTTTCGTTGATCGTCGTACCAGTGTATTGATGCGCCGCCTGCGGGAGAACGTGGTTTTGAATACGGAAATCGGCAAGACCGGCGAAGTGATCGTGGAAGGCCATGTGATTGGCCGTCTGGACGGTTTTACCTTTGCGCCAGATGCGGCCGAAGCCGGCTCCGAGGCCAAGGCCTTGCAGGCGACCGCGCAAAAGGCGCTGGCGGGTGAGATCGATGCGCGGGCCGAAAAGCTCGCCGCCTCGCCCGACGACCAGTTCGTGCTCACGTCCGAAGGAACCGTTCGCTGGACCGGCGATGCGGTCGCGCGGCTGACGGCCGCGGACGACGCGCTGCATCCGCGCATTCGCATCATCTCCGACGAACGGCTGACGGGCGCGCCGCGCGAGGCCGTCGAGAAGCGGCTCGATCTGTGGCTCAAGACCCATATCGAGAAGCTTCTCGGGCCGCTGTTCGAATTGAGCAAGGCCGAGGACGTGACGGGAATCGCGCGCGGCATCGCCTTCCAGCTGATCGAGGCGATGGGCGTGCTCGAGCGCTCGAAAATTTCTGCTGAAATGAAGGATCTCGATCAGCCGTCGCGGGCATCTTTACGCAAATACGGCGTGCGCTTTGGCGCCTACCACATCTACGTGCCGGCGCTGCTCAAGCCGGCGGCGCGCGCGCTGGCCTCGCTGCTCTGGGCGTTGAAGCAGGCCAATGTCGATCTGTCCGTGCTGTCGGGTGCGCAGCATCTGGCGGCCAGCGGCCGGACCTCGTTTCCGGTCGACAAGACGTTGCCGCGCGATGCCTATCGCGTGCTCGGCTATCGCCAATGCGGCGAGCGCGCGGTCCGCGTCGATATTCTGGAGCGGCTCGCCGATCTGATCCGCCCGGCGCTGGCCTGGCGCGAGACCTCGCTTGGCGAAAAGCCGCCCGGCGCATTCGACGGTCGCAGCTTCGTGGTGACACAGGCGATGACGTCGCTGACGGGATCGGCCGGCGAGGATTTCGCCTCGATCCTGCGTGCGCTCGGCTATCGTATGGATCGCCGTCCACAGCTCGCCCCGAAGCCGGCCGTGGTTGAAGCAGCGCCTTCGGACACCGCGCCCGTCGAGACATCTGCGGAAGCCCCGGCCACGCCGCCTTCGGGCGAGACGGCGTCCGAAGCAACGCTCTCCGACGCAACACTCGATGCGGTTGCGGAAACCGTGGCGGGCGAGACCGTATCAACGGTCGAGGCTGCGCCAGCCGCTGCCGTTGTCGAGGCGCCGGTTGTCGAGGAGGCCGCCGCTTCCTCGACGTTATTGCCCCAGGTCGATTTCGCGCAAAAGCGGGACATCCTCAACGTCGCAACGACGGACCAGGAAGCCAGGACGACGGCTCCCGAAGTTGTCGAGGCGGCTCCGTCCGTTGCGATCGAAGCGCCGGCCGCACAGAGTTCGGCTGAAGCGTCTTCTGAAGCGGCGAGCGCAAGCGAGGCGACGCCGGCTGACGCTACGGCAGTGCCTGCGCAGGCGGAACTGGTCGAGGTCTGGCGTCCGGGTGGCCGCTCCGACGAGCGCCGTCCGCCTCGCCACGATCGCAAGGGACATCATCGCCGTCCCGAACGGGCGGCCGCCGACGGCGCGTCGGCAGCGCCAGGCGAAAGTGCGTCAGGTGAAAAAAGCGAGGGCACGGGACGTGAGCGCCACCGGCATGGCCGGCGCGACCGTCACCGTGATTTTAACAAGCCGCGCACCGATCAGCCGGCCGATGGCGCCGTTGCCGCTCCTGCTGACGGCGCGCCTGCACGCGAGGAGCGGCGGGACGACAAGAATGCCCGGCCGCGCGAGCGCTTCGACGGCAAGGGACGCGAGGACCGCAACAGATCCAAGTTCCGCGACGATGCGGGGCGCGAAGGCGGACGGGACAAGGGCCGCGGCGGACGCGATCGCGACCGGGGTGGCCGGGAGAACGGGCCGTCGCACCGGCAATATGCCTCGAGCGCGGCGCCGCGCGAGCGGGATCGTCCGGTCGATCCCAATTCGCCATTCGCCAAGCTCGCCGCGCTCAAGGAACAGATGACGGCGAACCGCAAGGATTAGCGTTTCAAAGCGAAGCATGCCCTCGGACTTGATCCGGGGGTGGGCACCGGTTCGCGTGAAGAAAACGCGTCAAAAAAAGATCAAGCTTTCTCGCTTGGGTGTTTCGTGGAGCGCCAGCGTCTCGACAAATGGCTGTGGCACGCGCGCCTGGTGAAGGCCCGCACCAGCGCCGCTGCACTTGTCGCGGCAGGCCACGTCCGCATCAACGGCGTGCGCGAGACTTCGCCCGGCCACGCGCTCAAGGCGGGCGACGTCGTCACGGTCGGGCTTGATCGCTCCGTGCGTGTGCTCAAGGTGATCGGGTTTGCCGAGCGGCGGGGCGACGCCGCCTCGGCGCGCGTGCTGTATGTCGATTTGCAGGGCTAGTGGAGTGGTTACACGGTTAGTGGAGTGGATTTGACATTCGCTAGTCACCTAGCCGCGAGTTCGGAAAGCGAATGTCAAATCCAAAACTCCACTAGATCCCTATATTTGCCAGTGGTTCCATGATTCTAACATTCGCAAAGGTCGTGCTGAGACGGGATGCGAATGTTAGAATCGAACCACTGGCGCGGAGTGACTATCTGCTCTCGTGTGGTTGGGTTACTTGACAGCCTGCATTCCCTTGCAGCGCACTGCTTCCTGCGCTACCCAACCCATTAAAATTGACCCGTTCCGGAGCCCTGGATGACTTACGTCGTCACTGAAGCCTGCATTAAGTGCAAATATACCGACTGCGTCGAGGTATGCCCCGTGGATTGCTTCTACGAGGGCGAGAACATGCTGGTCATCCATCCGGACGAATGCATCGATTGCGGCGTGTGCGAGCCGGAGTGCCCGGCCGACGCGATCAAGCCCGACACCGAGCCGGGGCTCGAAAAATGGCTCGAAGTGAACAGCGAATACGCCAAATCCTGGCCGAATATTACCCAAAAGAAGGAATCGCCGGCTGACGCCAAGGAATTCGAAGGCGCCGAAGGCAAGTTTGAGAAATATTTTTCTCCGAAGCCCGGCGAGGGCGACTGACCCGCCAAAGCCCGATTTTCGGGGCTTATCCACAGGCTTGGACGAGGCTGTGGATGGTTATTTGGCTTAACCCTGTTTGCGGGTTCGATGACAAAACCGCCACCCGGCAGCGCTGGGAGGGCATAAATCATTGATTTTTGCGGGAAATGTGCTATATTGGTGCATTAACTAGCCGAACCCGTCCGCCCGCTTCGCGGCCCTAAGGGTTCCCGTGAAAACATCGAACAGGGGCGTGGCAGTTCCGCGCGCAGGCTGTGTCACAAAAAACGCGTACTAAGAGTACTTCGAAGACGTCCAAAAAAGCCGCCGCGGCCATTAGCCGGGGCGCAACCAAAGGCCGTGCCCCGGCGTCTTCAAAGGACCCTCGGAAATCTAGCAAGGCATCGGCTGCCAAATCCTCCAAAAACAAAAGAAGCTCAATGCCAAACAAGCCTGCGAAAACTGCCGCGAAAGCGACCGGTTCGAAGACCACTGCTTCGAAGGTCGCCGCCTCCAAGACTGCTGCCCACAAGCCTGCCGCGAAGGCCGTTGCACCCAAGGCCCCCGTCAACAAGGCGCCGGTCGCCGCTGCCAAGCCTGTCGTTGCTGCGAAACCCGCGGCGGCCGCTCCGCGCGTTGAAGAGAAGAAGCCGCTGACCCAGCGTCAGGGCTTCAAGACCCATGAATTCGTGGTTTATCCGGCCCACGGCGTCGGCCAGATCCTCGCGATCGAGGAACAGGAAATCGCCGGCGCGAAGCTTGAGCTGTTCGTGATCAATTTCATGAAGGACAAGATGACGCTGCGGGTGCCGACGGCGAAGGTCGCCAATGTCGGCATGCGCAAGCTGTCGGAGCCGGCGCTGGTGAAGAAGGCGCTGGAAACCCTCAAGGGCCGCGCCCGCGTCAAGCGGACCATGTGGTCGCGCCGCGCCCAGGAATACGAAGCGAAGATCAATTCGGGCGACATCGTCGCGATCGCGGAGGTCGTGCGCGATCTCTATCGCTCCGAATCGCAGCCCGAGCAGTCCTACAGCGAACGCCAGCTTTACGAAGCGGCGCTCGATCGGCTGTCGCGCGAGATCGCCGTGGTCCAGCACGTGACGGAGACCGAGGCGGTCAAGGAAATCGAAAGCCAGCTCGCCAAGAGCCCGCGCCGCGGCGCCAAGGCGGAAGCCGACGCTGAAGCGGACGGCGAGGCCGAAGCCGACGAGGCGGATGCCGATGTCGACGGCGACGATACCGCCGTTGCGGACGAAGCGGCGTAAGCTGGTTCAAGCGATGACATAAAAAGCCCGACCGCAACAGGCTGTGTGGAAACGAGAGGCTGCGGTGATCCGGGGCCTCTTTTTTAATTTTTAGGGTCAGGCGAGCCTAATCTTGAGGCTTTGCGAGCCGATGAGATTGATGACCCGCATGATGTTGTAGACAAGAACGCTGAGGGCGGCTTCAGTCTTGACGTTGGTAAGGCCTCGGGTGAGGAACCTGCCGCCAGCCGTCATCCGCTTGATGGTTCCGAACGGGTGTTCAGCCGCGCATCGCCGCTGCCGCATGAGGTGTGGATCGGCTTCGACGCGGGCATTCATGCGTTGAAGCGCGTCCTCGTAAAGGTGTCTTTGAACGAAGCGGCGCTCGACGCGGGTGCATCTCGGCTTGAGCGCGCAACCCGAACAATCGTCGGCGATATACAAGACGCTCTGCTTTCTGGTGAGGATTTGCTTGCGCACCAGTGTTCGGCCCGCCGGACAACGAAAACTGTCGGTTTGCGGCTCATAGATGAAGGCCGTGCGGTCGAAGAAGTCGCCTTGATTGTTGACGGCCCGGTTCGCTGGCACACAAGGCGTGATGCCATCGTTCTCGCAGGCTGCCGCGTCTGCTCCGTTCGAATAGCCAGCGTCCGCCACCACCGTGAGCGTATCGGCCGCCACCGCATCCTTCGTCGCCTTGGCCATCGGATGGAGCAGCCGGTTGTCGGTGGGTTCGGTTGTAACCTCATGGTGGACGATCAGCCCCGTCGCAGCATCGACCGCCGTCTGGACATTGTAGGAAGGAGGCTTGGAGCCTGCCCCTTTACCCATCGGCCGCGCATCGAGCTCACCTTCTACAAGACTAGTCCGATCTTCCGCCTTAAGTCGCGCCGCCAGAGCATCAAGGTCGGTGCGGCGTGCCCTGAGAGCCTGGAGAGCCGCAGCCGTTTGTTCCGCATCGCTATCGGCCCGCTCGCCCGCATCGATGCTGTCGAGGTTGGCAAGATAAGCCGCGATCTGTTGATCGATCCGGCCGGCCTCTTCGGCGACCTTGCGTTCGCCCATAATCCGCTTGGCGCTCGCCACCGCCCGGAACTTCGAACCGTCGAGGGCCACCAGACGGGCCGCAAATAGTCCCTGCTCGCGGCAGAACAGCACGAAGGCCCGGCATGCCCCTACGATCCCGGCTGCATTGTCCCGCCGAAAGTCCGCAATTGTTTTGAAGTCGGGGGCAAGCCGCCCCAACAGCCACATCAGTTCGACATTGCGCCGGCACTCGCGTTCCAGCTTGCGGCTCGAACGAACCTCGTTGAGGTACCCGTAGATATAGAGCTTCAGAAGATCGCGCGGGTCATAGCCGGGCCGCCCGGTCGCCGCCGGTGTCGCTCGAACCAAGCCGAGCCCGAACATATCGAGACCTTCAACAAAGGCATCGATTACCCGCACCGCCGCATCAGCGGCAACGTAATCATCGATCCGTGCCGGCAAAAAACTCGCCTGGTTACGGTCCCCACCTCGAATGTAGCGCATGAAAAAGGCCGCATCATTAATGATGCGGCCTCTCTATCTGATTTGCCCCAGTTCTCACACAGCCTGGCAAGGCCGGGTTTTTTGTTTTGAGGGATCGAGCAAAGCAGTTTGTCGTTCGAGATCCCGGGTTCGCGGCTCAAGCGCGCCCTCAGATGCGCAATTGCGCATCAGAGATGACACCTTCGGTGTCAATCCACCACGATCTTGACGCGGTCGCGCGCCTTGATCTGGGCGTGAGCCTCGATTCCGTTGATGATGCGGAAGCGCTCTGTCGGACGGTCGACGCCGGCCATGCGATGCGACAGCGATTCAACCGTGTCGCCGGGCTGCACGTTGATCACCTTGATGCGTAGCGGCCGCGCCGACTGGATCTCGTCGAGCGTCAATCGGCGGAACGAGTTCACGGTCTCCCGCGCATTGCGTTCGCTCTCCGTGGTCTTCTGCTTGGCGGCGAAGATGAAGCGGTAGACGTCGGTGCCGAAGCGCAGCGCATAGACCTTGAACTGCCACTGATCGCCGCTGGCAACCGCGGAGGCCGCAGGCAAGCCGTTGATGGTGACGTCTTCCGTGGACGACTTGTCGACGTTCTCCATCCAGCCGGAATTGAGATAGTCGCCGAGACTCTGCTCGGCCGGCACGCGCACGACGTCGAAGCGCATCGCCTGCGCCCCGCCTTCGCGCACGCCGATCACGGCTTGCGCCGTATTGTCGAGTGTAAAATTCTCCGGCGCCGTAAAGGTGAAACCCAGCTTGGGATGCAGGAACCTGCGCCCGCGCACAAAGCCTTCGCTCGGATCTTCGCCATAGACGATGTTGTCGATCGCGGCCAGATAGCTGTCGCGGTCGCGTTCGCTGGAGTCAGGCGAAGAGTATTGCCGCGCGGTGTTCTGCGCATTGGCGACGCGCTCGGGCGTTGCCGGATGCGAGGACAGGAAATCCTGGGCGCGCGGATCGACCGAGGATTTCCCCGCCTTCAGCTCGGCATTGCGCTCCATCGCCGACAAGAACCGCGATGCGCCGTAGGGATCGAAATGCGCGCGCGCGGCAATGCCGACACCGATGCCGTCCGCTTCAAATTCCTGGGTGCGGGAGAAGCTTGCAAGCGTGAGCTTGTTCTTGGCGAGCGCCAGCGCCGTGATGTCGGGATCGTTGCCCATGTCGGCGAGGACGCGGGTGGCAACCGCGGCTTCGCGCACCTTGTCCTCGCGAATGGTGGCGTGCTTGGCAATCACATGCGCCATCTCATGGCTCAGCACCGAGGACAATTCGGAGGTGTCGCAGGCAAGCGCAACGAGGCCCCTCGTCACATAAAGCTGGCCGGTCGGCAGCGCGAAGGCGTTCACCGCGCCGGAATTGAGGATGGTCACCTTGTAGACCTGGTCGGGGCGGTCCGATGCCGCCACCAGCCGTTCGACGGTCTTGCTGATCAAACCCTCGAGCTTGGGGTCGTCATAGGCGCCGCCGTACGACGACAGGATGCGTTCGTGCTCTTTTTCGGCGGCGGGGCTTTGAACGAACGTGCTGCGGGTGGGCTTGGACGGCGGAGCCGACGCCACCGGGCCTGGGGTTTGAAAGCGCGTGAAGTCGCCACCGCAACCGGCAAGCAGCAGCGGCGCGCCCAACAGGATGGGCGCCGCCCAAAGCCGGCTCATTGTCGCCTTGCGATGTCCCACGCCATCCACCACGCCAGCCACGTCCGAAAAACTCGCGACGAGCTATTTCTCGCCGATCAGCTCAATTTGTCCCGCCTGAAGCACTTCAATCCGCGGCCCGGTACGCGCTTCAACAAATCCTCGGATACGGATACGCTTATTTTCCAACGACTTAGGTACAAGGCCGGCTGCCGCCAAATTGGCGAGCGCCCGCCTTGGAATAATCACAGCAAAGTCCCGTGTCCAGTTCCGTCCAAAGTTCAGATAGGTGGTTGCCCCTGCTTGCCGAACGGACAGAACCTTGCCCTCGACCAGCGTATAACGCCCAATCCCAGACAAAATACCGCCCGGACTTTCAGTGTTTTTTATGGCCGTTGGGTCGGCCCAGATGCCTCTTTTTGTCTCGCGCGCCGTGGCCTCGGCGGCCAGAAGCGCGGCCGCGCACTCCCCGTCGTTCACTTCAGGCGAAACGAGCGCCTCGCCCTGCGTCAAAAGTTCCTGCTGTATCAGCACCTCGTCGGGCAACCGCCACGCGAAAACCGTCTGGCGGCCATAACGGTCGGGTGTGTCGTCGTCACTGTGCAGCCGAACGTGACGTCCCGCGAGCAGGACGGCGAGTACGCGTCCGCGCTCAGCGGCGGACTTGCCGGGGAAGGCCGGCTCAATCCCGGCAAGACGTATCTCGCGCCCGTCTTCCAGGCGAAAGCTGCGGGCATCGATCACTTCGGTCACGCGCCCTTCGCCCTGCGGTTCGAATTCGCAAGGCGCCGCGGATGCGTGAGGCGTCGTCATAGCGACGGCCCCGATGCATGCGACGATCGTCAGTCGCCGAGGCCCGATTGATAGGGTCGAGACCTGCGTCCAGCTCACATCGATATCCCATTCCACGCGACGGAAAGACACCCCTGGCGTCGCTTGCCGCTTCCCTATGCTTGCGGCATGATCGCCATAATGGCAATTGCGGCGCTACCGCAAGGGAATAGGGAGGTTTTCATGCGGCGGGTTGTCTCCGGCTTTCTTGCCGCGATGTGCGCTGTCGTTTCGACCGCAGCACTCGCGCAGGGCAAACCTCCGCTCAAGCTCGGCGGCATCCTCGATATGTCCGGCCTCTACGCCGACATCACCGGTCCCGGCGCGGAGACTGCGGCGAAAATGGCAGCCGAGGATTTCGGCGGCGAAGTGCTCGGCCGCAGAATCGAGATTCTCGCAGCCGATCATCTTAACAAGGCCGACCTGTCCGCCAATATCGCCCGCGACATGCTGGACAATCAGGGCGTCGAGATGATCTACGACGTCGCGGCTTCCGCGACCGCGCTGGCGGCTTCGGAGATCGCCAGGGCGCGCAACAAGATCATCATGTTCAACGGACCCGGATCGATCCGCCTCTCCAACGAGGCCTGCGGTCCCTACACGGTCCACTACGTCTTCGACACTTATTCGCAGGCCAACGTCACCGGACTTGCCGCGGTCAAACAGGGCCTCGACAGCTGGTTCTTTATCACCGCCGACTACGCCTTCGGTCACGACCTCGAAAAGGACACGGCCAATGTCGTGCAAAAGGCCGGCGGCAAGGTGCTCGGCGATGTCCGCCATCCGCTGAACTCGTCGGATTTCTCGTCCTATCTGCTCCAGGCCCAGGCCTCCAAGGCCAAGGTGATCGGGCTTGCCAATGCCGGCGGTGACACCATCAACACGATCAAGCAGGCGGCCGAATTCGGCATCATGAAGGGCGGGCAGAAGATCTCGCCATTGCTTGTCTTCATCACCGACATCGACAGTGTCGGGCTTGAGACCGCGCAGGGGCTCTTGCTGTCGGAAGCCTTCTACTGGGATCTCAACGATGAAAGCCGCGCTTTCGCCAAGCGCTTCATGCAGCGGGTCGGGCGCGTGCCCGGCGCCGCGCAGGCCGGCGTCTACTCGTCGGTGACGCACTACCTGAAAGCCGTCAAGGCCGCCGGCACCACCGACGCCGCCGCCGTCATGAAGATCATGAAGGAGACCCCGATCAACGACATGTTCGCGAAAAACGGCCGGATTCGCGAGGACGGCCGCATGGTCCACGACATGTATCTGTTCGAGGTGAAGAAGCCGTCGGAATCGAAGGGCCGCTGGGATGACTACAGGCTGCTGGCGACCATTCCCGGCAATGAAGCGTTTCAACCGCTGTCGGAGTCACGCTGTCCGCTGGTAAAGAAGTGACGGCCTTTCGTCGTCCCCGCGAACGCGGGGACCCATACGCCGCGGCCTATCGTTTCGGACGCGGCGAGATAGCTTGGCAACAACTAGCGTCCGGGATTATGGGTCCCTGCGTTCGCAGGGACGACGCCAACCAATAGCAATAAGGCATCATCTCATGAGCACCGAAACCGTCCTGCAAAACCTCGACCAAGGCCTGTTGACCATCACCATGAACCGGCCCGAGCGGCGCAATGCGCTCAACCCGGATATGACGCTGGGGCTGGTCGCGGCCGCCAAACGCGCGGCCGAAGATCCGGAAGTGCGCGCTGTGCTGCTGAAGGGCGCCGGCGGCACTTTCTGTGTCGGCGGCGACGTCAAGTCGATGGCGGACGGCAGCCGGGCGCCGATGTCCTTCGAGACCCGGATCGTCAATTTGAGGCGCGCGATGGAGGTCTCGCGAATCCTGCACGAGATGGCGAAGCCGGTGGTGGCGCAGCTCGACGGCGCGGCCGCCGGTGCGGGATTGTCGATCGCGTTATCCTGCGACTTTCGCGTGGCGTCTGCTTCCGTGAAGATCACGACCGCCTTCGCCAAGGTCGGTCTGTCCGGCGACTATGGCGGGACTTACTTTCTCACCCAGATGCTCGGCAGCGCCAAGGCGCGCGAGCTTTATCTGTTGTCGCCGGTATTGACCGCGCAGGAAGCGCTCGGGCTCGGCATGGTCACGCGTGTTGTTCCTGATACGGAGGTCGAGACCTCTGCGCGTGAACTCGCGATGTCGCTGGCGCAGGGACCGACCATCACGTACGGCTACATCAAGCGCAACATCAACAATGCCGAGCGCTTGTCGCTGGAAGCCTGCTTCGATGGCGAAGCCCTCCACCATTCGCGTTCGAACGAGACCGCCGATCACAAGGAAGCCGCCAAGGCCTTCGTCGAAAAACGCAAGCCCTCGTTCGGGAATCACTGAGGCCGGAGCTGCCGCAGGTCAGCGCCCCTTGAAGTTCGGCACGCGCCGCTCTTCGGTCGCCTTGACGCCTTCCTTGAAGTCTTCGGTGGCGCGAAGGCGGGTCTGCTCGGCGAGTTCATGGTGGGTGGCGGCGAGCACCCGGTCGGCAAGCCCCGCGCGCATCGTGGCGCGGGTCGACAGCAGGCCGAGCGGCGAGCACTCGGCGATCTCCTGCGCGAGCTTCATCGCGGCAGGACGCACCTGATCTTGCGGCACGCATTCGTTGGCAAGGCCCATCCGGTAGGCTTCCTCGCCCGTGACGCGGCGGGAAGTGTAGAAAATCAGCTCGGCGTTGTTCTTGCCGACCAGTTCGGGAAGCGTCGCCGTCAGTCCAAATCCCGGATGAAAACCGAGCCGGGTGAAATTGGCGGCAAAGCGCGCTTCGGGGCAGGTGACGCGGAAATCCGCCGACACCGCTAGTCCCAGCCCGCCGCCGATGGCGGCGCCATGAATGGCGGCCACGATCGGCTTCTGGGCGCGGAAAATGCGCACTGCCTGAATGTAGAGATGCGCGATCGGGCCGAGACCCGAGGCCGGATCGGTCTTGGCGCGCGCTTCCTGCTCCTGCCGTGCCGGGTCGTTGAAATTGGCGCCGGCGCAGAACGCCTTGCCTTGCGCGGCGAGCACCGAGGCGCGGATTTCGATATCGCGGTCGAACTCTTCCAGCGCATCCGCAATCTGGTTGATCAGCGAGATGTCGAAAAAATTCAGCGGCGGCCGCCGGATCTCGATCAAGCCAACGTGCCCGATCTTCTCGACGCCGATATCCTTATAGGTGGTCATTGGTCTTGTCTCCGGTTGGCGGGTGAGCCGCGCCTTAGCGCAAACCCAGTCCGCGCGCGATGATGCCGCGCAGAACTTCGGTCGTACCGCCCTGAATCGTGAGCTTCGGCGCGGTCTTCATGGCGAAAGCGAGCTGGTTCTCCAGCGTCTCGTGATTGGTGACGTCGGCGTCGACGAAGGCGGCGAGGTCTCGCACCCGATGCGGCAGTTGCTGTTCCCAGATGGTGCCGATGTCCTTGACGATCGAGGCTTCCACCACCGGCTCCTTGCCGGCTTGCAGCATGCCGGCGACCGACACCGACATCCTGCGCATGGTGTGGAGCTGCGCCACGAGCCTTCCGATGCCTTCGGCGGCGCGCGTATCGGGCGAGGGGCCGACCGCGCGCACGAGTTCGGTCAGAACGTAATAGGTTTCCAGAAAACGCTCGGGGCCCGAGCGTTCATAGGCCAGCTCGCTGGTTGCCTGTTTCCAGGCGCCGTCGATTTCGCCGAGCACATGGTCTTCGGGAATGAAGGCGTCGGTGAATACGACCTCGTTGAACTCGAACTGGCCGGTGATCTGGCCGATCGGGTTGACCTTGATGCCCGGCGTCTTCATGTCGACCAGGAACTGCGTCAGGCCGTGCCGGCGGTTTTCCTTGGTCGATGGCGAGGTGCGGAAGATCGCGATCATGTAATCGGCGATGTGCGCCGACGACGTCCAGATCTTGGTGCCGTTGATCAGAAAGCCGCCGTCGGCTTTGGTCGCCCTGGTTTTGGCCGCGAACAGGTCCGAGCCGGAATTCGGTTCGCTCATGCCGATTGCAAAGCAGACTTCGCCGCGGCAGATGCGCGGCAGGATATCCATCTTGATGCGCTCGTTGGCGTATTTCAGCAGCACCGGTCCGCTCTGGCGGTCGGCGACGAAAAAGCGCCGCGTCGGCGCGTTGGCGACGCGCATCTCTTCGGTGACGACGTAGCGCTCCAGGAACGTTCGTTCATGGCCGCCGTATTTCCTCGGCCAGGTCATGCCGAGCCAGCCGCGTGCGCCGACGCGGCGGGAAAACTCCGGCGCGTCGCTGTCCTCGCGGTTCGGCTTGTGCGGGTCGAAGGTGCCGGCCGCGATTTCCTCGGCGAGAAACGCGCGCACTTCCTGGCGCAGTTTGACGCATTCGGGCGGCAGGCGGATCGGGTCAAAACGAAGGGCTGCGGTCATGCGAAATCCCGAAACAAGTGCAAGCGAAGTTCTCTTTTTTGAGCATGATCTTTTTCGGAAAACCGGTTTCCACTTTTCCGGATCATGCTCACCGCGAGGCCACCAGCGGCCACAGCTCGTCGGCGCCGTTGGCGGCAACACGCTTGCCGAGTTCGACGGCCCAGTAGCTCTCGGAGCCGAAGTCGTCGCGCCAGGCCAGTGCCCGCAGCGTATAGCGATGCAGGATGTGCTCGATGGTGAAGCCGATCGCGCCGTGAACCTGGTGGGCGATCGCGGCCGCCTTCTCGGCTGCTTCCGAGCAGCGGATCTTGGCGGAGGCAGCTTCGAGAAAGGCGGCGTCTTTCGGAGTTGCGGGATCGGCCAGCGCGTCCGCAGCCGAGGTTGCGGCAGCGAGCGCCGCCGCCGATTCGCCCGCGAGCCTCGCCAGGTTGTGCTGGACCGCCTGAAACTTCGAAATCTTCTTTTCGAAGGCGACGCGTTCGTTGGAATATCGCACGCTGATCTCGAGCATCGATTCAAGGCTGCCCGCGATCTGAAGGCTGCGTGCCACCGCGCCCATCAGGAGAGCCGAGGTCAGGTCAAAGTCGTCGGGCGCGGGCTTGACCGCGACAGGAGTTACGCGATCGAAGGTGACGATATCGGTGTGGTCGCCGCCGAGATTGAGGCTGGATTCGATCCGGCATTTGTCCGCGCTGACGAGCGCGATCGATGGCTTTGCTTTTTCGTCGTGCGCGAGCACCGCGATATGCCTGGCCTCTTTCGCAAAGGGAACGCCGCGTGCGCGCCCCGATAGCGTCGCGTCACCATTGAGCGTGATGCGGTCTTTCGGACCGGCCGGCACCAGCGTCATTTCGCCTTCCGGGCAGGCGATCTTGCCGAGTGACAACAGCCAGCCCGCCAGCATGGTCTCCGCGAGCGGAACGGGAAGCGCGGAACGCCCCGCGGCGCTCAGGACACCAAAACCTTCCGCGAGCGTGGCGCCCGAGCCGCCATATTCTTCAGCCACCCAGGACAGCGGCAGGCCGGCTTCGCTCAGCGCCCGCCACAGCGGGGCCTTCCAGCTCCCTTTCTTGTCGCTGTTGATGGTTTGCGCATCGGCCAAATCGGCAAATATCCGCTCGGCAGTCTGCGCAACAATGTTCTCGGCGTCTTCCACGGCGTTCCTCGAAGGCTCTTGTTTGGCGGCCATGATGGGGAAAAGGCCAAGTCCTGACAAGCGCTAGTGATTGCAAAGGGCCCTGCGGGCGCGGAATGAAGCGAGCGCGGCGGATCGCAGTTATTCCGCGCAATGGAGTTTCTCTTGCGTCCGGCCCTGTGCTAGATCGCCACAAACATTCGAGAGGAACACGCAATGTCGAAGGATGGTCTCTGCGCAATCATAACCGGCTCTGCCTCGGGCCTTGGCGCGGCGACCGCGCTCATTCTCGCCAGAGGCGGCGGACGCATCGTCATCAATTATTCCTCCAGCCAGAAAGAGGCCGAAGAGACCGCCGATCTCTGCCGTAGCGCCGGCGGTGAGGTTGTCGTGGTTCAGGGCGACGTGTCGCGCGACGAGGACTGTCGGAAGATCGTGGCCGCGGCCGTGCCATGGGGGCGGCTCGATGCGCTGATCAACAATGCCGGCATTACCAAGCACGTTGCGCATGGCAATCTCGATGGCTTGTCGGCGGAAGATTTTCAGCGGCTGTTTGGCGTCAACACGATCGGGCCGTTCCAGATGGTGCGCGCCGCCCGTCCGCTGCTGGAAGCCGGTGCGAACGCCTCTAGCCACGCGTCCGCCGTCGTGAATGTCTCGTCGGTCGCCGGAATCAGCGGTATCGGCTCATCGGTCGCTTACGCCGCGAGCAAGGGCGCGCTGAACGTGATGACGTTGTCGCTGGCGCGTGCGCTGGCGCCGCTCATTCGCGTCAACGCCGTGTGCCCCGGCTACATGGACACGCCCTGGTTTACCAAGGGCCGCGGCGCTGACGGCGCGGCGAAGGTCCGCGACGCCGTGATTTCGAAGGTGCCGCTGAAGGTCGCCTCATCAGCGGAAGATGTTGCGAACGCGGTCTGCTTTCTCGCGACGCCTCAGTCGGGCAACATGACCGGCGAAACGGTCCGGATCGACGCCGGCGCGCACCTGATTACGTGAACCGTCATTGCCGGGCATAGCCGTTCGAAGAACGGCGTCGCTTCCGCTCGCCCGTAGCCGTTCGAAGAACGGCGTCGCTTCCGCTCGCCCGTAGCCGTTCGAAGAACGGCGTCGCTTCCGCTCGCCTATGACCCGGCAATCCATCTTTCTCTGAGAAGTCTCTTGGCGAAGGTAGATGGATGCCCGGATCAAGTCCGGGCATGACGGCGGTGTTAGCCGCTACCTGTTGAAGTCCCGGAGCACGCCGCTCGCCACCAGCCTGTTCCAGATGAACAGCACGATCAGCGCGCCGATGGTTGCGGTGATGAAGCCCGCGCCCTGATCCGGGCCGTAGTGGCCGATCGCCTGGCCGATAAAGGTGGCGAGAAACGCGCCGACAATTCCGAGCACGGTGGTGAGGATGAAGCCGCTCGGGTTGTTAGGGCCCGGCGAGAGCAGCCGCGCGATAATGCCGGCAACAAATCCGACGATGATGATCCAGATAATTCCGCTCATGACGATCCTCCTGCTCGAAAAGCCCGACTAGAAATTACCAACTCGTTTAGAGCCGGCCCGATAATTCGTCATCCGTCGGCAGCCGGCCATCGGGTGTCAGATGATTGATGACGTCGGGCAGCTGTTGGCTCAGTCCGTTCAGCAGTTCCTCTCGCGACAGTCCGCTTTGCGACATCAGATGGTTGATCTGGTCGGAGCCAAGTGCGTTAGCCAGATCGCCCGGCGCGATCTGCTTGTTCGGTCCCGGGCTCACCCAGGAATTGGCGGTATCGCCGTGACCGTTTTGCTGGAATTGCTTGAGCAGGTCGCCCAGTCCGCCGCTCAGGACGCTCCCCGCCGCACCTCCGGCAAGGACGCCACCGAGGAGGCCGCCGAGACCTCCACCACCGAGGCTGCCGCCCAGTCCGCCACCAACTCCACCGGGAGCCGGGGATGGTGCGGGCGCGGGTGCCGACTGTGACGCCGTGGAGCCCGTCACGTGCTTGACGGCCTTGTAGGCCAGCAGCGCCAGGATCGCCATGGTCATCGGCGACATCCCGCCGCCGGATTGCGCGCTAGGGGTGGAGGGGCCGCGCGGACCGTTCTGCATTCCATTCAATACGTCGAGTAAGCCCATCGTCATCTCCTGCCGATAATCCGCCCCGCCACACGAAGCTTATCGGCGCGGTATGACGGTTACAAGGCGACAAGCGCGCCGAGGTCGGCTACCAGAGGCAGCCGGTGCAACGCGGATTTGCTGAAATTTTTAGTGGGCAACACATGATGCGGGATGGGCCGATCGTGGTGGCGGGTGCCGGCAGCATCGGCTGCTTTGTCGGCGGCCTGCTCGCCTCTGCCGGCCGCCGCGTGTCGTTCCTGGCACGTCCGCGCGTCATTGAAGAGGTCGAGCGCTTCGGGCTCGCCCTGACCAGCCTGGAAGGCTCAAGCTGGCATGTGGCATCTCGGCAAGTAAGGCTGTCGGAGGATCCGAAGATTCTCACTGATGCAAGCGTGGTGCTGGTGACCGTCAAGAGCGCCGATACCGCTGATATCGCCGATGCCATCGCCCGTTGCGCACCGCAGGATGCCGTCGTGGTCAGTTTGCAGAACGGCGTCGCCAATGCCGCGACGTTGCGCGACCGGTTGCCTGGCCGAAAGGTGCTTGCCGCCATGGTGCCATTCAATGTGATCGCAGCCGGGGAAGGGCGGTTTCATCGCGCCACGTCGGGCGATGTCGTGATCGAGCGCGACGCGGCCAATCATGCAGCCCGGCTTTCGGTGCCGGGGCTGGTCATGCGCCCGACCGACAACATCGTGGGCGTGCAATGGGGCAAGCTGCTCGTCAACCTCAACAACGCGATCAATGCGCTGTCCGGATTGCCGCTGCGTGAGCAACTCGGCAGTCGGGACTGGCGGCGTTTGTTTGCCGACCAGATCGCCGAGGGCCTGATGGCGGTGCGCGCCGACGGGATCAAGCCGATATCGCCGACGCCGGTGCCGCCGGGCTGGACGGCGCATCTGCTACGCCTGCCCGACGCTCTGTTCAAGATCGCGCTGGCGCCGGCGATGAAGATCGACCCGCAAGCGCGCTCGTCGATGTGGGAAGACCTCGAGCGCCGCCGCCGCACCGAGATCGATTACCTTCAGGGCGTCGTCACCGAAATCGCCGCCCGGCGTGGACTGAAAACGCCGCTGTCGCGGCGGATCGTGGCGCTGATCAGGGCTGCCGAAGCAAAGGGCGAGGGCTCGCCGCGTCTGTCGGTGGCGCAGATCCGCTCCGGCGTCGCAAAACGCTAGCATTTCTCAACGCTATAATTTCAACGTCAGCTGCGCTTGTCCCTGCTGGACTGCCCGAACAGCACCTTCTTGATGTCGCTGATGCCTTCGGAAAGCCGCGGCCACTCGCATGAAAAGGAATGCTTCGGGCAGCCGATCGGCCTGACCCGCCTGAGGTCGGTGGTCGCCTTTGGCGGCTGCTTGGCGATGCTGCTCGTCGCAGTCGGCGCCTTTTCGGGTTCGCTGTTCAGCGAAGCCTGCTGCAATTGTTGCTGCTTTGCCGCGAAGGCGGCTGCGATGCTGCTGCGTCGCTGATTTTCGAGATAGATCGCATATTGCTCGTCGATATGCCGTTGTTCTTCCGGCGTCGGGTTAGGGCCCGCGATGTCGAAATTCTTGTTTTGCATGAAATCGAAATAGGCGTAGCCGCCGCCGGGCTTGCGGCGGCCGGCGAACTTGGCGTTGCATTCGGAAAGCGCGGCGGCCCTGGCTTCCTTGGCCGGGTTCTTCTCGGCGATGTCGGCGCATTCCTCGAAATCCGCGGGGCCGCGCGACCACCATTGTGCCGCGGCCTGCGACGACGCAAATGCGGCGCAGCCGACGATGGCAGCCATCAGGACGATCTGGTGACGTGGTGCAGTCAAACGATGTCCTGCAATGGATGCGAGAAGTCGATGATGCCGCGGATTGTCGCCATTATTGGTGGACTTGTCGACCCCGAAACGATCGGTGCACATTTGGCGGAGCGGACTTGACATCCCCCGTGCTGCGAGGCTGCGCGTTGGGCGCGCCACGAACGACGCGCTAGTGCGGCGAATTTCTAGTGCGTGATGCGCCAGATCGCGCCATTGCCGTCTTCCGAAACCAAGAGGGCGCCGTCGCGCGTGACCGTCACACCGACCGGCCGTCCCCACACCTCGGAATCGTTGATGACAAAGCCGGTCATGAAGTCCTCATACTCGCCGGTCGGCTGGCCGTCCTTCATGCGAATACGGATCACCTTGTGGCCGGTGCGCCGGGCCCTGTTCCACGAGCCGTGCTCGGCGGCAAAGCCGTCACCGCGGTATTCAGCCGGAAACGCGCTGTCGTCATAGAAGGTGAGTCCGAGCGAGGCGGAGTGTGGCTGGATCAGGACGTCGGGAACGGTGACCTTGTCCTTCAGGTCGGGCCGCTCGCCTGCGTGATGCGGATCTTCGTGGTTGCCGATGTAGAACCACGGCCAGCCAAAGAATGCGCCCTCGCGCACCCGGGTGACGTAATCGGGTACGAGGTCGTCGCCAAGTCCGTCGCGCTCGTTGGTCGAGCAATAGGGGTCACCGGTCGTGGGGTGAACCGCGAGCCCTACGCAGTTGCGGATGCCGGTGGCAAAGACTTTTTCGCTTGTGCCGTCCGGATTGAACGAGAGCACGTCGGCGCGGCGGGTCTCGTAACCCAGGCTGATCCCGGGGACGGACTTTGAATCACTGGAGGGGCTGCTTTGAACCCCTGCTGCATCATTGCTGGCAGAGCCGACCGAGACCAGCATCCGCTTCCCGTCTCTGGTGAAGACGATGTCCCGGGTCGAATGCCCGCCACGCGGCAGCTCGGCGACCACCGTCTCCGGCTTGTCGGCGGCTGTCAGGTCGCCATCCTGATAGCGGAAGCGAACCACGCTGCCGGTATTGGCGATGTAAACCCATTGCGGCTTGTCGCTCGGAAAGAAGCCGATCCCGAAGGGCTGGCTGAGGCCGCTGGCAAAGATTTCGTTCTTGACGACTTTCGAGCCGTCGTCCGAAAGCCGCAGCACGCGAATTCGCCCGAAGCGGGTTTCCGAAACAAAAATATCCCCATTCGGCGCCGTCCTGATTTCGCGCGGTCCGCTCAGCCCCTCGGCGAGCAGTTCGACCTTGAAGCCCGAGGGCACCTTGGGCATCGCGCCGGCGGGGCGCGGCACCACATGCGAGACATTGGCGGACGAGGCCGTCGCGCCCGGCTTCGGCAAATCCGCGGGCCGGATCAGGCGTACCAGCCCCGGTCTGTCGGTGCGCCAGTCGCCGAACGCGGCATCTCCGGCCAGCGGCCCCGATTGCGCCAGCGCAGGCGCAGCGACGGCGAGCAGCGCCGCGGAAACAACCGCCAGCGACGATTGGCGGAAGAGGCCGAATAGCCCGGAGGTCGTTGCCGCTGTCGTCGCGCGAGGCTTCATGTCAGGTCCCTTGCCGTTATGTTCGATGAGGAACCTACAGGGCGGATGTTGCGCCAACCATATCGGACACCGGCGTTGACGATGATGTGTAGACATCGGTGCCAATTCTGCCCGGCTTTGCTCGCTACAGTGGTGAACCAATTTGCAGTTCCGCCGTCATATTAAGCAGCGGTCAGCGCCGACTGCCAATCAATGGAACTTATAGATGTGCGATCGTTGCGAGCGACTCGACGAAAAGATCGGGCACTACAAGAAAGTGATTTCAGCGATGACCGACCAATTGACCATTGAGAGGATCTCAGCCCTCGTCCTGGAAATGCAAACCCAGAAAGCGTCGTTGCATCCGGAGCGCCCTGGCGGTCCTGCCAGATAGCGAACGGGTCGTCGCGGGCGGTGAGATCGTCATGGGCGTGCCCGGTTTTGCACCTGCGAACAGTGCTGCGGGGATGGCTGTCTGCTCCCCAACCCGATATTGAATTCGCGATATTGAATTCGTCAGTCGTCCTTCGTACCCTTGCAGGTGCGCTTCCGAGTCCGACCTGAGAGGAGCTACCTGCGATGTTCCTCGTCTTCCTTCGTCACGGCAGTATCACCGCGCTCATTGTGGGCGTGGTCGTCGTGGTGTTGGCGTTTCTGTCGGGCGCGATCGCGCCGATGCCGCTGTTTATCATCCTCGGCGCGCTGATG
The DNA here is from genome assembly GCF_900142985.1 of Bradyrhizobium erythrophlei. NCBI lineage: Bacteria > Pseudomonadati > Pseudomonadota > Alphaproteobacteria > Hyphomicrobiales > Nitrobacteraceae > Bradyrhizobium > Bradyrhizobium erythrophlei. Next base: position 3,318,680 of record NZ_LT670849.1, read on the forward strand.
TTCTACCTCAGCGAATATGGCATGCACCGTTTTGCCTTTCATGCGCCGCCAGTGCCGTGGCCGTGGTTACGCAAGATGCAGCATCGCTTGCATTACGACCACCATGTTGAACCGAACAGGCTTGATCTTCTGTTCCTGCCGCTGTGGTTTCTGGCGCCGAACCTCGCGGTTGCGACCGGGATCTTTGCGCTGATCTTCGGCGCGGAAGCCTCGGCCTCGGCGCTGTTTGGAATGATGCTCGCGATCCTGCACTACGAATGGGTGCATTATGTCGCCCATATTCCGTACCAGCCGCGAACGCGCTTCGGCCGGTGGATCAAGCAATATCATTTGCGCCATCACTTCATCAGCGAGAGGCACTGGTTCGGCGTCAGCAACCCGACGCTGGATACCGTGTTCGGCACATTCCGCGGACCCGATGCCACGGAGAAGAGCGCGACCGTCCGCAAGCTCTATTGATGGCCGGCGCGCCGCCGTCCAAGCGCTGAGGGTCAGGCCGCCCGGATGCCGGACAGAAATTTTCCGGTGACGCTCTTGAGCTCTTCGGATTGTGCGCTGAGCTGTCCGGCCGCATTGAGCACCTGCGTCGAGGCGGCCCCAACGTGACCCGACGCCTCGCGCACGCCGAAGATGTTCTGCAGGACATCCTGCGTTCCCTGCGAGGCTTGCTGCACGCTTCGGGCGATCTCCTGCGTCGCGGCGCCTTGCTCCTCGACGGCGGCGGCGATCGCATTCGTGATTTCGTTCATTTGGCCGATCGTGGCGCCGATTTCGTGAATAGCACCGGCGGTCGCGCCGGTCGCATCTCGGATGGCGCCGATCTGGCTCGTGATCTCCTCGGTCGCCTTGGCGGTTTGTGCCGACAGCGCCTTGACTTCGTTGGCGACGACCGCAAAGCCCTTTCCGGCTTCTCCCGCACGCGCGGATTCGATTGTCGCATTGAGCGCGAGCAAATTGGTTTGTCCCGCGATGGTCTGAATTAGAGCGATGACCTCACCGATCTTCTGCGTCGCGCTCACCAGGCTTTCAACCATGGTCCCGGTTCGGGCGGCCTGCTGAACCGCATTCTGCGAAATCGAGGCGGATTGCGTCACCTGTCGGGAGATCTCGTGGATGGAGGAGGACAATTCCTCGGCTGCCGCGGCGACGGTCTGCACGTTGGCAGCCGTTTGCTCGGCGGCGCCCGCCACCTTCGTGCCCTGATCGGTGACGCCGTCGGCGATGGCGGTCATCGATGATGCCGAGCTTTCCAATTCGCCCGCAGCTTGAGCGGTTCCGCGGATGACGCCGCCGACATTGCGTTCAAATTCGTCTGCGATCTGTGCAAGAACGGCGCGCCGGTCCTGTGCCGCACGAACCTTCGACTCCTCTTGTTCCGCACGAAGCCTCGTCGTCTCGGTCAGGTGGTCCTTGAAGATGCGGAGACTGCGGGCGATCTGGCCGATCTCGTTCTTCCGGTCCGTGAAGGGGATGTCGAAGCCGAGATTGCCCTTGGTCAGTTCGTCCATGGCGCCGCAGGCCTGTGCAAGCGGAACAACCAGGCCGCGGCCGAGCCAGAAGCCGACCAATATAGCCACGGCGAGCCCGGCCAGGCCGCCACGGCGAGCCCGGCCAGGCCGCCAACGGCGGCCCACAGCGCGCGATGAAAGACGGCCGCGTCGATGTCATCGACGTAGGCGCCGGCCTGGAGCGCAAGTTGCTTGTCTCCCGTTCCGAACGAACCGACGTAGGAGAGTTTGCGAAGTTCCTGGCCACCCGAGGAGCGGGGCGCCATATATTCATCGTAGCCGCCGCCCGAACGTGCCGTCCGGACGATGTCCTGAATCAGCAGCCTGCCTTGGCTGTCCTTGAACTCCCATCGGTTCACGTTCACGTATTTCGGATTGCCGTGCACATAGGTGACGCCGGCATCGGCGCTTCCTGCGCCGTAAATGCCGACATAATCGGAATATTCGCCCCAACGCATCGCGCCGATCGAAGCGAATGCGGTTTGACGAGCCTGATCGGGCGACATCTTGCCCGCTTTTGCTTCATCCTCGTAATGCGCCAGGATCTTCTGTGCCGCTTCCACGAGGTTGCGCACCGCTGCTCGTCGCTCGTCCATGACGGTATCGCGCAGCACCAGCACCTGAGCGACCGAGACCGCGAAGAACGTGATCGAAAGCACCGCGATAATCATCGCCAGACGCTGATAGACCGTGAGATGGCGCATCCGCCTGCCCCTTCGTATTCGGGAATCCGCGCTTGTCTATCAACCTGGTATTAATTCGCCGTTAGTAAGTGGGGAGGCCGGCTGCGACATCGTCATGTCATCTTGGCTCGCCGGAAAGCAGGGAATCTGGAGGGGCACTGGCGGTCCATCAGCGGCTCTGGTAAATGGAGGCCGAGATGCCGCTTGCCGAAAGCGGAAGGCTCCGGTCCCGTAGCTCAGCTGGATAGAGCGACGGTTTCCTAAACCGTAGGTCGCATGTTCGAGTCATGCCGGGATCGCCAGTTTCCTTCATTTTCGATGAAGCCCGTTGATGCCCGGCCGGATCGACGCCTGGACGCATATTTTTCCGAAAGCCTATTTCGAGAAGCTTCAGACCGTGGCGTCTGCGACCGGCCCGCTGAAGCGCTGGCTCAAGCTGACGTCGCTTTACGATCTCGACCATCGCTTTCGCCTGATGGACGGCTTCGAAGGCTATCGGCAGTTGCTCACGCCCTCGATGCCGGCGATCGAGGATCTGGCCGATGGTCAGGCCGCGGTCGATCTGATGCGCCTGATGAACGACGGCCTTGCCGAACTGGTGGCGCGCCATCCCGATCGCTTTCCGGCGTTTGCCGCGGCACTGGCGCTGCACGACGTCGATGCGGCCCTTGCCGAGATCGATCGCGCGGATCGAAACGGCGCGGTCGGCTTTCAGCTCTGCACCCATATGCGCGGTACTCCGCTCGACGATCCGCGTTTTGAGCCGGTGTTTGCCGAGATCGCCCGTCGAGGTCTTGTCATCTGGCTGCATCCGATCCGTGGGCCGACGCCTGATTACCCGACCGAGACCAAGTCACGCTATGAGATCTGGTGGGCTTTCGGCTGGCCTTACGACTCCTCTGCCGCGATGGCGCGGCTGGTATTTTCCGGCCTGTTCGATCGTCATCCCGACTTGAAGATCATCACCCACCACATGGGCGCGATGATTCCTTATTTCGAAGGCCGCATCGTGCAAGGCTGGGATCTGGAGATGGGTGCGCGCACGCCGCCCGCCGATGCCGCGCTATTGCCCGGACCGTTGAAACGCAAGGCGCAGGACTATTTCAAGATGTTCTTTGCCGACACCGCGTTATCAGGAGCGGTCGGCGCGACGCGGTGCGGGCTCGAATATTTCGGCGCCGACAAGGTGGTTTTCGCCAGCGACTTCCCGTTCGACGCCGAAGGCGGCAGCTATCTGGTGCGCGAAACCATCCGTGCGCTGGATGCGCTGGAATTGCCGGATGCCGTCCGCCGCCGGATCGATGCCGGCAACATCTCAGCGCTGATTGCAGCGACCAAAGCGCGATGAAACATTGCGCGTCGCAGAGCCTGACGATCGACACCGGAAAGTCAGGACCGGTCTCGGCGCTGCTGGTTTCACCTGATACGCCGCGCGCGTGCTACGTGTTCGCCCATGGCGCGGGCGCCGGAATGACGCATTCGTTCATGGAGGCGTTTTCGAAAGGTCTGTGCGAACGCGGCATCGCGACGCTTCGTTATCAGTTTCCCTACATGGAAAAACGCAGCAAGCGGCCGGATCCGCCGGCGGTCGCGCAAGGAGCGGTGCGCGCAGCAGTGGCAAAGGCGGCCGAAACCTTTCCCGGCCTTGGCCTGATCGCGGGTGGCAAATCGTTTGGCGGCCGCATGACCTCGCAGGCCCAGGCGGCAGCGCCGTTGCCTGGCGTGCGCGGCCTTGCGTTCGTGGGCTTTCCATTGCATCCGGCCGGCAAGCCGTCGATCGAACGCGCGGAGCATCTCGCGAAGATCGACATTCCCTTGCTGTTTCTACAGGGCACGCGAGATACGTTGGCGGAAGTGGCGTTGATCGAACCCGTCGTACAACGGCTCGGTCCGCGTGCGACCTTGCATCTTGAGGAAGGCGCCGACCATTCGTTCCACGTGCTGGCGCGTTCGGGCCGCAACGACCGCGAGGTGATGGCCGAAATTCTTGATGAATTCGCGAAGTGGACGGAACCCATCGTCTGCTGAACGCAGCGCGAATTTTCGAGTCGTCTCCCCCGATCGAATGAGATGCGCAAAAGTCTCACAGCGGAATAGAAATGCGGCTGACGCGCGCGAATGCGTCGTATGTTGCTCATCATGTTTCGACGCTCGTCTATAGCGACGCGATCGAATTCACTACCGTTCGCTTCGGGGCTTGTTCACATGAAACGTCTTCTTGCTATCTCTTCAGCGCTCGCTGTCCTCGCGATCACACCGCAGGCCTCGGCCGCCGATCTCGCCGCGCGCACCGCGCCGGTCTACACCAAGGCGCCGGAATATGCGCCTGTGGTGAGCAGCTGGGCCGGCCTCTACATCGGCGGCAACGTCGGATACGGCTGGGGGAATGGCGATATGACGTTCGGCGATGCGGTAGGCGCTCCTGGAACACCCTTCGGGATATTGAACCAAACTTTGGCCAATCGCGTGAACGGTGTCTTCGGCGGTGCCCAGATTGGTTACAACTGGCAGATGGGGTCGATCGTCACGGGTCTCGAAGCCGACATTCAAGGCTCCGGCATCAAGGGCACTGCGCAGGGCCCAACTGCTACGTCGTTTAACTTGGCGGCAGATGAAACTATCACGGCATCATCAGAGTCGAAACTTAATTGGTTCGGCACGGTGCGCGGCCGTCTGGGTGTTACCGTGACGCCAAATTTCTTGCTCTACGGCACTGGCGGGTTGGCTTATGGCGAAGTCAGCCACTCGGGAAATGTGGTTGATGTATTTACTAGCAACGGACATCCAGCCACAGATTCGTTTCCTACATCCGTGTCTCAAACCAAGGCGGGTTGGGCGGCTGGTGTGGGAGCAGAATGGATGTTCACGCGCGGCTGGTCCGCCAAGGTGGAATACCTGCATATCGATCTCGGCAGCAGCTCCGCGAGTGGCAACTTTTTATTTAATGGCAATCCTTTCAGTAGTGTTGCCCCCGTCGCATACTCTTGGAACAATCGTTTCGACACGGTTCGCTTCGGCGTGAACTACCACTTCAACTGATCGCCGATCAGAGACGAATTCGAAAGCCCGGCCTCAGCAGGCTGTGTGGAAACGAGAGGCTGCGGTGATCCGGGGCCTCTTTTTTAATTTTTAGGGTCAGGCGAGCCTAATCTTGAGGCTTTGCGAGCCGATGAGATTGATGACCCGCATGATGTTGTAGACAAGAACGCTGAGGGCGGCTTCAGTCTTGACGTTGGTAAGGCCTCGGGTGAGGAACCTGCCGCCAGCCGTCATCCGCTTGATGGTTCCGAACGGGTGTTCAGCCGCGCATCGCCGCTGCCGCATGAGGTGTGGATCGGCTTCGACGCGGGCATTCATGCGTTGAAGCGCGTCCTCGTAAAGGTGTCTTTGAACGAAGCGGCGCTCGACGCGGGTGCATCTCGGCTTGAGCGCGCAACCCGAACAATCGTCGGCGATATACAAGACGCTCTGCTTTCTGGTGAGGATTTGCTTGCGCACCAGTGTTCGGGCCGCCGGACAACGAAAACTGTCGGTTTGCGGCTCATAGATGAAGGCCGTGCGGTCGAAGAAGTCGCCTTGATTGTTGACGGCCCGGTTCGCTGGCACACAAGGCGTGATGCCATCGTTCTCGCAGGCTGCCGCGTCTGCTCCGTTCGAATAGCCAGCGTCCGCCACCACCGTGAGCGTATCGGCCGCCACCGCATCCTTCGTCGCCTTGGCCATCGGATGGAGCAGCCGGTTGTCGGTGGGTTCGGTTGTAACCTCATGGTGGACGATCAGCCCCGTCGCAGCATCGACCGCCGTCTGGACATTGTAGGAAGGAGGCTTGGAGCCTGCCCCTTTACCCATCGGCCGCGCATCGAGCTCACCTTCTACAAGACTAGTCCGATCTTCCGCCTTAAGTCGCGCCGCCAGAGCATCAAGGTCGGTGCGGCGTGCCCTGAGAGCCTGGAGAGCCGCAGCCGTTTGTTCCGCATCGCTATCGGCCCGCTCGCCCGCATCGATGCTGTCGAGGTTGGCAAGATAAGCCGCGATCTGTTGATCGATCCGGCCGGCCTCTTCGGCGACCTTGCGTTCGCCCATAATCCGCTTGGCGCTCGCCACCGCCCGGAACTTCGAACCGTCGAGGGCCACCAGACGGGCCGCAAATAGTCCCTGCTCGCGGCAGAACAGCACGAAGGCCCGGCATGCCCCTACGATCCCGGCTGCATTGTCCCGCCGAAAGTCCGCAATTGTTTTGAAGTCGGGGGCAAGCCGCCCCAACAGCCACATCAGTTCGACATTGCGCCGGCACTCGCGTTCCAGCTTGCGGCTCGAACGAACCTCGTTGAGGTACCCGTAGATATAGAGCTTCAGAAGATCGCGCGGGTCATAGCCGGGCCGCCCGGTCGCCGCCGGTGTCGCTCGAACCAAGCCGAGCCCGAACATATCGAGACCTTCAACAAAGGCATCGATTACCCGCACCGCCGCATCAGCGGCAACGTAATCATCGATCCGTGCCGGCAAAAAACTCGCCTGGTTACGGTCCCCACCTCGAATGTAGCGCATGAAAAAGGCCGCATCATTAATGATGCGGCCTCTCTATCTGATTTGCCCCAGTTCTCACACAGCCTGTCAGTGCCGGGCTTTTGTGTGCTTAGGATAGTGCAGCTACTCAGGGACGCGACACGCGCGCTCAGCACCCGCGGCAGATGCCGTGAAGCTGACGGTTCAGTTCCGCGTCCTCTTGCTTCATCTGCTGGAGCGATTCCATCGTCGTGTCGCGCTTCGGCTCCGGCTTGTTGCGCTTGGCCGCCAGATCAGCCTCCTGCCGCGCATAGCAGGCCTCGCGTTCCGGCTTGGCCTGGATGAACCGGCATTGTTCCACCGCGGCGGCGGAAGAAACGCTGAGCGCAAGCGTGGCGCAGGATAGCAGGCCGGCCAGTAAAACGGCGCTTTTCGGTTCAATGATGTTCATGCCCTGCTTTCGCGTTTGACATCGCAGCTATGGCGCAACGATGCCGATCTTCGATAGCAAAAAAGCTCGTCTCAGGGCATTATAATCGTCCCATCCACCGGAAATCCGACTTGCCCTTCCTATCAATTGAAAAATCCGCTCGCCGCGCCAATGGCTGGACGAGGGGAATAGGCCCTATTTTTCTGTGCCTGCTGCTGTCGTTGACCGCAGTGGCGACCGCGCGAGCCGATGAGACGAAAATCAAGCTCGGCGTCTTGCGGCTGTCCTCGTCGGCGCCGGTCTTCATCGCGCAGGACAAGGGCTACTTTCGCGACGCTGGCCTGGATGTCGAGCTGAAGTTCTTCGATGCCGCGCAGCCGGTGGCGGTCGCGGTTGTCTCGGGCGACATCGATTTCGGCATCACGTCGCTGACAGCTGGTCTCTACAATCTCGCCGGCAAGGGAACGCTGAAGGTGATCGGCGGCCTGAGCCACGAGAAGGCAGGCTTTCCCCTGATCGGCTATTTCGCGACCGAGAAGGCCTATGCGAGCGGACTCAGGACGCCGAAGGATTTGGCGGGAAAACGCATCGCGATGACGCAGGTCGGCTCGAGCTTCCATTACTCGCTGGGGCTACTGGCCGACAAATACGGCTTCAAACTCGCCGAGATGAAACTCCTGCCGATGCAGTCGCTGTCCAATGTCGGTGCCGCGCTGAAGGGCGAGACGGTCGATGCGGCGCTGTTACCGATTTCGGCGGCGCGAAAGCTGCTGGACGAAGGCGGCATCAAGCAACTCGGCTGGGTCGGCGATGAGACGCCGTGGCAGGTGGGGGCGGTGTTTGCCTCGCCGAAGACGCTGGAAAGGACAGCGCTCGTCACGAAATTCCAGGCGGCGCTCGAACGCGCCGACCGCGAATATCACGACGTGATTCTGACGGCCGTTGCCGGCGGCGAAGCCCCGATCAACGACAAGACGCGGCCACTGCTCGAGATCATCGCAAAATACACCAACCTTCCGCTGGAACAGGTCGTGGGCAATTGCGCCTATGTCGATCCCGAAGGCAGGCTGGACGTGAAGGACGTCGCCAACCAGATCGAATGGCTGCAAGGCCAGGGCTTTGTCGACAAAGGGATAACGGCGCAGGCCATCATCGCCAGCGATTTTGTGAAGCCTTACTGAAAAGCCTGTCGGCCTCATCTTCGAGACGCCGCGTTGCGGCTCCTCAGGATGAGGGGATCGTGCTATCCGCGGAGATCAAGACTTTCCCTCATGGTGAGGAGTGCAAGGCGCCCGAGCCGGCCGTGCTCTTGCGAGGCCGTCAGCGAATGGCGCAAATAGACGAGGCCCGTCTCCGGACGATGCTTTGCATCGCCGGGAGAACCATGAGGCCACGCAGTAGCCAGGGGCAGCATGGACCTGATCGCCGACCATATCTCCCATCGTTTCGGCGCGCTCGACGTGCTCGACGACGTGTCGTTCACGGCGCGCGCCGGCGAGGTGGTGGCGGTTGTCGGCCCTTCCGGCTGCGGCAAGAGCACGCTGCTCTCGATTCTTGGCGGACTGCTGGAGCCATCTTCCGGCGTCGCAAAACTGCGCGGCGTAGCGCCGCCAGAAAGTCTCAATCCGCTGACCTTCGTGTTCCAGGATTTTGCGCTGCTGCCGTGGTGCACGGTGGCTGAGAATGTCGAATTCCCATTACTGAACGCGATCGTGGACGCTGCGGCACGGCGCGCGGTGGTCGATGACGCGCTTTCCCGCACCGGGCTGTCGGATTTTCGCAAAGCCTATCCGAAGCAGCTTTCGGGCGGCATGCGCCAGCGCGTCGGGATCGCGCGGGCGCTGGCTGTTCGCCCGGCTATACTGCTGATGGATGAACCGCTGTCGGCGCTGGATTCCCAGACCCGCGAATTGCTGATGGAAGATTTCGTCCGCTTGCTCGCAGATGCCACGATGGGCGCGGTCTATGTCACTCACAATCTCGAAGAAGCCGTGCGTCTCGCCGACCGCATCGTGGTGCTGTCGCGCCGCCCCGGCCGCGTGCGTGAGGTCGTACCCATTCCGATGACGCGCGCCGAGCGCGGCGAGCTTCATGCGCGGGAAAAACTGCTCGCGCTGCAAAACGAGCTGTGGTCGTTGATCCGGACCGAAGCCATCGATGTCGAACGCGAGGTTCAGCGTGGTTGAGCGTGGCAACGACGAGGTGAGCCCGGCACAAGCAAGCGGCGGCGACTTGCGCGACGTCGGCTTTCGTGGCGCCGGCTTCCTGCCGCAGACATCGCGTTATGCCGGTCTTGTTGCGATCGCGGTCGTGATTGGACTCTGGCAACTCGCCGGCAGCCTGTCGCTGATTAATCCGGTGTTTCTGCCGACGCCGCTGGCGATTCTGCGCGCGATGATTCAACTCGCGCTGTCCGGCGCGCTTTGGCGGCACCTGGCTTATTCGATTTTGCGCATCGGCACCGGATGGCTACTGGGGACACTGGCCGGCATTATTGTCGGATTCGCGATCGGACTATCCACGCTGGCGCGGAGCGTCGGCATCACCTTCATTTCGGCGCTGTTTCCGATCCCGAAAATTGCGCTGCTGCCGCTTCTGATCTTGTGGCTGGGGATCGGCGAAGAGCCGAAGATCGCAACCATCGCGCTCGGCGTCTTCTTCTCCACCGCGATTGCGGTCTATAGCGGGGTCGATGCGGTGCCGCGCAACCTGATCCGGATGGCGCAGAGTTTTAACGTGCCGTTTTCTGCGATCGTCCGCCGCGTGGTCTGGCCGGGCGCATTGCCGTCGATCCTGGCCGGTTTTCGGATCACCGCGTCGGTGGCGCTGCTGCTGGTCGTGAGTGCCGAAATGATCGGCGCCGAATACGGCATCGGCGCGTTCGTGTTGCAGGCCGGCAACCTGATGCAGACCGATCAACTGCTCGCCGGCGTCGTCATCCTGTCGCTGTTTGGCCTTGTGGTCGGATGGCTGGTCAGCTGGCTGGAACGGCGGCTGTTGCGCTGGCGGTGAGAGTGGTGTCCCACCATAGGTGTCATGGCCGGGCATAGCCGTTCGAAGAACGGCGTCGCTTCCGCTCGCCTATGACCCGGCCACCCACGTCTTCGTCGTCGCGAGAAGTAAGTCATGGATGCCCGGGTCAAGCCCGGGCATGACGGTGGATAGATCCGTAACGCGCCTTACGCGTTTCCCCTGTCCTCGCGGAACAGGTCGAGCTTCTGCTGCACCGGACGGTCGGAGAACGAGAACAGCACCGAGTCGGCGTCGGCCTCGTGCGTCACCCACTGCCAGCTTGGCACCACGAACAGGTCGCGCGGTCCCCATTCGAAGGTCTGGTCGCCTACCCGCGTGCGGCCCTTGCCTTCGATCGCCGCGAACACGGTCGCGTCCGTCGAGCGATAGCGCGCGGTCTTGAAACCCTTCGGCAGCAACTGGATGAAGGTGCCGATGGTCGGCATCGCGAAATCGCCAGTCTCGGGATTGGAGAATTTCAGCTTCAGGCCGTGACAGGCGTCCCATTCGTTGCGCTGCTTCGCCGCTTCCAGCGCCTCGCGCGTGTAGGAATAGGGATAGTTGAAGATCGGCGAGGTCTTGGATTTGCGTTTCTCGTCGACCGGCAAGAGATTGTGGCCGTAGCGGGCGAAGCTGTCGCCTGCGGGACGGGTGAGCTTCTGCTGGTCTTCCTTCGACGGTTCGGCAAAGGATGCGTCAAAGAACTGCACCATTGGGATGTCGAGGCCGTCGAGCCAGAACATCGGCTCCGAGGTTTCATTGGAGTGATCGTGCCAGGTCCAGGCCGGCGTGATGACGAAGTCGCCCGGCGACATCGCCGTGCGCTCGCCATCGACGGAGGTATAGGCGCCCTGGCCCTCGAGCACGAAGCGCAGCGCCGACTGGCTGTGCCGATGTGCCGGCGCGACGTCGCCCGGCACCACCATCTGCACGCCGGCAAACAGCGAGGTCGTCACCTTCGACTGGCCACGCAATCCCGGATTTTCCAGGACCAGCACGCGCCGCTCGGCTTCCTTGGCGGTGATCAGTTTCCCCGCCTCGTTCATGTAGGCGCGGATCGCGTCGAACTTCCACAGATGCGGCTGGCAGGCGCTTCTCGGCTCCGGCGTCACCAGGTCGCCGAGCACGGTCCACAGCGCGGTAAGATTTTCGCCGTCGATCTTCTTGTAGAACGCCTCGCGTTCCGGCGTCTTCGACACGGCTTCCATGAGCTTCTCCCGTTGCGGTTGTCGCTGTTATTCGTTTCTTGATTGACAGTATACTGCCAATTTGGTTAGCGTCAATCAAGGCCGGCAAGGCCGGTGTACAAATAAAAGGGGAGGTCTCGCGATGAAGCTGCACGGCTATTTCCGCAGCAGCGCGTCCTATCGGGTGCGAATCGCATTGAACCTGAAGGGGTTAAGTGCGGAACACCTGAGCTACCATCTGCGCAAGGGCGAACAGCGCGCTCCCGACTATCTGGCGCTCAACCCGCAAGGCCTGGTTCCGACGGTTCAGGGCAATGATGGCGTCATTCTCACCCAGTCGCTCGCGATCATCGAATGGCTCGATGAAGCCCACCCGACGCCGCCGCTGCTTCCGGAAGACCGGCTCCGCCGCGCCCAGGTCCGTGCTTTTTCACAAGCGATCGCCTGCGATATCCATCCGGTCCAGAACCTGAAGGTCCTGGCGAGGTTGCGCGAACTCGGACTTGCGGAAGAGAAAGTCACGGAGTGGGCGGCATGGGCCAACCGCGAAGGCCTTGGCGCGTGCGAAAAGCTGATCGCCCGCGAAGCCGGGCCGTTCTGCTTCGGCGACACGGCGACCCTTGCCGATCTCTGTCTTGTGCCGCAACTCGCCAATGCGCGACGCTTCGGCGTGGACGTCGCGGCGTTCCCGCGCCTGTTGAAAGCGGAAACGGCGGCGAAAGCGCTCAAGGCGTTTGCCGACGCCGCACCGGAGCGGCAGCCCGATGCCGAATAACAAGGACAATGTCACAATGGACGCGGTCTACACCGCGCCCGGCTATCTCTTTCGCCGGATGCAGCAGATCGCGGTCGCGATCTTCATCGAGGAATGCAGGGATTTCGACCTGACGCCGGTGCAATATGCCGCGCTGATCGCGATCCGTACCCATCCTGGCATCGACGCCACGCGTCTTTCTGCGGTGATCGCCTTCGATCGTTCGACGCTCGGCAGCGTGATCGAGCGGCTGGAAGCCAAGAGCTATATCGAACGCAAGCCCGCGCCCGAGGACAAGCGGGTCAAGCTTTTGTACCTGACCAAGGCCGGCGCCAACCTGTTGCGTGACATCCTGCCGTCGGTCGATCGCGTCCAGGCGCGGATCTTGCAGCCGCTCAAGCCAGCCGACCGCAAGACGCTGCTGACGTTGCTCGAGCAGCTCGTCGATCTCAACAACGAGGCCTCGCGCGTGCCGCTTCGCGCCGAGGACGCCTTGGAGCATTTGGGGAAGGTGGGCTGATGTCGGGCGCTGGCACGCAACCGGTCTTGATCGCGGGTGGCGGCATCGGCGGAGTCGCCGTCGCATTGGGGCTCGCGCAGAAGGGTATCAGTTCAATCGTGCTCGAAAAGGCCTCGTCCCTGGGCGAGATCGGCGCCGGTATTCAGCTCGGGCCGAACGCCTTTCACGCCTTCGACTATCTCGGCGTCGGCGAAGCCGCACGCAACATGGCGGTCTACGTCGATCAGCTTCGGCTGATGGACGCGATGACCGCTGAGGAAATCTGCCACGTCGATCTCGGCGACGCCTTCCGCACGCGCTTCGGCAACCCCTATGCCGTGGTGCATCGCGGCGACTTGCACGGCGTCTTTCTGAAAGCCTGCCGCGACAGCAATCTGATCGATTTGCGCGTCAGCTCCGAAGTTGTCGGTTACGACCAGGACGGCTCGTCGGTCACCGCAAGGCTCGCCTCGGGCGATCGCGTGGCCGGTTCGCTGTTGATCGGCGCCGACGGGTTATGGTCGAACATCCGCAAGCAGGTCGTCGGCGACGGCAAGCCGCGGGTCTCCGGCCACACCACCTACCGTTCGGTGATTCCGACCGAGCAGATGCCGGAGGACTTGCGCTGGAACGCGGCGACGCTCTGGGCTGGTCCGAAATGCCATCTCGTGCACTATCCGTTGTCAGGCTGGAAAGTGTTCAATCTTGCCATCACCTGCCACAACGATGCGCCGGAACCGGTTGCCGGCAAGCCGGTGAGCGAAGCAGAGGTGATGAAGGGATTCGCGCATATTCACGAGCGGGCGCTTGAGATCATCCGCCACGGCACCAACTGGAAACTCTGGGTGCTTTGCGATCGCGATCCGACCGAACGCTGGGTCGATGGCCGTGTCGCACTGCTCGGCGACGCCGCCCATCCGATGCTGCAATACTTCGCGCAAGGCGCCTGTCAGGCGATGGAAGATGCGGTGTGCCTGTCGCATATGTTGGGGAGCCACGCGAGCGACCACGAACGTGGCTTGCAAAAATACTGCGAGCAGCGTTTTCCGCGTACCGCGCGCGTGCAGATGATGTCCCGCGTCATCGGCGAGCACATTTATCATCCGTCAGGCGAACACGCGCGGCTGCGCAACGCCGTCATGAGTGCGAAGTCGCAAGAGGAATGGTGCGGTGAACTCGCCTGGCTCTATGGCGGCACGGGGCTGAAGGCGTAGCGATCAACTATCTCCGTCGTCCCGGACAAGCGAGTGAAGCGAGCGCGATCCGGGACCCATAACCACGGACGGTAATGTTTTTCCAGGCTGCTCGTTGTCTACTTTTTTGAAAAGATCCGCCGCGGAGTATGGGTCCCTGCGTTCGCAGGGACGACACGGAGTTTGTTGAAGGTTCACATCCGCATCACAGCCTGGCGGTCGATCTTGCCGGTGCCGGTCTTCGGCAACTCGTCGACGAACCTGATCTCGCGCGGATACTTGTAGGGCAACAGCTTCGCCTTGACGAAGTCTTGCAGCAGCTTTGTCGTCTCGAGTTCGTCAGCCGCCGCCTTGTTCATGACGACGACGGCTTTCAGCGTCATGCGCCGGTCCGGCAGTTCGGCGGCGAACACCGCGCACTCGCGCACGCCGGGATGTTCGGCCAGACACAGTTCGACCTCGAGCGGATAGACCCACTGGCCGGAAATCTTGATCAGGTCGTCGGCACGGCCACGGAAGAAATAGAATCCGTCCGTGTCGCGCACGAAGCGGTCGCCGGTATAGATCCAGCCGCCCTCGCGAATGGTCTCCGCGGATTTGTCCGGCCGGTTCCAGTACAACGGCGTATTGGAATCGCCGCGTACCCACAAAATGCCTTCCGTGTTGTCGCCGACCTCCTTGCCGTTGCTGTCTTTCAGCGCGATCTCGTAGCCCGGCACGCGAAGGCCGGCGGCGCCGAGCTTCTTGTTCTCGGCGCGGTTCGAGAGATAAATGTGCAGCACTTCGGTTGAACCGAGTCCCTCCATGATCTCGAGGCCGGTCAGTTTTTTCCAGCCGTTGAAGACCTCGGATGAAAGCACCTCGGCAGCCGAAACCGCCATGCGCAGCGAGGAGAAGTCGGCTTTGTCGGCACCGTCAGCCTTGGTCAGCGACGTGTAGAGTGTCGGCAGTCCAAAAAAGACGGTCGGGCGGTAGCGTGCAATGGCCTCGAAAATGGCTTGCGGCCTCGGTTGGCCCGGCAGCAGCAGCGTCGCCGCGCCGCCGGCGAATGGAAAGGTGACGGAGTTGCCGAAGCCGTAGGCAAAGAACATCTTTGGCACAGAGAAGCAGATGTCGTCGGCCGTCAGCTTGAGGAAGTTCTTCGCATAGGCCCGGTCGCTATAGGCCATGTCGTGCTGGAGATGGACGATGCCTTTGGGTCGCCCGGTCGAGCCCGACGAATACATCCAGAACGCCATTTCATCGCGGTGCGTATCGGCCTCGGTCAGATCGGCGAAAAATTTCGGCAGCCAGTCTTTCGACACGACCGTGTTTGGAACGGCGTGGTCGCCGGCCTCGCCATTGACCACGATGAGTGTGTGCAGCGCCGTGTCCTTGCAGGCGACATCGTCAAATCGCGCGCAAAATTCCGCGTCGGCAACAGCGACGGTCGCGCCTGAATCCGACAGGTAGAATTGCAACAGATCGGGCGGCGTCAGCGTGTTGATCAGGAGCGGCACGAAGCCCGCCCGTACCGCGCCGAAGAACGCGGCCGGATAGGCCGGCGTGTCGTCGAGAAACATCAGAACGCGATCGCCTCGCTTGAGACCGAGCGAGACCAGCCCGTGGCCCCAACGCGAAGCTTCGGCACATAGCGCCGCGTAAGTCACGTTGCCAAGCGGACCGGTCAGCGCAAGCCGGTCGCCGTTTCCCTTGTCGAGGTTGTCGAAGAGAACGCGGCTCGCATTGTAGGTTTCGGGAACGGAAAAGCCGATCTCGCGCGCGCCATCGCTGTCGGGAGGCACCTGGTCTGCGATTTCAAGTGAGGTGGCCGACGTCATGCCGGGTCTCCGTCGGCGGACTTCGGCTGCGATGCCTCGTAGCGGGTCATGAAAGCGGGCGACATCGTGCGCAGACGCGCGTCGTCGATCCGCCCCGAGCGGGTGATGTAGCTGTAGGCAAAATCCATCAGATCAAGCTTCATGTGCTCCGCAAAGTTGGCGTACCAGTCGGCGCTGGTGTGCGCCGCGGTCACGAGCTTCTTTACGATCGGCTTGCGGTCGGCCTCGTAACGCGCAAGCGCCGTCGTGACATGCGCCTCCGCCTCCAGTGCCTTGACCAGCGCAATCGCGTCCTCGATGGCCAGCCGCGTGCCGGAGCCGATCGAGAAATGCGCCGAATGCAGCGCATCGCCAATCAGGACGATGTTCTTGAAAGACCAGCGCTCGTTCCACACCCAGGGAAAATTCCGCCACGCGGATTTGTTTGAGATCAGCATGCCGCCACCGAGCGCCTCGGCGAATACTTCCTCACAGATCGCCTTGGACTGGTCGGCGTCCTTGTAGGCAAAACTGTAATGGTCCCAGGTCGCGCGGTCGCACTCGACCAGGAACGTGCTCATGTCGTCGGCGTAGCGATAGTGATGCGCGTTGAACGTTCCGCGTCCGGTATCCACGAAGGTCTGCGACAGCGTCTCGAACCGCTTGTGGGTGCCGTACCAGGCGAATTTGTTGGTGGAGTAGGAGACGGAGAAGCCGAAATCGCCCTCGAAGGCGCGGCGCACCAGCGAATTGAGGCCATCGGCCGCAACAATCAGGTCGTAACCGTTCAACTGATCGAGCGTGACTTGCGTGTCAAAATGCAGGACGACACCGACGGATGCTGCCCGCGTCTGCAACGTCTTGAGCAACTCCAGCCGGCCGATCGAGGAAAATCCGACGCCATCGATTTCGACGCTCTTGCCGCGAAGGTTGAGCGTGATGTTCTTCCAGCTTTCCATTTTCGGCGCGATCGCATCGACCGTTTCGGGGTCGTCGGCGCGCAGGAATTCCATCGCCTGGTCGGAGAACACCACGCCAAACCCCCAGGTCGCGTCGGCCGGATTCTGTTCGAACAGGTCGACGTTTGCATCCGGATGGCGCTGCTTCCAGAGATAGCTGAAATAGAGGCCGCCGGGGCCTCCGCCGATAACGGCGATACGCACAATCGCCTCCCTGATCGACAGTATACTTACAATTTTGGGGCCAATGTAGCGCCCGCGGCTCGCCGGCGCTACCTGAAACTTTAGTGTTTTGACCGGATCAGCTTAAGAGCAGCGCTTCACCTTGGCGCCGTCGACCCAGACCGTCTTGCAAACGACGACCGGCTTCCTGACCACCACCGCGCCACGCGGCCCGGCGCAGCCTGCGCGGTAGACGCCATTGGCGCAGACCGCGGCGCTGGCCGCGCCGGATTGGAGAATCATGAAAGCCGCAAAGGCGAGCAGGGTGGCGCCTGCGTAGAGCAATGAGCGCATGTTGTTCTCCCTTGGAATGTTTGTTGTCGGCAATGTTCTGCGGATGAAAACCTACTTCTTCTCAGCCGTTGCCAGGACCTTCTGACAGGCCGGCGTCAGCTGATCGTTGTGCGCGGCGAGGCAGGCGATGATCCGCCCGCCGCCGGGCGTGGTGCCCTTGCAGAATTTTCCATAGTCGCCCCCGCAGGCGTCGCGCTGGGCGGCCGTCAGTTGCTGCGCCAGGGCGTTGGAGGCAAACAGCAAGGCTGCGGTAGCGATCGTGATGCGTAGCATTGGTCGTTTCCTTTCCTTCGATTCCCTAGTGCTTCACCTTGGTCGGCCTTCCGCCAGCTTGCTTCACGGCCGAAGACTCGTTGTATTGATGGTTTTGTAGTGATGGCCTTGTGCTGATTTCGGTCACCGCTTCCTCTTGCAAGGAGAACCCATGGCAGAACCCAGAGTCAGGTGGCTTGCCTTCTATGCCGAGAATGTCGAGCCAATTTTCAAAGAGATCGTTTCCCACGTCGAGAAGATCATCATCGGAACGCTGATCATTTCGGCAGGTGCTCACGTGTCGAGTAATGAGCCGGCTATTCAGTTATTCGGATATCTGCGCCACAGCCTGGTCGGCCGCGGCGTCATGCTGATCGGCATCATCATCCTGCTTCTGAATTTCATCGACGGCCTCTACAGGCTCGCGAAGGTGAACTGGCATGTGGCATGGCAGATCGTGATGTCGGTGTTCTACATTGCGCTGTCGGTCCGCATGATCCAGCTTATCCTGGCGTTTCGCGGCGAATGACCGGCGGCCGCTATTCGGCTGCCGATGCGAGTTTTTAACGCGCCGCGAACGGCGCAAGCACCTCTTGGCAGGCCGGGGACAGATCGGCCGCGCGGTCGGCGATGCACTGCATGATACGGCCACCGCCGGGCGGGACACCTCCGCACAGGGCACGGACGTCGGCGCCGCAAGCCGAGCGCAGCACGAACAGTTCTTCGCGCGGTCGCATCGGCCGCAGCACGATCGCAGCCGGAGCAGCCGCAGGCGCCACTCCGGCCGCTGTCGGGGCCCCGCTCGTAGCCGGCGCGGCGGTGTCGCCGCTTGCAGCTGCAAGCGCCTTGCCGCAGGCCGCCGAAACGCTGGCCTTGTTCTTCTGGAGGCACTCCAGCGCCGGTGCGCCGCCGGTCGGAACGCCCGCGCAAACCTTCGTATAGTCGCCACGGCAGGCGCTGCGGATCGCGGAAACCTGCGCGCTGGTCGGCTTCTTTGCCGCTGTTGCCGCAGGCTTGGATTCGCCCTTGGGCTCAGCCGCGGTCGTCCCGGTCTTCGGCGCCGCAGCAGGCGCGGCCTCGGTGTTGGTGGTTTCGCTCTTGGCGGGTTCGCTCTTTGGCGTCACGGAAGCTTCGACGGCGCGCACCGCGCTCTGGCAGCTCGACGACAGGCTCGACATGTTCTTGGCGAGACATTGCAGCGCTGCTTCCCCGCCCGGCTGCACGCTGGAGCAATGCGCCATATAATCGGAGCGGCAGGCCGACTTGACGGCTGCCTTTTGCGCCTCGGTCGGGCCTTGCGAGAAGGAGGGGGTTGCGATGGCGCCAATTGCCACCGTGACAAGCGCACAGAATACCGTACGTCTCAACGCGTCAAACATTTGGACAAATCCTTTTGACTAAATGGCTTCGAGCAATCCTTTCAGTTGTCGCTGGCGCTGCAGCTTCAACGCTGTAAATTCCAGCTCCTAAATCTCTCAAACCCCGGCCGGTTGGCACAACAACCTACACGGGAGATCATTTTCGCTTTCCGGTTTCACTACAAGCGGATTATTGCTATCAAGGCGCGACAGAACGCCTCCTCGATAAGCGTCCTTATCTCTGAACCAAATCGCACTTCGATAGACGTGTTTTGATTTAAAGCAGACTGCAATTGGGGCACGGGATGAGGTCTTCGCGTTTGCACAACGCTGCCACCGCCTCGCGTATCGCGTTTGCCGTGTCAGCATGCGCCATACTAAGCGCCTGCGAACAAAATACTTTCGTGCCGCCGCCACCGCCGAAGGTGGACGTCGCCGCGCCGATGCAGAAATCGATCACGCGCTATCTCGATGCCACCGGCAACACCGCACCGGTCAAATCGGTCGATCTGGTCGCGCGCGTGCAAGGCTTTCTGCAAACGATCAACTACAAGGACGGCAGTCCCGTAAAGGAAGGCACCACGCTGTTCACGATCGAGCCGGAGACCTACAAGCTCAAGGTCGATCAGGCGCAGGCGGCGGAAGCGGGCGCCCAGGCTTCGCTGAAACAGGCGGAGCTTGATTACAAGCGTCAGGTCGACCTGGTGCAGAAGCAAGCCGTGTCGCAGTCGACACTGGATACGTCCACGTCCAACCGCGACAATGCGCAGGCCAACCTTCAGCAGGCGCAGGCCAACACCAAAATCGCGCAGGTCAACTTCGGCTACACCAACGTCGCCGCGCCGTTTGACGGCATCGTGACGGCGCATCTTGTTTCGGTCGGCGAGCTCGTCGGCGTGGCGTCGCCGACGCAACTCGCCACCATCGTGGCAACCGATCCGATCTATGTGAATTTCAGCGTCAACGAACAGGACGTGCTGAGGATTCGCGAGGAAGCGCGCCGCCGCGGCATAACCGTCGATGACCTGCGCCAAATCCCGATCGAGATCGGGTTGCAGAGCGAGACTGGCTATCCGCACAAGGGCACGCTCGATTATGTCGCGCCCCAGCTCAACCAGTCGACAGGCACGCTCGCGGTGCGAGGCATTTTGAAAAATTCCGATCGCCAGTTGCTGCCCGGCTATTTCGCCCGGGTCCGGGTGCCGGTCGAGCAGAACGTCAAGGCGATGCTGGTTCCCGACGTCGCGCTCGGCAGCGATCAGGCCGGCCGCTATGTGCTGGTGGTCAATGCGGAGAATGTCGTCGAGCAGCGCAAGGTGACGGTTGGCCCGCTGGGAGGCGATCTACGCGTCATCGAAAGCGGGTTGAAGGTAGACGACAAGGTCGTCGTCGCCGGGCTGTTGCGCGCGATCCCGGGCCAGAAGGTCGATCCGCAGCCGAAGAATATCGAGTCCGGCGACGCCGCCGCGAAGTAGGAGCCGGCCATGATCTCGAAGTTCTTCATCGAGCGCCCGGTTCTTTCCAACGTCATCGCGATCCTGATGATCCTGATTGGCGGCGTGGCGCTGTTCAACCTCGCCATCGCCCAATATCCTGACGTGGTTCCTCCGACCGTGCAGGTCACGACCCGCTATCCCGGCGCCAGCGCCAAGACCGTGATCGACACCGTGGCGCTGCCGATCGAGCAGCAGGTCAACGGCGTCGAGGACATGATCTACATGCAGTCCTATAGCGGCGCCGACGGCACCTATACGCTGACGGTGACGTTCAAGATCGGCACGGACCTCAACTTCGCACAGGTCCTGGTCCAGAACCGCGTGTCGGCTGCGTTGTCGCAATTGCCGCAATCGGTGCAGAGCCAGGGCGTCACGGTGCAGAAGAAGTCCACGGCGATCCTACTGTTCGTGACGCTGACCTCGCCGAACGCGACCTACGACAGTCTGTTCCTGAGCAACTACGCCACCATCAATCTGCGCGATGAGCTCTCGCGCCTGCCGGGGGTGGGCAACGTCACGGTGTTCGGCGCCGGTCAATATTCGATGCGGGTCTGGCTCGATCCTAGCAAGCTGCAGGTTCGCGGGCTGATGCCGCAGGACATCATTGCCGCGATCCAGCAGCAGAGCCAGCAGGTCACTGCGGGCCAGATCGGCGCGCCGCCAACGCCGGCCGGGCAGGCATTCCAGTACACGCTCAATGTTGCCGGACGCCTCGACGACAAGACCGGGTTCGAGAACATCATCGTCAAGACCGGAAGCAACGGCGACGTTACGCGGGTGCGCGATGTCGGCTGGGTCGAACTCGGTGCGCAGACCTACAGCCAGGTCTTCTCGCTCAACAAGAAGCCTGCCGCCGGCGTCGGCGTGTTCCAGTCGCCGGGAGCCAACGCGCTCGAAGTCGAGAAGGCCGTCGAGAAGAAGATGACGGAGCTCGCCAAGGCCTTCCCGCAAGACGTCAAATACGACACCCCGTTCGACACCACCAAGTTCGTCCAGGCTTCGATCAACGAGGTCTACAAGACCCTGTTCGAAGCGGGCCTGCTGGTGCTGATCGTGATCCTGGTGTTTTTGCAGGACTGGCGCGCGATGCTGGTGCCGGCGACCACGGTGCCGGTGACCATCATCGGCGCGTTCGCCGCGATGGCGGCGCTCGGCTTCACGGTCAATCTGTCGACGTTGTTTGCCATCGTGCTCGCGATCGGCATCGTGGTTGACGACGCCATCGTCGTGGTGGAGGGCGCCGCGCACAACATCGAACAGGGCATGTCCGGCCACGATGCCGCGATCAAGGCGATGGATGCGCTGTTCGCGCCGATCGTCGGCATCACGCTGGTGCTGATCTCGGTGTTCCTGCCGGCCGCGTTCCTGCCGGGTCTTACCGGGCGAATGTATGCGCAATTCGCACTCGTGATCGCCGCAACCGCGCTGTTGTCGGCCGTCAACGCCGCGACGCTGAAGCCGACGCAATGCGCGCTGTGGCTGCGCCGGCCGGTGCCGCCGGAGCAGCGCAACTTGTTCTATCGCGGCTTCAACGCCGTCTATGCGCGCGTGGAGCGCGGCTATAGCTCGCTGATCGGCAGCCTGGTGCGGCACAGCGGCGTGTCCGTGATCGGCGCGCTGATCCTGATCGTTCTCGGCGGCTACGGCCTGTCACGCGTCCCGACCGGCTTCATTCCCATCGAGGACCAGGGCTATCTGCTGGCCGCCGTGCAATTGCCTGACGGTGCCGCGCTCGACCGCACCCAGAATGTGTTGGACCACGTGCAGGAGATCGCGAGTACGCAGCAGGGCGTCGACCAGATCATGACCATCGCTGGGATATCGGCGCTCGACAACAGTTCGAGCCTCGCCAATGCCGGCGTTGCCTATATCGTGCTCAAGGATTGGAGCCAGCGCGGCAAGGGCGAGGACCTGCGTTCGCTGTTCACAGGCCTGAACGAAAAGCTGTCGACCATTCAGGAGGCGCGCATCCTGGTCATTCCACCGCCGCCGATCCAGGGCATCGGCAACGCGGCAGGCTTTGCCATGCAGGTCGAGCTGCGCGACGGAAATTCCGACTTCAGCAAGCTACAGGCCATCACCGATGCGATAATTTCCAATGGGCAGTCGCAAAGCGCGCTGCAACGCGTCTCGTCGTCGTTCCGCGCCATGGTGCCGCAATTCGACATCGAGGTGGATCGTGTCAAGACGCAGACGCTGTTCGTCACCACCGACCAGATCTTCTCGACGCTATCAAGTTATGTCGGCGCGTCCTACGTCAACCAGTTCAACAAATTTGGCCGCACCTTCCAGGTCTACACTCAGGCTGATTCCCAGTTCCGCCTGACCACACGCGACATCGAGAACCTGATGGTGCGCAACTCGCAAGGCGACATGATTCCGATCGGCACCGTGGCGAAAGTGACGCCGACCGTCGGTCCGTCGCTGATCAGCCTTTACAACCTCTACCCGTCATCGACCGTCATTGGTCTGCCATCGCAGGGCTTCAGCTCCGGCGAGTCGATGAAGCTGATGGAGGAGATCGCGGCGAAGACGCTGCCGCGCGGCGCCGGCTATGAATGGACGGCGATGTCCTACCAGGAGAAGATCGTCGGCGCGCAACTCTATCTGGTGTTCGGCCTTGCCATGCTGCTGGTCTATCTGGTGCTCGCCGGGCAGTATGAGAGCTGGTATGCGCCGATCTCCGTCATACTGGCGGTGCCGCTGTCGCTGCTCGGCCCGATGGCGGTGCTGACCGTCCTGCGCATCGACAACAATCTCTATACCCAGATCGGGTTGATCCTGCTGATCGCGCTGTCGGCGAAGAACGCCATCCTGATTGTCGAGGTAGCGCTCGAACTGCATGTGCGCGACGGCAAGCCGATCATGGAATCGGCTATCGAAGCCGCGCGCGCCCGTTTCCGGCCGATCCTGATGACGTCCTTCGCGTTCATCCTGGGCGTCGTTCCCCTGGTACTCGCGACCGGGGCCGGCGCCAGCGCCCGAAAATCGATCGGCATCACCGTGTTCTCAGGCATGATCGCCTCGACCTGCCTTGCCGTGCTGTTCGTGCCGACATTCTTTGTCGTGGTGCAGCGCTTCGAGAACTGGCTTGCCGAACGCAAGGGCAACAAGGCCGGCGCGCAGACGGCCGGCGGTACGCCGGGCAGGGCGCCATAGCCGTTCGAAGAACGACGTCGCTTCCGTTGCTTATGTCAGGCCCTCACACCTTGACCATCCGCTTGCCGCGGTTTTCGCCGGCGAGCAGGCCGATCAGTGCCTGTGGCGTGTTCTCAAGCCCGCTGATGATGTCCTCCTGGACCTTGAGCGCGCCGGAAGCGACCCAGGATTGCAGGTCGCGCAGCGCCTCGTTGCGTCGCTCCATATAGTCCATCACGATGAAGCCCTGCACGGTGAGCCGCTTGACCACGATCAAGCCCGGCACGCCGCGCGGCCCGGTCGCCGATGGCGCGCCGTCATATTGCGAGATCGCGCCGCAGCAGGCGATGCGGCCGTTGTTGTTCATCTGCGCGAGGCACGCTTCGAAGATATCGCCGCCGACATTGTCGAAGTAAACGTCGATGCCGTTTGGCGCGGCGGCCTTGAGCGCCTTGAAAACCGCGCCGTCCTTGTAGTCAACGGCGGCATCGAAACCGAGTTCGGAAGTGAGCCAATGGCATTTGTCCTTGCCGCCGGCGATGCCGACGACTTTGCAGCCCTTGATCCTGGCGATCTGGCCGACGATCGAGCCGACCGAGCCGGCGGCCGCGGACACCACCACGGTCTCGCCGACCTTGGGCTTGCCGACGTCGAGCAGCCCGAAATAGGCGGTGAGGCCGGCGATGCCATAGACGCTGAGCAGGTAGGTCATCGGCTCGATCTTCGGCATCTTGCTCAGATGTTTTGCGGGGACCGCCGCATACTCCTGCCAGCCGGTGTCGCCAAACACGATGTCGCCTTCAGCCAACCCGGGCGACTTCGACGAGATCACCTCGGCAATGCCACCTCCTGCCATCACCGTGTTGGCCTCGACCGCCGCGCGATAGGTCGCGCCGTGCATCCAGGCTCGGTTGGCAGCGTCGAGCGAGATATAGCGCACCTTCAACAGGGCTTCGCCGTCGCGCGGCTGCGGGATGGTTCCATTCCGCATATCGAAATGCTCCGGTCCGAGCTTTCCGGCCGGCTTATCCACGAGAAGGATCTGGCGATTGATGCCGCTATTCATGGCTTCCTCCCTGGCTGTTCTTGAATTGGCTGTTCTTAAAGCAGGTGGCGCGCAAGAAATGCGCATCCCCTGCATTGTGCATTGCATAACAGGCTATTCCGATGCCGCCCGTTCCACAACGGTAACATCGTGGCCTTTGATGCGTGTTGCGTCGGCTATGAAATCTGCCAAACTCAGAGGCTTGTGAACGGGGGTAAGACATGTCCAACAGGTTTACGCAATACATCCTCATCGCGATGGCGCTTGGCATCGTGATGGGGACGCTGGTCTTCAACTATCTGCCCGACAGCCGCGCCGAGATCGCGGCCGACGTAAACCTGATCGCCATGCTGTTTTTGCGCCTGATCAAGATGATCATCGCACCGCTCGTGTTCGCAACCCTCGTCGGCGGCATCGCTCACATGGGGAGCGGCGCCAAGCTTGGGCGCATCTTTGCCAAGACCATGGGCTGGTTCGTCAGCGCCTCATTCGTGTCGCTGCTGCTTGGCCTCGTGATGGTCAACCTGTTACAGCCCGGCGCCAACTTCCCGGGCACGCTGCCCGACAAGGCGCAGTCGACCGGATTGCCGGTGTCGGCGTTCTCGATCGAAAAATTCCTGACCCATCTGATTCCGACCTCGATTGCGGATGCGATGGCGCAGAACGAAATCCTGCAGATCGTCGTGTTTGCCGTGTTCTTCGCGGTTGCGCTCGGCGCGATGCCCGAACGGTCGAAGCCGATCATGGGACTGATCGATGATCTCGCCCATATCATGCTCAAGGTCACCGGCTACGTCATGCTGTTTGCGCCGATCGCGGTGTGGGCCGCGATCATGGCGACCGTGTCGAAGAACGGCCTCGGCGTGCTGTGGAAGCTCATCGTGTTCATGGGCGGTTTCTACCTTTCGCTGCTGCTCCTCTGGGGCATCCTCGTCATCGTCGGCTTCGTCGTCATCGGACCGAGATACAGCCACTTGCTGCGGCTGATCCGCGAACCCCTGATGATCGCGTTCTCGACAGCGTCGTCGGAGGCCGCCTATCCGAAGACGCTCGAGGGCTTAAATCGCTTCGGCGCCTCGTCGCGGATCTCGGCATTCGTGCTGCCGCTCGGCTACTCGTTCAATCTCGACGGCACGATGATGTATTGCACGTTCGCGAGCATCTTCATCGCGCAGACCTACCAGATCCCGATGTCGCTCGGCACGCAGCTCGCGATGCTCGCGACATTGATGATCACATCGAAGGGCGTTGCCGGCGTTCCCCGCGCTTCGCTGGTGGTGATCGCCTCGACGCTCAGCCAGTTCGGGATTCCCGAGGCCGGACTGCTGATGATCATGGGCATCGATACCTTTCTCGACATGGGCCGCAGCGCCACCAACGTGATCGGCAACTCGCTCGCGACCTCGGTGGTGGCAAAATGGGAGGGCGAGCTGAAGACCGAGCATGAACTCGGACCGGACGACGCCGTGCCCTCGGACACCGTTCCTGGCGACGCCGTGCCAGCGCACTGACGGGAGGGCGTGATGCGCCAAACGGTGCGAAGATCGATTGGGGCCTGCGGCCTATGGCTCGCAGGCTGCCTGGTGGCCACGGCCGCAGGCGCCCAGACCTCCGGCGAAGGGCTCAGTCCGACGCTGGCCGCCATCAAGAGCCGGCACGTCGTGCATCTCGGCTATCGTGAAAGCTCGCCGCCGTTCTCTTTCCTCGACCAGGCCAACCGGCCGATCGGCTATAGCCTCGAACTGTGCGAGGCGATCGTGGAAGAGATCGGCGCCGAGGTCGACGACCCCGCCCTCAAGATCGAATACGTGAAGGTCACTTCCGACGACCGCATTCCCGCGGTCGTGCAGGGCAAGATCGATCTGGAGTGCGGCTCGACTACAGCCAATGCCGAACGTGCGAAACAAGTGGCGTTCTCGCCGCTGATGTTCGTGGCCGGCACCAAGCTGATGGTGCCGAAGGCTTCCACGATTTCGGCGCCGAAAGACCTGCAAGGCAAGACGGTCGTCGTCACCAAGGGGACGACCAACGAGCAGGCGATGCATGCGGTCGACAAGAAGTTCAACCTTGGTCTGAATATCGTGACCGGCTCCGATCACGAGCAGTCCTATCAGATGCTGGTGGACGGCAAGGTCGATGCCTTTGCGACCGACGACATCCTGCTTTACGGCCTGATCACGCGGCACAAGTCGCAGGACAAATTCAAGGTCACCGGCGATTACCTGTCCTATGATCCGTACGGCATCATGTTCCGCAAGGGAGAGCCGCAACTCGCGGCGGTTGTGGAACGCACGTTCCGCAAGCTTGGCACCAACCACGACCTCGTCCCGCTCTACAACAAGTGGTTCGTGTCCCGCATGCCGACCGGCGAGCGGATGAACGTGGCGATCTCGCCGCAGCTCGAAGACGCCTTCAAGGCGCTCGACGATAGCGATGGCGTGAGCAACTAGTTCAGATCCCGCGGGCCACCAGTGCCGCCTATTTGACGTTCCTGCAGCACAAGCCGCGAGTCCGCCTCAGGAACGTCAAATAGAAAAAGCGGCACTAGAATTAATTAGTTTGCTAGTGCCCGTGACTTTCCGAAGTTCGTGAAAGGTGTGCGCCGAGGCGTAACTTCGGAAAGCGGGCACTAGGCTCGCGGGCGTGTCCTTTCGGACCGGCCTGAAAATTACTTGATGTGAAGCGCGGCCTTGGTGGCGTTGACGACGCTGTCGTAGGCCGCCTTGGTCTGGCCTGCGATGGTCGTGGCTTCGTATGTTGCGCCGGAGGAGAAACCGGTTTTCGGCCGCAGCCCGACCGCGACCTGGGTCTGGTTGAGCATATTGGCGAAGACCGACCCGGTCGCCGCCTTGGCCTGGTTCACGTTGTTTGCCTGCCTGTTGAGAAAGGCCGTGGTGGAAGACGAAACGGATGTCGTGTCGGTCATGGGACTCTCCCCCGGGAGACGTCGTCACCATCGGCTGGTTATGGTTAATGAATCGTTAACCGCAAAAACCTTCAGAAAAAGCCGAGCTGTTTCGGGTCCAGTCCGCGCGCCGTCGCGGCAAATTCGATCGCAGTGAATAATCCGCCGGCGACGTAGATTCGCCGCTTGAGCGAGGCGGCCAGCGCCCGGCTCGAGCTGAAAGCCTGCTCGATGGTGGCCGCTATTTCGATCCGCGCAACCGGATTGGCGCTGCGCATGGCGGCGGCGAGCGCGGCTGCGTCGCCGCCTTTGTGATGCGCAGAGGTGCAGATGATGGTGTCGAAGTGCGGCGCAAGCAGGCCGGCGATCTCGTCGGCCTTCTTGTCGAAGGAAACGCCAGCGACCAGGATCCAGTCTCGCGCTCCATAAATCCCGTGAAGCCCGGCGACCGATCGCCTGATGCCATCGGGGGTGTGACCGACGTCGATGACGGTCAGGGGATTTTGCGCGATCGTCTCGAGGCGCCCCGGCCAGTGCGCCTCACGCAAGCCGCTTCGTACGACCGCCCCAATTTGGGCGGCCGGGCCGTTGGGCCGCGTGCGCCCCATCCAGTCGATGACCAGCGCCGCTGCGATCGCGGCGTTGTTGAGCTGGAAGCCGCCGGGCATCGCGATATCGAGGTCGCGGACATCGTGGTGGCGAAAGGCGAGGTCGAAGCGGTGGCAGCCGGCTGTGGCGGATTCATTGCCGATCGAAACTTCGTCGCGGACGAACAGGCTCTCGACATTCCGGTTGCGGTTATATTCGACGATGTGCTGGCGCAAGCCGCGGCAATTCTCGCCATAGATGATGGTGCCGCCAGCGGCGCAGGCGTCGCTCTTGTCCGACACGATCAGTTCCAGCGAATTCCCGAGCAGTTCGACGTGCTCGTAATCGACCGAGGTAACCGTGGTGCTGCGACTGCCGAGCAAGCGAATGGGATCATAGCGTCCGCCGATCCCGGCCTCGAACACCATGACGTCGCAATCGTTGTCCTGAAAAAACAGGCAGGCCAGCGCGAACATGGCTTCAAACGCGCCGAACTTTTCCGCGCGACGTTTCGTAACGGCCGCGATTGCGGATTCGACGCGCGTGACGAGCTGGTGCAACAGTTCATCGTCGATCGGCACGCCGTCGATCTGAAACCGTTCGTTGACGCGAAACAGGTGCGGCGAGGTGAACAGGCCGGTGCGCAAGCCGCAAGCGCGTCCGATCGAGGCGCAGAAGGCCGCGGTCGAGCCCTTACCGTTCGATCCGGCAATGGCGATCGAGCGTTGCTGCAAGCGGCCGCGGTCGATGGCGAGCCGGTCCAGCAAGTCGGTCATCCGTGCGAGGCAGATGCCTTCGCCGTATTTTGGCAGGTCAAACATTGATAAGTCCGGCCGCAATAAAGCTATGACGCCAGATTTTCAGGATCAGATCCGGCCGCTGCAACTCCTCGAGCAAACGGATTGAGGGGTTGGAGTTCACTTCGATGATCGCGATGTCGTCCGGGTTGCCGCCGATGTCCGTAAACAGGTCGACGGCGGCGGCGCGCAGCCCGATCGCACGGGTCGCCTCCCGCGCCATCTTGAGCGCAGTCGGATGGGGCGAGGCGAACGTCATATGCCCGCCTGCGCTCAGATTGGTGCGGCCGTGAATTTTCCAGCGTTCGCCCGGGGCCAAGACTTGCTTGAGCTCGGCGGGCGCGATCCTGTCCGGATCGATCGCGGAAAGGCCGCGCGCCTCAAGCGTGGCGTTGTGCTCATGGAGCAGATCGCCAACGCTGCGCGCGCCATCGCCTTCGAGTGCGGCAGAGAATTTTCGCGCAGAATAGACGACCTCGTCGTCGAGCAGAAAAATCCGGTACTCGTCGCCGCTGACGACCGGCTGCATCAGGACCGCATCGTAGTATGCCGAAACCTCGTCCAGATACCGCTCTAGCGCGGGCTCGCCATCGACGGTTTGCGCATAATCTCCACGCGACCCCGTCAGCGGTTTGAGGAAGGCGCTTGCGTTCAGCGTCTTGAAGTAGGCGAAAGCGTCCGCACGGTCGTGGCCGGTCGGCCGCAAGCCACGGTGCCGCTCGCTCAGGAAGAAATAGCCGCCGCCGAGGTTCGGGATTCCCCGCGCTTTGAGAATGCAGTTGGCGAAATATTTGTCGGAGGCGAGCGTCGCTGCTGTCGCATTGTTTTGCGGATACCAGGAGCAGCGACCGGCGCCGAAATAAACGGAGGTGGATGCCGAGGTGGCACGAAAGACCAGCCCGGTGCCGCCGTCGATGCTTTCAAAGTCCAGACCAAGCTCGGCGCAGGCAAAGGCGGCGTACACCGCCTGATCCGGATAGTAGGCGGGCTTTCCCGCGCGAAATTCCCGCAACTTTCGCATGCAATATCGGGCGATCTGACATTCCGGCTGTTTCGAAGAATATCTCTAACGTTTTTTGTGCGCCCGGTGCGGCAATTAATCACCGAATTGCGCGTGTTCTCAGCAAGTTAATTGCACGGGAACGGCCACGCGGAGAAGGTTTTCCACGAAAGTCGTGCAAGATGGCTGGCCCTGCAATTTTCGAACCCTTATCCCGCATCGCAGCATATTGACACTGGCCGAAAATGGGGTAGTTGAAGGCCATAATTCCTCAATCGCCACAGTGGCTTCCGCTGTTTGGAGCGGCGGGTCCCTGTCGGCTTTCGCAAGACGGAATCGGAAAAGCAGGCCCATGAGCGCGTTTCATCGAGAGAAGGTTCTTTCCGTTCGGCACTGGACGGACACGCTGTTCAGCTTCCGCGCCACGCGTGACACCGGCTTTCGATTCCAGAATGGCCAGTTCGCCATGATCGGCCTTGAGGTCGATGGCCGGCCCTTGCTGCGCGCTTATTCGATGGCGAGCGCCAATCACGAAGAACAACTCGAGTTCTTTTCGATCAAGGTGGCCGATGGTCCGCTCACCTCGCGCCTGCAAAAGATCAAGGAAGGCGACACCATCCTGGTCGGCCGTAAGGCGACCGGCACGCTGATCACCGACAACCTGCTTCCGGGCAAGCGCCTGCTTTTGCTATCGACCGGAACCGGCCTTGCTCCGTTTGTCAGCCTGATCAAGGACCCCGATGTCTATGACAGGTTCGAGCAGATCGTGCTCGTGCACGGCTGCCGTCAGGTTTCCGAACTCGCCTACGGCGAGGAGGTCGTCAGGAATTTGCAGAGCGACGAATTGTTCGGACCGCTGCTCGCCGAAAAGCTCACTTATTATCCGACGGTCACTCGCGAACCCTTCCGCAACCGCGGCCGCATCACCGACTTGATCACGTCGAAGCAGATTTTCAACGATATCGGCCAGGAGCCGCTGAATATTGAAGGCGACCGCATCATGATGTGCGGCAGCCCGGCGATGCTCGAAGAGCTGCGTCAGATGTTCGACGGCCGTGGCTTCTCGGAAGGAAACCACAGCGAGCCCGGTCACTTCGTGATCGAGAAGGCGTTCGTGGAGCGCTAAGCTCCCGCAGCGTTTCGCATCCCTCTCAGTCGACGATAAACAATTTCGCGCCGATCTTTGTCGACGACCGGTGTGCGGCATCGCCAAGATCCGAGACCTGATAGCTCATGCCTGGCCGTAGCGTGAAGCTGCGGCCGTCGCGCAACTCGGTGACAAGCTCTCCCTCCAGCACGTAAAGCACATGGCCGCGGTCGCACCAGTGATCGGCGAGATATCCGGCCGTGTATTCGACCATCCGCACACGCACGTCGCCGATATTCAGGGTACGCCAGAGCGCCTGCCCGGTCTCGCCGGGATGGGTGGTGGCCGCGACCTGGCTCCAGTCGGTGACGGTGAAGGGCAGTGTTGGAATCTTCATGGGCAATATCCTGAAATCTTACGCGCGAACCATATCCATCGGCGCGCGATTGTCACGATCTTCTCACCCTCCGTTCACGGCCCGCTATTCCACAGGTGTCCGCGCCACACCTGTTCTTGATGATGCGCCCCGCAGCACCGTTTGCTATAGTTTGCCAAAATGACGCGCGCTTATCGGGCGACGCGTTGAGTTCGGGGGGAGATCCTTGTCCGCGTCGGTTCAAGACGATAGGGCGAAGACGGCGTTCGTCTTCGCCGGCGGCGGCAGCTTTGGTGCAATCCAGGTCGGCATGCTGCACTCGCTGATCGCCAACGGCGTTACCGCCGATATGGTGGTCGGTTCCAGCGTCGGCGCCATCAATGGCGCTTATTATGCCGGTTGCCCGACACTGAAAGGCGTTCTCGAGTTAGAGACCATCTGGCGCGGGTTGACGCGTCACGACGTTTTCCCGGTCACCTGGCGAACGCTATTGGGATTTCTCTGGCGGCGGGATTTCCTGATCCCCCATGACGGCATTCGCAAGCTGCTCGAGGATCATCTGCCGTTTCGTAACCTGCAAGACGCGCGGCTTCCCCTGCACATCGTCACCACCGACATCGTGTCCGGCGAGACCGTCGTGCTTTCGGAAGGATCGGCGGTGGAAGCCATCGTCGCCTCTACCTCGATCCCTGGCGCGTTTGCGCCCGTGCCCTACAAGGACCGATTTCTCGCCGACGGCGCGATTGCTGCCAACACGCCGGTCAGGGTTGCGGTCGCGAAGGGCGCGCGCCGCCTGATCATCCTGCCGACCGGCTATGCCTGCGCAGCCGATACGCCACCGGTGGGTGCGGTTGCCAATGCGCTGCACGCGTTGACGTTGCTGATTGCACGGCAGCTCGTGGATGAGCTGGAACAGCTGCCGCCCGACATCGAATATTTCGTCGTGCCGCCTTTGTGCCCGTTGGTGGGATCGCCTTATGATTTCTCGCTGACGTCAAACCTGATCGAGCGCTCAATCAAAAGCACGGACGACTGGCTGGCCCATCACGGTCTGGAGAAGCAGCACATTCCCGGTGAACTCCGGAATCACGACCACTGAGCGCCTTTGTCGGGGGGATGGTAACCGCCACGTTGCAGTGCGAAAGTGGGTCGTCGCAGGGGCCTGGCCACCCGGACGGATTGATCATTCAGTCAATCATTGGGTAGCCTCGGCAATAGGCCAAATCGGCTGCCGACAATTGTCATATCCGTGACCGTTGTCGCCGATATCGTGGATAGACCGGCAACCTGCCTGAGGGACCCATGGAAACATTGATGCTGCCGTTCTCACCGCGTTTCATCATTCTCACGATCTGCTCCGTGGTGACGGCGCTGCTTCTCGGCATCGGTATCGTCGACCACAAGGCGTTCGACCTGATCCTCATTCCATTGGTGGTCTTTGGCGCGCTGACGCTGCTCGGCATTCGCGATCTGACGCAGAAGAGCCATGCGGTGTTGCGCAACTATCCGATCTCGGCGCATTTGCGATTTCTGCTCGAGGAAATCCGCCCCGAGATGCGGCAATACTTCTTCGAGAGCGAGAAGGACGGCATGCCGTTCTCCCGCGATACCCGCGCGGTGATCTATCAGCGGGCCAAGATGGTGCTCGACAAGCGGCCGTTCGGCACGCAGGAGGACGTCTATCGCGACGGCTACGAATGGATTCACCACTCGGTGGCGCCGAAGGTTCACGCAAACCAGAATTTTCGCATCACCGTCGGCGGACCGGATTGCGCCAAGCCGTATTCAGCGTCGGTCTTCAACATCTCGGCGATGAGCTTTGGGGCGCTCAGCCCCAACGCGGTGCGCGCGCTCAATGCCGGCGCCAAGAAGGGCAGCTTCGCCCACGATACCGGCGAAGGCGGCGTCAGTCCTTATCACCGCGAGAACGGTGGCGACATTATCTGGGAAATCGGCTCCGGCTATTTCGGCTGCCGCAACCGCGACGGCAGCTTCAATCCGGAAGAATTCGCACGCGTCGCCGCCGACGACCAGATCAAGATGGTCGAACTCAAGATCAGCCAGGGCGCCAAGCCCGGGCATGGCGGCGTGCTGCCGGCGGCAAAAGTCTCCGAGGAGATTTCGCGGATCCGGGGCGTCGCGATGAACGAGGATTGCATCTCGCCGGCCTTTCACCGCGCGTTCTCGACGCCATTGCAGATGATGGCCTTTATCGGCGAGATGCGCCGACTGTCCGGCGGCAAGCCGGCCGGCTTCAAGCTCTGCATCGGTCATCCCTGGGAGTTTTTGGCGATCTGCAAGGCGATGCTGGAAACCGGCATCTATCCTGATTTCATTGTGGTCGACGGCAATGAAGGCGGCACCGGCGCGGCCCCGCTCGAATTCATGGATCACATGGGCATGCCGATGCGTGAGGGCGTCAATTTCGTCCACAACGCGCTGGTCGGCGTCAATGCGCGCAGCCGAATTCGTATCGGCGCTTCCGGCAAGATCGCGACCGCCTTCGACATGGCACGCGCGATGGCGATCGGGGCCGACTGGTGCAATTCGGCGCGCGGTTTCATGTTCGCGCTTGGCTGCATCCAGTCGCTGAGTTGCCATACCGACCGCTGCCCGACCGGTGTGACCACGCAAGACCCTTCGCGTAACCGCGCATTGGTCGTGCCGCACAAGATCGAACGGGTCTACAACTATCACCACGCCACGCTGCACGCGCTGGCGGAGCTGTTGGCGGCCGCCGGGCTCGACCATCCGCAGGACCTGCGGCCGATCCATTTCTCGCAGCGGACCTCGACCACCGAGGTGCAGACCTTCGCCAAGCTCTACCCGTCGCTGCGGCCGGGCGAACTGATCGACGGCACCAACGATCCTCGCTTCGTCGACGCCTGGGCGATGGCGCGGGCGGATACCTTTGCGCCGACGGGTCTAAACTGAGCTAGTGCGGGTTTTCCAGGCTGAAGGTTTCCGACTGCTCGTCATAAGCGAACAGCTCGGCGTAGCGTCCCCATGAGATGATGGTCTTCAGCGTCTCGTCGGCAGCGCCCTCGCTCATGTAATCCTCGAGTTCGTTGCGGAAGCGCGCCTCGGGCGCGTTGTGCGACGGCCGCTCATCCAGCACGCGCTTGATCAGACCGACCACCGGCACGTAAGTGGTCATGTGCTCGGCGAACAGCTTTTTGCGTGCGTCGGTCTCCAGATTCGCAAAGCGCTTGCCGGCATCGGTCAGCATCAGATCGCCTTCGCTCAATTGGGCAAAGCGCAGCAGTTGCAGGGACTCGCCGAGGTGGAAGATCTCGTCCGCCTCGAGTTGTAGGTGGTTCGCCAGAACCGGCAAGTCGGCATGACCGTTGTAGGGAGGGGCCGCCAGCGTCTCGAGTAGACCCGAGAGTACGTTGGACGACACGTGGTTGAGGATCATGCCGACGCCGGTGCCCTGAATGCCTTCGAGGGTGGGCGACTTGGCCTGCGCACGCTGGGTCATGCGGGCATAGATGCTGTCGACCAATTGCCGGAACGCGGGATCGAGGCGATTACGCGGATGCGGGAAGTCGACCTTGATCTCGGCGGCGACGCGGCCGGGATTGGACGAAAACACCAGGATGCGGTCGCACATCAGCACCGCCTCCTCGATGTTGTGGGTCACCATCAACACCGATTTGATCGGCAAGCGGCCTTCGATCCAGAGATCGATCAGGTCGGTTCGGAGTGTCTCGGCCGTCAGCACGTCGAGCGCCGAGAACGGTTCGTCCATCAGCAGCAGGTCGGGATGCACGACCAGCGCGCGCGCAAAGCCGACGCGCTGACGCATGCCGCCCGACAATTCCTTCGGGTAGGCGGATTCAAATCCGTCGAGGCCGATCAGGTCGATCGCGGCCAGTGCGCGCTTGCGGCGCTCGGCGCTGTCCACGCCCAACGCCTCAAGCCCGAGTTCGACGTTTTGCAGCACGGTCAGCCAGGGAAACAGCGCGAACGATTGAAACACCATGGAGACGCCGTTCGGCGGCCCCACGATGGTTTCGCCGCGGCATTTCGCGTCGCCCGAGGACGGCGAGACGAGACCGGCGATGATGCGCAAGAGCGTGGACTTGCCGGATCCGGAGCGGCCGAGCAGACCCACGATCTCGCCCGAACGGATCGTGAGATCGACCTTTTCGAGAACCAGAAGTTCCTCGCCGCTGCCTTTCGGGAATGAACGGCAGACGCCGCGGATATCGAGCAGGTTGGTATCCTTAGACGTATCGAGCATGGGACTTTCCTTACATCTTATCCGAGGCGAAGGCGGCGTTCTCCGAAGGCGTAAAGCGGCCTCCAGAGCAGGCGGTTGAACAGAGTGACGAGAACACACATCACGACGATGCCGAGCACCACGCGCGGGAAATCGCCGGCTTCGGTCGCCTGCGCTATATAGGAGCCCAGCCCCCTGGCCGTCAGATGGGTGTCGCCCCAGCTTGCGACTTCCGCGACGATGGACGCATTCCACGACCCGCCCGAGGCGGTGATGGCGCCGGTGATGTAATAGGGGAAGATTCCGGGCAGGATCGCCTTGAGCCACCACCGCCAGCCGCGCAGATGGAAGCTGCCGGCGGCTTCGCGCAGGTCGGTCGGGAAGGCGCTGGCGCCGGCAATCACATTGAACAGGATGTACCACTGGGTGCCCAGGATCATCAGCGGGCTGAGCCAGATATTGGCGTTGAGGCCAAAGTGCACGATGATCACGACGAAGACCGGAAAGGCGAGGTTGGCCGGGAAGGCGGCCAGAAACTGTGCCAGCGGCTGTACGCGTTCGGCGAGCTTCGGCCGAAGCCCGATCCAGACGCCGATCGGCACCCAGATCAACGACGCCAGTGCAATCAGTACGACCACGCGGGCCAGCGTGATGAAGCCGTCACCGATGGCCGTGAACACATCCGCAAGCTGCAGCGTGGTCGACATGAATTGATAGGCGCGCCAGCCGGCATAGCAGGTCGAGACCGCGATCAGCGCGAGCCAGAGCGTGTCGACCACACGCGACGAGACGCGGGACCCGAAAGAGAACCGCATGCCTTGCGGCAAGGTCACATGCAGGTTCGAAAAAACCTTGTTGGTGGCGGCAAAGGGCAGGGTGAGCGCCCGCAAGGCCCGCGTGCGGCGGAACAGGTCGAGCATCCAGGAGGTCGGCGCGGCGGCGGAAGCCGTCTGCTCGAAGCGGAACTTGTCCGCCCATGCCACCACCGGGCGGAATAGGAGTTGGTCATAGGCGATGATCACGAGCAGCATGGTCAGGATGGCATAGCCGATCGCCGGCAGGTTCTGCTGCGCGATGCCAAGCGCGACATAGGAGCCGATGCCGGGCAGGGTGACCGTGGTATTCCCCACGGTGATCGCCTCCGATGCCACGACGAAGAACCATCCGCCGGACATCGACATCATCGTGTTCCAGATCAGGCCGGGCATGGCGAAGGGTACGTCGAGCCGCCAGAAGCGCTGCCACCCCGAAAGATGAAAGCTCTTCGAGGCCTCCTCGAGATCCTTTGGTACGTTGCGGATCGACTGGTACAGACTGAACGTCATGTTCCAGGCCTGGCTCGTGAAGATCGCGAACACGCAAGCGAGCTCGGCGCCGAACACCTGGCCGGGGAACAGATTGAGGAAGAACACCACCGTAAAGGTGAGAAAGCCGAGGATCGGCACCGATTGCAGGATGTCGAGCAGCGGGATCAGCACCATCTCGGCGCGGCGGCTTTTGGCGGCAAGGGCCGCGTAGACGAAGGTAAAAATGATCGAGCAGACGATGGCGAGCAGCATGCGCATCGTCGTCCGCAGCGCATAGAGCGGCAAATGGATCGGATCGAGTGACACCGGGGAGGTATCGAGCGCCGACAGCGGCAGCGTGGTCTGCTCGCCGCCATAGACGATCAGCACCAGCGCGCCGACCACCAGGATCAGCGCGACGGCGTCCCAGACGTTCGGCCGCAACGCCTGCCCCAGTCTCGGCGACAGAATATCATCCAGCGTCATGCGTACTGCCTCATATGCGATGCGTTATTCGAGAACGGGCGCGACGCTCCAGCTCGCCGCCGAAACGGTCGACTCCAGGCTGAGGCGGCCGACGACCTGCTCGAGCACCGCGTCGTTCTTGGCGGGCGAGGTAAGTAGCGCCGTGACCTCGACACGTCCGGCTTCCTCGATGTCGGTAGAGTCGAGCTGGCGCAGGCTGAGATGGCCGTTCGCGGAGCTCTGCAATAGCAGCGCCCGGATATGGGCCTCTTCCGGGCTTCGGCACACCACCCGAACGCTGTAGCGGAAATCGCTTTCGGCCTGAACGATCGGCTGCCGGTTGATGAGCCGCACCAGCGGACGCAGCGTCAGGTTGACCAGCACGACAAAGGCCGTGGCGGCAGCGGCGTGCAGCGGATGGCCGCTGCCGGCGAGCAGTCCCACCGCCGCCGAACACCACAGCGTCGCTGCGGTATTGAGGCCGCTGACCTGAAGTCCCTCGCGAAAGATGATGCCGGCCCCGAGGAAGCCGATCCCCGAGACGACTTGCGCCGCCACGCGGGTCGGACTTCCGTCGTCGGGAAACAGGCTTTCGAAAACAACAAAGCTCGCTGCGCCGATTGCAACCAGCGTATTGGTGCGCAGCCCGGCCATCCGCTGGCGCCATTGGCGCTCAAAACCGATGCAGGCGCCGAGCAGCGTCGCCACGCCGAGGTTGAACGCGGTCTGTTCGATCGATGTGATCATGACCAAACCCCCGTCCGGCGTAGCGGATGGCGGTCAGGCCGTGGGCGTGCG
The DNA here is from genome assembly GCF_900142985.1 of Bradyrhizobium erythrophlei. NCBI lineage: Bacteria > Pseudomonadati > Pseudomonadota > Alphaproteobacteria > Hyphomicrobiales > Nitrobacteraceae > Bradyrhizobium > Bradyrhizobium erythrophlei. The sequence continues at coordinate 3,356,542 of NZ_LT670849.1, forward strand.
CCCGACAGGCCCACCCAGATAGTCTGGCTGTTCTTGTTGAACATCGCTCGCCTCCACGTCCGCGATCCACGCGGCAGGCCGGTGAGCGACCGGCCGCCTAGGGGCGACCGTCCATCCTCACGCAGCAAGAGCCGGCGCGATCGAACCAGAATGTTGCCGGCATCGCAGGCCCAGTCGTCGCCGGGGTGACGTTGCCGAAGGTGGTACTGCCCATATCCGCTTTGTCAGGATTGAAGGATTTGTTTGACACTAGTGTTACGGGCGCAACTACGCCCGGTTCCATCGGCTGTCAACCGCCGATTTACGCGAGGTGTTGGACCTCGATCGTGACGTGCGAAAGGTCGGAGAATTGCGCGAGGCGCTGGCGATAGTGCACAGCTTCGCGCGGCTCAGATGTCACCACGGAAACAATGGCGCCGAGATGGCCCGGCCCCAGCCGCCAGAGATGCAGGTCGGTGACCTCATCGCCCTCGCTTTCGATCGTAGCCCTGATCTTCGCGGCCATGCCGGGGTCGGGCATTCGATCCAGCAGAATGGCGCCGGTATCGCGCAACAGACCGACCGACCAGCTCGCAATCACGAGGGAGCCGATGAACCCCGCGAGCGGGTCCATCCAGAGCCAGCCAAACTGGCGCGCCAGCAGCAGGCCGACGATGACGAGCACGGAGACGGCGGCGTCCGCCATCACGTGAACGACGGCCGCGCGCATGTTGTTGTCGCGATGATGCCTCTCGCCGGCATGATCATGAGGGCCGTGATCGTGATGGGCGTGATCATGGTGATCGTCGTCGTGGTCATGGTCGTGCGGATGGTCATGATCGTGGGCGTGATCATGAGAATGGCCGTGGCCGTGAGAGTGGCCGCCGGCCAGCAGCCAGGCGCTGGCAATATTGACCAGAAGCCCGAGGGCGGCGATCGGGATCGCTTCATCGAAAGCGATCGGGACCGGATCGAAAAAGCGCGTGATGGCTTCATAGGCGATCAGGAGCGCAATCATCGCCAGCACGATGGCGCTGGAATATCCGGCGAGGTCGCCGAATTTGCCGGTTCCGAACGTGAAGTTCGCGTCGGAGGCATATCGGCGGGCAAAGGTATAGGCCAGCGCGGCGAGCAGCAGCGCGCCCGCATGCGTCGACATGTGCAACCCGTCCGCGATCAGGGCCAGCGAGCCGAACATGGCGCCGCCGACGATTTCGGCCACCATCATCACCACGCAAAGGATGATGACCGCCCACGTCCGCCGCTCCGCGCGCGCATGGTCCTCGCCGAGGAACACGTGGCTATGCGGCGAGATCTGAAAGGTCGTCATGTCCGCCTCACTTCAGATAGGTATGAACGACGTCGATCAGTTGATCGGCTGCCTCGGCGTTGAGAGCGCCGGGGTTCCTGTCGGGATCAACCAGGTGGGTGCGGATATGATCCTCGACCACTTCTGCCATCAGCCCGGCAACGCTGCCGCGAATGCCCGCGATCATATGCATGATGCGCTCGCATTCGGTCTCTTCGGTCAGCGCGCGCTCGATCGCCTCGACCTGGCCGCGGATGCGGCCGACGCGCGCGAGCAGCTTCTTTTTCTCTTTGATGGTATGGGACATGGTCCGCGCTATATAGGGTACCCCCCTATACTATGTCAACCATGCCCCTGAGCCGGCCCTCGCCTAAAGCGAGATCAGGCCCGGGTCAGGTTTCGGGGCGATTGGACAAAAGCTGGAGGTCGAACCGGTCGACGTCATCGAGCAGTTCGCAGAAGGCCTTCGCGCCCTGATCGATCAGGCGCTCGCCTTTTTCGGCCGAGGCCTGTGTGGCATCGCCGACCGCGCCGCTCGGGTGGAGGTCCTGGGTCTGCCAGGCGAAAGGCGCCGGCCGTTGCGTGGAGAGCCAGCGGAAATTCTTCTTCATCACGATCGTGAGGGGGCGAAAATCAGCGATCGCCTCGCGCTTCACCTGCGCGCCATACCGCGCCAGCATGATCGATGTCTCGACGGCGCCGCCATGAATGCCATGCTCGACCTCCTCGGCGGGAAATAACGTCTCGGCTGCCGAGAGGCGTCCCCATGAAGTCGTGACGGCGAGCATCCGCTGCTGTGCGCGCAGCTCCTGCGCAACAATGCTCATCGCGGCGCTGTTGCCGCCGTGGCTCGTGACCATCACGAGCTTTTTGAGCCCGGCGCGCGCCACGCTTTCGCCGATGGCCATCCAGCTTCTGATCGCCGCTTCCGGCGACAACGTCAGCGTGCCGGGAAAATCCGTATGTTCGGACGAAATTCCGATTCCCTCGATCGGAAGAAACGTGACGGGCGCGGTGCTGGAAATCAATTCGCGCACGCGCGCAAGATAGGCTTGCGCGATCAGGACGTCGGTTTCCAGCGGCAAATGCGGTCCGTGCTGTTCGGTCGCGGCCAACGGCAGCACCGCGATCCAGCGCGCGCGATCGCGGCCTGCCATTTCGGACCAGCGAATGTCGGTCCAATCGCGGGGAGGAAGGGTTGAAGTCATCGCGCAAAGATAGTTTGTATGGGCATTGGGATCGCCCCCATCATGCGGCCAAACGGCCCACGGAGTCCAACCATGAAGTACCCTTCTCTGCCGCGAGCGTTAATGGTTCTCGTGGTGGCCGTGATGGCGGCCATCTCGCCGGGGCGGGCGCAGACCACGCTGGACAAGGTGTCTTTTGGCACCAACTGGGTCGCCGAGGCCGAACATGGCGGGTTCTTCCAGGCGGTGGCCGATGGCACCTACGCGAAATACGGTCTCGATGTCACCATCATTTCCGGCGGTCCGAACGAGAACAACCGCATGCTCTTGATTGCCGGCAAGCTCGATTTCTTCATGGCCGCCAACACGCTGATGTCGTTGGATGCGGTCGCCAACGATGTGCCGGTCGTCACGGTGGCTGCGATCTTCCAAAAGGATCCGCAGGTGCTTTTGACCCACCCGGAATACAAGATCACCAAGCTGGAAGAGCTCAAGCCGTTTACGCTGTTCGTCTCCAAGGAAGGTATCTCGAGCTATTTCCAGTGGCTGAAGTCGGAATACGGATTTGGCGAAGACAAGGTCAGGCCCTACACCTTCAATCCGCAGCCATTCCTGGCCGACAAGCACAGCGCGATGCAGGGCTATGTCACGTCCGAACCATATGCCGTCGAAAAGACCGCCGGCTTCAAACCCGGAATCATCCTGCTCGCCGATTACGGCTTCAACACCTATTCGACGCTGGTCGAGACGCGACGCGACCTGATCGACAAGAAGCCGGACCTGGTGCAGCGCTTCGTCAGCGCCTCGATCATCGGCTGGTACAACTATCTCTATGGCAACAATGCTGCCGCCAATGCGCTGATCAAGAAGTTCAACCCCGAGATGACGGATGAACTGCTCGCTTATTCGATCGCGCGGATGAAGGAATACGGCATCGTGGATTCCGGCGACTCCTTCCGCGATGGCATCGGCGCCATGAACGATGACCGGATGGCGAGCTTCTTCGACAAGATGGTGCGCGCCCATGTCGTGAAGCCCGATGTCGACTATCGCAAGTCCTATACGCTCCGTTTCGTCAACAAGGGCATTGGCGTCGAATTGCGGCCGAAGAACTAGGACCTGGGCGACATGGTTGATCCGGCCGCGCTGGCTGACATGGGCACCGATCCGGCGGGAAACGTCGCGGTGTCCTTGCGCGGCGTCACCAAGACCTATGACAATGGCGTGGTTGCGCTTGGTCCGATCGACCTCGAAGTCCGGCGCGGCGAGTTCGTGTCGCTGCTCGGGCCTTCCGGCTGCGGCAAATCCACCGCGCTTCGTCTGATCGCGGGCCTCGGCACGCCGAGCTCCGGGACGGTCCGTGTGGCGCGAACCGCCGTCGAAGCGAATGGCGGACATGCCGTCGGCTTCGTGTTTCAGGAGCCGACCTTGATGCCGTGGACGACGGTGCGCGAAAACGTCCGCTTGCCCTTGAGGCTCGCGCATGTCCCGCTGTCGAGCGCCAACGCACGCGTCGATCAGGCGTTGGCGCAAGTCGGCCTCTCCGAGTTCGCCAACGCTTACCCGCGCGAATTGTCTGGCGGCATGAAGATGCGCGTCTCGCTTGCGCGTGCGCTGGTGACCGACCCGGACATTCTGCTGATGGACGAGCCGTTCGCGGCGCTGGACGAAATCACGCGCTTTCGCCTCAATAACGACCTGCTGGCGTTGTGGCGCTCCTTACGCAAGACCGTCATTTTCGTCACGCACTCCGTGTTCGAATCGGTCTATCTGTCGCAGCGGGTCGTCGTGATGACATCGCGGCCCGGACGCATCGCGACCGAAATCAGCATCGAAGCCACCGAGCCGAGAGGGGAGGACTTCCGTACCTCGGCCGACTATGCCGGCTATTGCCGGAAGGTGTCGAGCGCGCTCGCGCCGGCCTATTCGGGACCATCGGCATGAGTGCAGGTGAACGCGTGTCATTGTCGTCCGCGCCGTCACCGCCCGGCAACTCCGCCGCGCGTCTCGTCCGTCTCGTATTGCCCATCATCGTGCTCGCAGCAGGCCTCGGGCTGTGGGAATTCGTGGTGCGCGTCAACGACATCAAGCCCTATGTGCTGCCAGCACCGTCCGCTGTGTTCACGACGCTGGTCCGCGACTGGGACGTGCTCTCCCAGTCGCTCCTGACCACGCTATTGACCACCTTCGAAGGTTTTCTCGCCGCCGCGATCGGCGGCATCGTGCTGGCGCTGTTGTTCAACCTGTCAAAATGGCTGGAATATTCGTTGTTCCCTTATGCGGTTGTGTTGCAGGTCACGCCGGTGATCGCGATTGCGCCACTATTGTTGATTTATCTGCCGCAAACCACGGCGGTCGTAGTCTGCGCCTGGATCGTCGCCTTCTTTCCCGTGTTGTCCAACACCACGCTCGGCCTGAATTCAGTGGATCGGAACCTCGCCGGCCTGTTTCAGCTTTACCGCGCCTCGCGGTTGCAGACCCTGTTCTTTCTCAAATTGCCGGCTGCCTTGCCCTACATCCTCGGCGGGCTTCGCATCGCTGGCGGCCTGTCCTTGATCGGTGCGGTCGTGGCCGAAATCGCGGCAGGCTCGGCCGGCGCGGGGTCGGGATTGGCGTACCGGATTGCGGAATCCGGCTATCGCCTCAACATTCCCCGAATGTTCGCAGCCTTACTGTTGCTCTCGGCCGCCGGAATTGTCATTTATGGGCTGCTGGCGCTGACCTCGCATCTGGTCCTGCGGCGCTGGCATGAGAGTGCGCTTGGAAAGGAAAGCTAAAAATGGCGGGCGGAAATCTTTCATCGGAAAAAATCGATCTTCTGGTCTATGGGCCGAACAAGCCGATCATCGACAAGGGTTTTTCCGATCAATTCGTGCTTCACCCCGCCGAGACGCGCGCCGACCTCGAGCGCATCAGCCCGGCGGTCAAGGAGAAAATTCGCGGCACCGCCGTGACCTACAGCACCGCCCGCTGCGACGGCGGCGTGATGGGAATGTTCCCGAAGCTGGAGATCGCGGCCTCCTTCGGCGTCGGCTACGACCACGTCGATGCCAACTATGCGCGCGAACATAACATCGTCGTCACCAACACGCCGGACGTGCTGACCGAAGAGGTCGCCGACATCGCGATGGGGCTTCTGATCGCCACGCTTCGCGAGTTCGTCAAGGCCGACCGCTATCTGCGTTCCGGTCTCTGGACCACGCAGCAGTATCCCTTGAGCGTCGGCTCGCTGCGCGACCGCAAGGTCGGTTTCGTCGGCATGGGCCGCATCGGCCAGGCCATCGCGCGCCGGCTCGATGCGTCGCTGGTGCCGGTGGTTTATCACACGCGCAACCCGGTCGCAGGCTTGAGCTACAAGCACTATCCCGATCTGATCGAAATGGCGAAAGCCGTCGATACGCTGATGGTGATCGTGCCCGGCGGTCCTTCGACCGCGAAAATAATCAACGCCGACGTGCTCAAGGCGCTTGGCCCCCGCGGCGTCATCATCAACGTCGCGCGCGGTTCGGTCGTCGACGAAGAAGCGATGATCGCGGCGTTGAAGTCGGGCACCATTCTCGCTGCCGGCCTCGACGTCTTCGCCAACGAACCGGCCGTGCCGGACGAACTCAAGGCGATGCAGAATGTCGTCTTGCTGCCGCATATCGGTTCCGCCTCGGTCGTCACCCGCAATGCGATGGACCAACTGGTGGTCGACAACCTGAAAGCCTGGTTTGCCGGCAAGCCGCCGCTGACACCGATTGCGGAAACGCCGGTGAAGGGTCGCTAAGTGCGAATTCTGCGGCGCCTCGCGTTAGCGATGCTGGCGGCGCCGCTGGCTTGCGCGCATCCGGCCGCTGCGCAGGATGCGACTTCCCTGAAGAAAGACATGGTCGGCCAGTGGGAGCTCTCGACCACCGAGCGCAGTAAAACCTGTGTCGTCACGTTGAAGGGCGACGCGGCGCCGCAAGGCTTCAAGCTCGAACTCGAACCAGGTTGCGCCAACGCGCTGCCGTTTGCGAAAGATATCGCCACCTGGAATGTCAAAGGGCTCGATATCGTTCGTTTGCAGGACACGAGCGGCCAGCCGGTGATCGATTTCACCGAAGTCGAGAGCGGGATCTTTGAAGGGGTCAGACAGAACGAGGGCGTCTATATCCTGCAAAACCTCGCGGCCGCGCGTTCGCTTGCCAAATCGATGGACCAGATGATCGGCGACTGGGCCATGGTGCGCAGCAGCGGCCAGATGATTTGCGGCCTCACGCTCACCAATACCGATGCGGGCCAGGACAATTTCCAGGTCTTCCTGAAGCCGAAATGCGATCCCATGGTCACGGCCTTCGCGCCGAAGCGCTGGCGGCTGGAGCATGGCCAGATGCTGCTGATGTCGGACAAGGGCGAGACCTGGCAGTTCGAAGCCGACGACAACGCGCAGTGGCGGCTGGTGCCGGACAGCACCGATCCTTTGCTGATGATGCGGCAGTAGGCGGTCTCTCGACCGGCGGCCAATTGGCCCGGTCGCGGGATGTGAATTTTTCTATAACTCGTGTCGATTTGCAGCTGGTTGCTTCGTCGAACCATTAGCGAGACAATTCGGGGGCAATGTGCCCGCGGCTCGCCTGAAGGAGTTTTCACATGCGCTTCATGTATCTGGTCACACATCCCGGCCCTCCCGCAAATCCAGCCCCCGAACTATTGGAGGCCATGCACAAACTGGCTGAGCGAGAAATCAAGGCGGGCCGCATGCTCGACAATGGGGGGTTGATGCCGGTTGAGACAGGGGCGCAGGTGCGCATCAAGGGCGGCAAGCTCAGCGTGATCGACGGTCCCTTCGTCGAAGCCAAGGAAGTGGTCGGCGGCTACGCGATCTTCGAGCTTCGCGACAAGGAGGAGGCGGTGGCGATGGCGAGGGAGTTCATGCAGCTTCATCTCGACCACATGCCCGGTTGGGAAGGGACGTGCGAACTTCGCGCGTTCGCTGGCCCGTGACCGACGGCTCGCGCGGCCGGCCCGCTCTGCCGTGACGGCCGGCGACATCCACCATGCCATTCTGGCGGCCTGGCGGGTCGAACAGCCCGGGCTCATCACCGGCCTTTCGAAAATGCTGCGCGATGTGCCGCTGGCAGAGGAGCTGACGCAGGACGCGCTGCTGGCGGCGCTCGAGCATTGGCCCTCGAGCGGCATTCCGGAAAGGCCGGGCGCGTGGCTGGCGACGACTGCCAAACGGCGCGCGCTCGACTATCTGCGCCGGTCCCGGATGCTCGCGCGCAAGCATGAACAGGTTGCGCGCGAGCTGGAAGCGGAGCAGCAGGCGATGCCCGATCTCGAGGCTGCGCTCGATGATGATATCGGCGACGAGATGCTTCGGTTGATCTTTACGGCGTGCCATCCGCAGCTGTCGCAAGAGGCGCGCGTGGCCCTTGCGCTTCGGATGATCTGTGGCCTCACCACCGAGGAAATCGCGCGGGCCTTTCTGGTCTCGGATGCGACCATTTCGCAGCGTATCGTTCGTGCGAAGCGAACACTTTCGGAGTCGGGGCTGGTCTACGAGACCCCTCGCGGTGAAGAGTTGTCGGAACGGCTCGCCACCGTGCTCGAAGTCGTCTATCTGATTTTCAACGAGGGCTACACCGCTGCAACGGGGGAGCATTGGCTGCGTCCGCAGCTTTGCCAGGAGGCGCTCCGGATCGGTCGTATCCTGACGTCGATCGCGCCCCGTGAGCCCGAAGCTCACGGCCTGCTTGCGCTGATGGAGCTGAACGCCTCTCGTAACGTGGCGCGCACCGATGCGGCGGGCGCGCCGGTTCTGATTCTCGAACAGAATCGCGCGCTGTGGGACCTGCTGCAAATCCGGCGCGGAATGCAGGCGCTCGCCCGCGCGCGCGAGCTTGGCGGGGCATTTGGATTCTACGCGCTTCAGGCGGCCATCGTCGCCTGCCATGCGCGGGCCGCGACTGCCGCGGAGACCAACTGGACGCAGATTGCGGCGCTTTACCTGGAACTGACCAAACGCGTGAATTCGCCGGTCATCGAACTCAACCGCGCGGTCGCGGTCGGCATGGCCGAGGGGCCGGCGGCGGGGCTTGAGATCGCGGACCGGCTGGTGGGCGAGCCGGCGCTCAGGACCTATCACCTGCTTGAGAGTGTGCGTGGCGACCTGCTCTACAAGCTTCAGCGTTTCGAGGCGGCCAAAGCGGCCTTCACGGCGGCCGCGGAACTTGCGGGCAACCAGCGCGAGCGCGATTTCTTGCTGCGCCGCGCCATCGAGGCCGCAAAAGCATCCAATCATCCGATCGAATAGAGCCTTAGCGTTCAGATCAGGCGCGTGCCCTGCTAGCTCGCGTGTCTTTTCGGGATCGATCTGCGGCGAGATCTGGAGCGGGCCTGATGGGACGCTCCAGATCAATCGCAGCGTGGTTTGCCGCTTACGCCCTGGCGTGCGGACGTTCAGCCGTCCTTCCCGGCACGACGACGGTCGTCGGCGACCGGAGCCAGGCTTCCTGCGTAATCGTGATCAGCGAAGGCTGATCGACGATGCCGATGGAATCCCATGTGAACATCGCGTAGCCCGGCTTGGTGCCGTCGACGCCAGACGGGAGGGAGACCTTGAGCTGTCCCGCGAGCCAGGCAAGCGAGCCATATCCGCAGAGGCTGACGCAGTGATCCTCCGCGTCATCTTTCTTGAAGCCGAGACCGAACCATCCGGTCTGACCGTTGGTGGTCCGCCATGCGGTTTCGAGCTGGGTTGCGGCGACGCCGATCTTGACCGGGCCTTTCGAAATCGCGCTCTGGAGTGTGGACGGATTGGTCCAGTCGACGGAGAAGATCTGGCCGTCATCGAACGTTTTTCCGTTCTCCTGAAAGCCGCCTTTCTGCATCCACTGCAAGACCTGGTGGAGGTTGGCGCCCTCGAGCACGCCGTGATTCTTGGCCCAGGCCATCGCGATCTGGTCGGTGATGAAGATTTCCGGCTGATGACAGGCTTTCGCGAAGGCCTCTTCGGCCGTGACGCAATCGCCGTGATCGAAATTGCCCCAGGAAGAAATCTGGTGGGGCAGGGTCAGGAAATTGGGCGGCGCTCCTGCAACAGGCGTATGCGGCATGGCAGCCGCGAGCTCGCTCCTCAGCGAAGGGGCGGCTCCGCGCTTGGGGGTTTTGTTTCGTCCACTTCCTCCTAGTTCAATAGCCATGGTTTTGCTCCTAGCTTGAATGAACTCAATTATTTCTGTTCGGTATCGTTATTCCCGGCGTCACGTTGATCGCCGTCAAGTTGAGTACGTTCCGGCTGGCGATTTTTCGCATCGTCCGGCACGTACCGCGGTGCCTTCTCGCGCACGTCTTTCGGCGTCGGAATCGCACCTCGTTTCGGAGCAGGAGGTTTGTCGCTCATCCCTATCGCTCCTCCTCCGCTTGGAAAAATATTCTAGCAATGGTTGAGCGAAGCCAGCTAAGCACGGCAAAAAATCGCGCCGTGTGAGCTCGTTCACATCGGCGCGTTTTTTTCTCAGGCGGATTGAAGCGGGTGGCCTTGGATCTCGACGGTCACGAGCGCCTCGCTCATCGCGAGATTCGATCGTTCAGAACATTCCGTTGGGGTTGGCGCGCGGAATATTCGGCGCGATCAATGGTGCCGAGTTTTGCGGGTCGCCGACGACCTGCAATGTGTCCCAATGTTCGATTGCCTTGCCGTCGACGTCCATCCTGTAGATATCGACGCCGGCGATTCCCGTGTCGTTCGGATCATCATTGAAAAGATTCAAAAAGTTCACGTGCGCCCATACATAGTCGCCGGCGGCGATGATGCGGTGGACGACGACGCGAGCCCGGGCGCGTTCCCGTGTGACCTGGGCGAAGAACTTTCCCAGCGCGACCGAACCGTCCGCGATCAACGGGTTGTGCTGGATGTAGGCGGGGCTCACGTATTTGGCCGTGCCCTCTTCCGATATCTTCGTGTTGATCATCAGCTCGTAGAGGGCAAGAACGTTGTTCTTGTTGCGAACGGCGCGGCTATCGTTGGTGTCAATGATTTCGATCATGGCTGGCTCCTTTTGCAAGACGGGTGATTGTCAGGTGGATCAACTCAGGCCGACGAGCTGAAGGCGCAACGCATCCTGCTCGACGTCCGATTTCTCGCGAGCGAGCTGGAGCATCTCTGCGGCGTCTGCTCCCACTGGCGCTCGGCTCGGTGCGGGGACTTGCTCGGCCAGCTCGATCACCCTTCGGGCGGCGGCGGCCGAGTCGAGCCCGCTGTTCTGCATGCCGTTAAGAGCGGCTGCGAACGATCCGAAGGTTTTTCCGTATAACTCGCGTTGTTCTGGCGTCATTCCGTCGGCCACCCGCTTCAGCGCCGCAGCCGTTTTCGCGGGGCCGCCGGTCTTCATGTTGCCTGCCGCTGCCACCACGACGTCGATTCCGAACCGCTTCAGCTCGGCGCGGTAGACTGTCGCGAATACCTCCATCGCGGCCTTCGATGCGCCCGACGGTCCATTGAACGGGAGTGGCACGCTGGCGGTCCAGGTGCTGACCTGAACGATGCGCCCGCGCGCCTTCCTCAGCGCCGGCAGGAACGCGTTGATGACGGACAGAGCTCCGAACACATTGACGTCGAATTCGCGCCGGATGGCGTCGAGCGGAAGAACCTCGATCGGCCCCGGAGTCAGAATGCCGGCATTGTTGATCAGGATATCGAGGCCGGAATCGCCGAGGGCGTCGGACACGCCAGCCGCCCAGGCTCTCACGGACTCTTCTTTGGTCATGTCACAGACCGTCAGGCTGACACGTCCTCCAGACGCGTCTTTCAGGTCCCGCACCTCTGCGGCGGACATGGCCGTTCCGAAAACGACGTAGCCTTTGGCTGCGAGCCCGAGCGCGATATCGCGGCCAAGCCCGCCGCCGGCGCCAGTGACGGCCGCTGAGCGGCCGGAATCTCGGATAGTCGGTGACATATGAATCTCCATTGGCTTCAACTGCTGGCCAAGGTATCGTCGCTAAAACCGACACAGTAGCCCCGTAGTCCGGCCATCTGTGTCGCTATAAGTGGAACGCTGGAGATGGATCTCGACGACCTTCGGACGTTTGTCGAAGTGGCCGATGCGGGCGGGGTGTCGTCGGCTGCCCGGCGCCTTGGCGTTTCGAAGTCGATCGTCAGTCGACGGTTGTTCCGGCTGGAAGCCGAGCTCGGCGTTCAGCTTCTCGCTCGGACAACACGCGGCGCCGCGCTGACGGAGGCCGGCGTTACATTTCGCGAGCACGCCGCCCGCGTCTGCGCCGAAATCGACGTCGCACTTGAAACGATCTTGCCTGCTGGCGAACTGCGCGGTCGTTTGCGTATCGCAGCGCCGCTATCCTTGGGGCCGACGCATTTGGCACCAGTGTTTGCAGAGATGGCGCGGCGCCACCCGCTGCTCCACCTACAGGCGAGCTACAGCGATCGTTTCGTGGACATTGTTGGGGAAGGCTTCGATTGTGCGATACGCGTCGGCTATCTCAACGACTCGAACTTGATCGCACGTCGTGTCGGACCGGTCACTGGAAAGCTCGTCGCAAGCCCGGACTATATCAGGGAGCATGGGGCTCCCGCGACGCCGGACGAACTCCTTGCCCATCAGGCGCTGATGCAGGGAACGGAAACCTGGCAGTTTATGGATGGCGACAAGACAATTTCCATTCATCCGCAGGGTCGGTTCAAAGCGGACAATGGCACCGCTCTCGCCGCTGCTGCGGTGGCGGGACTCGGCATCGCCTGGCTTCCGGACCATCTCATCAGGGATTATCTGGAATCCGGCGCCCTTGTCGCGGTGATGACGAGCTATCTTGTCCCGACGGCCGGCATGTTCGTCGTCCGACCTCCTGGTCAGCACTCCACAAGGAAAGTCCGACTTCTCACCGAACTGCTGATTGAACATTTCGGATAATTGGCGCCCACCCGAACGCCGGACGGCGCCGCGTCAGTGTCGCTGACTAGATCAGCCGCATGCCCTTCAGGCTCGAATGTCCGTTCTTGCCGACGATGATGTGGTCGTGCACCGATATTCCAAGTGGATTGGCGATGCCGATGATCGCCTTCGTCATCTGGATGTCGGCCTGCGAGGGCGACGGATCGCCGCTGGGATGGTTGTGCACGAGGATCACGGCGGTTGCGGACAATTCCAGCGCCCGCTTGATGACCTCGCGCGGTTAAACCGGGGTGTGATCGACCGTGCCGGTTTGCTGTATCTCGTCGGCGATCAACTGGTTGCGCTTGTCGAGAAAGAGAATGCGAAACTGTTCTTTCTCGGCGAAAGCCATGCCGGTGCGACAGTAGCTGATGACGTCGTCCCACGACGACAGCGCGACACTCCGCTTGATCTCGCCCTTGGCGATGCGGCCGGCAGCGGCAGCCAGCAGCCTGAGCTGGGTGATCGAGGCATCGCCAACGCCGTCGATTTCGCGAAGCAGATGTTCCGGTGCGTGAACCACCTCGGCAAATGAGCCGAACTTTTTTTTAGCAGCGTTTTAGCCAGCGGCTTGGTGTCGCGCCGCGGCAGCGCCGCAAACAGCGTCAACTCCAGCAGCTCATAGTCGCTGAGTGCGTCCGGCCCGGCGTTACGGAAACGTTCGCGCAGGCGTTCGCGGTGGCCGTGATAATGCGGCTTGTCGTCGGGCTTTTCGCCGGATGGGCCGTTCCTGGAAGGCATCGGCTCCAATGTGCCGTGGCGGGAGCGTTTTGCAACCGGCAAGTGCGGCCCCGCCCAGAAGCATGATCCGGAAAAGTGTGTAGCGGTTTTCCGAAAAGATCATGCTCGATCAAAGTTTCGCCCACGCGTCTGTGACTTGATTTAGGGAGTAAATGATCCCTATATGCTCGCCATGAACAAGCCAGCCAGATCGCTTGAGGAAGTAGCGCGCCCGCGTGGTCGGCCCCGCGAATTCGACATGGACGAAGCGCTTGACCGGGCGATCCGGGTGTTTTGCGAACAGGGTTACAACGCCACCTCGATCGGCGACCTGATCGACGCCATGGGTTTGGCCTCAGGCAGCATCTACAAGGCGTTCCGCGACAAACGCGCGGTGTTTCTGGCGGCGCTGGACCGACATATCGTTTTGCGCAAGGAACAGATTGCCGCTGCTGCCCGCACCTCCAAACCGGCGCGCGAGCGGATGCGCGACGTCCTGGCCCATTTTGTCGAGGTATCAAAGGGCATTGAGGGCCGACGCGGCTGCCTGGTGGTCGGAAGCGCCGTCGAGCTCGCCATTCTGGACCGCGAGGTCGCAGCGCGTGTCACTGCGAGCCTCAGCAAGAATGAGGCTTTCCTCGCCGACCTGATCCGCGAAGGGCAGGCGGACGGGTCGATCCCGGCAGGGATCGATCCGGAGCAGACCGCGCGCGTCATGGTCTGTCTCACCCAGGGCCTGCGTGTCGTCGGCAAATCCGGCCGGGCGCCGCAGGACACGGCCGCCGCCGTCGACATCGCCATGAAACTTCTTCAGTAAGAGAGCCCGCCTGCAATCACTCGCCGCAACTCTTTGGCAAATTAGAGAACAAGCGTTCCCAAATAAGGAAAAAGACGTGACAACGATCGCCTCCGACGTCCCCGACCACTCTGCCTCGATCTCCGGCTGGATCACGTTCCTGCTCGCGCTGTCCTGTGGCCTGATCGTCGCCAACGTCTACTATGCCCAGCCCCTGGTCGGTCCGATCGCGGCCGAGCTTGGCCTGTCGCCCAAAGCCGCCGGCCTCGTCGTGACCACGACCCAGATCGGATATGCGGTAGGGCTGTTTTTTATCGTCCCTCTCGGCGATCTCATTGAGAACCGCAAGCTGGTGTTGTCGGTGATGGGGCTCGGCGCGTTGGCGCTTGCGACCGCCGCCTATGCGACGCACGCCCTGCCGTTTTTTCTCGCCGCGCTCTGTCTCGGTCTCGGATCCGTCACTGTGCAGGTCCTCATCCCCTATGCCGGTCACCTCGCGCCGGAGCATATCCGTGGGCGCGTGATCGGCAACGTCATGACGGGCCTGATGATCGGCATTCTGCTGGCGCGCCCTGCCGCCAGCTTCATTGCTTCGATGTCCTCCTGGCATGTGGTTTACGCGCTTTCGGCTGGCATCATGGTCCTGCTGGCGCTGGTGCTCCGCTACGCGCTACCGGTTCGGAGACCGAAGGCACGGCTCGGCTATGGCGCGTTGCTGGCATCGATGGCGCATCTGGCGCTGACCACGCCGGTGCTTCGGCGGCGCGCGCTCTACCAGGCCAGCCTGTTTGGCGTGTTCAACCTGTTCTGGACCACCGTGCCGCTGCTGCTGGCCGGCCCCGATTTCCGGATGTCGCAGACCGGCATTGCCCTGTTTGCGCTTGCCGGCGTGGGTGGCGCGGCCATATCCCCGGTGGCTGGCCGCATTGCCGATCGCGGCTGGACCAGGCCTGCGACGGCCGCCGGCATGTTGCTGACGACCGCAGGCTTCGCCTTGACCCTACTGACGGCGCCCGGCTCAACGCTCTCTTTAGCTCTTTTCGTGATCGCAGCCATCGCGATCGACGCCGGTGTACAGGGCAACGTCACCCTGGGCTATCGGGTGCTATTTGCGCTTGGCGCTGAACATCGCAGCCGGCTCAATGGCGTCTTTATGACGACGCTCTTTCTCGGTGGCGCGATGGGTTCGGCCATCGGCGCCTGGGCCTATGTGCATGGCGGCTGGGCGCTGGCGGCGTCGATCGGCGGCGTGATGCCGCTACTGACGCTGATCTATCTGGCAACGGAGTGAGGGCCTGCGGCGTCAGCGCGAGAATTAGGCCACCACCGGCGGCTTTTCCTGATGGCGCTCTGACAGCGTGAAGATTTCGAAGCCGGTCGACGTGACGCCGACCGAATGCTCGAACTGCGCCGAAAGCGAGCGGTCCCGCGTTACCGCGGTCCAGCCGTCGGACAGGATCTTCACGTGCGGCTTGCCGAGATTGATCATCGGCTCGATGGTGAAGAACATTCCGGGCTTGAGCGGCACGCCTTCACCGGGGCGGCCGATATGAATGATGTTGGGTTCGTCGTGGAACAGCCTGCCAAGTCCGTGACCGCAGAAATCCCGCACCACGCTCATGCCCTGAGGTTCGACGAAGCTCTGGATCGCATGACCGATATCGCCCGTGGTGGCGCCCGGTTTCACGGCCGCGATACCACGCATCATGGCTTCATACGTCACCTCGATCAGCCGTTCGGCCTTCCGCGCGATCGGCTGGATCGCATACATCCGGCTGGAATCGCCATACCAGCCATCGACGATGAAGGTGACGTCGATATTGACGATGTCGCCTTCCTTCAGCGCGCGATCTCCGGGCATGCCATGGCAGACCACATGGTTGAGCGAGGTGCACGTCGAATAGCGGTAGCCGCGATACATCAGCGTCGCGGGAAACGCGCCATGGCTGAAGGCGAAATCGCGCACGAAATCGTCGATGTCGGAGGTCGGCATGCCGGCCTTGACGATGTCGGTCAGCTCGTCAAGGCACTCTGCGACCAGCGCCCCCGCCTTTCGCATGCCGGCAAAGCCGCTGGCGCCATGCAGCTTGATTTGCCCGGTTTTGCGCAGGGACGTATCTGAAGCCTCAACGTAACTCATGGATGAATCGGGTCTCGGTGGGGAGGCTGGTTGAACCCACTAATTTAGTGATTGGCGCTCGCAGTGCAAGCGAGTCCTGGTGTCCCGATTCCGAAGTTCGTATCATTTCGGGATCCACGTTTCGGCATAATCCATGCGGACTTCGGAACCGCCACGCTGCGGTGGAACCGCCGTCAATTCGAGACTTCCACGGTGGTATCGACCGGCAGCGCGCCGCCGCGGATGCGCAGTTCGCGCACCTGGTAGGGCACCTTGATGCCCTCGCGCTTGAATGCCTCCCACAAAGACAGCATGACCTCGCTCTTGACGTTGTCCATGCCGTCGGGGTCGGCGATCCAGAAGTTCAGCGAGAACTTCATGCCGGTCTCGCCGAATTCGGTCAGGATGCAGTTCGGCGGCTTCGACTTGATCGCGCGCGGCGCACTGCCCCCGATTTCGATCGCTAGCTGGCAGACCCGCCTCGGATCCGACTCGTAGTTGGTGGCGAAGATCACCTTCACCAGCGTATTCTTGTCGGTGTAGGTCCAGTTGGTGACCTTCTGCGTCACCAGGTCCTCGTTGGGGATCAGGAACTCGCGGCCGTCGCCGGCGGCCACCGAAATGTAGCGGGTCTTCATCGCGCTGATGCGCCCTGAACTGTCGCCGATGGTGACGAGATCGCCGGGTTTGACCGACTTGTCCGCCAAAAGGATGATGCCGCTGATGAAATTGGCGACGATCTTCTGCAGGCCGATGCCGATGCCGACGCCGACCGCGCCCGAAAATACCGCCAGCGCCGACAGGTTGATGCCGACCGCGCTAAGCGCAACCGCGATCGCGATGATCATCAACCCCATCCGGATCATCTTCACCAGCAGCACCTGGATCGATGGCGTCAGGTCGGTGGACTGGTTAATCCGGCTTTCGGCAAAATTGCTGGCGACGTTGGTGAACCAGAGTGCCGCGATCAGGATCAGACCGAGCTTGATCACGAGCAGCGGCGTCAGCGTCAGGCCGCCCAGCACGATCGAAACCGAATCGAGCGCATCGGCCGCCGGCTCGAGCTGGTTGATGACGCTCAACGCCGCCATCACCCATGCCGTCAGTGAGACCACTTTCACCAGGGTTGCGTTGCGGATGACCGAAGTCATCAGGCGGATGATCAGCCAGGCCACCGCCAGCTTGGCCGCGACCACGAGCATGTAGCTGCGGCTCGGCCAGGTCGAATGGTACATCGCGATGCGCGCGGCAATCACCAGGATGGCAAACACCACGGTCGAGAAACTTTCGAACAGCACGGCGGCCAGATGTTGCAGTGGCAGCGGCCAGCGGCTGGCGAGCGTTCCCTTGTCGATGCGCCCCTGAAGCGCGGCGTTGGCGGCAAACGCAATTCCTGCCGCGATCAGGATGATGCCGAATTGCAGATAGAAGAAGGGCGAGGAGATTTCGGCGCCGACGGAGCGCGCCACCGTTCGCAGGTGGTCGATGATATCGTTCAAATCCATCGTCAAAATCTCATTTCGCGGGGCGCGAGTGGCTATCGGCGCGCTTGATTCGATTGCGCACCAGGATTTTCCCACATCGGCGCTTTTAGCGCTATCTCAGCGCGTGCCGGATCGCCCGATCGGACCTGAAAGCCGCACCTCGGCAGAAATGGGTTGGCGTCAAAGTATGGCGACGATAAGGATGGTGTCGCAAGGAGTTATCTAAACCCCCATGGCCTCTCTGGACTCGGTCAGCATAGCCATTTTTCTGGGCGCAGTGCTTGTCATGGCGGGCATCCTGTCGAGCCTGCTCGCGCTGCGCTTCGGTGCGCCGCTGCTGCTGGTGTTCCTGCTGATCGGCATCATGGCCGGGGAATCCGGTCCCGGAAGGATCGAGTTTGATGATCTGCGCACCACCTATCTCGTGGGTTCGGTGGCGCTGGCGCTGATCCTGTTCGACGGCGGCTTGCGCACCCGCTTCCAGAACATCAGCGCGGTGCTGGCACCCTCGATGGTGCTTGCCACCATCGGCGTGCTCCTGACCGCGCTGATCACAGCACCCGTTGCCAAATACGTCCTTGATCTCAACTGGACCGAAGCGCTGTTGGTTGGCGCGGTGGTGGCCTCGACCGACGCGGCCGCCGTGTTTCTGCTCGTGCATGCGCAAGGGCTGCGGCTGCGTCCGCGCGTCGGTGCGACGCTGGAAGCGGAGTCCGGCACCAACGATCCGTTCGCGGTGTTTCTCACCCTGATGCTGGTCGAGCTGATTTCGGTCGGCGGGAGTTCGTTCGCCCATGTGGCCATGGAACTCGGCCGCGAGGCCGTGCTGGGCGCGGTCTTCGGCATCGTCGGGGGCAGGCTCGTGGTGTTGGGGCTCAACCGCGTCGCCCTGCCGCAGGGCCTGCACGCGCCGTTCGTGCTGACGGCGGCGCTCGTGATCTTTGCCGCGACGCAGATCGTGCATGCCTCGGGCTTTCTCGCCGTCTATCTCGCCGGCATCATCATCGGCAACCGGCCGACCCGTGCGCACAACGCGCTGGTGACGTTTCTCGATGCCGCGACCTGGCTTGCGCAGATCGTGATGTTCGTGCTGCTCGGGTTACTTGCTTCGCCTCAGCGGCTGGTGGTGAGCATCGGACCTGCTGTCGTCATTGCGCTGGTCCTGATGCTGGTGGCGCGGCCGCTTGCGGTATTCCTCTGTCTGCTGCCATTTCGCTTCAACTGGCGGGAGAAGATCTTCATCGCCTGGACCGGCCTGCGCGGCGCGGTCGCGATCTTTCTGGCTTCGATCCCGATGCTGGTCGGGCTCACAAAGGCCTATCTGTATTTCGACGTCGCCTTCGTCATCGTCGTCATTTCGCTGCTCCTGCAAGGGTGGACGCTGGCGGCGGCGGCGCGACGGCTGCACGTGGCGCTGCCGCGTGCCGAGCGCGGCCCGCGGCGCGTCGAGCTCGACCTCCCTGGCCAGCTCGAGCAGCAACTGGTCGGTTATCCCGTGCGGCCGAAAAGCCTGTTCTTCCGCCGTGGGCTCACGCCCTCATGGTCAAAGCCGACGCTCGTGATCCGTGACCAGCATATTCTCTCGCCGGCGGAGGCCGATCCCGTGCGGCCCGGCGACTATGTCTACCTGCTCGCACCGCCGGAGAAGGCCGAGTCGCTCGATCGTTTCTTCGTCGACATGCCGCCAAGCTCGGCGCCCGATCCGCATCTGCTCGGCGATTTCACGGTGTCGGGCGAGCATACGCTCGGCGAACTGGCGGAGGTCTATGGCGTCAAGGTCAACCCCGATCAGACGGCACTGACGCTCGCTGACTATTTCGACATCCACCTCGATCACGCGCCAAAGGAAGGCGCAACGCTCGATCTCGACCCGATTATTCTGGTGGCGCGCAGCATCAGCGGGGGAAGGGTGAACGTGATCGGCCTTCGCCTGCCCGAAGATCCGGAAGAGG
Organism: Bradyrhizobium erythrophlei; assembly: GCF_900142985.1. Taxonomy (NCBI): domain Bacteria; kingdom Pseudomonadati; phylum Pseudomonadota; class Alphaproteobacteria; order Hyphomicrobiales; family Nitrobacteraceae; genus Bradyrhizobium; species Bradyrhizobium erythrophlei. Next base: position 3,376,002 of record NZ_LT670849.1, read on the forward strand.
TACCGTCGGCACCGCCGCCGCTTGAATTGTTCAAACAGAAATTGGCGAGCTTCTGGTCGTCGGTCGCTGGAATCTGAAAACGAAAATGGCGCGGGCTGAAACAGCTCACGCCATCGAATCACTTATTGCTATCGGTATCAGTAGCCGCAGGAACCGCAGCGCGGCGCGACCGGCGCGTAATAGGTGCGCGCCGGTGCGACCATCTCGACGCGTTCACGAACGGCGTATTGCGGCGCGAGGCGCTCATACGCAACGCCTTCGGGCGCGACCATCACGGTCTGCGGCACCATCACGGTGCGATACTGCGCGGGCGTGCGATGGGCAATGACCCGGCCGGGCTCGACCATCACCGTCTCCTGAACGGTGCGGTACTGCGGCGGAATAACCTGCGGCTGGTAGCAGGTGACGCAGGGCTGCGGCGGGGCGTAGCAGCCATAGCAGCCGGCTGAAGCGGCGGTCGGAAGGGCCATAATCGAAAGAGCTGAAGCAATGAGTGCGGCATAAGCGCGGGACATTTTGATCTGTGCCTTTGGGTTGCGATGTCCGCACTCAATAGTGTTGCGGTGAAGGCCGTCAACGACAACAGCGCATTTACCTTTATGGAGATCATTAACGCAGAATGCGTTGTATGCGGAGAAATGTAGGCTTTCTAGCCCACGTCAAACCGGCGCATGCGCTGCCGGCAATACCTCGCCACCGCCGAATGCCGTGACGCGCCCGTGCTGGATCATCGCGATCTGCGTCGCCAGTTTCCGCATCTCCGACGGGTCGTGGCTGACATAGACCATCGGGATGCCGGCCTCGTCACGCAGGCGAACGAGATAGGGCAGGATCTCTTCCTTGCGTTCCTCGTCGAGCGATCCCAGCGGCTCGTCGAGCAGCAGCAGTCTTGGCTGCGACAACAGCGCCCGGCCGAGCGCCACGCGCTGGCGCTCGCCGCCGGATAGTTTTCCGGGGCGGCGATCCAGCAAGTGGCTGATGTCGAGCAGGTCTGTGACGCGACGCCAAAGCGCCGCATCCTCGGCGAGGCGGTTCATGCGCCGCCCATAGTCGAGATTGCGGCGTACGTCGAGATGCGGGAACAGCCGCGCGTCCTGGAAAACGTAGCCGATGCGGCGGCGATGCACGGCGACGTGCGTGCCGGCGGCGGCATCGTCCAGTATCTCGCCGTCGATCGAGATCGTTCCAACGTCCGGTCGCAGCAGGCCCGCGATCATGTTGATCAGGGACGTCTTGCCAGCGCCGGATGCGCCGAACAGGCCGGTGACGCGGCCGTCGCTCGTGAAGGCCGCTTCGACGGTGAGCTCACCGAGCCGTTTGGAGACATCGACCTGCAACATGATCAATTCCCGTGCAGGCGCAGCGTGGCGCGCCGGGCAAACCATTCGGAGGCAATGAGCGCTGCCATCGCGAGCAGAACGGATATCACGACGAGCCGCATCGCGGCTGCGTCACCATCCGGGGTCTGGATCAGCGCATAGATCGCCGACGAAATGGTTTGTGTTTCGCCGGGAATGTTGGACACGAACGTAATGGTCGCGCCGAATTCGCCGAGCGCTTTGGCAAATCCAAGCACCATTCCGGCAAGCACGCCCGATAGTGCCAGCGGTAACGTCACGGTCAGAAACACCTGCCAGGGCGCCGCGCCCAGCGTCGCAGCGGCCTGTTCCAGCCGGCGGTCGACGGCTTCGATCGAAAGCCGGATTGGCCGCACCAGCAACGGGAACGACATGATTCCGCAGGCGAGCGCCGCACCGGTCCAGCGGAACGCGAACACGAGACCGAGATGTTCGGCCAGCCACGCGCCGACGGCGCCGCGACGTCCGAAAGTGAGCAGCAGGAGGTAGCCGGTGACGACGGGCGGCAGCACCAGCGGCAAATGGATGGCGGCATCGAGCAGCGCCTTGCCCCAGAACTCCCGGCGCGCCAACAGCCAGGCGACCGCGACGGCAATTGGGGTTGCCACCAGCGTCGCAACGGTCGCTACCCGCAGCGAAAGCAGGATCGCCGTCCATTCCGTGGGTGAAATATCGAACACGCTAGTGTCCCGGTTCTGACATTCGTATCATATCGCGGCAGGCACCTTTACGAATGTCAGAACCAAAGGGACACTAGAAAATATGGGTTTCTAGTGTGGTTTTGACTCTGACGTTCCTTTGAAGAACTCGCGGCGCCACTGAAAGGAACGTCAGTGTCGCCACGCTAGCGAGGATAGCCGGTCAGGTTGAGGGACGTACGAGGAAAGTGAATCCGTATTTTTCAAAAACGGCCTTTGCCGCTGGTGTGCGTAGGAAATCAAGATAGCCGGCGGCGCCTGCTCCGGCCGACGTCGTCGCCGCAACCGGATAGATGATCGGCGGATGGGAATCGGCCGGGAAGGTGCCGACGATCTTTACCCCCGGCTCGACCTTGGCGTCGGTGGCATAGACGATGCCAAGCACGGCCTCGCCGCGGGCTACCAACGTCAACGCCGCGCGCACGCTTTCGGCCATCGCAAATTTCGGTGCGACGGCCTCCCACGCGCCGAGTTTTTCCAGTGCGGCCTTGGCGTATTTGCCGACCGGAACCGAGGCGACGTCGCCGGTAGCGATCCGGCCCATGCCGGCGAGCTTGGCGAGATCGAAGCCCGGTGCGATCGAAACCTTGTCGATGGATGAGTCCTTTGGCGCGATCAGAACGATACTGTTGCCGAGCAGGTTGGTCCGTGTTTCCGGCTTGATGGTTTTCTGCTTGGTCGCATAGTCCATCCAGTCGGTGTCGGCGGACACAAAAATGTCGGCGGGCGCACCCTGGTCGATCTGCCTGGCGAGCACGGAGCTTGCGGCATAACTCGCGGTGACCTTGACGCCGGACTTGGCCGTGTAGGCGGCGTCGATGTCGTCGAGCGCGTTCTTCATCGAGGCCGCTGCGAATACCGTCAGGCCCTTCTCCTGGGCGAATGCAGGCGGTGAAGTAAGGCCGCTCACGAGCATGAGAGCGAAAGCAATTTTGACAAGCCGGGACATGCGTGCGCTCCGCGCCTGAACGCCGCGCGGCAGAAGCGCGCGAAATCAGGCCTTGGTCTATCGTGCTATGCGACTAGCGAAAGCGCCGTTCCGCCGTTCCCGCTGGCTTACGGCCGGCGGGAACTTCGCGTGAGGAAAACCATAACAGGCTGATGGTTCAGGTCAAAGTGGCCAAAGGCCGCCCCGCTTTCGCGGGCTGGGCCTTCATTCCGTCGGCTGGATCACGACCGAGAGCGAATTCTCCCGGACGCCGCTGATCTGAAGCACGAAAGGCGCCGCCGTGAGCTCGAACTTCACGGTCTTGCGGATACCCTCGCAGTCGGTGGCGCCGCTGAACGCCGTGGGTTTGAGAAAATGCCCGTCCTGAACGAGGTCGATCCACGCGCCATTGGAAAGGCTAACCGTGTAGCTGCCGGCCTTCGGTACCGCGGGAAACTTCGCAAAGCCGGCGAAGGTGCCATCCTTCGGGGCGCGTTCCGGCGGCGTCGGCAACTTCGCATCGGCCGGTGCGACGAGGGCAATCGTCACGGCGGTTGCCGGCAAGGCGGTGAGTTCGCTGCCCGAGTTGAGTTTCGCACGATCGGCCGCGGTCAGCGCGGCGCGCGCATGGTCGATATTCCATTTGAACTTGTCGCAGCCGCTCGGTTCTTCCGCGGCAAACGCCGGCGCGGCTGCAAGCAAGGTCAAGGCAACGAAGAGGGGCTTTCGCATTAATCCACCGCGATCATGACGTCAGAAGCCTTGATCACTACGGTCACATGACCCTTGGCCTTGATGCCGAGTTCGTCGACCGCCTCGTTGGTGATCGATGAAGTGATGATATGCCCGTTGCCGATGTCGACCCGAACGTGGGAGGTCGTCGCACCTTTCTTGACTTCGAGAACGGTGCCCTTGATCTGGTTGCGTGCACTGAGGCGCATGATGGTCTCCACATAGTCGGGCCGCGCTCTATCCGCCGCGGGCATGGCGGTCTTCTGACTGATAAGAAGATGGGATCATCGTCCCGGTTCGGCCGCCGTGCTTACGGCAGCGGCGACGGCGGTTTTTAGCGCATTCAGGCCGGGCGCGCACCGAAATGTTACTGCTTGGCGTCGGGGGCAGCCAGAACCCCACGGCATTCCGCCGGCAGTTGCGCCAGCGTCATCGGCGGCTTCGGCTTTTCCGGCTCGACCGGCGGCTTGGGATGGAGCACCTCGTCCTTGAACCAGTAGGCGAGGTCGGCCGCGCTGCAGGCCTCGCCCTCGGTAGGTTCGGGCTGGCTCTCGCAGGCGGTAGCCCCGGCGGGGCATTTGATCCGGATGTGAAAGTGATAATCGTGCCCGTACATCGGCCGGATCTTGGCAAGCCAGCTGCGGTCACCCTTGGTCTCACGGCACAGCGCCTTCTTGATCGCCGCATTGACGAAGATGCGCTGAACGCCCGGCTCCTGCGCGGCGTCGCGAATGACGGTCAGATGCTGCGGCGTCCAGCTATTCGGATCGATGTCGAGCCGGTCGGACCGTACCATCATCACGGCCGACATTTCCTCGCGCTCGTTGCGGGACAAAGTGTGGTTGGGCATCGGCGTCAGCCATACATCCGCATCAAGTCCGATCTGGTGGCTGGCGTGACCGGTAAACATCGGTCCTCCGCGCGGCTGCGACATGTCACCGACCAGGATGCCGGGCCAGCCGGCGTCTTTGTGTGCTTTCGCCGACAACCGTTCCAATAGCGCGATCATCTCGGGATGCGCCCAGTTGCGATTACGTGACAGCCGCATCACCTGCCAGGTCGGACCGTTGATCGGCAAAGGCTGCGCGCCGGCGATGCAGCCGTGCGAATAAAAACCGATCACCTTCGTCGGCATCGACGCCGGCAGCACCTTGCGCCCGAACAATTCTTTCGCGCCGAGTTTCGGGTCGTTCGGATTTGCAAGCGGCGGCAGCGGCTTCGGATTGACGCTGCCTTTGTCCTGAGCCGATGCTGTGGAGCTCGCGGCGGCGATCGCAAACAACAGAAATGTCGGGATAAGAAGCGGGCGCCAGTTCATATGCGCATCCTAGCCGACGCGTTCGCGACAGGGAATTCACCAATCGGAGAAAATCACCGCGAAGATCGCGATGTCGTCTTGCGCCTGTTGAGATGATAGGTCAGCGCCAGCCCCACACAGTGACGGAGCTCATCTTTCGGGAGTTCGTCCGCGGCATCCAGGAGGATGCAGCGATTGCCGACATAAGTGAGTTCCGGATAGAGCTCGCGAAATGTATCGACCAGGTTTGTCTGGCAATGGAAGTAGATCGCATATCGGTCGGGTTCGGCTTTCACCTGATCGATCCTGATCGTGCTTCCACTTTTGCTTTCGCTGGTGAGATAGCTCACCTGTCCCCATTTCAGGGTCTCCTCTAACTCGCCGACGCCGGCCGTTCGTTTTGCGGTATCGAGGATCAATCGGCGAAGGACGAGAAGTTTTTCGCGCAGCCGTTTCGGATAGCTGCTGAAGGCTGCTGCCACTTTGGGGTCGGAGGGGGCTGCGTTGTCGTTCGGTCGGGTTCTTGTCGCGCTCTTTCTCGAAAGGCCCGGCATCGTCATCCACGCTATCGCAGCTCGAATGGAATCTAGCGCGAATGACGCGCCAGCGACAACGACTTTCTGTTGAGTAGCGATTTTGCTAGGCGGCGTCGCGCAGGCCAGCGAGGAATGTATCGACGCTCTTGAACAGTGCGGAAGCATGCTGGCTGAGTTCGCCGGAAGCGGAGAGGACGCTATCGGCGAGCGCGCGCGACTGCTCGGCTGCATGGCTCGCGCCGGCGACGTTGACCGCGACCTCGCTGGTGCCAGCGGCAACCTGCTGGACGCTGTGGGCGATCTCGCGCGTCGCCGCTCCTTGCTCTTCGACGGCGGAGGCGATCGTGTTGGCGATACCGCTGATCTCGCGGATGGTGGTACTGATCCCGCCGATCGCGCCTACGCACTCTTCGGTGGAAGCCTGGATCGCGGCGACCTGGCCGGCGATCTCATCGGTGGCTTTCGCGGTCTGGCTTGCAAGCTCCTTGACCTCGGCGGCAACAACCGCAAAGCCCCTGCCGGCTTCGCCGGCGCGCGCCGCCTCAATGGTGGCGTTCAGCGCCAGCAGATTGGTCTGGCCCGCGATCGCGCTAATGAGACGGAGCACGTCGCCGATCTTCTCGCCGGCAGCGGCGAGCCCGCCGACCATTTCGTTGGTCTTCGCAGCCTTGCCGACGGCGGCATCGGCAACGTCGCTGGAATGGGTGACCTGGCGGCCGATCTCCGCGACGGAAGAGGCGAGTTCTTCGGTGGCTGCCGCGACCGTATTGATGCTGGAAGAGGCTTCCTCGGACGCCGCGGCGGCTGCGGCGGCCTGTGCCGAGGTGCCGTTGACGCTTGCCGTGATTTCCGCGGCGACGCGCTGCATGTCTTCCGTGGCGCGCGCGACTGCGGTCACGAGGCTCTTGACGTCAGCCTCGAAGCGGTCGGCCATGCGCCGTTGCAGCGCGCTCTTTTCTTCTTCGCTCTGCTTCTTCGCCGCTTCCTGCGCCTCGCGAAGCTGGTGCGACTCGATCATGTTGCGGCGGAACACGTCGACGGCGCCGGCCATGGTGCCGAGTTCGTCCTGGCGGTCGCCGCCGGGGATGACGACATCGGTATCGCCACTGGAAAGACGGTTCATGACCGCAGTGATCGCTGTGAGCGGGCGCGACATGCCGCGGCCGAGCAGGAAGGCTAGCAAGGCGGCGGCGGCCAGAATCGCGATAGTGCCGAAAATCATCGTGCGCTGGGAACTGGCGGACGCGGCCTCATAGGCGGTGACATCCTTGATCAGCTCCAGCACGGCGACCGGCTGTCCGGCATAGTTCCTGATCTGCCCGAGATAGAGCACGACGGGGTGACCGTCGAGCGTGGTGTCGCGCCGCACCGTGGCGCCGTCGAACACGCTCTTCAACTCGCCTTCGCTCGCCAGCGACTTTTCCGCGAAGGTCGATCCGATATTGGCAAACGCCTTGCCGTCGAAACGATGCACGGCGAGGTCGACGTTGAAACGCTGCTTGACGCTGTCGACGAACTGCTTGTTGAAGGAGACGCCGATGTCGGCGACGGCGACGCTCTTGCCGTCGCGCATGATCGGGGTCATGGCGAAAATGCTAAGGGAGTCCCGGCCGGCTTCGACGCCGACGATGGGTTTTCCGGTCCGGTTCGATTCCACCACGGTGGCGCGGCGGGCCGAGATATCTTCGCCGAAATGCTTGGGATCATGGGCCCGGTAAACATTGATCGCAGGCGGGGCGTGGAAGCTGATCAGCGGGATGCCCTGTGCCTTGAGCGCTTCCAGCGGCGCCTTCAACAGCGGCTCCAGCGCCTCACGGTCGCTTTTGGCGATGGCATCGGCCACCGGCGGCAGGTTGGCGATGACGGCGCTGACGGCGAGCCCCGCGCGCCCTTCGTAGTCGAGGGTGGCGATCACGCTGTCATATTGCAGCTTGAGTTGCTGATCGAGCGCCAGCCGCATCAGCGAGCGCTCCTGCATCAGCGAAAATGTTCCGAGGATTGCGCAGGCCGCCGCAACGGTCAGTGAAATCGCGAGGATGAGGCGGATCGCGATCGATCGGATCTGAAACATGGGATTTCGGGAGCCCCGCAAAGGTTAAGCGGAAGTTCCCAGAAACTGCTTAATATCTGATTGCTTTTGGCTCCCGGCGCGCGGCCGGGAGGTCTGCTCAAATCACATGGTGGGCCCGCGCGGGATCACGCTGTTGGTCAGTATCATCTTGCCGACGTCCTCAAAATGATTGTCGCGGGCCTGGATCTGCTGGGCGATGGTGTGCATGTCGCGGAAGCGGCGCTCGAACGGGTTCGATTTGAAAACCGCGGTGGCGCCCGCCATGTGATAGGCGGTCTCGACCACCTCCGCCGATTGGTGGATGGTATAGGTCGCAGACAGCCGGATCGCGGCGCGTCCCTGCTCGGAGAGTTTTCCAGTGTTCAGTATTTCCTGCCACGCGTTCGCAGCGGTGGAGAAATGGTACGCGCGCGCCGCGCGTAGCTTGGCCTCGGTGCGGCCGATCAGGCCTTGAACCGCGCTGTTGTCTTTCATGGCGGCGATGCCGACCGAATGCTTCTTGCGGGCGAGATCGATCGCCGCGTCCAGCGTCGCCCGCGCCACGCCGAGCGAGACGGCGCCAAAGCCCAGGCCGAACATCGAATAGGTCGTGATCCCGTAAAGGGGGCCTTTCTCGCGCAGCGCGGAGAAATCGTCGCGGAGTGCGGCATGGCTGTCAGGGATGAACAGGTTCTCGACTGAATAGGAATCGGTGCCGGTGCCGCAGAGCCCGATCACATTCCACATGTCGTGTGTCGTGGCGCTCGATGCCGGAAACAGGATGGTCCGGATTTCCGGCGTGCCGTTGGGCCTCATCCGCGTCGTGCCGTCGGCCTCCAGCACTTGAACATGGGCCCCCAGCCAGTTCGCCTGACGCATACCGCTGGCGAAATCCCAGCGCGCCGTGATGGTGTAGCCGCCGGGAACCGCCTGCACGGCGTGCGCGATCGCGCCCCAGGCAGCGATATCGTCCGGCTTGCCGAATACCTGATGCGCCACGTCCGCATCGAGATAGGCCGCCGTCATGCCCACCACCGAACATTGCCCCACGCACCACGCGGTGGAGGCGTCGGCCTTGGCGATTTCCTCCAGCATTTCCATGAAAACCATCGGCGGAGACTCGAAGCCGCCGATGTTTTTGGGCAGGAGTGACTTGTAGAGCCCGTTCTTGATCAGCGCCGAAACCACTTTGGGAGTCAGGCGCCGCGTCCGCTCGATCTCGTCGGCCTCTTCCGCAAGCAATGGCGCCAGCGCCCTGGCGCGCTTGACCAGGCCGATGCTCGCGGCTTCGGGCTTGTTCATGGCGTTTCCTTTTTTATCGACCGATCAATTAGCTCCATGTTGATCCAACTCGCGCCTGGGATCAAGGTGGTTGCGAGCAGGATCAATGCAGAATTGTCGGGTGGGAGTAGCGCCGGAAACGGAGCTCAGCTATCGACCTTGAGTGCGGCGATGAAGGCTTCCTGCGGAATGTCGACCTTGCCGAACTGCCGCATCTTCTTCTTGCCTTCCTTCTGCTTCTCCAGAAGTTTCCGTTTGCGCGTGATGTCGCCGCCGTAACATTTCGCGGTGACGTCCTTGCGCAGCGCGCGCACGGTCTCGCGCGCGATCACCTTGCCGCCGATCGCCGCCTGAATCGGAATCTGGAACATGTGCGGCGGGATCAGCTCCTTCATCTTTTCGACCATGGCGCGGCCGCGGCCTTCGGCGCGGGTGCGGTGCACCAGCATCGACAGCGCGTCCACCGGCTCGTTGTTGACCAGGATCTGCATCTTGACGAGGTCGGCGGGCTTGTAGTCCGTCAGGTGATAGTCGAACGAGGCGTAACCCTTGGAGACCGACTTCAGGCGGTCGTAAAAGTCGAACACCACCTCGTTGAGGGGCAAGTCGTATTTCACCATCGCGCGCGAGCCGACATAGGTCAGCTCCTTCTGGGCGCCGCGGCGGTCCTGGCAGAGCTTGAGCACGCTGCCGAGATACTCATCGGGCGTCAGGATCGTGGCCTCGATCCAGGGTTCGTCGATCTGGGCGATCTTCACCACGTCGGGCATGTCGACGGGATTGTGAATCTCGATCTCGCTGCCGTCGGTCAGCTTCATCTTGTAGATCACGCTCGGCGCAGTCGCGATCAGGTTGAGGTCGAACTCGCGCGACAGCCGCTCCTGGATGATCTCCAGATGCAACAGCCCAAGGAAGCCGCAGCGGAAGCCGAAGCCGAGCGCGGCGGAAGTTTCCATTTCGTAGGAGAAGCTCGCATCGTTCAGGCGCAGCTTGCCCATCGCCGCCCGCAGCGTTTCGAAATCGTTGGCGTCGACCGGGAACAGGCCGCAGAACACCACCGGAATAGCAGGCTTGAAGCCCGGCAGCATTTCCGTGACCGGCTTCCTGTCATCGGTGATGGTGTCGCCGACGCGTGTATCGGCGACTTCCTTGATCGCGGCCGTGATGAAGCCGATCTCGCCGGGACCAAGCTCGTCGACCTGCTCCATCTTGGGCGTGAAGAAACCGACGCGCTCGACGTCGTAGGCCGCGCCCGTGCCCATCATGCGGATGCGCTGGCCCTTTCTCATCGTGCCATCGACAACGCGGATCAGCACGACGACGCCGAGATAGACGTCATACCAGCTGTCGACCAGGAGCGCCTTCAAGGCGGCGTCGCGGTCGCCCTTGGGCGGCGGCAGGCGCGTGACAATCGCTTCCAGCACGTCGGGCACGCCGAGGCCAGTCTTGGCCGAGATCATCACGGCGTCGGAAGCATCGATGCCGATAACGTCCTCGATCTGCTGCTTCACCTTTTCAGGCTCGGCCGCGGGCAGATCGACCTTGTTCAGGACCGGGACGATCTCGTGATTGTTGTCGAGCGCCTGGTAGACGTTGGCGAGTGTCTGCGCCTCGACGCCCTGGCTTGCGTCCACCACCAGCAGCGACCCTTCGCAGGCCGCGAGCGAACGCGAGACCTCGTAGGCGAAGTCGACATGGCCTGGCGTATCCATCAGGTTGAAGATGTAGCTCTTGCCGTCTTTCGCCCGATAATTCAGCCGGACGGTCTGCGCCTTGATGGTGATGCCGCGTTCTCGCTCGATATCCATGGAATCGAGCACTTGTTCCTTGCCCGCCATTTCGCGGTCCGTCAGACCGCCCGTGATCTGGATCAGCCGATCGGCCAGCGTCGATTTGCCATGGTCGATATGCGCGACAATGGAGAAATTGCGGATGTTGGGAATGGGGGTGGTCGTCATGGGCGCGGGATAGCACCCGTGCTTTTGGGCGGCAACCATATTGCGGTATTTTAACGAGTCTTCTTCACGTCAAGCTGATTTCACGGCGGCGGAAAACGCGCTACCCACACGGAATTGCTGAGAACCAAAAGGTCGCAAAACACATGCCGCCGACGCTGACTTCATCCGCAAGCTTGCCACGCCGCCGCCGGTCGACCCGGCGGCCGCGCCTCCGGCGGCTCGCGGCCTGGGTGCTGGCGTCGGCCAAGGACCGTTACGGCGCCTCAGCGTTCGTCTTCACCTTCGCGGTGATCCACGCCCTGCTGTGGACCGTCATCCTGATCAATCTGAAGGCAGCGCAGGACATCCATATGGATGTCGCGGAAACCTTCGCCTGGGGCCAGAAATTCCAGTTCGGTTACGGCAAGCACCCGCCGCTGGTGGGCTGGGTCGCCGGCCTCTGGTTCAGAATGTTCCCAGTCACCGACTGGGCCACCTATTTGCTGGCGATGACGACGGTGAGCTGCGGGCTCGTGATCTGCTGGATGATCGCGACGCGGGTGGTCGATTATCGCCGCGCCTTCTTCGTCGTGGTGATGCTTGCGATCTATCCGATCTTCAATTTCAAGGGCTTCAAATTCAATCCGGACCTCTTGCAACTCGTCACGCTGCCGCTTCTGGTGCTGGCCTATCTCGACGCGTTTTCAAAGCGCAGCGCCGCCTCCGGCGTCTGGCTCGGAATTGCCGCAGCGCTGGCGCTGATGACGAAATACTGGGTGCTGGCGATGATCGGTGCGGTCGGGCTTGCCGCGCTCATTCATCCCGAACGGCGCGAATTCCTGCGTTCGCCGGCGCCCTGGGTGGCGATGGTCACAGCGATCCTCGCGATGACCCCGCATCTGTTGTGGCTGAAGGACGTGGACTTTGTGCCGCTCACCTACGCCGGCGACGTCTATGGGCATTTCACCCGTGCGCAGACCGCGATGCTGGTGCTCGGCTACATCGAGCACAATCTGGGGCTGCTGGTGTTGCCGGTCGTGATGGCCGTGCTTGCCCTGACCGGAATAAGCCTGCGACCGCCACGGGCCGCATTGGCGCGCATCTGGTCAGCGGGCGCCAATACCGGCGTAAAGGCGATGCAGGCGCTCAACATCTGGTTCATCCAGATCATCGTCGCGGTCGGGCCGCCGCTCGGCGGACTGATCTTCTCGGTCTACATGAAGACCGATTGGGGCATCTCGCTGTTCTTCCTGACACCGCTCGCGCTGGTGGCGATTCAGCGCCTGCGTCTGCCCGGCATTGCCTTGTTCCGGATTACCGCGATCTGGCTGGTGCTCACATTGGCGACGCTCGCCGCTTCGCCGTATATCGCCCTGCACGAGTTCTCGGACGATCCCAAGGTTGCCTTCAGCTACGGTGCGCGGTCGCAATTGGCGCGTGAACTGACGGGGCTGTGGCACAATCGCTTCTTCACGCGCTGGTCAGTGGTCGCGGGCACGACCGAGGTCGGCGAACCCATGACGTTCTATAGTCCCGATCATCCGGCGCCGTTGACGCCGGGCGAAGTCTGGTCGTCGGGCCTGACCTCGCTGGACGAAGCCAAACGCCTCGGCTTCATCGGCGTCTGCGACACCACGGATAACCGCTTGCCTGAATGTGAGGCCTGGATGGCCGCCAACGGCAAGGATGCCGAGCAGGTCGCGGTGACCACGCAACGTTTCTTCAAGGGGCATGCGGGCCCCGCCATCACCTGGAAGATCTACATCGTGCCGCCGGCGAAGTAGCCCGTCGGCGCGCGTCGCGGCTTTACGGATTCTCTTCGTTGAACTTGGCGCCAACGAGTTCGGTGATGGCGTCGAGCGCAGCCTGAGCCTCGCGCCCGGCCGCGGAAACCACAATCGACGTTCCCGGGCCTGCCGACAGCATCATCAGGCCCATGATCGATGTGCCGCCGACAGTTTCGCTGCCCTTGGTCACCCACACTTCGGCGTCGAAGCGCTCGACCATCTGCACGAATTTGGCTGATGCGCGCGCGTGCAGGCCGCGTTTGTTGATGATGGGAAGTTCGCGGGAAACGGCGCCTTCCGGGATGCCCGGTCCGGAAGAGGTGTCAGGCGACGCGCCGTCGTCGGTCATTTTCCGGCAAGCACCCGGCTGGCGATGGTCACGTATTTGCGGCCGGCTTCCTGGGCCATGGCAATGGCGTCGGGTAGCGTTCGCTCTTCGCGGACCTTGGCAAGCTTGACCAGCATCGGAAGGTTGATGCCTGCGAGCACTTCCACCTTCGGGCGGCTCATGCAGGAAATGGCGAGATTAGAGGGCGTGCCGCCGAACATGTCGGTGAGGATCGCAACCCCATCGCCGCTGTCGACGCGATTCACCGCTTCGATAATGTCGCTGCGACACAGATCGGAATCGTCTTCAGCGCCGATCGTGACGGCTTCGATTTGTTTTTGCGGACCCATGACGTGTTCCAGCGCCGCCTTGAATTCGTCGGCAAGGCGCCCATGGGTCACAAGTACTAGACCAATCATCGAGAACTCCTCGTGGGTGCCTTTGGTGCACCGCACGAACGCGCCACTTTGACCATCCGGAGCCCCTACGCAAGAGGGGATCGCTGCAATTCTCCCGGAAAATAGTGAGGAGAGAAGGAAGCGAGCGCGGTCTATTCGGTCGCGAGTGTGGGGGTGATATGGTTACCAAATTCCTTCGAGCAATCCGCCGAAGGTCGTGCGGAAGATGAATTCGCGGTCATTGTAAGCTCGGCAATGACCAGTGGAAGCCCGGAAAATCCCCGTTGGACGGGAATCCTTGGTATCGAAATACCCTTGATGCGGATTTGCAGGGCTTCCGGCGGTGGAAGCCGTTCAGCGTCGGCGGCATTGAGATCGACGACGAGGCCGGCTGGCGCCTCGGCCGCAAAGTCGCAACGGCGGATTCCCAAGCCCCTGATCTCGATCAGGCCGGCCAAAGCGGGGGCGGGGCGAATCATCAGTTGTCCGCCTTCTGCCCATACGTGCACGCGGTCGTCGCCGACGAGCCTGACCGGAGCAATCTGGCCTGCGCGGCCAGCGAGGATGAGGTCGAAGGCAAGGCGCGATTTGCCGGCACCTGAGGGCCCGCGAATGAGCACCGCGCGGTTGCCCACCAGGACGGCGGAGGCATGAATGGTGGGTTCGGCTGCCAAGACACTCATTACGTCGGAAGCCGGACCGTAAAGCGGGCACCGGCCACTGTCGCTTCGCCGTTCGCGTCAACAGGACCAATGCGATTTTCGGCCCAGATCCGTCCGCCATGGGCTTCGACGATCTGCTTGGAGATCGACAGCCCCAGTCCCGAATTCTGGCCAAAGCCCTGATGCGGGCGATCGGTGTAAAAGCGCTCGAAGATGCGCGAGAGCGCGTCCTCGCGAATGCCAGGCCCGTCATCATCGACGATGATTTCAATGTTCGAGCGCCTGTTCCGGCAGGTGATCCGCACCTTGCTGCCGGGTTCGGAGAACGACTGCGCGTTCGACAGCAGATTGGAAACGACCTGCCCGAGTCGTGAATCGTGGCCTGGAACGCAGAACGAATCGACCGAGCCTCGTCCCTCGAAACGCAGGTCGACGGAGACATTGTTCCCGCGCCTGGTTTCGTTGGCGGCCGCGGCGAGCGCTGTGAGAAGGCTGCGGAGATCGACAGGCGCCGTGTCCTGGCGCTGCAACTCGGCATCGAGCCGGCTTGCATCCGAAATGTCCGATATCAGCCGGTCGAGGCGCTTGACGTCATGCTCGATCACGTCGAGCAGCCGCGCGCGGCTGTTCTCGGTGCGGGCGAGCGGCAGGGTTTCCACCGCCGAGCGCAACGAGGTCAGCGGATTCTTCAATTCATGGGCGACGTCGGCGGCGAACATCTCGATCGCCTCGATGCGGTTATAAAGCGCGCTCGTCATGTCGCGCAGCGCGCCGGAGAGATGCCCGATCTCGTCGCGGCGGCCGGTGAAGTCGGGGATTTCCACGCGGGTGCGGATGCGGCGGCGGACCCGTTCGGCGCTGTCGGCGAGCCGGCGCACCGGGCCTGCGATCGTGCTCGCGAGCGCCAGCGACAGCACGATCATCACGGCGGAAGCGACGCCACCGACTTTCAGAATGGCGAGCCGCTCGGCGGTGACCATCTGGTCGATGTCATCGCCTTGCGTCGAAAGCATCAGCGAGCCGTGGATCGCGCGGAAGCGCTGCACAGGCACCGCGACCGAGACGATCACTTCGCCGCGGTCGTTGACGCGCACCATGCTGGCTTTCTGGCCGGTCAGCGAGTGTGCGACTTCCTGGTAGCCGTTGCCGTTCTCGGGGCCGAGTTCGGTGTAGAGCGGCAGGTCGCCACGATTGAGCCAGGTCCGGATCGCGATCATCGTGCGTTCGGCGATCCCGGGCTTTTCCACCGAGGGCGGCGGCAGCTCGAAACGCAGCACGTCGCCGCGGCCATACAGGCTGCGGCTGTCGAGGATCAGGACGCCGTCGCGGTCGTAGATGCGGGCGCGGGTCTTGGTCGGCGAAATCAGCCGGCGCAGCACCGGCGCCACCCGTTCGGGATTGATCGGAAAATCGAGCCCGGAAAGTTCGTCCGGCGCGCTGACGGTTTCGCCGGTTTTCAGATCGGCCAGCTTGTCCGGATCGATGGTGATGGCGTTGGTTTCGACGGTTGCGGACGCCGCGATCGCGCCGGCGATGATTTCGGCCTGCACCAGCAGGCTCTGCGCGCGCGCGTCGATCAGGCCGGCGCGGAATTGCGACAGATAGAGAATGCTCGCCACCAGCGCCAGCAGGCCGGCGATGTTGAGCGAAACGATGCGCCGCGTGAGGCTCGAGAAGCTTAACGCAAAGGCGAACTGGCCGAACCGCCGCAACCAGCCGAACGGCTGCCATGATGCCGAGGGCGCATTTTCTGTAGCAGCACCATCCATCACGGCTGGCGTCGTGACGTCGTCGGCACTCAAGGTTCCATCAGGCTGGGTTCGATCAAGCACTAGCTAAAACCGCCCGTTGTTTCAAAAGGCTCACGCTCTCTAGCATGAGCCGTGATGCGTCGACAGTCGGCAAACCGCGTAGGCGGAAATCCGCTTCTCAGGCTTCCTTGAAACGGTATCCGACCCCATAGAGGGTTTCGATCATTTCGAAATCGTCGTCCACGACCTTGAACTTCTTGCGCAGCCGCTTGATGTGGCTGTCGATGGTGCGATCGTCGACATAAACCTGGTCGTCATAGGCCGCGTCCATCAACGCGTTGCGGCTCTTGACGACGCCGGGGCGCGTAGCGAGCGCCTGAAGAATGAGAAACTCCGTCACGGTGAGCGTGACCGGCTCGTTCTTCCACGTGCAGGTGTGGCGTTCCGGATCCATGCGCAACAGGCCGCGATCCAGCGCCTTGGCGTCGGTTTCCTTCGGCACGGCGGTCGGATCCTTCGGGGCCGAACGGCGCAGCACGGCCTTGACGCGCTCGACCAGGAGCCGCTGCGAAAACGGTTTGCGGATGAAATCGTCGGCACCCATTTTGAGGCCGAACAACTCGTCGATTTCCTCGTCCTTGGACGTCAGGAAAATCACCGGCAGGTCGGATTTTTGCCGCAGGCGCCTCAGTGTTTCCATGCCGTCCATCCGCGGCATCTTGATGTCGAGGATGGCAAGGTCGGGCGGGCTGGTCCGAAATCCGTCCAGCGCTGACGCACCATCCGTATAGGTCATGATGCGATAACCTTCGGCCTCGAGCGCAATTGAGACTGAAGTAAGAATGTTGCGGTCGTCATCGACCAAAGCAATTGTGGGCATGAGCCTGCTTTCAGATACTGCTACCAGGTTGCTGAAACGGCGGCTAAACGTCTGGTGCGCCGTATAGCTGGGCTTCGAACGCGGTCAACGAGCAATGCAAGCTGGGCTGAAGTGTGACCGAGTTCCATGAAAGCGCCCCTTTTCCTTCAGGCGCTTCGACCCATACGTACGTCGGTTTACCCGAAAAAAGGCTCAAATTGCAACAGGATGCAAGGAAATAATCGATGCAATTGACCCCGGATTTCGAGCCCGCCAAGATGGTTAAGTCGCTTTTGCGCCGGAGCCGGCAGGGCGCATTGGCGACGCTGATGGTGGCAAGCGGCGATCCGTATTGCTCGCTGGTGAATGTCGCGAGCCATCCGGACGGTTCGCCTGTTCTGTTGATCTCCCGTCTCGCGATTCACACCGGGAACCTGCTCGCCGACGCGCGCGTCTCGTTGATGCTGGACGAGCGGGTCGAAGGCGACCCGCTCGAGGGCGCGCGGATCATGCTGTCGGGCCATGCCGAGGAGATCACCGACGACCGCGACATGGTGCGCCAGCGTTATCTCAACGCCCATCCGACGGCTGATGTATTCGTCGACTTCAAGGATTTTTCGTTCTTCAAAATACGTCTGTCCGGGACACATCTGGTCGCCGGATTTGGACGGATCATCGACCTTGAACCTGCACAGTTCTTGACCGAGATCTCCGACGCGCGCGCGCTGCTGGAGGCCGAACAAAGCGCGGTCGAGCATATGAACACCGACCATCAGGAAGCGCTCGGCCTCTATGCCACGAGGCTCCTGGGCGCGGGTCCCGCCGACTGGCGTTGCAGCGGTATCGACCCGGACGGCATCGACCTTCAAGCCGGCAGCACGACCTTGCGGCTCGATTTTCCCGAACGGATCACCGGCCCGGGCGAGCTTCGCAAGATGCTGGTCCGCCTGGCGGAACAGGCGCGGGCGCAGACCTAGGCGGTCAGCGGCTTTGCGTCGCAGCATGCGGTAAAATGCGGCCGGGTGCGCCCTTTCTGGAATAAACCAAATCGGCGGGATCGGCTTGGCAAGCCGCGCGTTCATCAATAATGATCGCCCCGTAATATTCGTTCGCCGGGCTTGGGTCAGGCGGTTATACTCAACGGCCTTAACCGTGACGGACGCGCGGGCAGGCATTCGCGCGATCAAGAAACGCGGATTCGAGGAGGAATCTTTCGTGCAAGAGACGGGCAAGCGTAACGGCGCCTTTGGAGCCGACAAATTCGGCTTGAAGAATCTGAAGGGCGTGCATTGGAACCTCGGCGCGGCACAGCTCTGCCAATATTCTCTGGCGGCAGGCGAGGCGGTGCTCTCGGCCGATGGCTCGTTGTGCGCGGACACCGGTGAGTTCACCGGCCGCAGCCCCAAGGACAAGTTCACGGTCCGCGACGCCACCACTGACAAGAACATGTGGTGGGCCGGCAACCAGCCGATCACCGCCGAACAGTTCGAAGCGCTCTATACCGACTTTATCAAGCACGCCGAGGGCATGACGCTGTTTGCGCAGGACCTCTATGGCGGCGCCGATCCGACCTTCCGGATCAAGACCCGCGTCTACACCGAACTCGCCTGGCATTCGCTGTTCATTCGCACCCTGCTGATCCGCCCCGAGCAGTCGGAACTGGCGGGCTTCACGCCGGAACTGACGATTATCGACCTGCCGAGCTTCCGCGCCGATCCGAAACGTCACGGCGTGCGCTCGGAGAACGTGGTCGCGATCGATTTCGCCCGCAAAATCGTGCTGATCGGCGGGTCTTATTATGCCGGCGAGATGAAGAAGAGCGTGTTCACCACGCTCAACTACTATCTGCCCGCACGCGGCGTGTTGCCGATGCACTGCTCGGCCAACGTAGGTCCGGCCGGCGACAGCGCAATCTTCTTCGGCCTTTCCGGCACCGGCAAAACCACGCTCTCGGCCGATCCCAAGCGCACGCTGATCGGCGACGACGAGCATGGCTGGGGCACCGACGGCATCTTCAACTTCGAAGGCGGCTGCTATGCCAAGTGCATCAAGCTGTCGGAAGAGGCTGAGCCAGAGATCTACGCCGCCAGCAAGCGCTTCGGCGCCGTGCTGGAAAACGTGGTGCTCGACGAGTTCACGCGCATTCCCGATTTCGACGACGGCTCGAAGACGGAAAACACGCGGTCTGCCTATCCGCTCGATTTCATTCCCAATGCCTCGCGCACGGGACGCGCCGGTCACCCGAAGAACGTGGTGATGCTGGCGGCCGACGCGTTCGGTGTGTTGCCGCCGATCGCCAAGCTGACGCCGGCGCAGGCGATGTATCACTTCCTGTCCGGCTACACCGCCAAGGTCGCCGGCACCGAACGCGGCCTCGGCAACGAGCCGCAGCCGGAATTTTCAACCTGCTTCGGCTCGCCGTTCCTGCCGCTCGATCCCTCGGTGTACGGCAACATGCTGCGCGAGATGATCGCCAAGCACGATGTCGACTGCTGGCTGGTCAACACCGGCTGGACCGGCGGCAAGTTCGGCACCGGTTCACGGATGCCGATCAAGGTGACGCGTGCGCTGCTTACCGCCGCGCTCGACGGTTCCCTGCGCAACGTCGAATTCCGCACCGACAAATATTTCGGCTTCGCGGTGCCGACCGCGCTGCCGGGCGTGCCAAGCGAAATTCTCGATCCCGTGAATACCTGGAAGGACAAGGCCGAGTTCGACAAGACCGCCCGCGCGCTGGTCGGCATGTTCCAGAAGAACTTCGCCAAGTTCGAGGCCAAGGTCGATGCGGATGTGCGCGCGGCTGCGCCGGAAGTGAAGCTCGCCGCGGAATAGGCGGTTCAGACCAAGACGATTGCAAAGCGCGACGGGTAAATCCCGTCGCGTTTTCTTTTTGAGTTCGCGCTAGTGCGCTTCGTCCCAGTTGTTGGCGGCGCGGGCGTCGACATGGAGCGGCAGCGACAGGATCACGGCGGGGAACGGTGCGTCTTCCATGACCTTCTGAACGACCGGGAGTGTTGCGGCGACTTCGTCGTCGGGCACCTCGAAGATCAGTTCGTCGTGTACCTGTAAGAGCATTTGCGCCGAGAGCTTCTTCTCGGCGAGTACCTCTTCCATGCGGATCATGGCGCGGCGGATGATGTCGGCCGCGGTGCCCTGAAGCCGCGCATTGATGGCGGCGCGCTCGTTGAAGGCGCGGACCGAGGCGTTGGAAGCCTTGATGTCCGGGTAGTGACATTTGCGGCCGAACAGCGTCTCGACGTAGCCATGGGCGCGGCAGAAGTCGCGTGTCGCGTCCATGTAGGCGCGGATGCCCGGGAAGCGCTCGAAATATTTCTTGATATAGGCGGAGGCTTCCTCGCGGGCGATGCCGAGCTGGTTGGCCAACCCAAACGCCGAGATGCCATAGATGATGCCGAAGTTGATCGCCTTGGCGCGCCGCCTGATCTCGCCCGGCATGTCCTTGACCGGAACGCCGAACATTTCCGACGCGGTCATGGCGTGAATGTCGAGCCCGTCGCGGAACGCCTGCTTGAGCACGGGAATGTCCGCGATCTCTGAAAGCAGCCGCAGTTCAATTTGAGAGTAGTCCGCCGATACCAGCTTGTGGCCGGGAGAGGCGATGAACGCGCGGCGGATCTTTCGTCCGTCCTCGGTGCGCACCGGAATGTTCTGCAAGTTCGGCTCGTTCGACGACAGCCGGCCCGTGGTCGTTGCGGCCAGCGCGTAGGTCGTGTGCACGCGATGGGTGTCCGGGTGCACATAGGTCGGCAGCGCATCGGTGTAGGTCGATTTCAGTTTCGAGACCTGCCGCCATTCCAGGATCTTCTTCGGAAATTCGTGGCCCTGTTCGGCGAGCTCGTCGAGGATCTGCGCCGAGGTCGACCACGCGCCGGTCTTGGTCTTGGTGCCGCCGGGAATGCCCATCTTGCCGAACAGAATGTCGCCGATCTGTTTCGGACTGCCGACATTGACCGGCTCGCCGGCGATCTCCTGAATTTCGGCTTCGACCCGCGCCGCGGTCTGGGCGAAATCGCCTGACAGCCGCGACAGCACCTGACGATCGATCGAGATGCCGCGCCGTTCCATCCGTGCCAGCACGGAAACCAGCGGGCGCTCCAGCGTCTCATAGACCACGTTCATGTGCTCGGCGACGAGGCGCGGCTTGAACAGCCGCCAGAGCCGGACGATCACGTCGGCGTCTTCGGCCGAATACTCGGCTGCCTTGTCGACGGTGACCTGATCGAAAGAGAGCTTGTTCTTACCGCTGCCGGTCAGATCGCCATAGCTCACAGTGGTGTGGCCGAGCCAGGCCTGCGCCAATGAATCGAGCCCGTGCGAGTTGCGGCCGGCATCGAGCGCATAGCTCATGAGCTGCGCGTCGTCGCAATTGCGCAATGCGATGCCATGCTGCGCCAGCATCACGGCGCCGAATTTGATATTGAAGCCGATCTTGAGAAAGCCTGCGGATTCCAAGAGCGGCTTAAGCGCGGCGAGCGCGTCCGCCGCCTTGATCTGGTCCGGCGCAAGGCCGGCTGCGAAAAGGCCGCTGCCGTCGCCGGCCTGCTTGTGGCCGAGCGGAACGTAAGCGGCATCGTTGGGGCCAAGCGCCAGCGCGATGCCGCAGAGCTCTGCCTGCATCGGGTCTTCCGAAGCCGCCTTGGTCTCGAACGCGAACTGACCAACCTCGCGCGCCCGCGCGATCCAGGCCTTTAGATCCGCCACGGTGCGAAGCGTCTGGTATTTTTTGCGGTCGACCGGCGTGTTGCGCGCTTCCTCGGCACGGGCCGCGGCGAGCGCCTGAGGCGTGCCTTTCAGGCTTGAAGCCTTGTCGCTTCGATCGCCCGGCTTGCCCGGCGCGCCGGCTCCGCTTTTTGCGGCGGGCGGCCTCTCGCCGCCAAACAAATCGCCGGTCGGAGCGCCCTTGGGCGCGTTGCCGGATTCATCGACCTTCTCGGCCAGCGGCAGCGGTGAAAAGGTGCTTTCCTTTCCGGCATCGGCGTTCACGTCCGCCGGATTGATCTGCGAATATTCACCGACACGGCGGGTGAGGGTCGAAAACTCCATCGCCTTGAGAAAGGCGATCAGCTTGCGCGCGTCGGGTTCGTGCACCGCCAGGTCGTTCAGCGGCACGTCGAGCTTCACCTTGTCGTCGAGCAGTACGAGTTTCCGCGAAATGCGCGCCTTCTCGGCATTCTCGATCAGGGCTTCACGCCGCTTCGGCTGCTTGATCTCGCCGGCGCGCTTCAACAGTGCTTCGAGATCGCCATATTCCACGATCAATTGCGCCGCGGTCTTGATGCCGATCCCCGGCACGCCCGGCACGTTGTCGGTGGAGTCTCCGGCGAGCGCCTGAACCTCGACCACTTTTTCCGGTGGCACGCCGAACTTCTCGATCACCTCGGGCACGCCGATGCGGCGGTCCTTCATGGTGTCGAACATCGTCACCTTGTCATTGACGAGTTGCATCAGGTCCTTGTCCGACGAGACGATCGTCGTCGTGGCGCCGTGTTCGCTGGCTTCGCGCGCGTAAGTCGCGATCAGGTCGTCGGCCTCGAAGCCGATCTGTTCGAGACAGGGCAGATCGAAGGCGCGCACCGCGTCGCGGATCAGGGCGAATTGCGGAATGAGATCGTCGGGCGCCGGCGGACGATGCGCCTTGTAGTCAGGATAAAGTTTGTTGCGGAAAGTGATCTCGGACTTGTCGAACACGATCGCCAGATGCGTCGGCCGGTTGTCCGGCGGCATGTCGCGCAACAGTTTCCAGAGCATGTTGCAGAAGCCGAGCACGGCGTTGACCTGCAGCCCGTCGGATTTGCGGTTCAGCGGCGGCAGCGCGTGATAGGCGCGAAAAATATAGGAGGAACCGTCGACCAGAAACACATGGTCGCCCTTGGCGAGGGCTTTGGCGGCGACGGGTTTGGGGGCGGCGGCTTTTGGCGAGGATTTCGGCATGGTGGCAATGTAGGGATTTTTATCCGCATTGGCACCCGTTCCCGCGCATTCGCGCACGGGATTTTTTGGCTAGTGGTCCGATTCTAACATTCGTATCCCTTCGCAGCGGTCGCTTTTACGAATGTTAGAATCAAAGGACCACTAGCAAACTCAAGCTTCTAAGTGGAGTTTTGGATTTGACATTCGCTCGACGAACCCGCGGCCAGGTGGCGAGCGAATGTCAAATCCACTCCACTTGTCATTGCGTCATTGCGGTTTCAGGCAGCTCACCAGAAATTCCATGACGGCACGCACGGCCGGGTGCTGGCGCAGGTCGCGATGGACCGCAAGCCAGACGTCGCGGCTGACCGGCTTCCCGGTCACCGCATAACGCTGCAAGCGCGGATCGCCGTCGCCGAGATAATGCGGCAATGCAGCCACGCCGAGGCCGGAGCGTGCCGCCTGCGCCTGGATTTCCAGATCGTTGGTGCGCAGCACGACCTCGCGCTCGCCGACGATCGTACGCAGCCAGACCTCCTGAGGCGATTCTGACAGCGAGGCGTCGTAGCCGATAAAGGCCAGCGCGTGTGGCGGGGTCTTTTCCAGATAGCCGGCCGTGCCATAGAGGCTGAAGCCGAAGCTGCCGACCTTGCGAACGAACAATTTGGCTTCGACGGGACGCATCAGCCGCAATGCGACATCCGCCTCCCGGCGACTGAGTGAAACCCGGCGCTTCTCGCCGATGAGCTTGATGTGAATGCCGGGGTGTTGCGACCGCAACCGCGTTAGCTGCGGCGCGATCACCGAACTGGCAAAGTTCGGCGGTGCGCTGATCGTCACCTCGCCATCGACGCCGGGCTTTGCAGCCTGTGCCGTGCGCGCCACGGCGAATGCAGCCTCCTCCATCGGAGTAGCGACCGCGGCGATGCGTTTCCCCTCATCGGTCAGTGTCGTGGCGCGCGAGCGCCGGTCGACCAGTTTGAGCCCGGTCGATTGCTCCAGCGCCGCCACCCGCCGCGCCACGGTCGCATGGTCGACGCCGAGCGTGCGGGCGGCCGCGGACAGCGTGCCCTCGCGCGCTAGCGTCACGAAATGGTGGAGATCTTCCCAGTCGGCCATTGTGCAAAATCTCACATATGGAGCGCAGTTTTGTGGAATTTCGCATATTTGGCGCAACCGCCATAGTCCTCATCCCAACCGTTGATGAGGAAAAAGCCATGACCAGGGTCGTTCGCGTCAAGACACCGGGCGGAGTCGAGCAGTTCGAGATCGCCGAAATCGAATTGCCGCCGCCCGCCGCCGACGAGGTGCGTATCCGTCAGACCGCAATCGGCGTGAATTTCGTTGATATCTACCAGCGCTCGGGGCTCTATCCGATGCCGCCGGCCAATATTCCCGGTGTCGAGGGCGTCGGCGTCATCGCCGCGATAGGCGCCAACGTGACGTCGGTGCGGCCCGGCGACCGCGTCGCCTATGCGGGCGCGCCGGTGGGCGCCTATGCGGCGGAGCGAAACCTTCCGGCGTGGCGGGTGGTCAGGCTGCCGGACGCGCTTTCTGACGAAGCGGTCGCGTCGTCCTTCGTCAAGGGAATTACCGCGCACATGCTGCTCGATCGGGTCTACCCGGTCGTATCAGGTACAACTCTCCTGGTTCACAGCGCCGCCGGAGGCATTGGTCAGTTGTTGACGCGCTGGGCGACCCATCGCGGCGCGACCGTGATCGGGACCGTCAGCTCGGAAGCCAGGGCGGCGATCGCACGCCAGGCCGGCGCGGCGCACATCATTGTCGGGCGCGATGCGGATTTTGCGCAAGCCGTCGCTGACCTCACCGGCAAGCGCGGCGTCGACGTCGCCTATGACGGCGTTGGAGGGGCTACGCTCGCCAAGACACTCGCCTGCGTGCGGCCGTTCGGCGTGGTGGCGAGCACCGGCCAGGCGGCGGGGCCGATTCCGCCGGTCGACGTCAGTGATCTCGGACCGCGCCGCAGCCTGTCGCTCGCACGGCCGAGCGTCATGGCCTACATGAACGAGACGGACGCTTATCGTGCGGCCACTGAGGCGGTGCTTGAGGGAATCGAAAGCGGGATTCTTGGCGTTGCCGGCCGGTCCTATCCGCTCAGCGAAGCGGCGCGGGCGCATGCCGATCTGGAAGGCGGTACGACCTCGGGTGCGCTTTATCTCAGGCCGTAATGAAGCGGGCTATTCCGCCGCTTGAAGCGCCGCGCTTGGTTTCTTGGGCGCAATCCAGAAGACATCGGGGCGTTCGAACAGGAAGTTCGCCCCGACCTTGAGTGCGATCCGCCAGATCGCCAGCGCGCCAAACAGGCCGACCAGTGTCACCGTCAGCGACATCATGCCGACATCGGGAATGATGCCGGTGCGCAAGAGCAGCGTCCGCGTCGCTGCCATCGGCAGGAAGAAGGCGAGATAGATCACGATCGAATGCTCGCCGCAGAAGCGCAGGGATTTCAGCCATTGCATCTGCGCCAGCAGCGTGCCGATGACGACGATCGCGCATGCGCCGGCAAGCCCAAGCGAGAGCGAAACCAGAGGCCACTCGCTGACGCCAAGCTGCACGAGGCTTTCGTTGATGAGCGCCCAGAGCGCGAGCGCGGCGAGCGCCAGTGACGGACGTGCCCGCGCCCGGTCAGAGAGAGCGAACACGCGATCGGCGAACAAATAGCCGGTGTAGAAATAGACAAAACGCGCGCCGAACTCGTCGATCGCGGTCCAGCCGGTCGAGTAGTGGGTCATCTCCAGCAATGCGGCGAGGCCCCAGATCAGGAGCGGCGGCAGGCGTCGCGTCGCCTTCGTGACGACGAAGAACACCGGCAGCAGATAGATGAACCACAGCGTGCCGAACGGCTCGATGAAGGATTCCAGATAAAGATATCCGGCATGGGCCCAGCTCGTTTCGGCCGCGAAGGCGGGTGCCTTGAAGCCGAACTGGATGGTCACCCAGAGCACGTAAAAGTAAGCGAAATGCACCACCTTCCGGTCGAGATAGGTGCGCCAGTCGCGGTCGATGACCAGCGGCAGAAACAGGCCGGAGATCAGGAAGAAGTCCGGCATCCGGAACGGCCTGGCGAAGGCAACCAGCGGATGCATGAAGCCGGTCTGGCCAGCAGCCAATTCCACGCCCAGCACCGAGTGCATCATCACAACCATGACGATGCAGATGCCCTTGGCGTAGTCGACCCAGTCGACCCGGGTGGAGCTGGCCTGGCTGGTAACGGTAACGGCAGATGTGCCGTTCGATGTCATGGCTGTCCCTTTTTGGGGTGGCTTTGTCGCATCATCGGTCGTATCGGTTTCATTCTCCTTTATTCACGCAAATGACATGCCATTGTCATGCGCGCGTTCGGTTTTTGGTTTGTGACAGAATGCTCTAAGACGGACTGAACGAATCAATCCGGTTAACCATTTTCGACAGGATTTCAGATGCATATCGCCATGATCGGCACGGGCTATGTGGGATTGGTGTCAGGCGCGTGCTTTGCCGACTTCGGACATCAAGTCACCTGCGTCGACAAGGACGAAGGCAAGATCGCAGCCCTTCTGCGCGGTGAAATCCCGATTTTCGAACCCGGGCTTGACGTGCTCGTCGCCACCAATGTGAAGGCCGGACGCCTGAAATTCACGACCGACCTCACAGCGCCGGTCGCCGAAGCGGATGCGGTCTTCATCGCGGTTGGCACGCCGTCCCGCCGCGGTGATGGTCACGCCGATCTCAGCTACGTCTACGCCGCCGCGCGCGAGATCGCTGCTGTGGTGCAAGGCTTCACGGTCGTGATCACGAAGTCGACCGTGCCGGTCGGTACCGGCGACGAAGTCGAGCGCCTGATCCGCGAAGCCAATCCTTCGGCTGACGTCGCGGTCGCCTCCAATCCGGAATTCCTGCGCGAGGGTGCGGCGATCCGCGATTTCAAATTCCCCGACCGCATCGTGGTCGGCACCATGGACGAGCGGGCGCGGAAGGTTCTCGGCGACATCTACCGGCCGTTGTCGCTCAACCAGGCTCCGCTGATGTTCACCGGCCGGCGAACGGCGGAGATGATCAAATACGCAGCCAACGCCTTCCTTGCGACCAAGATCACCTTCATCAACGAGATCGCCGATCTCTCGGAAAAAGTCGGCGCCAACGTGCAGGAAGTGGCGCGCGGCATCGGGCTCGACAATCGCATCGGAACCAAGTTCCTGCATGCGGGCCCCGGCTTCGGCGGCTCCTGCTTTCCGAAGGACACCAAGGCGCTCGTCAAGATCGCGCTCGATCACGATGTGCATTTGCGTATCGTCGAGGCGGTACTCGCCGTCAACGACAATCGAAAGCGCGCGATGGCGCGCAAGGTTTCCAGTGCCTACGGCGGCAGCCTGCGCGGCAAGACCGTCGCCGTGCTCGGTCTCACCTTCAAGCCCGATACCGACGATATGCGCGACGCCCCCTCGATTCCGCTGGTGACCGGGTTGCTCGACATGGGCGCCAAGGTCCGCGCGCACGATCCGGTCGGCATGGAAATGGCGCGCCGCGAACTCCCCGACATCGAATACAGCGACGATCCCTACCTCTGTGCCCGCGGCGCCGATGCGCTGGTGGTGGTGACGGAATGGGCTCAATACCGCGCGCTCGATCTCGAACGTCTGAAGAACGAACTCGCTCATCCCGTCGTGGTCGACCTGCGCAATGTCTATCGGCCCGAGGACATGGCCGCGCACGGCTTTATTTACGACAGCATCGGCCGGCCGCCCGAGGCTCAGGGCTGAGGCGGTTGTCATACCCCGCATCCACGGGGTAACCAGTCGTCGCCTGCCTTTGCGGGCGATGACGGAACAACGATTTGCCCCGCAGCTTCGACACGCCTCTTCCCATCGACGCGGTGCTGGACGATCTGGCGCGTGCGCTGACCAGCCATAACGTCGCGGTGCTGGTAGCGCCGCCCGGCGCCGGCAAAACCACGCGGGTGCCGCTCGCGCTGCTCGATGCGCCCTGGACCGCGAACAAGAAGATCATCGTGCTGGAGCCGCGGCGGATCGCGGCGCGCGCCAGCGCCGAGCGGATGGCGCACACGCTGGGCGAGAAGGTCGGCCAAACCGTCGGCTACCGCGTCCGCTTCGGCTCCAAGGTCTCGCGCGCGACCCGCATCGAGGTCGTGACGGAAGGAATTTTCTCCCGTCAGATTCTCGACGATCCTGAACTGAACGGCGTCGCCGCGGTGCTGTTCGACGAATTTCACGAGCGCTCGCTCGATGCCGATTTGGGACTGGCGCTGGCGCGCGACGCGCAAACCGGCCTGCGCGAGGATCTGCGGATCCTGGTGATGTCGGCCACGCTTGACGGCGCACGGGTCGCCACGCTGCTCGGCGAGGCGCCGGTGGTGGCGAGCGAAGGCCGCGCCTTTCCGGTCGAGACGCGCTATCTCGGCCGCAAGGCCGATGCGCCGGTCGAGCGTCAGATGGCGGATGCGATTGCCGCTGCACTGCGTGCCGATCCCGGTTCGGTGCTGGCCTTTCTGCCGGGTGCGGCCGAAATTCGCCGCACCCAGAATTTTCTCGGCGAACGCGTCCATGATGCTTCGATCGAGATCGTGCCGCTGTTCGGCGCGCTCGATGCCTCGGTGCAGGACCGCGCCATTGCGCCGGCGCCGAAGGGACACCGCAAGGTCGTGCTCGCGACCTCCATCGCGGAAACGTCCTTGACCATCGAGGGCGTGCGGATCGTCGTCGATTCCGGTCTGGCGCGGGTGCCGCGCTACGAGCCGGATATCGCCCTGACGCGGCTTGAGACGGTTCGAGCCTCTCGCGCGGCGGTCGACCAGCGGCGCGGCCGTGCGGGGCGAACCGAGCCGGGCGTGTGCTACCGGCTCTGGGATGAACCACAGACCGCGGCGCTTGCGGCCTATACGCAGCCCGAAATCCTGAGCGCGGACCTGTCGTCGCTGGTGCTCGACCTCGCGCAATGGGGCGTCAACGATCCCTCAAGTCTTGCATTTCTCGATTCCCCTCCTGCGCCGGCATTGAAGGAGGCGCGGGAGCTGCTGCGCGAACTCGGCGCACTCGATACCGACGGCCGGATCACCGAGGAGGGGCGCAGCCTGCGCGCGCTCGCGCTGCCGCCACGGCTGGCGCGAATGATCGTCGATTCGCATCGCCTGGGCGCGGGCCGTGCCGCAGCCGACATCGCGGCGGTTCTGACTGAACGCGGACTCGGCGGCGATCATGTCGATCTGGATGTCCGCCTGGACGGGTTTCGCCGCGATCGTTCGCAGCGGGCCGAGGCCGCGCGCGGCCAGGCCCAGCGCTGGGCCGCGCAGGTCGCCACTTCTTCTCCCTCCCCCCTTGTGGGGTCCGAGGCGAGCGAAGCTCGCTCTCGAGGTCGGGGAGGGGGGTCTACAACGGTGATCTCACGTGTGGTTACCCCCACCCCCTCCCCGCAAGGGGGAGGGGAGCTAAGCAACGGCGTCATGCTGGCCTTTGCGTTTCCCGATCGCGTGGCGAAGAATCGCGGCAATGGCAGTTTTGTTCTGGCCAACGGGCGCGGAGCGGCTATTGAACCTGCGGCCGCGCTCGCGCGCGCGCCATATATTGCGGTGGCTGAATTGACGGGCACGGCCATGCAGGGCCGCATCCTGCTGGCGGCGCCGATCACGCAAGCCGAAATCGAGGCGCGTTTTGCCGATCAGATCGAAAGCGCGGACGAAGTTTCCTTTGACCACGGCGCGATGGCTTTGCGGGCGCGGCGCAGGAAGTCGTTGCACGCGATCACCCTGTCGGAAGCGCCATTGGCGCTTGAACCGTCGGAAGCGACCGCGCAGATCTTCGCCGATGGCTTGATCGCGGCGGGGCTCGATCAGTTGCCGTGGTCGAAACCAACAAAGCAATGGCGCGATCGCGTGATGTTTGTCCGCGCCGCCGAGGGCGCATCGCCGGACAATCCATGGCCGGATTTGTCGGATGATGGTCTCAAAGCTCAACGCGCAGCGTGGCTGGTGCCCGCGCTGCTCGACAAGACCTCGTTGAAGGCATTTTCCGCCGGCGACTTGTCGGAGGCCTTGCAGACGCTGTTGCCGTGGTCGTTGCGCGCGCGGCTCGAAAAGGAAGCGCCGACGCATTTCGAGGCCCCGACCGGGACGCAACTTGCGATCGATTACGAGGCCGAGCAGGGGCCGACCATTGCCGTGCGCTTGCAGGAGCTGTTTGGGCTGACCAGCCATCCCTCGATTGCCAGAGGTGCGATTCCGCTGGTGCTGGAGTTGCTGTCGCCGGCGCATCGCCCGGTGCAGGTCACGCGCGACTTGCCGGGCTTCTGGCGCGGCAGTTATGCGGCGGTCCGTTCCGATTTGCGCGGGCGCTATCCGCGTCATCCCTGGCCGGAAGATCCGGCGAGCGCGATGCCGACCCGCCGCGTCAAGCCCAAGGGCACGTAAAAAGGAAGCATGAGAAGAGTTCGGCGGCCCCGCCAGCTGCTCGTGATGAATTCGTTAACCCTTCGCTCATCCTTTTCGCCAAAATTGCCGCCTTCGCGGATCGTCGCCGGTCGAAGTTTAGCCGGGGCCGTGTTGAACTCCGCTAGTGCGGCGAATTAGAAGTTCCTATCAGTCGTGCCGCGATTGCGTCATAGGAACTTCAAATTCGAAAAGCCGCGCTAGAAATAAATGGTTGCTGAAGCTCTCTCGATCCGAAGTTCGCATCAGTGGTGCCTCAAGGCTTTGCGAACTTCGGATCGGAGCTTCAGTGTTCGCGATCGAGAGTGGCGTCATGCGTAACATTATGATTTTTGCCGCGATCATGATCGGCCTTGGCACCTTCATGGCGCAGATGGCCGACAAGATGGCGCCCACGCCGGCTTCCGCGACGACATCGGCACGTTTGGCCGTAGTGCCCGACACGACAGGTCAGGCCGGTGCGCGCAGTCTCAGCATCCCCCGCGACGGCCGCGGCCATTTCGCGACGGAAGGGCGGATCGACGGCCAGCGCATCGGCTTCATGGTCGACACCGGCGCTTCCGTCATTGCCTTGAACGAGAGTTCGGCGGCGCGCTTCGGGCTGCGCCCGTCGCGCAACGACTATCGGGCGATGGTAACGACGGCAAATGGTACGGTGAAAGCCGCGCCGACGCGCTTGGCCATGGTCGACATCGGCGGTCTGATCGTGCGTGACGTCGATGCGATGGTGCTGCCGGATGAAGCGCTGTCGGAGAATCTGCTTGGGCTGTCGTTCCTGTCGAAGCTGAAGCGGTTCGAATACGCCAACGGCAAGATGGTGCTCGAGCAGTAATTACCGTTGCCTACGGCGCCTTGACGCTCCGTGCCTCCCTGCAATTAACTTATTAGACCGGCGGTTTTGCCTTCCATCGGGCCAGCGCATTCGCTATGGCTTCGGCCATATTGTTGTCCGTCAACACAGGCTGCTCGCATGTTTCCCAAGCCGAAGCCCGTACTGGTTCCGAACACCTATGCCTACGAGTCAGAGCCGATGGTGAAAGCGACCGGCTTTCGCGAGTATGACGCGCGCTGGCTGTTCGGCAAGGAAATCAACCTGATGGGCATTCAGGCGCTCGGCATGGGGCTGGGCGCATTGATCACTGAACTCGGCGTCAAGCAGGAGGTCGTGACCGGTCACGATTTTCGCGGTTACTCGGCCTCGATCAAATACGCGCTGATCTCAGGCTTGCAGGCTGCCGGCTGCCGGGTTCACGATATCGGACTGGCGATGACGCCGATGGCGTATTTCGCTCAATTCGAACTCGACGTTCCCTGCGTCGCGATGGTGACGGCCTCCCACAACGACAATGGCTGGACCGGCGTCAAGATGGGCGCCAACCGGCCGCTCACCTTCGGCCCCGATGAGATGACGCGCTTGAAGGAAATCGTGCTCAATGCCGAGTTCAAGAACAAGGCCGGCGGCTCCTACCAGTTTCACGAGAATTTTCCGGCGCGCTATATCGCCGATCTGACCAGGCGGCCGAAACTCAAGCGCAAGCTCAAGGCCGTGGTCGCCTGTGGCAACGGCACCGCGGGTGCTTTCGCGCCGCAGGTGATGGAGGCGATCGGTTGCGAGGTCGTTCCGCTCGATACCGAACTCGACCACACCTTTCCGAAATACAATCCCAATCCCGAAGACATGGAGATGCTGCACGCGATCCGCGATGCGGTGTTGAAGCACAAGGCCGATGTCGGTCTCGGCTTCGACGGTGACGGCGATCGCTGCGGCGTCGTCGACAATACCGGCGAGGAGATTTTTGCCGACAAGGTCGGCGTCATGCTGGCGCGGGATATGTCGGCGATCCACAAGGATGCGCAGTTTGTCGTCGACGTGAAATCGACCGGGCTTTTTGTCACCGACCCCGTGTTGCAGAAGCAGGGCGCGAAAATCGACTATTGGAAGACCGGCCATTCCTACATGAAGCGCCGCACCCACGAGATGGGCGCGCTGGCGGGGTTTGAAAAATCCGGCCACTTCTTCTTCAACAGGCCGTACGGCCGCGGCTACGACGACGGGCTGGTGTCGGCGATTGCAGTGTGCGACATGCTCGATCGCGCGCCGGCCAAGTCGATGGCCGATCTGAAGAACGCGCTGCCGAAGACCTGGTCGTCGCCGACCATGTCGCCGCATTGCGCCGACGAAGCCAAATACGGCGTCGTCGATTCCGTGGTGAAGCATTTCGAAGGATTGCAAAAGCGCGGCGAAAAAGTCGCCGGCCAAAAGATCCGCGACCTCGTCACCGTCAACGGCGTGCGCGTCACGGTCGAGGACGGCAGCTGGGGCCTGGTGCGGGCTTCCTCCAACAAGCCGGAGCTTGTGGTGGTGGTCGAAAGCCCGGTCGCGGAGCAGCGGATGCGCGACATGTTCGAGGCGATGGACTCGGTGCTGCGCACCCATCCCGAGGTCGGCGAATACAACCAGAAGATCTGAAAGGCGCTTCGCCTCATCTAACTCGCTGGTCATGCCCCGCGCATGCGGGGCATCCAGTAACGGCGCCTACCGGTTTAAGCACGGCCGTGTCTGGAATGCTGGATCGCCCGCTTTCGCGGGTGATGACAGCGGAAAAGGACGGTCGCCTCACGTCATGCTAATTCGCCGGCACCGGAAGCGCCGTCACCGACTTGATCTTTTCCATCGCAAAGCGCGAGGTCACGTTTTTCAGCGGCACCGCGCTGATCAGCTTCTTATAGAAAACGTCGTAACTCTGCATGTCGGCAACCACGACGCGCAGCATGTAATCGACGTCGCCTGCCATCCGGTAAAATTCCATCACCTCGGGCATCGCGGAAACCGCATCGGCGAATTTCTGCAACCAGGCTTCCGAGTGATCGCCGCTCTCTACCGACACGAAGACGGAGATGCCGAGCCCGATCTTGTTCTGGTCGACCAGTGCGACGCGGCGCAGGATCACGCCGTCGGCCTCCAGCCGCTGGATGCGCTTCCAGCATGGCGTCGACGACAGGCCGACGCGGTCTCCGATCTCGGCGACAGAAAGCGAGGCATCCTGTTGCAACACGGTCAGGATCTTGCGGTCGATGGCATCGAGCCTGCGGTTGGATTCGGCTATGGCGGGAGGTATGGCGAGGTCGGTCATGTCAGAAGAACTTTCTTCCAATATTAAGGGTTTGACCCCTCATATATAGGAAAATCTTCTAAGACAAGCCCGATATTGCGGCAGGCTTACCGGGCTGCCGACCGCCTCTGGCTCAAAAGCGCTTCAACTTCAGCACGTTGCGGGGCCGCGAACGCACCCCCGAAGCGGGTGCATTTCAGCGCTGCAGCGGCGGAAGCGAATCGCAAGGCGCTACGCAGGTCCTGGCCTTCGGTGATCGCGAGCGCAAACGCCCCGTGAAAAACGTCGCCGGCGCCGAGCGTATCCACCGTGTGCACCGGGAAGGCCGGGGTCTGTTGCAGGTTCTGCTGCTCGTCGAGCCAGATCGTCCCCTGCGCGCCCCGTGTGCCCGCCAGGAACGACGGGGTCAGTTTCGCGATCTTCTTCAGCGCCTCGCCGTCGTCGGTGACGTCGGCCGTCTCCTGCAAGGGCTCGCTCGAGAAAATCAGGTGCGATGAAGCCGTGAGCAGGCCTTCCCGCAGCGACATCGCGCGGTCGACGTCGACCACGACCGGAATGCCACGCCGCGTCGCTTCGGCGCATAGATCGGTACAGAACGTCGCACAGCGGCTTTCGGTCAGGATCGCGTCGCAATCGTCCAGCAGCGTGTCGGGATCGGAAAGGCGCACATTCCACAATTCCGGATCGCGGAAGGTGACGATGGTGCGCTCGCCGCTCGGGTCGATCATGATGTTGGAGATCGGCGTCACCAGACCCGGCATATGCACGAGATGTTTGGTCTCGATGCCTTCTTCGGCCATCTTCTCGTAGATGTATCTGGAGGTCGTTTCCTTCTCGTCGCCCATCGGTCCGCAGATCGAGGCGCGGCCGCCGAGTCGAACGATTCCGATCGCGCCGTTGAGCGCGTTGCCACCGCAAATTTCGTCAAAATGGGTGGCGTTTTCCTTGGAACCGCGCGCCGGCAGTCCGTGCACGCGAAAGGTCAAATCACGCACCGGCATACCGATGCAGAGAATCCGCGGAGGCCGTTTCCCGGTGGCGCGGGGGGGCGAGGAGGCATCGGTCATGTCGATTCCCTGCTTGATAACGGGATGTCGTTAAGAACGAAGGCCGTCAGAGCCGGTTCCGGCTGATGGCCCGCTATGCGGGATGATCCGGGCCATCGTGCACCCACCGGCCAAGCAAATGATGGGCAATGGCGAACGGATGCGGGCCGGCGAGCCCTTCCGGATGTTCCCGCCTGATCATCATGGTCGCCTCCGCGCGATCGAACCAGCGTGCATCTTCAAGTTCCGCGTGATCGACAAGGATGTCCTCGTTCAGCGCTCGGGCTGTGCATCCGACCATCAGCGATGACGGATAGGGCCAGGGCTGCGTCATATAGTATTGAACATCGGTGCAGCGGATGCCGGATTCCTCGAAGATTTCGCGGCGAACAGCGTCCTCGATGGTCTCTGCCGCCTCGACGAAGCCGGCCAGGCACGAATACATGCCGGGCAGGAAATGTTTCTGGCGGCCGAGCAGCACCTTGTCGCCCGACGTCACGAGCATGATGACGACCGGATCGGTGCGGGGAAAATGCTCGGTCTTGCAGCTCGGGCAGTCGCGCTTCCAGCCGCCTTCCTTCATCGCGGTGCGGGTGCCGCAGTTGGCGCAGTAGCCGTGCCGCTGATGCCAGTTCACCAGCGATTTTGCCATCGCGATCGCCGATAGCTGATCGGCGGGAACCGCGCCCTGCATCGCCATGCCGCGCAATTCGGTCACGGCGGCATCGTCGCGGGTCAACAGCTGTTCGACGGCGGCCGGCGAAATGCCCATGCCGAAGACAGGCTTCTCGGCGCGCAACCCTAAGAAAACAGTGCCGGGATTGGCGCCGAATTTTGCAGCCTCTTCCAGGCTCAACAAGGCGCGGGGGCCGGCGGCCTCGCGCCTGACCACAAGCGAGTCGCGATAGACGACATAGGCGCGGGCGTCGGGGTGACTTTCCAGCGCCAGCAGTTTTGCTTCATCGCTGCGCAAATGCGCGGCGCGATCGAGGATATGTGAGACGAAGCCCGGCTGCCCCAATGGAAAGGAATCGAATGCGTTCATGTGTCTCTAGTTTCTAACCAAGCCATATTCTGCGGCGTAATGCGCTGGCAAAACGCTGAACTTCTTCCGCGTCATGCGCCAGCGGCGGCATCACGCCCCAGACCGGCCGCGGCCATGCGGCATCGCTCGAACGTCGCGCGATGATGTGCACGTGCAATTGGGGAACCACGTTGCCGAGCGCTGCGATATTCAGTTTCTCGCATTTGGTGATTTCTTTCAATGCACGCGCAACGCGGGAAATCTCGGTCATCAACTGCGCCTGCTCGACCTCGGTGAGGTCGATAATTTCGACAATCTCCGGCCTCCGCGGTATCAGCAACAGCCAGGGATAATGCGCGTCCTTGATGACGAGCACACGGCTGAGCGGCAGGTCGCCGATATCGATGGTATCTTCCTTCAGCCGCGGATGCAGCGACCATGCGGATTCTTCGGGGGCCATGGATGTTTCCGGGAAGCCAAGATCCTGCAACTAATGCCTTATCCGTGATTCTGCACAAGTGGCGCAAACCGGGCGTACCGGCTTGCTTTCCGCGCCATTTGGCCCCAAATAGGGGCCGGGAGATTGGCGGTGGACGAGCCACTCGCCAACCGGGTCAGGTCCGGAAGGAAGCAGCCCTAACGAGGTCCGGATCGGGTCGCTCGTCAGTCTCCTACCTGTTTTAGCTGTTCCGCAAAGCCAGCTTCGCGAGATTATCAATTGCGGACCAACCGATGAACGATGCTGGCGCGCCCTTGACCCCTGACGAGTCGGACAATCCCGGACTTGATCTCGGCTCGGCGCAGGCCGCCAAGCCCTACCGCGTGCTGGCGCGGAAATACCGCCCCGCAGGCTTCGAGGACTTGATCGGCCAGGAGGCCGTGGTGCGCACGGTCTCGAACGCGTTCGAAACTGGCCGCATTCCCCAAGCCTGGATCCTGACCGGGGTTCGCGGTGTCGGCAA
Source organism: Bradyrhizobium erythrophlei (assembly GCF_900142985.1). Lineage (NCBI taxonomy): Bacteria > Pseudomonadati > Pseudomonadota > Alphaproteobacteria > Hyphomicrobiales > Nitrobacteraceae > Bradyrhizobium > Bradyrhizobium erythrophlei. The sequence goes on from NZ_LT670849.1 coordinate 3,412,118, forward strand.
AACCACCACGGCGCGGATTCTGGCGCGGGCGCTGAATTACGAACTGCCGGACGGATCGGTGAAGGGACCGACCATCCATATGCCGAAGCTCGGGGTGCATTGCCAGGCGATCATGGAAAGCCGGCACATGGACGTGCTGGAAATGGACGCCGCATCCCACACCGGCGTCGACGACGTGCGCCAGATCAATGACAGCGTGCGTTATGCGCCGGCGAGCGCGCGCTACAAGGTCTACATCATCGACGAAGTCCATATGCTCTCGACCGCAGCCTTCAACGCGTTTCTGAAAACGCTGGAAGAGCCGCCGGAGCACGCAAAGTTCGTTTTCGCCACCACCGAAATCCGGAAAGTTCCGGTCACGGTGCTGTCGCGCTGCCAGCGCTTCGACCTGCGCCGGGTCGAGGCGGATGTGCTGATGGCCCATCTCGCCAACATCGCGTCGAAAGAGGGCGTCGAGGCCGAGCCCGAGGCGCTTGGTATCATCGCGCGTGCGGCCGAAGGCTCGGTGCGGGACTCGCTGTCGCTGCTCGATCAGGCGATCGCGCATGCGGCGGGTCCGGTGCGCGCCGACGCCGTGCGGCAGATGCTGGGGCTTGCGGATCGCACGCGCGTGATCGATCTGTTCGAGAGCCTGGTTCGCGGTGACATCGCCAGCGCCTTCAAGGAATTCCGCGAACAATACGACACCGGCGCCGATCCGGTCGTGGTGCTGTCGGACCTCGCCGAATTCGTCAACTTCGTCACCCGCGTCAAGATCGTGCCGGCGATCGCCGACAACGTCGCGTTTGGTGAAACCGAGCGCAAACGCGCGCGGGATTTCGCAACGAAGATTTCCATGCGGGTGCTGTCGCGGATGTGGCAGATGCTGCTCAAGGGCACCGCCGAGGTGCGCGACGCCACGCGTCCCGCGGCTGCCGCGGAAATGGTGCTGGTGCGCATCGCCTATGTGGCGGACATGCCGACGCCGGATGAGGCGATCCGGATGATCGAGCAGGGCGGCGGTGCGTCGCCGGCTGCGGTGGGAAATGCTGCTCCGCGCCCGGCTCCGGCCGCGCCGGCGTCAACGCTGTCATCCTCGCCAGTGCGGTCCGCTCCTGCACCGCGTGCGAACGCGGAGCCAGCGATGCGGCCGCAAATGACGGCGCCATCGCCCGAGGCTCAAGCCGCGCCAACTGTCCGGGTCGCGAGCTTTCCGGAACTCGTGGCGCTCGCAGGCGAAAAGCGCGATCTGATGACCAAGGGAGCGTTAGAGGCCGACGTGCGGCTCATTCGCTTCGAGGACGGTCGGCTTGAGGTCGCGCTGGAACGCCACGCCCAACGCACGCTGATCAACGACCTTTCGCGCAAACTGGAGCTGTGGACGGGCCGGCGCTGGACCGTGGTGGTGTCCAACGAAGCCGGACAGCCGACGCTGCGCTCGCAAAGCGAAGCCGCGAAAAACAAGCGCGAGCGCGCTGCCGAAACCGATCCAAGGGTAAGGGAAGTGCTGGCGCGATTCCCCGGTGCGAAAGTCGTCGAGGTGCGCCACCTTGCCGCCGAGCCGCCGGAATCCCATGCTGATAGTGATGATGGCGATGACCCCGCCGATAGCGTCGACGGCGACGACGCGTAAGGATTTCAAAAGGAACGTCGATGGCTGACTTTCTCGGCATGATGAAGCAGGCGGCGCAACTGCAATCGAAGATGCAGGCGATGCAGGAGGAACTCGGCCAGGTCGAGGTCGAAGGCATTTCCGGCGGCGGTCTGGTCAGCGTGCGGATGACTGCGAAGATGGAGGTCAAGGCCGTCAAGATCGATCCGTCCCTGATCAAGGCGGAGGAGCGCGAAATCCTCGAGGATCTGCTCGTGACCGCGCATGGCGACGCGCGGCGCAAGGCGGAAATTGCCATGCAGGAAAAGATGCAGGCGCTGACCGGCGGTCTCGGTTTGCCGCCCGGCCTCGGTCTTGGTTAGGGAAGTATCGGCTGGTGGAGTGGGTTTGACATTCGCGTTCAAACCCAGCCGCGAATTCGTAAAGCGAATGTCAAACCCAAACTCCACTAGATATTCTATGTTTTCTAGTGGTCCTTTGATTCTAACATTCGCAAAGGTACCCGCCGCAACAGGTAGCGAATGTTAGAATCGGACCACTAGCCTATGGCCTCTGCGGTTGCCGGCCCCGAAATCGAACGCTTGATCCAGCTATTGGCGCGGTTGCCCGGACTGGGACCGCGCTCGGCGCGGCGCGCGGCACTGCATCTGATCAAGAAGCGCGAGGCGCTGATGACGCCGCTGTCCTCAGCGCTTCAGGTGGCAATTGGTAAAATTCAGGTCTGCAAGACCTGCGGCAACATCGACACGCAAAACCCCTGCACGGTGTGTACCGATCCCAGGCGCGACCAGTCGATCATCGTCGTGGTCGCCGACGTTGCCGATCTCTGGGCGCTGGAGCGGGCGAACGCCTCCAATGGTCTCTATCACGTGCTTGGCGCGACGCTGTCGCCGCTCGATGGCGTCGGCCCGCAGGATCTCACGATCGACGCACTGGTCAAACGTGCGCACGAGCCGCAGGTGGGTGAAATCATCCTGGCGCTGAATGCGACCGTCGACGGCCAGACCACCGCGCACTACATCACCGACCTCTTGCAGGAAGCCAATGTCAGGGTCACGCGATTGGCCCATGGCGTGCCGGTCGGCGGCGAACTCGATTATCTCGACGAGGGAACGTTATCCGCGGCGATGCGGCAGCGAACCCTGTTTTAGCCAAAACCACGGAAATTGGTGAAATGACGAAACGAGGATTCGGCAAACGACTGGCTTTGGGTGCAGCGATGGCAGCGGCATTGACGTTGCCGGGCTTGCACGCACAACAGCAGGATCAGCCCGTCACCGAAGGCAGCAACAAGGCCGGCACCTTGATCAAGGCCGGCGACATCCTGTCGGGCGAGCTCAATGCGCTTCGCAGCCGGGGTGGCAAGAAGGGCAAGCCAGCGGCGACCTATCAACTCACCAGCCAGCCGCATCGTTTGCCGCCGCCCGGCGGCCTATGCGGGCTTGAGACCGGCCCCGAGACGTTTCAGATCGTCACCAGCGGCGACGCCGATATCGCCAAGCTGAAAGGATTCGTCGGCAAGGAAATCTCGCTCCGGGTGGACGAAGTTGCCTGTGCCGAAGCTGCCGGACAGATGAGCGAGGCGATCGTCACCAAGTGGAGCGTGGTGAGCAAGCACTAGACCTTGATCGGGCCAAGCGCCTCGAAATGTCCGCGCCGCTGCAAGTATGTGAGCAGCAACAGGCTCGGGACCGCGACCACGACGCAGATCGCAAAGAACAGCGGCCATCCGGTCGCTTTCGCCACATAGCCCGCGCCGGATGAGAGATAGGTGCGCCCGACGGCGGCAAGTGCTGTGAGCAGCGCATATTGGGTCGCGGTGTGCAGCGGATTCCGGCACAGCGCTGAGAGGTAGGCGACAAAGATCACGGTGCCGATGGCACTGGTGAAGTTTTCAGCCGTGATCGCCAGCACCAGAGCCCACTGGTTGACGCCGACGATCGCGAGCCACGAGAAAGAAAGGTTGGCGACCGCCTGGAGCACACCGCCGATCCACAGGCTTGCGGCCAGCGAATAGCGCCGCGCCACGAACCCGCCGGCAAAGCCGCCGATCAACGTCGCGGCAAGCCCGACGCCTTTGACAATGGCGGCGTAATCGTTGCGGGAAAAGCCGAGATCGATCACGAACGGCGCGGTCATCGAACCGGAAAACGCGTCGGTGAACTTGAACAGCACCACGAACGCCAGCGCCGCAAGCGCATCCTGGCGCAGAAGGAATTCGGAGAACGCGCCGGTCGCGGCATGGAGGACGCGCGTGAACGCGGTCTGGGTGCTGGTCGCGGCGTCCGCGCGAACGGATGGTTCCGGCTCGGTGGCCGCGAGTGCGGTCACGGTCCCGATCAGGACCAGTGCGGCCATGGTCACATAGCCCCACATCCAGGCCGAGGTACGCGTGATGCCTGCGCCTTCATAGGCGCTGACAAGAAACAGCGCGCCGGCGGTCGAGACCAGCATGCCGATGCGGTAGGCTGCAACATAGGCGGCCATGCCGGCGGCCTGCTCGCTTTCGGGCAGGCTTTCGACGCGAAAGGCATCGACGACGATGTCTTGCGTCGACGACATCGCCGCCACCAGCAGCGCGGCGAATGCGACGAAGGCGGCCGATCGCGCGGGGTCGGTCAGCGCCAGCAGCAGGATCGAGCCGATCAGCAGAAGTTGGGACACCAACAGCCAGCCGCGGCGGCGTCCGAATGCATGGGTGAAGAACGGCACGTGCAGGGCGTCGACCAGCGGCGCCCAGAGGAATTTCAAGGTATAGGGCGTGCCGACCAGCGCAAACAGCCCGATGGTGCCGAGATCGACGCCGGCCTCGCGCATCCAGATCAGAAGCGTCGATCCCGACAGCGCCAGCGGCAGGCCGGACGAAAAGCCGAGAAACAGCACAATCAGTACGCGGGGCTGCAGGTAGACGGCGAGGCCATCGCGCCAGGAGGAGGGCGTGTCGGCGGATGATGAGGGCGCCTGTGATGCGGTGTCCGGGGCTGTCATGCCGCGGTGTTAGCAGATTCTGGCTGGCGGTGTGCGGCGAGGTGAAGGCTACTCCCCCGCCTGCAACTTGCGGGGCAACGGAAACAGTTCGGGCGTGCCCGGCTTGACGAGACGCGGCGGCTCGGGGGGCGCATCCTTGCTGAAGTCGAGTTCCTCGATCCGGCCGGCGCGCTTTTCGATCTTGTCGGCCGAAATCAGGACTTGCCGGACGTCCTCGTTGACGTCGGAGAAGTGTTTTTGCAGCTTCAGCACGCGTTCGCGCAGGCGTCCGAGGTCGTCGCCGAGGTTCAGCACTTCGGTGCGGATCTGGTCCGCGGCATCGCGCATCCGAGCGTCTTTCAGGATCTGCTGCATCACCTGGATCGCGAGCATCAGGAGCGAGGGCGAGACCAGTACCACGCGGGCGCGGTAGGCCTTCTGGATCACGTCGTCGAAATGATCGTGGATTTCGGCGTAGACCGATTCCGACGGCACGAACATCAGCGCCGTGTCCTGGGTCTCGCCGGCGATCAGGTACTTTTCGGCGATGTCGCCGACATGTTTCATGATGTCGCCGCGCAGCCGTTGCGCGGCGATCTTCTTTTCCTCGTCGCTGCGGGCATCGTGCAGGGCGGTGATCGCTTCCAGCGGGAATTTGGCGTCGATGCAAAGCGGCCGCTGGTCAGGCAGGAACACCACACAATCCGGCCGCTTTCCGGTCGAAAGCGTGTGCTGGAATTCGTAAGCGCCTTTCGGCATGCCATCCTGGACGATCGCTTCCATCCGCGCCTGACCGAAGGCGCCGCGCGACTGTTTGTTGGCGAGCACATCGCGCAGCGTCGTCACCTGCGACGTCAGGTCGGTGAGATTCTTGTGCGCATTGTCGATGATGCCGAGCCGTTCGTGCAGCACGCGGAGCGAATCCATGGTGTGGCGCGTGGTCTGTTCCATGGATTGGCCGACACGGTGCGTTACCGAATCGAGCCGCTCGGAGACGGCGCGGGCCATTTCGGCCTGCCGTCCGGCCAGAGCCTGCCCCATGGCGTCGACGCGGCCGGTGGCTTCGCTTTGGGCGCGCAGCATTTCGCTCAGGCGCTCCTCAAGTTCGTCGGCGCGGATCGCCTGCGCCATCGCCAGCGCGGCCCCGCGGCGGCCGGATCGCGCAACCACGATGGCGATGACAAGGAGCAGGATGAGCGCGAGCACGCCAAAACCGATCAGCGCTTCGCCGGTGCGGATCGGCATGGCGCCGACCATGAAAAGAATCTCGTTCATGCCGCTCTTAGTATCCGATTCGGCCTTGAACACGAACGAAGAGGGAACATTTATGGTAAATATCGGGTAAATTTTCTTGGTTAATGCTTCCCTAACAATCATGGTTAAGAGGGGGTAAACGGCTCTCCCGCCGCATTGACCGCCTGACTTGATCCCCGTAAATCGCGCGCCATGGCTTTACGACCGATCATCATCCTTCCCGACAAACAGTTGCGGCTGGTCTCCAAGCCGGTGACGAAAGTCACCGACCAGATCCGAAAACTGGCCGACGACATGTTCGAGACCATGTACGACGCGCCGGGCATCGGGCTCGCCGCGATCCAGGTCGCGCAGCCGTTGCGGCTGATCACAATGGACCTTGCCAAGAAAGACGAAGAGGGCGAAGTCAATCCGCAGCCGCGCGTCTTCATCAATCCCGAGATTATTTCGTCCTCGGAAGAGACCTCGATCTACGAGGAAGGATGTCTCTCGATCCCCGAATATTACGAGGAGGTCGAGCGGCCGGCGAAGGTGCGTGTGCGCTTCACCGATCTCGATGGCAAGGTACACGAGGAAGATGCGGAAGGGCTTTACGCCACCTGCATCCAGCACGAGATCGACCATCTCAACGGCGTGTTGTTCGTCGACTATCTGTCGAAGCTCAAGCGCGACCGCGTGCTGAAGAAGTTCACCAAGGCTGCCAAGCGCGCAGAGGACTAGGGCCGATGCCCCTCCGCCTGATCTTCATGGGTACGCCGGACTTCGCGGTGCCGACGTTGCTGGAGCTTGTGGCGCAGGGCCACGAGATCGCGGCCGTCTATACCCGCGCGGCGAAACCCGCCGGCCGCGGCATGAAGTTGCAACAAAGTCCGGTCGAACAGGAGGCGCATCGGCTCGGCATTCCCGTGCTGACGCCGTCGACGCTGAAAACGCTGGACGCGCTCGACGAATTTCGCACGCATGACGCAGACGCGGCTGTCGTCGTCGCCTATGGCATGATCCTGCCGCAGGCAATTTTGGACGCGCCAAAACTCGGCTGCTTCAACCTTCACGCGTCGCTGCTGCCGCGCTGGCGCGGGGCCGCTCCGATCAACCGCGCTATCATGGCTGATGATGCGGAGAGCGGTGTGATGGTGATGAAGATGGACGTCGGGCTCGACACCGGCGATGTGGCGATGGCAGAACGCTTAGCCGTCACGGATATGATGACCGCATCTGACCTGCACGATGCGCTGGCGCCGCTCGGCGGCGACCTGATGGCACGGGCGATGGGCGCGCTCGAACGAGGTACGCTGCAGTTGACGCCGCAAGCGAGCGAAGGCGTCACTTATGCCGCCAAAATCGATAAAGCTGAAGCGCATATCGACTGGAACAAGCCGGCTCGCGCGGTGCTGCGCCATATTCACGGATTGTCGCCATTTCCGGGCGCGTGGTGCGAGATGCCGCTTGAAGGCGCAAACCAACGCGTCAAGATTCTGCGCTGTGAAGTCGCTTCCGGCTCCGGCCAACCGGGCGCGGTGCTGGACGATCGCCTCACGGTCGCTTGCGCGCAAGGTGCCTTGCGTATCGTCGAGTTGCAGCGCGCCGGCAAGCAGCCGATGAAAACGGAAGAATTTTTACGCGGCACCCAGCTCAAGCCGCCGGCGTGGCTCACCTGATGCCCCGCTACAAACTCATCCTCGAATACGACGGCGCCCCCTATAGCGGCTGGCAAATCCAGGAGAACGGGCCTTCGGTGCAGGGCGCGCTGGAGACCGCGGTGAAAGCGATTTGCGGCGAAGACGTGCGCGTGCATGGCGCCGGCCGCACCGATGCCGGCGTGCATGCGCTAGGGCAGGTCGCGCATTGCGACATCGCCAAGCATTTCGTGCCCGGACGATTTCGCGACGGGCTCAACGCGCATTTGCGGCCGCACCCGATCGGCGTGCTGTCGGCGGACATTGTGGCCGATGATTTCGAGGCGCGTTTCTCCGCCAAGAAGCGCCACTACCGCTACCGGATCAGGAACACCCGCGCCAATCTCGCGCTCGATATCGGCCGCGTCTGGCGGCTGCCGCGGCCGCTCGACAGCGATGCGATGCATGCGGCCGCGCAACGGCTGGTCGGCAAGCACGATTTCACGACGTTTCGCGACACCGAATGTCAGGCGAAATCGCCGGTGCGGACACTGGACCAGCTCGATGTCGTCAGAAACGGCGATGCGGTCGATATCCTGACCTCGGCGCGCTCGTTCCTGCACAGCCAGGTGCGCTCGATGGTGGGTTCGCTGGTCTGGGTCGGCGAGGGGCGCTGGAACGCCGATGACCTTGCTTCAGCGCTTCAAGCGCAGAACCGCACCGCTTGCGGTCCGGTCGCGCCGCCCGACGGGCTTTATCTGGTGCGGGTGGATTACTAACCTGACGTCATACCCCGCGAAGGCGGGGTATCCAGTAAGCCGAGTTGTCGAAGTTGGGCTGGGACGGCTCCGATTAAAATGAGATCACGAAATCTCTACGTCTATATTCTTGCCAGCAAGATTGGTGGAACGCTTTATGTCGGAGTGACGAACGATCTCGTGCGACGCGTGGCCGAGCATCGTCTCAAGGCCGTAGAAGGTTTCACTGAAAAATACGACGTTGGCAGGTTGGTGTACTTCGAGCAGTTTGATGATCCAGAAAATGCGATCAAGCGCGAGAAGCGGCTTAAGAAATGGAACCGTGCGTGGAAGATACGCCTCATCGAAGAAAATAATCCCAATTGGGATGACCTATATCGCGGGATAGCCGGCGGCGATTAAATGGAAAAGCCTCAGAGTACTGGATCGTCCGCCTTCGCGGACGATGACAGTGAGGGCTAGGCGAAATACCGATCCAGGATTCCGCGATAGATCTTCGTCAGCTTCTCCAGGTCAGAGACCGGCGTGCGCTCGTCGATCTGGTGCATGGTCTGGCCGACGAGACCAAATTCGATCACCGGACAATAGTTGGAGATGAAGCGGGCGTCCGAGGTGCCGCCGCTCGTGCTCAGTTCCGGCTTGCGGCCGGTGACGTCCTCGATCGCCGCGACCGCAAGATCGACAAACGCGCCGGGCTTGGTCACGAACACGTTCGCGTTCGACGGCTCCCAGACGATATGCGCCTTGATCCGGTTGCCGGTCGCCTTTGCAAGGCGCGCCTCGACCAGTTCGCGCAAGGAGCCTTGCGTGTGCCGGTCGTTGAAGCGGATGTTGAACTTGGCGCGCGCCTGTCCGGGAATGACGTTGGTGGCGGGATTACCAACATCGACCGACGTGAATTCGAGGTTCGACGGCTGAAATTGCGCGCTGCCATGATCGAGCGGCTCCTCGCTCAACGCCACGATCAGCCGCGAAATATCCGGCACCGGATTCGAGGCGCGGTGTGGGTAGGCGACATGGCCCTGAACGCCTTCGACATAAAGCGTGCCGGATTGCGATCCGCGGCGGCCGATCTTGATGCAGTCGCCGAGCGTCTCGACGTTGGAAGGCTCGCCCAGCACACAATGATCGAACTTTTCCCCGCGCGCCTCCGCCCATTGCAGCAGCTTGATCGTGCCGTTGACAGCGACGTCTTCCTCGTCGCCAGTGATCAGGAACGAGATCGAACCTGTGCCGTCCTCGCGCGGCTTGCCGCCATGCTGGCCGAGATATTGCAGCACCGCGGCGGCGCTGCAGGCGATGCCGCCCTTCATGTCGACAGTGCCGCGGCCATAAAGAAAGCCGTCTTTCACCTCGCCGGAAAAAGCGCCGACCGTCCATGCCTTCTCATCGCCCGGCGGCACCACGTCGGTGTGGCCGGCGAAGCTGATATGCGGTGACGTGTTGCCGATGCGCGCGTAGAGATTGTCGATATCGGCGGCGCCGGCTTCGCTGAAGGTGACCCGGTGGGTTTCGAATCCGGCAGCCTTAAAGAGCTTTTCCAGGACGCCGAGCGCCCCGGCATCGGCCGGTGTTATCGATGGACAGCGAACGAGATCGCGGGTGATCGAGAGGGCATCAGTCATGTCCCCCGCTTAACATGCATGCCGGGCAGCGGGCTAGCTTGATGTGGAACGAATTCAATCGCACTCGCCTGATCCCAGCCAGAGCTTGTGTGCCCGCTCCGCGCCCGCGTCTGGTCCTTCGGCAGCGGATTGGGTCCAAAGCGATTGGTCCAGCGCGTCCCCTTCAGGCAATAAATCTCGACAAAGCCCCAGATCATCACAACGAGCATCGTCCACGCCAGCGCCTGTATGGCGTAGGAATTCGGCAGCCGGTCAGCGAACTGGGCGTAGAGCCCGGGAGCGACGAAAAACGGAATGACCCACCAGCCGCTCCTGTCGCGATCATGCAGCCGCTTGACGGAGGTTGAGAGGTAAACCCAGGCAAACAGCAGCGTCCCGGCGGTGTGGAAGAATGTGAGAACAAGGTGGGCCGGAGACGCCTCCTTACCCTCGCGCAGCCGCGCGATCGCTGCGCGCAGGACGGCGGGATCGACGAATGCGAAAATGTCATTGATATTGAAATGGACTGACTTGACCGGGTTGCCGAACATCGCGTCGATGCCAAGCATCAGCGCGGCGACGAGAAGCATCCAGCACAGGATGACCAGCAAGGCGAGCCATACCTTGGCGCGGTTGATACGGCCGTCGAATGCAAACAGAAGCCAGACCCAATCCATCGCTAGTGCCCACTTTCCGAAGTTCGTACACCGTCTCAGCGCCCACCTTTCACGAACTTCGGAAAGTTATGGGCACTAGAAAACTTATGATGCTGGTGCCGCTTCCTATTTGAAGTTCCTGGATCGAATTTGCCGCTTGCCGTGCAGGAACTTCAAATAGGCGGCACCAGCCTCCGGTCCTGCGGTCCGAAAATTAGTCGCGCCCGGGGGAGCCCCGGTTCGAGTTAGCGCGGCGAATTTGACGCGCGGGACAGCAGGAAATCGGGCACGCCGACAGGCTCTGCCCGCGGCCCGATGAGCGATGGGGGCGTGGTGCGGGTCGGGTCAGGCCCGAACCGGTTCGGCCCCTCAGTGCCAGCGAGAAAAAACAGTTCGATGATGATCCAGGTTTGCAGGACGCTCAGGGCGACCGCAATCATCACGAGAAGCAACTCCTTGGCGATCGAAATATCGACGCCGAAGGAGAGCCGCAGAAAAAGACCGTAATACAGATAGGAAAGCCGATTGACGGCGAACACGGCGATCGCCCACCAGCCGCTCCAGTTGCGATCGTGAAGTCGCCTGGCGGTGGTGGCGAGGTTGACCCAGATCATCACGACTGTGACGGGCAAATCCAGGATTTGCCATTGCGGCGCGAGGTGAGCCGGTAGCTCGATCCAGAGGGCGAACCAGAGCGCAAGGAGAGCCACTTGCGCCACGAGATATGGGGCGCGATTGGTCCGTCCCGTAAAGCTCAAAAGCGACCAGATGTACCCCATCGCGGGCCTTTCCACCGCGGGCCTTCTTCGGCCGCAGCTCGAAAGTTAGTCGCGATGGGGCGGCGCCGGGTTCGAGCTAATCGCGGAGCAATTCGTTGATGCTGGTTTTCGAACGGGTACGTTCGTCGACCCGCTTGACGATGACGGCGCAGGCGGTAGCCGGGCCCGGCTGGCCGTTCTTGAGCGGCTTTGCGGGCAGGGTGCCCGGAACCACCACGGCATATTCAGGAACTTCGCCGACAAAGGTTTCGCCGGTTTCGCGGTCGACGATCTTGGTCGAAGCGCCGAGGAAAACGCCCATCGCCAGTACCGCGCCCTTGCGCACGATCACGCCTTCGGCGACTTCCGACCGCGCGCCGATGAAGCAGTCGTCCTCGACGATCACGGGGCCGGCCTGCAACGGTTCCAGCACCCCGCCGATGCCGACGCCGCCGGAGATGTGGACACGCTTGCCGATCTGGGCGCAGGAGCCAACCGTGGACCAGGTGTCGATCATCGTCGCTTCATCGACATGGGCGCCGAGATTGACGAACGAAGGCATCAAGACCACGTTCCGCGCAATGAAGGCCGAGCGGCGGACGATGGCGCCCGGTACAGCGCGAAAGCCGGCCTCGCGAAAGCGGTTTTCGCCCCAGCCGTCGAACTTCGACGGCACCTTGTCCCACCACGACGCCTTGCCGGGTCCGCCAGCGATTGCCGCCATGTCGTTCAGCCGGAACGACAGCAGCACGGCCTTTTTCAGCCACTGATGCACCATCCACTTGCCGCTTGCCTCGCGTTCGGCCACGCGCGCCTCGCCCTTGTCGAGCAGATCGAGCGCGTGATCGACGGCGTCGCGGACCTCACCCTTGGTCGAGGCGGAAACGCCTTCGCGGGCGTCGAACGCGGCGTTGATGGTGGATTCGAGAGCGGCAGCGGACATTGTTTTTCCTTGGGAAGAGCGCGGCTGGAAGCGGCTTTTTCGGAATTTGAAGCGGGAGAGTCAAGGCGGCTAGATGCTTTGCCATGTACTCGCAGCCAACCGCCTGTCGTCCCTGCGAAAGCAGGGACCCATACCGCGGAATCTCTCGATTGGCAGGGACGGTTGGATGCGTCGCAAAGCTCGAGTCGGTGGTTATGGGTCCCGGCTCGCGCTTCGCTTGGCCGGGACGACGATAGTCATGAGTTCTGCACCAACTCCTGCAAAAACCACGTCAGATCGTCGGTGACATGATCGACATAGGGGTCGTCGCGGCCCTCCAACTCCCAGTCCTCGCGCACCACTTCCCTCGTGCCGTCGGGCACGACCAGTACCGTGGTCATCCCGAGCTGGTGCGGGACCACGAGATTGCGTGCCAGATCCTCGAACATCGCGGCCCTGGCGGGATCGACGGAGTGATCCCTGAGGAACTTGTGATAGGTCTGCGGCGCCGGCTTTGGCTCGAGTTCAGCCGCGATGATGTCGAACACGGCCTCGAAATGCGCGGCGAGGCCGAGCCGGTTCAGGACCGCCCCGGCATGGTCGGTCGAGCCGTTGGTCAGGATCAGCTTGCGGCCCGGTAGTTTGGCAATCGCCGCGCCCATCGCCGGATTTGGCTCGAGCGGCGAGTGATCGATCTGGTGCACATAAGCGAGATAGTCGTCGGCGTGCACGCCGTGCTCGGTCATCATCCCGCGCATGCTGGTGCCGTAGCGGCGGTAATAATCCTTCTGGATGAAGCGGGCTTGTTCCGGCGAAACCTTCAAGTAAGCGCCGATGAATTCGCCGATGCGCTGATCCACCTGCTGCCACAGATTGACGTGATGCGGATAGAGCGTGTTGTCGAGGTCGAACACCCATGTGTCGACATGATCGAAGGCGCGTATCTTGGTCATCACGGCATCGCAAAGCGCAGCGTCTTGCCGCCGTTCGAGAGGTCAACGACAGCAAACCCGGTGGTGGAGAGGCCGCGGGTGCCGCACTCGCCCTGTTCGCTGACTTCGAATTTGCTCTCGCGCGTGCAGAGCGGCGTCTCGCCGCCCCAGTTCAGGGGCTTGTTCTTGAAGACGACGGTGCGGTTGTCGGCATCGACTGCTTCCGCGAAACTGAGGATGCGCCTGGGCTGGCCGGTCACGTCAGGATGCAGGCATTTTCCGGGTTCGATGCGATACCAGCCGCGGCTCGTAACCGTCTTGCCGTCGTCTGTCGCCACGGCCGCCATCACCTTGTGCGGGGTGTCGTTGCACCAGGTCAGGCCTGTCGAGGAGGGAGACTGCACCGCTTCGACCATCGTGGTGAAGAAATTCGGCGACTGGACGAAGTCCGAAGACAGTCCGCGGTTCTTCAGGAATGCGGCCAGTGCTCCTTGCGTCTTCGGGCCGTCGACGCCGTCGATTGGCGCGGCATCGAAGCCTCCGATCACCAATAGCCGCTGGATCGCGGCAAGGCGTGCCTGGTCGTCGTCGTATTCGCTGTCTTCCGCAAGATAGGCGACCATATTGCCGTCGTCGGCTTTGGTCGGATTGATCTGCGTGAAAGGCGCGGGTGTCTGGCCCGGCCGGCACTGGCGGGCTGCCGCAATGACGAAATTATCGCGCGCCACGCAGAGGCTGTCGCTGCCGTTCTGCGGCAAGGGCGAGGCGCCGTAGACGGCAAGCGCGCGGGCGTTGAGCAGGATACGGTCGGCGGTCAGCGCGCCCTGCAGGACCACGCGACAGGCCGCGGGGTCGATGCGAAACCAGCCGCGGGTTGCGGTCGTCGATTTATCGTCGATGCCGATCGCCGCCTCGATCACGTAACTCATGCGATTGCAGAGCTTCAGGTCGGCGCGGGCGGGCGCGATTCCGGCGAGCAGAGTGAGGGCCGGAACCAGTCCGGAGATGATGGGCCTCAGTTGCGTGAGTGCGCGTGCGCCTGTCATCACTTGTGGATCAGTGTGCCCGTGCCCTGGTTGGTGAACAATTCGAGCAGCACGGCGTGCGGCTGCTTGCCGTCGATGATGACGACGCCCTGGACGCCCTGTTCGAGTGCGTAGATGCAGGTTTCGACCTTGGGGATCATGCCGCCCGATATCGTGCCGTCGGCGATCAGCTTGCGCGCGTCCTTGATCGAGAGATCCGGAATCAGCTTCTTCGACTTGTCAAGTACGCCGGGCACGTCGGTCAGCAGCAACAGCCGCTTTGCCTTGAGCGCGCCCGCCACCGCGCCGGCAAAGGTGTCGGCGTTGACGTTGAAGGTCTGGCCGGTCTTGCTGATCGCGAGCGGCGCCAGCACCGGAATCAGCTCATAACCGATGAGCTGGTTCAACAGCGTGAGATCGACCTTTTCCGGTTCGCCGACGAAGCCGAGGTCGACCACTTTCTCGATATGCGAGTCCGGATCGACCATGGTGCGCGTCGCCTTCGACGCCGTCACCATGTTGCCGTCCTTGCCGCAGAGCCCCACGGCCTTGCCGCCGGCTTCATTGATGTAACCGACCAATTGCTTGTTGATCGAACCCGCCAGCACCATCTCGACGATCTCGATGGTCGCAGCATCGGTGATGCGAAGACCTGCGGCGAACTCGGATTGAATGCCGAGCCGTTTGAGCATGGTCGCGATCTGCGGTCCGCCACCGTGCACCACCACCGGATTGATCGCGGTCTGCTCCAGCAGAACGATATCGCGTGCGAACGCCTTGGCGACATCCTCCGCGCCCATGGCGTGCCCGCCATATTTGATGACGATGGTTTCGTCGTCATATTCCTGCATGTGCGGCAGGGCTTCCGACAGGATGCGGGCCTGATCGAGCGGGGTGATGTGGGACGCGTCGGTCATGAAGCGGGTCTCGCGGTACAGATACGGATGCGGGTTCTATCCGATTGTCGCGCAGGCGCAAAGCCGCATGAATGCTCTCGTGCCCCGGACGCTGCGCAGCGCGCTGGCGGTACGCCGCTGATCCGGGGCCTATTGACGATCCCGGGTCCCGGCTCTGCGCAGCGGCGTTACACGCTGCTACCGCGTCCAGGGCACGAAAATACTCAATTTCGGCGCGGCCATGCGGCGGCGACAGCCAGCACCAGCCAGCTTACGATCAGCAATGTCCCGCCGGTTGGCGCGGCCATCGGAAACAAGGCATGGCCGGCGAAGTGCCGCAAACTGAGATCGCCGGCGAACAATGCGGACGCGATCACGAAGCCGAAGGCGGCGATGATTCCGCCTTTGGCGGTCACGATGCCACGTTCGGTCAAGGCGACCGCCGTGAGCACGGCCGTGGCGTGAAACAGCAACATCGAGGAAGCAGGCATCAGCCGCGTCGCATCGGCCTGATGGGTCGCCACCGCGGCCAGGATCACGCCATCGGCGCCCATGATACCGGCGAGGATGACAAGGATGCGAAGCAAGGGAAACATTGTCATCGGCGCTCTTCCAAAAGGCGCACCATCGCGGCGCGCAATTCCGGGATTCCCTCAGATTTTTCCGAGGAGGTCGCAAGCACTTCCGGAAAAGCGGCCGGATGGGTTGCAAGCGAGGTCCTCACGTCCGTGATGCGCCCTTCCAGTTCGCTCTTCTTGATCTGGTCGGCCTTGGTCAGGACGACCTGATAACTGACCGCGGACCGGTCGAGCGTCTTCAACACGTCGAGGTCGACGTCTTTAAGGCCGTGCCGGGCATCGATCAGCACATAGACGCGCGCGAGATTGCTGCGGCCCTCGAGGTATTTGTGGATCAGCGTGGTCCAGGAGGCGACCTTGGCCTTGGACGCCGCGGCATAGCCGTAACCGGGCATATCGACGAGCCGCAGGCCGGCCTGTGCCGGGCCATCGAAGAAGATCAGTTCCTGGGTGCGGCCCGGCGTGCTCGAGGTTCGCGCCAGCGCGTTGCGGCCGGTGAGCGCGTTGATGAGGCTTGATTTGCCGACATTGGAGCGGCCGGCGAAGGCGATTTCCACGCCCGCCATCGGCGGCAAGGTCTCGATCGACGGCGAGGCCCAGATGAAGTGGAAGTCGCCCGCAAATAGTTTGCGGCCCTGCTCGATCAGCTTCGCATCAGGTTCGGTGGTCATGCGAAGGATCCATTTTACGTACGCCTCATGGTGAGGAGGCGCTCGTGAGCGCCGTCTCGAACCATGAGCGTTCATGTCATCCTTCGAGACGCGCGAAGAGCGCTCCTCAGGATGAGGTTATTTGGTCAGGTCTTCGATTCAGCCTTCTTGCCGAACGTCGCCCTCACATTGTCGAACAATTCCACCTTCACGCCGTTGCGGTGCATGATCAGGCTTTGCTGCAAGACCGAGAGCGTGTTGTTCCAGGCCCAGTAGATCACGAGGCCGGCAGGGAAGCCCGCAAGCATGAAGGTGAAGATCAAGGGCATCCAGCCAAAGATCATCTGCTGGGTCGGATCGGGCGGTGTCGGGTTCAGCTTGAACTGGAACCACATCGTGATGCCCATGATGATCGGCCAAATCCCGAGCGCGAGGTAGTGGCCGAACAGCGGCAACTGCGTCGGGTCGAAGTGCAGCAGGCCGAACAGGTTGAACAGGTTGGTCGGATCGGGCGCCGACAGGTCCTTGATCCAGCCGTAGAACGGCGCGTGCCGCATCTCGATGGTGACGAACAGCACCTTGTAGAGCGAGAAGAAGACCGGAATCTGCAAGGCGACGGGAAGACAACCGGCGATCGGGTTGATCTTCTCCTTCTTGTAGATTTCCATCATCTCCTGCTGCTGCTTCACCTTGTCGTCGGGATAGCGCTCCTTCAGCGCGGCGAGCTGCGGCTGTACCGACTTCATCTTCGCCATCGAGGCGTAGGACTTGTTGGCGAGCGGGAAGAAGATCAGCTTGACGAGCACCGTCACCAAAAGGATCGAGATGCCGAAATTGCCGAAGAAATTATAGAAGAAGTCGAGCGCCAGGAACATCGGCTTGGTGATGAAGTAGAAATAGCCCCAATCGATCAGAAGATCGAAATGGTTGAGTTCAAGCTGCTTGTTGTATCCGGCGGGCCCGACCAGCGGAAAATTGATGCCGACGACGCCGGCTTCCTTGGCGCCTGCGAACAGCCGCGTGTGCGCGCTGCCGGTGCCGCCGATCGCAATCGTCTGCGCGTCCTGAAGATAATCGGTCTGGTAGGTGCGAACGTTGCCGACGAGGTTGGAGGAATAGCGCGCCTGCAACTGGGCGCGGGTATCCGGCAACAGGGCCGAGGCCCAGTATTTGTCGGTGATGCCGAGCCAGCCATTGGTGACCTTGAAACTGACGGCCTTGGCTTCGTCGATCTTCTTGTAGGTATATTCCTGAAGACCCTGGTCGCCGAGATAGCCGATCAGGCCTTCATGCAGGATGTAGTAGCCGGAGACCTGCGGCGTGCCGTGCCGCGAGATCAGTGCGAAGGGATAGAGCGTAACCGGCGCGTTGCCGACGTTGGTGACGTCGTCCTTGATGGTGAAGAGATAGCGGTCGTCGACCGCAATGGTGCGGCGGAAGGTGAGGCCGTCGCCGTTCTCATACTTCAGCGTGACCGGATGGCTCGGCGTCAGGTCGCCGGGTGTCTCCTGCTGCCACACCGTATTGTGGTCGGGCATCTTCGCCGACGAACCTGAGGCTGCGACCCAGCCGAACTCGGCGTAATAGGGATTGTCGGTGCCCGAAGGCGCGTACAGCACGATCGCCGGTGAATTCGGATCGACGGTTTCGCGGAACTGCACCAGTGACAGGTCGTCGAGCCGCGCGCCCTTCAGCGCAATGCTGCCGGAAAGCCGGGGCGTATCGATCTTGACGCGGGGAGTTGCCGCGATCGCGGTTTCGCGGCTGACCGGCGCTGCCGAACCTGCCTGTGCATTTGCCGGCGCATTGGCTGACGGCGCCGGCGTATTGGCCTGCGGCGTGGCCGAGCCGCCGGCATTTTGCGCCGGCGTCGTCGTCTGGCTTTGCTGGGCCTGCTGCGCGGCGCGCTGCTTTTCCATCTGCGGGATGTTGTAGAAATATTGCCAGCCGATCAGCACGAGACCGGAAAGGATGACGGCAAGGATGGTGTTGCGATTGTCGGTCATCGTTTAAGGTCTCGTCATTCTTTTCGGTTGCGGCGCGCGCTGGGCGGTCGGCCGGTCGAGGCGCTGCAGCGCCTGGCTGAGATCCCCGAGCATGTGAGAGAAATCGGACGTCAGCGCGGCCCGACGGCCGATTAGCACATAATCGCAGTGCGGATGCAGCGACGGTGCCTGAATCCGTTTCACGAGTTCTCGAAGCCTGCGCCGGATGCGGTTGCGCTCGGTCGCGGTTCCATTTTTCTTGGTAACGGTAAAGCCTATCCGGGTCGGCCCATCATCGTCGCGCCGGCGGCGCTGCACCACAAACGCGGGCATGCTTGTCCGCGCGCCATTGGCAACGGCGAGGAAGTCCGCCCGCTGCCTTAGCCGATCCATGATGAGATCTCTTCGGTGGGGAGGTCCGGTCTCAGGCGCTCAGACGCTTGCGGCCGCGCGCGCGGCGTGCGGCGAGGACCTTGCGGCCGCCGGTCGTGGCAAGGCGCGCACGGAAGCCATGGCGGCGCTTGCGCACCAGTTTGCTCGGTTGATAAGTCCGCTTCACGGGTGGTTCTCCGCTGACAACTTGCCTGCTTGGCTGACAATTTGCCTGATAAATGAGGTATGTCCGCCGATGTGGGCAGCCCCCCAAAGCGGGCCGTTTCCGGCCCGAAATAGGCCGACCGGCGTGGGCCGGATCATCGCGTACAATTGGCGCGGCTTATAAGCGAGCGACCCCTTTTCGTCAATGTGGCTGGGTAGTCGATATGGGGTTCCTCGAAACGGCGTATTTTTCGCGAATAATTCAATCGCAGCGGTGTATTAGCAAAGTGAGCAGGGCTTCCGTATTTGGCGGGACGGGCGGCGATCCGGCCTGGCCGTTAACTTGGGTTAAAGCGTCCCCGGTGGAACCGGAATCCTGGCCCGTTGGTAGGGTCGGACCGTTATCAAACCTTGATTTGACGTGCCGGCGTTCAGGGTCCAGATAGAAAAAGCGATATTTCGAAGGTAGTTATGCCGTCAGCGAACGACGAACAGCCGAATAAGGCGCCTCCGCGGGCAAGGCTCCCGCGCCGGCTCGGCCTGTCCGGCAAGCTGTTGCTGCTGACGATTCCGCTGGTGATGATCGCGGAAGTCCTGATCTACGTGCCTTCGATCGCCAATTTCTGGATGAACCGGCTGAACGCCCGCCTCGCATCGGCCAACACCGCGGCGCTGGTTCTCGATGCCGCGCCCTCAGGCATGGTTCCGGATTCGCTGGCACGCCAGATCCTGGACAGCATCGGTGCGCGGGCGGTTGCGATCAAGCTCGGACAGCAGCGGCGGCTGCTCGCCAGCGCCAATCTGCCGGCGGCGATCGACCACGACGTCGACATGCGGACGCTGACAGCCTGGTCCTCGATCGTCACCTCGCTTCAGATGATGATGGAAACCGGCAATCAGGCGATCCGCATCGTCGGACCGGCGCCCAGCGGTGGGCAGTTCATCGAAGTGGTGGTCGATGAGGTGCCGCTGCGCAAGGCGATGTACCTGTTTTCGCGCAATCTGCTGCTGGTTTCGCTCGCGATCGCGATCCTGACCGCGGCATTGGTGTATTTCGCGCTGCATTTCCTGTTCGTGCGGCCGATGCGGCGGCTGACGGAGAGCCTCGTCAGCTTCCACGAGAATCCGGAAAGCTCGGCGCGCATCATCGTGCCGTCCAATCGCAGCGATGAAATCGGCGTGGCGGAGCGCGAGCTGTCCGACATGCAGCGCGACCTCGTCTCGATGTTGCATCAAAAGAGCCGTCTCGCCTCGCTCGGGCTAGCGGTTTCGAAGATCAACCACGACCTGCGCAACCTGCTCGCCTCCTCGCAATTGCTGTCGGATCAGTTGGCGAGCGTGCCCGATCCGCGCGTGCAGCGGTTTGCACCGAAGCTGTTGCGGTCGCTCGAGCGCGCCATCGCGTTCTGCCAGTCGACGCTGTCCTACGGCCGCGCTCAGGAGGCGGCGCCCGACCGCCGCATGATGATGATCGAGCCGGTGGTGTCGGAGGTGCGGGAATCCGCAGGCCTTGCCGCCGATGCCTCGATCACCTGGATCAGTGCGATCGAGCGCGGCTTGATGGTCGATGCCGATCCCGATCAGTTGTTCCGGGTGCTGCTCAATCTGGTGCGCAATGCCGAGCAGGCGCTGGAAGGCCAGCCCACGACGCAAATCCGCATCACCGGACGGCGTGAAGGCTCAGTCGCCATCGTCGAAGTGTCCGATACCGGGCCCGGCATTCCGCCCGCCACCCGCGAGAACCTGTTCAAGGCGTTCCAGACCTCAGGCCGGCCCGGCGGCAGCGGACTGGGTCTGGCGATCGCGGCCGAACTTGTCGTTGCCCATGGCGGGGAAATTCACCTGGTCGAAGGCACCATCGGCGCCACGTTCCGCATTGCCATCCCGGATCGGCCGGTTGAGCTTTTGAGCATCCGCAACGAGCGGGCGCGGGCTTAAAGGCTCTATTTACGCCAATTTCAACCCACCCCAGACCTTGCCAAGCCCGCTTGGAGCGGGTAGCTAGTGCGCTCTTTCGCGAGCCTCGCAAACAGGATTTGCAGCGGCCTTGACGGACCTCCATAGGTCTTTAGCTTGTGCGAAAACGCGCCCGTAGCTCAGCTGGATAGAGCATCAGACTACGAATCTGAGGGTCGGACGTTCGAATCGTTCCGGGCGCGCCAGCATCCGTTTGAAGTGGTTGCGCTTTTTTAGAGTCACCGCTGATTTGCTTCCACGGGGATTGTTCGCGGAAGCAATGTGGAAGCAACGCGCTCACTAAAATGGACAAAATTATCTCGCTGACCCATCGCGTGCCGATAGGCAGCGTAGCTCGTAGCGTACGGGCCGGTTGCCTGCTCTTCAGGCGAACAACCGCGTCGACGCGGCCACCAAAACCAACCCGAGCCGCACCTGCCGAACGTCTCCAGCGTGCGATCCGAATAGAAGATCTCGATGCAGACGCCCGTCAGCGGGTTGATGTCGTAGAGCGGCTCATGCCGTGTCGGGGCCATCACGCAGCCCTTTCCGTGGGTTCGGCAAGGGCAAGGCCCCGCAGGTAGTCAGCAGCCTTGGAAGCTTGGCTGCAAGCCGTAAAGAACGCCCGCTTATCGGCCTTCAGCAGATCAATCCAAGTCGCGATGTAGCCGGCGTTCCGTACGTCTCCGTCAAAGCCAAATTCCGCACATAGAAAAGCAGCGCCCAACTCCGCTATGAGTTCCTCGGCGGCGTAGTCGCGAGAGCCGAAGCGGTTCTTCAAATCCC
This sequence comes from Bradyrhizobium erythrophlei, assembly GCF_900142985.1. Classification (NCBI taxonomy): domain Bacteria; kingdom Pseudomonadati; phylum Pseudomonadota; class Alphaproteobacteria; order Hyphomicrobiales; family Nitrobacteraceae; genus Bradyrhizobium; species Bradyrhizobium erythrophlei. Next base: position 3,433,589 of record NZ_LT670849.1, read on the forward strand.
GATCAAGGCGCGACTTGTGGCCTGTCCAATGCGTCAGTTCGTGGAACGCCACGTTGTAGAAGTGATCCGCACCCTTGAAGCCGGCGAAAGCGGGCATCGAGATGAAATCTCGGCTCGGCACATAGAACGCTTCCCCGTGCCCCTCGCGAATGTCGGCACCTGTTGATCGAAGGAAGGCGTCAGCAAGTTCGTCGCGCGCGTCGGGATTGCGAACGCGGACGGGCTTTCCCGTATTGATGCTATCGGGAAGGTTTTCGCACTGGTCGACGTTGAAAACCGTGTACTCTCGCATCATTGGTACTAGGCGCGTCGAGGCGTTGTCGTCCGCGCGCTTGTCCCGAACTTGAAGCTGTTTCACGAAATAAACCTTCGTGCCGCGCTCGCCCTTGCGCACGTTGCCGCCCAATTCCAAGGCTTGCCTGAAGGTGAGAAAACGCGGCGTGCGATAGCCTGCCGCTTGGGCCATCCACAACAGAACGACGTTGCACCCTGAGTAGGGTCGGTTACTCACGGCATTGCAGGGACTATTAGCGCCGGGGGTCGCCGACTATGGCTTAACCCAAGGAGGAGCGCCTTTCTCTAATTCTGCAACAATGCGCGCTGATACCTCAGCGTAGAGATCACGTTTCATAGCCGCCTCGCTGTTATGGCTGCGCGACCACGATCGGCCGCACGCGATAGCCGCGTTGGGCAAGGCTCAGTTGAGCGTCAGGCTGTTGGGCGCAATTCTATCCCCCACCCACCTTGGCCAAGGGGGGCCGTCGCGCGCGCGAAGAGGTGTGCCGCGGAGATAGGCCCCCCGAAAAGTAATCCTTAAAAAATTGTTAACGCCGGGTTGGGCCACCAGCTGTCACGTTAGTAGGGTGGCAAGGGCGAAAGATGACGAGAGTGTCGATGTTGAAATTTCATGAGAGTGCGACTTGCGAAGGCATTATTCGGCACCTTGAAAGGCGCGAACGCACAAACCGCCGCGACGTGAATGTGCGCGATAAGGGCGGCCACACGTCACCGAATGCGCGTGTTGAAATGACGTTCCGCCTTGGCGATCATCTTTACGCAATCGAACACACGGGTATCGAGCCGTTTGACGGCTTTATGGAGCACCAGAATAGAGCGCCTGCGCTCTTCAAGCCGCTTGAGGTCGCGATCGCGTCGGTGCTGAGCGCGCTACTCACTCCCGGCGTGGTGATCGAAATGCACATGCCGGTTGACGCTTTCACCGGTCGTAAGATGTCAGAGGTGGTGTGCTGCAAGCTGGCGTTATGCATCCGGGCACAAATGCTGTTGTGCAAGGTTTGACGAAGGCCGAGCCAGTTTATCCTGCTCTCGAGCACGACCTGGTTGACCGACTTCTTAAGGGCACACATCGGCCGCCGGGATGGTGAGCCTTGCCAGCCGACTGCTGGCTGGCGCCGGAACGCGGTGCTTCGTCTCGCGTATCCGAAGAAGCAGAAAAAGGTAAGAACGACGAAAGTCACGAACAACAAGGTCGTGACGGTAATACCCGTCCGGCCTTGGCGTCGGTGACGCACCAGCGCGGCCGTCCCGGCAAGTCGATCGATACATGTCTGTGATCGCTCAGTCCAAAAAGCTGCAGCGTTGGCCCTTCGTTGTCGTCGTCGCCGATGCAGGCTGCAATCGCGAGGTTCAATCGGGCTACGATCACAGCGCCATTCGGTCGCGCGCCGGTCTTGAACACGGCAAGAGTCTTTAAGGTGACGGCGTCGAGCAACGCGATGCTGGCGCTCCCGCGGTTGGTCACCAGGATCTGTCCGTCGTCGGCGACGGCGCCGGCCGCGCGCGGAAATCCCGGCAGTGTCGCAAGGTGGCGACCGGCGTCATGGTCGATGACCTCAACGCAGTCGCGCGCTGTGTGCGCAATGAAGACGCGCCGGCTCTTTGCGTCGAACGCGGCGTGATCGAAGGCGCTGCCCGCGGCGTCCGGTATGGCGATAGTGCCGATCGTCTTCAACGACATGACAACCTCTTGCTTCTGAGTGTTCTCGGATCTCGCTTGTTCCGGTCAATTGGCCGACGTCACCGTATAATCTGAAAAATACATGTGGCTGTCGGCTTTCGACCATAGACCGATACGACCTGATATCGGCTCGGCCAGAGAATGCTGAAGATAGAGCTTGCCATCGGCCTCCCGCCGTCCGCCGTCCGTCCAACTTGGTCCCAACGCATGAATCATCCCAAGTGAAGGGCCGCTTCGTGGCCGCATTGACGAGAACGCCGGGCTGCTCCTCTTTCACATCGCAAGCGCCCAGCCGGAGCGGCTTGCGGCCGATACCGCCTACGGGACGGCTTCGATGCTGAACTGGCTGGTCGAGGAGAAGGGCATCGCGCCACATATTCCGGTGAACGACAAGTCGCAGCGAGGCGATGGCACCTTCTCACGCAGCGATTTTCGATATGATCCGGCAAGCGACATCTACCTCTGCCCGGGTGGAAAGCAGCTCAGGACGAGCGGCACGGTGCACGATGACAAGACGCTTCTGTATCGTGCCAGCAGGCGGGACTGCGGGATATGCCCGCTCAAACCCCAGTGCTGCCCAAAGGAGCCATCACGCAAGATCCCGCGCGACATCCATGAGCGCGCCCGCGACGTTGCCCGGTCTTTCGTTGGCTCCGAGGACTTTGAGCAGTCGCGGCGTGAGCGCAAGAAGATCGAGATGCGCTTTGCACACCTCAAACGTATCCTGAGGCTCGACCGGCTTCGACTGCGTGGCCCACGAGGGGCCCAGGATGAATTTGTTCTGGCCGCCATCGCCCAGAACCTACGACGGCTCGCCAAATTGGTCGCCCGGCCGCCGCCATATGCGCTTCAGTGCACCGCGTAGCGTCACAGTTGCGTAAACATCAGGGTGGCAGCCGCTCAGGATTGAGCGGCATCAACCGCCCCGTCAAAAACCTCAATCGCAATCCTCGCCAACCCAACCAACTACTTTCGCAACAAAATCGGCACTTAGCCGACGCGGGCAGCCGAAAGCGCGAGGTCGGCTTATGAGGGTTGAGCCGACCTGGGACGGGGGTACCCGTGTGATGTCGGGCAATTTCCTTTAGCCGACCTATCGAGATATCGTTGCGCACTGACTTGAGTTGGGACTACTCTAAGCCAAGATCGCTGAGCAACCCACGAGCAGTTGCCCCAATAAAAAATCGGGAGGACGAGCCATGCGAATTGTCCGCATTCTCTGTGGCATTGTAGCTTTGATTGCGATCACCGTCTCGCCAACCCGGGCGCAACAAGCCACCACTCCACTCGTGGCAATCGACAATGACGACATCGGTGGCGTCGTGCGAAGCTCCAGCGGGCCGGAAGCGGGTGTGTGGGTGATTGCGGAAACGCGCGATTTACCGGTGCGTTATATCAAGATCGTCGTTACCGATGACCAAGGCCGCTATGTTATCCCAGATTTGCCGAAGGCCAGTTACGACGTGTGGGTCCGTGGCTACGGCCTTGTCGATTCACCTAAGGTAAAGAGCGAGCCCGGAAAACTGCTCGATCTTGCAGCAGTGCCGGCGCCAAGCGATGCCGCGGCTGCGCAGTACTATCCCGCGATTTATTGGTATTCGATGATGAAAATTCCTGAACCGGAGAAATTCGGGAAGGAGGATATGCCGGCGAATCTCAAGCTGACCGACTATCTCAACCTGATGAAGAACAACGGCTGCATCGGCTGTCATCAGCTTGGCCAGCTCTCGACGCGTACGATTCCGAAATTTCACATGGACCAAGGCAAGACCCATCAGGAGGCCTGGGTTCGCCGCATTCAGTCCGGGCAAGCCGGCGAGAATATGATCAACATCGCGGCGGGTCAGCTTGGCGGCGCGTCGTTCCCATATCTCGCCGATTGGACCGAGCGTGTAGCCAAGGGTGAGCTGCCTGATACGAAACCCTCGCGGCCGCAGGGCTTAGAACGCAATATCGTGGTGACCCTTCGCGACTGGCACAATGACAAGCAGTACCTTCATGATCTCATCGCCAGCGATCGACGCTATCCGACCGTCAACGCTTATGGCCCGCTTTACGGGCAATGCGAGCATGCCTGCAACGATATGCCGATTCTGGATCCCGTGAAGAATACGGCCACGAATTTCAAACTTCCGGTCACCAACGACATGCCGTTGGCGCTCGGGCCGGGCAACGCCGGTTCGATCACGATCTTGATGCCCTCTGCCTATTGGGGCGAAGAGAACATTTGGGACAGCAAAGCCAATAACCACAACTCGATGTTTGACCGTAAGGGCCGCATTTGGTTGGCGGCGACGAGCCACCCCCCAGCAAATCCGGATTTCTGCAAGAAGGGTTCAGACCACCCATCGGCCAGGGAGTTTCCGATCCAAAGCACCAACCGTCGGATAACGATGTACGACCCCAAGACAGGCAAATACACCGCTTACCAGACCTGCTTTGGTTCGCACCATCTGCAGTTCGGCTATGACGCCAACGAGACGCTATGGGCGAGCACCGGTGGCGGCGGCGGGCATGTCGGCTGGATCAACACCAAGATGCTCGACGAGACCGGCGATATCGAGAAGTCGCAAGGCTGGACCGCATTGGTGCTCGACACCAATGGCAACGGCAAACGCGACGACTACGTCGAGCCCAATCAGCCGGTTGACCCGACCAAGGACAAGCGTATCGGCGCCTCATTTTATGCAGTGATGCCGAGCCCGGTCGACGGTTCAATCTGGGGCACATTGCGTGGCAACCCGGGCTCTGTCGTGCGGCTGGATCCCGGCTCCAATCCGCACCGCGCATTGGCTGAAATTTATAATGTGCCGCTGCCCGGCTTTGGCCCGCGCGGCGGTGATATCGACAAGCAGGGACGTGTCTGGGTCTCTTTGGCGAGCGGCCATATGGGCGTTTTCGACCGTCGCAAGTGCAAGGGTCCGCTTAATGGTCCGACCGCAACCGGCGACCACTGCCCGGAGGGCTGGGCGTTCTACCAGTACCCGGGTCCAGGCTTCAAAGGTATCGGCGAGAACAGCGCCGAGTCGAGCTACTACTCGTGGGTGGATCAACACAATACATTTGGTCTCGGCGAGGATATCCCGATGTCGACCGCCAACTTGATGGATGGACTCGTCGCCCTCAACAAGGACGGCAAGATGGTCTCAATCCGCGTGCCCTATCCGCTCGGCTTCTACGCCAAGGGCTTCGACGGTCGCATCGACGATCCGAACGCGGGCTGGAAAGGTCGAGGTCTTTGGGCAGCAAACGGCGACCGCACACCGTGGCTGATCGAAGGCGGCAAGGGCACCAAGCCCCTAGCAGCTCATTTTCAGCTACGACCCGACCCGCTGGCGCACTGAGGCGACCGGACCAGTTCCGATTTCCCTGACCGCTATCAAGCGTGATGGGCAAATACCGGACCTGTTCTTGGTTGAGTGAGCGATACGCTTAGTACAGCAATGTCGCCTCATGGCACGAAACCGACATTCCGATGTAGTCGCCGCATGTCCGCTGTTGAGGGCAGAACCGACATGCCTTTCAGGCTGAGCCACTTCTGTTTTTGACCCGTAGGAGACTTCCCACACCGGTGGTTCCCGCCTTAAGCGGTCTCTACGGAGAGAACACGAACAGCACCGTGATCTTTAAGCGATCCGCAGTGTATCCGCCGGCAGCAACATCTTCAACCCGCATGGTGACGACATCGCAGCCGCGAAGCTTGCTGTCGATCGCCAGATTGAACATTGCGAGGTCGCGGACGCGGCCTTCGATCTGGAGCTTCGTCCGGATCGACCAGACGTGTTTTGGTTGCAGCGGCGGCTTTGCCCCAGTCAACTTGCCCTTATTCCAGGGCACCCACTTATGAGGCGTCGAAGTGGCACTCGTTTGATCCAGCATGGGTCATACTCCTCGGTTCAGAGGAGGAGAGGATGTGCCATTGGCGAGGAATCGGTGATCCGGTCAATCTGTTCCCTATGCCGAAGGTCGGGTATCTTGAGCTAGCCGAAAGCTCGCGCCTAAAACCATCATTGAAGGGCTCGTAACCGTGGTCCGTAGCAAGAACACCTCGCCAACCTGGAACGACGTTAAGACCGCGCTCCTGGATTTCGATCGGGTGGGCCTTCGGGGTCTCGTGCAAGACCTCTACTCCGCGAGCAAAGACAACCAGGCTTTTTTGCATGCCCGCTTAGGCTTGGGTCTCGATCAGCTCCAGCCCTTCAAAGCAAGTATTTCCAGATGGATATCCCCGGACCTGATGAAAGGCCAATCCGTATCGGTTTCGAAAGCCAAGAAGGCGATTACCGACTACAAAAAGGCCATTGGGCGCCCGGATGGGATGGCTGAGCTGTCGATATTTTACTGCGAGGAAGCAATCGGCCTTCTGGAATCCTGCAGCCTCGAAGATGAAATCTACTTTACTGCTTTGATCCGCATGTATGGACGGTCCCTAGAAATCGTATCTGACCTACCTACTTTGGAGCGCAGCACCTACCTCGATCGCCTCGATAAGCTTAGGTCACGCGGGAGGAGCGTCGGCTGGGTGGTCGAAGAAGAATTCGATCGCCTTTGGTATGACGCAGTGGACGAGCAGAAGGGTGAGTGAGCGCACCGTCAGTCGCGCAGCTAGTCGAACGAGGGACGGGTAAGAGCTTCAGGCTTCACGCCTCACGGCGAACAGCTTTCGGAATAATGATTCGGACTGACGCAGGCCTTCATCAGTGAAAACGACGGATTTGGCCTTGCCGACTGGGTCCGAAATGAACCCCTTTGTATGGAGCCGCCCCATTGCGGCCCAATCGAAGGATTTCCAGGTGCGTATCGCGTCGTGACGCCCGAGAAATAACAACGCAAGAACGGCCTCATCGATGCGATCTCGGTCTACGTCCATGATCGATGACCTCCGGGGAAATTCGGACCGCCGAACCTAAAGATACCTCGGTTATCGAATGCGCAAAAGACCTAGTGCCGTCGCCAATTGGACGCTGCGCCACGCAGTGTAAAAAGGCCCCGAAGCCACGAAGCGGAGCTCCAGCGCGCAAAGTGAGGTCCGCTCTCGGGGCAGAGCAGACGAGGGCAGCGTGCTCCTCGACTTCCGGTTTTTGCCCATAACGGAAGTCGCGCGCTACCAATAAGCGGCGCTGCCGCTCGTGTTAAAAGCTCTCTTGCGGCGCTCGATCTGATCTCAGCGCGCAGCCAGCTTTTTGTACGCCGCAAGGGCCCGCTTGAGGTCGTCGTATTCCTCGCAGGGAAGCAGGCAGAGATTTCCCAGAGCCGCCAACAGTTGTTCGGCCTTGGCGGACTCGCCGAGTACCAGATAGGCCTCGCCGAGATGCTCATGGGCGCTACGGTGGCGGGGATTCAGTATCAGCGCCTGCTGGTAGTGGCCAATAGCCGGCCCCAGTTGACGCAGTCGCCGATGGGCATAGCCGATGTAGTTCTGAATATCAGCATTAAGCGGGTCACGCAGTGCGGCGAGTTCGAATGCTGCGATGGCACCATTCCAATCCTCCGCGCCCAGCGCCTTCTTGCCGGCCTTGAAATCGGGGTCGAGCTGCGCCCATTCGGCATCCGATGCGACCAATGCCATGGTGGTGCAGATCGGCCAGTCTTCAGGCTTGGTGGTTGTCTTAGCCCCGCGGTCGAGCGCAGCGAACAGCGGTGTATTCCCCTTCCACCACCCAAGCGGGCGTAGTGTGTAGGCGGCCACGCTGGCGACCAGCGCACCGAGCATTGCAGCAAATGCGATCGCGCGGATCATCGCTGTTTTCTCGGATTTGACTGCTGTCGGGCGTGGGCCAGACAGCCGAGGAGTTATTTTCCTACACCTACGGTATCATCGCGGCGTGAGTATGCCTTGGCCTCTCGGATTTCCTGCCGCTCAGTATCGGCGTTCTTGGCCAAGTCGACCAGCTTGCCGAAGTACTCGGATGCCTTCTGGCGGTCACCGGCGCTGTCGGCAGCGCGAGCGGCTCCATTGAACGCGCGGAATCGGTTGGGACTCGCCTTGAGCGCGGTCTCGAATTCGTTCATGGCCGCTGTGGGCTGTCCCATCTCAAGCAGCAATTCCCCGAGCAATTCGCGCAACGGATAAAGGCGATTCTCCATCGCCACATGCTTGAGGCTACCGTCTTCGCTGTCGGCGGCTGCCCGCATGAACCGCAGGGCTTGATCGGGCGCACCTTCCTTAAGGGCCACCCATGCCGAAATGGCCAGCATTTGCTCCTCGGTGCGGTCGGCCCAGTAGGACTGGTCGGCGCGCTGAAGGGTCGTTCGCAAAACCTTCATCGCTTCGATCTCTTCTTTAGCGCCCGCGAGATTACCGGTGCGCGCCATGCCAAGGCCGCGCGTGAAGCGGATCAGCGAATCCGCCATGGGATATTGGGTGGGGGTCATCGGCAGCGCGGCAGCGTTAGCCCAGTCAGCCCGTTCCAGGACATAGCGCGCCGGCATAGCGGCCTTGGCAGTGAAATTGACGAAATTTATCGGACGATCGCCGCGGTCAGCAGTCGCGAGCGACTTCCTGATCATCGCATCGGCTTTGGCATCCTGCGCGAGCTGCAGGTGGGCATAGACCGTAAAATCCGCCGCGTGATAGTAATCGGGCTGGATCTCCAGCGCCGACGCGTTTGAGGCAATGGATTCATCCCAAAGCCCGACCATGGAGTAGATGTGCGACGGCATATGCCGCGCGTGCGGCACGGCCGGCGCAATGCCGGCATAGCGCCGCGCTGACGCGATTCCCTTCTCGGCAAGCGGCGCAAAGTCGTAAGCGTGAATGAGGTAGTGCGTCACGCCCGGATGCTGCGGGTTCTGCTCGAAGAGTTTCTCCAACAGCGCCGCGGATTTGATCTGGTTGGCGTAGGTGAGGTCGCTTTTCGTCGCCGACGCTTGAAGCGTCAGCGCATAATAGGCCCGTACCTCATAGTCGTCCGGATAGTTTTGCGCCATCTGCTCCATCGCGGCATTGTAGGCTGCCAGCCGGGCATTCGCAGGGACCTTGTCATGGTCGCGGAAATAGGCGCTCAGCGCCTCGATCCAGTCGCGCTCGCGTTGAGTTTTGGGCCCTGCGGCCCGCGCTTTTTCGAGTGCGTCCCAGGCTGCCTGCGCCTCGGCCCGGGTCGGCGTGGTTGCCAGGGTATTGCCGAGGAAGTCCATCGCCACACCCCAATAAGCCATCGCGCAAGTGGGGTCCTGCTGCAGGATCTCCTCGAACTTCCGGCGGGCAATAAGGAACCAGTACGAATGCAGCATCGCGACGCCGCGGTCGAACTCGGCCTGGACCTTGGGATCACAGGAGGTAGGGAAGACCACCTTTCCGAGTTTTTCGTCTGGCTGACCGATTGCGCCGCCTGCGAGCGCCGCGGTGATCAGGCCAGTGGCAAGCAAAATTCGACCCGATTGGGTGTGCATCGTAGATCTCCTCTCTGGCTTGCGAGCGATGGTCCGTGAGCTTGCTCCATTGATCAGGTGCGGCTTCGTCTATTCCTTTCGTCTCCAGATTTTTGACGGCTGCGGGGTCGTCCTGCAAAAGGCACTGCGACGCGGATATGCGCATCGGTCCAAGGCGCCCAATCGTACCGGCAAAAAATAATATCAAGTGAGTTGGGTAGTACTCGCCCGCCGAAGGCAAGGCGCTGCCTTTCGATTACAGGATTTCGGCACGTCCTGTCGGTGGCTCGCCGATCGAAATTACACCATTTCCCATGCGCCTGAAAGAGCCGGAGACTTCCGTGCTTGGCATTAGCGGACGTCGGGCCCGGGCTGTGCCGTTTCCGTTGTCGGAAGTAAAGCGAACATCGCGGACCAGCGGTTCTCAAAATCCGCAGGCTTGTTCGCGTCAACTTTGAGGCCAGTAGTGCCGTCGGTCCAAGGCGAGTGCGACCGCATGGTGGCGGTGGTCGCGGCGACAGCGGCAGAGCGACATCCACTAACCCAGTATCCCCCTGAGCTGTGGGTCGCGGGAGCTTTGCGTAAGGTTCAACAGCGATGCGACCAGCATGCGGATCAGACAACGAGGCTGTCCCTATTTTGCGCATGGACGAGCTACTTCCGCCGTAACGGAACGAAGCGCAGTGACTTCCGATATTGGCACAAAACCGACATGTCGTTGCAGTCGCCGCATGTCGGCTGTTGGGGGATGAACGGACGTCGATCAGACATCGCCTGAGGTCCGAGTTTGACCCGGAGCGGGCATTGCGAGGGGGATGTGCAGCCCCGTGGCGGGTTGTTATTCCATCCAACGTGGGGTGGGCAGATTTTTCTTGCGCAGGAACTCCGGGTTGAACAGCTTGGATTGATAGCGCTGTCCGCCATCCGCGAGGATAGTCACGATGGTCTTGCCTGGACCGAGGTCGCGTGCAAGTCGCATGGCTCCAACGATGTTGATGGCGCTCGACCCACCCAGCACAAGTCCTTCATGCTCGATCAGGTTGAATAGAACGGGCAACGCTTCCTCAACCGAAGAGAGATCGCCGAGCACGATCCGCCGCGTTCGCTTGTGTTCGTCACGGTATTGGAAAATCCAGGACCGTCGTCCTGAAGCGAGCGCTCGGATGCCTAAGCCGCGGCATTCCTTGTCCCAGAACAATTTTTCATCCCGTCCCGGCGGGCAATACATCTTGCGGACGGAGGCCTTGGTGAAGGCAGCGCTTGCCGTTGATCCGGCCTTCTCGTTTCTGGCAGGCGGCAGAGAAATCGCTTCTGCGCCTGGAAGCAGTGTGGAAGCCGAGCGCGCAAGGGATGCAGATGGTTCGTGACGACTCATGAATACTCCCGTGCCAACGCACTGAAGGTGCCCGTCAAGAAGGTGGTGTCGCGCAAGCGGTTAGCAAGCGCGCTGATGGCTCTTGATGGCAACTGAGTTAACGTGAGATGCCTGGTCAAAACGCTCGGCGCAATCTACGAATCTGAGGGTCGGACGTTCGAATCGTTCCGGGCGCGCCATTTGCTCCGCTCAGAGCGGCAACCGACGCTCGCGGCAATTGTCCTGTTTGAATGTCAAAGAGCCGATCGCTTTCTCGCGACGGGAAATCCGCCCGTTCGCAAAACTTGATTCCAGCATCGGGGCATCAGGACCACACGATGTCGCTCGTCCAGTTGCTGACTGTAGTCAAGAGCAGTCTGTTCTGACGCGCGAGTGACGCAACAGCGCCGCTTGCGAATGGGGCAGCGAGCTTCCTGCGATTTCTTGCCCGCACGATCGACTCTAGAAGAATGTCCAGGTGAACTTGCCCTTGGCGGTATGGACCTGGGCGTGCTGGGCGAGTTCGCCTTGATATTCGACGCCGAGCTTGACCTGTGCCGTGATGCGCCAGTCGACGCCGCCCTCGACCAGGGCGGAGTCGATGGCAATCGGCACGCCGGCCACCGAGAAAACGCCGCCGCCATTCTGGAATGCCAGAGCCGCGGTGGGGGTGACATCGCCGAAGGCGTGCTGCCATGTCAGCGCGGCGTGCGGGTTCAGCACGGTGCCGCCGGGAAGCGTCCATAGCGTGCCCGCGCGCACGCCGAGCGAGGAATAGCCTATGTTCTCGTTGCTGGCCGATCCGGAAAGGGCGGCGATGCCGCCGTTCTCGGCGAACGCGGCGTCGTGGACGCGCACATAAGCCAGGCCTGCGAACGGCTCGATCGCGATCCGGCCGGTTGACGCGCCGTAGCCGACCTCGCCGAACGCCTGGCCGGTGTAGCCGTCGAGATGCGCCTTGGCGCTGTCGGCGAAGCCGGGGAAGGCGATCACGCGGCTGGTATCGATGCTGTCGAAAGAAACCACCGCGCCGCCGCGCAGGTGGAACGAGCCGTAGCTCGTGCCGGCGTAAGCGCCGAGCAGGGCGCTGTTGATCCCGGCCGTGCTCGATCGCCCGTCGATATTGAGGTTGGTCGCGGTATAGCCGCCCATCAACCCGACCCGCATCGCGCCAAAGCGCGCATCGGTGCCGGTGAGGAAGCCGCTGAAGTTGCTGCGCAGAGCCGCCGCATTGCCGTTCGCATCGGCATCGACATGGCCGACGCCGCCCAAGCCTTGCACCCAGGTGGTCAGGTCGTGCCAGGTATCGGCGGCGGCCTTGGCGAAGCCGGTCGAGCTATCGACGCTTGCGGCATAGCTGAGCTCGGGCCCGCCGAAGGCGAGCGCGGCGGTGTTGCCGCTGGAATCCGACTGACGCAGCCGGCCGAGGATGGTGTTGCGCGCGAACTGGGTCTCGTCGGCCTGGGTGTTCTGCACGCTGCCATAGACTTCGCCGGACAGCGCATTGAAAATCTGCTGCGCGCCGGCGATGCTGGTCTGGCCGAAAAGAATTGCCGTCAGCGCGTTCTGGGCGCCGGCGTTGAGCGCGTTCGCCACCGCTGTCTGGTTCGGCGTCGCCGCCGCCGTGTTGAATGGCTTGGCGGTGAGCGTCAGGTCCACTTCTTGTGGCGTCGGATAACTCAAGGTCGGCGACAGGAAGATGCTGCTGGTGGTGACGCCGGCAAAGGTGGTGCCGTTGGGGCTGCCCGCGGTCAGGATGGTGTAGTTGGTCGCCGTCAAATTGGCGGACTGCGCCAGTACCTGCACGGTGCCGCCGGTCAGCGTTGCCGTGCCGCCGACGGCGAGCTTGTCGGTCTGTCCCGCCGCATTGACATTGACGTTGAAGAACGAGCCGACGTTGAACTGGGTGTTGCCGGTCACGTTCAGCGTGGAGAACGGACTGGCGGCGCCGGGCGCGATCGTGCCGCCGTTCGCGATAGTGACGGTGCCGACGGTGCCCTGGCCGCCCAGCGTAGCGCCGGCATTCACTTGCACGGAGCTGGTGAGCGAGGCCCCGGGATGGCTGGCGTCGCCGACCACCAGCGTGCCGCTGCTAACTTGCGTAGAGAAAAATGAGGAAACGCCATTCAATGCCCACAGGCCGCTGGCCTGCACTTGAAGGGATTCCCAGCTCGTGAAATTATTATTGTTGTTGCCGGTGCCTTGCAGGATGAGCGAGTCCCTAAAAGACTCCGCACTGACCACATCGCCATTGATCACCGTGCCGGTTCGCAGGATCAAGAAACTGGGAGTATTGCCGTCGAAACTGATCGCCGTGCCGCCGGTCCCGGTGATGGTGCCGGCATTGATCACCGTCGCGTTAACGGAGTTGGTGTCGATGCCGATGGTCCCGGTGATGGTCCCGCCGGCCAGGTTGGTGACGGGGACGGGGGCGCCGTTCGAGATCGAGACGCCGGCTCCGGTTGTCCCGGTGATGGTGCCGGCATTGATCACCGAGTTGGCGAAGGCGTTGTTGCCAACAACCTGGACACCGTTGGTGGCGCCGGTGATGGTGCCGCCGGCCAGGTTGGTGACGCTGCCGCCGGCCTGAAGATTGACGCCATTGCCCGTCATGCCCGTGATGTTGCCGGCATTGAGGACGCTGCCGGAGCCGAGGAAGTATTGGACACCGTCGGTACCGCCGGTGATGGCGCCGCCCGCCAGATTGGAGACATTGGCGGAACCAACGAGCACGAATACGCCGGCAATGTTAAAAGTGGTGGGATTGGCGGTGGTGCCGGTGATGGTCCCGCTGTTGGTGACACTGCCGCCGTCGTTGAGCAGGACGCCAAAACCGCCGATGCTGCCGGCGTTGGTCACGGTGCCGGGGCTTCGCATAGGGATGTTAAGGGTGTTGTTGATATTGACGCCCCCGGCAATGCTGCCGCCAGACTGGTTGTTAACCGTCGCGCCTGCGCTGGAGGTGAAATCGCCGGCAATGGTGCCGGCGTTGGTCAACGTCCCGGTCGAAAAAAAATTGGCAAAGCCGGTGATGGTCCCGCCGCTCTGGTTGATGATATTGCCCGTTGCGACGCTGACATTGCCCTGGATCAGGCCGGCGTTGGTTACGGTGCCCGTGTTCGCAATGGACACACCCGTGATGGTGCCGCCGGCGAGGTTGGTCACGCTGCCGCCTTCGTCGAGCCGGACGCCGCCATTTACCCCACCCGTGATAGTGCCGGAATTGATGACGCTATTGCCCCCTACGGTGTTGAGGAAAATGCCCTCATCTAAGCCCCCTCCAACCCCGCCGTTGATCTGGCCCTGATTGATGACGTTCCAGCCAGTCAGCGTATCGCCGGTGACCCCGGGCGTCGGCCCCCCGGTCGGACCGATGACGGTGTTCGGCCCGAAGGTGAAGGTGCTGGTGTTGTTGCCGGTGGTCAGCGTGAAGGTGGTGGCCTGCGTGCCGTTGAAGCTCGCCGATTGCGCGCTTGCCTCGCCGGACAGGCCGGCCCCGAGCGCGAGCGATACAGCGAAAAGCCCGCGCAAACACGCGCGGTTGAAAATCCGGACAGCCATGACCCACGCCCCCATGAACCCGGTGGCAGTCGGTTTGACCCCGTCCCGCCTAACCTACGTTTTTTTTGTGGTTACCGTTTTCGCAAACGCCCCGTTCGACAACAACCGCTAGCGGCGTCGTCCCTGCGCACGCCCGCGGAACATTTTGCGTGCAATTCGCGAATCTTGCGCACCGTGATAAATCCGCACCGCAAACTGTCACTGCGGAATTCAAACCTGTTATCTCAGACGCGCTTCACCCTCTCGCAGCCGAGCGCAGTTGGGTTAATCCGGTGGTGACTGAAGCATCCTCTCTCTCATTGGTTCCAGTTCTGGAACCGTCCATCTTTCCTGCTCCTGCGTCGAAAGAACCCATGTCCGATTCCATCCCGCCGTTTGCAGGAACCTATCGTCCGCCAGAGGAAATTCTGGCGCATCCGAGGTTTTCGGCGGCGCGGGCGGCTTTCGTCGAAGCGGTGCTCGGGCTTTACGAGGGCAATGCGTTCCTCAATCGCCTGCTGCTCGAGGCGGTGCGCCAGGTCACATTCAACATGATCGTGCAGCTCCACTGCCGATACGAGGAGGCCGACCGGTCGACCTGGCCGACCATGCGGCTATTGAAGCAGCAGATGGTGGTGTTCGGGTTGTCGAGCCCGCGCCGCATCGAGGACCTCGTCGCCAAGCTGGTCCGTTTCGGTTTTCTCGCGCGGCGTCCATCGCTGCGCGATGGCCGGGTCCGCCTCCTGACGCCGACCGCCAAGATGATGTCGCTCGATCTGGATTGGCTGGCCGCGCTTCATCGCCCGTTGCAGGTCATGTTCCCGGATATCGGCTATTCGCAGCCGATCAAGCGCGATGTTGCGTTTCAGCGCGCCCAGCGCGTGGTGGCGCTGGGCTTTTCCGCCAGGGGCGCAGATGTTCTTGCAAGCAATCCCGGCATGTTTCTATTCCATACCCGCGATGCCGGCGTGACGATCCTGGTCAAGCTCATCCAGATGACGATGGCTGCCGGCAACAGCGCGGTAGAGCTGTCCTACAGCGATATCGGCGACCGGTTCGGCGTGTCGCGCACCCATGTGCGGAAGTTGCTCCAGGACGCGGAGCGTGCGGATCTCGTGCAGCTATCGGGCCAGGGCGAACGCCTGGTCACGTTGAAGCCCGCGATGTTAAGTGCGTTCGACCGCTTCGTTGCCGAGGGCATGTCTGGACACGATCTGCTGTTTGGCATCGCGCTGAGCCGGATGACAAGCGCGGCCGGCGCGTGAAACGCCAGCGCATGATGAAACAGCGCTCGATCAGCGCGATAGTGCTGGATCGAAGCCCGTCGCAGTTTCGCTAATTGGAGCGCGCAGCCGGCGCCCGCGTCATAGCACCACGGAGAAGGAGTATTGCCCATCTTCATCGGCCGTGGCGCGCCATTTGCTCATTCAAGCCGAGCCGACGATGGAGCAGTTCAGCTGCACCCGCCGCATCCACCGCCTCCGCCCCCGCCACAACCTCCGCCGCCACCACACCCGCTGCCATTGCTCATGGTCTGAGAGGCCGCGTAGACCGAGGCATAGGCGGTGCCCGATAGAACGACGGCGCCCGACAGCGCCACGGCAAGAAGCAGT
This sequence comes from Bradyrhizobium erythrophlei, assembly GCF_900142985.1. Classification (NCBI taxonomy): domain Bacteria; kingdom Pseudomonadati; phylum Pseudomonadota; class Alphaproteobacteria; order Hyphomicrobiales; family Nitrobacteraceae; genus Bradyrhizobium; species Bradyrhizobium erythrophlei. The sequence goes on from NZ_LT670849.1 coordinate 3,449,445, forward strand.
TCATGATCGAGCGGCGCGCGCGAAGCCCGTGCATTGCCGGCCTGATAGCTCTTCAGAACTTCACTGCCGGCCCGCGTCCGCGTCGGACGCGTCGCCAGTGCGATCCCGGCCACGACGGTCAGAAAAAGAAGGACGACCAGAAAGCCGATGGGATGATGTCGTCCCTCGCCGATGTAGGCTTTCGTGACGCCGAACGCCAAAAGCAGGAGGACGAAGGGCAGGGTCTCCTTGCGGAACGACGCCATCTGTTCGTCGCTCGGGCAATAACCGAGCTGTTGCAAACTTTCCTGAAGCCGCTCGACCAGCGGCTTGACCGCCTTTTGAAACTGCTGCCGCGTCATCAACGGCTGCACCGAAAGAAGCGGCGGCCGGTCCATCAGGCCGGTTAGCGGCGTCTGGTTGGTGACGATGATCTTGTAGTCGCCGGGAGCGATGGTGGCGCCGCCGCCCGACATCAGATTGACCAGCACCGCGTCGCCGACGCGGCGCGGGCCACCGGCGAGATAGGCCAACTCCAATACTCCCAACCGGTGCGTGAAGTGGTTCTCGGGGCCGATCGACGATCTCATTCTGACGCCCATCAAGAATATGATGGCGGCGAGCGCAATGTAGAGCGAAAGGAAGGGACCAGCGGTCCAGTCGAACGGATTCCAGGTCATCGTTCACCTCCTGAGTAGACGGCGAATCCATGCGACGGGTTTGGGCAAGATAAACCAACGGCTTCGGTCCGTCGCATGGTAGCGCGGGCCAGCGAAGCGCAGATGCGTCGCGGGCCAGAGCTGTGGACTCGGTGGTCCGAACAGGCGCTCGTGCAATGCGAGCGTCTCGGCATATTGCCGGCGATAGGTCATCTGGGCTTCGGGGCCGCCGGGCGTGGGATCGTGGTGTAGCTGCGCCCGCAGCGTCTCTCCGCACCATCGATCCCAATAGTCGCGCGAATAGATGAGATGCTGATGCCAGACCTCGTCGACGATTTCGCTGGGTGTGACCGGCGTCGGCGACACGATGGCGAGAAAGCAAAAGCGCCGATAGGCATCGACGGCCGCGCGGGCGTCCTCAAGACTCCAGCCGTGGTCGCGCGCCAGCCGTTGGGTAAAATTCAGTGCTGTGTCGGGTTCGAAGTCGTGCCGCTCGACGCGCTGCCACAGCTCTTGCCGTGCCGGCGTCCAAACGGGCTCGTCGGACTGAATGTCAATCTTGAACGTCGCTCGTTGCAACGAAAGCTCGCGATGTTGGTCCATGACGGATAGCATCGGATCTCTAGCGAACGATGGGCATTGCCACGCCAATTATATCGAATCGATTATAACAAAATTTGTGGTTCCGCGGTGGAAGCCGGACGCCCTTACCGTTCCAGGCGCGTCATTTGGCCACCATAAGCCGTCAACTCATTGTCACGACGACTTTGCGTCACGACGGCTTTGCTTGTGCCTGCCCAGTTAAAGGTGAAGTGCGACGGTCAGCCTTCCGGCAATCCGAGTTCGACCATCTGCTGGAGGATCTTTTCGCTCTGTTGCCGGTAAGCCTCGCCGGTCTCGCCAGCATTGGTAGGCACCCTGACGTTGGCGGCCGTCGATCCCGGCCTCATCGCAAGTCCCTTGGCCATGGTGGCCTTTGCCTCGTCCAATCGTCCCAGGCGCAGATAGGCCACGGCCAGCAGCATGTATGAACGTCCCGATGCCGGCGTGATGGCGATCGATCGTTGCAGCCACGGCACCGCGTCTTCGTTGCGTTCCATGAGCACGTCGGCCCATCCAGCCCCGAGCAGCCAGGTCCAGCGCGATACCTCAGGCGTATTGAATCGGTCGGCTTGCTGGAACGAGGCCAGCGCGTCCTCGAAACGTCCGAGCTGAATCTGGGCGAGACCGATATGGTAAAGCGCCATTCCGTCCCACGGGTCCAGGCTCAGCGTTTTCGCACAAGCGACAAGGCTCTCGACGAATGCGGTGGTGGCGCTGAGAAAGCGGCAATAGGCTTCCAGCGCCGGAATGGAATCCGGCTTGACGCGCAACGCATGCTCTAGCGTCGCCCTGGCGCTGGCCCGCGCCGCCGCGCCGTCCGCCGGACTGTACCAGACCATCTGAATGCCGCGGAGCTGAAGGGCCGCAAGCGAGACGGCGATGTCGACGTTGTCGGGATCGTCGGTGAGCGCCTTGACCAGGATCGCCTGCGCCGTTTCGAAGCGGTCACGCGAGGTTTGCATGATGGAGGCGGTCGCCTGCTCGATGACGGCGCTGGTGCCGTGAATCGGCGTGTTGGCATCGAGCAGTTCGCCGATGCGTACCGCCAACGGATGACCGATGCCGGCGGCGAGCCGAGATAGCTGCATCGGCACGTCGGTTTCTTCCAGCATGATCGACACCGGCGCCGTCCACACGATTTCGCCGGTCGCGATCCGGGTCATGCGCGCGCGGACGTCCCATGACCGCTCGCTCTTGCGCAATTCGCCCTGCACCGCGAAGTCGGCCTGCGCCGGGCGCGGGCCCAGCGCTGCGATCGATGGCGCCGATACCCGGATCGTCTCGATCTTCGCGAGGCCATCGGCAAGGCGCTGCGTCACGTTTGAGGCCATCGCGATGGCCTCACTGTCGCCGTCGGCGGCGACGATCGGCATCACCGCAATGATGGGCGGGGTCGACCTGAACACGCCGGGCCTGACCATCGTCGTGACAAAAGCCGCAACGGCGATCGCGCAGCCGACCGCGACCGCGGCAAGGCGGCGCGAGCCGGACGGCCATCGCGGTGCAGCTTCGCTGGTCCCGCTCGCCTTGGCCGGCGGAACATTCGCGGACAATGGCGATTGTGCGCCCATGGTCGCCGGATCGGTCGAGACGGCGGCCGTGAAGAGGTAGCCTTGGCCGGAAACCAGCTTGATCAGTTGGCGCTGATCGTCGCCGAGCGCGGTCCTGAGTTCCCGGATGCACTGAAACAGGCTGTCGTCGCCGACGTGGACGTTCGGCCAGACCACATCCATGATCTCTTGCTTGGTCACCACGCGTCCGGCGTTGCCTGCCAGCAGGTTCAGGAGGCCGAACGTCTTCGGTCGGAGCCGGATGGCGTCGCCGTCGGGACCGCGCAACTCGGCGCGCGGCAGATCCAATTCAAAGCCGGCAACGCAGCACGATCCCCTCGGGGGTACTCAAACCATTGATGCCGAGGCGATATCAGAAAGTGGCCATATCTGAAAATGCCGACAAACAGGCTCTGGGCCCAAAATATCAGAAAAACTTCAGAAAGTACCGGAGCGGCTGTCAGGACTGTCCGCAGAAGGACAGATATGGTCGCCTCGGTAAAATCATAGCGGCAAAACCATATCCGGAGTTGTGTCGACCTTGGCGGGGGCTGGGGTCGCGCGAGCCGATCTCCGGGTGATCGGCAACCAAGGGGCGATGCATTCCTTACCAATGGCGATGACCGATCGCGCCGCAAGCCAGCTCAACGCTCTGCCGGGTCAGTCATGAACGTGGCGAAGGCCTAAGTGCTTGGGACCGCCGTCGGGGCCGATTATTCGGCCTCGGCATATACGTCAGCCGGCTTTGCGCTGGCCGGCGGCGGGACCAATTTCAGCGCGTCGTCGTCGTCGGGCGCTGCATCGCGTGACGGCCGGCAATTCTTCAACTCGCGCATTCAGCCGCCATGGCGGCAGGCGGCCAGAAAGAACGGAACGCGGCCTTTGACGTGGGCAGTGACTTCCTCGCTCAACACGTCGACCTTCTGTTCAGCCAGTCCACGCATCAGCATCGGCATCACGACCAGATCGAGGAAGGCTCTTGCCGTCACCGCGATGCGCTCGGGTGCAAAGGCCGGCAACCGGCCGATTTCATCGGTCTGCGCCATTTCGCCAAGGAAGCCGACGGCGACTTCCGTGCTGAGCTTTTGCGCGTTTCGGCTGACCTGGGAGGCAATCTCCGGGAAGCGGTTGACCTCGGCGATGGCGAGCCGCAACAGCGCCATCCTTTCGCTCTCCAGCGTCCATTGCAGCATCGCGATCGCAACCCGCACAAGGCGCTCCTCGATCGTCCCATCGATCGACATATCGCTCTTGAACTGCGCGATCCGCCCGACAACGTCGCGCATCACGACCGCGGTAAAGAGGGCGCGCTTGTCGCCGATTCGCGCATAAATCGTCGGCTTGCCTGACCGCGCAGCCACCGCGATTTCATCGATGCTGCTGCCCTCGAAGCCACGCTCAAGAAAGACCTTGTGAGCGGCGTCCAGGATCCGCTCCTCGACCTCGCCCTCCATTTCCTTTGGCGGGCGTCCCAGCCGCACGGTCGCGCGGGCCGGTGATTTGCGACGCGCTGGCTCTTCCCTTAAATCATTCATTTTACTGTATATTCCTGGATCCTGTGCAATTCGGACGGTGAGATCTCTCCCCGCAATTTACGCACATCCGGCCCTGAAATCAAATAAAACTGAACAGTACAGTTCTTATTGACCAAGGCGCCTTGGGTCATTATAGAACGATACAGTTTCGTTTCATTCAGAGGAGCACGACATGTTCGACGACGGAGTTCAAGAAAGAGGGGGGATCGCGGCTTTGGACGCGGGTGTACCGCCAGCGACGCAGGAGCCGTCCTGGGAGCGCGGGGTGGCGGCCAGCGTGACCGCGAAGGCGCCGGCACCGAAAAATCCGGAACAGCCGCCGCCGCGGAACGACAATGCGCGCCCGACCGCCAAGCCAGCCGAAGAAGGTTTTCTGCGCCGCCGTCCGGTCGTGTCGGTGATCGGCGCGCTGTTGTTGGCCGCGGCTCTCGGCGGCGGCTACGTTTACGTGGATCAGGCCTCGCATTTCCAGTCGACCGATGACGCCTTTGTCGCCGCGCGACAGTCCTCGCTCGCTCCGAAAGTGTCCGGCTACATCACCGCCGTTCCCGTGACGGACAATCAGCATGTTGTGGCCGGTGACGTGATCGCCCGCATCGATGACCGCGACTACCGCGTTGCGTTGGAACAGGCGGAGGCGCAGGTCGGCGCAGCGCAGGCAAGCATCGAGAATATCGACGCGCAGCTCGAAGTGCAGAAGGCGCAGATCAGCGCCAACCAGGCGCAGGTCGATCAGACCCAGGCGGCGCTGGTGTTTGCCCAGCAGCAGGCGGCGCGTTACCAGCACCTGGAGCAAACCGGCTACGGCACGGTCCAGAACTCCGAGCAGTACACCTCGCAATTGCGCCAGCAGCAGGCCGCGGTTCAGAGTGCGCAGGCGACGTTGAATCTGGCCCAGCGTCAGGTCGAAGGCCTCAAGGCGCAGCGCAAGAGCGCGGTTGCGAACCTCGCGCAGGCCGAAGCGCAGCGCGACCAGGCAAAGCTCAACCTCTCCTATACGACGGTGACCGCGGCCCAGCCGGGACGTGTCGTCAACCTCGGCGCCGCCGTCGGCCAGTTCGCTCAACCCGGCACCAGCCTTACCACGTTCGTTCCCGATGAGATCTGGGTGACCGCGAACTTCAAGGAGATCCAGCTCGAGCGCATGCGGCCGGGCGATCCGGTCACGCTGAGGATCGACGCCTATCCGGGCCGCGCGATCCGCGGCCATGTCGACAGCGTCCAGCCGGGATCGGGCACCGCATTCTCGCTGCTGCCGGCCCAGAACGCCACCGGCAACTACGTCAAGATCGTCCAGCGCGTGCCGGTCAAGATCATCATGGACAATCCGCCCAAGGATGGCGCGCTCGGACCGGGCATGTCGGTCGTGCCGACCGTGCGTATCGACTCCGCGTCTTCGCTCTTTGAACGCCTGGGGAGGTTCCTGTGAGTGCCGCCACGATCGAAGCCAACGGTTTTCCTGCGAACAACAGCGCCGTCGCTGCCACCAGTCCCTGGCTGATTGCATTCATTGTGGCGCTTGCGAGCTTCATGGAGGTGCTCGACACCACGATCGCCAACGTGGCCTTGCCTTACATCGCGGGCGGCATGGGGGTGAGCGAGGACGAGGCGTCCTGGGTGGTGACCACCTATCTGGTCGCCAACGCCATCATCCTGACCGCCTCCAGCTATCTGGCGCGCAGGCTGGGCCGCAAGACCTTCTTCCTGATCTGTCTCGGCATCTTCACGCTCAGCTCGCTATTGAGCGGCTTTGCGCCCAATCTGAACGCGCTTCTTGTGTTTCGTATCATGCAAGGCGTTGGCGGCGGCGGCATGGTGCCGGTCGCCCAGTCGATCCTGGCGGATTCGTTCCCGCCGGCCAAGCGCGGCCAGGCGTTTGCGTTGTTCGGTGTTGCGGTGGTGGTGGCGCCGGTGGTTGGACCGACGCTCGGCGGCTGGCTGTCCGACAACTGGTCCTGGCAGTGGTGTTTTCTGATCAACGTGCCGGTTGGCGTGCTCGCGATGGCCGCCATCGCGATCATCCTGCAAGAACCCGCCCGCGCAAAGGACGAGACGCAGCAAGAACGCCGGTTCGACGTTGTCGGCTTCGCGCTGGTTGCGACGTTCCTTGGCGCGCTTGAAGTTGTGCTGGACCGCGGCCTGGAGGACGACTGGTTCGGTTCGCCTTTCATCGTGACGTTCGCGGCCATCTGCGCGCTCGCGTTCGTGCTGATGATCCCCTGGGAATTGAACCATAAGAACCCCGCCGTGGACCTGAGAATGGTGGCAAGCCGCCAGTTCGGCGCCTGCTTCCTCGTGATGCTGGCGACCGGCGCCATCCTGCTGGCGACCACGCAGTTCTTGCCGCAGCTGGTGCAGCAGGATTTCGGCTACACGGCCACCTGGGCCGGCCTTGTGCTCTCGCCGGGCGGCGTCGTCACCATGGCCATGATGTTCGTCGTCGGCCGCCTCGCCGCAAAAGTGCAGCCGAAATACCTGATCATCGCAGGCGCGCTGGTGATCGCGCTCTCGATGTACGTCATGACCAACGTCTACGGCGATCTCGGCTTCTGGTTCATGGCGCGTTCGCGCATGCTGCTCGGCATTGGCCTGCCGCTGATCTTCGTGCCGATCATGGCCGCATCCTACGACGGCATTCCGCCCTCGAAGAGCGACCAGGCGTCCGCATTGATCAACGTCGCGCGCAACACCGGCAGCTCGATCGGCGTGTCCCTCGTCTCGAACGTGCTTACCCATCGCGCGCAGTTCCATCAAAGCCGGCTGGTTGAACAGATCATTCCATCGAGCGCGCAGTATCAGAACACGTTGCAGCAGGTGACGACTTTCTTCACCAGCCACGGCAGCTCGCTGGCGCAGGCCCAGGATCAGGCGGTGCAATGGATTAGCGCACAGGTCCAGGCCCAGGCGTCATTCCTGTCCTATGTCGATGCATTCTGGGTGTTGATGCTGATTGCGCTGTCGGCGGTGCCGCTCGCGCTGACGCTTCGCAACGTCAAGCTCGGTGGTGCGGTGAGCATGGGCCACTGATCGATGGCATTCCACGGCCGCGGCGATTACAGTCGCAAACGCCGATCCGCCGGATGACCTGGCGGATCGCGCATGCGGACAAGGGCTCATGATCGGATTGTTTTTTGAAGTGACGCCTCTGGAAGGACATGCCGAGCACTACTTCAATCTCGCGGCCGCGCTGAGACCGGAACTCGAGCGGAGCGGCGGCGTCGAATTCATCGACCGCTATCGCAGCATCGACAGACCCGACGTCATCCTCTCGCATCAATGGTGGGCTGACGAGGGAGCGCTGGTCCGCTGGCGTCATCATACCCAGCATCGCGCGATCCAGCGCGCCGGGCGCGAGCAGCACTTCGCCGACTACCGCCTCCGCATCGGCCCCGAGGCCGATCCGTCGCGGGCGCGCTCGGTGGCCCGCGCCGTCTGGGTCACCTATTACGATGCGAAACCGGCGGCGCCGATAGCGGGCGAGCTATTCAAGAGCGTCTACCGTGAGGGAAAGTTTCTGGTGCTTTCCGATCACGAGCCAGCCGCAGAAGCGGCTTGGTCCGATCGCAAGGCCTTCGAGATCACGCGCGACTACGGAATGCACGATCGCGCCGAGGCGCCGCAGTCGTACCCGCCGGTGGCGCGCGACTAGGTTTTTCACGCGAACCGGTATCCACGTCGCTTGAAAACGCTTTCGGCGTGAACGCCGTCAGGCCGCGGCGGACGTGCGGACCGCCGACACGATCACCCGGCGCAGCGACGACACCGCATCGGTCACGTCAGCGGCACAACTATGTACCCGTCCGGCTTCGCCACCCAGCCGCGTCGCCTCGCTGGAGACTTCCGTGATCCGGGTCGAGACCTCGCGGGCGCCATTGGCGGTCTCGGTGACGTTGCGGGAAATCTCGGAAGTCGCGGCGTGCTGTTCTTCGACGGCGGCGGCGATCGAGCCCGCGATTTCGTCGATCGTGCGCACGGTGCTGGAGACCTCGTCCATGCCGCGCACGGTCTCCTGGGTGATGCTCTGAATTTCGCTGATCTGGCGGTTGATCTCTTCCGTCGAGCGCGCGGTCTGCGTCGCCAGCGATTTCACTTCGCTCGCCACTACCGCAAAGCCGCGGCCCGCTTCGCCGGCGCGCGCCGCCTCGATAGTCGCGTTCAGCGCTAGCAGGTTGGTTTGCGAAGCGATCTCGGAGATCAGCGTCGTCACCTGGCCGACCCGCGTGACGGCTTCGGCAAGCGTGGCGATCGTGGTGCGGGCGCTCTCGCTGCGGCTGACGGCAGCACTCGTGGCCTTGGTCGCATTGGTGACTTGCGAGCTGATCTCGCGGATCGAACTGGAGAGTTGTTCGGCGGCGCTCGCGACCGTCTGCGCGTTGTTGAGAGCTTGCGAAGAGGCGGTCGCGACCGTCTGGGCGCTGGTGCCGACCAGTTCGGCCGACCGGCTCATCACCGATGCAGCCTCCGTCATCGCCGCCATCCGGTTGTCGATGCCGGCCACCGCGTTGTCGGTTTCGGTCTCGACGGTGGTGACCATGTCGGTCAAGGTCTTGCGGCGCGCCGCTTCGGCCTCGCTCTTTTGGCTGTCGACCTCGCCACGCAGCCGCTCGGCTTCCGCAGATTTCGCCTTGAAGATCTGAAGCGCGCGCGCCAGCGCGCCGATTTCGTCCTTCAGGCGCAGATCGCGTTCAAACTGGGCGGAGGGCGCCGACGAGAGCGGCTGCTCGGTAAATTGCACAAGGCGGCCAAGCGGCTTCGTGATCTGTCGCGACAACCAGTAGGCGCACAGCGCCATGAACAGGCCGACCGCGCCGGCGATCAGGAAAAACTGCCAGGCGATTTCGCTGTAGCGGGTATCGATGTCATCGACGAACATGCTGGTCGAGATCACCCAGTGCCACGGCTCGAAGGCGATCGCGTAGCTCAGCTTCGACACCGGCTGGGTCGAACCGGCGCGTCCCACCGGGCTCAGCGCAATAACGGCGCCGGTGCCGTTGCGGCCCGCCTCGATCTGCTCCTTGATGATCTGCCGGCCGTTATTGTCGACGAAGCCGATGTAGTTCTGGCCTTCGCGCTCCGGCTTTCCGCCATGCATGACGCAGTTTCCGTCATAATCATGGATATAATAGTATTCGCCGGTGGCTCCGTACTTCACCGTCCGCAACTGGTTCTTGACCAGCGTCTTGGCGGCCTCTTCGGTCAGTTCTCCGCTCTGAAAGCGGGCATAGGCGGTCTTGACCGCGGACACCGCAACCTCGTCGACATGGCGAACCATGTCGATGCGCTCGGTGGTGATGGTCTGGTGAATCTTGTGGCTGGCGAGCCAGGCCAGGAAGGCGTAACCGGCAAAGATGATCGCAGAAAACAATAATAGCTTCGCGCTAATTCCAAACCTGGGCATCGATAACTCCGATCATCCGATATCTTTACCTGCCACTAATTATTAAACCTGCCGTTAATCTTCTGGGCGATTTCGCGTCATCGTTGTGGAACGAAGACGCATAGCCGGGACGCCCGCACACCGATTAGGCAGGAGCATGCGCCGGCCGGTCTATCGGCTGGATCGAATCGGCCTACATCTCTAAGAACCGACCCGAAGGCTTTTGGCTCCGCGGATATTGGAAAGCGCCATGACGACCACACGCGCCGAACAAGCAAAGCTCCTGCTGCTGGAAAACGTGAACGACAGCGCGGTCGAGTTGCTGGTCAGTTCCGGATTCGCCGATATCGAGCTGCAGCCGAAGGCGCTGGAGGGCGATGCGCTTCGGAACGCCGTCAAGGGCATTTCGCTGCTTGGTATCCGTTCGCGAACCTCGCTGACCTCGGATGTCTTCGCCGCGGCGGACCAATTGATCGCGGTCGGCTGTTTCAGCGTGGGGACCAACCAGGTCGACCTCGACGCCGCGCGCAAGCGCGGCATTCCCGTCTTCAACGCGCCGTTCTCAAATACAAGAAGCGTGGCCGAACTCGTCATCGGCGAGATCGTCATGCTGCTTCGCCAGATTTTCCCGCGCTCCGTTTCGGCCCATGACGGCGGGTGGGACAAGTCCGCGGCCGGCAGCCGCGAGGTGCGCGGCCGGACGCTGGGCATCATCGGTTACGGCAATATCGGCTCCCAGCTTTCGACGCTTGCAGAAGCGATGGGGATGCGGGTCATCTATTTCGACCGCACGGACAAGCTTCGGCATGGCAACACCGAGCCGGTCGATCGGCTCGAGACATTGCTGTCGCAAAGCGACGTCGTCAGTCTGCACGTTCCGGAGACACCTGAAACCTTCAACATGATCGGCGCGCGGGAACTTCGCCTGATGAAACCCGGCGCCTGCCTGATCAACAACAGCCGCGGCACCGTGGTCGATCTGGATGCGCTTGCGGCGGCACTTCGCGACGGGCATCTGGCCGGTGCCGCGCTCGACGTCTTTCCCGTTGAGCCATCATCGAACTCCGAGCGCTTCGACAGCCCCGTGCAAGGCCTCGACAACGTGATCCTGACGCCCCACATCGGCGGCTCGACCGAAGAGGCGCAGGAGCGCATCGGCAGGGAGGTCGCGCGCAAGCTGCTCGACTACTGCATCAACGGCTCGACCATGGGCGCGGTCAATTTTCCGGAAGTGCAGCTCCATTCGCGCGCCCATGGCGCCCGCTTCAGCCATGTCCATCACAACGTGCCCGGAATGCTGCGGCGTCTGAATGAGGTATTTCTCCAGCGCGACATCAACATCGCGGCCCAATACCTCGAGACCGACAGCGATGTCGGCTATGTCGTGCTCGACGTCGACCTCGTCGATCACGATGGCGGTGAGCTGCTGGACGAAATTCGCGCGCTGGACGGCACGATCAGCGCAAGGCTCATCTATCAGCACTAAAACCGGGAAGTATGCGTCAGGCCGCTTAACGCGGCGGCACCGCCGTTGCCGTCGGCGCGAGGCTGCCGGTTGCCTCGCTGCTTGAGGATTTGCGCAGGCGGATCTCGATGCGCCGGCGCTGCTGGATGTCGCCGGGCGAAGGCGAGATCGCGAGCGTCTCGTCGGTATTCACCAGTTGCGCGCCCGAGAGCGGAATCAGCTTGTAGCCGGCGAGCAGCGGGCTCTGGCGCAGCACGCTGACCACCGCGACCGCGCGCGCAAGCCCAAGCCCGGCATTGTCGGCAGGCACCAGACTGACGACGCCGGCGTCGTTCTTCAGCACCGGCAGCAGGTCGCGATCAAGGTTGGAATATTGCCGCAATCCGATCGGCCGCTCGTCGGTGTGGCCGACGACCTCGATGATATCGACGTCGTATTTGCGGATGTAGTTGAGAATCTCGATCGGGGTTTTCGAGGACAGCGCTTCGTGGAAGGTCGGCGACAACTCCGCGCTGCCCGATTTGAAGAAATAGCCGTCGGCCTCGCTCATGCGGATGATCGGCGGCCATTGGTGGCCGCCGTTGCCCGGCGCCATGCCCCGCGCCAACGTCTCGAGCACGCTTTGAGCCGACACCGGCGGATCGCCAGGCTTGGCCATGGCGCGATTGATCGCGCCCACGATCTCGGCATCGCGAATGGCCTTGTCGACGCTGACGCCGTTAGCGCGCAGCGCGGCGATATTGGCCAGGCTCTCGCGGAGTTCTTTCACCGTCAGGCTCTTCTCGATTTCCTTGACGACGCTGCGGCTGTCGACCAGCTCGCGCCAGTATTGGTCGATGGCCTGCGGATCGCTCAGGCCGGAAAGGTTTTCGACCTTTTCGGCCACCGCGGCGCTCTTGCTCAGGGAATTGACGACCTCGCGGATTTGCTCGTTTTGCGCGTGCTCTTCCTTGAGTTCCTGCTCGGCCGCGATACGCCTCGTTTCCTCGCGCTTCAAAAACGCGGCCATTGCGATCAGAAGGCAAAACACCAATAGCACCATGATCTCGGCCATGGTGAGCCCGAGCACGAGGCCGCGCCGGTACGATGATCGCTGCTCGAGTATCTGTCCTTCCATATCTCTACCTTCGCGGATCGTTGCCCGATCGCGGCGCCATGAAGCCGAGCGCGCGCGGGATAATGCCGCGTCTTGTCGCCTGTATCTCGATCAGCAATTCCTTCATCGCGACGACGACGCTCTGGGCCTGCCGCAGGTTCATTTCCGTGCTCCTGGCCTGGGTTTGCGCATTGTGGTTGAGCGCATCGACCGATTCGGTCAAACGCTCGATCACCGGGATCAGCTGGGTGCCAATCGCTTCCTCGGAGGTCTGGTGTGTGGTGAGGCGCGCGAACAGCGCGTCGATCGAGCGGACGATGCTCGTGGTGTTTTTGGCGAGCTCTTCGCCTTCCTGCACCAGTCCCCGCGATATTTCGAGGACTTCGATCGTCCTTTTGTTCAGGCTCGCCAGCGTCGCGCCCGAGAGTTTGGAGGATTCCTCGAACGGCAGGCTGGTACTTGTCGCGAGCTTTTCCAGCTCGCCGGCAAATTTCTCGTGCGCCTTGCCGATGCTGTCCCGCACCTCGTCCAGCGCGTCGGTGATGGATTGCTGGGTCATGCGGCGGAAATAGCCGAACTCCAGAACCGAGCTTTCGAGTTCGCGCTTCACCCGCCGCGAAGCTTCGGCGAGTTCCAGCCGGGAGGCGGCCTCGGTCTCGACCGGGTCGCGGCGCATCTGGTTGAACATGATGCGGAGCGTGATGCCGGCAATGGTTGATGCAATCGCGATGCCGAAATTCTGCACGATCTGCTCGGCTGAACCTGCCGCCGAAAATTGATAGAGCGAGACGGCAAGGCTCGTCAGCGTGAACAGGAATCCCATGTAGTAAAGATTGTCGCCGGATTGATCGTCGCGCAGGCGAAACAGCCGCGCGCCCAGCAAAACCGCGTAGCTGATCATGATCAGGACCGGGACCGCGGTCGCTGCGAGCGCGCCAAAATCATGCAGCTTCGAGAAAATGATATAGCTGCTGCCAAGCACGACGACGGCAAAGAACAGCAGCCCGTTCACGAAGCCGGGCGGCAGATTGGGTTTGAATTTGAAGTCATAGACCGCCATGCGCCTTCAGGCTCCCTGCAGCCGTTTGACGCCGCCGAACGAGCCCCGGTTGTCCTCGATCCAGGCCTTCCAGAACTCCATGTGCTTGGTGCTGTCCACGATCTGCTGGCTGCCGGTCTGCCGGGTCACATAGCGGAGAATGACGGTCGCGCCATGCAGGTCGGTGCGAAACTTCAAATACGCCGGCGATTGCCTGTAGCGCTGGAACGACAGGTCGCCGGCGCGCGGATACTGGCTGTAGTCGCGGGTGTATTCGATCATGTCGGAGATAACATAGAGTGTTTTCCGCGCGTTTTCGCTCGCAGCGCTGGAAAATTCCCCGATCGCGATGTCCTGGATCGCCGCCATGATCGGCGAGCTGTTCGACTTGGCCGAGGAGATGCTGTTCTTGACCGCGTCGGCGGCGGGTTTACGAAAATCCTCGATCCAGCGCAGCCGCGCGATCCGGGGATTGTCGGTCCATTCGCTCAGGCCCGCGCCGTCGCCGGGATTGCATTTGGAAAACAGCGAGCGGCTGCGCGCCCCCGCGATATCGAGCACGCGAATGTCGAGCTTGTAGAAGGGCGGCAGCGTCGTGATCATGTCGTCGAGCTGGCCCAGCACCTCGCGCCGCGTGGTGTCGGGCAAGTCATCCGAGGTGTCGACCAGCACCACGGTTATTCCCTTTGCGCCGTCGACCGGACAGAGCGTCTTCGCATCGAGCACCGGCCGCTCGGGGGCAGCGAAATAGAAATAGGCCAGCGCGCCGCCGGATCCGATCGCGAGCAACAGCAACAAGACACCTGCGAGGCCCGACCAGCCGAGCGTTGAAGAGCTGCGGATCCTCGGGCGTCGTCTACTAGCCACTCTTTTTCTCCGGCAGCAGTTCGTCGATCTCGCGATAGGTCCGCATCGCTTGCTCGAACGCCTCGTGAATGGCCTTGATCTGCTGGTTCAGCAGTTCCTGGGTCTCGGCGATCATGGTTCGCAGGCTGTCGCGCGCGCTCGTGCTCGGTTCGCCGCCGGCATAGCTGATCCGTTCCATGGCGTAGGGTTTGACGAAATAGGCGGGAGCCGGCGTCACGCGCGCCTTGCGATTGGCTTCACGGTAGATTTCGAGCAGGGCACGGCCGGTCTGCTCGATCTGGTTTTGATGCTGGTCGAAGCGCTGGGCAAGCCGCATGCGGCCCTGTAACAGCGAATCGTATTCGCTGCGCCGGACCGAGAGGTCGCGCGCCGCCTCGTTCATGGTCTCGGTGGCATCCTCGCGAATATCCCGCAGCCGTTCGATCAATTCGCCGCGCGTATCGGCGAACCGCCGCGTGGCCTCGATCCATCGCCGATCGAGGCCGGCATAGCCCATATAGGGATCGAAAAACATCAGGCCGTCGGCCATGGCAATCAGCGAGAACACAAAGCCGAGCGCGAACAGCAGCCACGAATTGATGTCGGTCAGCGCATAAGGCGCGGTCAGGAGACGATGCAGCACTTCCTGTCCGACATTGTCGCTCAAGCTGACCGCCGGCGGAATTTCGCGCAAGTGAGACAGGGTCAGGTTCAGCCCGATCGCGAAGGCAAGATAGGCCAGAAAGGACACCACGCCGACCAGCTTCAGGAGATAGTTGCGGCGGTTGACGAGCCGGATCAGAACCATACCCCAGAAAAAACTCGCAATGATATTGAGCGCGGCAAATGTAACCGCCTGCACCGCGCCGCCAAGCAGCCCGCCGAGATTGGCCTTGGCGAGAAAGCTGCCGTTGATCACGACCTCGATGATGAACAGGATCGCGAGAATGCCTGCCTTCAGGATGACGTTGCCCGGACTTGCGAGCCGTGCCGGGCGTTCGATGCGGTGGAATTTGCGAAACTGCTCGCGCTCGATCTCGGTCTCGTTGAGACGGCGGCGCAGCACGAAGAGCTCGTCGCGGCCGACGGTTGCTTCGGCGCGAAAATCACCGACGGCTTCGGGTGCGGCCTGTTGGATGATGGCAAAGCGCTCCTCGAAAGAGAGCGCGTTCAGCCGCTCGTCATAGGTGTGAAGCTGCTCGAGATAGATGGCGTTAGCGTCCTGCTTGTGTTGTTCGACGCGCTCGACGACCTTGTGCTCGACATCGTCCACGGTCTGGGCATCGGAAGATGGCCGGTTCTCCGCGCCCCGCTCGGCGCCGAGTGTGACAAGTCCCAATTCGTCGGCGACGCGATCGGTGTTGAGGTCGAGAAAGATCGTGGTTGCCGGGCGATAATGGTGGGCAGGCTGACTCAACAGGGCCCGGATGCGCGCGATCGCTGACGGGCGGGTTCCGGGGACGCTCACGATTTCTTTAGCCTGCTAGTAATGAAACAACCTGATTCGGATTATCACGGATCGAACGCTCCTGTCCTTAGCGGCTGGCGTTGCTCCCGATGATTTTAGACGGCCGACTTTGTCGGCCCGAAGGCAGCCCCGGAGGTTCTGGCTGCTTGCCGATGCCTAATTTGAGGAGTCGCGCGTTGGTTGTTGACGGCTCCGGCCGTTAATCGGCTCGGGACACCTGCACTTCTCAAGACACCTGCACTTCGACGGAGCCCAGTCCTTCGAGGTCGAAGCGATAACGTGCATCGTGCTCCGGAAATATGGTTTTCATGACGCTTCCGGTCATCACGATCTGACCCGCCTTCAGCGCTGTGCCGCGCGCCGCCAGATGGGTGGCAAGCCAGGCCGCCGAATTGAAGGGATGCCCGAGGATGTCCCGTCCATATCCTTCGCCGATCAAATCGCCGTCCTTGGTGGCGCGACCGAGCAGGGGCGCGAGATCGGGCCAGGTCGAGCTGAATTCCGAAAGCACGACGCCGCTGTTCCAGGAATTGTCGGCGACCAGCGAGCGTACGTCGAGGTTTGCATAGTCCGCCGCCCTGTCGTCGACCAGTTCGATCGCCGCGCAAACACCATCAATATGAGGCGCGATCGCCTCCGCCGTGAAAGGCTTGTCAGTCACGGGAATGTGCGACTTGATGCGGACCGCGATTTCGAATTCAAGGCCAAGCCGGCCGAAATCCGCGCGGCGCGCGCTAGCGGGCGAGCGATGCACGCACGAGGCCAGCACCACGCCTGCGATCGGATGATCTATCCGGCAAAAGGCTTGCATCGTCGCCGACGTAAGCCCGACCTTGTAGCCGGCCGGTTCGCCGTTTTCGTAGGCCAACAGTGCGACATATTTATCCTGGATGTCATAGGCGTCGGCGACGGTGGCGGCCGGCGGGCTCAGGGTCTGGAAGCGATGGCCGGCGCGGTGTTCGGCCAACAGCCATTCGGCCGCCCGGTGAGCCGCGATGTCCTCCATGGTCTTCTCCCTTGTTCTCGCAAATCTTGGTTCTTCACTCGTGGTCCGATTCTAACATTTGCATCCCGGTGTGGCTGTCACTTTTTGCAAATGCCGGAATCAAAGGGCCACCAGCAAATTTAGGTTCCTAGCAGAGCTTCAAACGGCGCCCGCGATAGCAGGCTGGCATGAGGGTCTGGCCAGATCGCCCTCTGATCTGTCATCTTATGTTCTTCTAGCGCTGCCAAAAATCAGGAAAAGGGCGACATGATTCAGGTCAACGGGCGAGCTTACGCCAAACCGGGGCGTCCGACAGTCGTCGTCTGCCTCGACGGCTGCGATCCGCGCTATCTTAATTTCAAGAACGCAGGCGAAGTGTTTCCAAACATCTCCAGGATGATGCGCGAGGGATTCTCGGCGCTCGCCGACGCGGCGATGCCGACCTTCACCAATCCCAACAATGTTTCGATCGTGACCGGCGCGCCGCCGGTCGTTCATGGCATCTCGGGCAACTACTACCTCGACCGGAAGACCGGCGAGGAAATCATGATCGTGGATGCGACGCCGATGCGCGCCACCACGATCCTTGCCGAGATGTCGCGGGCCGGTGTCCGCGTGGCCGCGGTCACGGCCAAGGACAAGCTGCGAAAGATGCTGGGTCATCGCATGGAGGGCGGAATTTGCTTCTCCTCGGAGAAAGCGGGCCAGGCCACGGCGGCCGAAAACGGCATTGCGGACGTCGAGGCGTTGGTCGGGCGTTCGTCGCCGGACATGTACAGCCCCGACCTGTCGCTGTTCGTGCTCGATGCCGGGATCAAGCTGCTCGAACAGGACCGCGCCGACCTGCTTTATCTCTCGCTGTCCGACCTCGTGCAACATGCCCACGGTCCCGGCGAGCGCGAAGCGGACGCCTTCCACAGCGCGGTCGATGCGAGGGTCGGCCGGCTCGCCGAACTTGGCGCCGTGGTTGGTCTGATCGCCGATCATGGCATGAACGACAAGACCAACGCAGACGGAACGCCGAAGGTGATCTTTCTGGAAGAAGAGCTCACTGCCCGCTTCGGACAGGGCGCGGTGCGCGTCATCTGTCCGATCACCGATCCCTTCGTGAAGCATCATGGCGCGCTCGGATCGTTCGTCCGAATCTACCTGCGCAAGCAACTGGAGCTTGCCGCGGTGATGGAGGCGGCGGCCGCCATACCGGGCGTTGCGCTGGTGCTGGACGGCAAGAGCGCCGCGCTTCGCTATGAGATGCCGCTCGACCGCGAGGGCGATTTTGTCGCCATCGGCGACACCCACGCCGTCATCGGCTCAAGCCGCGCCGAACATGATCTCAAGGGCCTCGCCGGTCACCGTCTGCGGTCGCACGGCGGCTTGAGCGAGCAGGTCGTGCCTTTCATCGTTTCGCATCCCGTGAACGAAGCCTGTCGAAAGCTGGCCGAAAACCGGCGGTTGCGCAATTTCGATATCTTCGACTTCGTCCTCAACGGCGTGGGCTAAGGGTTACGGCGTCAGACGGAGAGTTTGCGATGGTTGTTGAAACAGGGCAGGCCGTCATCGGATCCGTTGGCAGCGCGTCGGATCGCGACGCGCTCTACAGCCGCTACAAATGGACGGCCTTGCTCGGCGTCTCCTTCTGTTACCTGTTCTATTACACCGGCCGCCAGACCTTCGGATTTGCCATCCCCGGCATCCAGAAAGAACTCGGGCTTTCCAAGGAAATGCTGGGCTGGGTGAGCGCCACGATGCTCTGGGCCTATGCGGTCGGCCAGTCGATCAACGGCAATCTCGGCGACAAGTTCGGCGGCCGCACCATGATGTTTGCCGGCGCGCTACTGTCGTTTGCGGCCAACTGGGCCACCAGCTTTACGACCACCTTCATCGGCCTGCTGCTGGCGTGGGGGCTCAACGGCTATTTCCAGGCGATGGGTTTTGCGCCGGGAAGCCGGCTGCTGTCGAACTGGTGGGGACACAAGAATCGCGGCTTCGTCTACTCGTTCTATGTCGGCATGTCCGGCTTTTCGTCCGTGCTGGCCTATTTCCTGCCGATCATCATCCTCGGCAGTCTCGGCCTCGACTGGCGCTGGATTTTCCGCCTGTCGGTGTTCCTGATGCTGTTTGGTGCGATCGTGATGTATCTCGCCGTTCGGGAAAAGCCCGAAGATCTTGGTCTCGTCCAGCCGGCCGACGAGCGCACCCCTGAAGAGGTCGCCGACCAACCCGCAGCGGCACCGGCAAGCCTTGCGCGCTATCGCGCCGTTCTGTCGAACTGGCGTCTTTATGCGGCCGGCCTCTCGATCGGATTCCAGAACGCCGCGCGCTACGCCCTGCTGGTATGGATTCCCGTGCACTTCCTCGGCGCGAACTGGAAATCGGCATCGAGCGCGATCGATCCGACCTGGATCACGGTGGCGCTCCCGGTTGGAATGGCGCTCGGCGCCTCGACCAACAGCTGGCTGTCGGACGTCCTGTTTCAATCACGCCGATGTCCGGCAATCATCAGCTACATGGTGCTTGCGGCAGTCATTGCGATGGCGATGGGCTACGTGCCCCACGGCAGCCCGATCGGCATTTTTGGTCTCTTCCTCTGCGGCTTTTTCGTATTCGGTCCGGCGTCCTCGTTCTGGGCACTCTGCCCGGATATTTTCGGCCGGCGTCTATCGGGAACGGCGACCGGCGTTCTCAACTTCATTTCCTATGCCTGTGCCGGTCTCGGCGAACCCCTGATCGGGCGCGCGATGGACCATACCGGAGACACGTCGGTTATTTTCCCGATCGTCGCCGGGCTGTGCATTGCCAGCGCGGTGTCGTCGCTCTTGATCCGGCGATAGACGGGTCTGCGCTCACCAGGTTTGCGTCACGGCCCGATGGCGCGGGCGATCGCTTCGGCCAGTTCGCGCTGGCTGAAAGGCTTGGCGAGTCGCGGCAATCCCTGACCTTCGCCTGGCGCCAGTTCGGCGTAGCCGGTCGCGAGGATGATCGGCATCTGCTCGTTCTCGGCCCGGATACGGCTGGCCAGTTCCGAGCCCGTCATGTTGGGCATCAATTGGTCGGTGATCATCAGATCGATTTTCTTTTCCCGGCGCAGGATGTCGAGTGCGTGCAGGGCGGACGGCGCACTGAATACCGTGTGGCCGAGTTCTTCGAGCAGTGCCGAGGTGTTGAGTGCGACGAGCGGGTCGTCATCGACGGTAAGGATCGAAAGTTTCTTGTCGGTATGCAGCGTGTGCGCTGTCGCATCCAGCGCTTCCGATATCGTCTCTTGCGGCGCGACAGGGAGATAGAGCTCGGCCGATGTTCCGTGACCCGGCTTGCTTTTCAAAAACAGCGTTCCGCCGGATTGTTCGGCCATGCCGTGAACCATCGGCAGCCCGAGGCCGGTGCCTTTGCCGACGCCCTTGGTCGTGAAGAACGGCTCCATCGCGCGATGGAGCGTCTCTTCATCCATGCCCGTGCCGGTGTCCGTCACGCTCACGCAAAGATAATGTCCCTCTTTCAGGCCCGGCGCGTCAGCCTGTGTTGCCGCGGCGATCGTGATGGTCCCTCCGTTCGGCATCGCGTCGCGCCCGTTGATCGCGAGGTTTAGAAGCGCGAGTTCGAGCTGGTTGGCGTCGGCAAAGGCCTGCGGCAGCCCGCGCGGAAAGTTCGTCTCGATCCGCACCGAAGGTCCGAGGGAGCTTTGCAGGAGATTCGTCATTTGCTGGACGACCTGGCCTACGTCGATCGGCTCAAGCTTGAGTTCCTGCCGGCGTGCAAAGGCCAGCATGCGCTGGGTCAACGCCGCACCGCGCCGCGCGCCCTGAAGCGCGTTGTCGATCAGCCGGGCGACCTTCGGATCGTCTTCGGGCAACCGTCGTTGCAAAAGCTCCAGGCTGCCCTGGATCGCCATCAGGAGATTGTTGAAATCGTGGGCGATGCCGCCGGTCAGATGCCCGATGGCTTCCATCTTTTGCGACTGAAGCAGGGCTTCCCGAGCCTCCTCCAGTGCGCGCGCCGCGTTCGTCCGCTCGGTGATGTCACGGGTGATCTTGGCAAAGCCGAGCAACGATCCGTCGGCGTTGTAGATGGCGTCGATGATGACATGGGCAAAGAATTGCGTGCCGTCCTTGCGGACGCGCCAGCCCTCTTTCTCAAAACGTCCCGCTCTCGTCGCCGTCTCCAGTGCCGTTTGCGGCAAACCGGCTTTCTGATCCTCGTCGGTATAGAAGCGGGAGAAGTGCTGCCCGATGATTTCTTCGGGCGCATATCCCTTGATCCGCTCCGCGCCCAGATTCCAGCTTGAGACGTAGCCTTTGGCGCTCAGCATGTAGATGGCATAGTCGGTGACACCCTGCACCAGCAGGCGGAATTGCTCCTGACTTTCGCGCAAGGTGTTTTCGGCCTTGCGCCGTTCGGTGAGGTCGCGCGTGATCTTGGCGAAGCCGATCAGTCGGCCGGAACTGTCGCGGATCGGATCGACGATCGCTAACGCCCAGAACCGGCTGCCGTCCTTGCGCACGCGCCAGCCTTCGCTTTCGAACCGGCCGTCGCGTCTGGCCGCGTCGAGCGCGCGCTGGGGAAGTCCCGCTTCGCGGTCCTTAAGCGTGTAGAAGCGCGCAAAATTCTCGCCGAGGATTTCGGATTCGTCGTAGCCCTTGAAGCGCTTCGCGCCGGCATTCCAGCTCGTGATGGTCCCGTCGGGGTCGAGCATGTAAATGGCGTAGTCAGTGATCGCTTCGATCAGGAGGCGGAAACGGCCTTCGCTCGATTTCGAGGCCTCGAACCGTTCCGTACGCTCCACGCAAAACCCCTGCTTTTTTGAAAGCTGTCGATTTAACCGAAACAAACGCGTGGCTTAAGGAGAAGTTCCGGGTCGCAGAGGACAAAAGCTAAGGCCGAGCGACGGCGCGCTTCGCCTTGAAATACCGGTGCTGACCGTGCAAGGCTGAGCGATCGTCCCGCCAAGCTGCAGGTCCATGACCATCCCCTCTGTCGCCCCGTCGCAAGTCCGCAACATGTTGTTGCTGCGCGAGGAAATCGCGCTGCTCGACCTGCGCCACGAGGCCGCCTTTGCCAGCGGTCATCCTTTGTTCGCGGCCAATCTGGCGGCCGGCCGTATTGCCGTCGAGGCCGAAGCGAGGCTGCCTCGCAAGGACGTGCCGATCATTCTTTACGATGCAGGAGAAGGCCTTGTCGCCGAGGCTCCCGAGCGCTTCGCTGGCCTTGGCTACACCGACATTCGCCAGCTCGAAGGCGGCCTCGAGGGGTGGCGAAGAGCCGGCTTTGAGATTTTCATCGACGTTAATTCCTATGCCAAGGCGTTCGGCGAACTGGTCGAGTTCCGCCGCCATACGCCGTCATTGTCGGCCGAAGAGGTCGCCGCGCTGATCGCCGGCAAGGCGGATATCAGGATCCTCGATGTCCGGCGGCCAGACGAATACGCCACCATGAATATCCCGGGGTCGCTCAGCGTCCCCGGCGCCGAACTGGTGCTGCGCGCCGGCCATGCCGCGCCCGATCCAAAGACCACCATCGTCGTCAATTGCGCCGGACGGACCCGTTCGATCATCGGCACGCAGTCGCTGATCAATGCCGGCATCGCCAACAAGGTCGTGGCGCTGCGTAATGGCACCATCGGCTGGACGCTCGCCAACCAGTCGCTCGAGCATGGCGCAGACCGGCATGGTGGCCTGGGTTCATCAGATGCTGCGAAGGAGAAGGCAAAGGAAGTCGCCTATCGCGCCGGCGTGAAGCATGTGACGCCGCGCGAGGCGGCGGCGCTGCAAGCGGATACCACGCGCACGCTCTATCGCTTCGACGTTCGCCCGGCGGAAGACTATGCCGCCGGACACATCAAAGGTTTCCGCCATTATCCGGGCGGCCAGCTTGTTCAGGAAATCGACATGGCCGCGCCGGTGCGCGGTGCGCGCATTCTGCTCGCCGATGACTTGAGCGTTCGCGCCAACATGACGGCGTCCTGGCTCGCGCAGATGGCTTTCGAAGTCTATGTGCTCGAAGGCGGTTATGACGGGGCGCTCGAAGTCGGACCGCAGCAGGCGATCCCGAGGCCCGATCCCGCCCATCGCTACCGGCGTCCTTATGAAGGCACGAGCGCGTCGCGAGAAGCGATGCAGGCCTATCTCGATTGGGAATATGGCCTGGTCGAACAACTCAGGCGCGACGGCACCCACGGCTTCTTCGTCATCTGAGCGTCGCCGGTCCGATCAGGCGCCCACTAGACTGCGGCGAACGTCGATCAGGTGGTTCTTCATTTCAAGACCGGCACGCTGGGCATCGCGGGATCTGACGGCTGTGAGAATGGCGCGGTGCTGCCTCTCGGTTGCCTTGCGTCGCACCGGCGTCACGACACGCTCCTTCAACGCGCTCCAATCGGCCTTGCGCCGCACGGCGTTGATCGCATCGTAAATGTCGATCAGAAGCTGGTTACGGCACGATGCAACCAGCGTCTGATGGAACAGGCCGTCCCACATTTCGAATTCCGCAATTGTCGGCGCGCTCTCGCCCTTCTTCAGGCATTCGGCCATCGCGTCGAGTTCGGCGCCGTTGGCGCGGGCGGCGGCGCATTCGGCGGCCTGCGGTTCGATGATCAGGCGAACTTCCATGATCTCGCTCGGGCTGGCGTTTTGAATCCGGCGCGCGAGGTCATCCGGCGGTGGCCGTTTTCCCTGCTCAACGAAGGTGCCGCGGCCGACATGCCGGACGATCCGGCCGGCGTCCTCCAATTGTTGTAACGCGCGGCGGATGGTGTTGCGGGCAACACCATAGCGATCGGACAGCGCGCGTTCGGTGGGAATACGCTCGCCAGCTTTCCAGCGTCCCGCGTCGATCGCTTCCTGAAACGACGACAGCAGGCGGTCTGCCGAGGTTGGCTTGGCGGGGCGTCGTTCGGTGTCGATGCTCATCACGGAAAACCTGGGATCGTTGCTTGGCGAGTACTATACCATCTGAACCAATATGGAACCAAGTACAGAATGTGTAAAAACGGGATTTAGCCGCATTAAATCGTAACGCTTGACGATGCCCCGTCCCCATGACAGCATGACCCCAACATAATGGCTCAATTGGTTCAATAGAACGCCATACAGCCAAAACAAGAAAGGAAGGAAGCATGACCACCGCATTCACGCCCAACGCGAAAAATCACGAGGGCCTCGGGCCGCTGTCCTCGCGCCTTGTGCATGTCAACGATATGCCCTGGGAGCCGATCCGTTATCCCGGCTGCTACGTGAAGACGTTGATGGTCGACAAGTCGTCCGGCCTGCTCACGGTGCTGTTGAAGATGGATCCGGGCGCCGAGTTGCCGGATCACGAGCACGTCATGCTTGAGCAGACTTTCATGATCGAGGGACGCCTGGTCGACAAGGACGGACCGGAAAAAGGTCTGGCCTGCGGTCCGGGCGAATTCATCTGGCGCCCGGCGGGCAGCCGTCATTCGGCCTGGACTCCCGAAGGCGGCTTGATGATCGCGGTCTTCCAGATTCCCAACAAGTTCTACGAAAAGGACGGCAAAGTCGTCGATCTCGTTGGCGACGACTGGGGTCTGAAATGGGGTAAGGCGCTTCAACACGCCTGACGATCTAATTCGAAGCGGCAGACCGCCTCACTCTTAAAAAAATAACAGAGACGTCAGATCGCGCCGGCATGCGTCGGCGCGACCCAGCCCGCTTGTCAAAAAAATGAGGGAGGAATTCGATGTCTGATCAGATAGCCGGCACCACGCCAGAACAGAATGGCGCCGTTCTTGGATGGTACCACGAACTCTCTACCAAGGAGCGTCGGACATTCTGGGCCTGTTTTGTCGGCTGGGCGCTCGATGCCATGGATGTCCAGCTTTACAGCCTTGTCATTGCCACGCTCTCCGGTCTTTGGGCCATCAGCCGCGGAGATGCGGGGTTGCTCGCGACCGCTACGTTGCTCGCGTCCTCGCTGGGCGGCTGGTTGGTAGGCATTCTCGCTGACCGTTACGGCCGGGTGCGGATGCTGCAAATCACCATCCTGTGGTTTTCGGTTTTCACCTTCCTCTGTGCTTTCGCCAATTCCTACGGTCAGCTCTTTCTGTTCCGTTCGTTGCAAGGCTTCGGCTTTGGCGGCGAATATGCCGCGGGCGCCGTTCTGATCGGCGAGATCATCCGCGACGAGCACCGCGGCAAGGGCAACGGCATCGTGCATTCGGGCTGGGCGGTCGGCTGGGGCGTCGCGGTCATCGCCTACGCCATCCTGTTCACATGTCTGCCCGAGACTATCGCCTGGCGCGCGCTGTTCGCCGTCGGGATCCTGCCGGCGATTTCGGTGTTCTTTGTGCGGCGTTTCGTGGACGAGCCGCCGCTGTTCGTGGACGCCCAGCGCCGTTACGCCAGCGGGCGCGAGACGCGGCCGAGCTTTCTTGGGATTTTCGCACCGTCACTGTTGCGAACGACGATCCTGGCGTCCCTGCTCACGATCGGCACCCAGGGCGGCTATTATGCGATCATGATATGGCTGCCGACCTACTTGAAGACCGTACGGGGGCTGACCGTGCTCAGTACGGGTGGCTATCTCGCCATTGTTATCGTCGCCTCCTTCCTTGGTTATGTGGTCAGCGCCTATCTCACCGATATTCTCGGGCGGCGCCGGAATTTCGTCCTGTTCGCCGTCTGCTCTGTTTTTACGGTTATGGCGTACATGTTCCTGCCGATCAGCGATTCCGTGCTGTTCTTCCTCGGCGCGCCGCTCGGCTTTTTTGCCTCGGGCATCTACAGCGGCATCGGGGCCTTCTTCAACGAGCTCTATCCGACCAGCGTTCGCGGCTCCGGCATCGGCTTCTGCTTCAACATCGGCCGGGCGATCGGCGCATTGTTTCCGGCCCTTGTCGGCTACATCAGCGCAGGCATGCCGCTCGGCGAGGCCATAGGTATTTTCACAGTCGCAGCCTATGGTCTGATTATCCTGGCAGCGCTATTGCTTCCCGAAACCAAGGGGCGATCGCTCGCAGCCTGACTTTCAACACCGAAGGGGGCGGCATGCTGGTTGTCCGATTCTAACATTCGCATCCCTTCTCAGCGGACACTTTTGCGAATGTTAGAATCAAAGGACCACCACAAACG
Organism: Bradyrhizobium erythrophlei; assembly: GCF_900142985.1. Classification (NCBI taxonomy): domain Bacteria; kingdom Pseudomonadati; phylum Pseudomonadota; class Alphaproteobacteria; order Hyphomicrobiales; family Nitrobacteraceae; genus Bradyrhizobium; species Bradyrhizobium erythrophlei. The sequence continues at coordinate 3,475,130 of NZ_LT670849.1, forward strand.
TAGGTCTCTAGTGGAGTTTTGGATTTGACATTCACTTGACGAACTCGTGGTTGGATGGGTAGCGAATGTCAAATCCACTCCACTAGGGGCCGCCCTCACATCCATGCAAGGAGATCCATGAAGCTCGCTCGCTATGCCGCAAACGGCGCCGTTCAAATCGGACGTATCGATCAGTCGGAGACGGCTATTGCGCCACTTCCCGGCATCACAGATATGTCCGAGGCGATTGATCGCAGCCATGAAATCAAGGCTGCCGCAACCGGCAAGGCGCAGCCTCTCGCCGAGGTCAAATTGCTGGCGCCGATTCCGGCGCCCCACCGCAACATATTTTGCGTCGGCAAGAACTACCGCGACCACGCCCGCGAATTTTCCAACAGCGGCTATGAGGCCGGCGCGGTGAAGGGTGCCGAGATCGACAGCCACCCTGCCGTGTTCACAAAGCCGTCAAATACGGTGGTCGGGCCCGACGACACTGTTCAACTTCATGCGCACATTACCTCCAGCGTCGATTATGAGGCCGAACTGGCGCTGATCATCGGCAAGGAAGGCCGCGACATCAAAAAGGAGCGCGCCTACGATCATATCTTCGGTTACACGATCGTGAACGACGTCACGGCCCGCGATCGCCAGCGCAACCACAAGCAATGGTTTCTGGGCAAGGCGCTCGATACGTTCTGTCCGATGGGGCCATGGATCGCGACCAGCGACGAACTCGACCCTGAAAATCTAGACGTCAAATGCTGGCTGAACGGCGATCTGCGCCAGAACGCCAACACGCGCGACCTGATCTTCGATATTCCGACCCTGGTCGCAACCATTTCTGCCGGGTTGACGTTGAAGCCGGGCGACATCATCGCAACCGGCACGCCGGCGGGCGTTGGCCTCGGTTTCAACCCGCCGAAATTCCTTCGTTCCGGTGACAAGGTCGCGATCTCGATCAGCCATCTGGGGACTCTGACCAACACGTTCCAGTAATCCGCCGTTACGCTTCCAAGGGAGAAAACCGATGTCATACTATCGCGGCATGACCTGCGAGAACGTCTCACTCAAGGGTGACGGTGGAACGCCCATCACGGCGTATGTGGCAAAGCCATCCGGGCAAGGGCCATTCCCCGGTGTGGTGCTCGTCCATCATCTTCCGGGCTGGAGCGAGTTCTACATCGAGACGACGCGCCGGTTCGCACACCACGGCTACGTCGCGATCTGCGCCAACCTTTATGAGCGCGCAGGCGCGGGCAATCCCGACGACGTTGCCGCCAAGGTGCGCGCCGAGGGTGGCATTCCCGATGCCCAGATGGTGGGTGACACTGCGGCTGCCGTGCAATGGATGCGCGCGCAGCCGAACCTGAATGGCAAGGTCGGCATTTTCGGATCGTGCTCCGGCGGCCGCCACGCCTTCATTTATTCCTGCCAGAAAAAAGATGTCGACGCTTGCGTGGAATTGTGGGGCGGCCGGGTCGTGATGGGCAAGGAAGAGCTCAACGACAAAACGCCTGTCGCGCCGATCGAGATGACAAAGGATCTCAACTGTCCGCTGCTTGGACTGTTCGGCAACGATGACCGGGCGCCGAGCCCCGAACAAGTGAACATGCACGAGGCCGAACTCAAGAAGCAGGGCAAGAATTACGAATTCCACCGTTACGACGGCGCCGGCCACGGCTTCTTCTACTGGCACCGGCCGCTGTACCGGCCCGAACAGACCATGGACGGCTGGAGCAAGGTCTTCTCATTCTTCGGCAAGCATCTTGCAAAATAGGGGGAATGAAAATGTGCACATCCATTATCGAGGTCGTTCGCGCCGAAGGCATGGCCAAGCGCGAGGATGAATGGTTTCCGCTCTCCCACAGCGTCGTTGCCTATGACCACGCGCGGCATGCCCAGCTCGGCGATGTGATCACGCTCGATTTCATCAACGTGGCGCTCGAGCCCGGAGCGCGTGCTGGAATCGAGCTGACGCTCGAGGCGGCGATCGAACTGCGCGCCGCGCTTAATCGCGCAATTAGCGCGGCCGAGTACGAAGAGGCCGAGGTGAGGGGTAAAGGCGCCAAAAGTGCCATGACTGCCGCGATCGATCGCGCGGCCTGACGTCCGTTCACGGCTTGCAAAGGACGTTTGGGATGCCAAGCGGGAATTGGACGGCGCTCGTTTCGGCCGTGCTGTTATCGATAGTGTCTCTAGCAGCGCCGCGCGTGGAAGCGGCCGGCTTTCCCGAGAGAGCGATCACGATCGTCGTCCCGTTTCCTGCCGGCAGCACCAGCGACACGATTCCACGTTTGGTGGCGCCCGTGATGTCCAAATCGCTTGGCGTTCCCGTGATTATCGAGAACCGTGGCGGCGCCAACGGATCGATCGGGGCGGCTCGCGTCGCTTCTTCAGTGGCGGACGGCTATACGCTTCTGCTGGCGACGACCGGTGTGCTCGCGATCAACCAATGGATCTACGAGAAGCCGGCGTACCATCCTGAAAGCGATTTTGCGCCGATCAGCAATGCCGCGTCGACGCCGAACGTCATCGTGGTCCATCCGTCGGTCAAGGCGGGTACTCTCAAGGAATTGGTGTCGTTGGCAAAGGCCGAACCGGGCACGCTGACATTTGCATCGGCCGGCGACGGGAGCACGAGCCACCTGTGTGGCGAGACGTTGAAGGCGCTCGAAGGCGTCGATATCGTTCATATCCCGTACCAGGGGCCGGCGCGGGCCATCCAGGATGTCCTCGCGGGCCGGGTGTCCATGATTTGCGACAATCTATCCAATGTCGTCCAGCAGGTTCAGGGCGGAACGCTCAAGCCAATCGTGGTGACGGCGAGCGCGCCGAGCCAACAGCTGCCCGATGTGCCGACCTCGGCGCAAGCTGGCGAGCCTGACCTGCTGGCGGGCATCTGGTACGGCTTTGTGGCGCCGGCGGCGACGCCCAGGGACGTCATCGAAATACTCAACAAGGCCATCGTGGAGGCGTTGCGAGATCCTTCGGTCTCCAATCATCTGGAGGCGCTTGGATTGACCGTGATAGCCGACCAGCCCGATCATTTCGGGGCGTTTATCGCAAGTGAATCCGCGCGGATGGAAGCTATCGTGAAGCGCGCAAAGGCCAGGATCGCCAACTAGTGGTCCGATTCCAACGTTCGCGTCCCTTCTCAGCGGCCACTTTGCGAACGTTGGAATCAAAGGACCACTAGCAAATAACAGTCTCTAGTGGAGTTTCGGATTTGACATTCGCTTGACGGATTCGCAGTTGGATGAGTAGCGAATGTCAAATCCACTCCACTAGGGGATACTCGGCCAGTGAAAGTCATGAGACCATAAGGATATGAGCCACACAGTTTACCCCGTCATCGTCGCGGGAGCCGGTCCGGTCGGGATGGTAGCCGCAGCCGATCTGGTGCGACAGAACATCCCGGTCCTGGTGCTTGAGAAGAACGAACGTCTCAGCAGCGAGTCGCGTGCCTCAACTTTCCACCCGCCCACCCTCGACATGCTCGACAAACTCGGCTTTGCCGAGACGTTGATATCCCAGGGCCTGAAAGCGCCAACCGTCCAGTACTGCTCGTCGCAGGACGGCATCCTCGGAACGTTCGACTTCAACGCGATCGCCGACCTCGTGAAGCATCCGTTCCGGCTGCAAGCCGAGCAGTTCAAGCTGACGCGGATCATCCTGGATCGCCTGTCCGGCAATCCGCTTTTTTCGATTTGGTTCGGCGCCGAAGTCCGCTCCGTCGAGCAATCCGGCGACAGCATCAACGTTGCGGTGACGAACAACGGCCGCGACGAGGCGTATGGGTGCGAATGGCTGATCGGTGCCGACGGCGCGAACAGCATGGTCCGGCGAAGCCAGGATATGGAATTCGAGGGATTCACCTGGCCCGAGCGCTTTTTGGTGATGACCACGCCTGTCGACTTCACGAAGATCCGCCCGGGCGTTTCGTCGGTGAGCTACATGGCAGATCCCGAGCGCTGGCATTTCCTTCTGCAAATCTTAGGGGCCTGGCGCGTCATGATGCCGGTGGCGGCCGAAGTTTCCGACGCGGAGGCGCTTTCCGAAGATTACGTCACCGCGTCGATCCGGCGCGTCGTGCCAAAAGACATCCCGTGCCCGATCCTTCATACGACGCTCTATCGCGTGCACCAGCGCGTCGCCGCCAATTTCAGAAAGGGTCGTTCGTTCCTGGCGGGCGATGCCGCGCACATCAATAATCCGCTGGGCGGGATGGGCATGAACGGCGGCATTCACGATGCCCTCAATCTTACTTCGAAGCTCGGCGCCGTCATCAGCCGCGCCGCCGACGAGACTGTCCTATCCGACTACGACGTTCAGCGGCGCATCGTCACCATGCAAGCCATTCAGGGCGACACGATCCGGAACAAGAAGAATCTCGAGGCGAAGGACGAAGCCGATCGGGCTCGCTTTCGTGACGAGATCAGGGCCGCCGCGGCCGATCCCGTAAAGGGGCGCCAATTGCTGCGCCGGATCGCAATGCTGGACTCGCTCGATCGAGCCGCGGCGCTTCACGCACCCTGATGCCGGACCGGACGGAATGGCCCGAAGTTGTCTGTTTATTGTCCTTGGCGGACTCTAGTCGTTCTTCGGCTTCGCTTGCTCTCTCAAAAGCCGCTCGGCCCTTAGCCGTTCCAGATTTTTACGGAGCGCGATCTGCTCCTGCTCGTATTCGGTAACGGGCCGATCCGAGGATCGAAACGTGTTATTGACCTTCTTTTCATATCTACTCATGACGGACCTCCGAGGCTGCTCAAATGGTCACGTTCCGTGTTGGCCGAATGCCCGACGCCACGGCCCCAATAGTCGCTTATTGCTGGGACACTATCGGTCTTGGGCCGAGTTGCAACATGAGAAGCGCGTTAAGCTTGATGGCCTGCCGGCTTGGAAGGCATTGGCGGCGGTCAATTTTGAAAGCCAAGATGCCTAGGAATTGGCATCGAATAGGCGCATAATGCGAAAATGAAAAAATCTCCCCGCGTTACCTTTGTCCCAAAGCGAATTGCTGAGGGCGAATGGCAGATCGAAGCGCATCTTTCGGGCACGGAAGTCCGGTACATCAAAGGTCTTGCGAACAAGACCGAAGTTCACGAATGGCTGGACGGCAATCGCAAGTTGGCGTGGCTGAGATCAGAGGGCTACGCGAAATGATTGCCGGATCTCGCTAGGCCTGCGGGGGTTGCTCCTCGCGCTTTTCGGTTCTTTTTTGCGCTTGCGCCGCCGACGGGAAATTCGGCTGCCTTTCACAATGCCGGCAAGAAATTCCCCCATCATCTCCCAGGAACGTTTGACGACCGACGTTTGGCGCCCAACATTTGGCGACCGCGGGGTCGTAGCGCGTCGCGGCCGGCGAGGTGCCTGTCGCCGGCGCCGACGTGTCCGCAAATGCACGCTGGCCGCGAATTTCGGCCGCGCATCGCGGGGCACGCGTGCCAAATTGAGCCGCAATCTCATCCAAGTTTCTGACTAATTTCCCGGGCGTATTGATTCCGGCTGATTCGGCGGAATGATCTCGATCGTCGGGGGATATTCAAAAATGGCATTTTTCACGCGAGAACTCACCCCGGTCGAGCGGTTTGAAAATGCGCTCAGGGACCGGCGTGCGGCCCGCCAGAAGCAGGCCGACCGGGTGAGTGCCGTTGAAACGGTTGTTGCAGAAAAACGTGCGGTGGCCGAACGGCTGGCGGTGGCCGGTGCCGCCGATGCCAAGCTCGGTCTGGCCGAGATGAAGCTGCGGGCGGTCGAGGAGCGCGCCAAGACGCTGCGCGCCGAATTGGCGGAGTTCGACGAGCAGATCGCCTCGACCGAGCGCGCATTGACTGAGGCGAAAGCGCAGCGCGACCGCGACCTGGCGGCGGATCAGATCGAGGAGATGGCGCTCGCCATCGAGCGCGCCGCGCCCGGGTTTGGCGCCAGCGCCGCCGTGCTCGTCGACGCCGTCACCAAAAATGCGGCGTCGGTGCCGGAGGCGACCAGGTTCTCGACCAGCGTGGATGCGATGCGGCGGGAGGTTCTCGCAGCGGCGGACCTGATCTGCTGGCAGCTCCGATCCGCCGCGGTGCGCACGCGCGCGGGCAACGCCAATATCGCCGTCGGTGGGCCGGCCGAGTTCGAGCAACCGCCAACTCAAGAGATCGACCGGCAGTTGATTTACACGCTCAATGCGCTGCTTTGGCGGGAAGGCGGGGAAGTGCGTAGGGCTCCCGCGTTCGCGCTGGTCGAGTTGCCGAAGGTGTTGCTGCCGGTCGCGCTGCGGCATCAGCATGTGGACTATCTGAATGCCCGGCGTGTGCAGACCCTGATTCACATTCATGGCAGCGATGGCGCCCAGGGCGAGCCGGCTGCCGACGATTCGCAGCCGATCGATCTAGACATGCTTGCCGCCGAGGAAGAGAGCGTCCGCGCCAATGTCGCGTGAACATTGTCGTTGAAGGTGCGGCGCCGAGGATCGCGGCGTCTGATCAATCCACCGCTTGAAGCGCTTCCGTGAAAGCGGCGAGATCGGCTCGCGTCGCCTCATCCGGCACCTGCTTGTCATGGCCGGCGATGTATTCGACGAGGCGGGTCCGATCCTGCGGCAGGAAATGGTTCGCCCAGATCTCGCGCGTGTCGCGGACCGCGGCCGTCACCAGGCGGGCGTTGGCAGGCTTGCCGCCGCTCTCGACCGTTGAACAGATGGCGGCGAGGACAAACTCGGCCATGCCTCTGCGTGCGCCCGTGAATCCGTCCGCCCGAATGCGCGTGCGCTGCGCCGGCGCGAGACCGTCCCAGAACATTCGCATCGAAACCGCCTCCCGCGCCTGGCTGCGGATCAGGAAGTTCATCGCCGCCGCGTACTGGTCCTCGTACTCGGTCATGTTGCGCTGAAGCGCTTCCAAATCGGGCTGCGGCCCCGGCTTCGAGCCATATCGAGTGATCAATTTGTTGACCGTGTTAGCTGCCTCCGTCCAGTCAAGCAGCCACTCGAGATCGCTTCCCTTGACGGGCGGCAGCGCGTTCAAGGCCTCAAGATCGAAGACGCGGCCGAGCATGGCGGCGACCTCCGGCCGGGTCAGGTCGGGCCGCTCGCCTTTTCTCCTCACCCCGTCGACGTAAACCCGGAAGTCCATCGCGGCCTCGCGCGCAGCGGCCGTGCTGCGTGGGGCGTCCTGCGCCAGCGCAGGCGTTGCGAGCGCAAGAAAGATCAGGAGGATTCTGGCGATCGGCACGGGCAACCTCGACATGGCAACCTCGATACGTTTTCACGATCCGCGCGGCACGCCGCCGCTCGCGAACCATGGCGATTGTTTGTCGCGGGCCGCGCCGCCAGGGTTCACGCCCGGCGGCCCGCCTGGGTATAAAGTAGCGGCTTCTCGAAGCGTGGGAGGAAGGGATGGCGCGCATACTCATCCTGGGCGCCGGGTTCGCCGGCCTCTGGGCGGCCATTGGCGCGGCGCGAAAGCTTGACGAACTTGGCGAGGCGGCGGAAATCCTCGTCGTCGACCGCAACCCCTATCACAACATCCGGGTTCGCAATTATGAGGTTGACCTGAGCGATGTCGCGCTTCCGCTTGCCGAATTCCTCGATCCGATCGGCATCCGTCATGTGGTGGCCGAAGTTTGCGCCATCGATCCCGCCGAACAAAGGGTAACGGTCAACGCGAACGGCGGCCGGGACGTTCTGAGTTACGATCGCCTCGTGCTGACATTGGGCAGCGAGTTGGTACGGCCGCCGGTTCCGGGGCTCGCCTCTCACGGCTTTGACGTGGATACCTATGCGGCCGCGGTCCGTCTCAATGGTCATCTTGCCGCTCTGGGCAGTCTCGGGCCCTCGACGGAAAGCTCAACGGTGGTGGTCGTTGGCGCGGGCTTTACCGGCATCGAGGTGGCGAGCGAAATGCCGGGCAGGCTTGCTCATGCCGGTATCGCCAATCCGCGCGTCATTCTCATCGATCCGAACCCGGTCATCGGAGCAACGATGGGTGAATCCGGGGGTCCGGTCGTCAATAAGGCGCTTTCAGCGCTGGGCGTGGAAACGCGGCTCGGTGTCAAGGTCAACGCCGTCGAGGCGGCCGGGGTCGCCCTGACGAACGGCGAGTTTATCCCAACGCGAACGGTCGTGTGGTGCGCGGGCATGAAAGCAAGTCCGCTGGCCGCGTCGCTGGCCGGAGATCGCGACCGGTACGGCCGGCTTGCGGTAGATCAATTCATGCGGGCCATCGACCTGCCGAACGTCTTTGCCGCCGGCGATGTGGCTGTTTGCAAAATTGACGGCGTGCACGCGACCGTGATGTCGTGTCAGTTCGCCCGCCCCATGGGTCGATTTGCCGGTCACAACGTTGCGGCGGATCTGTTCGGGAAGCCAATGCTTCCGCTTCACATCGACTGGTATGTCACCGTGCTCGATCTCGGCGCATGGGGAGCGCTTTACACCGTCGGTTGGGATCGCCAGGTGTCGGCTGTCGGATCTGCGGCCAAGGCCACCAAGCAGATCATCAATCACAACCGCATTTATCCACCGCGCACCGGACGCCGAGAAGACCTTCTTGCCGCGGCTGCCCCCACGGTCCAGGCGCCGCCGCCCGTGCGCGCCAAGCCTTCATGATGGAAAAGCCGTCGGGCAAAATCCTCGCAACAAGGCCGCGCCGTCAGGCGGCTTTGCCGGCCGCGTTCCTCAACAAGCTCTCAAGCCCCGAGATGGCTTTTTCTTCGGTGATACATTCCACCAGTGCTACTTCCGCGGACAGCCGATCGAGCGCCGTCGCGTAGAGCTGCCGCTCGCTATAGCTTTGCTCGGCCGTGGCCGACCGCCGCTGCAGATCGCGGACCACCTCGGCCAACGCGATGATCTCGCCCGATTTGATCTTGGCTTCGTATTCTTTGGTCAATTTTGCCCAATTGGTCCGCGACCTCGGGGCCGATTGACCCAGGGTCCGTCGAACCTGCGCGATGGCGGCCGGGCTGCACAGCTTGCGGATTCCGATGCTGGCCGCCTTTTGGGTCGGAGCGCGCACCTTCATCTTGCTTTTCGCAAAATGGATCACGAAAAATTCCAGGCTGGCGCCCGCAACCGTTTGAACCTCGATCGCCGTTATCTGGCCGACGCCGTGACCGGGATAGACGACAAATTCGTTTTTCCTGAACCCGAGAGCGTCCGCCGTCGACTGGACCAGGCTCCCATCGCTTTCAACCGTGAAATCTATTCGGGCCTCTCGCCCCTGATCCGCACCATCGAGCCTTCGAAGTTCAAGATTCATTTTGAAGAGCATCCATCGTTCGAGATCGGCGATCCCGCAAGTAGCCCGATCACTAATAAGCTGCCAGGCAGACAGCTTCTACGTCGATGATGCAGATGATACGATTACGTTGAGGTCTGTGCTTTCCCGGCAACTTGTTCCTGGCCGTTGAACTCAGCAACAGATCCGTAGATTTGCGGAATTGCGTCAAGTAACGCGATTACTGCAACGAGGGAGAGGAAGCATGAGGGCTCGGCTGGGTCTGCCGTTGCTGCTGCTGGCGTTTGTCGTGCAGGCGTCGTTTTCAGCGTCGCAAGCCGCCGAAATCCGCATCGCGGAGCAGTTCTCGATCGGCTATCTGCAATTCAACATCATGAAGCGCGATCGGTTGATCGAAAAATATGCACAGCGACGCGGTGTTGAGGACGCCAAGGTGAGCTGGATGCGCTTCAACGGTCCCTCGACCATGAACGAAGCGCTGCTCTCCAACTCGGCCGATGTGGTCGCGGGCGGCGTGCCGGGCCTGATCACGCTGTGGGACAAGACCAGGGGCACTGCCCAGGAAGTCAAAGGCATCTGCCCGTTGAGTACGCAGCCGTTCCTGCTCAATACCAGCCGCGAGGCGGTCAAGACGATCGCCGACTTCGGCGACAAGGACCGCATTGCGTTGCCCTCCGTCAAGGTATCGGTCCAGGCCGTCGTCCTGCAAATGGCGGCGGCGAAAGCCTTCGGCGAAAAGAATTTCGCCAAGCTTGATCCGCTGACGGTTTCGATGCCGCCGCCGGATTCCACCATCGCGCTGATGGGCGGGGCGGGGAGTATCACCGCGGTCTTCAGCGTGCCGCCGTTCCAGTTCCAGCAGCTTCAGCAGGCCGGGATCCATACCGTGCTGTCGTCGTTCGACGTCGTCGGGCCTCACACATTTTCGGTGGCCTGGACCACGTTACGCTTCCACAAGGACAATCCCGAGCTCTACGGCGCTTTTCTCGACGCCGTGAAGGAAGCCACTGGTATTATCGTTGCCGATCCGAAAGGCGCGGCGGAAAGCTGGATCAAGGACAGCAACTCCAAACTCAATGCGGATGTCGTCGCAGGAATCATCGGCGGCAAGGACGTGACCTGGACGCAGACGCCGCAGGCCAACATGACCTTTGCCAAATTCATGCATCAGGTCGGTTCGATCAAGGCGAGCCCGGAGAGCTGGAAGGATCTGTATTTCTCCGAGATTCATGACTTGCCGGGAAATTGAGCAGCGGCTCGGGGTGTGAATCCGGTGCTTCGCCGATCACTTAAAATTTTATCCAACGGCTAACTGGCAAGTAACCGCCATCGCATTTCGCACGCCGCGCTTAGGCCGGTGTTTATGGCGCCGGCTCCATCATGCATTCGTTGTTGGAGGGGTGGAAACAAGATGTCCATTGCAAAAGAAACTGCCATTGCGGTGCCGGCGCTGGCCGCGTTGCTATTCGTTAGCCATATTTATCTCGGCCCTGCCGAAAGCTACCGCGAAGTTACCGCCGTCCCCACGACGTGGCTCGGTATGGCCATTCCGGATCAGCGCTTTCTCGCCAAGGACTTGATCACCGGCCGTGCATCCAGTGCCGACGTCGATGCGGATACGCCGTCGCTCGAACAAAGGCCGTCAAGCGATTTGACGCCGGAAGCCCGGATCAAGGGCGTATTCGTCCAGTTCGTGCCGGGTGGGCGCCGTCCCGCAACTTAGCTCGCGCGAATGCCGGCCCGTCGCGCCAAACCTGGCTATCTATTTCTTCTCTGAATAGAGGCGTGCGATGTAGCCCGTTCGATCGAGCTCGTTCACGAAGGACGGGTCCGACAGATCTTTGGCCTCCAGCGGTGCGGCCGCCGGATATTGCTTCTCAACGAAGCCCTTGAGCCGGGTCATCTCGTTGAAGAAGGTCGGGTCCGGTGACGCCCGAAATAACGGCACATAGTAAGCGTGGACCTGCTCGACCGCCTTGCGGTCATCGATCTGCAAAAAGCGTTGCAGCAGCGGGATCGCGAGTTCGGGCTTTGTCTTGAACAACGCGATCGTATCGACAAGCGCCGCAACGATGCTCATGACAAGTTCGCGATTGGTCCCAATCAGCCGCCGGGTGGTCACGATACCGCCCGCGCCGGAGCTGATGCCGCCGAGCACATTCCAGCCGAACTCGTTCTCGCCGAGGAAGCGCAGATCAACCGGCAGATAGCCCGCCGCGACCTCGCCCTTGCCGAGCGCCTTGTAGATCCCCTGAAACGATCCGAGCGAGACGAGATCAGCCGAAACGCCCCACTTCTTCAGCATCGCTTCGACCGCGCGTCCGTACTGCCCCGTGGCGTCGAGCGCGCCGATGCGCGCGCCTGCCAGCTGCTCGGGCTTCGTGATGTCACGCCGTCCCATCAGGAAGGCGACGTCGTGAAGCTCGGCCGGCGTCAGGATCAATACCGGGTCCTGTCCCTGCAGCACGCCCTGAATGACTGGAAGATCACCGGTATGACAGAATTCCCAATCGCCGCGGACCGTCCCGCTGGCGGCCCGAGGGCCGCCGGTCTCCACCATGACAGTGACGTCGAGGCCATGGCGTTGAAAAAGCCCGGCCTCGGCGCCGATCGATATCAGGCTTTGCAATGCGGCTCTTAGCCCGGTTGCGGCGCGAATTTGAGTGGTGCCGCCGCTTGCCGGCAGTTGCGGCTGCTGCGCCCATGCGGGGAGCGACCACGCGATCGGTGCGCCGCCAACGAGGCCGATGAATTCGCGCCGTTTCATTCTGTCCCCCCGGAGGTCGGACAGCCCATTCATTGTGCAACACATAGCACATATTAGTGGAGTGGATTTGACATTCGCTACCCACCTGGCCACGAACGCCTTAGGCGAATGTCAAATCCTAAACTCCACTAGAAACATAAGTTTGCAGTGGTCCTACGATTCTAACATTCGCAAAAGTGGCCGTTGAGAAGGGATGCGAATGTTAGAATCGGACCACTGACCTTCTGAAAATCCGCTGGCATCGAAGGCTCATCAAAGATGACTCGCCGTACCCTGCGCGCAGTGCATGGCTATACGAAAAAACCAAGCGACATCGCCCTCGACAGCTGTTGGGGTTGCGCTAACCTCTCTCCTAATGACGTGGCGACGGCCAAACGACATCGAGGCGCTGTGGGCCTATGTCACCTTGGGCGAAAAAAAATAGCGATGCCGTCGCGCATCACAGGGGAGGTGACGATGAGGTCGGTGATCGCCGCAATCGCGGCCGTTCTTTTGTGCGCGCACACCGCCGCGGCGCAAAACTTCCCGAACCGGTCGATCACGCTCGTCGTCGCGGCAGCGGCCGGAGGCACGACGGATGTGCTGGCCCGGATCGTGGCCCGGCGCATGAGCGAAGACCTCGGTCAGTCTGTCATCGTCGAGAACGTGACCGGCGGCGGTGCCACGGTCGGCACTCGCCGCGTAGTCCGCTCGGACGCCGACGGCTACACGCTGACCTTCGGCAATATGGGCTCGCTGGCCGCGAATTTCTGGCTCTTTCCGAACCTCGGCTTCGATCCGCGCCAGGATCTCGCAGCCGTCGGTCTTGTCGCGATCGTGCCGATGGTTTTGGCCGTGAGCAAGAAGAGCGGCATACGCGACATGGCCGGCCTGATCGCCGCGCTGAAGGCGAAACCGGGCGCGCTGAATTTCGGCCATGCGGGTCCGGGCACGACCACCCATCTTGCCGCCGTCACCTTTCTGCATGTCACGGGCACGCAGGCCCACGACATCCCCTACCGGGGCTCGGCTCCCGCGGTCAACGATCTCGTCGCCGGCACGATCGACGCCGTGATCGACCAGACCGTCACCATGATTCCGATGCATACTGGCGGCAACGTCACGGCGATCGCGACCTCAAGCTCCACCCGGCTCGCCCAGATTCCGGACGTGCCGACTTTCGCGGAGGCCGGCGTGCCCGCTTTCGACCTGACGGTCTGGAACGCGATTGCGGCACCCGCCGCCACGCCGCGGCCGGTGCTCGAACGCCTTGAATCCTCGCTCAAGACAGCACTCGCCGATCCGGACCTGCGGCAGCGCTTCGCCGAACTCGCAGCCGACATACCCCAGCCCGACCAGATCGGCGCGGAGCCGCTGCGGCGGTTGATCGCCTCCGATATCGAACGCTTCGGCCCGATCATCAAGGCCGTCGGTGTGAAGTTGGAGTAGCAGCGTACGGCTCGCGCGAATATAAACCCAGGCATCGTTTGTCGAGCAACTATTCGGAGCCTCCATGCCTGCGGCCAGCTACGTCGATCCTCGTAATGGAAGAACCTATCCGCTGGATGTGCCGCGCTGGTGCTCCGATGACCGAACGCCGCTGCTTGTCACACCGGGCGCAGGCATCTCACGCGACGACATTGATAGCCGCACCCGATCGCTCTGGCGATACAGGGCGGCGTTGTCTGCCGATATCGCGAAGCCGATCACGCTGGGTGAGGGATGCACACCGCTCGTCGAGCAGGAGTGGGGCGACCTTCGTCCGTTCTTCAAGCTGGAATGGTTCAATCCGACCGGCTCCTTCAAGGACCGTGGCTCGGCGGTCATGTTGTCCTTTCTCCGGCGGATCGGCATCGATGCTGTGCTGGAAGACAGTTCGGGTAACGGCGGGTCCTCGATGGCGGGGCTCGGCGCGGCCGGAGGCATGCGCGTCAAGATCCTGGCGCCTGCGTCGACTTCGCCTGCGAAGATTGCGCAGGTGCGCAGCTACGGCGCGCAGGTGCAGTTGGTCGAGGGGCCGCGCGAAGAGTCGGAGGCAGAAGCGATCCGCCAATCGAACGAGACCTTCTACGCCAGCCACAACTGGCAGCCGTTCTTTCTGGAGGGCACGAAGTCGTTCGCTTACGAACTGTGGGAGGACCTGGGATTCCGCGCCCCGGATAATGTCATCATGCCGGTCGGCGCGGGCTCTAGCCTGCTCGGATGTGCGTTCGGCTTCCGTGAATTGATGAAAGCCGGCCAGATCGCGAAACTGCCGCGTCTCTTCGTGGCGCAGCCGCTCAACTGCTCGCCAATCGATGCGAGCTTCCGTGCCGGCGTCGACACGCCCGTCGCGCGCGAAGTTCACAAGACCATCGCCGAAGGCACCGCGATCAAGCATCCGATGCGCTTGCGCGAGATCATCGGCGCGTTGCGCGAGAGTGGTGGCGGCACCATTGCGCTGACGGAAGAAGAAATCGTCATCGCCTTACGTCGGCTGGCGCGACAGGGATTGTTCGCCGAGCCGACCAGCGCGAGCGGAGCCGCCGCTTTGGACAAGTTGGCAGGAACCGGCGCGATCAAGGCGAACGAAAACACCGTGGTCATCCTCACCGGCACCGGGTTGAAGGCGGCATCCGCCGTCGCCGATCTGGTACGGTGAGTAGTTTCGATGAACCCTGAAAAGTCCGGGGTTCGCGTTGCGCAGTTGGGAGAAGGCCTGATGGCATTTCGTGTCTTGATCATAGGTGGCACGGGGCAGGTGGGAGCGGCCGTGGTGCGCGCGCTCGCCGCGGAGCCATCCTGCACTGAGGTCGTGATGGTCAATCGCAAGGCGATTTCCCTGCCGACTGATCCCCGTGTACGCAGCGTAACTTTAGATACGGCGGCAGCCGAATTTCCGGCCGAAGTAACCAGGCTTGCGCAGGCCCTCGTTGCGCAAGGCGATCCGGTCTATGGCGCATCCTGTGTCGGCGTCGGCAGAGGCAGCATGAACTGGAGCGAGGAGCAATTAAAGGCGCTCGAAATTGGCGTGGTCGGGGGCTTCGCCCGCGGCTGTCTCGCCGGAGGCATCACCCGGTTTTCGCTGCTCTCGGCCGCGGGAAGCAGCACGAAAAGCCGAATTCGCTATGCGCGGATCATGGGGTTGAAGGAAGAGACGGTTCAGGGAACGGGCTTCCAGCGCCTCGCGGTTTTTCGCCCCGGTATTATCGCAGGCAATGCGCACACGCCGGGCTATGCGGCCTGGCTGGGGCGTCTCGTTCCCGGCTCTTTCGGCACGATTGAGCAGGACGATATCGGCCGCGCCTTTGTCGCTGAATTCGTCGATAGCCCCGCCCCAAGCGGGGTCGTGTATCTCGATAATGCGGCGATGAGGCAGATGTCTCGCGCTCTCACTGTCCACCAATGACCTGAAGGGGCGTGACGACCTCGCCGGTTTCCTTCATTCGCGCCCCTGACTGACGGTCCGTCTTCGCTCTCATTTCATTTGAGCTACGCCGGACACGCTTCGGTCTTGCATGGCTGTGCCACGCGTAGCCCGACTTGTCCGCCGAAGCTCGGAGAGCGAAGGCGGAAGGGCGAAGCGTGGTAGCGAATTTTTAACGATAATTTCTTTCCGGCGCGGGGTGCGGGGTTGCACAACTCTTTAAATACCCTTGGGGCGATAGGCTTTTCCGCAAAGATGGTGTCCCCTTTGTTTGGTGCATGATCTTTCGGAAGACCGCTACACACTTTTCCGGATCATGCCTTGGCGAGATCAAGCCCTAGATGTCCGTGTACGAGCGACCTGCAGTGGAAAATTCCGACGTCCTGCTGGCCGCCCTCGAGCGGGCGAACGATGCTGTCGTGATCCTGGATCAGGATCATCGTATCACGCATTTCAACGCCTCGGCTGAGCGGATTTGGGGGCTGGCCCGCGCTGAGATTCTGGGCCGGCCCGCCAGCCTGCTCGGCCTCAACGACCTCGACGACGGCGCGAGAGCCGAACGCACGATCACGCGTCCCGACGGCGCCCGTCTGCGCGTCGCGCTGTCGCTCTCGCATGTCACATCCGGCGAGGCGCCACGCACGACTGCGCTGGTACGGGACATTACGCCTGAGCTCGAGCTGCGCGAGCGGCTGGCGCTGCACGTGATGATCGCCGACGGGACCAATCGCGCCGTGGTCATCGTCGATCGCAACATGAAGGTCGTCTACGTCAATGCCACCTTCGTTGGCATGTTCGGCCACAGCATCGAGCAGGCCGAGGGCCGGCAGATGGGCGAGCTGCTCGCCGGGCCCCATACCGATCGCTCCGTGCTGAAGCGGTTGCAGCGCTGCATCGGATACGAAAGCGGTATGGACGAGGAAATCCTCGCCTATGACAGCAAAGGCGAAGAGATCTGGCTCGGCGCCCACGTCAAGGCGTTCCGCAATGCCCGTGGCAAGGTCAAGTACATCGTGGCGCTGCTCGCCGATATCACCGAAAGCCGGCAATTATGGTCGTTGCAGCAATTGATCATGACGGCGCTCGCCGACGAAATTCCGATTACGGAAATCGCCGATCAGCTTTGCCGGCGCGTCGAGGAGATTGCGCCGGACGTTGTTTCCTCGCTGCTCCATATCGACGCCGAGGGACTGGTTCATCCGTTGGGTGGCCCGAGCCTTCCCGACGACTATTCCCGCGCACTGGACGGGATTGCGATCGGACCCGAAGTCGGCTCCTGCGGATCGGCGGCCTTCCATGGCAGAGCGGTACTTGCCATGGACATCGACAGCGATCCGCGCTGGCAGCCCTACAAGACGAGGCCGCTGGAAGTAGGCTTGCGGGCGTGCTGGTCCTCGCCGATCAAGGCCAAGGACGGCCGTGTGATCGGAACCTTCGCCTTCTATTTCAGGGAATGCCGCGCCCCCTCGCGCTGGCATGAGCGGATCGTCGAGGCCTGCGTTCGCCTCGGCGCGCTTGCGATCGAGCGCAAGGAAGCGCGGGCCCAGATCGCGCAGCTTGCCTATTACGACACGTTGACCGGCCTGCCCAACCGGGCGCGCCTGCGGCATCTGATCTCGGAAGCTCTCGCCTCCGTGTCCGGCGGGAAGAACGTCGCGCTGGCCTTCCTCGATCTCGACAATTTCAAGGACGTCAACGATTCGCTTGGACATTCCGCCGGCGACGAGATGCTGGTCGAGTTCGCGCAGCGGCTGCACGCGCAGGTCCAGCCGGGTGACGTGCTGGGGCGTCTCGGCGGCGACGAATTCGTGATTCTGCTTCCCGAGCGCGACGCTGCGGGAGCCTCGCTGGTGGCTTCCCGGATCATGGAAGCGCTAAGCCTGCCGCTCAAGTTAGGGGCGCGGCAAGTGCCGGTTTCGGTCAGCATGGGTATCAGCATCTATCCGGATAACGCGACCAACCTCGACACGTTGATACAGCAGGCCGATGCGGCGATGTACAAGGCCAAGCAGGCCGGCCGCGCCACCTATCGTTTCTTCAGCGCCGACATGAACCGGCTCGCCGAGCAACGGCTGGCCCATAGCGCGGCGCTGCGTGCCGCGCTCGCGAGCGGCGGCCTCACGCTGCACTATCAGCCGCAGATCAGGACCAACGACGGCTCCTTGCAGGGCGTCGAGGCGCTGGCGCGCTGGCATGACCCGGTGCTTGGCGATGTCTCGCCAGCGAAATTCATTCCGCTCGCCGAGGAATGCGGGCTGATCGAGCAAATCGGATTGTGGTCGATCCGCGAGGCCTGCCGGCAAATGGCGCAGTGGCGTGACGCGGGCCTCGACATTCCCTGCGTGTCGGTCAATCTTTCTCCGATCAATTTCCAGAACGCAGGCCTTGCTTCCGTCGTCGCCGAAACCCTGGCGGCGTTCGGTTTGCCGCCGGAAGTCCTGATGCTCGAGGTCACCGAAAGCGTGTTCCTGAACGAGCACTCGGTGGCGATCGAGACCATGAATGCGATCCGCAAACTCGGAGCGGGGCTGTCGCTCGACGATTTCGGCACGGGTTATTCGAGCCTGAGCCGGCTCGCGCATCTGCCGATTCGCGAATTGAAGATCGACCGCAGCTTCATGTGCGATCTGGAGAGCGATCCCGCGGCGCGCGCCATCGTGACGACCGTGGTGCGCGTCGGGCAGAGCCTGCAACTCACCGTCGTCGCCGAGGGCGTCGAGACCGAAGGGCAACGAAATCTGCTGTCCATGCTCGGATGCGATGTCATCCAGGGATTCCTCTACGCGCCCGCGCTGTCGCCGTCTGCCTTCGGACGCTGGCTGCTCGACCATAGCGCTACCGAAGCGAGCGCCATGCTGCGAAGCGTCGGCCGTTCGATCTCGGCGCGGCCATCCGGCGGCGCTCATGCGCGCAGCCTGCCGAACCAACCGGCATCCGCTATTGGCGCTTAGCGGACAATGCAGGTCGCCGACGCTTTAAGGGCGCTTCTTAATCCCTGGCGAGAGATTGAATTGAGTCGATACGCGGCACATACACGACGATTCCGTCTCGCGCATAGATACGCTGCCACATCTTGCTGTGCGCGAGTTCTTCGGTAATCGGGGCATTGCGGCCCGTATCAAGCACGAAGGCGGCGGGGTTCCACCTGCGTACGACGTCCGCCAGCGGGACGATGCCGCTCTTGATGTCGCCATCGTAGCCCCACTCCTCGCTCGAATAGCGGTAGTAGCGCCCGTCGTAGGCGACGCGCCAGTCCGGATAGCCAGTATCGATGATGACCCCGCCGAACAGCAGGTCGTTATAAACGGTCCCACGTATGTGTTGATCGCGCAGCACTTGCACCGCGGCGAGCGGCAGGATCTTGCCAAAGCGCGTCGGTGCGATCTGCGGCGTTACGACGGCGACCAGCAAAAGCGACGCAAGGACCGTGACGGCCTCCGATCGTGCGGGGCGCGCGACAGGCGCCGCCACCGCGCGCGCAATGACCGGCACCATCGCGACGGCCCAGAACACCACAAAGCGGTAGGCCGCCAGCGTCATCAAGCCGAGCCCGAGCGCGATCGCAATCTCGACCGGGTCAAAGCGCCGCTGGCGCGCCACCAGCCTGGCTGTCAGCAGCGCCACGACGACGACCGGCACGGCGATCAAAAGGTTGGTGGGATCCCACAAGGGCAGCCACTCGGTCGCGCCGATGGCCATGCTCATCTCGGCGTTCGCAGCGGAAGTCGCGATGATCGAAGTCCCGTCAGGGGTAGCGAAGATCGCCGCCACGCCGATCAAGGCGAGCATCATCGGCACGACAGGCAGCGCGCTTCGTCCGCGCAGCCATCCTACCGCGCCGGGCAACGCGGCGAAGCCCATTGCCGCCACACCCACGCTCACGGAAGGATGCAGGTTCTGCCATGCGACCAGGAGCGGCGCGCCAAGGGCGATCGTCAGCGCCGGTTTCAGCTCAAGCCGTCGCAGCGCCAGCAGCAGTCCGAAACACAGGCAGCCGAAGCTTTGCGGTCGAACGCTGGCGGTGGGCACCGCGGCCAGGAACGCGAGACTGAGCGCGATAGTGACCGCGAGGAGCGACGCGCCGCGAAGGCGGCAGGCGATGGCAACCGCCCCGAAGCCGCCGAGCCAGCACGCCGCATCGAACACGCGCAGGAAATTCCAGCCACCGATCTGCCGCGCCAGGGCCATGACCACCTGCCCGGCCCAGGCCACGGCGGGAACTGGCTCGCCGATGTGTAGCGCAGCGAACGGCTCACCTGGTAGCGGCCCGCCGCTGCTTAGGATGAGTTCGCCCAGCTTGAGCTGCCAGAAAATGTCGGGGTCCCATACCGGGCGCAGCAGCAGCACGAGCAGCATTGCGGCAGGCACGAGTGCGAACACGAGATGCGTGCTTGCTGTCCAGTCGCCGCCTTCGCCGCGATTTTGCTCGATCATCTGCTCGTCCGACCTCGGTCCACAATTCATTAATTCGACGTGAACGGACCCGCAGGCGAAACTGCATTAAATCCATCAACCCGACGTTAAATCGCTATATAAAAGCCGAAGGACGTGTGGCTCCGGGGCCGATTTGTACAAGGTAGCGTTAGGAAAACCTCGCTCCGACCCTTCTCAACCAGACATGAACGGATAGTATCTGGCTCGCATTGGGCGAGAAATGAAGCGGCACGACTTCATCACCGGCCAGGCAGGGGAGGTCTTCAATAATGTCCACGGAAACAGCGCAGCCGCGAACTGCTGCGGGCGAGCGGACGCATGTCCGCGTCTGGATCTGCGCGCTGATCCTGCTGCTGTCGACCGTGGCCTATGCCGACCGCTCCATCCTTTCGATCTCGGGGTCCGGTATCAAGGACGAGTTCGGCCTGACCACGGTCCAGCTCGGCTTCGTGTTGTCGGCGTTCAGCTGGGCCTATGTCATCGGCCAGGTTCCGGGCGGGCTGATACTGGATCGCTTCGGGACCAAGCGGGTCTACGGTGTGACGCTCGTCATCTGGTCTCTTGCGACATTCCTGCTCGGCTTCGTCGGCAAGTTCGCCAGCGGCGCGGCAGGTGTCGTTGCGCTTCTGTTCGCGCTGCGCTTCATCCTTGGGTTCATCGAGGCGCCGAGTTTTCCGGCCAACGCCCGCATCGCAGTCATGTGGTTTCCCAAGCTCGAGCGTGGCCGCGTCACCTCGCTGTTCGCTTCGGCTTCCTATTTTGCGGTCGGCATCTTCTCGCCGCTCGCCGGCTGGCTGGTGTCGAGCTTCGGCTGGCCCTGGCCCTTCTTCGTCCTGGGTGCGATCGGCTTTGCCGCTGCGTTCGTCTGGGCCTGGTTCATGCATGAGCCGCGCCGCCACCCGATGATGTCGCAGGCGGAGCTTGACCACATCATCGCCGGCGGTGCGCTGGTGGACATCGATGATAGCGAAGAACTGCGGACCAAGCCGCACGTCTCCGGCACGGTCGTGAAGGCACTGCTGACCAGCCGCATGCTGTGGTGCGTCTATCTCGGCCAGTACGCCACCATTGCGCTCAGCTACTTCTTCATCACCTGGTTTCCGATCTACCTGGTGCAGGCGCGTCACATGGACATCATGTCCGCCGGGTTCGCCACCGTGGCGCCGTCGTTGTTCGGCTTTGCCGGCGGCATTTCGGGCGGCTGGATTTCCGACGACCTGATCAGGCGCGGCTGGTCGGTCACCTTTGCGCGCAAGACGCCCTACATCGTCGGCATGTTCGCCGCTTCGAGCCTGATCCTGGCCGCGTTTGCCGACAGCAACATCCTGATCGTCGCGCTGATGTCGTTCGCGTACTTCGCCAAGGGCCTCGCCGCCGGTTCCGGCACCTGGGCCGTGGTCACCGACACCGCGCCAAAGGAGGCGGTCGGCCTCGCCGGCTCCATCTTCAACTGCATCGGCAACATCGCCGGCATCGTGACGCCGATTGTGTTCGGCTACATCGTGGCGATGACAGGCGGCAATTATGGCGCCGGCCTCTACTTCGTCGGCGCGCATTGCATCGCGGCCGCGCTACTGTTCCTGTTTGTGATGGGCCGCATCGAGCGGGTGGGCGGCGAGGAGCAGCCCAAGCCCGCTATGTAAAGGCCGAGCTGCCTTAAGCGGCAGCCTGGGTTTTTCGGACGCTTTCCAGAAGCGACGTGCGCATGAGAAAGGCGCGATGCGCAACAGGTTCGGCTGCGGTACGACGCAGTGTCTCGAAGTTGGCCGCGCGCATCGCGGCATCCTTTTCTTCCAGCCGCTTTTTGTTGGCGATGGTCTGCTGCTGAACATATTCGATGTTTATCGGCCGCCGGATCGCGTCGTAGAGGGCCAAATCGCTTTCCGGCCGCTCGCCTAGCATCACGGCGGACAGTTGCCGTGAAAGTTGGATCGCATCGTGAATGCCGCAGTTCAGGCCGAGACCGCCGATCGGATTGTTCACATGCGCGGAATCGCCCGCCAGAAACACGCGCCCGTTGCCGAAGCTCGCCGCGACGCGCTGATGAACGCGATAGATGTTGCGGTGAAAGATCTCGTAAGGACCCGTCTTCGGGAAAAATTTCTGCAGCCGCATCTCGGTGGCGTTTTCGTTGAGCACCTCGTCGTCCGTCTGACCTGGCTGGGCCGGAAACACGGCTCGCCAGCGGCCCTTGCCGTCGTCGCCGGCCACCTTGAACAGATTGGCCCACTCGTCGGGATCGGAGAAATAGGCGCGAAACGCTACGCCGTGTTGCGCCGCAAAATCAAACGGCGTGGTCAGAACCAGAAACCGCTCCGGAAATGTGTAACCGTCGAACGCGATGCCGAGTTGCTTGCGTACGGTCGAACGCCCGCCGTCTGCCCCGATCAGATAACTTCCAAGATGCGTTTGCGTGCCGTCTTTCGTTTCGATCGTCGCCTCGACCCGATCATTGAAGTTGGCAACCGCGCTGACCGGTGAGGAAAACGTGACCTCTGCATGGGGAAAAGCTTTGAGCCGCTCAAGGCCAAGCCGGGCAATCTTGTGCTGCTCACACTGCACGACGAAGGGAAAAGGGGTATCGTCCGAGAGGATGGCATGGTCGAACTCGGCGACCAGTCGCCGCGCCGGCCGATCCCAGAACTGAAAAGTGCGTGCGACCAACCCTTGCGCGAGCACATCGTCCAGCAGGCCAAGCGCAGCCAGCATTTCGAGCGTCGCAGGATGCAAGGTCGAGGCGCGGGGAGCGTCGTTGACATCGGCCTCCGCCTCGAACAGGCGTACTGGAATCCCGCGTTGTGCCAGGGCCAGCGCCGCAATGACGCCCACCGGCCCCCCGCCGGCTATCAGGACGGGATCATCGCTCATTTCGCGTCGTCCTCCTGCTTCACCCCGGCCGCATCGAGGGCCTCGGTCCAGACCGGGATGTCTTTCGCCAGCATTGCCTTGTATTCCGCCGGTGTGTTGCCAAGCGGATCGACGCCGTAGTCGGCAAGCTGGCTTGCAAATTTTGGATCCTTCACCGCGGCTCCGACCTCACGAGCGACCTTGTCGATGATGTCCTGTGGTGTTCCGGCCGGCGCCATCAAACCGTTCCAGGTGAGCACGTTGAAGTTCGGGTATCCGGATTCGGAAACAGTCGGCACGTTCGGGGCCAGCGGTGAGCGCGCTTCGGACGAAATTGCGAGCATCCGCACCGTACCGCCATTGGCCTGTGCCAGCGCATCGGACAGATTGGAAAACATCGCCATAACGTGTCCCGCCATGACATCGGTGAGCGCCGGTGCATTGCCCTTGTAGGACACATGGACCATCTCGAGACCAGCCCGCTTGAGAAACAACACCATCGAGAGGTGGTTCAGGCTGCCGATGCCGGCTGAGCCATAAGACAGCTCGCCATTATGTGCGCGCACGTAATCCACGAATTCCGGCAGTGTTTTGACCGGAATGTCCTTGTTCACCACCAGCGCGAACGAATTGGTCGCAATGTTGCTGATGGGCGCGAAGTCCTTCTGTGGATCGTAACGTACTTTCGACATCGCCGGCACGATCGCCATCACCGGCAGCGCAGCGACGAACAGGGTGTAGCCGTCCGGTGCCGCTCGTTTCGACAGCTCCGCCGCGATCGCTCCGCTCGCACCGGGACGGTTTTCTACGATAAACGGCTTGCCGAAGGCAGCGCCCAGACGCTGCGCGGTCATGCGGGCGATGCCATCGGTGTTGCCTCCCGCTGCGAAAGGTACGATGACGGTCACCGGCCTCTGTGGCCAGGCTTGCGCCAGCGCGGCCGAGGATATTCCCGCGGAGGCGATACCCATGGCCACGAGAAATATTGTCAGTTGAGAGCGCACGGTCCATCTCCGCTGTCTGAAAAAGTCTAGCGCAACCCGCATCCCAGCCACCGAATACAGGTTCCGGTTAGAGATGCCGGTCAGCGAGCCATTTGGCGATTACGTCTGCAAGCGGCTGCTCATTGCCGTCAAAAAAATGTCCCTTCAAGCTGACCGGCTTGGTATCCGGTAAAATCACATAGTCGATGCTGGGCGCAAGTGAGCCTTCGGCATGGGCGGCCGCCAGCAGCTGGTAGGGCTCGAACGGTTGGATGATTCCGTCAGATTGATCGCGAACGACAAGGATTGGCGCCGGTATGCGGCGAATCCAGAGCGTGCCATCGGCAACACTGGTCTCGCTCCACCGGTAGGTCAGAAAATGCTGGCCGGTGACCGGGACGTCCTGGCCGGTGAAATAGTGCATCTTGACTGGCAGCACCTTGTCGAGCGTGCCTTCGCGCAGCGACTTCATCGCTGCATCGACAAGAGTCCTGAAGCTGTCCTCGTTCTGCACCAGGATCGTGCGGGTCTTCCACGGCAGGTTGCCGAACGGGCCCAGCAACATCACCGCTTTGATATCGCGGTCCCACGTCGTTGCCGCATAATATTGCACCTGAATGTTACCGAGGCTGTGGCCCTGCATCACGATCGTTTTGTAGCCAAGAGCCCGGCCGGTTCGAACGGCAGCGTCGATATCGTTGCGCACGTCGAAGAAGTTTTCGGTGTTGATGGCGTCGTCGTGCTGGCGGGTGCTGATCGCAAGGACGGAATAACCCTTTGCGGCCAGCCGTGCACCGAGGGCGCTTTGCGGGGGCTTTTGATAACTGTCGCCGCTGCCATGTACCATCACGACGAGCGTGGTATCTGCCGCCGGCTTTCGATCCGGTTGCCACAGGGCGGCGTCAACTTGGAACCCGTCGATGGCCTTGATCGCGAGGAACCGCAAGGAAATACCTTCATGGGGCGCGAAATCAGCCGAAAGCCCGGCAGGTGGTTGGGCAAAATCGTACTGGATGCTGGCAGCGATCTCGGCTGCATGACCTGCCGGGATGGCGAACGCCAGGGCGGCAGCGGCGATGAGCGTGAGAGCTGATCTTCGCGACATGATGTTCCTTCTCCGTTGCACAATCGAGGACGGCGCCGCTCATCAGATAGCACGCATTGCTCATCCGCCGATGGCACCAACACGATCCCCTGATGTCTCGAAATGCATGGCGGGCTCCGCCGACAGCTTTGCCCGATACCATACTGCAGTACACATAAGGGAAATGTCTCGGAGAGTGATGGTCCGGTCGGCCAAGCGCTGATAGGTTGATCTTCATCTGTCCTTTCCGACCAGGGGCGCACGAATGACCAGGGTTTTTCTGTCGGTCGCATTGCTCGTGAGCTTGGCTGGCGTGGCATTTGGACAGCAGGCGCCAGCGTCGGAAATTGCACCAAGTGGAAAACTGCGCGTTGGCATGATTGCCATCACGGTGCTCGGCGGCGTTGCTGAGCCTGTTGCGAGGTTCATTGGACAGAAGCTCGGCGTGGACGTTGAACCTGTGATGTATTCGAATCCAGATGCCTATCTGCAAAGTTTCGGCAAGAGTGAATGGGACATCGCTATCGGGCCTCGCGTTCTGGCCCCTGCGGATAAGGCAGTATCCACCGCTGACCTCTGGGTCATCAGTCTTATCTATGTCGCCGCACCTGGAAAGGAATTTCCCGATATCGCCTCGGTCGACAAGGCAGGCGTGAGGATCGGCACGTATCCCGTTGAGCCCGACCATCGCGGCTGATGCAGCCGAACTGCTACGCTCCGGGAAGGCAGATGTCTTCGGAGCCGATTCTGGCGTCGGATATCCTGCCGCCGACGCACTGCCGGGTGCAAAGATCGTATCCGGCGCGTTTGCAATGGTTCGCGTGGCAGCCGCGCTTCCGAAGGGCCGCTCTCGCGAGGCGCAGGCTGCCCTCGCGACAATCGTCGATGAAGCAAAACGGATCGGCGTTGTGCAGAAAGAGATCGAGGCGAGGGGCCTCAAGGGCGTGAACGTTGCGACGAAGTAGCGGCGCGCCTGGAATTGCCGCTTGCACCGTCGGGCAGATCACCTTTAGAAGCCCGCGCGTCTTGCACCCGATAAGAGGGGCGTTTCGCGATCGTCACGAACGTTGGGCGTGGGCTTCCGCTTTTGACCCTGAACGGACGTAGGGCAGGGAAGCAGGAGGCTTCCGCTTTTGATGCTGTGGACGGCGCCCACTCTGCGGCATCGGAGTGCCATAGGGTGGTTGCGTTGAAGCAAACCACATTGAGGGGAGCCGTCCATGGGCGAGGTTAGCACGATTGGTCTCGATATTGCGAAGTCGGTCTTCCAGGTGCACGGGGTGGATGTTGCGGGCGCGGTTGTAATCCGCAAGCGCGTCAGTCGCGCAAGGGTGTTGGAGTACTTTAGCGATCTGCCGCCATGCCTGGTTGGGATCGAGGCGTGTCCATCAGCGCATCATTGGGGCCGCGAACTTCAGGCGTTTGGTCACACGGTTAGGCTGATCCCGCCGAGCTACGTGAAGGCTTACCTCAAACGCAGCAAGAACGATGCGAATGATGCGGCTGCGATCTGCGAGGCGGTCACGCGGCCATCGATGCGGTTCGTCCCGATAAAGACGAAGGAACAGCAGACCGCCTTGATGCTGCACCGGACCCGACAATTGCTAGTGCGCCAGCGCACGATGTTGAGCAATGCCCTACGCGGGCACTTGGCCGAACTTGGTATCGTGTCGGCCAAAGGCCGCAATGGAACGGCTGATTTGCTCAGCATCATCAAGGATGGCTCGGATAGCCGGCTGTCACCGGCCGTGCGTGGCATCCTCGATGTGCTGGCGCGGCAGTATGGTGCCATCGGAGTCGAGATCGCATCCATCGACAGGAGCATCATGGCGCTGCATCGCGGGTGTGAGGCGAGCCGGCGGCTTGCGGAGATCCCCGGTGTCGGCCCGATCGGCGCCACCGCACTGGTTGCCGAGATCGGCGACTGGAAGACATTCTCATCGGGGCGCAGCCTTGCGGCCTGGATCGGACTGGTGCCGAAGCAGCACAGCACTGGCGGCAAGGACAGACTCGGCAGCATCACCAAACAGGGTAATCGATATTTGCGATGGTTACTGGTCGTCGGCGCGATGGCCGTGATCTGCTACGCGCGCAAGCACGGTACCGAGAAGCGGCCGTGGCTTGGCCGATTGATGGAGCGCCGACCCACGAAAGTGGCGGCCGTGGCGCTCGCCAACAAGATTGCACGGATGGCCTGGGCCATCATGGTCCGGGGTGAGAGATACAAGGAGCCGAAACTGTTACTGGCGACATGAGGCAGGCCAGCAGCTAGATCGGCAACGAATTGGCGAGGGCATGACGACGTAATGCAGATACGGTCGTTCCGGGGATCGGGAGAACCCGCTTGGGTCAACGCACTTTCAAGTGCGAGCTTACGATTGGGACCCGATCCGCGCAGAGCATTAGGGCCAGCGGCCATCCCTGCCGCAGTAACAGGCCGGACACGTGACCGCATCCGACCAATGCTGCAAAACGTCAGAAAGTTCTTGCCAGGGCGCCGTCCACACGTGACCCAAAGCGGACGGCGCAAGCGAGTGGCTTTTGTGAGCGAGCGTGACTCGCTCGCATCACGCTGTGAAGCTTGAACGCTGCTAGCAGCCACTTCAATTCGTCGTGGTCTTGCCGCCGCGCATGGACACGAGCTTTTCCTCACGAAATCGGAGAATGAGCCATGCGGTCTCATCGAAACCGTCTGCGAGCTTTCCGTTGTGAGAATACACCATCTGAGCAGCTTCCGACTTCGACGGCGGTCCCAGCGCTTTGACTACCTCCAAACGCGACATACCTAAATGCAGCTTGCCGTCGAAGACGACGGGCGCGAACTTTTCCGGGATGATGGCGCAATCGGTCGAGGTCTCGGTGTCTTTCTCGGTGAGCTCTTCAACGATCTCTGTGACGAGATGGCCCGGGCCGCCGATCTCTCCGCTGGACACGACCCATAATCGATGCTGCGCGCGTCTATAACACAGCCAATAGATGCTACCTCCAGCGTCGCCCTGGTGTTGGATGGTCCCTTCGCCCACGGCTTCGCGGACCGCGCGGAGCCGCGTCTTCTCGAAGCGGCCGGCGAATGCGCCTAGCGAAAAGCGGGTCGCCAATCTCTTCACGACCGTCGGCGGCACGCGCTCGAGCGCATGTTCGTCGACTGGTGGCGGCGGTGTCTGCGCGGAGCAGTCGTGCGCGGGGATCGCAAAAAGCAGAAGCAGCAAGAAGAGCGTCTTTCGACCATCAACTGCGAATTGCCTTACATTGGAGATTGAGCGCTTCTGCAATAGCTCCTTTCCTTTGGCAAGGATGGCGTCAACATCGAGGTCTTTGACGCGACCAGCCGCTCCTTCCGCCAGTCCTTTATATATCTCTCGCCTCAGCAGGTCGCGCTCAGGCGTCGAGAGTGCGGGCGTCAGTTTCTGAGTGTCGGACACGTCAGTCTATCTCCGGCGATGAAGAAAGGCACAACATATCATAGCTGACGTGTGGAGGAGCCTCCCTCACCCCACCGCCTTCACCTGGCTTTGGCCGGCCCACGTGCTGCATATTCGAGCAACGCCGCGATTGCGGCTGCAGCATTGAGTGGAAGCAGCGGCGATGACGCACTGCATCAGCTAAGGGCCATGTGTGGACGGCTGACTTCCGCTGTTGGCCCCTAGCGGACACCACGCGCGTTTGCGTCGATGTCCGCCGCTGAGGGCGAAGCAGACATGACGCCACCGGGCTGTGACTTCCGTTAGCGACCCCGCAGCTGACTTCGCGACGCCTGCACAAGAGTGGAAATCAACGCTTTCCTATGTTTAGTGCTTGCTGACGGCAAAGTTCGGAATGTACTGGCACGGGTCCGACGGATCGATGTGGCCCTCGTCGAATTCAATCACATCGCCCACATTCACGGTGAGCCCAGTACCAAGCACCACGCCGGTCTTGCCTTCCCATGTTTCGGCGAAGGCCGCCATGCCTGTGGCATAATTCGGACTCACGCGTCTGTCTGCCAGGACCTGGCTTGATCGGGTCATGGCCAGCGCCTGAGCCGGAGTTGCTATTCCGGTCACCACCGCCTGTTTCCGGGTCCCCGTCCGTGGTGACAGCCACTTCGCCTTGGCGCCGCACTCAAGCTTCGGCTCCTTGATGGCCGTCAATTCGTCTTCGCCCGGCTCGCGCGCCATCGCCTGCTGTTGCGCTGGGCCGACCGGTTGAACCGCCCAGGACGGGAGGGAAGCGGCGCCGGAAGCGAGATCGCCGGCAGCGCTCGGCGTGGCGAGCCCGGCCGGATTCGCGCTGGGATCGCCGCCATCGTGTCCTGGCTGCTTCGGCTGATCGACACCATTGACGTCGCGCGCCGTGCGTGGCGCCTTGGCGCGCTTGTCTGCGTCGGCTACAGCCGGAATGTTCTGCAAAACGTTCTTTTCATTCGGCGCGGAAACCGGTGGCGGCGAAGCAGCCGCAGGCTCTTCCATCACGATTTCAACCGGGATCGCGGCAACCAAAGCGGGCTCGGTCTGCCCGAAGAACCCGAGCAGTAGAATCAGCGCAATGACGGCATGTCCCACAATCGCCAATGCACCGGCCAAGCGGCGGTTGTTGGATTCCTGCTGAAGGAAATGCTGCAACCGCCGCACCAAAGCCACCGCGTCAATCGGAACCGCCTCAACTTGGCGCTAGTTTACTTAGGCATGCCTTTGGCTTCAACGCTTTCTCAGTCATGCGGATATTCTGCGACCGACAACGTGTTGGCCTCAGGCCGCTCGAGCGATGTCCGCTTCTCTAATCGGCCGTTAGGGGTCAAGCACTTTCAGACTATCCATGTTTGCGGTGTTGGTGTCGCCCACGGGCTCGTGCTTCTCTTCGGAATCGGCATCAAGGCCCTTCCAGTATGGGATTCGAAGACGAGGCGGAACAATCTTTGGGGCGGCCTTGCCGTCTTACAGACAGTGGGTCCAAGCGGACATACGAACTCACCTCATCCATCGTCCCGTGAGGGACATCATTCCACCGCTCGGTGGAACTCGAGTGTCCTCCTATCGCGTTTAATCCTGCTAGTCCTCACGCCGCTGTAACTTCCCGGCTCCATCGGAACTCGGTACCGTCAACCCAGATGCGGTGCATGATCACCGCCAACCGGCGCGCCAGCGCCACGATCGCCTTCTTCATCCCGCGGTGCCTGGCGATCTTCATGGCCCAGGCCTTGAGCCAGGACCACTTCGCCAAACGCACCAGCATGATATGAGCCGCTTCGTAGAGCATTGCCCGCATCATCTCGTCGCCGCACCTTGATATGGCGCCGGGTCGGTCAATCTCGCCAGATTGATACCTGGAAGGCGTGAGCCCAAACACCGCCCCGACCGCCTTGGAGTTTCGGAAGCGGGCGGGCACGTCGACAGTCGCGCGATAGGTCAGCGCCACAACGGGACCAACACCCGGGATGGTCATCAGGCGCCGGCACACATCATCATTCCGAACGATAGCCAGCAAGCGACGATGAAGAATGCCGATCTGCTCACGAAGCGTCCGCCGGACAATCAGCAGCGGTTCGACTAACTCAGCAAGATCCGGGAAGCTTTCGACAAGCTCCTTGATGCGCGCCTCGAACTTCACCGTTCCTACCACGCCCACCTTGAGGCCGAAGTTGCGCAAAGTCCCTCGCAGGTCGTTATCGACGGCGATGGCCTTGGACTGCAGCAGTTTGCGATGGGTCAGCAGCACTCGCAGTTTCTGACTGCGTAGCGTCTTCACATGCACCGGGCGATAAAGCCCCGCCCGCATCATCTGGGCCATACCGCGCGCATCGTTGCGATCCGTCTTGTTGATCTGCGCCTTCAGAACCGCCCGCATGTGCCGCGTCTCGACACAGATGACAGGCAAGCCTGCTTCGGCAAGCGCACCGAAAAGCCATTGCGACAGCGGCCCAGCCTCCAATCCGATCCGCTTGAAACGGTAGGCCGGGTTCCCCAGAACCCGCAGCAGAGCGTCTGGCTCGCTTGCTACCCTTAATTCCTTCGCGATCCTGCCCGTGTCATCCACAATGCAGACACTTGTCTCCTTGACCGATACGTCCAATCCAGCAAAATGGTCCATGCTGCGCTTCTCCTTCTGATGCTTGAGGCCGTTACCACGGACCTCGTTTCACCATCAGCCTGAAGCGCAGCACCCAAAATCTTCAGCTATCCACAAGCTGGGCCGGCCGATAACCCCATCTTTTGGCGGTGAAGCGATCTATGGACGCGGCCCGAAATTGCCGCTTGCGCCGTCGGGCAAATCACCTTTAGAAGCCCGCGCGTCTTGCACCCGATAAGAGGTGCGTTTCGCGATCGTCACGAACGTTGGGCGTGGGATGCGATGGTCGTGGTGGTACAGCAAGGGCGGCTGTTGCCAGGATTGGCAATCAGCCTTTCATTGCCAGGTCGGCTTCTGGCGGCAGAGCGGACGTAGGGGAGGGAAGCGGGAGGCTTCCGCTTTTGACCCTGAACGGACATCACCGTCGCGGCTACGCACGGATAAGGACTTCATGTGCTATCCCATTATAGCCGATCCGCAACGTATCGGGACAAAACCGGACCAATGACAAGGACGAGCATAAAACGAGCGATCTGCTGCGCCATAACAAACCCGACATCGACATTGGTGGATGCCGCAATAATGGCGACCGAGTCTGCCCCGCCCGGGCTGGTGGCAAGATA
The DNA here is from genome assembly GCF_900142985.1 of Bradyrhizobium erythrophlei. Classification (NCBI taxonomy): domain Bacteria; kingdom Pseudomonadati; phylum Pseudomonadota; class Alphaproteobacteria; order Hyphomicrobiales; family Nitrobacteraceae; genus Bradyrhizobium; species Bradyrhizobium erythrophlei. The sequence continues at coordinate 3,506,504 of NZ_LT670849.1, forward strand.
GGCCGTCAAAGGATCGATATCGAAAACTTCGACGAGAGCGAAGGCCAAGCCGCCGCAAAATGCGATTAACATCAGAATTGATACTATCATTTTCGGCAAAGCCCGGATGGCATACACAAGAATTTCCCGGGTAAACCGCAAGCCAATCGTCCAGCCAAGAAGCAAATAGCTGACCGCCAGCAGCCAGCGTGGCAATTCGATTTCGACAACACCGTTGGATTGTAGAACCGCACCGAGGAACATGGGTATCAAAAATATTCCTGCCGGAATGCGGGAAACAGGTCCCAGAATGACACCTCCAAGAACGAGGACCAGTGTTTCAAGAAAAGGCAGTGCGTGGATCGGCGCAAACCAGACCGCAGGCGCTGCGGCCGCGACCGCTGGTGCGTGAACCCAGAAACGGGCAATGATGGAAGCTACGAGAGCGACCATGAGAACACGCACATATTGCATGAAGGCAACCAGCCGGGCGTCAGCGCCGTAGGCATCGGCCATCACCATCATGGCTGGCGCTGCGCCAGGCAATAATCCCCAAATGGCCGTTGTTTCCGGCAAAATGCGTAACCTGCTGATGAGCCAGCCCAACAAGCAACTCGCAACGATGACCGAAAAGCTGATGCCTAGAAGTAGCGGCCACTGATGCAGAAAGGAATGAAGAATGGTGGACGTAAGAACGCGAGCGATCATGCAGCCGATGATCGCCAGGGCGAAGCCGAAAGGCAGTTGCGGCACAAGGATGCCGGCTCCGCCATTTTCGACGAGGATGCCGGCTAATATTGAACCGAGCAGAAGGGCTGCCGGCAACCGGGCCCATGTCAACAACGCAGCGAACAGAACCGAAAGAGCGATCAGAACTCCCCAGCGAGCGAACACTGGCAGTGTGGATAAAGACATGGACGGCTGCACTGTCAGGCTTGAGGAAGCGTGAGATCAGCACTTTTGACGACCCTGCTGATCCTTGGAAAAATATTGTCGATGGCAAAGTAGTGCATTTCGGCGGACATGCCGCTCGTCGCATCTTCGGCAAGAACGACGGCATAGCCGTGTTCCCATGCCTGTCGTGCCGTCGACTCGACGCCGATATTCGTCGCGACGCCCCCAAGGACGATTGTCTGGATACCGCGGCGGCGCAACTGCAAATCCAGCTCTGTTCCATGGAAGGCGCCCCATTGGCGCTTGGTGACGAGAATGTCGCCAGGCTTTGCCAAACCATCAAGCAACTCGCTGAAATTTTCAGGAAAGCCGCCGGGCGGCGCGGCAAACGCTTGATCGACCGGCTGCCGCAAGGCGTCTTTGAAATCCTTGGCGAAGCCAACATTCACGAGAACGACCGGCGCCCCTGCTTCGCGAAACGTGTCCGCAAGCGCGCTGCCGACTTTCGTGACCTGGTCGGCCGAGAGTGGACTGAGTCCGTGCCTCATGATGCCTTTTTGGAAATCTATGAGGACCAGTGCGGTCGTCTTGGGATCGAGTTCAAGCATGGTTTTTCGCCTGTTGGGTTGACGTTCGGTGTTTCAGCTGCGTTAATTGAGTCTGCACTCACATAACGAGATAATTGAGCATGCCCTCAACTATGTCAAGACCCAGTGAAGTTCCACAAGCGAGGACGCCGCAACGGCGCAACGGGAAGCTGCGTGTCGCCGCCATATTGAAGGCAGGTGCTGCCGTCATCGCCGAGAAGGGTTATGAGGCGGCGACAATGGCCGAGATCGCGGCGAGATCGAGCACCAAAATAGGTTCGCTCTATCGTTTCTTTCCCAACAAGGAAGTCCTGGCGAATGCGTTGATCGCGCATTACCACGAGGGCGTTCACGACGCCTTCGATGAACTTGATTCCAGAATTCAATCGCTATCCATCTCTGCGCTCGCTGATTTTTTGCTGGATCTGATGGTCGATCTCCACAAGGGGGCCGGGCCGACGATGAAACGATTGTTGGAAATTCCTGAAGTTCTGTCGGTTAAGCGCGGTGAATTCAGCAGATCCATTCACAAGCATATCGTCCGGACATTGACGCTGCGCAGCCCGGGACTGACCGCCAACAAGGCGCAAGATATGGCCGTCGTGATCCTCGGCAACATGAAGACGATGGCCGCCTTCTCGGACGCCACCGACCAAAGCGTTCGTCCGGGCGCTATTGAGGAGTTGCGCGAGATGACCCGGATTTATCTGAAAAGCAGGCTGAAGACGAAGCCGGTTTAATCGATGTCGGGATCTCCTTTAGACTGCGAAAATTACGATGGTCGTCTGGTCGCGGAGGAACAGCGTGCAAAAAGCGCAAGATCGGCGATACGACGTGCTGCAGTCGTCGTCTGAGTTGGGTTGGTCGAATCTTTTCGCCGAGGTCCGTTCCTATGGTCGCGGAGGAGGGACGCACCCCGCTGACCCGGAGACCAAAATCGCAATCTTGCTTGATGGATCGGAAGGCACCTCCGTCTGCAGAATCGGTGGAAGCTGGCGATTGTCGGAGCACATACCGGGCAACGTCTGGGTCAGACCAATGGGCGGCAAGTATGATGAGGGCTACACCGCTACTGCCACAACGATTCGAGTCTTGAACTTACACTTGACCGCCAGTGTCTTTACGCAACTTGGCGATTACTACGGTCTTCCTGCAGCGCTCGCTCGGTCTGTTCGCTACGTGTGCGGCGAGCAGGACGAAGTCGTCAATCAGATTGGCTTGTCGGTGCTATCAGAGATGATGACCCCTACGGCTGCTGGACGCATGTTCGCGGAAACGGCCTCTCTGCTGCTTGCTGCAAGATTGCTACACGCGCATTGGGATGCTGGTTCCGTCCGCTTGCCGATTGAACGACGTCACCAGCTCGATGAGCGACGCCTGAGGCGTGTTCTTGATTATGTCGAGGAGCATCTTGCTGACGATATCGCGGTTGCCGACCTCGCCAACGTCGCGTCTCTCAGCATCTTTTACTTCACGCGCGCGTTTTCTGCCGCAGTAGGCATGCCTCCGCATCGCTACGTCAGCCAAAGGCGGCTGGAGTGGGCAAAGACAAAGATCGCGGCGGGGGGCACATCGATAGCGGAAATGGCCTTCGTGTGCGGATTTTCCTCGCAATCGAGCTTTACCCGTGCGTTCCGGCGGGCCACGGGTTTGACCCCCGCGATGTATCGCCGCGAGTTCGGTTCGTAGCTGTCAGCCCAGCCAAGAGGGTTGAGCAAAAACGGTCTAAACAACGGCAGACACGGTGCATACGGCGCGATTACTTGACATTAAAATGCGCGGTAGACGATGGAAGTTGCGATGCCGGGTTGCTCTAGCCATGGTGCATAGAACGCTGAGATTTGGTCCGTTTGAGCTTTCGGGTAGCAAGAGGGTGCTATGGTGCAACGGTGTCACGCTTCCCCTTGGCAGTCGGGCGTTCGATATTCTGGTCTATCTCGCCGAACGTCCAGGCGAGGTCATCGGTAAGAACGAGCTCATCAATCATGTCTGGTCGAACGTCACCGTGGAGGAGGGCAGCCTCCGGGTCCACGTGGCCGCCATCCGCAAGGCGCTCAGGGATGGTCAGTGCGGTAACAGATATATCGCCAACGTTAAAGGACGAGGCTACTCGTTCGTAGGATCGGTCGTTCGTCTCGAAGACAGCACGGAACACGTCGGCGACTGGCACATGAAAGCTAGACTGCGCTATGCGCTTGTTTCGCCGAACACTCATCGACGGTCGTCAAAACTTCGGAGCGTGCGTTTGCGCTGAACCCACCATCAGCACAAGGTCGCCTTCTGGCCCATCGTGACATTTGCGGCGGTTGCACAAAGGCGGTCGGTGTCGGGGCGAACCGGACACTCGGCGGCGAAGCGATCTATGGACGCGGCCCGAAATTGTCGCTTGCGCCGTCGGGCAAATCACCTTTAGAAGCCCGCGCATCTTGCACCCGATAAGAGGGGTGTTTTGCGATCGTCACGAACGTTGGGTGCAGGATGCGATGGACGCAGGTCGTCAACTGACGAGTGACGATGCCGCGGACGGTGAAGTCGTGTGGTCCTGATATCCCGACGCTGATGTCAAGTTGGCGACAATGCTACGCATTGTGGCCTGCGACGGAGACAACAAAGCCGGTCTCCGGGGAGAGTACGAAAGAAACCGTAAAACCATCGTGCAGGGAATGCCGGATTGTTTCGGCGAACCTGTGGTGGATTTATCTGCGTGCTTTCTATTTTTGCACGCGGAGCTGCGGGTGAGTCGATCGCCCGGCATTCCCTGCGCCCTCTTTCATCGAGGGACGTGAACTTGCAAAAGCTCGGGCGCGATTGGCGCCGCGGGAACGCGCCGCGTTGCACTAGAGGGATCGACTAGAGAGATCGAGACGACATCGCGGCGATCACATTCGCGAGGCGCGCGTGAACCCGTGCCGTTTTCCTGCCGACCAATCGGCATGGAGGGTTTTCTGCCGCGCCGCACTTTGCCGATGATGATGCAAGTCAGTTGCAACTCAGAAGTTAACGGCGGTCGTGAAACTGTCATCGCTTTCAATGAGTCCAACGAGTTAATGCCTCTGTCACAATCGCTACGACTAAAGATTGTCGCGAGCACTGTGCTGCACGCTTCTTGTGGAAGCGCTAGCGCAAGGCCAGATTCTGCGCCCCTGCAATTTTAAGCTGTGACGATTTGCAGGCATGGAGATGTCAAATGGACGTCAATCATCTGAGTGCTGGTTTAACCAACATCGCTGTTTGGGCTGGCGCAGTCGTCGCCTTTCTCATCCTGCTGCGTCTCGCCAACATCTTTCGTTACATATCGAACAACCAGGTCGGTATCGTCGAAAAGCTGTGGTCGACCAAAGGGTCGATCAAAGACGGCTTTATCGCCTTGAATGGCGAGGCCGGTTACGAGCCTGAAGTGCTGCGCGGCGGCCTGCACGTGTTCTTCCCGTTCATGTACCGGATCCACAAATCCGATCTGGTCACGGTCGGGCAGGGCAAGATCGCCTATGTGTTTGCGCGCGACGGTGCGCCGCTCGGCGCTTCGCAGGTGTTAGGCGCCAACGACACCGAAGACAAATCGGACTTTCAGGACACGCGCAAATTCCTGCTGGCGGGCGGCCAGAAAGGCCCGCAGCGGAAAGTGCTGCGCGAAGGCACTTATGCGATCAACACCACGCAATTCGCGATCATCACCGATGAGCGCGTCTACGGGCATGCGTTGAGCGGCCAGGAACGCGCCGTCCTCGACGGCATGCAGTTGACCATCAGCGAACGTTGGGGGTTCACGCCGGTGATCCTGGCCGCAAATCAGGATCTCGTCGGTGTCGTGACGGTCCACGATGGTCCGTCGTTGCCACCCGGTGAGATCATCGCGCCCGAAGTCGGGATCGATCTGCGCGACGAGGCGACCTTCCACAACAACTTCCAGGAGCCGGAACATTTCCTGAAGGCGGGCGGCTATCGCGGCCGCCAGTTGCAGGTCATCGTCGAAGGCACCTGGTACATCAACCGGTTGTTTGCCACCGTCGAGTCGGTGCCGAAGACGGTCATTCCGGTCGGTAATGTCGGCGTGGTCATTTTCTACACTGGCCCGCGGACCGACGACGTCTCCGGCGAGCAATATCGCCACGGCGAACTGGTGCTCAACGGCAGCCGCGGCGTCTGGAAAGACCCGCTGTTGCCCGGCAAATACGCCTTCAACACCTATGCCGGCAAGATCGAGGTCATTCCGACCGTCAACTTCATCCTGAAATGGGTGCGCGGTGAAGTCGGCGCGATGAAGCTAGATGAGAATCTGTCGGAGATTTCGCTGATCACCAAGGATGCGTTTGAGCCGACATTGCCGCTCTCGGTGGTGATGCACATCGACTACAAGAAGGCGCCGATGATCATTCAGCGTTTCGGCGATGTGAAGAAGCTCGTCGAACAGACGCTCGATCCGATGGTCAGCGCGTTCTTCAAGAACATCGCGCAGAAGATGACGTTGATCGAATTGCTGCAAAACCGCGCGGCGATCCAGCAAGAATCGGCCGCTGAAATGAAAGCGAAGTTCGAAGGCTATTCGCTGGATCTCCAGGAAGTCCTGATCGGCACACCTCGTGCGCCGGCCGGCGATCATACGATCGAGAATATCCTGATTCAGCTGCGCTCGCGCCAGGTCGCGCGCGAGCAGATCGAGACCTACCAGGAGCAGGAACGTGCCGCCGTGCAGGAGCGCACGTTGAATGAGGCGAAAGCAACGGCTGCGGCGCAGTCGGCGCTGACGCAATCGCTCATTCAGGTCAAGGTCAACGAAAACGAAGGCGCGGCCGCGCTGGCCCGCGCCACCAAGGACGCCGAAACCCGGAAAGTAACGGCGGCCGCCGTCGGCGAGCAGTCGCGGCTTGAAGGCCAGGGTGAGGCCGATCGTGTCTTGGCGGTGGGTGCGGCGAACGCGCAAGCGACGAAGTTGGCGGTCGATGCTTATGGTGGGCCGGAGTTCCGGCTTGCCGAGCAGAACTTCTCGCGGTTCGCCGACGCACTGACCAAGATCAACCAGCCGCTGGTGCCGCAATTCCTGATGTCCGGCGGACAGGGTCAGGAGAATAATAGCGGTGCCGGTCTTATTCCAACGGCGATGCTGAGCTCGATGTTCGGCCAGATGATGCCCGATGCGCTGGCGCGGCTGAAGGACGAAGCGCCGAAAGCAACGCCTCGGACCAACGGCGGCGGCTAGACTGATCAGAACTGCGGCGGCCGCAGCATCTGCGGCCGCCCGGTCATCCGGCCGGGACCATCCCGGCCGTCCGGCCGATAGTCTCAGGGGCCTGCAATCCGCAGATTCCTTCCTATCTTCAGGGATAGGAGCAGCCCATGTCTTCTTCGTTAGAGCCTTCTTCGTCAGAGTCCTTTTCGTCAGACGTCCTCAGCCAGTTGTCGAGCGCGATATCCGCGCGCACGGAGGCCGCGAAGAATGCGGTCGTCGCGACCCGTTTTGGTGAGGGCAGGCATCTCACCGGACTGGTGTGGCAATCAGGCGTTGTCGTCGTTTCCGAGCAGGCGTTGCCGCGCGGCGAGGAATTTGAACTGGTGGCGCCCGGCGGCGCAACGGTTGCAGCCAAACTCGTGGGGCGCGACGCCAGCACTAATATCGCGGTTCTGAAAACGGACGAGGCGATTGCCGCACCGGTCTACACCGCAGCTCAGGCGCAAGTCGGCACGCTCACATTGACGGTCGGTGCCGATGGTGCCGGTGGCGCGAGTGCGCGCCTGGGGATGGTCAACCTCGTCTCGGGCGAATGGCATTCCCGCCGTGGCGGCCTGATCGATCGGCGCATCGTGCTGGATATTCAACTTGCTTCGCGTGAGGAGGGAGGGCCGGTGTTCGATGCCGCGGGCGGCTTGCTCGGCATGTCGACCTTCGGGCCGCGTGGCCAGGTCATCGTCATTCCGCACGCGACACTCGCCCGCGTCGTGCCGCAACTCGTCAAGGACGGTCACGTTTCGCGCGGCTGGCTTGGTGTCGCGCTGCACGCGGTTGCGGTGCCGGACGCTCTGAGGGAGAGCGCCGACCAATCGAGCGGCATGATGGTGATGTCGGTCGTGGAAGACGGTCCGGCGGCGCAGGCGGGGATCGTGGCCGGCGACATTATCCTCAGCGTCGACGGTATTTCGGCTAATCGCTTCCGGAAGATCGCCCGTTACTTCGGGGGCGACAGCATCGGACGCAAAGCCGATGTTCGCGTGATCCGCGGCGGGGCGATCGTCACGATCCAGACCACCATTGCAGAACGGCGGGCTGCGTGAGCGAAGTGGCAGGCAATATCGATTTGGCTCAACGGCTGCGGGTCGCCGTTCACGCGGACGACCCGCTTCGCCGCACCGCGCTGTGCAGGACGGTTGCGGAAGCCGGCCACATGGTCGTCGATCTCACGGACGAGGCCGACATCGTGCTCGCCGACGGCAGCCGTCCACCCGAGGAGGCTCGTAGCGTCATCGGGCTCGGCATCGCCGATGATCGCCTGCGTGGCGCCTTGCCGCGCGACGCCGATGCACGCCAGATCGATGCGGCGATCCGCGCGGTCGCCGCAGGCCTCGTCGTGCGCACGCCGCCGCCGCGTGACAATGGTTTCGGCGCCATGCGGGAGAGCGAGGGTCATCAGGCCTTGCTCACGCCGCGCGAGCTCGAGGTGCTTGCGGCACTGGCCGAGGGGTTGACCAACAAGGCCATTGCACGCCGCCTCGACATCTCGCTGCACACGGTGAAATTCCACGTTGAATCGCTGTTTCGCAAACTCGGTGCGCGCACCCGGACAGAGGCCGTCGCCAAGGCGGCCGAGCGACGCCGCAACGACATCATCATGTTGTGATCGCGGGTTGATATCGGTGTTTTCTTGCCGCGTCCGTCAAGCGGCCGCGCCGTCAAGTAAAATGCATCAGGAATAAAGCGGCGACCGCTCCGGTCTTCTCTCGGCGTCAAATGACGGCCGAGTAACCAACCGGAGCGATCGACATGACCAAAAATTTAGAATCGGCGGAGACATCTACCGTCGCGACTCAGGCAGATGATCGGTTCGATGGAACCAGCATCATGCTGCACTGGCTGACCGTGATCCTGATCGTGATTCAATTCTCCAGCGCGTGGATGCGCGAGAGCGTCGATCACCACAGCTCGATCGCCGCAAGCCTTCTGGCGGCACATCTGAATTCCGGTGTGCTGGTTTGGGTCGCGGGTGTGGCGCGCCTCATCTGGCGACACAATTTCGCCTACCTGCCGCCATTTCCACCGAGCATGCCGAAACTTCAGCAGACCATTGCCAAGGTTAATGAATACAGCCTTTACGTCCTGCTGCTGGTGCAGCCGATCACTGGACTAGGCCGGGTTTTGTTCCGGGGTCAGCCCTTCGATTTGTTCTTCTGGCAGGTGCCGGCACTGTTCGAGGAGAATGATTCCATCCGCCACTTCCTGGCGGAGAGCCACGAGTTCGGCGCGAAAGCTCTGCTTGCGCTGATCGGGCTCCATGCAGGCGCCGCGCTTTTCCATCGGCTGGTACTGCGCGACGGCGTTCTGCAACGGATGTTGCCGCGGATGTCGGCGCGCGCGAAGCTGGCGCCGGTGCTTGCAAAAAACGACGCGGAATAAAATCGACGCGTCGGAAGTCTTTGAGACGGATGGGTTCAAGCTCAGAAGGAACTTAGATGATGTTTACCATTTCAAAATCGATTACCGCACTTGTGGCCTCGGTTGGTCTCTTTACCACGTTTGCCATGACCGCCCCGGCCGCGCGCGCTGACGACAAGGACATTGCGCAAGCCTTGCGTGCCGGCGGTCTCGTTCTTGTCGTGCGCCATGGCGCAACGTTTCCCGACAAGGCTGACACCGACCCGCTCAACTTCGACAACATCGCCGCGCAGCGCAATCTGAACGACAAGGGCAAGGCGCTGGCGAAGGCGTTTGGCGACGCGCTGCGCCAGGCTGGCGTTCCCGTCGGCAAGGTCTACACCAGCAAATACAACCGCGCCTATGAGACGGCGGTCATTGCCGGCTTCAAGGATATCGAGAAGACAGCCGACCTGACCGAGGGCGGATTGATTGTCACGCCGAATGAGAACAACCGCCGCGCGGAGGCGTTTCGCAAGATGATCGCGGTGGCGCCGACCGATCACACCAACACGATCCTCATTACCCATCAGCCGAACATCGTTGCCGCGCTCGGCAAGGACTGGTTCGACGTCAAGGAGGGCGAAACCTCGATCTTCCGTCCTGCTGACGGCGGCTACAAGCTCGTCGCCCGCGTTCAGATGGACGAGTGGCCGCGCATTGCGACCGTTGCGTCGAAATAGGGCGACCACGCCTCACGGCGATCCGATGCTGACTTTGAATTGCGCAACCGCCATCCGGGCGGTTGCTTCGTTTGTGGTGGCTGTCATGCCGCGATCAGATTGATCCGGAAGGCGAGGCGCGATATGGAGGAAGCATAACGGCGCTGCGTCAAAGAGCTCAGCGCCCAAGACCGCGAAGGCTTAAGGGACCTTCAATATTCAAGGAGCGGCTAGGGCATGGTTTCCCCCAAAATTGCAATCATTGGCGCCGGGATGGGTGGCATGGCCGCGGCCGGAACGCTTCGTCAGGCGGGCCTCGATGTCGAGGTCTTCGAGCAGGCGCATCAATTCGGCCGGATCGGCGCCGGCATCCAGATGTTGCCGAATTCGATGAAGGTCCTGCGCGGCATCGGCGTCGAGGACAGGTTGCGCCAGCGCGCGTTTGCGCCGTACTCCCATCTCAACCGCGTCGGCGATACGGGCGAGCTCAAGCGCGAATTGCCGATGCCGGAGGATCTGTACGGCGCGCCGTTCCTTTGCATGCATCGTGCTGACCTGCACGAGGCGCTGACCTCGGTCGTTCCGCCCGAAATCATTCATCTGAACAAGAAACTGGTCCGGCTCGAGCAGAACGGCGGCCCGGTCACGCTGTTCTTTGCCGATGGCACGACGGCTGCGGCCGACGCCGTGATTGGCGCCGACGGCGTCCACTCGGTCGTGCGCGACATCATCATCGGTCCCGACCGGCCGATTCACCGCGGGCGCATCGCCTATCGCGCGGTGTTCGACTCGAGTCGCTTGCCGCGGGAAATCTCGCGTTCGCGCGTCAAGTGGTGGGGCGAGGACCGCCATATCGTGATCTATTACACCACCAAGGACCGCAGCCAGCTCTATTTCGTCACCAGCGTGCCGGAGCCGGCCGACTGGATGACAAAGGAATCGTGGTCGGCGAAAGGCGACGTGCACGAGCTGCGCCAGGCCTATGCGGGCTTTCATGCCGAGGTGCGGATGGTGCTCGATGCCTGCCCGGATTGCCACAAATGGGCGATCCTTGAGCGCGACCCGCTGCCGACCTGGAGCCAGGGCAGGGTGGTTCTGATCGGCGATGCCTGCCATCCGATGACACCCTATATGGCGCAAGGCGCGGCGACGTCGATCGAGGATGCCGCTGTGCTGGCCCGTTGCCTGAAGGGCGTGGACGTCTCCGGTGTCGAAGCCGCTTTCAAGCGCTTCGAGGCGCACCGCAAGCCGCGCACGTCCAAGATCCAGGAGATTTCGAGCGCCAACACCTGGATGAGCGGCGGCAACGACGATCCAAGCTGGCTCTACGGCTATGATGCCTGGAACGTCTCGCTGGACGCGCCGGCCCCGACGCCCGGCTCCACGCCGAAACCGGCGGCCGCATGAGCCGTGCCGTGACGTCGTCATCGGGAACGATATCGGCGGCGGATGGCGCTTCGATCGCCTATACGCTGCACACTGCGGCCGGTTCGAAAGCGCGCCCGCGCATCGCCCTGATCCATTCGCTGGCGCTCGATCGCAGCTTCTGGGACGGCGTAGTGCCTTTGCTGACCCCGCATGCGGATGTACTGATTTATGATTGCCGCGGCCACGGCAAGTCCGCCAAGGTCAGGATGACCTACACGGCCGAACTCTTTGCCGGCGATCTGGCAAGTTTGCTCGACGACGTGAAATGGCCGCGCGCCATCGTCGCCGGCTGCTCGATGGGCGGATGCATCGCGCAAGCCTTCGCCGGTGTTTATCCCGATCGCGTGCGGGGCCTTATCGTGATGGACAGCACGGCCTGGTATGGCCCGACTGCACCGAAGGATTGGCGCGAACGCGCCGCGACCGCCGTCACCAAGGGACTTGCAGCGCTGTCGGCGTTCCAGTCGACGCGCTGGGTCAGCGAGGCTTTCCGAGAGACGCACGCGGATGTGGTCCAGAAGCACATCGACGTGTTTCTTGCTAACGACGTCGATTGTTATCGCGCGACCTGCGAGATGCTCGGCGACGCCGATCTGCGCCATTATCAGGCGAACCTGCGCGTGCCACTGAGCGTGGTCGTCGGCGAAGAGGATTACGCCACGCCCGTTGCGATGTCGGAGCAGATTCATCAGGCGGTGCCGAGCTCGACGCTGTCGGTGCTGCCGAAAGTTCGCCATCTGACCCCGATCGAATGCCCGGTGGTGATTGCCGAAAAAATCCTGGAGCTGGTTGCGCGCGTCGACAATGTCTGATCGGTCTCTCAACAACGTTGTCGCCTGAGGCGGCCTGAAAAAGCGGAAGAGCGGAGGAAGCCTTGTCAGTTGTCAGCGCCACGTCGCGGTCCGAGGCTTCCGGCGTTTCCCCGTCCCCGTCAGATTTCGATGCCGAACAGGCTTCCGCCGGCCTGATCGCGCGGATGGAGCAGGTGCCGACCTCGCGTTGGTTCGTCACGGCGCGGATCGTGATGGGAAGTGCTACGTTTTTCGACGCTTTCAACGCGCTGTCGATCGCCTTCGTGCTCCCGATTCTGGTGCCGCTCTGGCACATCACGCCGCCGGAGATCGGCATCCTGATCGGCGCGAGCTATGTCGGCCAGATCATTGGCGCGCTGGCGTTCAGCTGGGGTGCCGAGCGTTATGGCCGCATTCCCTGCGCGGCGGCGGCGACTGCGATTTACGCCGTCATGAGTCTGGCCTGCGCCACAGCCTGGAGTTTCAACGTCCTGCTTGCGTTTCGGTTTATCCAGGGGATCGGTGTCGGCGGCGAAATGCCGGTGGCTGCGACTTACATCAGCGAGCTTTCCAAGGCGCACGGCCGCGGCCGTTTCTTCATGCTGTATGAAATGATCTTTCCGATCGGACTGATGGTCACCGGCCAGGTCGGTGCGATACTTGTGCCGCTCATGGGATGGCAGATCATGTTCTTGATCGGGGGGATTCCTGGCCTCATCATCGCGCTGTTACTGTTGCGGTTGCCGGAATCGCCGCGCTGGCTGATCGGCAAGGGCCGGCTCGCCGCAGCCGACGCAGTCGTGCGGCGGTTGGAGGCGGCGGCCTCGGATAAGTCCGGCGCTGCGCTCGCCGCGCCAAGCACAGAGACCCTGCCTCAGCAGGTCGAGGTGCCACAGCGGTCGCGCGGCAGATGGGGCGAGTTGCTTTCGCCTGCCTACCGCGGCCGCACGCTGATCGCCTGGGTGTTGTGGGCCTCGGCCTATCTCGTCGCCAACGGTCTCAACAACTGGATGCCGACGCTTTACACCACGCTCTATCATCTTGAGTTGACCCAGGCACTCCGCGCGGCTTCGCTGACCAACGTCGCGCAGGTGGTGCTGGTGTTGATCTGCGCGCTTGTGATCGACCGTACCGGCCGCAAGTTCTGGATGATGGGCGCCTTTGGCATGGGCGCGGTGACGCTCGGCATTCTGGGATTCGGCGGCGCGAAAGATGTCTCGTGGCTCATCGTGCTCGGCACGATCAGCTATGGGCTGATCGGATCGATCGCCGCGGTCGTCTATCTCTACACGCCGGAAATATACCCAACCCGGATGCGCGCGGTGGGAACCGGGGTCGCGACGTCCTGGCTTCGGATCGCCTCGGCGATCGGACCGGCCTTGATCGGCTTGATGTTGGGCAAAGGTGGCGGCATCGATTCGGTTTTTCTGATGTTCGCGGCCGTGGCCATTGTGGGACTGATTGCCGCAACCCGCATGATCGAAACCCGAAATTTACGCCTGGAGGAAATTTCGCGCTGATCTCGGCCTCGTTCAACTGATCGTCACTCGACCTTCGTGTGTTGATGAATATCGTATCTGCCTGATGTTGGCACGGCTGCTGCATTGTATTCCTGCACGTCCGTGAAACCTGATATATAATGAACCAGCAGAAACGATAGGCGATCCCACCATGAATGCGTCACAATCTGGCCCCGCGACACCGATCGATCCCGTCAAGCTCGACCGGCTGGCGGAAGTCGCGATCAAGGTCGGGCTTCGACTTGAAAGAGGGCAGGATCTTCTGGTGACGGCGCCGACGGTCGCATTGCCGCTGGTCCGTAAAGTGGCTGAGCACGCCTACAAGGCCGGCGCCGGCCTGGTGACGCCGATCCTGTCGGACGAAGCGATCACCTTGCTGCGTTATCGGTATGGACAGGATGAGAGTTTCGATCGCGCCGCAAATTGGCTCTATGAGGGAATGTCGAAGGCATTCGCTGCCAACACGGCGCGGCTCGCCATCGTTGCCGATAATCCGATGCTCTTGTCGAGCGAAGATCCGTCGAAGGTGGCGCGGGCCAGCAAGGCGACCTCCATTGCCTACAAGCCGGCGCTGGAGCGGATCGTCAATTTCGACGTCAACTGGAACATCATCGCTTATCCATCGCCAGCATGGGCGAAGCTTGTGTTCCCGCAAGATGACGAAGACACGGCGGTCGGTAAGCTTGCCGATGCCATCTTCGCGGCGTCGCGGGTCGACAGGGAGGACGCCGTCGCAAACTGGCAAGCACACAATGAAGTGCTGCGTAGCCGGAGAGCTTGGCTGAACGATCAGAGATTTGGTGCCTTGCATTTTTCCGGTCCCGGCACTGATCTCACGGTTGGGCTCGCCGACGGACATGAGTGGCAGGGCGGCGGTTCGACCGCCAAGAATGGCATCACCTGCAACGCCAACATTCCGACCGAAGAAGTCTTCACCACGCCGCATGCCCGGCGCGTCGACGGACACGTGGTCAGCACCAAGCCGCTGTCGTACCAGGGCTCGCTGATCGAAGGCATCGCGGTGCGTTTCGAGGAAGGGCGTATTGTCGAGGCGAAGGCGACGCGTGGCGAGGAAGTCCTCAACAAGGTGCTCGATACCGACGAAGGAGCGCGCCGGCTCGGCGAAGTGGCGCTGGTGCCGCATTCGTCACCGATTTCGAAGAGTGGTCTGTTGTTCTTCAACACCCTGTTCGACGAAAATGCGGCCTGCCACATCGCGCTTGGCCAGTGCTATTCGAAATGCTTCCTTAACGGCACCAATCTGACGCCGGAGCAGATTGCGGCGCAGGGCGGCAATTCCAGCCTGATCCACATCGACTGGATGATCGGCTCCGATCAGATCGATATCGACGGTCTTTATGCCGACGGCCGGCGCGTGCCGGTATTTCGGAAGGGCGAGTGGGCCTGAATTCCAGAAGGCCTGTGCCGATACGGCGCAAGCTAGTGGAGTGGATTTGACATTCGCTACCCGCCCCAGCCGCGGGTCCGAAAAGCGAATGTCAAATCCAAAACTCCACTAGAAACTTGTATTTGCTAGTGGTCCTCTGATTCCAACATTCGCAAAAGTGCCGGCTGCGAAGGGATGCGAATATTGGAATCGGACCACTAGGGCGGATTGTCACAGCGCCCGCTAAGAAAAGTTTAAAATCTTGTTATTAGCTTGCCCTCCCAACACGCCGGGCCAATCCCGGCGCATTTTAAGAATTTGTTCGGGTTAAGGGACGCAGATGGAACTGATCGAAACCAACAATGTCGTGGTCAACCTCTCGCCGAGGCCGATCGAGCCGTCCTGGATCATCGAGGGTAATCCGGTCGCGCAATCCTGCGTGCTGTCGCAAAGCGCCGATGGCCTTGCCTCCACCATCGTGTGGGAATGCAGCGAAGGCAAATTCAACTGGTATTACGATTTCGATGAAACGATCATGATCCTGGAAGGTTCGATCGTGCTCGAAAACGACGCGATGAGCCCGACCCGTTATGGACCTGGCGACGTCATCTTCTTCCGCGACGGCGCCCATGCCAGGTGGCATGTCGAAGGACGCGTTCGCAAGCTCGCCTTCTGCCGGACCACCCAACCGTTCATTCTGGGTTTCGCTGCAAAAGTATACAACAAGATCAAGCGCGTCGTGTTCCTGTCCGAGAAGCGGGTGGCGCCGGGTCTAGCCTCGACCTGAGCCTTTGGCCGGTCACGCCACTATCTGACGGTTACTCGAGCTTCAGTCGGTAAACCTTCATCGCCGTTTTCGAGAACAGCGCGTCTTTCTCCGCCTCGCTTAGCGGAGTGGCGATGCGCTTGAAGGCGTTGAAGATGACCTGATAACTGCACTGGCCTTTGTCGGGCGGAAAGTTGCTCTCGAACATCGCGCGATCGACGCCGAATGCCTCGATGCATGTCTCTATATATGGCCGCCACACTGTAGCCAGTTCTTCCGAGGACGGTGGCCGCGCGCGCTCGTGGAAGTCATAGCCCAGCAGGCACATCGCGAGCCCGCCGAGCTTGACGACGACATTCGGGCATTTCGCGATCTCGCGGATCGATGCCTTCCAGGTCGGGAAAATCTCTTCGCGCCGATTGGCATATTGTCCGGTGCCGGCCGGCCCGCCGCAATGGTCGAGCACGATCTGTGTATCGGGAAAGGCGCGCGCGAGGTCGGTGAGTTCGCCGATCTGCGGATGAAACAGCCACGCGTCAAAGCTCAAGCCGAGCGGCGCGAGGCAGGCAAAGCCTTTTCGGAACGTCGGATCAAGCAGAAGCCCTTTCGGCCGCGTCGCGTACATATGCGCGACGTTGGGATCGGAATCCCAGGCGACAGAATGCCGGATGCCGCGGAAGCGGCCTCCACCTGCGGATATTTCCGCATCAAGCACTGCGCGCGCGTCTTCACCCGATAGCAGGTTGACATGGCCGACGATGCCGGCGCAGACCGCGGCCGGGCCATAGCCGCCGCTCGCGCTCATCGCCGCCGCGCCGTTGGCGAATTCCACTTCGCCCACGGGACGAAACGCTTCAGGTCCGCTGGCGCGGTACATCGAACGCGCCTCGACATAGACGGTTGCAACCACGTTGTGGCCGGAGGCGATGTCGGTCGTGATGTCGTCGAGCAGGTAGCGTTGGCCGCCGCGGTCCCACAAATGATGATGCGGATCGACAATCACACGCCCGCCGTCGAGCACGTCCTCCTGGTGCTGGGCCAGCCAGTCGGGCCGCGGATCGGCATAAAGGCCGGTTTTGGCGGACGGCAAAGTGCTGGCGACCATGAATTTCCTCGCGGTGATTTCTTGTTGGTTAGACGCCGCGAAGAATGATCACTGTCGGCGCTTGAGGCAAGGACTCCCGCGAGATCGTCAGGCTGCGTTCGGTCCGCTCGTCGATGGCGAATTGCTGGCCGATCCGGCGCATGAACTCGTCGAGCGGCGTGGCGAAGCGATGCATCGGCAGAACGACCGAGGCGCGCAAGCGCCGCGTGATCTCGGAGACGCCGTCGAGCGACATGGTGTAGGCGCCGTCGATCGGCACCATCACGATGTCGAGCCGGCCGATCGCGGCGAAATGGCTGTCGGTAAGCTTGTGGTGCAGGTGGCCGAGATGGCCGATACAAAGTCCGGCGACCTCGAAAATGAAGATCGAGTTGCCGTCCTTGATCATCTCACCGCTGGAATCGTCCATGAAGTAGCGGCGGATGTCGGTGGTCACATTGCGAACGAGCACGTCACCGATGCGCTCGTTGATCCGGGCCGGAGAGCCATCGTCGGTCCAGCCGTGAAAGACGTGAGCAATGCGCGGGTCAGGAAATAGCGAGTAATGCGTGCTGTGCGCCCGGTTCATGGTGACGATGTCGGGCATGCGGCCGGTGGTGTAGGCGCCGCTGAAGTCAGTCGCGATCCGCAACCCCCCGGGCGTATCGATGTAGTAGGTCGAATGGCCGGCATAGGTGATCGTGACTTCTTCGGCCTTCGCGGCCGCGAGAGGCAGCGACACCGGGGTAACGCGGAGCGGCGATTGCGCCATCGCGAGGCATTCGCTGCCGCGCGGGGCATCCTGGGCAGCCGCCATCGAGAGCGAAAGCCCCAACAGGCCGAAGACAACCGCAACGACACGCAACATCGGAACGCGCAACCCTGTGCTTTTCGCGACCACTCTAGCGGCGAAAGTGTGAACCGTCATGCTGACGATCGCGCATGTCTGGGCTGACGGCAAAGTGCCGGGGACGATGCTATTTGAATGAGCACGTACCGCACTTTCCGGCTAGATTCCGGGCGGTTCTTGCAGCCAGAGTGCCGATGCCGGAGTTCCGAATGCCAGAGTCCGTCGACCGCAACCGCCGTCATCTACTCATGATCGGCGCGGCCATGTCAGGAGGGTTTGCGATGGAGTTTTCCCAGGCGCGTGCGGCCGATGATGGCGCAGGCCAAACCCGGTCGCCGCGTGCGCCTTCGTCACGTCGCCTGGAGCCACTTCGCTCCGTCGATGCCGGCGTTCTCAATATTTCCTACTACGAAGAGGGGCCTGCCGCGGGTCCCGCCGTGGTTCTCCTGCACGGCTTCCCTTACGACATTCACGCCTACGTCGATGTCGCCCCGCAACTGGCCGCCAGGGGCTGCCGCGTCATTGTCCCCTATGTGCGCGGCTATGGCCCCACCCGTTTTCTGGATTCCAAAACGCCACGCTCGGGTGAACAGGCTGCCGTCGGTGCCGATCTGATCGCGCTGATCGATGCGCTGAAAATTCAGCGCGCGGTCTTTGCCGGCTATGACTGGGGCGGGCGCGCCGCCTGTGTCGCCGCCGCGCTGTGGCCCGAACGCTGCGCAGGACTGGTGACGGTGAACGGCTACGCCATCCAGGACATCGCGCACGCGATGACGCCGGCCAAGCCGACGCGCGAAGTCGCTTATTGGTATCAGTATTATTTCCAGATTGAGCGCGGCCGCGCAGGCCTTGTGGCCAGCCGGCGCGAGATCGCCAAGATCCTGTGGCGGCAGTGGTCGCCGAATTGGCACTTCGACGAAGCCACCTTCGAGCGGACCGCGGCCGCCTTCGACAATCCCGACTATGTCGATGTCGTGATCCACAGCTATCGCCATCGCTACGGCCTCGTGGACGGCGATCCGCGCTATGCCGATCTGGAGCGGCGTCTCGCGGCGCAGCCGGTTATCGCGGCTCCCACCATTACCCTCGACGGCGATGCGGATGGCGTCAATCCGCCGACCGACGGCACCGCGCACGCGGCGAAATTTGGCCGCCGGGTCGCCCATCGCGTTATTCCGCACGCCGGACATAACCTGCCGCAGGAAGAGCCGGAAGCTTTTGCGACGGCTGTGATGGACGTGTTGAAGGCGTGAAGCGCCGCCTTAGTGGCGCCGCGGACTGAATTTCCAGGTCGCCGCGAGAAGGATCGAGGTCATCAGTCCAGTCACCAGTGCGGCCACCGGAAGCGTTAGCGCCAGCGCCGAGGTCGCAGCCCATCCGATCGAGGAAAAGGCTTCGGCGAAGGTCGCAAACCGCGACGATGTCTGGCGGCGACGGAATTGAGCGCGGCGCGCCTGCACGCGGAACCAGAGCTGGATCGCGGTGGCCGATGCCGCCGCGACGAGGACGCCCGCGGCCGTGATGGCCGCCTGTTCAGGCGAGGCAAACAGCAGCGCAAATACCAGCGGCGCGAACAAGGCGCCGATCACGAGCAGCACCACCTCGATCTTCGCCCGGATCAGCCGGGACGGCGGCAGCGGCGCGGCCGTGACAAGATCAGGCGCGTCTTCGCCCGAAATCGTCAACCACCCAAGGCCGCCGGCAAGTTGCCCCGCGGCCATTACGATGACGGGCGTAATCAGCATGATCGCGACCGAACTGTCGCTAAAGCTTCGCCACAGCAGGACGGCGGGCGGCACCAGGTAAAGCAGTTGCATCAGGCTTTGCGACACCAGCCATGGGTCGCGGCCGAGCAGCATCAATTCCTTGCGCCGCAACGCCTGTTGCCGCGATCCCGATCGAAATGCGCGCTTGCGGGAATTGCGGTGCGTGGCGTTGGTGCTGGTCGAGGCGCGGACGGCGGTGTCGGCAAAATGCGCCGAAAAGCCGGCCATGACGGCGCCAAGCAGCAACAGCGAAACTGCCAGCAGCAGCAACAGCGCCTCGCCATCGCCAAGCGCCGCGCGGGCTGGCCACCAGAGCATGCTGTCAGGTCCAGGCGCCAAACCGGCGACGGTGTCCGAGGTGAGAACTGCGAAGCGTGACAGCGTGCCGTAGGACATGATCGCCGCGATCTGCAGCGCGATGACAAAGCCGGCCCCGATCACAGCGGCGACGATCTGGGCGACAAAGCGCGTTCGCCGCGGGCCGATGGTCCGAAACAGCAGGATAGTGATGGCGATGGCGACCGCAGCCGCAGTCAGGCCAACAGCGATCACGACGCCATAGACGGCGAGCCAGCGCAAGCCGCCGCCAAGTATGAGAACGTCGACGAACGGCGTTGCCAGCAACATCGCCATCGCGGTGATCGAAAGCGCGATGGCGGCGAGCCGTACCGAAAAAACATTGGTGAGCGCGACAGGCGAAGACATGATGAGATCGAGATCGGAACGGGCGTAGAACACCCGCGTCACGGATTCGATCGCCTGCGACAGCATCAACGCCCACGCAAGGAAGATCGTGGCGGTCATCACGATCAACGCCGGCTTGTCGAGCGGGGCTTCCAGCGTGGCATAGCGCCCGATCACGGCATAGGCCGGTATGTGCAGCAGCCCTCCAAACACCACGAGGCCGATAATCACGGCGCGGCGGCGTCCGCGCCGCCCGCCCGTCATCATTGCCAGCCATTCACGCCACGCCAGCCGGATCTCGTGCCGGGCAAACCAGCTTAGCGCGAGGGACGTCATGCGGCTGCCGCCTCGCTGTGGACGAGCGCGATGAACACGTCTTCGAGGCTGGTGTCGTTCCGGCCGTTCTGCTGGCGAAGCTCGGCCAGCGTGCCTTCGGCGACAAGCCTTCCCGACGTGATCACGCCAATGCGGTCCGCCATGCGCTCTGCGACTTCGAGAATATGTGTGGTCATGATGACCGTGCATCCCGCTCGCACGCGCTCGCCGAGCAGCCCCTTGACGTGACGGGCGGACACCGCGTCAAGACCGGTCAACGGTTCGTCCAGAATGATCAGGCGCGGGTCATGAATGAGAGCACCAGCCAGCGCGACCTTCTGGCGCATGCCCTTGGAAAATCCTTCGCAGCGCTCGTGCATGTTTGCTTCCAGGCCGAGCGAGACGAGCAATGCGCGCGCCGAGCGCTCGGCGAGCACGGGATCAACGCCCCAGAGACCGGCGACGAATTCGAGATATTCGAGTGGCGTCAGCTTGTCGTAGATCATCGGCTCGTCCGAGACCCAGGCCGTCACTTGCTTGGCGGCGACCGGATCTCTCAGCGCATCGATGCCCGCGATCGCGATCGAACCGGCGTCGGGCTGGAGCAGGCCAGCGACCATGCGCAGCGTCGTCGTCTTGCCAGCGCCGTTCGGGCCGAGCAGGGCATAGAATTCGCCTGACCGAACGATGAGATCGAGCGCATCGACGGCCGGGCGGTCAAAACGCTTTGTTAACCCTCGCACTTCGAGGGCTGATGGATGGGAAGCCATGATGCCGCGCGGTCCTGGTTACAGCCAGCTGGAACCATGGACCGGAAACCATTGCGGTGCGGTGAATCGGGGCATCCAAATTGAAAGATACGCGCGAGTAACCGCGCGTATCTCTTGCGTGGCGTTACTTCTGTGGCGCCGCATCCGCCTTCTTGTCGGGCTCGGCGGGTTTGGGACGCACAGCGTCGGCTGTTCCCTGAATGAAAGCCTGGATCTTGACGACATCGGCCTCGGTCAGCTTGCCGGTGAAGTCCGGCATGCCCTTGTCGGTGAAGGGCCCCTTGAAGACCATGTCCTTCAGGTTGGCGATGGTTTCCGTCGAGACGTAGCCGAGGTTCTTGACGTTGCCGCCTTTGTCGACACCGGGCACGCCGTGACAGGTGGCGCAGGCCTCGACATAAAGTGCAGTGCCTTCCGGAACGTCCTTGGGATCGTATTTGACGCCCGCCAGCAGATTGCCAAGTTGGTACTTGGTGAACTCCGGCAACGGCGCCTTGGCTCCGACCGCGAAAGTATAGACCGTGCCGGGCGCCTCCTTGTCGGCGACGTGTTGCGTGATGCCGAACACGCCGCCCCATCCGACCGCGATCGATACATATTGCACGCCATCGATCAGATAGGTCGAGGCCGCCGCGACCGCGCCCGTGCCGGTCGGCGTCTCCCAGAGCTTTTCACCTGTCGTTGCGTTGTAGGCGATGAAACGTGCATCGGCTGTGCCCTGGAATACGAGGTTGCCGGCGGTCGTCAGCGTCCCGCCGTTCCACGGGGCAACATATTCCTGATGCCAGGCCTCCTTCTGCTTCACCGGATCCCACGCGATCAGCCGTCCGAACGGCAGGTTCTTCGGCGGCGCCGCGTTGAGTGTGAAGCCGACGTTCCAGCCGGTGGTGGCGCCGAACTTGAACGGCGCGGCCGCATTCTGCGTCAGCGTCTTTTCGCCGGTGAGGTTGAGCGGCACGCCATGCGCCGGCAGATAGACAAGGCCGGTTTGCGGATTGTAGGACATCGGGTGCCAGTTGTGCGCCCCGAACGGGCCCGGAATGCTGTCAAAGGACTGGTCCGGCGAGCGCGCCGCGGTGACCTCCATCGGCCGTCCGTCGGCGTCAAAGCCAGTTGCCCAGTTCACATCGACGAAATTCTTCGCCGAGATGAACTTGCCGTTGGTGCGATCGATGACGAAGAAGAAGCCGTTCTTCGGCGCATGCAGGATCACCTTGCGCGGCCGTCCGTCGACCTTGATGTCGGCGAGGATCATCGGCTGGGTCGAGGTGTAGTCCCAGTTGTCGCCGGGCGTTTCCTGATAGTGCCAGACGTATTTGCCGGTATCGGCGTTCAGCGCCACTAGCGACGCGAGATAGAGATTGTCGCCGCCGGCCGGGCTTCGCAGGTTGCGATTCCAGGGTGATCCGTTGCCGGTGCCGATATAGACGAGGTTCAGGTCGGGATCGTACGTCATCGTATCCCACGGCGTGCCGCCGCCGCCATTGACCCACCACTTGCCGGAGGGGTCCCAGGTCTTGGCGGCCTTCTCCATCGATTCATCTTCGAACGGCTTGCTCGGGTCTCCGGGCACCACGAACCAGCGCCATGCCTGTTCGCCGGTTTCAGCGTCATAGGCGGTCAGATAGCCGCGCGCGCCATATTCGGCGCCGCCATTTCCGATCAGCACCTTGCCCTTCACCACGCGTGGCGCGCCGGTGATGGTGTAGGAGTGCGAGTGATCGATGACGGTATCTTTTTCCCAGATCTTCTTGCCGGTGACGGCGTCGATCGCGACCAGGCGTCCGTCATAGGCGCCGACGAAGATCTTGCCCTTGTAAAGCGCGACGCCACGGTTGACGACGTCGCAACAGCCTTTGTAGCCGATCTCGCGGTTGACGCCGGGATCGTAGCTCCAGATGCGCTTTCCGGTGCGGGCGTCGATGGCGTGAACCACGCTCCATGAGGCGCTCACATACATGATGCCGTCGACCACCAGCGGCGTTGCCTCGATGCCGCGAACCGATTCGAGATTATAGGTCCACTTCAGACCGAGGTTTTTGACATTGCCGGTATTGATCTGGTTCAGCTTGCTGAAGCGCGTTTCGGCGTAATCGAGCCCGATGGTGGGCCAGTCCTTTGAGGTCGACGTATTGGCCTTGACGAAATTGGCATCGACCGCCGACGTCGCTGCCTTGATGTGATCGGCCGAGCCCTTGTCCATCTTCTGAGCGACGGCGACGCCGCCGGAAATCGCAAGACTGAAGCCGATTGCGACGGCCGCGCGCGTCAGATGCGGCGGACCTGATAATCTGGCGGCGGTATCGGAGAAAAAACGGCGAGCAGAAGCGGCATACGGCGAGCGCATCATCAGTCCCTCCCATTTTGATCTCTAACGGATCTGCCGGCAATCGTATGCCGCGCCAGACTCTTCCGTCAATCAAAGGTGCGCGGATTGATACTTGCGTTGCGGCTCCTTCCGCCACGCGAAATAAGCTCGCGCACGTTTCGCTGGCCGAAATCCCGTCTTTGGATCGAGCAGCCTGGCGGCTATCACGGCCCGCTCAAGGCAATGCCGACTTCCACCGGAGGAATCGTCGTGGCGTTGCAGCGCCAGCCGCTGCCGTTCTTCTGAAAGGCGAATGACTTTTCGATCCGCAAGCGATAGCCGACCCGGAATTGCTCGCGGCTTCCTGGCGTCGACTTCGGCTTTCCGGATTTCAAATCCCAGCAGGTGCCGGTGCAGTTCGATGCAATCGGGCTGCACGCCGTGAACGGCGAGACAACCACCATCTCAATGGAACTGACCACCTCGGCGCTGTCACCGGTCTGTTTGCCATCGATTTCAAGGACGCGGTTGACGGCAAGAAAATTCCCGCACGCTCCCGACGCGTGAATTTGCGCCACGCACAGATCGACCGCATCCGCGTTTGGCGCGGGCGACATCAGCTGTTTTCCGAACAGTCGCTTGGCGTCGCCCTTGGCGGCCGTGACTTCCGCTGTCTTCCCGGCAAAATAGTCGGACAGGCAGGTTTCCGAGGGCGAAAGCTCGCGCAACGGCACATTTTCCTTGTTCGCAAGGCCGCACTTGCGATCGCGCTCGCGGGTCCAGCGTTCGTACTCGTCGAAGGCGTCCCGCGCCTCGTTGTCCTTGAGCTTGGTGATGACCCCCATCACCTTTTCATTGAGCTCGGCCTTCGCCAGCGCAAGCGTCGGATCGCTGCAAATCAAAAGACCGGCGGTGGTATTGACCGCGAGGCAGTCGAAGTTCGGGTCCGCCAATATGTCGATCCGCTCTTCGGTCTCCTTCAGCAGACAGTTTTTGACCGGTTTGATGTCCTCACGCTTGAGGGGCTGCTGCCCGAGAATCCCGCAGCTGGAGTTGCGGTCCCTGATCCACTCGGCGTTTTCCTCGATCGCAAGGCGGCGGTTCGGGATGCGGTTCAGCCGTTCGGAGATGGCGCCGTTGAGTTTGACGCCGGCGGCATTGAGCGCCGGGTCGCCGCAAAACAACTGGTCCGCCGGCGCCTTGATCGCCTCGCACTGGTTCTTGGCGAACAAGGGCAGGATATCGGTGATCGGCCGGCCGGCGTCGGCATTATCGGCATGGGCCGGCGGCGCCAGTCCGATTCCGATCGTCACAATTGCCAGTGCGAGTGCCCGCATCCCTGTCCCCCGAAAGGAAAAGCCAGACGATAATCCTGGCCATCGTAGCTTCTCGGCCGCCGCGGCGAAATGAAATTGTTGGGACAGGTGGGGCTGCAAGGCCTGCGTCAATTGATGCCAGCCGCCGTGGGTGATACCGTAGGCCTGTCATTCAGCCGGCGGGAGCAGTCCCGCCTTCATTTTGATCGAACGAGATTTGAATCATGACATTTCAGCCTCGCGCGGCAGCGCGCCGACTTTTCGTCGGATGTGTTCTGCAACTCGGCCTCATTGCAATCCTGGCGCCGAATGCGGGCGCGGACAAGCTTGTCGATCCCGGCGCCGTCGCGCCGGAACATCGTGACGCGGCGGAAAAGCGCCGAGCCGAGCAGCTCAAACTATTCCAGTGCTCGAAAAAGGCCGATGAGGCCAAGGTGCTGCGCCGGGACCGCAGCGCCTTTGTCAACGAATGCCTCGACAAATGAGGCTGATGGCTGCCGCGACGGCGGATAGCCGTCGTGTTCAGTTGGCCCTTGAGGCGACGTCAACCGGGGCCGCAAAATTCACAGGCGTGGCAGGCGCGAAATCCTGGCGCGCTGCGATTGGGACCGGCTCCTCATAGCGCATGACGCCCTCGTCGCCGATCACGAACAGCGGCCGATGGTTTCTGACGTCGACGTCTTCGATCATTGCCATGCGCCGGTTGTCCAGCATCAGCCAATGGCCGTCGAGCCGCGCCAGCACGGCGGCGTGGTCTTCGCCATGGATCTGGTCGCGCAGCACGACGATCCGCAGGTCTTCGGGCGAAATGCCGGCCATCCGCAGGGCTACGAATTTGGCGATGGCGTAGTCCTCGCAATCGCCGGCACCGGAGGTAAACGTCGCAAGCGGCGTACTCCAGACGTCGGGCTGGCCATGCTGAGCCATGTCGCTCGTCGCCTTGACCGCCAGATTGATGGCGCGATTGATTTCACCAAAGCGGGCGCGGCCATCGCGGGTTCTGCCGCTGTCCACGATGGCAAGGAATTGCAGGGCGGCCGGCGACACGCAACGCTCGCGGTCGCCGTCGCAAAGCGCAAGCTGCACCATATCGTCTTCGAGCTTTCGCTCGACACCGTTCCACTTGTCGTTGAGGCCGCCCGCGGACAATTTGATCGCCAACAGTCCGAAAGGCTCGGCTGATTTGCGCATCATGTTGAACGTTCCGGGCGAGATCAGCGTGCCCGCGTTCAGACTGGCCGCAGGGCCGAAGCAGATCAGGCCAAAAGCCAGGGCCACCGAACGCCAGGCCCGTGCAATAATGAAGACACCCATTCGACACCCCTTCGTCCGGGTCTCGACACGGCTATGTCAGCCGTGCGTGACCGGATCGTTTTGCCGGGATGATCGGCTGGGGAGCTTTTATTCAGCTTAAGGACCGCGGGCTGCGTGGGGATTGTCCCAAACAGGCTCAAGGGCACCCTACCGATTTGCAGAAAATTCTAGGGAAATCTGCCCCTTGGCAGGCGTCGAACCATTTTCCGCGCGGTATGACTAATTTGATGAAAGTTTGTGGATTCTGTAATCCAGTTCACACTCTCGCGGATGGAACTGGAGCAGTATACCTCCAGGGGGGCTAGGGGAAAGCTCTATCCAGTATAGATGATCGAATTCTATACATGCTAATACGTTTGAACTTTCCCGCGGTGCATGGAAATACCTGAGTAGAGCATGAAATTCCGAAATCTATATCTCGCTTTACGTGGAGCTCGTAGAACAGATGCGTTGGACACGTTGGTGCCGGGCCGGTCAGACTGGGCCTTTTGCAAGCAAGAGATGGTTTCGCAATGGGCCCGCTGGTGATAAGGAAGCTTAGATCTTTGAAATTATATACTTATTAACCATTGCGGTGGCGGGGTGAATTACTTCGGCAAGTTTGATGCCACGGTCTCTGATGCGCTGGGTCAGCACCCGGGCGCTCACCTTTATTCTGAGAAGGTGCACGCCGCGCATGTTCCGTCGGACGCGGTCGTCGTTCCCGACGCTGAGTTGCTGTTCAGAGGCGACTTCAAACGCGCAGGCGTCGACCTTGTTCTTTCCGGCGACGGCCACGAGTACGTCGTCCACGACTACTTCAAGGGCCAGAAGCACGCGCCATTGGCTGCGACCGATGGCGCTTTCCTCACCGGCGATATCGTCAACGCGTTGGCCGGTCAGGTTCAGATCGCGCAGGCTGGTGGCGCTGCGGGCGGCAGCCAGGTCATTGGCCATGTAACGAAGCTGGTTGGCACCGCGACCGCGACCCGCAACGGCGTCTCGATCATTCTCAACAATGGTGACAACGTCGAAAAAGGCGACGTTGTCCAGTCTGGGGCGGATTCGACGCTCGGCATCACCTTTATCGACGGCACCGTGTTCGGCCTGTCGTCGAATTCGCGGATGGTGCTGAACGAGATGGTCTACGACCCGAACGGGTCGAACAACTCGTCACTGCTGAGCCTGGTGGCCGGCACCATCACCTTCGTCGCCGGCGAAACCGCCAAGCACGGCGACATGAAAGTCGATACGCCGGTTGCGACCATGGGTATTCGCGGCACCGCGGTCCTGGTCGAGATCGACTTCGCATTGAACGATGCGAAATTCCAGGTTCTGGTCGAGCCCGACGGCACCACCGGCTCCTACATCCTGTTCGACAAGACGACGCTGACGCCGCTGGCCGTGGTCGACAAGGCCGGGCAGCAGATCAACATCTCGAATGGCCTGTTGAGCCAGACGACGTCGCCGCTGTCGCCCGAGATCCAGAAGCTCATCACCGATGTATTCTCGCTGAAGTTTTCCGACAGCACGAGCACCAAGGCGCTCGAGCATTTTACCGACTCGATCATTCCGACCCCGTTCGGGATCGTTAAAGTCGTCCTGGTTAACAGCACCCTGCCGCAATTTACGGTTACGAACGCGCTAGCACCGACCAGTGGTCCACCTGCGAACAACGGCGCGAACATCAGTCATATTGCCGAGGCGCCGTTCTTCACGACGGTCAGCGATGGCAAGATAACCGAGCTGCCGGTCACGACTGGTAGTAGTGCGGTCGACAAGACGACCGGCACATTCAACTACTTCGACGTCAATGCGAGCGATCATCCGACGGTGTCGGTGTCGTTTGCCTCCTTTTCCTATACGCAGAAGCAGCCTTCAGGGCAGGTGGTGGACATCACCGCCAAGCTGAACGCGCTGGAGCTTGCAGATATCAAGGCGGTCGAAAACGCCATCACCGTCACCCAGGGCACTTTCAATAGCGTTGGCAATGGCACGGCCTCCTACATCTACAAGATCGCCGACGGCGCCTTCGATTTCCTCGCGGCGAACGAGACGCTGACGCTGACCTTCAATGCGACCGTCGATAACAATTATCTGCCGGCCGACCAGACCGGATCGCAAACGTTCACCATCACGATCACGGGCAGCAACGACGTACCGAAGTTCACCAGCCCGCAGCAGAACATCACCTTTGCTCCTGCCGGCCACGACACCAGTGGTGGCAATCTGTTCCCGGACACCGCGACAAACGGCACGCTGGCCTTCACCGATCCCGATCTGACCGACACCCACACGCCCAGCGTGGAAATGACGAGCGCGCTGCTCAACGGACAGCCGCTCAGTGAGATCGTCGGGGCGGATCGTTACAAGGCGTTCGCGGACGCGGTGACCGTCAAGATCACGACGGCGGACGACAGCACGGGCACCGGCACCGGACAGGTCGAATGGACGCTTGCGGATCTCGAGGTCTACCTGGCGGACCTCGTTCCCGATGGCGAGAAGTTGATCCTGACCTACACCGTCACCGTGACGGATTCGCAAGGCGCGACCTCGCAGCAGAACATCGTCGTTACGATTGAAGGCAACCAGCCGGCAGTGACGGCCTGGATCGATATCAATCCGATCCCTGACGGCGGTGCGGCGCTTTGGAGCGACGCGGCCAATTGGGAAAGCGATCTGGCGCCGACCAAGGCCGACGATGTGTTTATCGGCAACGATCAGGTAAACCCCAAGGCCGCGACGTTCCCGGTGACGGTGGATGCCGACGCGCAGGCCAAATCGCTGAGCATGAACGACTTCAGCGACGGGATCGGAAGCCCGACGTTACATGTTAACTCGGGCGTCACCCTGGCGATTTCCGGTGACCTGAACCTGAACACGTCCACGGCGACGGACTCGCACAATAAGCCTCTTGTCCTCGCGACCGCTCAAGCGATTATCGACAACTATGGAACGATCACGGTCGGCGGCATCGCCGAGTTGCTGAAGAGCAGCGTCCTGGATAATTACGGCTCGCTCGTTCTGAGCGGGGGCGGTGATTTCAAGGATCAAACCAGCGTCACCAACGCCGGGACGATTGAAATCGCCGACAGCAGTACGTTCAACGTGGCGGTCGATATCCAGAATTCCTACAAGGGCACTAACGGTACGTTGCAGATCGACCAGGGTGCCACGCTGAAGATCCTGGACGGAGTCGATAGCTCAGGGCACACGGTCGGCACCACCATTTCCGACGGCAAGGTGACGATTGCGGGTGGCGGCACGCTCGATGTTGAAAGCGGCAAGGGCGTAACGCTCAACAATGTGGAGGTCGACGGCACCAACGCCGCATCTCCGGACCCGGCCAGCCTCATCGAAGTCGGTAAGGCGGGCGCAGCGACCCTGGTGCTGGAGAACGGCACCAAGATCGAAAATGGTGCGCTCAAGGTTTTCGGCGGCAGCACCCTCGATATCGAGAGCAGCGCCGGCGCCACACTGGACGACGTGTCCGTCATCGGCGTGCCGGGCGTGCCCGAAAGCATGATCAAGATCGGCGCCGGCTCGACGCTTGTGCTGGACGACGGCACCATCGTCAGCGACGGCAAGGTGACGATCGCCGGCGACGGTACGCTTGATGTTGCGGCCGGAACGAGTGGTGCGGGTGCAACGCTCGATAATGTCACTGTTTCCGGTGGCAACGTCACGGTCGATCCTGGTGTGACATTGACGCTGGATACGGTGACGCTCGATGGCGTGACGCTGTCCGGTGGCACCGACGATGCCACCGCGGTGACGGTGAGCGCCGACAGCACGATCAAGAATGCCACGGTGACCGGCGACATCACGACCGATCCGGCGGTGACGCTGACCCTGGATACGGTGACGCTCGATGGCGTGACGCTGTCCGGTGGCACCGACGATGCCACCGCAGTGACGGTGAGCGCCGACAGCACGATCAAGAATGCCACGGTGACCGGCGACATCACGACCGATCCGGCGGTGACGCTGACGCTGAATACGGTGACGCTCGATGGCGTGACGCTGTCCGGTGGCACCGACGATGCCACCGCGGTGACGGTGAGCGCCGACAGCACGATCAAGAATGCCACGGTGACCGGCGACATCACGACCGATCCGGCGGTGACGTTGACCCTGGACACGGTGACGCTCGACGGCGTGACATTGTCCGGTGGCACCGATGCGGCGACCGCGGTGACGGTGAGCGCCGACAGCACGATCAAGAATGCCACGGTGACCGGCGACATCACGACCGATCCGGCGGTGACGCTGACCCTGGATACGGTGACGCTCGATGGCGTGACGCTGTCCGGTGGCACCGACGATGCCACCGCAGTGACGGTGAGCGCCGACAGCACGATCAAGAATGCCACGGTGACCGGCGACATCACGACCGATCCGGCGGTGACGCTGACGCTGAATACGGTGACGCTCGATGGCGTGACGCTGTCCGGTGGCACCGACGATGCCACCGCGGTGACGGTGAGCGCCGACAGCACGATCAAGAATGCCACGGTGACCGGCGACATCACGACCGATCCGGCGGTGACGTTGACCCTGGACACGGTGACGCTCGACGGCGTGACATTGTCCGGTGGCACCGATGCGGCGACCGCGGTGACGGTGAGCGCCGACAGCACGATCAAGAATGCGACGGTGACCGGCGACATCACGACCGATCCGGCGGTGACATTGACGCTGAATACGGTGACGCTTGATGGCGTGACGCTGTCCGGTGGCACTGACGATGCCACCGCGGTGACGGTGAGTGCCGACAGCACGATCAAGAATGCCACGGTGACCGGCGGCATCACGACCGATCCGGCGGTGACGCTGACCCTGGATACGGTGACGCTCGATGGCGTGACGCTGTCCGGTGGCACCGACGATGCCACCGCAGTGACGGTGAGCGCCGACAGCACGATCAAGAATGCCACGGTGACCGGCGACATCACGACCGATCCGGCGGTGACGCTGACGCTGAATACGGTGACGCTCGATGGCGTGACGCTGTCCGGTGGCACCGACGATGCCACCGCGGTGACGGTGAGCGCCGACAGCACGATCAAGAATGCCACGGTGACCGGCGACATCACGACCGATCCGGCGGTGACATTGACGCTGGATACGGTGACGCTCGATGGCGTGACGCTGTCCGGTGGCACCGACGATGCCACCGCGGTGACGGTGAGCGCCGACAGCACGATCAAGAATGCCACGGTGACCGGCGACATCACGACCGATCCGGCGGTGACGTTGACACTGGACACGGTGACGCTCGATGGTGTGACGCTGTCCGGTGGCACCGACGATGCCACCGCGGTGACGGTGAGCGCCGACAGCACGATCAAGAATGCCACGGTGACCGGCGACATCACGACCGATCCGGCGGTGACGTTGACACTGGACACGGTGACGCTCGACGGTGTGACGCTGTCCGGTGGCACCGACGATGCCACCGCGGTGACGGTGAGCGCCGACAGCACGATCAAGAATGCCACGGTGACCGGCGACATCACGACCGATCCGGCGGTGACGCTGACGCTGGATACGGTGACGCTCGATGGCGTGACGCTGTCCGGTGGCACCGACGATGCCACCGCAGTGACGGTGAGCGCCGACAGCACGATCAAGAATGCCACGGTGACCGGCGGCATCACGACCGATCCGGCGGTGACATTGACGCTGAATACGGTGACGCTTGATGGCGTGACGCTGTCCGGTGGCACTGACGATGCCACCGCGGTGACGGTGAGTGCCGACAGCACGATCAAGAATGCCACGGTGACCGGCGGCATCACGACCGATCCGGCGGTGACGCTGACGCTGGACACGGTGACGCTCGATGGCGTGACATTGTCCGGCGGAACCGACGATGCCACCGCGGTGACGGTGAGCGCCGACAGCACGATCAAGAATGCGACCGTTACCGGCGACATCACGACCGATCCGGCGGCGGCGCTGACCCTGGACACGGTGACGCTCGACGGTGTGACATTGTCCGGCGGAACCGACGATGCCACCGCGGTGACGGTGAGCGCCGACAGCACGATCAAGAATGCCACGGTGACCGGCGGCATCACGACCGATCCGGCGGTGACATTGACGCTGAATACGGTGACGCTTGATGGCGTGACGCTGTCCGGTGGCACTGACGATGCCACCGCGGTGACGGTGAGTGCCGACAGCACGATCAAGAATGCCACGGTGACCGGCGGCATCACGACCGATCCGGCGGTGACGCTGACGCTGGACACGGTGACGCTCGATGGCGTGACATTGTCCGGCGGAACCGACGATGCCACCGCGGTGACGGTGAGCGCCGACAGCACGATCAAGAATGCCACGGTCACGGGCGGCATCACGACCGATCCGGCGGTGACGCTGACCCTGGATACGGTGACGCTCGATGGCGTGACGTTGTCCGGCGGTACCATTGATGATGTTGGCTCGATCGCAGGATTTGGCACGATCGGCTCGGCCATTACAGGTTCGGGTGCGCTGACAGCGAGCGGCGGCACGCTAACTCTGACGGGCGACAACACCTATAGCGGCGTGACCACGATCACGGGCACGCTGGTGCTATCAGGTTCGGGCTCGATTGCCGACTCCAGCGGCGTCATTGATGACGGCACCTTCGATATCTCCGGGCTGACGAGCGGCACCTCGATCGTGACGCTGTCGGGCAACAGCACTGGCAAGGTCATACTTGGCAACAACACGCTGACGCTGACGGCTGGCGTCGGCATCTTCTCCGGTGTGATCAGTGGCAGTGGCGGCCTGACGGTCGATGGCACCGGCACGGAGACGCTCACGGGCATCAACACCTTTGGTGGTGCGACCACCATCGGGTCTGGCGAGACGCTGGCGCTGACGGGCACCGGTTCGATCGCGGCCTCCAGCGGCCTCGCCGACAACGGCACCTTCGATATCACCGGGCTGACGGCCTCGGGCGCCTCGATCACGACGCTGTCGGGCAATAGCACCGGCAAGGTCCATCTCGGCGGAAAGACGCTGACGTTGACCAACGCCAACGATACCTTCTCCGGCGTGATCGACGGCACGGGCGGCGGCCTGATCTTGACGACCGGTACCGAGACCTTGACCGGCACCAATACCTACACCGGCGCAACGACGATCAATGGTGGCACGCTGGCGCTGTCGGGCACCGGCTCGATCGCAACCTCCAGCGGCGTCGCCGACAACGGCACCTTCAACATCTCCGGGCTGACGAGCAGCACTTCGATCGTGACGCTGTCGGGCAACAGCACCGGCAAGGTCATACTTGGCAACAACACGCTGACGCTGACGGCTGGCGTCGGCATCTTCTCCGGTGTGATCAGTGGCAGTGGCGGCCTGACGGTCGACGGCACCGGCACGGAGACGCTCACGGGCATCAACACCTTTGGTGGTGCGACCACCATCGGGTCTGGCGAGACGCTGGCGCTGACGGGCACCGGTTCGATCGCGGCCTCCAGCGGCCTCGTCGACAACGGCACCTTCGATATCACCGGGCTGACGGCCTCGGGCGCCTCGATCACGACGCTGTCGGGCAATAGCACCGGCAAGGTCCATCTCGGCGGAAAGACGCTGACGCTGACCAACGCCAACGATACCTTCTCCGGCGTGATCGACGGCACGGGCGGCGGCCTGATCTTGACGAC
Organism: Bradyrhizobium erythrophlei; assembly: GCF_900142985.1. Classification (NCBI taxonomy): domain Bacteria; kingdom Pseudomonadati; phylum Pseudomonadota; class Alphaproteobacteria; order Hyphomicrobiales; family Nitrobacteraceae; genus Bradyrhizobium; species Bradyrhizobium erythrophlei. The sequence continues at coordinate 3,540,189 of NZ_LT670849.1, forward strand.
CGGTACCGGTACCGAGACCTTGACCGGCACCAATACCTACACCGGCGTCACCACGATCAATGGTGGCACGCTGGCGCTGTCGGGCACCGGCTCGATCGCAACCTCCAGCGGCGTCGCCGACAACGGCACCTTCAACATCTCCGGGCTGACGAGCGGCACCTCGATCGTGACGCTGTCGGGCAACAGCACTGGCAAGGTTATACTTGGCAACAACACGCTGACGCTGACGGCTGGCGTCGGCATCTTCTCCGGTGTGATCAGTGGCAGTGGCGGCCTGACGGTCGACGGCACCGGCACGGAGACGCTCACGGGCATCAACACCTTTGGTGGCACGACCACCATCGGGTCTGGCGAGACGCTGGCGCTGACGGGCACCGGTTCGATCGCGGCCTCCAGCGGCCTCGCCGACAACGGCACCTTCGATATCACCGGGCTGACGGCCTCGGGCGCCTCGATCACGACGCTGTCGGGCAATAGCACCGGCAAGGTCCATCTCGGCGGAAAGACGCTGACGTTGACCAACGCCAACGATACCTTCTCCGGCGTGATCGACGGCACGGGCGGCGGCCTGATCTTGACGACCGGTACCGAGACCTTGACCGGCACCAATACCTACACCGGCGTCACCACGATCAATGGTGGCACGCTGGCGCTGTCGGGCACCGGCTCGATCGCAACCTCCAGCGGCGTCGCCGACAACGGCACCTTCAACATCTCCGGGCTGACGAGCGGCACCTCGATCGTGACGCTGTCGGGCAACAGCACTGGCAAGGTTATACTTGGCAACAACACGCTGACGCTGACGGCTGGCGTCGGCATCTTCTCCGGTGTGATCAGTGGCAGTGGCGGCCTGACGGTCGACGGCACCGGCACGGAGACGCTCACGGGCATCAACACCTTTGGTGGCACGACCACCATCGGGTCTGGCGAGACGCTGGCGCTGACGGGCACCGGTTCGATCGCGGCCTCCAGCGGCCTCGCCGACAACGGCACCTTCGATATCACCGGGCTGACGGCCTCGGGCGCCTCGATCACGACGCTGTCGGGCAATAGCACCGGCAAGGTCCATCTCGGCGGAAAGACGCTGACGCTGACCAACGCCAACGATACCTTCTCCGGCGTGATCGACGGCACGGGCGGCGGCCTGATCTTGACGACCGGTACCGAGACCTTGACCGGCACCAATACCTACACCGGCGTCACCACGATCAATGGTGGCACGCTGGCGCTGAAGGGCTCGGGCTCGATCGCCCACTCCAGCGATGTCATCGATGACGGCACCTTCGACATCTCGGCGACGACCTCGGGCGCCTCGATTGTGACCTTGTCCGGCAACGGCGCGCTCACCCTCGGCGCCGAGACGCTGACACTGACAAATGCCTCGACCACATTCAGCGGGACGATCAGCAGCACCGACGGCGGCATCACGGTCGCCAGCGGCACGCTAACCCTCGGCACGATGACCCTGGACGACCTGACGCTGGCGGGGAGCTTCAGCAATTCCGGCACGCTGACCATCGTCGACACCGTTACGTTCAATGGCGTCACCATGTCTGGTGGTACGCTCGATGTCTCCGGTATTCTGGATACGACCGGAACCACCACGATCAGCGGCGCCTCGATCATCAACCCCGGCCATATCGTTCAAGTGAGCGGCACGCTCACGATCGACCCCACGCCGTTCACCAACACCGGCACGTTCGAAGTACAGAGTTCCGCGGTCTTCAGTGGCGAAGTCCACACGGATACGCATGGTAATGTTACCAGCATTGACCAGGAAGTCGTTACCAACACAAATGGCACTATCCAGATTGACCATGGCGGCACGCTGACGCTGTTCGACGCCACCATCAATGGCGGTACGATTATCGACAATGGCACGCTGTTGCTCACGGGCACCACGAGCAAGCTCGAGAACGTCACGTTCACCGGCACTGCGACCCTCGATGTCGCCAGCGGCGCGACACTCGAACTCGGCGGGTCTGGCTATTCCGGTGTGACCGTGAATTTTGGCACGCCTGGACCGCATGGTAATGTCGTGTCCACGAGCGGCCTGCTGATCCTCGACGATTCTCACCACTTCGGCGGAACGATCTCCGGCCTGACCGAAGCTTCGTCCGAGAGCCAGGAAAACCACGTCGATCTCACCGATTTGCACTACGATCCGTCCCAGTCGGCGCACCAACGCGTAGCTGCGGTCGATTCCAACGGCGAGGTTACCGTTACGGTGACCGACGCGCATGGCCATACTCTGGATCAGGTTTCGCTTGCAGTTTCCGGGAATAGTTCTGGATCGTTCGAAACTTCGTCAGACGGACACGGCGGGGTATTGCTCGACGATCCCTCGACAACCGGCAATGTGACGATCGACAGCGATCAGACCCTGAGCATCTCGGCGGCAAGCTCAAACACGGTGACCTTCACCAACAATAGCGGCACCACAGGTGAGCTGCTGCTTGCCGACTCCAAGGATTTCACGGGCTCGATCACAGGCTTCACCGGTGACGGGACGGTTGCGAACTCTGATTTGATTGATGTTACCGACATCAACTTCGCGAATGTCGCGACGGACAAGACGACCTATACGGAAAATGCCGCCGGTACCGGCGGAACGCTGACCCTGCATGACGCGAACGGGCAGGCGCTCGACAGCATCAACTTCACCGGCAACTATCAGCTGGCGAACTTCACCATCGAGAACGACGGCTCCGGCGGTACGCTGATCGTCGATCCGCCGGTCGATACGAGCAGCCCGACGCCGACCAACACGGTCGTTGCCAGCGGCCCCAACCAGGTCTTGAGCGGCTCCGCACCCGGCGACAACTTTGTCTTCAACTTCGCCGGCGTCGGCCATTCCACGATCACAAACTTTGACCCGGCTGCAGATGCGATCAAGTTCTCCAGCTCCATCTTCGCCAATGCCCAGTCGATCCTGAACGCTACGCACGACGATGGCCACGGAAATGCGATCATCGCCATCGACGCTCATGACAGCATTACGTTGAATGGCGTTTTGAAAGCGCAGCTGCACGCCAGTGATTTCCACGTCGTTTAGGACGGTTTTGCGCGAAGTGCGCGGCCGTCGCTGTCGGGGCGTCACATCGATTCGCCGAAACAAGATTCGTGATCAATTCCGCATGTCGTGATATCGAAGCGGCATGAAACGTCTCAAAATCATCCGGCGCTGGTTCAGCCGAAAATTCGGCTACGCGCGCTTGATCTGCCTCGTCTTGCTGGTCGGCATCGCGGCGCTGCGCCTCGCCGATTTCGCGCCGATCGAGGAATTGCGGGTCAGGACCTTCGACTTCTACCAGCGCTTCGAGCCGCGCGTGAAGACGACGCGCCCCGTCACCATCATCGACATCGACGAACCGAGCCTGAAGAAGCTCGGACAGTGGCCGTGGCCGCGCACGTCCATCGCCGACATGGTCATCAACCTCGCCAATCTCGGCGCGGTTGCGATTGCCTTCGACATCGTGTTCTCCGAGCCTGACCGGCTCAATCCGGATGTCGCGGCCAAGAGCATGCGTTATCTGGATGAACTGACCCGGACCCGTTTGCGGGAGTTGCCGAGCAACGACCAGATCCTCGCCGATTCCCTCAGGCGGGCGCGCGTGGTGCTCGGCGAGACGGGTCTGGCGTCCGTGGTCTCCGAACTCGACATGGACCTTCCGTTCACGGGATTTGCGACGCTCGGCGACAAAGCGGGCGCGGAGCCGCGCTTCTACGAGTTTCCCGGTCTGTTGCGCAACGTCCCCCCGCTCGAAAAGGTGGCCGCAGGCCGCGGCCTCCTCACCATCGTTCCCGAGCGCGACGGCATCGTTCGCCGGGTGCCGATGATGCTGCGGGCGCAGGGCCAGATGATGCCATCATTGAGCATGGAATTGCTTCGGGTGATTTCGGGGACGTCGACGATCCTGGCCAAATACGACGAGGCTGGCGTCAAGAGTCTCGCGGTCCGGGGGCTCGACGTGCCGACCGACAGGAACGGCCAGCTCTGGGTGCACTTTGCGCGGCAGGATCCGTCGATCTACGTGTCGGCGGCGAGCGTTCTCGACAACACCGCGCCGCTCGACAAGATCAGGGGCAAGCTGGTCCTGATCGGCACATCCGCAGTGGCGCTGAACGACCTCAAGACGACGCCGGTCTCGGCCGCGATGCCGGGGGTGGAGATCCATGCCCAGGTGCTGGAGGCGGCGCTGACGCATGCGGTGCTGGCCCAGCCGAGTTACGCGATCGCGGTCGAATTCCTGGGCGCGATGGTGCTCGGAATTCTGGTCATCATCTTCGCACCCAGTTTCGGGCCCATCACGCTCGTCGGCGTCGGCGCCGTGTTCGCCACGCTGCTGTTCGGTTCGTCCTGGTACTTCTATCAGGCGCATCGGCTGCTGATCGACTTCACCTATCCGCTGCTGTCGACCACCGCGATCTATCTGACGCTGATTTTTGCAAGCTTCGTCAGGGAGCAGCGGCAGCGCCGTCAGATACGCTCGGCTTTCGGCCAGTACATTTCGCCGGCGCTCGTCGAGCAGCTCGCGCACTCGCCGGAAAAGCTCAAGCTCGGCGGCGAGGAGCGCGAGATGACGATCATGTTCTCCGACGTTCGCGGCTTCACGTCGATCTCGGAGTCCTACAAGCACGATCCGCAGGGCCTGACGGCCCTGATGAACCGCTTCCTGACGCCGCTCACCGACGCCATCCTGGCGTGCAAGGGCACCATCGATAAATATATGGGCGATGCGATCATGGCGTTCTGGAACGCGCCGCTCGACGACAACGATCACCAGGTCAACGCCTGCAATGCGGCGCTCGACATGCTGGAGAAGATCGACGCCCTCAACAAGGATCGCGAAATCGAGGCGCAGAACGGTGGCCATGTCTATATCCCGATCAATGTCGGGGTCGGCCTCAATACCGGCGTCTGCGTCGTCGGCAATATGGGTTCGAACCTGCGCTTCGACTATTCGGTTCTGGGCGACAGCGTCAATCTGGCCTCGCGCCTGGAAGGTCAATCCAAGGAATACGGTTTTCCGATTATCGCGGGCTCGAAGACGGCGCTCGCGGCCAAGGACAAGTTCGCCATTCTCGAGCTCGACTTCATCATGGTCAAAGGCAAGAAGGAGCCGGAGGTCATTTACGCCATCGCCGGGCGTCTGGATGTTGCCAACTCGGCGAAATTCCAGACGTTGCGCAATCTCACTATCGAGATGCTCGCCTGTTATCGCAGCCGCGATTGGGAAGGGGCGCTGGCCTCGATCGAGCGCGGCCGGCGCAAAGACGAAGCCGGCGCGCTCAACTATCTCTACAAGCTCTATGAAGCGCGGATTCACGATTATCAGCAAAATCCGCCGCCAGAGGACTGGAACGGCGCCTTCGCGCTATTGACGAAGTAGCGCGCCGCTCCTTTGCGAGCGCCTCATTCCACGCCGATCGTCGTCAGGTCCTGGAACCAGTGCTGGGCCTGCACGAACTTCTTGACCCGCGGCGACAGCGCATGCGGATTGGTGTCGTGCACCACCCACACCAGCGCGGCATCGTCGACGATCAAGGCGTGGGCCTGCGCGATCAACTCGTCCTGCTTCTTGATGTCGAAGGTCTGCTTGGCCTCACTGATCAGCGCGTCCACCTTGGGGTTCTTGTAGCCGCCCCAGTTGACGCCAACGGGCGCGACCTGGTCAGAAGCAAAGAACCGCACGATCGCGTAAAGCGGATCCGACGTCACATAGGCGATGTTGTTGGACGTAATGCCGGCATTCATCTCGTCGGCCGCGCCCTTGCGCCAATGCGTATAGAGCGTTTCGAGTTCGACGACCTTGAAGTCGATGTCGATACCGATTTCCTTGAAACTCTGCTGCAGGAATTCGTTCATCGGCAGCGACAGCATCTGCCCGGTGCCGCCTTGGGCGATGATGAACGTCGTCTTCAGCGGCTTTTCCCTGGAATAACCGGCTTCTTCGACAAGCTTCTTGGCGGCAGCGAGATCATACTTGATGTCGAACTCGGGCTTTCCAAACCAGGGGCTCGAAGGGTCGACCTGGCCTTTGGCGGGCTTCGCCAGGCCGTTCATCAGCCCGACCACGCCATCGCGGTCGATCGCGAGGTTGAGTGCCTTGCGCAGGCGAATGTCGGTCCATGGCGAGCCCGGCAGCACGCTTAAATGATAGTTCCACACATGCGGGGTAATGTTGTCGACGATCCGCATGCCGGCCGCCTTGAGCTGCGGCACCGCATCCGGCGCCGGGGTCTCGATCAGGTCGACTTGCCCTGCGAGCAGCGCGTTGGTGCGCGTCAATGCCTCGGGCATCGGAATCAGCACCAGCTTGTCGACCTTCGGAAGCCGTTTCTTGTCCCAGTAGTCCGGGTTCCTGGTCAGCTCGGCGAGTTCACGCGGCACCAGCTTGGTCAGCTTGAACGGACCGGTGCCCGAGGGCTGGCTTGCAAACTTGTCCCAATCCTTGCCGAGCTTTTCGTATTGCGCGGGGCTCGAGACCAGGAACCAGAGCATCTGGTAGGGGAAGAAGGAATCGACCGTCTTGGTCGTGATCTCGATGGTGTCGTCGTCGATCTTGGCGTAACTCGCGACCGACGGCAGGCGGGTCTTCACCTGCGCGCTCTGGCGCTTGTCGAATTGCGGCGCCTTGTCGTTGAGGACCTTGTCGAGATTCCAGATCACCGCGTCGGCATCGAAGTCGCTGCCGTCGTGAAATTTGACGCCCTTGCGCAGGCTGAAGCGCCACTTGGTCTTGTCCTTGTCGTCGACCTTCCACTCGGTCGCGAGGCCGGGAACAAGTTTTCCCGGACGGTCCGCGACGTCCATTTCCCAGGCGACCAGCGGATCGTAGATCGTATAGGCTGTGAACTGATAGCCGCCCGCGCCGCGATCCGGCTGTCCCGTCGTCAGCGGGACGTCGGCCATCGAAATCCCGTAGCGCACCACCGTTTCGGCGCGAGCAGATTTCGCGTCAAGACTGAGGCCTGCGGCAAGCGTCAGAGTGAAGGCGAGGATGAGATAGCGGACGCGCATAAACGAAAGCTCCGTTGAACGAGCAACGGCGCCTTGGCCTGCAAGCTTGATGCCAAAAAATGCACCTGCGACAATGCGTTCCGAGGTGTCCCGGGGCGGCGGCGTGGGCATCACGTTCGAGGGAGCTATTGCCGTCGGTGGCACAGCCATTGCATAAAGTTGCTCAGAAAATAGTCATCGAAAAATCGAGGGGATTGATGTCCATCCTGAGTGAAATCACGGGAAAACGCCGGCCTGCGGTGCTTGTGCTTGTGCTTGCCGCTGCGCTGAGTGCGTCGCTGCCGCAACTGGCGCGTGCGGAGACGGTGATCCGCATCGGCATGACGGCGGCCGATATTCCGCGCACGCTGGGTCAGCCCGATCAGGGTTTTGAGGGCAACCGATTCACGGGCCTCACGATGTATGACGGTTTGACGATGTGGGACCTGTCGTCGGCCGACAAGGCGAGTGTCGTGATTCCCGGCCTTGCAACCGAATGGGCGGTCGATGCGGCCGACAAGAAGAAGTGGGTCTTCAAGCTTCGTCCTGGTGTCACATTCCACGACGGTTCGTCGTTCAATGCCGACGCGGTGGTGTGGAACGTCGAAAAAGTACTCAAGCAGGACGCGGTCCAGTTCGATCCGAGCCAGGTCGGCGTGACCGCCTCGCGGATGCCGACGCTGGCTTCCGCGCGCAAGATCGACGACATGACGGTGGAATTGATCACCAAGGAGCCGGACAGTTTTCTCCCGATCAATCTCACCAACCTGTTCATGGCGAGCCCGGCGAAATGGCAGAAGCTGTTCGACGCTGCTTCAGGCGCGGACGCCAAGGCGAAATCGCAAGCGGCGTGGGACGCCTTTTCGAAGGATGCTTCCGGCACAGGGCCGTGGAAGATGTCGAGCTTCACGCCGCGCGAGCGGCTCGAGCTCGTGAAGAACGCAAACTATTGGGACAAGGCACGCGTTCCCAAGGTCGACAAGATCGTGTTGCTGCCGATGCCCGAGGCGAACGCCCGCACCGCGGCGCTGCTCTCTGGCCAGATCGACTGGATCGAAGCGCCGGCGCCGGACGCACTGCCGGAAATCAAGCAGCGCGGCTTTGTCCTCTATTCGAATGAGGAGCCGCATGTCTGGCCGTGGCAGTTCTCGCGTGTCGAGGGCTCGCCCTGGAACGATATCCGCGTGCGCAAGGCGGCCAATCTCTGCGTCGATCGTGAAGGCCTCAAGGACGGGCTCCTCGCAGGCCTGATGGTGCCGGCGACCGGCACTTTCGAGCCCGGCCATCCCTGGCGCGGCAATCCGGCCTTCCAGATCAAATATGACAAGCCGGCCGCGCAAAAACTGATGCAGGAAGCAGGCTTCGGTCCGAACAAGAAGTTGACGGTCAAGATTCAGACCTCGGCCTCCGGCTCCGGTCAGATGTTGCCGCTGCCGATGAACGAATATCTCCAGCAGGCGCTTGCCGAATGCTATTTCGACGTTCAGCTCGATGTCATCGAGTGGAACACGCTGTTCACGAACTGGCGGCGCGGCGCCAAGGATCCGTCCGCCAACGGCGCCAATGCCACCAACGTCACTTATGCGGCGATGGATCCGTTCTTTGCGATGGTGCGCTTCCTGCAATCGGGCATGGCGCCGCCGGTGTCGAACAATTGGGGTTTCATCAACAATCCGAAGTTCGACGAACTGGTGACGAAGGCGCGCCAGAGCTTCGATCCGGCCGAGCGTGACAAGGCGTTGGCCGAATTGCATGCAGCTTCGGTTGACGATGCCGCGTTCCTCTATGTCGCTCACGACGTGGCGCCGCGCGCGCTGAGCCCGAAGATCAAGGGTTTCGTACAGGCGAAGAGCTGGTTCGTCGATCTGTCGCCGGTAACAGTGACGCCGTGATCGTCATGCCCGGCCAAAGCGCGAAGCGCGTCTTCGTGAAATGGGCCGGGCATCCACGTCTGTCTTGCGCGTTGCCAAGACGTGGATGGCCGGGTCAAGCCCGGCCATGACAAGTGGCGGCGCAATACTTCATTCCGAAACTCCGCGAGAGCGGGATCAAGCGAGTGACCCGTGCTTACCTACGTTGCCCGACGCATCGTCTATGTGATCCCGATTCTCATCAGCGTGGCGCTGGTGTGTTTCATGCTCGTGCACATCACGCCGGGCGATCCGCTGGTGGCGGTGCTGCCGGCGGATGCCTCGCAGGAACTGGCCGATCAGATGCGTGCGGCCTATGGTTTCGATCGCCCCTTGCCGGTGCAGTTCGGGTTATGGCTGTGGCGGGCGGTCAACGGCGATCTCGGCAATTCGATCGCGACCGGGCGTCCGGTTCTTGCCGAAGTCATGCGCGCGGTCGGCAACACCGTGATGCTCGCGGTCGCGGCCGCGCTGATCGGCTTCACGCTCGGATTGCTGTTCGGTCTGATCGCCGGCTATTTCCGCGATACCTGGATCGACAAGGTCGCGACCTCGATCGCGATCGCCGGCGTCTCGGTGCCGCATTACTGGCTCGGCATGGTGCTGGTCATCATCTTCTCGGTACAGCTGAGCTGGCTGCCGGCGGTTGGCGCCGGCCCCGGCGGCTCAGGTGCATGGGCCTGGGATTGGGAGCACATCCGCTACCTGATCCTGCCGGCGATCACTACCTCCGTTATTCCGATGGGTATCATCACCCGCACAGTGCGCGCACTCACCGGCGATATCCTGAGCCAGGATTTCGTCGAGGCGTTGCGCGCCAAGGGCCTGCATGAGACGGATGTCTTCAAGCATGTCATCAAGAATGCGGCCCCGACCGCGATGGCGGTGATGGGCCTGCAATTGGGCTATATGCTCGGCGGCTCGATCCTGATCGAGACCGTGTTCTCCTGGCCGGGCTCCGGACTGCTGCTCAACTCCGCGATCTTCCAGCGTGACCTGCCGCTGCTTCAGGGCACCATCCTGGTGCTCGCAATGTTCTTCGTCATTCTCAATCTGCTGGTCGATATCGCGCAAGCCGCGATCGATCCGCGGATCAAGCGGAGCTAGCCATGAGGTCCCGCCAATGAGCGCGACGATGGATGCGGCACTTCAGGCCCCGCCCGTGACCAAGGCACGCGGCTACTGGGCCACCGTCGGCCGGCGCATCGTCCGCGACAAGATCAGCATGGTCTGTGCGCTCATCCTGATCGCAATTTTTCTCTCGGCCATTTGTGCGCCGTGGCTCGGCCTTGCAGATCCCTATCAAGGCTCGATGATCCGGCGGCTGCGTCATATCGGCACCGCAGGTTTTCCGCTCGGCACCGATGAACTCGGCCGCGACATGCTGGCACGCTTGATCTATGGCGGCCGGCTGTCGCTGGTCATCGGCATTCTTCCCGTGATCCTCGCTTTTGTGATCGGTACTTCGCTCGGCCTTATCGCCGGCTATGTCGGCGGCAAGATCAACACCGCGATCATGCGCACGATCGACGTGTTCTACGCCTTCCCCTCGGTACTGCTGGCGATCGCGATTTCGGGCGCCCTCGGCGCGGGCATCGTCAACTCGATCGTCTCGCTGACCATCGTCTTCGTCCCGCAGATCACCCGCGTCGCCGAAAGCGTCACCACCAGTGTGCGCAACATGGACTTTGTCGAGGCCGCGCGCGCCTCGGGCGCCCGTCCCTTCACCATCATGCGCGTGCATATGCTCGGCAATGTGCTGGGGCCGATCTTCGTCTATGCCACCGGCCTCATTTCGGTATCGATGATCCTGGCCGCGGGCTTGTCGTTCCTCGGTCTTGGCACCAAGCCGCCGGAGCCTGAATGGGGTCTGATGCTCAACACCCTGCGCACGGCGATCTACGTCAATCCATGGGTCGCGGCGTTGCCGGGGGCCATGATCTTTGCTGTCTCGATCTGCTTCAACCTGCTCAGCGACGGCATGCGCTCGGCCATGGACATCAGGAACTAGCCGATGACCCTGCTCGAACCCATCGAAGACGTCGGCGGCGCGGCGCAGCCGTTGCTGGAGGTCAAGGGCCTGACGAAACATTTCCCGGTGCGCGGCGATCTCTTCAGCCCGCGCAAAACGGTGCGTGCGGTCGACGACGTGTCGTTCGCGATTGCCAAGGGTGAGACCGTCGGCATTGTCGGTGAATCCGGCTGCGGCAAGTCGACCACGGCGCGGCTGTTGATGCATCTGATGCCGCGCGACGCCGGCGATATCATCTATGACGGCATGCAGGTCGGGCGCGCATTATCCTTACGTGAATTGCGCCGCGCCATGCAGATGGTGTTTCAGGACAGCTACGCCTCGCTCAATCCGCGCCTGACCATCGAGGAGTCGATCGCCTTCGGTCCGAAGGTGCATGGTATGGCGGATAGGCCGGCCCGTGCGCTCGCGCGTGAATTGCTGGGCAAGGTCGGATTGCGGCCGGAGAATTTCGCCAACCGCTACCCGCACGAGATTTCCGGCGGACAGCGGCAGCGCGTCAATATCGCGCGGGCGCTGGCGTTGTCGCCGCGTCTCGTCATCCTCGATGAAGCGGTCTCGGCGCTCGACAAGTCGGTCGAAGCGCAGGTGCTCAACCTTCTGGCCGATCTCAAGCGCGAATTCGGGCTGACTTATCTCTTCATCAGCCACGACCTCAACGTCGTGCGTTACATCTCCGACCGCGTGCTGGTGATGTATCTGGGTGAAGTCGTCGAGCTTGGCCCGGTCGATCAGGTCTGGGACGCGCCCGCGCACCCCTATACGAAGGCGTTGCTCGCGGCGATGCCTTCATACGATCCCGATCGGCGGACCGAGACGCCGCCGATCTCGGGCGATCCGCCCAATCCGATCGATCCGCCGGCGGGTTGTCGTTTTCATACCCGTTGCCCGTTTGCGGAGCCGCTCTGCGCTACCACTACACCTAAACTTACCGCGCTTGATAAAATGGGCCATCAGGCCGCCTGCTACATGGCTATTCCCGGTTCGGGCCACAGCCGTGCGCCAAAACAAGAAGGAGGAAACACCGCATGACGAGACCCACCGAGAAGGAAATCGGCGCCATTGCCAGCGCCGCCGGCGTGCCGGTCGACACCGAGATCGCTACGCGCATTGCTGGCTCGATCGGGCCGGCGTTTGACGGCTTTGCGGCGATTGCCGGCACATTGCCGTTCGATCTCGAGCCTTCGACGTTCACGCTTGTTCAAACCGAAAAGGCCGCGCGATGAGCACCGAGCCGGCCTTGATGTCGCTGACGGCGGTCGCAAGCGCGATCGCGGACAAGCAACTCTCTTCGCGCGAGGTGACGCAATCCTGTCTCGACCGGATCGCGAGATGGCAGCCTCATCTGAACGCCTTCATGGCGATCGAGGCGGATGAAGCCTTGAAGGCAGCCGACGCAGCCGATGCCGCGCTCGCCAAAGGCGGTCGCCGCGGCAAGCTGCATGGCGTGCCGCTCGCGCACAAGGATATGTATTACGAGGCCGGAAAGGTCGTGACCTGCGGCTCGCGCATCCGCCGTGACTTCGTCGCCACGACGACGTCGACCGCGCTGCAACGCCTCAAGGATGCCGGCACGGTCCGCCTCGGCTCGTTGCAGATGGCGGAATTCGCATACGGCCCGACCGGCCATAACGCCCATTTTGGCCCGGTGCATAATCCCTTTGGATTGCCGCATGTCACCGGTGGCTCGTCGTCGGGATCGGGCTCAGCGGTTGCGGCGCGGCTGACCTTTGCCGCGCTCGGCTCGGACACCGGCGGTTCGATCCGCATGCCCGCGCATTTCTGCGGCGTGACCGGCCTGAAGACCACCGTCGGCCGCGTCAGCCGCGCCGGCGCGATGCCGTTGTCGCAGTCGCTCGACACCGTCGGGCCGCTGGCGCGCACCGTGGAAGACTGTGCGGTGTTGTTGGGCCTGATGGCCGGCGCCGATCCGGCCGATCCCACCGCGAGTGCGTTGCCTGTGCCGGACTACGCGGCGTCGACCGCCCAATCGATGAAGGGGCTGACGGTCGGCGTACCAAGTGCGTTCTATGTCGACGATCTCGATTCCGAAGTAGCCCACGTGCTCGATACAACGATCGCAACACTCAGGCGCGAGGGCGCCAACGTCGTTCAGGTCGATCTGCCCGATCAGCGCCAGCTTGCGAGCGCCTCGCAGTTGGTGCTTGCGGTGGAAGCAGCTGCTTTCCACAAGCGCTGGATGATCGAGCGTCCGCAGGATTATGGGGCGCAGGTCATGATGCGGCTTCAGAACGGGCTTGCGATCTCGGGCGTTACCTATCTCGAAGCGCTGCGCTGGCGCGGTCCAGCGCTGGCGGCGCACAATGCCGCCACCGCCAAGGTCGATGCCGTGATCGCGCCGGTTTCGCCGGTCCCGGCGCCGACCATTGCCGAGAGCGATGTCGGCAGCAGTCCGGGCGCCGAGGCCGTGATCCAGCGGCTGACGCGTTTCACCCGTCCGATCAACTATCTCGGCCTGCCGTCGCTATCCGTTCCGTCGGGCTTTACCCGCGGCGGTCTTCCGGTGGGATTGCAACTGGTCGGCCGCTCGTTCGACGAGGCCACGATCCTGCGGATTGGGGCAGCGTTCCAGCGTGCGACGGATTTCCACGAAAAGGTGCCGCAGTTGCCATGACCGCGATCGTCGACGTCTCTAACCTCAGCATCCGCTTCTCGGGCGACCGCACGGTGCACGCCGTGAACAACCTGTCTTTTTCGGTCGGCGAGGGCGAGGTGCTGGGGCTGCTCGGCGAGTCCGGCTCGGGCAAGAGCGTGACGTTGCGGTCGCTGATGCGGCTGTTGCCGAAGAAGCGGACCGCGATCGAGGGCCGTATTCATCTAGCCGGCCGCGACGTGCTGGCGCTTGACGACGAGGAACTCTCGGCGTTCCGCGGCCAGACCGTCTCGATGATCTTCCAGGAGCCGGCGCTGGCGCTCGATCCGGTCTATACGATCGGCCAGCAGATCGCCGAGACCGTGATCCGCCATGAAGGCAAGAGCGCGAGCGAGGCGAGGGCGCGTGCGCTGGAAATGCTGGAGGTGGTTCGCATTCCCTCCGCCAAGCGCCGGCTCGACACCTATCCGCACGAAATGTCGGGCGGCATGCGCCAGCGCGCGATGATCGCGCTTGCGCTCGCCTGCCGGCCGAAGGTCCTGCTCGCGGACGAGCCGACGACCGCGCTCGATGCCACCGTGCAGATCCAGATTCTATTGCTGCTGCGTGAGTTGCAGCGCGAATTCGGCATGTCCGTGATTTTCGTAACCCACGATATCGGGGTCGCCATCGAGATCTGTGACCGCGTCGCCGTGATGTATGCCGGTGAAATCGTGGAGCAGGGCACGCTCAGCCAGATCGTGCGCTCGCCGGTTCACCCTTACGCCAAGGGGTTGTTGGCCTCGACCGTCCACGGCGCCAAACGTGGCGAGCGGCTGGGGACGATTCCGGGCACGCCGCCGACGCTCGATCATGCGCCGACCCATTGCTCGTTTGCGCGGCGGTGCAGTTTCGCCGAAGCGCGGTGCCTCGATCAGTTACCGCCGAACATACCAATGGCCGGTGGCCGGATCGCAAGATGCATCCTGGCGGAACGCGTAGCGGTTGCCGCGACCGTGTAGCTTGTTTCCTAGGTCTGCCGAAATCCTGGTCTGCAAATATCGCCCGAGCCGGTCCGCCGGTGTTCAAATTGGCATGGTCACGTCAGCCAATAATGGCTAGGTTTCCCACCGGGCGCTGGAGGAACGACGCGCATAAACCGGGGGAGTTTTCATGCATATTTCGAACGAAGGTCTGATTGTCATTCTGTTCGTCGGTCTGGTCGCGGGCTGGCTGGCCGGCAAGATCGTGCGCGGCACCGGCTTTGGCATCATCGGCGACATCGTCGTCGGTATCGCCGGCGCGCTGGTCGCAAGCTACCTGTTTCCGAAGCTCGGCATCGCGATCGGCTCCGGCCTGGTGTCGGAAATCATCTATTCGGCGATCGGCGCCATCATATTGCTGCTGATTGTCAGGCTGGTCCGGACCGGTGGCCGCTTTTAGCTCCGCCTTTACTATGGGAAGACGGCGGGGCGGACTTAAGTCCGCCCTGTCACCCGTAAGATATTGAGTTATAACGATATAAGCTGGTCTCCCGCATTGGACGGGGCTCGCGAAAATTAGTAAAATCTCCATGCGCATCCGTTATTTAAGGGGAATTACGAACCCCGTATGAAGAGATCAGGATAAATGGCAGCCGCCCCCGGCGTCCGGCGTTCCGAACTCGGCGAAGCGCTGCGCGCTTGCCGAAACGCCTTTATCGGCGTCGGCGTCATGAGCTGCATGATCAACCTGCTCTATCTGACCGGGTCGTTGTTCATGCTCGAGGTCTATGACCGGGTGCTGCCGAGCCGCAGTGTTCCAACATTGATCGGCCTGATCATTCTGGCGAGCGGCCTCTACGTGGCCCAGGGTGTCCTTGACCTGATCCGGGGGCGAATTCTTGGCCGCGTCGGAACCTCGCTCGATGAAGCGCTCAACGCGCGGGTGTTCGACACCGTCGTACGGCTGCCGCTCGTCGCCGGCGGACGCGGCGAGGGCCTTCAGCCGCTGCGCGATCTCGACAATATTCGCAGCTTTCTCGGCGGCATGGGACCGGGCGCGTTCTTCGACCTGCCGTGGCTGCCGTTCTATCTCGCGATCTGCTTTGCCTTTCACGTTCTGATTGGCGTCACCGCGCTCATCGGCGCCATCATTCTGGTGACGCTCACCGTCATGACGGAGTTTCTGTCGCGCGACCCGGCGCGTCAGGCGCTCGGGCTGGCGGCGCGGCGTAACGATTTGGCCGCAACCAGCCGCCGCAACGCCGAAGTGCTGGTGTCGATGGGAATGTCCGGCCGGATGTCCCGGCGCTGGGCCGATGCCAACCAGAACTATCTCGATGGCAACCAGCGCGCCAGCGACGTCGCCGGCGGGCTTGGCGCCATCGCCAAGGTTATGCGGATGATGCTGCAATCGGCCGTGCTCGCGGTCGGCGCCTATCTCGTGATTCATCAGGAGGCGACCGCCGGCATCATCATCGCGGGCTCGATCCTGAGCGCCCGTGCGCTTGCGCCGGTCGATCTTGCGATCGCACACTGGAAGAGTTTCATCGCCGCACGCCAGAGCTGGCACCGCCTGACGCATTTGCTGCAATCGATGCCGGTCCGCGCCACGCCGACCTTGCTGCAAACGCCGTCCAGCCGCCTGTCGGTCGAAGCCATCAGCATCCTGCCGCCCGGCGACCAGCGGGTCATCGTCCAGGACGTCACGTTTGCGCTTACGGCCGGAAACGGTCTTGGCGTCATCGGGCCGAGCGGTTCGGGAAAATCCTCGCTGGTGCGTGCGCTGGTCGGCGTATGGCAGCCGGCGCGCGGCAAGGTGCGGATCGATGGCGCCGCACTCGACCAGTGGTCCTCGGACGCGTTGGGCCGCTATATCGGTTACCTGCCGCAGGACGTCGAATTGTTCGCAGGTTCGGTCGCGCAGAATATCTCACGCTTCGATCCCGAGGCGACGTCCGACGCCATCATCGCGGCCGCCAAGGAAGCCGGCGTGCACGAGATGATCATCAAGATGCGCGAAGGCTACGACACCCAGGTCGGCGAACAGGGCACGGCGTTGTCGGCAGGTCAGGCGCAGCGCGTGGGTCTGGCGCGGGCGCTGTACGGCAATCCCTTCCTCATCGTTCTGGATGAGCCGAATTCCAACCTCGACACCGAAGGCGACGAAGCGCTGACCCGCGCCATCCGTGGCGCGCGCGAACGCGGCGCCATCGTGGTGGTGGTCGCGCATCGCCCGATCGGTATAGAGGCGGTCGACCAATTGCTGGTGCTCCGGGACGGCCGCATGCAGGCCTTTGGCCCTAAGGAAACCGTGCTGGCGCAGGTGTTGCAGCCACGCGTGACCGCGCCTTCGCCGATCAAGATCGTCTCCGACGGAGGCGTCGCCAAGCCATGATCACGCTGAAGGACTTCAACGAGAAGGGCACGCGCTTTTCGATCAAGCGGCATTTGATCGTCGGCTTGTCGGTCGTCATCCTGCTCGCGGGCGGTCTCGGCGGCTGGGCGTCGACCGCGCAGATCTCGGGCGCGCTGATCGCGCCGGGCTCGATCGTCGTCGAGTCCAACGTCAAGAAAGTACAGCACCCGACCGGCGGCGTCGTCGGCGAGTTGCGCGCCCATGACGGCGATGTCGTCAAGGCGGGCGACGTGGTGGTGCGGCTCGACGACACTGTCACCAAGGCGAGCCTTGCGATCGTCACCAAGAACCTCGACGGCTTGTGGGCGCGCGCGGCAAGGCTGGAGGCCGAGCAGCGCGGCCTGGACAAGCTCACGTTTCCTCCGATGCTGACGAGCCGCGCCAAGGATCCCGAAGTTGCCGCGATCATGGCCAGCGAAACCAAGCTGTTCGACGTGCGCGTCAACGGCCGGGCCGGCCAGAAATCGCAGTTGCGCGAGCGGATCGTTCAGTTGAACGAGGAAATCTCGGGTCTCACCGCGCAGGAAAAGGCCAAGGATCAGGAAATCGATCTGGTCGAAAAGGAACTAACGGGCGTTCGCGATCTCTACGACAAGCACCTTGTGCAGTTGAGCCGGCTCACGACGCTCGAACGCGATCGGGCTAGGCTCGCCGGCGAGCGCGCGCAATACATCGCCTCGCGTGCCCAGGCCAAGGGCAAGATCACCGAGACCGAATTGCAGATTATCCAGGTCGACAAGGACGTGGTGAGCGATGTGTCGAAGGACCTTCGCGAAACCAACGACAAGATCGGCGAATTCGTCGAGCGCAAGGTGACGGCCGAAGACCAGTTGCGGCGGGTCGACATTCGCGCGCCGCAGGACGGCATGGTGCTGCAATCGTCCGTGCACACGGTCGGCGGCGTGATCACAGCCGGCGACGCGATCATGCTGATCGTGCCGCAGTCCGACGATCTTCTGGTCGAGGCCAAGGTCAATCCGCAGGATATCGACAAGTTGCAGCTCGGACAGAAGACGTTGCTGCGGCTGTCGGCCTTCAACCAGCGTACCACGCCGGAATTGAATGGCGTCGTCACCCGCGTGTCGCCCGACACCACCACCGATCAGCGCACCGGGCAATCCTATTACACGATCCGGGTTTCGATGCCTGCGGATGAAATCGCGCGCCTTGGCGACGTCAAGCTCATTCCGGGCATGCCGGTGGAAGCCTTCGTGCAGACCGGCGATCGAACGCTGCTGTCCTACCTGATCAAGCCGCTGAGCGATCAGTTGATGCGGGCTTTCCGCGAGAAATGACGGCACAGACTAGCGCGACAGATTTTCCAGCAGCAGATTCAGCGCGCGCGCCGCAAACGCGTGCATGTTGGCTTGCCGGTCGGCGCTTCCGGTCTCGAGCGTGACCACCTGCGGGGTGCGCCCCGCGACCGCCATGCAGCTGTGGCCGGCGGCGTCGCCATAGCGGTTGCCGGTCGGACCGGTCGCGCCGGTCTCCGACAGGCCCCAGTCGGTTGAAAAGCGTTCGCGGGTCCGGTTCGCCAGCAATTGCGCGTAGGGCTCAGAGGCCGAACGAAGGCCCTTCATGGCCTCATCGGAAATATCGGCCAACAGCCGCCGGGCATCGCGTGTGTAGACCACGGCGCCACCGAGGAAATAAGCGGACGCGCCCGGCACCGCGAGCAGGCTCGCCGAAATCAGCCCGCCGGTGGAGGATTCCGCAACCGCAATGGTTTCCTTTCGTGCGACCAGTCTGGCTGCAACCTGTTCTGCAATCGCGATGAGGTCTTTCATATGGTTCGATTCCTTGAGCGGGGCGGGTCCGACGAGGCCCGCTTTATAGCACGCCAGCGATCGGATTTTGCCTAGTGTCCCGATTCCGAAGTTCGTATCATTCTGCGGCCCCCGGTTTGCGAACTTCGGAATCGAGAGGACACTAGTAAACTAAGGATCTAGTGTGGCTTTGGTTCAGAAGTTCGCATGATGAAGGCGCGGCAGAACTGATGCGAACTTCTGAACCGCCACACTGGTTGCCGACCAACTGGCAGGCTGCTTCAATAGGTCAAAGCACAGAGGAGGGAACGCCATGACGGCACTGGCCGCGGGCGGTGTGGATTGCGATCTGCATCCTGCCGTTCCTCATTTGACGAGCCTGTTGCCCTATCTCGACGACTATTGGCGCGACCAAGTCACCACACGCGGGATGACCGATCTGGTTTCGCAGTCCTATCCGCCGAACTCGCCGATTTCGGCGCGGCCGGATTGGCGGCCGGCCAAGGGCAAGCCGGGATCAAATCTTGCGGACATGCAGGCGCAAGCCCTCGACCCATTCGGTACCCGTTTTGGTATCTGCAATCCGCTGTTCGGTGTGCAGATGGTGTTCTCGGAAGATATGGCGGTTGCCTTCGCGCGCGCGCTGAACGACTGGCTGGTCAAGGAGTGGCTCGACAAGGACGGCCGCCTGCGCGGCTCGATCGTCATTCCGGCCCAGAGCGTCGAAAAATCCGTCGCCGAAATCGAGCGCTGCGCAAAGGACAAGCGCTTTGTGCAGGTGTTGATGCTGGTGATGGGCGACATACCCCTTGGCAAGCGTGCCTATTGGCCAATCTATGCCGCCGCCGAGCGGCTGGGGCTGCCGATCGGCGTCCATGCCGGTTCGAGCTATCACAACCCGCCGACGTCGGTCGGCTGGGGCTCCTACCACGTTGAGGATTACGTCGCGCAGGCGCAGGCGTTTCAGACGCAACTCACCAGCCTGATTGTTGAAGGCGTGTTCGCGCGGCATCCGAAGTTGAAAATGGTGATGCTAGAAAGCGGCTTCACCTGGCTGCCGCCTTATCTGTGGCGGCTGCATAAGTTCTGGCGTGGCATTCGCATGGAAACGCCGTGGGTCGACCGCGCGCCGCTCGAAATTGTGCGTAGCAATATCCGGTTTTCCTTGCAGCCGATCGATGCGCCGCCGGAACCGGACGTCTTGAATCGGCTGCTCGACCATATGCAGTCGGATGAATTGCTTCTATTCTCGACCGACTATCCGCATTGGCAATTCGATCGCGACGAGGCGTTGCCGGAGGGCATTTCCTCCGATCTGGTCAGGAAGATCATGATCGATAACCCGCTTGCGACCTACGGCCGTCTGAGAGAATCGGCGAGCAAGGAGATGGTGCCATGAACGTCCAGTTCCGTGAGCGACCGGATACGGCTTCGTCGACCGATGCGACGACGCAAGCCAAGACCGCGATTGCCGATTGCGATATTCATCCGGCGCGCGCCAGCGCGACCGAACTTCATCCCTTCCTGGCCACGCGCTGGCACGAGCATCTCGAAACCTACGGCAAGCATCCCTATCAGGGCATGATGGAAGGGCCGCCTTACCCGAAGGCGCAGCCGAACGCCTCGCGCCGCGACGCCTATCCGCCGGAAGGCGGCCCGCAGGGTTCTTCGCTGTCCTTCATGCAGAAGCAACACCTCGATCCGAACAACGTCGTGTTGGGGGTGCTCAATCCGCTCGCGACCGGGCAGGGCATTCGCAACCACGAACTGGCGACAGCGATCTGTTCGGCGATCAACGACTGGCAAATCGATAAATGGACGAGCAAGGATGGCCGCCTGAAAGGCTCCATCGTCGTCGCCAACGAAGACGGGCCGACTGCGGCCGCCGAAATCCGCAAGCGGGCCGGCGACAAGAGTTTCGTTCAGGTGCTGCTGCTCAGCCGCACGGTTGAGCCGCTCGGTCAGCGCCGCTATTGGCCGATCTACGAGGCGGCCGAAGAAGCCGGGCTGCCAGTCGGCGTGCATGCCTTCGGCTTCGGCGGCAATCCGATCACGGCCTCTGGCTGGCCGAGCTTTTACATCGAGGAGATGGTCGGGCATTCGCAATGTCAGCAGGCGGTGCTGTCGAGCCTGGTGCTGGAAGGCGTGTTCGAGCGATACAAGCGGCTGAAGATGATTATGATCGAAGCCGGCTTCGGCTGGGCGCCGTCGCTTTCCTGGCGGCTCGACAAGAACTGGAGGCGGCTGAAGAGCGAGGTGCCGCACGTGAAGCGGCTGCCGTCCGAAACCATTCGCGAACACATCTGGTGGACGACGCAGCCGATGGAAGATCCGGAGCGGCGCGACCATCTGTTTGACGTGATCGACTGGGTCGGCTGGGACAAGTTGTTGTTCGCCACCGACTATCCGCACTGGGATTTCGACGAGCCGTCACGGGTATTGCCGCCCGGCGTCAGTGATGCCAACCGCGACGCGCTTTATCTCGGTAACGCCAAGGCGCTGTACGGGCTGGTGTAAACCGGGATGGCCAGCACCAGGTACGTCATCGCGCCCGTGGATGAGTTGCCGCCGGGGACGCGCAAATTTCTCACCATCGACGACCGCCCGATCGCGGTCTTCAACGTCAATGGCGAGTTCTTCGGTCTGTTGAATCGTTGCCCGCATCAAGGGGCCGCGCTGTGCGAGGGGCCGCTGATCGGCCTGGCGCAGTCGTCCGATCCGGGCGAGATCGAATACACCCGGCTGGGCGAAATCATCCGCTGCCCCTGGCATGGCTGGGAATTCGATATTCGCACGGGCCAGTCCTACTGTGACCCGCGACGCTTTCGCGTGAAAGCCTATCCCGTCAATGTCGAACCGGGGACGGCCGTGGTGAAGGGGCCGTATGTTGCCGAAACGCTGAAAGTTTCGGTCGACAGCAACTACGTGGTGGTGGACCTGTAGGTCTACTGCACCCGGTGCCGTTCATGCGCATAGCGCACCAGCGAAGCAAAGCGAAAAAGCCCGTGGACAAACTTGCCATAGGGCATGGTCACGAACAGCGCGAAAACGACGCCAAGATGTAGCGCCAGCAGTGGGCCCATCGCGGTCGTTTCGCGCCAGGCGAGAAGCGCCAGCCCCGTGAGCCCGGTGAGGAACAGCATCAGCGTGAAGGCGGCGTCCATGCCTGAACTGTTGGTATCGACCAGCGCGGCGTCGCGCTTTGACTTCTCGACCAGCAACCCGATCGGGCCGACCACAAGCCCGATGCCGCCGAGCGTGCCGAGCACGACCGGCAGATCCCACCAGGCATAGGGCGCCTCGCGCGCGAGGAAATAATGATAGAGCGTCGCTACACATGTCGACGCAAAGCACAGCAGGAAGCCGTAGAACGCGAAGTGATGATAGATCCTGCGATGATCAGTCGGGCGTTCGTCTTCGTTGAAGCAACCGACGCCGCCGCCATCGAGATAGCGCAACCGGCTGGCGTCCTTCATCGCCTGCCACAGCGACGGCGGATCGGCCAGAGTCCCTGAGGGCTCGCCGATATCGCGCCAGAAGGCCCGCAGGCCCATCGCGAGTGCAATAATGGCGTAAAGGAATGCCGCGCCAAACAGGATGGCCATCGCATTATGCGGTATCAGCGCATAGAACGCGCCGGGTCCGGTGTGAACGCCGGTCAGAACTTGCGGGTCGTTGGTCGCGGCAAGACCGAAAATGAAGGCGGCGACGCTCAGCGCGCAGATGATGCTGATCGCAACGCCATTGTGGGCGAACAGGCCGGAGAACGCGCGCGGCCAGGCGTAGGTTGCCCAGGATTGCGCGCGCAAGGCAGCCAGGTTTTGCGGCACATTGACGTTGAATTCGTGTGGCGGCGAGAACTGGCAGTCGGTGTAGCAGGCGCCGCAGGCGTGGCAGAGATTGGCAAAGTAGTTGAGGTCGCCGTCGGAAAAGGCGCGGCGCATTTCCATCGCCGGAAACACCGCGCAGAGGCCCTCGCAATAGCGGCAGGAATTGCAGACCGTCATCAGGCGGTCGGCTTCTTTTAGAAGCTGGGTGCTGTGCGCGCCGGTCGGTTGTTGGTTCACTTCGTCAAACCCTTGCGTTCCAGCCAGCCCTGAATGAGACCTGCGACCTCGGCGTTGTTCTTGTCCATCATGACCATGTGCGAATTACCCTTGATGCCGACCTGCGGCAGGTCGATCACATCGACACTGCCGCCGGCAGCCTTGATGCTGTCGGCGAAGGCGACGCCGGCCGCGCGCATCTTCGGCCAGCGCGAATCGCGATCGATATAGTCGCCATACACGATCAGGATCGGAACGTTCTTCAGCGCCTCGACCTTGGCAGGATCGCCGATCGCCGCCGGCTCGACCGCGATCAGCGCCTTGACCTTGTCGGGGCGCGCCTGCGCGACCTTGAAGCCAAAGCTGCCCGACTGGCTGTGCACCATGACGATGCTCGGCCCGACGCGGTCGATTTCGGCGATATAGGCCGCAATCGTCGCATCATCGTTGGTGGTCCAGCGCGGCACGCCTTGCTTGACGAAGTTTTCGTAAGCTTCGACCGGAAACTGGCTGCCCGGCATCACCTTGCGTTTGGCGGGATCGGAAGCGTAGGAGTTCGGTCCGTCGCCGATGCGAAAACGCTCGAACGGGTTGGCCGTGGTCAGAAACACCGGATCGCTTTTGAAAATGTCGGGATATTGCGCCCACCCCGCACGCCCGCGTTCGACCGCATCGGAATTGTAAACGCTCCAGCCCTTGCGCAGGAAATAGGTCAGCCAGCCTTCGCGCCCGTCCGGCGTGGTTTCCCAGGTGACGCCGGTCAGTCCGCCGCCATGCCACATCAGGAGCGGATAGGCGCCGTGTTCGTTGGCGGGCAGGAAGTATTGCACGTACATCTGCTCGACCTGGTAGACGCCATTCGGATCGACCTTGGCCGGCACGCCGCCGGGCGTGAACGTCACTTCCTTGACCGGCTTGCCGCTGATTTCGACGAGCCGTCCGCCGACGTGGAACGAGCCCATGTCGCGCAGCGAGATCGGATCGGCGGCTTGCGCCGACGCTGTGGCGATCAAGTTTATCGCAGCGGCAGCGAAGATCAGCCGTGACTTGGCTCGTCCTTTTCTGCTCCCGCAAGCGGTGCGAGGTATGCAGCGCATCGCTTCAGTTCCTCGCATTCCGTGCCGCTTCCTGTCCCGCAATCCGGCCGAACACGCTGCCGATGGTCATGCCCATGCCGGCGGCGTAGCCCTGGCCGAGCACATTGCCGGACATGATTTCACCGGCGGCAAACATGTTGGCGGATGGCTTCCCGTCCTTCATCAGCATGCGCGCCTGCTTGTTCACGCGCGTGCCGAGATAGGTGAAGGTGATTCCGGGCCGGACCGGATAGGCGTAATATGGCGGCGTCTCGATGCGCCGCGCCCAATGCGTTTTCGGCGGCGTCAGGCCCTCGGTGCGGCAATCGTCGAGAATCGTATGGTCGAAGGTGCCCGGCCGCACCGCGGCGTTGAAGCCGGCGATGGTTTTTTCCAGCGCTGCGGCGTCAAGCTCCAGCTTTTCGGCAAGGCCCGCGACGGTCAGGGCTTCGATCGGCGGAAACAGCGTCGGCATGAAACTGTTGCGCGAGCTCGCATCGAAGATGATGTAGGCGATCTGGCCGGGCTGGGCGGCGACAAGGCGTCCCCAGATCGCGTAGCGCTTCGGCCAGATATCCTCACCCTCGTCGTAGAAGCGCTGCGCGTCGCGGTTGACGACGATGCCGAACACCACGGAATCATGCCGCGTGATGATGCCGCCGTCGAACTTCGGCGCGCGGGCATCGATCGCTACCGCGTGGCATTGCGTGGGGTCGCCGATCTCCTGCACGCCCTTGTCGAGTAGTAGTTTCAACACCGCGCCGCGGTTATAGGGCGTGCCGCGAATCAGGAAGTTGTCGGCAATCTCGCCCCAATATTGCTTGAGCCATTCGATGTTGGCTTCGAAGCCGCCGCAGGCGGCGACCAGCGCCGAGGCCTTGACGGTTGCGCGACCCTCGCCGCGCGTGAAGGTGGCGGACAGAAACATGCCATCGGCGATGTCGATGTCCATAACTTCGGCATCGTAAAGAACGTCGATGCCGAGTTGTTCGGCGGTCAGATAAAGAGCGTTCAGCATCGCGCGGCCGCCACCGAGGAAGAACGAGTTGGTCCGCCCGAGGCTGAGCGTGCCGCCGAGCGAGGGTTGCCAGCGCACGCCCTGCTGGACGATCCAGTGCAGGATGTCCTTGGATTCGCGGATCATGTGCCGCGCCAGCTCTTCGTCGGTCTTGCCGCCGGTGACGCGGACCAGGTCTTCCCAGAATTCCTCTTCCGTATATGGCCCGGTCAGAATCTCGGTCGCCGCATCGTGCGCGCAGCGCATGTTGCGGGTGTGGCGGGTGTTGCCGCCGCGATAGAATTTCGGGGCGGCTTCGAGCACCAGCACCGAGGCGCCGTCGCGAGCGGCGCTGATCGCGGCGCAAAGCGCGGCATTGCCGCCGCCGATCACCAGTACGTCGTATTTGCGGGTCAGGTCCACCATGCAGGCGTGTTATCTCGTTCGCATGGAAATCAGAACCGGCATCCGCGCAGGGCGATACGCCGTCAAGGCATGATCGAACATCAGGCGGCGAGCGCCTGCGCCTTCGCCGCCTCCTCGCCACTTCGATAGACAATCAAGGCGGCGACGATGCCAAGGACAGCAGCGCACATCAGCCAGTAGCCGGGAGAGGCCTTGTCGCCGGTGTGATCGATCAGCCAGGTCGATGCGAAGGGCGTGAAGGTCCCGAACAGGCCCGCTGCCAGCGCGAACGCCATCGAGAAACAGGTGGTGCGAACGTGCTTCGGTACGATCTCGACCAGTGCGCCGAGCATGGTGCCGCTATAGATGCCGAAATAGAACGACAACATCATTTCCACCGCCAGCATCTTGCCAAAGGTCGGCGCCTCGACCAGCCAATGCAGCGCCGGGTAGGCCGTGAGCAGCGACAAGACGGCGATCGCAAGCAGTACGGGCCTGCGTCCGATGCGATCGGACAATGCGCCGCCGACCGGATTCCAGATGAAATTCGTCACCGCGACCAGGATCGTCACGAGAAGCGCATCGGCGGAAGACAGCTTGAGCACGGTCCTGCCGAAGGTCGGGGTGTACACGGTGACGAAGTAGAAGGTCGTTGTGGTCAATACCGCGATCATCATGCCGAGCACGATGATCTGCCAGTTCGCCGCGGCCGATGCGAAGACCTCGCGCTGGGTCGGGTGCTTTTTCATCGCGAGAAATTCCGGCGTCTCTTCGAGCGTACGGCGCAACAGGAAGATGAAGGGAATGATGAGGCAGCCGATGAAGAACGGAATGCGCCAGCCCCAGGCGGCGACGGTCTCCGCAGGTACCATCTCGCTCAGCGCAAAGCCGATGATCGAGGCCACGAAGATCGCGACCTGCTGACTGGAAGACTGGAATGAAGTATAGAAGCCCCGATTTCCCGGTGTTGATATCTCGGCGAGATAGACCGATACTCCGCCCAGCTCGACGCCGGCGGAAAAGCCTTGCAGCAGCCGGCCGAGCAGCACGATGACCGGCGCGGCGATGCCGATGGTGGCATAGGTCGGGCAGAACGCGATGGTGACGGTGCCGATCGCCATGATGGTCAACGTCACGATCAAGCCCTTGCGGCGGCCGATCTGGTCGATATAAGCGCCGAGCACGATGGCGCCGACCGGACGCATCAGGGCGCCGAGCCAGAACACGCCGAAGGTGTTCAACAGCGCTGCGGTTTCGTCCTGGGCCGGAAAGAATGCGGCGGCGATATAGCGGGCGTAGAAACCGAACAGGAAGAAGTCGAACTGTTCGAGGAAATTGCCGCTGGTGGAGCGGAGGATGGCGCCAATTCGTGACTTGATCTCAGCGGGTGGCGAACTTGACGACGGCGTCATTGATTTGGTTCCCCCTGTATCCCGCGCCTTCGGCCCGTTTTCGGGCGCGCGAGTTGTCTGTCGCGGCAATCTGCCACGTTGTAGCGGCTTGACCAACCGTAATCAGGCGACCTTCAGGCCGCCCTGGACCGAGGCCAGAAGCCATCGCCGAAACGCCGACAGCTTGGGCAATTCGGCGCGCGCCTGCGGCGACACGAGATAAAAGCCGGCATCGGCCGGCAGCGCGATCTTGAACGGCACCACCAGCCGACCCTTGGCGATGTCGTCCTGGACATAGGTGGTCCGGCCGAGCGCGACGCCGAGTCCGTCGATCGCGGCCTGCACGGTCATCAGGATCAGGTCGAAGCTCAGGCCCCGCTGCTTGGAAATATCGGTCGGCAGACCGGCCGCGGTTAGCCACAGCCGCCAGTCGTCGTCATAGCCACCGCTGCTGTGCAAAAGCGTGTGGTGGGCGAGGTCTTCCGGGCAGCGCAACGGCTTGTCGCCCTTCAATAGCTCCGGGCTGCACACTGGAAACAATTCGTCCGCTGTCAGCCAGTCGGCGCGCAGGCCGGACCAGTGTCCGCGGCCGTAGCGGATCGCGGCATCGACATCGTCGCGGCGGAAATCGACCAGGCTGGTCGAAGAGGTGATGCGGACGTCGATTTCGGGATGGGCCTGCTGAAAGCTCGATAGCCGCGGCAACAGCCATTTCGCCGCGAAGGATGCCAGCGTGGACACCGTCAGCACGCGGTCGCCGTCCTTGCGCAGCAGGCGGTCAGTGGCGAGCCTGAGATCGTTGAAGGCGGCGCGAATGCCCGGCAGGTATTCCCTGGCTTCGGCGGTCAGCGTCAGGCTGCGGTTCTGGCGAACGAACAGCCTGATCCCGAGCTCGGCTTCCAGCCGCCGGATCTGATGGCTGATCGCGGTCTGCGTGACGTTCAGTTCGGTGGCGGCCGCGGTGAAACTCAAATGCCGGGCGGCGGCCTCGAAGGCGCGTAATCCGTTGAGCGAGGGAAGGCGGGTGGCCATGGATGCCCATAAGCATGAATTTATCTCATGTATTATGGCTCAAAGTGTCGTTTGCCGCAACGCCAAAATCGCCGCATTTTGCATGAAATCATTGGATTTAGGAGGGCGAGATGTCCCTTTGCTTATCCGAGACTGTGACAAATAATCATGATTCGGGCGTTTTGGCCCGGATCAGCCATCAACTCCATATTTGGGCGGACCGCTGGCAGCAGCGTCACGAGCTCAGCCATTGGTCCGAGCGCGACCTGCATGATGTCGGGCTCTCCTGGAGCGAGGTGGTCCACGAGGCTGAGAAACCATTCTGGCGGGCTTGAACGCAGCCACGGCCGGCGTCGCCTCACCCCTCAAGGGACGCCGGCCTTGTTCTTCCAACCTGGTGGAGGCCGCCATGGCCACGATCAGTCTGCTCGAACACCCAAGGCACACCGACCACCTCAGGCTCCGCGACGGCAGGACGCTGACGGTCCGGTTTATCGGCGCCGACGAAGGCGAGGCGTTGCAACGCTACTTCCGCAATCTTTCGGTGGGTTCGCGCCACAGCCGCTTTCTCGGTGCGATGAGCGAACTGCCGCCGGGCGAACTCGGCCATTTCCTTCATGTCGGCGAGAACAACCGCTTCAGCGTACTCGCGACGGTGACGACGGACGGCCGCGAGACCATCGTCGGCGAAGCCCGTTATGGTTTCGAGGCCGAGAGTGGGCGTTTTGAGTTCGGCATTTCCGTCGACGACCTTTGGCACGGCCAGGGCATCGGCGCGGCGCTGATCGGCAATCTGGAGTGCCGCGCGGCGGCGCTCGGTGCGCATGTCATGTTCGGCGACACCTTGCGTTCCAACGAGGCGATGATCTCGCTGGCGCGGAAAATCGGCTACACCTTCATGCGCCATCCGGACGACTGGAAGCTGGTGCGCTTCGAAAAGCCGATCGATTCGATCGCGGAGGAAATTCCCTGCGCAAGCTGGAAGCTCGTCGCCGCGCAGCGCGCGCTCGAGGCTGTGGCGTAAAACCCTCAGCGTCATTGCGAGCGTTAGCGAAGCAATCCAGATAAAGATGCTGGATTGCTTCCGCGTACGCGCAAAGCTGCTTCGGCGGACTGCTACCCCGCGAAGCTCGACAGCGAGCGGAGAGGGGTCGTCGCTTTGCTCCTCGCAATGACAAAGAAACGTCTCTTATCTCAAAACCTCTCGACCCAGGGCCGCAATTCCACTTCCCAGCTCCAGGCGCTGCGCGGCTGTTGCAATACGTTCCAGTAGCTCAACGCAATCGCGTCGGGATCGAGCATCGAATCCGGCTTGTCGGCGGGCTCGGCCCGGGCGGCACTGCGAATGCCGCCATCGATGACGAAGTGCGCGATGTGAATGCCCTGCGGCGATAATTCGCGCGCCATGCTCTGCGCCAGGCCGCGCAGCGCGAATTTCCCCATCGCGAACGGCGCGGACTGCGCATAGCCCTTGACGCTCGCGGAGGCGCCCGTGAACAGGATCGCGCCGCGCTTGTTCGGCAGCATGCGCTTGGCGGCCTGCTGGGCCACCAGAAAGCCGCCGAACGCGCTCACCGTGATCGCCTGCGCTACATCAGCCGGCACCAGATCGACGAACGGCCCACGCGTCCGTCCGCTCGCATTGTAAACCACCACATCCGGCGTGCCGCTCTCGCGTTCGACCAGGCCGAACAGCCGTTCGACTTCCTCAGGGTCGGCTGCGTTGCAGGCATAGGCGCGCGCGCCGGTTTCCGAACACAGCGCGCCGAGCTTTTCGATGCTGCGGGATGCAAGCGCGACCTTGATCCCCTCGCGCGCAAACAGACGCGCCAGCGAGGCGCTGATCCCGGCGCCGGCACCGACAATCAGGGCGTTCTTGTATTTTGGCATCTCCATCGGATGTTCCTTGTTTTACCCGGGGTGGGATGTGCGATAGTTCGCCTCAACAAATGAGGAAGCGGCCGAGGGAATTCAATGCAGGACCCGCAAAATCGCGTTGCCAATTGGAATTCTGAGCCAGGCTTGCTGGCGCCGGATACGTCAGGCATGAATTTTTATCGTGCGGACCCTGCGCTTTCCGACCTCTTGCGTATCCACCTGCCGGAGGCGCTGTTTCGCCATATCGAACCGCATCTGGATCGCCTCGGCGGGCTCGCCGGCGGCCATCTCGATGAATGTGCACGGCTCGCCGATCGCCACGTGCCGGTGCTGCATCAGCGCGACCGCTTCGGCCGTGACGCGCAATGGATCGAATATCATCCGGCCTATCGCGAGCTTGAACGCGCTGCGTTCGGCGAATTCGGCATCCATGCGATGTCGCTGCGCAAGGGCATTCTCGGCTGGCCCGATAAATATCCTGTCGTCGCCAAGCACGCCTTTACGTTTTTGTTCAACCAGGCCGAGTTCGGGATGGGCTGCCCGATCAACGTCACCGATGGCTGCGCCAAGTTGCTCGCGAATTTCGGCAGCGAGGCGCTGAAGGCAAAGTATCTCGATGGTCTGACATCGACGGACATGGACAGACTGACCCAGGGCGGCCAGTTCATGACCGAAAAGGAAGGCGGCTCCGATGTCGGCACGCTGACGACATCAGCCGTGCCGGAGGGCGATCACTGGCGGCTCTATGGCGAGAAATGGTTTTGCTCGAACGCCGACGCCAGGGTCGTGATGCTGCTGGCGCGCCCGGAAGGGGCGGGACCGGGCACGCGCGGCGTCGGTCTGTTCTTGATGCCGCGCACGCTGGATGACGGCTCGCCCAACGCTTACCGGATCGTGCGGCTGAAGGACAAGCTCGGCACGCGCTCGATGGCCTCGGGCGAGATCAAGCTCGAAGGCGCGATCGCTTACGCGGTCGGCCGACTCGACCGCGGCTTCGTGCAGATGGCCGAGATGGTGAATTCCTCGCGGCTGTCGAACGGCGTGAAGTCTACCGCGCTGATGCGGCGCGCCTACCACGACGCGACGACGGTCGCCCGTAACCGCGTGGTGTTCGGCAGCCGCATCATAGATCTGCCGCTGGCGCGACGGCAATTGATGAAGATCATGCTGGCCACTGAGCAGGCGCTGTCGATGAGTTTCCTCACCGCCGACGCGCTCGACCGCGCCGAAGCCGGCAGTCAGGATGCCGCGGCGCTGTTGCGGATTTTGACGCCGACGCTGAAGTTTCGCGCCACGCGCGATGCCCGCAAGGTCTGCGGCGATGCGATGGAGATGCGCGGCGGCATCGGCTACATCGAGGAATTCGCGACCGCGCGGCTGCTGCGCGACGCGCATCTCGGTTCGATCTGGGAAGGCACCGGCAACATCGTCGCGATCGATGCGCTGAAGCGCGCGGTCGGCCGTCACGGCGCGGACGCGGCGCTGTCAGCCGATCTGAATGCAAGGCTCGATGACAGCGCCAATGTACCAAGCGCCTTCCGCGATCGCTTGCGCGGGCTTGCCGACTCCGCCGTTCGATTTGCCAAAGAGGTCGCGGGCCGCAGCGAAAACGAAGCCGAGGCCCGCCGCGCCACCAGTCTTCTCTATCATGTCGCAAGCGCGGTTGCGCTGGCGTGGGAGGCTGGTCGTATTCACGAGGCGCGCGGCGATGCGCGCCGCCTGCTGTTGTCGCGGTTCGTGATCGATCACCGCCTTTCGCCTGGCGATCCGTTCCGGCTTGGCGATGACGGCAGGCAACACGCGATCACCGAACTCCTGCTCGGTGACCGCGCCGTCGGCATGAAAGAGGCTGGCGACCTCGTCGGCTAGGTTTTGATACGGCTTGGAAGATATTGCGGGATTGTTTCCGCTCCGTGAGCTGACACGGCACGGCGCTTGCATTTGAGAGGACAGGTGTTCTGTCCTCTATGCGAGGTGCAGCTTTGAGCGGCTTGATCGATCGCTCGGTGACAAGTTTCGGCTTCGACCGTCAGGAGCCCGTGCTCGGTCACGAGAAAGAGCTGCATCATGCTGGCAGCCCGTGGTTTTTGGCCCTGACTGCGCTCGGCGTGGTGTTCGGCGATATTGGCACCAGCCCGCTTTATGCCTTCCAGGTAGCGCTGACCGGGCTAGGCCACCCGGCACCTACCGCAGCCGAGACCACCGGGATCGTATCGCTCATTCTTTGGGCGCTGATGGCCATGGTCTCCCTGAAATATGTGATTTTCATCCTGCGCGCTGACAATGAAGGCGAGGGCGGCATTCTGGCGCTGCTGTCGTTGGTTGCGGCGGACAAGGTCGCGGACGGCGGGAAACTTCCCCTCCTGGTGCTGCTCGGCGTAGTCGGCGCGTCGCTGCTTTACGGGGACGGCGTCATCACGCCAGCCATCTCCGTACTGTCGGCGATGGAGGGTTTGAAATTGGTCGCACCGACCTTCGAGCACTTCATCCTGCCGGCTACCATCGCGATCCTGGTCGGCCTTTTCATGATCCAGCGTCACGGTACCGAGAGCATCGGAAAACTGTTCGGCCCGGTCATGGTGGCGTGGTTCGTCGTGATCGGTCTGCTCGGCATCGTCAACATCGTTGCTGCGCCGGCGATCCTTCGCGCGGTCAATCCGCTCGAGGCCGCGCATTTCTTGCTCGGCGATCCCAAGGTCGCCTTTGTCGTGATCGGCGCCGTCTTCCTCGCGCTGACCGGAGGAGAGGCGCTCTATGCCGACATGGGCCATGTCGGCGCGACCGCGATCCGACGCGCATGGTTCGGGCTGGTGCTGCCGGCGCTGCTCTTGAATTATTTCGGGCAGGGCGCGCTGATCCTGGCCGATCCGTCCGCTGCCGATAATCCCTTCTACAAGCTCGTACCTGGCTGGGCGCTGATCCCGATGGTGGGTCTGGCGACGCTGGCCACCATCATCGCTTCGCAGGCGTTGGTGTCCGGCGTGTTCTCGCTGACACGCCAGGCGATGCAGATGGGCGTATGCCCGCGGGTACGTATCACCCCAACCTCTTACGATGAGGCCGGCCAGGTCTATGTGCCTGCCGCCAACTGGCTGTTGATGACCGGCACGCTGTTGACGGTGGTGCTGTTTCGCTCGTCCGACAATCTTGCCGCGGCCTACGGCATCGCGGTGTCCGGCACCATGTTGATTACGACCATCCTGCTCTACCGGGTCGCCGTGTCGCGATGGAAGTGGCCGCAAGGCCTCGCGATTCCCGTCATCGCCATCTTCGGCGCGATCGATGCTGCCTTTCTGGTTTCCAACTCGCTGAAGATCGTCGAGGGCGGCTGGTTTCCGCTACTGGTCGGCACGCTGATCGCAACGCTGATGCTGTCATGGCGCAAGGGATCCTCCGAGGTACGGCGCCGCCTGCACGAGATGTCGATGCCACTCAACGAGTTCCTGGACTATGCGGACAAGGCGGTGATTGGTCGCGCGCCCGGCATGGGCGTCTGGCTCACCAAGGTCGAGCATGGCGCTTCGCCGATGCTGCTGCGTCACATCGAGCATAACCGCGTGCTGCATCAGACGGTGGTGCTGCTTACGTTCGTGCCCGATCGCCGGCCGCGCGTGCCCTTCGGCGATCGTCACTCCGTGCACCGCCTCGGTCACGGCTTCTATCGCATCCAGGTGCGGCTCGGCTTCATGCAGACGCCGGACATCCCGCTGACCTTGATTAATTGCAACAAGCTTGGCTTCGACGGCGACCTTGACCACAAGAACTATTATCTCGCGCATGAGACCATCGTCCGCCGCGAGGCCGGATCATCGATGAATCCCTTGACCTTCGCGCTGTTCTCTTTCCTCAACAGGATCGCCAGCCGCGCACCCGACTTCTTCAAGATTCCGCACGACGCCGTGATCGAAGTCGGTTTCCGCGTCGAGGCCTGAAGCCGATCTCTAGTCGTTGAAGTCAGGCGGTGGCACGAAGCCGCCGAACTCGCGTTCGATCAATTCCGCAAGCTTGATCGGCGTGCGATCCTCCAGCCACGGACCGATGATCTGCGCGCCGACCGGCAAGCCGTTGGGCGAAAAACCGATCGGGATTGCGGTCGCAGGCAGACCGGTGAGATTGGCGACGGCCTGCCACGCCATCTGGTCGGCAAATGGAAATTCCTTGCCATCGATCATGATGCGGCGACTTTCCTGCTCGGCGGTGTGATCATGGGGAAAAGCCGGCGTCGGCATCACAGGGCATATCACGGCATCGAAGCTTTCGAACAACGCGCGCCACTTCGCCCGCAACTGCGCGCGTGCGCTCTCCGCCATCACGAAGTCCCGATGGCTGAATGCGATGCCGCGCAGCCGCTCGGCCTGTCCGCTCCGGTCGTCGGCGGGAAGACTGGCCGCGGCCGCAACCGCGCCCTCATAAATCTCCGGCGCGAAACCGACCGAGAGCGCCGACATCAGCATCCGCATGAAGAGAGCAGACGTCGCTGCAAAATCCGGCCAGAGTGGACTTTCGCGCGCAATTTGCACACCGGCTTTGCCGAGATTGGATGCAAGCCTGTCGATCGCTGAGCGCACAACCGTATCGGTCGGCAGCATCGCTTCGCTGTCGATCACGAGTATGCGGAAGCTCTTCAAGTCAGCATGGCAGGGCGGCGGCAATGACAGCTGGTAGGCCTTGCCGGAGTCAAGTGGATCTGGTCCCGCGACGACGTCGAGCAAGAGCGAGAGGTCCGCCGCCGAGCGTGCCATCGGGCCGATCGATCCCATGTCGCGATCGCTGGGCAGCGCCGGAAATGGCGGCGGCACATGACCGCGGAAAGGCACCAACCCCTGCGTGGATTTGTGCGCGAAGACGCCGCAGTGAAAAGCCGGCGCGCGTAACGATCCGGCGAGATCGGTGCCGATCGAGAGCGAACCGTAGCCTGTCGCGAGTGCCGCGCTCGACCCGCCAGAAGAGCCGCCGGGCGTACGGCCGAGATCGTAAGGATTATTCGTGGTGCCGTAGATGTCGTTGTAGCTTTGCCAATCGCCGAGCCCGAGCGGCACGTTCGTCTTGCCGAGGATGACGCCGCCGGCGTCCTTGATACGTGTGATCGCGAGCGCATCTTCTTTCGGGTGAAAATCCTTTTGCGCCGGAATGCCCCAGGTCGTCGGTGTTCCCACGAGATTGAAGGATTCCTTCACCGTCATGGGAATGCCGAGCAGCGGCTTGTTCTCGCCGCGTCCGCGCGCGGCGTCGGCCGCGCGGGCAGATGTGAGCGCGCGCTCGAAATCACGCACGCAAACCGCGTTGACTTTTGTGTCGTGACGTTCGATGCGGCTGATCGCGTGTTCCGTCAGTTCGACGGCGGAGACCTTCTTCTGCGCGAGCGCTTCGGATAATTCGGAGGCGGTCGCAAAACTCCACGGTGATGTCGCCACGTCATCCCTCCCGGTCTAACCTTCGTTCGCGCGGAATATGCGCAGCCGAGATGACAGCCGCTAGACCGGGATTGCTGTCGTTCGATTTCTCTATGCGGCCCCGATCAAAATACCGACGCCAAGCACGATGACGCCGCCAAGCACGATCTGGAACACGGCCTGCAGGAACGGCGTATCCATATAGCGCGCGCGGATATAGGCGATCGCCCACAATTCGACGAACACCACGATTCCGGCGATCGCGGTTGCAATCCAGAATGCATTAGCCCAGCGATCGGGCACCAGATACGGCATGGTGTGTCCGAGGCCGCCAAGTGCGGTCATCAGGCCGCAGGTCAGGCCGCGCAGCCATGGCGAACCACGCCCCGTGAGCGAGCCGTCATCGGACAAGGCTTCCGCAAATCCCATGCTGATGCCGGCGCCGATCGAAGCGGCAAGACCAACGAGAAAGGTTTGCGAGTTCTGGTGAGTGGCGAACGCAGCGGCAAACAGCGGCGCCAGCGTCGAGACCGATCCGTCCATCAGCCCGGCGAGGCCCGGCTGCACATATTGCAGCACGAATACGCGCCGGCGCGTCCTGTCTTCTTCCTCACGTACGTCGGGCGTGAGAATCTCGTCGGTCAGTTTCGCTGCGACGTGCTCGTGGCCTTTTTCGGCTTCGGCAAGGTCGGCGAGCAACCGGCGCACGCCGACGTCCTGGGTCTGCTCGGCGGCCTTGATGTAAAACCGCTCGGCCTCGAACTCCATCGTCGCGGCCTCTTTTCGAATGGTCTCGAGCGAGAGGTTCTTGGTCAGCCAGATCGGGCGGCGGCGCAAAAAGCCCTTGACGTTGTCGCGCCGGATCGGCGGCAGATTTTGGCCAAATCGCTGTTCGTACATTTCGAGCAGCATGTGACGGTGGCCTTTTTCTTCCTCCGCCATCTGCTCGAACAGCTTGGCGGATTCCGGATAGCGCTCCGCGAGGTCTTCCGCGAAACTCATGTAAATGCGGCTGTCTTCCTCTTCGGAGGCGATTGCCACCGCCAGCACTTCCCGCTCTGTCAAATCGGCAAATTTCTTCACGGCGTGGCCCTTGGTATCAGTTTAGAATGATTCTAAATCCGATATAGCAGGTCCCAAGCCAAGGTCAAACATTCAGGTTCAAAAACGCACGATGAATTGCAGCAGCAAGCGGCTGACCTCCTCCGGCTGCTCCTGCTGCACCCAGTGCCCGGCCCCGTCGACCAGGTGAACGTCGGTCATCCGCGTGCAGGCGGTCGTCTGCATGGTCTCGAATACGCCGGGACGCTGATGGGTCCCCCAATCCTGCTTGCCCGAGATAAAGCAGGACGGCACGTCGATGCTCCTGCCAGACCAGGTCTCGAGTTCTGCGGTGAATGCGCCGCGATACCATTGCAAGCCGCCCTGGAATCCGGTGCGCTGATATTCGGCGCTGTAGACCGCGAGCTCATGGTCGGGGAGCCAGGTATTGGCGGCGATTTGTTCCTTGGACGGCATTTCTTGCGCCACCGTCTCCGACATGGTTTTCGCGAGATCCATCACGTAATAGGTCGGGAGCTTCGCAAGCTCAGCCGCCGACCAGGATTTCAGCGGATGCGGCCGGTTGTCTTTCCAGTCCGCGCTCTTGTGATGGTAATAGGCGCGCAGGAAATCATGTACGCCCTGAGGCGCGCGCCACATGTCGTCGTTGGCCTCGCGCGTCGAATAGTGCCAGTGATAGTGCTTGCGCGGACGCGGCAGGGCGGCGAGTTCTTGGTGAACGGGGTCGATGCGCTTTGGCGGTAACGGCGCATCCGCGATGCCGAATGCAAGCTGTGGCGCACCTGCAAAGGGCGCGCTCATCAGCACCACCGAGCGGAACACGTCGGGCCGGATAATCCCGCACCAGGCCGCAACCGAGCTGCCGAAATCATGCCCGACCACGGCCGCTACCGAGCGATGGCCGAACGCCGCGACGACGCCAAGCGCGTCGTGCACCAGGTTGGGCAGGCCAAACGAACGGAGATCTCCGTCGAAACTGCCATCCCAGCCGGTGGTGCGGCCATAGCCGCGCTGGTCCGGCGCAAGCACGTGATAGCCGGCCTGCGCCAGCGCGGGCATCACCTTGCGCCAGCTATAGCTGAGTTCCGGGAAGCCATGCAGCAACAGAACGCAAGGCCGGTCCCGGCTTTCAAAGCCGGCCTCCAGCACATGCATGGTGAGGCCGTTGATGCCTTCGACGAAGCGCGAACGGATGCCTGAGGGGAGCGGGAGGGGCGGATAGCTGGTCGTCATGTTCATCGTTCCGGAGCTGACGTTTCAAGGCTGGCGACTTGCCTCTGCCAGTGATCCACGTTTAGCGTGAGAGCAAGACCGAAAAAAGGACGCTTCGATGCAACGAAAAGACGAGGAACGGATCGCCGTTCTGGAGGAACTGCTCGGCGAGCGCTTTTCCTGCCGCGCCTTCAGGCCTGATCCCGTGCCGCGACCGGTCATCGAGCGAATATTGAAAGCGGCACAGCGCACCGCGTCCTGGTGCAACAGCCAGCCGTGGCAGGTCGTGATCGCAAGCGGCGAGGCCAAAGAAAAGTTTCGGAAAGCCATCTATGCGTCGGCGGCCTCAGGCGTCGATGATGGCGATTTTCCGTTCCCGCGGGAATATCGCGGCGTGTACCTGCAGCGGCGGCGGGAGAGCGGCTTTCAGCTCTACAACACGCTTGGCATCGCCAAGGGCGACAAGGCCGCTTACGCGAAACAGGCGCTGGAGAATTTCAATTTCTTCGGCGCGCCGCACGTCGCCATCATCCACACCGACGAGGCCCTTGGCGTTTATGGTGCGATCGACTGCGGCGCCTATGTCAGCAATTTCATGTTGGCAGCGCAAGCGCTCGGCCTCGGCACGATTCCGCAAGCCGCGCTCGCGCATCAATCAGGTTTGATCCGGCGTCATTTCGATATCGGCGACGACCGACGCGTGGTGTGCGGCATATCCTTTGGCTTTGCAGACCGCGATCACCGTATCAACAGCTATCGCACGACGCGCGCCGAAGTGGCGGAGGCGGCAACTTTTGTTGACACATAAAGCGATGAGAGAAGCCCCGATCGTTTCACCGTTCGGGGCTTCATTGTGTTTTGAAGCGGATCAGTAGCAAACGTTGACCATACGCACGCGCAGGCCGTGGCGGGTCTGTACAACCCGCTCCTGATAGCAATCGTTCACGCCGGTGTTGATGTAGAGGCCGCCGAAGCCGAAGCCGTGGTGCCAGCCGCCATGAAAGCCGCGAGCAGAAGCGGAAGCCGGCGCAAGCGCTGCCGCGGCAAGAGAGGCCGCAGCGATCAGTCCGAGGGTAATCTTGCGAGTCATTGTCGTAATCTCCAGTGTTTAACGAGCCATTGTTATGTCCCGATCGTTGGTCGGGGCGTCTGTGCGGCGCGTTCAATCGAGAACAGAGGAGTTTGGTTTCAGGACGGTTTCATCATCGCAAGAACGAAGGCTCAAAACTTCGGCGGGCGCTTCTCGGCAAAGGCCTTGATGCCTTCCTTGATTTCGTCGCCGCGCATGCTGTCGCGGGCGCGGCGATCGGCGGCCGCTTCGTCAAGCCTGCCGCGCGCGATTTCATGGATCGTCTGCTTCATGCCGCGCATGGCGATCGGCGCATTGCCAGCCAGAATGTTGGCCAGCCGGTCGACTTCCTCGTCGAGGGCCTCGGCGGGCACGACCGAAGTGAGATAGCCGATCCGCAACATTTCCGGCGCGCCGATCTTCTCGGCGGTCAGGAACAGCCGCTTGGCGTTATCGAGCCCGAGCCGCGCCACGTAGCGCGCGATCCCGCTCTTGTAATAGTGCAAACCGAGCCGCGCCGCGGGCATGAACATTTCGCAGGTATCGACGCCGATGCGGAAATCGCAGGCGAGCGCAAGATCGGTCGAACCGCCGTAAACGCCGCCATTGAGCCGGCAGATCGTGGGGATGCCGATATCCTCCAGCCGGTTCACGACGGCTTCAAAGGCCGAGCCCGCGCTTTTCTGTTCGACGTCGCTAACTGCGCGCTCGGCGACCGAATTGAGATCGTAACCCGCGCTGAACGCACGGCCGGTGCCGGTCAGCACGAGAACGCGCAGCCCTGAATCAGCCTCGATCTCCGTAAACAGCCTCATAAGAACGTCGAGATCGTCGGCTTGCAGGCGATTGAGATGTCTTGGCCGGTTCAATCGAATGGCGGCGCGGGCGCCCTGGCGATCAAGCACCGGCGGGCTTGCGTCGTTTTCCGACATTCTTGTCTCCGCTGTTTATTTCGCTACTTGTTTTCCTGCGCACGCCGCTTCGCTTCGGCTTCAATCGTTTCGGCGAGATCGGGATGCCGGGCCATCAACAGCCGAAAGTCGACGAGGTCAAGCACCAATAGCTGCGACACCCGCGTCGTCGTGATATTGGCCGAGCGCAGGTTGTTGCCCAGAAGCGCCATTTCGCCGAAGAACGCGCCTTCGCCAAGCGCCACTTTCTTGCCCGGAAGGTCGACCTCGACCTCGCCGTTGGCGATGAAATACATGCAGTCGCCGCTCTGGCCTTTGCGAATGATGGTGGTTCGCGGCGGAAGATCGATGGTCCGCAGCATCTGGGTGACGTCGGCGATCGCAGACGAGCCGAGCGTGGCGAAGAACGGCACCTTGCTCACGTGCTCCCAGGTCCGCAGGAAATTATCGCGGCGCGTTTCCGCGGCAAAGCCGGTGGCGAGAATGCCGGTCCACAGGCCGAATACGCCGAGGCCACAGATCATGACGGCGGCGGCGATGATGCGGCCGAGCGGCGTGATCGGGACCACGTCGCCATATCCGGTCGTGGTCAGGGTCGCCACTGCCCACCAAAGCGCTGCAGGTACGCTGCCGAAGGCGGCCGGTTGCACCTCGTGCTCCAGGACAAACTCCGCGACGGAAGCCAGGAACAGCACGGTGAGAAAAATAACAAGCACACTCAGCAGTGGACCGGATTCCTGAACGATGACCCGGCGCAATTGCCGCAAGCCGCGAATGCCGGGCACGACCTTGAGCACCCAGAACATGCCGAGCAGCCAGGCGCTTCTTGGACTGATCTCGGCCACCAGGGCGACAGGCACCGCGAGCGCGGAAGCCATATCCACGATTCCCCGGAACGAAAGGATGTAGGCAGGCCGGCGGCCGATATTTGCGGCATGGCGGAGCCTGATCACCCATTCAAAGACGAAAAAAGCCAGGCACGCCCACAGCGCAGTGTAGATCAGGTAATGCAGGGCCGGGTAGGCCGGATCGACCGTCAACAGCACGATC
This sequence comes from Bradyrhizobium erythrophlei, assembly GCF_900142985.1. Classification (NCBI taxonomy): domain Bacteria; kingdom Pseudomonadati; phylum Pseudomonadota; class Alphaproteobacteria; order Hyphomicrobiales; family Nitrobacteraceae; genus Bradyrhizobium; species Bradyrhizobium erythrophlei. The sequence goes on from NZ_LT670849.1 coordinate 3,580,393, forward strand.
GCGACAACGCCGCAAGTGACGGCAACATAGGCTGCGCTCGTCATGTTGCGGCCGGTTGTTGCGGTCACAAACTGATCGAAAACCGGGAAAGTGGACGATCTGGACATCGGGCGCGCTGTCTCTTAGGCGCTTTGCGCGGTTTTGACGACTACCACGTTGTCGTCGTGCCCGCCCTGCCGCTTCAGGCTCTCGCGCCGCAAGCCGATCTCGTCGCGCACGAATTCATATCCAAGCTTGAAGGTATCCAGCCCATCGCTGGAAATGGTGCCGTCGCGAAGTCCGATCACGACACCGCGAAGCACGCGTTCAAGCTCATCCTGAAGGCTGTCGAGCGCCTCCATGCTCTTTGCATCCGCGGCCCGCTCGCCGATGTCGAGGATGGCGGTTGCGAGTTCGCTGGCCTTTTCCGGCGCGACCCGCGTAACCTTGGTGTAGAGCGCGACAAACAGCGAGCCGATCACGCTGAGTGCGGCGACGCCCAGATAGAACAGGTCGCTGTAGCGTTCGAGGAATGATTTGGCGGTGTCGTTGATATATTCGGTGACGCCTTGATGGGCGACGACGAGGGCGGTCTTGTCGACGTCGGCCGGTTCGATCTTGGTGGCAAAGCCGTCGTCGAGCGCAAGCTCTGCCTTGTTTTCATAGATGGTGCGCGCAAGGTCGCCTGCGGTGTTCGCCGACATGGTGGTCTGTCCGACCAGGAGCCATTGCAGCCCGACCGTGTCGAGATCATCGTCGGGAATCTGCGGCGTCGAGGACAACAACCCCGTGGCCAGCGTCTCCTCCAGAATTCCAGGATGGCGCCGGCTCAAGGCCTTCGCCTCGTCGACGGCGTTCACTGTGAATGGCGCCCGCTTGGCGATCTGTTCGAAGTTCTTGTCCTTCACGATCGCGGATGCATGGTCGACCGCGATGACGGCGCCATAGCCGCCAGAGGCGAACAGCTTGTCGAGTGTTGCATTCGCCGGCGCCAGTTGCAGCCGCGAAGTGGCATCCGAGCCCTCTGCTATGTCGAGAACATTGCGCACAAAGGCGAGATTGTTGCCGCTTGCCAACACGGCGACTTTCTTTTTCTTCAGTTCCGCCAGCGATTTGATCTTCTTGTCGCCGGGACTGATCAGCATCAGCACGTCGTGCTCAAGAATGGCGATCGAGCGGGCGCGAGGTGGAATTTTCGCATCGGTTCGCAACACGGCGAGATCCGCCAGTTTCCGGTCGAATTGGCCGAGCGCCTTGGCATTGTCGGCATTACGGACGATCTTGACCTGAAGCCGCGACGAGGTTGCCTTGAGCATGGCAGCCAATCTGGCGGCAAACCGCGCCTCGGGCCCGCTCGCTTCGCCCACGGCAAAGACCAGCGTTTCGGAATCCCTGAGCAGAATGCGGCCGCCCCACACGGTTGCGACCGTCAGAATCAAGGTCAGCGCGGCAAACAGGACCACCTGTCGGCGGTTGCTGTTGAGAAGCGGCGGACGCGAGTGGCGCGTGTCGGGTGATGATGTCGGGACTTCAGCACTCATGGCTCATATCCGCAACCTTAGGGCGCCTTCGATAGCGCAAGCGGCGCCGAAAATTGCCCGAACGACGTCCTAAATGTCTAAAAAAGAACGATAATTTTATAAGGGTGCATGATATCCGCATAACGGTGGATTGCAATCAAGCTGCCGCAGGTAACCTTACCGGTGGCTGCGCGCATCGGCCACACCCTGTGTTTTTCGAAAGCGACGGTGGTGCATTCCGAACCGGGAGATGTCATAAAATGGGGAACCCCGCGTGTATTTGTCGGGGGTTCAACAAGAAGAAGTCGCGCTGAAGCCGCCGTTTATTTTCAATCTTTCAAGTCCGAGGGCTTCAGCTTTGTCGTTTCCCCCCATGTCCGCATCGGTACCGGTAGGCGCACTGATCGGATGGATGGTCCTTTTGACCGTCAAGCACGTCATTGCCGACTTCGTGTTGCAAACATCCTGGATGGCGATCGGCAAGGATCAACGGGAGGGATGGGCGCTTCCCCTGCTCGCCCATTGCGGCGTGCACTTTGCGGTTGCGCTTGCCTTTATCCTGATCGTGGCGCCACGGTTCTGGTTCGTGGCCGTGATCGATTTTGTCATTCACATCACGGTCGATCGGTGCAAGGGACTGGTGTCGTCGCGGCTCGGCGTGACGCAGGAGAACCAGCATCCCTGGTTCTGGACATTGATCGGCGTCGACCAGGCGCTGCACCACCTGACCGGCTTCGGCCTGTCGATCTTCATGGCCGCGAACTGATTGACGAGCTGGTTTTTCGGCCGCTGGCGCGAACCGAATCAGTCCGATTTACAACATGGGCTGCCGATCAAGTTCTCCGTGGCACTACTGGGGGGCTTGGTTAACCTTTCGTTAGAGAGTCGCATTGCATCCTCAGGCGCGGGGGATATGCAAATGCTCGAGAACGACTTTTGCCCGGTCCGAGACGAACTGCTCGGTGAAATGTATCGCGCCAGCGAGCACGGCTTGCCGCAGCTCGTGGCAAGCGTCTCGCCCGATGTTCGGGCGATGCTGGCACTGTTTTGCTATCGCAAGAGCCACCTGCACTCGCTGGCGCTCGCGATAGCTGCGAGCTGCACCGAGCAGGAGCTGGTTCACGCCGGCGGCCGCGTCGGTTCGACGCTTTTCGCCCTGTCCCGTGAACCCGCAGAGCGGACGCAGCCGACGTCCGTGAACGGCCGCAAGCCGATCACCCTGTCGACCAAGCCGCTCTCGGCGGTCACGCCGATCGACGACGAACTCGACGACGCGGACTTTGCCGAGTTCGCCAAAGCCGTCACGGCGTAAGTTTTGGCCTGTCGTCCCGGCCAAGCGCCAGCGCGAGCCGGGACCCATAACCACCGAATTCGATAATGACTTTCAGTGCCTCATCGAGGCATCACGCGGTATGGGTCCTTGCGTGCCGCTTTCGCTTGCAGCTTCGGCGGCCCAAAGTGCTCGCCCCCGGCGAAGCCTTGGCGTAGCCGGGTCGCAGGGACGACCCACGCGGGAAATCATCCGAGCACCGGCAGCCCCCATTTGCGCCGCGCCATATCGCATTCGGCGTCGCCCGGCATGCAGGTGCGGCACACTTCGGGCCGCACCGCGTAGACCACGCACGAAGTTTCAACGCCGACCCGTCCTGACAGCGCCGAGCAACGGTCGCCTTCGCAGCGCATGCCGGATTGTCTTTCGTTGACGAATTTTTCCGGGATGAGGCCGAGCGCGACATCGTCTTCGGTGGAAAACCGCGGCCAGTTGCTCGAATAGGCGCAGCATGCGCCACAGGACTGGCACGGGCTGTCCGACGTCGAAGACTGATTTGCCGCTGCCACCATCACATATCGCTCGGAGCTTCCCAGACCAGGCTGCGCCGCCATTTTGCCCGGAGCAGGTCTCGCCTTTCAGGGTATTTTTCATCGAGGTAGACGGCGTCGACGACGCGGTCGGTGCGGAAAGAGCGAAAGTCCCGGCGTAATTCGCACCATGCCGCGAGCAGCCGTACCGCTTCCAGATAGCCGATCGCAATCGGCCAGATGGTGCGCTCGCTGTCGCGTCCGTGCTCGTCGCGATAACGCAGTGTGATCTTCTTGCCTTCGTGAATGTGGGCCCGCGTCCGCGCCATGTCGATGCGATCAGGCTCCTTGCGCCAGGCCGGCCGCGCGCGGCTCGCCGGTTCAAGCACGAAGGGCCGCAAGCGCTCGGGCACGGTCTCGGAGATTTTGGCGATCAGGTCGGCAGCGGCGCGTGACAACGCTTCATCCGCATGGCCGGCGACCCATTGCGCCCCCAACACCGCGGCCTCGATCTCGTCGGGCGTCAACATCAGGGGCGGCAGGTCAAAGCCCTTTTCCAGGATGTAGCCCATGCCGGCCTCGCCGCGGATCGGCACCCGCTGCTCCATCAGCGTGGCGATGTCGCGGTAGATCGTGCGTTTGGAGGTTTCGAGTTCGGCCGCGATCGCATCCGCAGTCAGTGGCTTTCGGGTGCGCCTTAGCACCTGAATGATCTGAAACAGACGGTCGGCACGTCGCATGAGAGGTCTCGTATCTTTTTCCGCTCGAATTTTTCCGAGGGCGCTCTCGGATGCTGACACCATGTTGGCAGCAGGTGGCAAGTATACCGGTGACAACACTCAAATCGAGAGGGGTTTGTCCCATGATCCTACTTTACGGCCTCGACCTATGGACGACGTTTTCGCCACTGCTGACACCACGGTGGCAGCAGGGTGTCGCTAGCCTGAAGGCGTTTTTCAGGAGAATCGGAGTGCTCCAGTGATCACGCTTTATGGCTTTGGCCCTGGCTTCGGCCTGCCGGAAATGAGCCCGTTCGTGACCAAAACCGAGGTCCAGCTCAAGATGGCTGGCCTCGGCTACGTCAAGGAAAAGACGAGGCCCAACGCATCTCCCAAGGGGCAGTTGCCCTATATCGTGGATGAGGCCGAGGCGGTCGCCGATTCGACCTTCATCCGTGCGCATGTCGAGGGCAAATACGGTTTCGACTTCGACGCGCCGCTGAACTTGCAGCAGCGCGCCCAAGCCTGGGCGTTCGAGCGCATGATCGAACACCACATGTACTGGGCGCTGATCGGCGCCCGCTGGACCGACCCGGACAACTTCGCCAAGGGGCCGTCGCATTTCTTCGATGGCGCGCCGGCGCATATGCGGGAAAAACTGCGCGAGGACGCCCAGTTCCGCGTCGCCGAGAATTATCTCATCAGCGGCCTTGGCCGTCACGCGCCGGACGAGGACGTCGATCTGGCCGTCCGTTCGCTGCTCTCATTGTCGGTTCAGCTTGGCGACAAGCCCTATCTGATGGGCAAGACGCCTTGCGGCGCGGACGCGACGGCCTTCGGCGTAATGGCCGGGATTCTGACCCCGTTCTTCGTCTCGCCCTTGCGCGAGCGGGCCCAGCAGTTCGACAACCTGATCGCCTATGTCGACCGCATGATGGAACGGTACTATCCCGAGTTTGCCTGGACGCCGCTCTGCGAGGCGGCCTGAGCGTCGCCCGCGTTCTTGGCAACGGACTGGCCCTTCAGGGCGGCTAGTTCTGCTTCAAGCTCGGCGATCCGCTGATCGCGCGCAGCGAGCGCTGCCGCGACGTCAGCCGCATCGAATTTCTGCGGAATGTGCTGCGGGCAGTTGGTATCCCAGGCGGCGATCTTGAACAGGATCGCCTGCTCGGGACGCGCCCGATAGCCCTTTGGCATCAGCGATCGCAAAAGCGCCGGGTCATCTTCGATGACTTTCGCCTCGCCCCAGAGCTTCACCCTGCGCCGCCGCGCATAATCCATGATGAAGATATAGGCCTTCGGATTCTCCGACAGGTTGCCTTGCGTGATGTATTGCTGATTGCCGGCGAAGTCCGCGAAGGCAATCGTCTTGTTGTCGAGAATCCTGATGAACCCTTCCGGCCCGCCGCGGTGCTGGATGTAGGGCTGGCCATCGGCGGAAGCGGTCGCGAGATAGATGCTGTCGGCGTCCAATAGACGCGCCGCCAGATCTTCATCGATCTCGGTTCGCCATCCGCCGCGTTCCTCGACATGGGCATAGGCCTCGCGCGACCCCTTGCGGGCCTGGATCGCCTTCACGGTCGGCGTGAACGCGACGTCGCTGGAATAGATGTTGTTTGAATGGGTTTGGGTCTCTGACATCGGAAATCTCCGGGGTCGCTTGCGCCGATACGGCCGAAAATGGCCTCTGTCGTCGTTTAAAACAATCGTCGCAGTTGACAGTAGATAATTGCAATATATGAAATAATCCCATGGACCGACTGGATGCGATGCAGGCCTTCGTGACGGTTGCGGATCTCAAGGGATTCGCAGCCGCCGCGCGCAAGCTTCGTCTGTCGCCCTCCGCCGTGACGCGGCTGATCGCCTCGCTTGAAGATCGCGTTGGCGCGCGCCTGTTGCAGCGGACCACGCGGCAGGTCGCATTGACGGATGCAGGCGCGCGCTACCTCGAACGCGCCCGGCGCATTCTGGCAGATATCGAGGAGGCCGAGATCGCGGCCGAAGGCGAGCGTGCCCGCCCGACCGGACGGCTCGTGATTTCCGCGCCGGTTGGTTTTGGGCGACTTCATGTCAGTTCGGTTCTGACTGCCTACCTCAAGCGCCATCGCGAGGTGTCGGCCGAATTGAGGCTGGAAGACCGCGTCATCAATCTGGTGGAGGAGGGCGTGGATCTCGCGGTCCGGATCGGTCAGCTCCCGGATTCCTCGCTGGTCGCGCGCCATGTTGGCGACATGCGGCGGATCATGGTGGCCTCGCCCAGCTATCTGAAGTCGCGCGGCGAGCCGAAAAGGCCACAGGACATTGCAGCCCACGATGCCATCCAGTCCGGCTCCACCTCGGGCCAGGCCGAATGGCGTTTCGTCGAAGGCGGAACCGAGATCCGTATGGACTATGCGCCGCGGCTTGTCACCAACACGGCGGACGCCGCGATCCGGTATGCGGAAGCGGGCGGCGGGCTGACACGTGTCCTGGCCTATCAGGCCGCGGAGGCGATCAAGCGCGGCCGGCTCAAGATCGTGCTGGCGAAATTCGAGCAGCCGGCGCTGCCGATTCACATCGTCTACCCGACCTCGCGGCTATTGTCGGCGAAGGTGCGCACCTTCATCGATCTCGTGGTCGAGATCAGCGACTGGCATTTCGGCCGATAGAGTAGCTATGCTTCCTTCGCCTTGACGACGCGAAAGGTTCCGTTGGCGCGGGCGATCACCGCGTCATCGGCGGTGACGCGGCATTGTGCGAAGCAAAGCGTGCCGCCGGTCTTGATCACTTCGCTTTCGATCACCAGCCACTGACCGATCTGGGCACTGCTGATGAAATCGATCGACATGCTGACCGTCACCAGCGAATGCGTGCCGCGCATCTTGTGGCCACAACTGTGGCCCATGGCTTTATCGGTCAGCGCAGCAATCAGTCCGCCATGGGCGAAACAGCGTGCGTTGGTATGCGCTTTGGCCAGCCGAAGTCCCAGAATGATCGCGTCAGGTGTCTGCTTCGAATAAATCGGTTCCCAGGGATCGGTGAGGGGGCTCGGCCGGGTTTGGCGTTCAAAGCCTTCGGGAATATCGGAAGCAGCCATGCGAAACGCCCGAAAATGTGTGATGTCTCATTGAACCCAATCGGACTCCGATTTGCACGGCTTACAAAGTTTAAAACAAAGCTAAAACGGCAGGCCGACATAGTTTTCGGCGAGCGAGGCGGCGGCGGCCTTGGAGTTCACGACATAGTCGAGTTCGGCGAGCTGAATCCGTGCGCCGAACGCGCCGTTGTCCGGAAACTTGTGCAGCATCGAGGTCATCCACCACGAGAAGCGCACCGCCTTCCAGACCCGTGACAGCGCGCGTGTCGAGTAGGCGTCGATGCCGGCGGACGATTTCTCGTCGTAGAACTCACGAAAGGCCTGCGCGAGGTAGTGCGCGTCAGAGGCCGCGAGATTAAGTCCTTTCGCGCCGGTCGGCGGCACGATATGCGCGGCGTCGCCCGCCAGAAACATCCGCCCGAACCGCATCGGCTCGGCGACAAAGCTGCGCAGTGGCGCGATGCTCTTTTCGATCGAGGGGCCGGTGACGAGCTTGTCGGCGGCTTCCTGGTCGAGACGTCGTCTCAGCTCGTCCCAGAACCGGTCGTCGGGCCATTCCTCGACATGGTCGTCGAGTGGACACTGCACGTAATAGCGGCTGCGTTTGGTCGAGCGCATGGTGCACAGCGCAAACCCCCGCGCGTGATTGGAATAGATCAGCTCATGGCTGACCGGCGGGGTTTCGGAGAGAATGCCCAGCCAGCCGAACGGATACACCCGCTCATAAGTTTCAATGGCGGACGGTTTGACGCTGGCGCGGCTGACGCCGTGATAGCCGTCGCATCCGGCGATGAAGTCGCATTCGAGTTCATGCGTGACGCCGTCTTTGACGTAGGTAATGCGGGGGTGATCGGTGTCGAAATCGATCGGCTTGACGTGCTCGGCCTCGTAGATGCTGGTGAGCCCGGCGGCGCGCCGCGCATTCATCAGGTCGAGCGTCACTTCGGTCTGGCCGTAGATCGTCACTGTCTTGCCGGTAGGCTCGTACAGATCGATGCGGTGGCGCTCGCCACCGAACGCAAGCTCGATGCCCTCATGCAACAGGCCTTCGCGGTGCAACCGCTCGCCGGCTCCGACCTCATCGAGTAAAGCGACGGTGCCTTCCTCCAGGAGGCCGGCGCGGATCCGGCCGAGCACATATTCGCCGGTGTGCCGCTCGAGAACGACGTTGTCGATGCCGTAGCGATGCAGCAACTGTCCGAGCAAAAGGCCCGCAGGCCCCGCGCCGATGATGGCAATTTTTGTACGCAAGTCCCGTTCTCCCCGGTTGCACGACTCTGCGATCCGCAATCGTCATATGCAAGTAGCCGAGCTAATTATTATAACAGTTGGCGGCCTAGTGTCCCGATTCCGAAGTTCGGATCATTTTGCGGAGCCACGTTTGCGAACTTCGGAATCGACAGGACACTAGCAGACCTATTGGTCTAGTGTGGCTTAGGTTCAAAACGTCCGCATGAAGGACCTCGCGGCAATAATGATGCGGATTTTTGAACCGCCACACTTTGGAGCGCTTGAAGCAAAATCCACCGCTATATAACATGTTAAATAACAAGACCGGCCAAGCAAGGCCGCCGCCATCCCAGGGGAGGGAGACCGATGAAAAAAGCGCTGCTTGCCGTGCTGTTCGCCGCTTTCGCGGCGCCTGCTTTCGCTCAGGAAAAGACCTTCGAGCTGAAGATTTCGCATTGGGTGCCGGCCTCGCATCCGCTGCAGAAATCGCTGGAGGACTGGGCGGCTGCGGTCGAGAAGGCCTCCGGCGGCACCATCAAGTCCAGGGTCTTCCCGGCGCAGCAGCTTGGCAAGGCGTTCGACCATTACGACATGGCGCGCGACGGCATCGCCGACGTGACCTACGTCAATCCCGGCTATCAGCCCGGCCGCTTTCCGATCATGGGCGCCGGTGAACTACCGTTTTTGATGTCGGACGCCAAGGGTGGCTCGATGGGGCTGGACGCCTGGTACCGCAAATATGCCGAGAAGGAGATGAAGGACGTCAAATTCTGCCTCGCCTTCGTCCACACGCCATCCTCCCTGCATACGCGGACCAAAAAGGTCGTGGTCCCCGACGACATCAAGGGCATGAAGATCCGCCCGGCCGACGCGACGATCGCAAATTTCGTCACCCAGCTCGGCGGCACCAATGTGCAGTCGTCCGCGCCGGAAGTGCGCGACATTATCGAGCGTGGCGTGGCCGATGGCGTTTTTTTCCCGGCCGGATCGCTGGTGCTGTTCGGGGTGGACAAGGTGACGAAGTTTCACATCGACGCGCCGATGTATGTCACGACCTTCGTCTTTGTCATCAACAAGGACAAATATAACGAGATGTCGGAACGGCAGAAGAAGGCCGTCGACGACAACTGCAACACCGAGGCCGCCGGGCGCGTCGGCGAGTTCTGGGGCAAGTTCGAGGATGCAGGCATCGACAAGGTGAAGGCGCAATCGGGTCAGGACGTCTACGCACTGACGCCGGAGCAGGTCGCCTTGTGGAAGAAAGCCTCCGAACCGCTGATCAAGACCTGGGGCGACGGCGTCCGCAAGACCGGCGTCGATCCCGATGCCGCGCTCACCGAGTTGCGCGCCTCGCTCGCCAAGTACAACGCGCTGACACCGTAGCAACCCGCTTTTTCACCCCGCTTGATCGCCGGAGCGCTACATGACGCGCCACTCCATGGATCGCTTCATCGACACGATCGAATGGATCGCGGCCGCCTTTGTCGGCCTCGTTGCGCTCGATATCTTCGTGTCGGTGCTGCTGCGCAATCTCTTCAACTACGCGATCCCCGATTCTTTCGACATCGGGCGGATGCTGCTCGGCATCCTGATCTTCTGGGGCATCGCCGCGACCAGCTATCGCGGCGCCCACATCACCGTCGATCTGGTCTGGGGCAATGTCAGCCCGCGATATCAGCGCTGGATCGACGTGTTCGCGACGCTGGTGCTCTTGTTCGTGGTGACGGTGCAGACCTGGACCCTGTTCGACAAGGTGCGCGGCACCTATCGCGACAATGTCACGACCTTCGATATGCATATGCCGACCTGGCCGTTCTTTGCGGTGGCCTGGATCGGCGACGTCTCCGCGGTGCTGTTGATCGCGATCCGCACTTATCGGCTGGTCTTCCATCCCGAAGACATGCACGACCCCAAGCTCAAGGCCACGGAGTGAGGGAAGCATGAGCACCGATGCCGTCGCCATTACCGGATTTGTCGCGCTGTTTCTCCTGATGCTGTTGCGCGTGCCGGTCGGCATGGCGATGGGTCTCGTCGGCGTCTGCGGTTTTGGCTATCTCACCGGCTTCACCCCGGCGCTGAAGCTGGTCGGCCAGACCTCGATGCGCACGGTGACGGACTACACGTTCGGCGTGATCCCGATGTTCCTGTTGATGGGTACCTTTGTCAGCCATTCCGGCATGAGCCGCGACCTGTTTCGCGCCGCCAACGGCTTTGTCGGTCATTTGCGCGGCGGGCTCGGCATCGCAACGGTGGCGGCCTGCGGCGGCTTTGCCGCGATCTGCGGTTCGTCGGTCGCAACCGCGGCGACGTTTTCCGCCGTCGCCTATCCGGAAATGCGCCGCTTCGGCTATCCGCAGTCCTTTGCCACCGGTGTGATCGCCGCGGGGGGCACGTTGGGCGCCATGCTGCCGCCGTCCACCGTGCTCGCGGTCTACGGCATCATCACCGAGCAGGACATCGGCAAATTGTTCATGGCCGGCATCATTCCCGGACTGCTCGCGATGACCATGTACATGATCACGATCGCCCTGATCGGCTATCTGCGGCCGGGATTCCTGCCCGCGGGCAAGCAAACTCCCTGGCGCGACAGCTTTGCCGCTTTGAAGGATATCTGGGCGCCGGTTCTGCTGTTCATCTTTGTCATCGGCGGTCTCTATGGCTTGCCCTATCTGCCGCGCTTTACGCCGACCGAAGCCGGCGGCGTCGGCGCAACCGGCGCATTCCTGATCGGCGTCCTCACCGGCCGGCTCGACCGCGAAAAGATTCTCGCCTCGCTGTTGCAGGCGACGCGCACGGCGGCCGCCGTGTTCACCGTGCTGATCGGTGCGCTGATCTTCGGCTATTTCCTCACGGTGACGCAGACGCCGCAGAAGGTCACGGAATTTCTCACCGGACTTGGCCTCGGCAGCTACGGCGTGCTTGCCGTGATCATGGTGATGTATCTCGTGCTCGGCTGCCTGATGGACGCCATGGCGATGATCATCCTGACGGTGCCGATCATCTTTCCGGTGGTCTCGCAACTCGGCTTCGATCCGATCTGGTTCGGCGTCATCATCGTGATGACGGTCGAACTCGGCCTGATCCATCCGCCGGTTGGCATGAACGTCTTTGTCATCAAGAGCGTGGTCAAGGACGTCTCCTTCACCACGATCTTCAAGGGCGTGCTGCCCTTCGTTGCTACCGACATCATCAGGCTGATCATCCTGATTGCGTTTCCGCTGCTGGCGACCTGGTTGCCGCAGCAGATGATGGCCCGCTGAGTCTGTCCGATGGTTCGAGACGCGCGGCGTGATCACGCCACGGTTCTCACCATGAGGACCTCATCCTGAAGAGCATCGCGTCGCGATGCGTCTCGAAGGATATGAATAGCAAAAGGTGGCTCGATGGAACCGGTGCTCGCGACCCGTTATGTCTTCACCATCACCGCTGAAGTCGCGGGCATCACCTCGGCCGGCGACATCGGCGTCGGCGAGCGCCGTATCATTCCGATTGTCGGCGGCGAGGTGAGGGGCAAGAACATCAACGGAAAGGTCTGCGCGTTCGGTGCCGACTTCCAGATCGTGCGGCCGGATTCCTCGATCGAACTCGAGGCGAAATATGCGCTTCAGACCGACGACGGCGCGGTGATCTATGTCGATAACCGCGGCATCCGGCGCGGACCCACTGAACTCGTCCAAAAGCTCAACCGCGGCGAGGCGGTCGATCCCGCGCTGATCTATTTCCGCACCGTGCCGCGGTTCGAGACCGGCGCTGTAAAATACCGCTGGCTGATGCAAAGCCTGTTCGTCGCTTCCGCCGCGCGCCACACCGATCGCGTGGTGATCGACGTACATCAGGTGCTCTAGGCCCTCCTGGCGAGGCTCGAAAGCCGTCCCCGACAGGGATTTATTGACTCCACCCAAATTAGTTATAAAACATAACTATTCGGGGGGTGGACACCGGGTATGAGCGTACGGGTATGAGCGCAACAGCCGACCTGTCCTTGCAAGCGAGCGGCGCGCTGCCGTCGTCAGACAGCGGCCTTTTCCCTTTGCGCCCGATTTCATTCAGGGATCCCGAAATAACGGTCGATCGCCGCGCCGATGGCACGATCTATCTGCGGCCGCAACAGCTCGACATCGAATACCCGGTGCGCCTGACCGACTCCTTGCGTTACTGGGCCGCCGTCGCGCCCGACCGCCTGTTCATGGCGGAGCGTGATGCCGCTGGCGGCTGGCGCAAGGTCACTTATGCCGAATTGCTGAACGCAGGCCGTCGCATCGCATCAAGCCTGCTGGCGCGCGATCTCTCGGCCGAGCGGCCGGTCATCATTCTCTCCGGCAACTCGATCGACCATGCGCTGGTCGCGTTCGGCGCGATGGTGGCAGGTGTGCCGTTCTGCCCGGTGTCGCCGGCCTATTCGTTGATCTCGAAAGACTACGGCAAGCTCGCCTACCTGATGAAGCTTCTGACGCCGGGGCTGGTCTTTGTCGACGACGCCGGCCCATTCGCGGCCGCGCTGCAAGCCAATGTGCCCGAGAATATCGAAATCGCCATCTCTCGCGGCGCACTGCCGGGCCGCGCTCTGACGGCCCTGTCGGACCTGCTGGCGACGCCGCTGCATCCCGATCTCGATGGCGTGCAACAGGCGATCGGTCCGGATTCAATCGTCAAGTTTCTGCTGACGTCGGGCTCGACCGGCAATCCCAAGGCCGTCATCAACACCCAGCGCATGCTCTGCGCCAACCAGGTGATGATCCGCGAGAGCATGACTTTCCTGAAGGAGGAGCCGCCGGTCATCGTCGATTGGCTACCGTGGAATCATACGTTCGGCGGCAACCACAATCTCGGGCTCGTGCTGTTCAACGGCGGCTCGATCTATCTCGATGCCGGCAAGCCGATGCCCGGCGGCATCGAGGAGACGGTGCAGAATCTGAAGGAGATTTCGCCGACGGTCTATTTCAACGTACCGAAAGGCTTCGAATCGCTACTGCCCTACCTGCGCGACGATGCGCAGCTGCGGCGGACGTTTTTCGGCAAGCTCCAGGCGATGTTCTTCTCGGGCGCGGCGATGTCGCCGTTTGTCTGGAAAAGTCTCGACGAGCTCTCGGTGCAAGAAACCGGTTTCCGCGTGCCGATGTTGACCGGGCTCGGAGCCACCGAGAGTGCGCCGCTCTCGCTATCGGCGACGCCGCGCACCAGCCGTTCCGGCCATATCGGGCTTCCGGTGCCCGGCAACGAGATCAAGCTCGCACCGCGCAATGGCAAGCTCGAATTGTGCGTCAGGGGGCCGAACGTCACGCCGGGCTACTGGCGTCAGCCGGAGTTGACGGAAGCTGCGTTCGACGAGGAGGGTTTTTATCGGTTTGGCGACGCGGCGAAGCCTGCGGTGGCCGATGATTTTTCGGCCGGGCTCGATTTCGATGGCCGCATTGCCGAAGATTTCAAACTTGCGAGCGGCACCTGGGTCAGCGTCGGCCCGTTGCGCGCCCGTTTCATCGCGGCCTGCGCGCCGCTGGTGCGCGACGTGGTGGTCGCCGGCATCAACCGCGATGAGGTCGCGGCGCTCGTCATCCCTGACTTGGATGGTTGCCGGCTGGTCAATCCGGCGCTGCCGCCGGGCGACGTCGGTGCCTGCGCCCGCGACGAGGCGGTACGAAGCGCCTTCCGGCAGCGCTTCGCGGCGTTTCATACCGCGGCGACCGGCTCTTCGACGCGGATCGTCCGTGCGTTATTCATCGACGCGCCGCTCTCGATCGATCGCGGCGAAGTCACCGACAAGGGATCGATCAACCAGCGCGCGGTGCTCGAACACAGAAAGGCGCTGGTCGAAGCGCTTTATTCGTCCAGCTTGGACGCCGACGTGATAACGCCTTAAGAGAGGTTCAGGAGGAAGCGATGCAATTGAAGGATCAGGCTGCGATCGTCACCGGCGGTGCGTCGGGATTGGGTGCTGCGACCGCGCGGCGGCTTGCGAAGGAAGGCGCCAAGGTCGCGATCTGCGACGTCAACGCCAAGCTCGCCGAGACGGTTGCGAAGGAAATCGGCGGCGTCGCCGTGACCTGTGATGTTGCCGACAGCGCCTCGGCGGAAGCCGCGATTGCCGCTGCCGCCAAGGCCCATGGCCCGGCGCGGGTCTTGATCAACTGCGCGGGCATCGGCGTGGCCAAACGGGTGATCGGCCGCGAGGGGCCGATGGCGCTGGCCGATTTCGACCGCGTGATAAGGATCAACCTGATCGGCTCCTTCAACATGATCCGCCTGGCGGCCGCCGACATGACCAAGCTCGAGCCGCTCACGACCGGAGAACGCGGCGTGATGATCTCGACCGCCTCGATCGCCGCCTATGACGGTCAGATCGGCCAGGCCGCCTATTCGGCCTCGAAGGGCGGCATCGTCGGCATGACGCTGCCGATCGCGCGCGAATTTGCGCAGTTCGGCATTCGCGTGCTGGCGATTGCGCCGGGCCTGTTCCTCACGCCGCTGCTCGCCGCTCTGCCGCAGGAGGCGCAGGATTCGCTCGCCGCCGCCGTTCCGTTCCCGCACCGTCTCGGCGATCCATCCGAATTTGCTTCCCTCGTGATGCAGATGATCGACAACGCCTACCTCAACGGCGAGGTGGTGCGGCTCGATGCGTCGCTGCGCATGGCGCCGAAATAGGACGGCGTCTTCATGTTCGTTCATCGCAGGGACGTGCAAATCCAGTGGGGCGATTGCGACCCTGCGAATATCGTCTATTACCCGCGCTACTTCGAGATGTTCGACGACTCCACCTCGATCATGTTCGAGGCGGCCGGTTTCTCCAAACAGGACATCGTCAGGAAATACGGCCTGGTTGGCATTCCCATGGTGGACACGCGGGCGAAATTCTACATCCCATCAACCCATGGCGACTGGATCACGATCGAGAGCCGGGTCGAGAGTTTCAAGCGGTCGAGTTTCGAGGTCACCCACAAGGTGTACAAGGGTGAGCGGCTTGCAATCGAGGCATTCGAGACCCGGGTGCTGGTCGGGCATGATCCCGCTGACCCCGCGCGCCTGAAATCGGCGCCGGTGCCGGAAGAGATCGTCGAAAAATTCTTGAAGGGATAATCGCTTCATAGAAAGCGAAATGATAAGGGAAATGTCAGGGAGGAATTCCATGAACAAGATGATACTCGCGACTGTCGCCAGCACTGCGCTCGCGCTGTCGGCGCCATCGGCGCAAGCGCAATCGGCCGAAATCACTATCGGCATTTCGATTTCGACCACGGGACCTGCGGCGGCGCTCGGCGTGCCCGAACGCAACGCGCTTGAATTCGTACCGAAGGAAATCGCGGGCGTGCCGCTGAAAGTCATCGTGCTCGACGATGGCGGCGATCCGACCAGCGCCACCACCAATGCGCGGCGCTTTGTGACGGAGTCCAAAGCCGACATCATCGTGGGGTCGTCGACCACGCCGCCGACCATCGCGATCTCCAACGTCGCCAACGAAGCCGGCATTCCCCACATCAGCCTCGCGCCGTTTCCGGTGACGCCGGAGCGCACCAAATGGTCGGTCGTGCTGCCGCAGCCGGTGCCGATCATGGGCAAGGTGCTCTACGAGCACATGAAGGCGCACAACATCAAAACCGTCGGCTATATCGGCTACTCCGATTCCTACGGCGATCTCTGGTTCGACGACTTCAAGCGCCAGGGCGTGCCGATGGGGTTGACGCTGGTCGATGAAGAGCGCTTCGCGCGGCCGGATACGTCGGTCGCGGGCCAGGTGTTGAAGCTGGTCGCCGCCAATCCCGACGCGATCCTGATCGGCGCGTCCGGCACGGCGGCCGGGCTGCCGCAATCGAGCTTGCGCGAGCGCGGCTACAAGGGGCTGATCTACCAGACCCACGGCGCCGCCAGCATGGACTTCATCCGCATTGCCGGCCCCGCGGCCGAGGGCGTGATCATGGCCTCAGGCCCGGTGATGAATCCGGAGGGCCAGTCGGATTCCGCACTGACCAGGAAGCCGGGGCTTACGCTCAACTCGGCCTATGAGGCTAAATACGGTCCGAACACCCGCAGCCAGTTCGCCGGTCACGCCTTTGACGCGTTCGAGGTCCTCAAGCGCGTGGTGCCCGCGGCGCTGAAGAGCGCCAAACCCGGCACGCCGGAGTTTCGCGAAGCGATCCGCCAGGCGTTCATGAGCGAGCATGAAATCGCGGCGACGCAGGGCGTCTACAACTGGACCGAAAAAGACCGCTCTGGTCTGGACGATCGCTCGCGGATCATCCTGACGGTGAAAGACGGCAAATACGTTCCGGCGATGTGAGGAGCGGAGGCGCCACTTATGTGGCGCTTTCTTCGCCTAAGCCCAGATAACTCGCGGCGACGCGCGCATTGCCGGCGATGTCCTTGGCCGTGCCTTGCAGCACGAATTCGCCGAGCTCCATGACATAGGCGCGGTTGGCGATTTGCAGCGCGGCCTGCGCGTTCTGCTCGACCAGCAGCACCGAGACACCGCTGGCACGGAGCTCGCCGATGGTGCGGAAGATGTCGGCGACGATGATCGGCGCGAGCCCCAGGCTCGGCTCGTCCAGCATCAACAGTTTCGGCGTGCCCATCAGCGCGCGGCCCATTGCCAGCATCTGCTGCTCGCCGCCGGACAGCGTGCCGGCGAGCTGCCGCCGTCGCTCCTTCAATCGAGGAAACAGCGTGTAGACGCGCTCCAACGACTGCGCCGACTCTGCCCTGCTATTTCGGAATGCGCCGAGCCGCAGATTGTCCTCGACATTCATCGCGGCAAACAACTCGCGGTGCTCCGGCACGAGGCTCAAGCCCGCCATGACGCGGTCCTCGATGTCGAGCCGCGTGATGTCGCTGCCAGCAAAGTTCGCGCCACCTTTCAGCGGTAGAATGCCCATGGTCGCATTGAGCAGTGTGGTCTTGCCGGCGCCGTTGGCGCCAATGATGGTGACGATCTCGTTTTCCGCGACATCGAGCGTGACGCCGCGAACCGCCTCGACCTTGCCATAGCCGATGTGGGCTTCTGTGATCCGCAGCAGGTTGGTGGCGCTGTCGCTCATGGCGCGCCTCCGAGATAGGCGCGGATCACGTCGGGATTGGCTTTGATCGCATCAGGGCGGCCTTCGGCGATCCGGGTGCCGAAATCGAGCACCACGACGCGGTCGGCGAGCCCCATCACGAACCCCATGTCGTGCTCGACCAGCAGCACCGACATGCCGCCATCGCGCAAGCTCCGCAGCAACGATGCCAATTGCTGCTTTTCCATGTGACGCAGGCCCGCCGCCGGCTCGTCGAGCAGGAGCAGCGCCGGGTCGGCGCAAAGTGCGCGCGCAATCTCGACAATGCGCTGCTGGCCGAGCGAGAGGTTGCCGGCGAGCATATGCGCCTGATCGGCGAGCCCGACGCGCTCGATCTGGCGCATGGCTTCCGCGAGCAGCCTGGCCTCGTCGCTGCGGTCTAGGCGAAGCAAGCTCTTGATCGCGCCCGCATGCCCGCGCAGATGCGCGCCGATCGCGACGTTTTCGAGAACGGTCATATCGGCAACGAGCTTGACGTGCTGGAACGTCCTGGAGACGCCGAGTTTGGTGATGTCCTGCGGCTTCGCACTTTTGAACACCTTGCCCGAGACCGAAATCGTACCAGCGGACAACGAGAGCATGCCGGTGATGAGGTTGAACGTCGTGCTCTTGCCGGCGCCGTTCGGACCGATCAAGGCCACGATCTCGCGGGTGCCGACATCAAAGGATACGTCGTTGACCGCGATCACGCCGCCGAATTCCTTGCGCGCGTGATCGACGATCAGAAGCGAGTCGTCGATCGCGGCGGGCTTTCGCCGCGGCGGCAACACGAGCGACGGATCGATGGCTTTGGGTCCCGGCTTGAACGGCAGAAGCCGGACCAGCCACGGCCACACGCCGTTCGGCGCGAGCTGAAGCAAGGCCACCAGCATCATGCCGAACACGATGGTCTCCAACTGGCCTTCGCCGTGAAACAGAACCGGCAGATAGTCCTGGAGGACTTCCTTGAGCACGACGACGATCGCCGCGCCCAGCACGCCGCCCCAGACATAGCCGGCGCCGCCGACCACGGCGACAAAGAGATATTCGATGCCGGCCTGGGCGCCGAACGGGGTCGGATTCACCGCGCGCTGGAAGTGGGCATAGAGCCAGCCGGACAGCCCAGCGAGCACGGCGGCGTAAATGAAGACCAACAGCTTGGTGCGTGGCGGCTGGATGCCGAAGGCTTCCGCCGCGACATGGCCGCGCCGCAGCGCGCGGATGGCGCGGCCGGTGCGGGAATCCAAAAGGTTCATCGTCAGCAACGCGCACAGGATGACCGCGGTCCAGATCGCGAAGTAGATCGTGTCGGGATCGATCATCTTCAGCGGCCCGATCGCGAGCGGTGGGATGGCGGAAATGCCGTCATTGCGGCCAAGGAATTCGAGCTTGCTGAATAGATAAAAGAGACCGAGGCCCCAGGCGATGGTGCCGAGCGGCAGGTAATGACCCGACAGGCGCACGGTGATCAGGCCGAGCGCGACGGCGAAAACGCCGCTGACGACAAGCGAAAGCGGCAACGTCAGCCACGGCGAGAGCCCGTAGGCCGTGGTCAGCACCGCGGTCGTGTAGGCGCCGAAGCCGCAAAACGCCGCCTGGCCGAACGACGTCAGCCCGCCGACGCCGGTGAGCAGCACGAGGCCCATCGCCACCAGCGCCGAAAGGCCAATATTGTCGAGCAGCACGATCCAGAACGGCGGCATGGTGGGGATAAACGGGATCGCCGCCATGACCAGCGCGAACAGGATCAACGGCAGCCGCTGCGCCATCTTGATCAGTCCTTTTCCTCGTCGACCGCGGGCGTTGCCAGCGAGCGCAGCAGCAGCACCGGAATGATCAGCGCAAATACGATCACTTCCTTGAAGTTGCTGGCGTAGAAAGACGAGAAGGATTCAACGCTGCCGACCAGAAGGGCGGCGATCGCGGTCAAAGGATAACTCACCAGGCCGCCGATGATCGCGGCGACGAAGCCTTTCAGGCCGATCAGAAACCCCGTGTCGTAGTAGAGCGTCGTGATGGGAATGATGAGAATGCCCGAGGTCGCGCCGATCACGGCGGCGAGCAGAAAGGCGATCTGACCCGACAGCGCGGTGCGGATTCCGACCAGCCGCGCGCCGAGGCGATTAACCGCAGTGGCGCGAAGCGCCTTGCCGTAGAGGGTAAAGCTGAACAGCAGCCAGAGCGCCGCAATCAGTGCCAGCGTCACGGCGTAAACAGCGATGCTTTGGCCGGTAAAGCGCAGGGGATCGATGGTAAACGCTGCGTTCGACAACGCGGGCCCGCGTTGGCCTTCGGCGCCGAAGAAGACAAGCCCGATGCCTTGCAGCGCCAGATGACAGCCGACGGCTGCGATCAGCAGCACCAGCACGGACGTGTGCGCAATCGGCGCAAAGGCGATGCGATAGAGATAAAGCCCGATTGTTCCAACGATCAGAAGCGAGAGCACGATGTCGACCGCGATCGGCGTCTGCTTACTTGCCAACGACAGTGTGAGCGCGAGGACCGCCGTGGGCAAGGCGATGTTGATGAAGAAACCTTGCACGATCAAAACAAAGCGCAGGCTTCGCCGACGCATCACGAGATCAAGGACGAAAGCGACGATGCCCATGGCGACGGCCAGCCGCGCGGTGCCGGGCACCTGGCCCGCGGCGAGCGTCGCATAGGTCAGCGCTCCATAGGTGACGAATTCGCCCTGCGGAATCAGGATGACGCGCGTCACGGCGAAGACCAGCACCAGGGCCAGGCCCAACAGGGCGTAGATCGCGCCATTGGTGATGCCGTCCTGCAGCAGGAACAGCATGATGGTCGTGTTCAATTGGGCCGCTCCCCTTAATCCCCTTCACGCAAGCGGTTGAACTCCGCGTGCCTAGTTTGATATAGTGGATAACAATTATCAGATATAACCTCAAGGCCGCGACCGGCATTGAGGCGGGTAACACGAGGCGATGACCGTTTCCAGAACCGCCACCGATGGCGCCAAGACGCAGCGTGCCGGCCGCAAGGAGGCCGAGGACGCGGGGATAGAACTCGGCGAACTGTCGGAAATGCTCGGCTATCCGCTCAAGCGCGCGCAACTGAAGATCTTCGAGGATTTTTTGCGCTGCATGGCGCCGCTGCAACTGACGCCTGCGCAGTTCTCGGTGCTCCTGCTGCTCGAGCGCAATCCCGGCCGTAACCAGACCGAGATCGCAAGCACGCTCGGAATCCTGCGGCCGAATTTCGTGGCGATGCTCGATGGCCTGGAGGCCCGCGAATTATGCTCGCGCGTTCGCTCGGCCAATGACCGGCGCTCGCATCATCTGGTGCTGACCGACAAGGGCAGGGCGGCGCTCGCGCGTGCCAAGAAACTTGTCGCGGCCAAGCACGAGGCGCGTCTCAACGAGTTGCTGGGCCCTGCCAATCGCGCGGCGCTGGTGGCGATGCTGACGAAGATTGCCGACGAGTTTTGAGTGCTTGCTCAAGTGTCATTCCGGGGCGCGAGCTTTTTTGCGAGCGAACCCGGAATCCATGTCGACAAGCGTTATGATGGTGCAATGGATTCCGGCCTCGAGGCTTCGCCTCGTCCCGGAATGACGGAAACTAGTCTACCAAAATCACCCTGACGTCATTGACGTTGGTGAGCGTCGGCCCGGTCTGAAGCAGGTCGCCGGTCGCTGTAAAAAAAGCGGTCGCGTCGTTGTTGGCGAGATAGGCCGCGGGATCGAGCGCGAGCGATTTCATTCTGGCAAACGTGGCGTGGTCGATGATCGCGCCCGCGGGGTCGCTGGCACTGCCCGCGCCGCCATCGGCGCCATCGGTATCGCCGGCGAGCGCCGAAACATCTGGCGTGTCCTTCAGGAGCGCCGCAAGCGCCAGTGCATATTCCTGGTTCGGGCCGCCGCGTCCGTTGCCTGTCACGGTCACGGTGAGTTCGCCGCCGGAGAGAATCGCGACGCGTTTGCCTTCGCTCCGGGCTTTCAGCGCCAGCCTCGCATGTTCGGCCGCGACGTCGCGCGCTTCGCCTTCGAGGTCGGCGCCAAGGCCGATGGTCGCATAGCCGGCCTCAGTCGCCACCTTGATCGCGGCATCGAGTGAAGCCTTGGGGCGCGCGATCAGCTCAAAGGTCGCGCGGTCAAAGGCGGCATCGCCTACCTTGCAGCTCTCGTTATTGGGATCGTCGAGCGCGCGGCGCACGGCGTCGTCGATATTGAGCTTGTACTTCGCGACGATGGCGCGCGCGTCAGCCAGTGTCGTCGGATCCGGCACCGTCGGTCCGGAGGCGATTGCCGACGGCTCGTCATGCGGCACATCCGAAATCGCGAGCGTCACGATTTCGGCGCGTTGTCCGGCGCGCGCGAGCCGGCCGCCCTTGATGCGCGACAGATGCTTGCGCACGACATTCATCTCGCCGATCGGCGCGCCCGAACGCAGCAAAGCACGATTGACCTGCTGCTTTTGCGCGAAGGTCACCCCAATGGCCGGCGCGATCCAGTTCGCCGAGCCCCCGCCCGAGAGGAGCACCAAAAGCAGATCGTCGGGACCGGCCTCCTGCGCCAGCGCCAATGTCTCGTCGGCGGCTTTCAACCCGGCTTCGTCCGGCACGGGGTGCCCGGCTTCGATCACCCGGATCCGCCGCGTCGGCACGCCATGGCCGTGGCGCGTGGTGGCGAGCCCCGACAGGCGCGCGGGATCAAGCTTGAGTTCGTCGAGATAATGCCGTTCGGCGGCGGCGGCCATTGCGGCTGCGCCCTTTCCGGCCGCAAGGCAAATGATCTTTCCCTTCGGCACGGGCGGCAGGTGCGCCGACAGGATCACGTCCGGATGCGCTGCCGCGACGGCGGCATCGAAAATCGCGCGCAGAAGGGGGCGTCGGTCGGTCATGGCGTCTCGATGGTTCGAAGGACCTGGAACGGGAGGCCGTTATCACTCCCCTTGCGGCAAAAGAAAACCCCCGCTGACGAGGTCCGCGGGGGTTTGTCGTGGGCTGCTTGAAGAAATGCTCAGCCGCCGATCTCGCCGCTGATGACATCACCGAACAACACCCAGCGCTCACCCTTGAACACCATCAGCTGGAGCTGGGTGATTGGGGCAAAATTGGTCGGCGAGGTGTTGATCCGAATGCCGGGCAACAGCACGTCGGTGCGAAAGTCCTTCAGATTGGCCGCCTGCTTCATGATATTCGCTCGCGTGAGGTCGTCGCCGCACTGCTTGAGCACCTGCACCATGGTTTGCGCGACGGCATAGCCGACGATCACCGAACCGTCGAGCTTGTTGGCTTCCGGGAAATCCTTGGCCAGGAAATCGAGGAATTGTTTCATGCCGGGATCGTTATTCCACTGTGGATCCGAGACGTCCTTCAGGTACGCGGCGGAAATGATGCCTTGTGCATTCTCGAAGCCGGCGGGCTTGACGACGCTGCCGATGGAAGCCGACACGTTGTTGAGAAAGTGCAGCGCCTTCCAGTCGATCTCGGCGACCTTCTTGATGGCCTGCGCCGCGAATTTCGGCGTGGCAATATCAACGAAGATGTCGGCGCCGGTAGCCTTGAGCTTGACGATATGGCTGTCGATGGTCGGCTCCGAGGTCTCGAAGCTTTCTTCCGCGATGATCATGGAAGCGGCTTTGTCGCCGAGGCCGTCTTTCAGGCCTTTCAGGTAGTCCTTGCCGTAATCGTCGTTCTGGTAGAGCACGGCGATTTTGGCGTTGGGCTTTTCCTTCAGAATATATTTGGCGTAAATGCGCGCCTCGCTCTGGTAGCCCGGCTGCCAGCCCATGGTCCACGGATAGTCTTTCGGGTCGTTCCACTTGGTAGCGCCGGTGGCGACGAAGAGCTGCGGCACCTTCTTGGCGTTCATGTATTTGTGGATCGCTGAATTGGGCGGTGTGCCGAGCGAATTGAAGATGAACAGAACCTCGTCGCTCTCGACCAGCTTGCGTGCCTGCTCGACCGTCTTGGGCGGGCTATAGCTGTCGTCATAGGTGATGAAGTTTATCTTGCGGCCGTTGATGCCGCCGGCGTCGTTGATCATCTTGAAATAGGCGACCTCGGTCCTGCCTTGTATGCCGTAGGCGGACGCAGGCCCGCTATAGGGCATAATGTTGCCGATCTTTATTTCGGTGTCGCTGGCGCCGGTGTCGTATTTCTTCTGGGCCAGCGCGCTGCCGCCCGAGACAGCCGATATTGCGAACGCAGCGACAGACGCGATCGCAATTCTGGTTGCGAAAACAGCCATGACCTTCTCCCTCTCGTCCAGTGACGGATGATTGCGTGCGGCCTTCTTGGTCGAAAGCTCTTGATCATTCCGATGATGGATCAGCCTACCATGTCGGACAAGAAAAAGCCCTCCGCGAAAGGCGCGGAGGGCTGCATCTTTAGTAGGCTTTTGAGGCGCGTGAGGCTCCTTCACGCCATCTCACAGGGCGGAAAGCCAGGCTCTAGTTGCTCAGCTCGCTCGACATGATGTCGCCGAACAGCTCCCATTTCTCGCCCTTGAACCGCATCATCTGCAATTGCTTGATCGGGGCGAAGTCGGTCGCCGAGGTGTTGATGGTGACGCCCGGCAACAGCGTGTCCGGCGTGAAGCTCTTCAAGCTGGCCGCCTGCTTCATCACGTTCTCGCGCGTCAGGTCGTCGCCGCACATCTGAAGCACCTTCACCATGGTCTGGGCCGCGCCATAGCCATAGACCACCGAGCCGTCGAGCTTGTTGCCGTCGGGATAATACCTGGTGAGGAAATCGAGGAATTTCTTCATGCCGGGATCGTTGTCCCACTGGGCGTCGGCGCCGTCCTTGGCATAGGCGGCCGACAGAATGCCTTGCGCATTTTCGAATCCGGCCGGCTTGATCACGCCGCCGACCGAGGCCGAGACGTTGGACACGATGTGCAGCGGGGTCCAGTTCATCTCGGCGAGCTTCTTGATCGCCTGGGCCGCAAATTTCGGCGTGGTGACGCTGATGAAGACGTCGGCGCCGGAGGCCTTCAGCTTGACGATGTGGCCGTCAATGCTCGGCTCTGAGGTCTCATAGCCTTCTTCTGCCGTTATCATCGACGACTTGGCGCCGAGCCCGTCTTTCAGGCCTTTCAGATAGTCCTTGCCGAAATCGTCGTTCTGATAGAGCACCGCGATCTTGGCGTCCGGCTTTTCCTTGATCAGATATTTGGCATAGATCCTCGCCTCGGCCTGGTAGCTCGGCTGCCAGCCCATGGTCCACGGAAAATCCTTTGGCTCGTTCCACTTGGTGGCGCCGGTGGCGACGAAGAGCTGCGGTACCTTCTTGACGTTCATGTACTTCTCGATCGCCGTGTTCGACGGCGTGCCGAGCGGGTTGAAGATCAACAACACTTCATCGCCTTCCACGAGCTTGCGCGCCTGCTCGACCGCTTTCGGCGGGCTATAGCCGTCGTCATAGGTGATGAAGTTGATCTTGCGGCCGTTGATGCCGCCCTCGGCATTGATTTTGTTGAAATAGGCCGTCTCGGTCTTGCCGATCACACCGTAGGCAGAGGCCGGCCCGCTATAGGGCATGATGTTGCCGATCTTGATTTCGGTGTCGGTTGCGCCGGTATCGTATTTCTTCTGCGCCAGCGCGCTGCCGCTCGAGGCGAGCGCGATGACGCCCGTTGAGACGGCGGCGAACCAAAGCTTCCTTGCAAACATCATGTTCTCCTTGGAATGTTTTTAGCGTCTTTTTAGGCTGCCCAGCAGATGCTGGGCGACCATCGCGACTTGCCTTGCACCATGCGGCACCAGGAAGATAACGAGAAACAGAATGACGCCGAACACCGCGCCGGAAAGGCCCTTGGAAATACCTTCGGCGATGTTCGGCACGAAGATGATGAAGGCGGAGCCGACGATCGAGCCCGGCAACCAGCCGACGCCGCCGACCACCATGCCGAGGAACAGCGAGATCGCGAGCGTGATGGTGTAACCGTCGGGCGCAACGAATTGCACGGCGATGGCGCCCAACCCGCCGGCGATGCCGGTGATCGCCGCCGAGACGCCGAAGGCCAGCGTCTTGTAGAGCGCCACATTGATGCCCATCGCGGACGCCGCGATTTCGTTGTCACGGATCGCCATGAAGGCGCGGCCGGAGCGGGACCTCAACAGGTTGACGGAGAAGATGTAGATCGCGATCGTGATGAGAAGCGTGAAATAATAGAGCCACATGTCCTGCGACATCTTCAGGTGAGCCCATGCGAGCACGCTCTGCACGGTCTCTGGCGGGTCCGGCTTGGTGACGACAAGGCCCTGCACCCCGCCTGTCCAGTGTTCGAAGTAGCCGAGCTTGAGCAATTGCGGCATCGCGGTCGCGAGCGCAAAGGTCGCCAGCGCCAGATAAACGCCCGAGAGCCGCAGCGCCGGCTGGCCGAACAGGAAGCCGAACACGAAGCAGACCAGTCCCGCGACCGGCAGCGTCAGCGCGTAATTCATGCCGAGGTGTTCCATCAGGATCGCCGAGGTGTAAGCGCCGACCGCATAGAACGCGCTCTGTCCGAGCGAGAATTGTCCGCTGCCGCCGGTCAGGATGTTCAGCGCCAGAACCGCAAGCCCATAGATCAGCAGCATTGTCATCTGGAAGATGATGAAGTTCTTCACGAACAGCGGAAAGGCGATCAGGAGCGCCAGCGCGATCAGCGAGGTGCCGGCCCCTAACGTCATCGCCCGCTTCGGAACGGCTTCGAGCGCGGGGGCTGCGGTGACTTCCTGCACGGCGCTCATGATTAAACCCGCTTCACGATTGGCCGGCCAAACAGCCCGGCTGGTTTGACAACCAGAACAGTGATGATCAGCGCCAGCGCGATCGGCAGCTTCAATTCATTGCCGACGCCCGGGATGTAGGTGCCGGCGAGATTTTCGATGATGCCGACGAGAAAGCCGCCAATCACCGCGCCGAACGGGCTGGTCAGGCCGCCGAGGACGGCCGCAGCGAAGCCGTAGATCAGAACGCCGCCCATCATGTTGGGTTCGAGGAATACCACCGGCGCGATCAACATGCCGGCGATCGAGCCGATCGCGGCCGCCATGCCCCAGCCGAGCGCGATCATCCATGACGTATTGATCCCGACCAACCGCGCCGATTCCGGGACGGAAGCCGCCGCGCGCATCGCAAGCCCGATCCGCGTGTAGCGGAAGAAAACGTAGAGCGCGATCAACAGCAGCACGGTCACGCCGATCATGCCGGCCTGGTGGGTCGAAATCAGCTGGCTGCCGAGGAAGGGCGCCGAGCCGAACGGCGTCGGGTATTGCTTGATGGTGAAGTCCCAGATCAGGCCGGCGCAGCTGTTGATGATCGCAAACAGCGCGATGAAGCCGGCGACGTTGGTCAGGATCGGCGCCTTCGCGAGCGGCTTGAACAGCAGGCGTTCGATGACGATGCCGCCGGCAAAGGAAAACGCGAGCGTCAGCAGGAAGGCGACCCAGTAGGGAAGGCCCCACTGCATCAACTGCCAGGAGATGAAGGTCGAGAACATTGCCATTTCGCCTTGCGCGAAATTGAGATGGTCGATCGCCTGATAGATCATAACGACGGCAAGCGCCATGCAGGCATAGATCGCGCCGGTGGCGATGCCGGCCAGGACCTGGTTGGTGAAAAGCTCCATCGGCTCGCGTCCCCTAATAGCCGAGATAGGATCTGCGGACGTCTTCGTTGTCCGCGATCTCGTTCGCTCTTCCGGACATCACGATACGGCCGGTCTCGATCACATAGGCCTGGTCGGCAATTTCGAGCGCAAGCTGTGCGTTCTGCTCGACCACCAGGATCGTGACCTTGTCCTCGCGGTTGATCTTGCCGAGAATCTTGAAGAGGTCACGCACGATCAACGGCGCCAGTCCGAACGAGGGCTCGTCGAGCAGCATCAGGCGCGGCCGCAGCATCAGTGCGCGCGCCACCGCCAGCATCTGCTGCTCGCCGCCCGAGAGCGTGCCGGCCTGCTGGGTATGGCGTTGCTTGAGCACCGGAAAATGCGCGTACATGCGTTCGATGTCGGCCGCCACGCCGGACTTGCTGCGGGTGATCGCGCCAAGCTGGAGATTTTCCTCCACCGTCATGGTGGTGAAGGTGCCGCGGCCCTGCGGCACATGGGCGATGCCGAGACGGACGATGTTTTCCGTCGAACGGCTGGAGAGCGGCGCACCGTCGAATTCGATCGCGCCCGTGGTGCGGACCATGTTGCAGATCGCGCGCAAGGTCGTGGTCTTGCCGGCGCCATTGGCGCCGAGCAGCGTGGTCACGCTGCCTTCGTCGAGCGTGAATTCAAGGCCGTGCAGCGCCTGGACCTGGCCATAGAAGGCGTTGAGCGCCTTGATATTGAGGAGCGCGGTCATTGGTCCTTGCTCCCGAGATAGGCCTTGATCACGTCAGGATCGGATTGCACGGCGGCGGGCGTGCCGTCGGCGAGTTTGCGGCCGAAATTCAGCGCCACGACATGATCGGCGATCGACATCACAAGGCCCATGTGGTGTTCGACCAGCAGCACCGTGATCTTGCGGTCGTTGCGAATGCGCCGGATCAGGTCGCCGAGCGCATAGACCTCTTCGTGGTTGAGGCCGCCGGCCGGTTCGTCCAGCAACAGGATCTTGGGTTCGGTGGCGAGTGCGCGCGCCAACTCGACGCGTTTCTGGGTACCGAACGGCAGGCCCGAAACGACGTTGTGGGCGACGTCACCGAGTTCGAGGTAGCCCAGGATTTCATCGACGCGCGCGTTCAGCGCCGCTTCGCCGCGGCGGACGCCGGGAAGCCTGAGCGAGTCGCTGATAATGTCGCTTTG
This sequence comes from Bradyrhizobium erythrophlei, assembly GCF_900142985.1. Classification (NCBI taxonomy): domain Bacteria; kingdom Pseudomonadati; phylum Pseudomonadota; class Alphaproteobacteria; order Hyphomicrobiales; family Nitrobacteraceae; genus Bradyrhizobium; species Bradyrhizobium erythrophlei. The sequence continues at coordinate 3,608,485 of NZ_LT670849.1, forward strand.
GGTCCGCGCATGCGCACCGATCCGCACATTGTCGAGCACCGAGAGGTTGGAGAACAGGGCGACATTCTGGAAGGTGCGGCCGATGCCGATTTCGGCGATCCGGTGCGGCGGGCGCCTCAGGATGCTTGCGCCTTCCATCAGGATATCGCCGGCGCTCGGCTGATATAGCCGGCTGAGGCAATTGAAGAGCGTGGTCTTGCCGGCGCCGTTCGGGCCGATCAGGCCCAGGATCTGCCCCTGATGCATGTCGAACGACACGCCGTTCAACGCAACGATGCCGCCAAACGTGACGCTGACGTTGCAAACTGCAAGGAGCGGCGTGGCGGCAGGTAGCGCCTGGGGATCGGTCATCGTTCCCCGCACACAGCCGGCGCCTTTCCTGAATCAGGCCGGCAAAGGCTATCTGATCCCCTCAACCATCCGCGCAACTTTCCCTCCCGTTTTCAGTTTCCGCCCTTCTTGTTTTCTTGCTTGCGGCGCTATTCCGCCGAGTGCTGCTTCGATGGTGCGGACCATGGTCAAAAGACGCGGCCCGATATCGTTGCGCAGCCGGTCTTCCGTGAAACGGAACGCCGGCGCCCCACAGTTAAACGCATATGGGCCGGTTCCGTCATTGAGCTTTAGTGCTACGCCGACGGCGGCGATGTCATCGTGCCATTCGCCTGCCGAGATCGTAAAGCCGTGTTTGGCCACGGTTTCTCCGGCGCGTTCGAGGCCGTCGCGCATCTTGGCCCAGCGGGTGCCGTAATATTCGCGCAGGTCGCGCAGCAGCGCATTGCGCTCCTCCTCGGGCAGCGCCCAGAAATAGGCGCGCCCCATCGCGGTGGTGGCGATTGGAATGCGCGAGCCGACATCGAGCTGGACGCCGAGGGTCATGCCGCGGCTCTGGCCGAAATAGATCATGCTGAGGCGGTCGCGGCCGCCGACCGCCACCGCGCCGCCGGTCTCGCGCATCAGTTCTTCCCGGTAGGGTTCCGACAGGTGACGGACGCCGAGATTGGTAAGTGCGGCATAACCGAGCGCCATGGCTGCCGGCGCCAATTGGTACTTCTCGAAGCGGGGAACCGGCGTAAGATAGCCGAGCTTTGTCAGAGTGTAAGTCAGCCGCGAGACGGTCGGCTTCGGCAGCTTGGTGCGGGCGGCGATCTCCTGATTGCCGAGGAGGCCATCATTTGGCTGGAATGCGCGCAACACATCGAGACCGCGGGAAAGCGCAACAACAAAACTGCGATCAGTCGCGACTTTCTTGCCTTGACGCTTCATGGTCTGACGCCGACGCTTGTTCGCTACTTTCGTACCCGCGAATTCTGGTAGCGAACCCAGCGAGAGGTTTTGTTGACAAGGGACGTGCTTCAAAATAACCCTCCCTGTCAAGATGCGGAATTCAATTCCGCAATGCGGAATAAATTCACCGGCTAAAAATTAGCTACGCAAGAACAGGCTGTTTAGGGAGAGTTGCCGTGAGCGAAGTAGTCAGGCTTGAGCGTCATGACGTGGTTGCCATCGTCACGGTCGACAGTCCTCCGGTGAATGCGCTGAGCGCCGCGGTGCGTGGCGGCATCGTGGACTGCATCACGCGTGCGATTGCGGATTCCGAAGCAAAGGCAATCGTCCTGACCTGCGCCGGGCGCACCTTCATCGCCGGTGCGGATATTACCGAGTTCGGCAAGCCGCCGGTTCCTCCAAGCCTTCATGACGTGCTCAACGCGATCGAAAGTTCGCCAAAGCCCGTGGTGGCTGCGATTCATGGCACGGCACTCGGTGGCGGGCTCGAGGTTGCGCTCGCCTGTCACTATCGGGTCGCGGTCAAGGAAGCCCGGCTCGGCCTGCCCGAAGTGAAGCTCGGGATCCTGCCCGGCGCCGGCGGCACGCAGCGTCTGCCGCGCGCGGTCGGACCGGAGTTGGCGGTCAAGATGATCGTCGGCGGCGATCCGATCTCCGCTTCCGATGCCCTCAAGAACGGTCTGATCGACGAAATCGTCGAAGGGCCTGCCGCCGGCGGCGAGGCGTTCGCCCGAAAGGTGCTCGCGGAAAAGCGCCCCTTGCGCAAATTGCGCGACGACGACAGCAAGCTTGCGGCGGCCAAGGCCGACCGTTCGATTTTCACCAATGCGGTGGCGGCGCTGACCAAGAAAGCCCGCGGGCTGGAGGCGCCGTTCGCGGCGGCCGACGCCGTGGGCGCTGCCATCGATCTGCCGTTCGACGAGGGGATCAAGAAGGAGCGCGAGACGTTCCTCAAGCTCGTCGCAAGCGATCAGTCCAAGGCGCAGCGCCATGCGTTCTTTGCCGAGCGCGAGGCCGCCAAGATATCAGGCGTTCCCGACGGCACCAAGGCCCGGCCTGTCGAGCGCGTCGCCATCATCGGCGCGGGCACCATGGGCGGCGGCATCGCGATGTCCTTTGCGAATGCCGGCATTCCCGTCACGCTGATCGAGACCGGCGAGGAGCAGCTCAAGCGCGGCATGGGCGTGATGCAGAAGAATTATGAGGCGACCGCCGCGCGTGGTGGCATTCCCGCGGATGCGCCCGCCAAGCGCATGGCGCTGATCCACGGCGTCGTGGGGCTCGAAAACGTCAAGGACGCCGACCTGATCATCGAGGCGGTGTTCGAGACCATGGCGATCAAGAAGGAAGTGTTCAACGCGCTCGACAAATATGCCAAGCCCGGTGCGGTGCTGGCCTCCAACACTTCCTATCTCAACATCAACGACATCGCCAAAGAGACCAGGCGCCCGCAGGACGTGCTCGGCATGCACTTTTTCTCGCCGGCCAACGTGATGAAGCTCTGCGAAATCGTGCGCGCCGAGAAAACCGCGCCCGATGCGCTCACCACGGCCGTTGCCGTCGCCCGCAAGATCGCCAAGGTTCCGGCGGTGGTCGGCGTTTGCGACGGCTTTGTCGGCAACCGCATGCTGGCCCAGCGCAGCAAGCAGGCCGAAAAGCTGCTGTTCGAAGGCGCGTTGCCGCAACAGGTCGACGCCGTCGTCACCAAGTTCGGCATGCCGATGGGCCCGTTCGCGATGGGCGATCTCGCCGGACTCGATATCGGCTGGCGCTCGCGCAAGGACCGCGGCATCAAGTCGGAAATCGCCGATGCCCTGTGTGAAGCCGGGCGCTTCGGCCAGAAGACCGGGAAGGGCTATTACAAATATGAAGCGGGCTCGCGCGCGCCGTTGCCCGATCCGGAAGTCGAGAAGCTGATCGACGAGACGCTACAGCGCCTGGGGCGCAAGCGCCGCGCGGTGAGCGACGAGGAAATCCTCGAGCGCATGATGTATCCGATGATCAACGAGGGCGCGAAGATCCTCGAAGAGAAGGTCGCCGCGCGCCCCGGCGACATCGACGTGATCTGGCTCTACGGCTATGGCTGGCCGGTCTATCGCGGCGGCCCAATGTTCTATGCCGATCAGGTCGGGTTGAAGCACATCGCCGATCGTCTGGCATTTTACGCCAAGGAGACCAACGATCCCTCGCTGGAGCCCGCGCCGCTGTTGAAGCGTCTCGCCGCCGAGGGAAAGACGTTCGCATCGCTGGCGAAAGCAGCGTGATGGATCGCGTCAGCATGTTCTCTCCGTTCCCTCTCCCCTTGTGGGGGAGGGTTAGGGAGGGGGGTAAGACGCGGGCGCGGTGCTCGGGGTACCCCCAACCCCTCCCCACAAGGGGGAGGGGAGCATCTGGCACTATGCTCACCTCACGCTTCGCATCACTTCCATGACCCATCCCGGCGAACAGTTTTACCCGAAAGGCGTCCGCTGGGACGACGCGATCGAACGCGGGACACTGCCTGATCTGTTGTCGAAGGCTGCACGCGACTTCGGGGCGCGGCCGGCGATCGAATTCCGCGATCGCGCCATCAGCTATGCCGAGCTGGAGGAGCTCGCCGAGGTCGCAGCGGCGGCGTTCATGCGTGCCGGCGTCGGCAAGGGCGCGACGGTTGCGCTGTTCCTCGGTAACTCGCCGGACCATCCCGCCAATTTTTTCGGCGCCTTGAAATCCGGTGCGCGCATCGCGCATCTGTCTCCGCTTGATGGCGAGCGCGCGTTGTCCCACAAACTGAGCGACAGCGGCGCGCGCATTCTTGTTACGTCCAATCTGGCGGCGCTGCTGCCGACGGCGCTGAAGTTTCTGGAGAAGGGCCTGGTCGACCGGCTGATCGTCTGCGAGGACGACCGTTGGGGCGTGGTCGGCAATCCGCATGCGCCGATCCCGGATCATCCCGCGATCACCACCTTCGCGAAATTCGCCGAAGGCGCGACGAAACCTTCACGCTGGCCCGACATCTCGCCGGACGACGTCGCGCTGCTGCAATATACCGGCGGCACGACCGGGTTGCCGAAGGGCGCGATGCTCAGCCACGGCAATTTGACGTCGGCGGTCTCGGTCTATGAGGTCTGGGGCCGGCCGGCGCGGCTCGAGCGCAATACGGTCGAGCGCGTGATCTGCGTGCTGCCGCTGTTTCACATTTATGCGCTCACGGTCGTGATGCTGTCCGCGATCCGCGTCGGCAATTTGATCTCGCTGCATCAGCGTTTCGATGTCGAGGCTGTGATGCGCGACATCGAGGTCAAGCGCGCCACCGCGTTTCCCGGCGTGCCGACCATGTGGATCGCGATCGCGAGCCTTCCCGATCTCGACAAGCGCGATATGTCGTCGCTGGTCAGTTGCGGATCGGGTGGCGCGCCGCTGCCGGTCGAGGTCGCCAAGGTCTTCGAACGCAAAACCAACATGAAACTGAAGAGCGGCTGGGGCATGACCGAGACCTGCTCGCCCGGCACCGGCCATCCCAAGGAAGGGCCGGACAAGCCGGGCTCGATCGGGGTGATGTTGCCCGGCATCGAGATGGATGTCGTGTCGCTCGACGATTCCAGAAAGGTTTTGGCGCCGGGCGAAGTCGGCGAAATCCGTATCCGCGGCCCGAACGTCACCAAAGGCTACTGGGGCAGGCCGCAGGAAACCGCGGAAGCGTTTGTCGGCGACCGTTTCCTGACCGGCGATATCGGCTACATGGACGCGGACGGCTATTTCTTTCTGGTCGACCGCAAGAAGGACATGATCATCTCCGGCGGCTTCAATGTCTATCCGCAGATGATCGAGCAGGCGATCTACGAGCACGCGTCCGTGCAGGAAGTGATCGTGATCGGCGTCGTGGACGAATATCGCGGCGAGGCGGCCAAGGCCTTCGTCAAATTGCACGCGGGCGCGGCTGCCTTTACGCTCGATGAACTAAAGGAGTTTCTCTCCGGCAAGCTTGGCCGGCACGAGATTCCCACAGCCCTTGAATTCGTCGACGAATTGCCGCGCACGCCGGTCGGCAAACTCTCGCGCCATGAATTACGCAACCAGCAGTCCGCGCCGACAAAACAACAATTAGCAACAGGAGGTCGTCCATGACCGACGCCGTCATCGTTTCCACCGCCCGCACTCCGATCGGCAAGGCCTATCGTGGCGCGCTGAACGCCACCGAGGGCGCCACGCTGCTCGGTCATGCCATCGGCGAGGCCGTCAAGCGCGCCAAGGTCGATCCCAAGGAGGTCGAGGATGTGGTGATGGGTGCCGCACTCCAGCAGGGCTCGACCGGCGGCAACATCGCGCGCAAGGCGCTGTTGCGCGCGGGCCTGCCGGTGACGGTCGGCGGCACCACGATCGACCGGCAGTGTGCGTCAGGCTTGCAGGCGATTGCGCTCGCGGCGCGCTCGGTGATCTTCGACGGCGTCGAAGTCGCGGTTGGCGGCGGCGGTGAGTCCATCAGCCTGGTGCAGAACGATCACGCCAATAAATTCCATACCCAGGACCCGGCGCTCCTGAAGATCAAGGGCGAGGTCTACATGCCGATGATCGACACCGCCGAGGTCGTCGCCAAGCGTTACGGTATCTCGCGCGAGCGGCAGGACGAATATTCGCTGGAGAGCCAGCGCCGTGTCGCCGCCGCCCAGCAGGGCGGCAAGTTCAATGACGAACTCGCGGCGATCACCACCATGATGGGCGTGGCCGACAAGGCGACCGGCGAGATCTCGTTCAAGGAAGTGACGCTCGCCAAGGATGAAGGCCCGCGGCCGGACACCACCGCCGAAGGGCTCGCCGGCCTCAAGCCGGTGCGCGGCGACGGCTTCACCATCACCGCCGGCAACGCCAGCCAGTTGTCCGATGGCGCCAGCGCTAGCGTGATCATGAGCGACAAGGAAGCTTCCCGGCGCGGTTTGAAGCCGCTTGGCATCTTCCGCGGTTTCGTTGCCGCCGGTTGCGAGCCGGACGAAATGGGCATCGGGCCGGTCTTCGCGGTGCCGCGGCTTTTGAAGCGTCACGGCTTGAAGGTCGACGACATCGATCTCTGGGAGCTGAACGAGGCGTTCGCCGTGCAGGTGCTCTATTGCCGCGACAAGCTCGGCATCGATCCGGAAAAACTCAACGTCGATGGCGGCGCGATCGCGGTCGGTCATCCCTATGGCATGTCGGGTGCGCGGCTCACCGGTCACGCGCTGATCGAGGGCCGCCGCCGCAAGGCGAAGTATGCCGTGGTGACGATGTGCGTCGGCGGCGGCATGGGCGCGGCCGGATTGTTCGAGGTGGTGCAGTAATTCGTCGTCCCGGCCTTGCGCCGGGACCCATAGGCCGCGGCCCAACTTGGGGCACAAGCGGCAACCGGCTTACGAAATTTCGGTGGCCGGTGGTTATGGGTCCCCGCTCCAGTGCGCAATTGCGCACAAGGCGGGGACGACGGTAGGTAACGTGATGAGATAAATTCACAGGAGAATCCGATGGATCTCGCTTTCACCAAGCAAGAAATGGCGTTTCGTGACGAAGTGCGGGCGTTCTTCCGCGACAACGTTCCGCCTGCGACGCGGCAGAAGATGGTCGAGGGCCGTCATCTGACCAAGGACGAGATGATCGCGTGGTGGCGTATCCTGGACCAGAAGGGCTGGGGCGTCTCGCACTGGCCGAAGGAATATGGCGGCACCGGCTGGAGCTCGGTGCAGCATTACATTTTCAACGAAGAGCTTCAGGCGCATCCGGCGCCGGCGCCGCTGGCGTTTGGCGTCAGCATGGTCGGCCCCGTGATCTATACCTTCGGCAACGAAGCGCAGAAGAAGCAATACCTGCCGCGCATCGCCAAGGTCGAGGACTGGTGGTGCCAGGGCTTTTCCGAACCGGGCTCGGGCTCCGACCTCGCGTCGCTCAAGACCAAGGCCGAGCGCAAGGGCGACAAGTACATCATCAACGGCCAGAAGACCTGGACCACGCTGGCGCAGCACGCCAACATGATCTTCTGCCTTTGCCGCACCGATCCCGGCGCCAAGAAGCAGACCGGCATTTCCTTCATCCTGATGGACATGAAGTCGAAGGGCATCACGGTGCGCCCGATCCAGACCATCGATGGCGGCCACGAGGTCAACGAGGTGTTCTTCGACGACGTCGAGGTGCCGGTCGAAAATCTGGTCGGCGAAGAGAACAAGGGCTGGGACTACGCCAAATTCCTGCTCGGCAACGAGCGCACGGGGATCGCGCGGGTCGGCGTTTCCAAGGAGCGCCTTCGCCGCATCAAGGATCTCGCCTCGAAAGTCGAATCCGGCGGCAAGCCGGTGATCGAAGACCAGGCGTTCCGCGAAAAGCTCGCGGCGGTCGAGATCGAGCTGAAGGCGCTGGAACTCACTCAGCTTCGCGTCGTGGCCGACGAAGGCAAGCACGGCAAGGGCAAGCCCAATCCGGCGTCGTCGGTGCTCAAGATCAAGGGTTCGGAAATCCAGCAGGCGACGACCGAACTTCTGATGGAAGTGATCGGCCCGTTCGCAGCGCCGTTCGACGAGCATGCCGACGACGGTTCGAACGAGGCGATGGAGTGGACCGCGCAGATCGCGCCGAGCTATTTCAACAACCGCAAGGTCTCGATCTACGGCGGCTCGAACGAGATCCAGCGCAACATCATCACCAAGGCGGTGCTGGGATTGTGACTCTTCTCCCTCGCTCCGCTTGCGGGGAGAGGGTTGGGGTGAGGGGCTGCTCTCCACGATCGTGATCGACGAGAGAGATGTACCCCCTCACCCGATCACTTCGTGATCGACCTCTCCCCGCAGGCGGGGCGAGGTGCAGCGAGCGCCAGTTTCGGAAGATAATATTAGTCGAGGAAACGTAGATGGATTTCGATTTGACCGAGGAGCAGCGGCTTCTCAAGGATAGCGTCGAGGGACTGCTCGGTGACGCCTATGATTTCGAAGCGCGCAAGAAATACATGAAGGAGCCGGGCGGCTGGAGCAAGGCGATCTGGGGCCGCTTTGCCGAACAGGGCCTGCTGGGCCTGCCGTTTGCGGAAGACGACGGCGGCTTCGGCGCCGGCGCGGTCGAGACCATGATCGTGATGGAGGCGCTGGGCCGCGCGCTGGTGATCGAGCCGTATCTCGCGACGGTCGTGATCGCCGGCGGGTTGTTGCGCCATGGCGGCTCGGCCGCGCAGAAGGAAGCGCATATCCCGTCCATCATCGACGGAGCCAAGACGTTTGCCTTCGCGCAACTGGAGAAGAACTCGCGCTACGATCTCGCCGACGTCACCACCTCGGCCAAGAAGAAGGGCGACGGCTGGATCATCGACGGCGAGAAGTTCGTCGTGCTCAACGGCGAGGCCGCCGACACCTTTGTCGTCACCGCGCGCACCAGGGGCGGCCAGCGCGACGCCAACGGCATCGGCGTGTTCCTTGTGCCTGCGAACGCCAAGGGCATCGTGAAGAAAACCTATCCGACCCAGGACGGGCTGCATGGCGCGGATGTCACCTTCACCGGCGTTGAGGTCGGCGCGGATGCCGTGATCGGGGATGGCGAAAACGGCCTGCCGCTGATCGAACGCGTGGTCGATGAAGCGCGCAGCGCGCTGTGCGCCGAGGCTGTCGGACTGATGGACGAATCCCTGAAGGCCACGGTCGAGTACCTGAAGACGCGCAAGCAGTTCGGCGTGCCGATCGGCAGCTTCCAGACCTTGCAGCACCGCGCGGCTGACATGTTCGTCGCGGTGGAACAGGCGCGCTCGATGTCGATGTTTGCCACCATGGCCTGCGACTTCGACGACGCGAAAGAGCGCTCGACCGCGGTCGCCGCCGCCAAGGTGCAGATCGGCAAGTCCGGCAAGTTCGTCGGCCAGCAGTCGATCCAGCTGCATGGCGGCATCGGCATGACGATGGAGGCCAAGATCGGTCACTACTTCAAGCGCCTGACCATGATCGAAAACACCTTCGGCGACACCGAGTATCACCTGCGCCGCGTCACCGCCGCCGGCGGGCTGGTGTAGGTCCCATCCACCCGTCCTCGTCATTCCGGGGCGATGCGTAGCATCGAGCCCGGAATCCATCGGGCCGCGTTAGTGCGAGGAGAAATGGATTCCGGGTCTGGTCCTTCGGACCATCCCGGAATGACGGTGTGAGAGCTGGCCAAACTGCGAAGGAACATCCCCATGAAATCCACCCCTTTCGATCTCACCGGACAGGTTGCGGTCGTCACCGGCTCGAGCCGCGGCATCGGCCGCTCCTCGGCCGAACTGCTCGCCGAACTCGGGGCAAAAGTCGTGATCTCCTCACGCAAGGCCGATGCCTGCGAGGAAGTGGCGCAAGGCATCCGAAAAGCAGGCGGCGACGCGCACGTGATCGCCTGCAACATCTCGCGCCGCGAGGAGATCGAGGCGCTGATCTCGGGCGCGACCAAACATTACGGCAAGGTCGACATTCTCATCTGCAACGCCGCGATCAATCCCTATTACGGGCCGCTGCTCGACATCAAGGACGAGGCGTTCGACAAGATCATGGCCTCCAACGTCAAGAGCAACATCTGGCTCTGTCAGCTTGCGATTCCCGCAATGGCCGAGCGCGGCAAGGGCTCCGTCGTAATCATCTCCTCGATCGGCGGCTTGCGCGGTTCGACCGTGATCGGCGCCTACGGCATCTCGAAGGCGGCGGATTTCGCGCTGTGTAGAAGCCTCGCCGGCGAGTGGGGCCCGAAAGGCGTGCGCGTCAATTGCGTCGCGCCGGGCCTGGTCAAGACCGATTTTGCGCGCGCGCTGTGGGAAGACGAAGAGCGGCTGAAGCGCCGCACTGCGTCTACGCCGCTCCGGCGTATCGGCGAACCCGACGAGATCGCAGGCGCAGTCGCCTATCTCGCGTCCGATGCCTCGAGCTTCATGACCGGTCAGACGATCGTGGTCGACGGCGGCGTCACCACGGCGGGGGCGTAGCTCGCGAATTTCGTGTCCCGGACGCGGTGCAGCGTCCGCAGATCCGGGACCTATTATTCGTTTTGCTCATGGCCCCGGATCAGCAGCGTATCATTGCATGCTGCGCGGCGTCCGGGGCACGAGAGCCGCCTTGACCTTCTCTCTCTGATCCGCTTGCTTGGCCGCCAATGAGAAACGTTGGAGGAACGCCAATGTCCTTCGTGCTCGCCATCGATCAGGGCACCACATCCTCGCGCGCCATGGTGTTTCGCGGCGACCTCTCGGTTGCCGGCATCGCGCAAGCTGAATTCCCGCAGCACTTTCCGGCTTCCGGCTGGGTCGAGCACGATCCGGAAGACATCTGGAACTCGACGGTTGCGACCTGTCGCGACGCGCTGAAGAAGGCTGGCGTCACGCCGAAGGACATCGCCGCGATCGGCATCACCAACCAGCGTGAGACGGTGGTGGTGTGGGATCGTGCCACCGGCAACGCCATTCACCGGGCTATCGTCTGGCAGGATCGGCGCACCGCCGATTTTTGCGCGAAGCTGAAGGACGAGGGCCACGAGCCGATGATTGCGGCCAGGACCGGCCTGATCATCGATCCCTATTTCTCCGGCACCAAGGTCGCCTGGCTGCTCGACAATGTCCCGGGCGCGCGGGCGCGCGCGGAGCGCGGCGAATTGCTGTTCGGCACCGTCGATTGTTACCTGCTGTGGCGTCTGACCGGTGGCAAGGTGCATGCGACCGACGCCACCAACGCCTCGCGCACGCTGCTGTTCAATATTCACACCGGCGCTTGGGATGACGACCTGCTCAAGCTATTGGGTGTGCCGCGCGCGATGTTGCCGGAGGTGAAGGATTCCTCGCACCGGTTCGGCGAGAGCGTGCCCGATCTGTTCGGTGGCGCCATCGCGATTGCCGGCATCGCCGGCGACCAGCAGGCCGCGACGATTGGACAAGCCTGTTTTTCGCCGGGCATGATCAAGTCGACTTACGGCACCGGCTGCTTTGCGCTGCTCAATACCGGGACAACGCCCGTCGCCTCGAAGAACAAGCTCCTCACCACGATCGCCTATCAGCTCAATGGCAAACGCACCTACGCGCTCGAAGGCTCGATCTTCGTGGCGGGGTCTGCGGTGCAATGGCTGCGCGACGGCCTGGGGGTAATCAAGCAGGCCGCGGAAACCGGCCCGCTTGCCGAAAAATCCGATTCCGCCCAGAGCGTCTATCTCGTGCCGGCCTTTGTCGGTCTGGGTGCGCCCTACTGGAATCCGCGCGTGCGCGGCGCGCTGTTCGGGCTGACGCGCAACACCGGCCCTGCCGAGCTCGCACATGCCGCGCTCGAGAGCGTCTGTTACCAGACCGTCGATCTCTGGGAGGCGATGCGCGCGGACTGGCCGGAAGCCAAAGCCGCCAACGTCGTGCTCCGCGTCGATGGCGGCATGACGGCGTCCGACTGGACGATGCAGCGGCTCGCCGATCTGCTCGACGCGCCGGTCGACCGGCCGGTCGTGCTCGAAACCACCGCGCTTGGTGCGGCCTATCTCGCCGGACTTGCCGCCGGTGTTTATCCCGCGCCGGAAAAATTCGCCGACAACTGGCGGCTCGAGCGCCGCTTCAAGCCCAACATGAGCGCGGCGACACGCGAGCGAAAATTGAAGGGTTGGTCACGCGCCGTGAAAGGCCTGCTCGCAAGCGATGAAGACATCTGATGATCGTCGTCATTGCGAGGAGCAGCGCGACGAAGCAATCCAGGCTTTTTGGTAGTGCTGGATCGCTTCGCTGTCGCTCGCGATGACGAGGAAAGAAAAAGAATCGGGAAGAACAAATGAAAATGCCTCAAACCCTCGCGACGCGGCTCGGTGTCGCCGCGTTGCTTTTTGCCGCAGCATCTCTAGCCTTTGCCCGCGACAGCGACAACGCACCTTCCGCCGCGCGGCTTTCGAGCGCGCCAGCGCCGGGCTTGCTAGCCGCTGGAAAGATCCTGGTCGACGTCTGGGGTATTCCGCATATCTATGCGGACAACGAGCACGACCTGTTTTTCCTGCAAGGCTTCAACGCTGCGCGCGACCGGCTCTGGCAGATCGATCTCTGGCGCAAGCGCGGTCTTGGCCTGCTCGCCAGGGATTTCGGCCCGGCCTATGTCGAGCAGGACAGAAGCTTGCGGCAATTTCTCTACCGCGGCGACATGAACGCGGAATGGGCGTCGTATGGCCCGAAGGCAAAATCCTACGCGGAAGCCTTTGTCGCCGGCATCAACGCCTATGTCGCGGACGTGCAGGGCGGCCGCCGCGCACTGCCGATCGAGTTTCGCATCGCCGGCACCATGCCGGACGCATGGAAGGCCGAAGACGTGGTGCGCGTCCGCAGCCACGGCCTGACCCGCAACGTTGCGTCCGAGGTCAAGCGTTCGCTGGTGGCCTGCGCGGCCGGCCTCGAGGCGGATCGTTTTCGGGTCAAGCTCGAGCCCGCCTGGACCACGAAAATTCCGGAAGGGCTCGACCCCTGCTCGATCCCGAAGGGCGTGCTGGCGGCGTATGATCTGGCGACGCGGCCGGTGGCGTTCGCGCGCGCCGAAGAGCGCAAGGCGATGTTGCAGCATGACCCGGATCGCTATCTCACCGAGGCCGACCAGCAGCGCGACACCATCGGCTCCAACAACTGGGTGGTCGCGCCGTCGCGCACCGCGACCGGCCGCGCCATCCTCGCCAACGATCCGCATCGCGAGCACAGCGTGCCGTCGCTGCGTTACATCGTCGGATTGAATGCGCCGGGGATCTCGGTGATCGGCGCGGGCGAACCGGCGCTGCCGGGTATTTCGATCGGCCACAACGGCACGATCGCGTTCGGTCTCACCATCTTCAACGTCGATCAGGAAGATCTCTACGTCTACCAGCTCAATCCCGCCGATCCGAACCAGTATCGCTATTGCGATGGCTGGGAGCAGATGCGGATCGTGCATGAGAGCATCGAGGTCAAGGGCGAGAGCGCTCGCGACGTCGAACTGAAATTCACCCGGCATGGCCCGGTGATCCATGTCGATGCCGCCAACAAGCGCGCCTTTGCCATCCGCTCGGTCTGGTTTGAGCCCGGCACCTCGGCCTATTTCGGTTCGTCCGACTACATGACCGCCAAGGACTGGAACGGCTTCGTCACCGCGATGAAGCGCTGGGGCGCGCCGTCGGAGAATCAGGTCTATGCCGACGTCAAAGGCAATATCGGCTGGATTCCCGGCGCCAAGACGCCGCGCCGCGTCAACTATGACGGGCTGATGCCGGTGCCGGGCGATGGCCGCTACGAATGGCAGGGCTTCGTCCAAAATGACGAGCTGCCCCGCGTCTACCGTCCCGAGCAGGGCTTTTTCGCCACCGCGAACCAGATGAACCTGCCAAGCGATTATCCAGTCACGGAGCGCAAGGTCGGCTTCGAATGGTCCGACCCGGCGCGCTGGCAGCGCATCGTCGAAGTCTTGCAGTCAAAGCCGAAGATGACGCTGGCCGACGCGATGGATTTGCAGAACGACACCACCTCGATGCTGGCGCGGCGTCTGGTGAAATTGCTCGGACCAATTCAGTCCGATGACGCCAATGCCAAAAAGGGATTGGGGCTGCTTAAGGATTGGGATGCGCGCGACGACGCCGACAGCGCGGCGGGCGCGATCTACGAGGTGTGGATATCAAACCACCTGGGCTCGGCGCTGCTCAAGGCCGTCGCGCCGAAGGCAGCAGACCTGATCGCATCGGAAGCGTCTTCCATTTCGCCCATCGTCGCCTATCTCGAGGCGCCGGATGCCGCGCTCGGCGCCGATCCCAAAGCCGCACGCGACCGGATCCTGAGTGAAAGCCTCGGGCGTGCGGTCGCCGAGGTCAGCGAAAAGCTCGGCGCGGACACCACGATGTGGCGTTGGGGCAGATTGCATGTGGCCAAATTCGATCACGCGTTGATGCCGCTCGCTGACAAGGCAACAGCCGCTCAGATGTCGGTCGGGCCGCTGTCGTTTGGCGGCGCCGCCAACGTGCCGCGCGCCGCGACCTACCGCCGCTCGGATTATCATCTCACCGCCGGCGCCTCGTTCCGCATGGTGCTTGATGTCGGCAATTGGGATGCCAGCCGCGCCGTCAACACGCCCGGCCAGTCCGGCGATCCCTTCAGTGGGCACTACCGCGATCTCGCGCCGCTGTGGGCGACCGGCCAATATGTGCCGCTGCTCTACAGCCGCGCTGCGGTGGAGGCTGCTGCGGCGGAAGTGATTAGTTTGACGCCGAGGTGAGTCGTTTATCCCTCCCCGTTGCGGGGAGGGAAAGAAGCTACCCCTCAAACCTCACCGCCGTCGTATTCGCGCCGCATAGCAACACGGCGACACGTTCTCCGGCGGCGGGCTTGTAGCGTCCCGAGAGCAGCGCCGCGAATGCTGCCGCGCCGCCGGGCTCGGTCACCACGCGCAACGTGGACCACAGCTTCTCCTGCGCCTGGCGGATCGCCTCGTCCGTGACCAGCACGACGCGATCGACATTGGCGCGCGCGATCGGAAACATCAGTTGGCCGACCTGGCGCGGGGCAAGACTATCGGCGGCGATGCCGCCGGCGGGCGCGTCCACCGGATGGCCTGCGGCCAGCGCATCATGCAGCGTGGGCGCCGCTTCCGGCTCGACCGCGACGATGCGGATTCTGCGACCATACCAGGCGGCGATGCCGCCGATCAGTCCGCCGCCGCCGACCGCGACCAACAAAGTATCGATGTCCGGCGCATCCTGTTCCAGTTCGATACCGACCGAGCCCTGACCGAGCAGCGTCTCGGCCTGGTCGTAGGCATGAACCGGCATCGCGCCGGTCCGTTCGATATGCGCTTCGCTTGCGGCGAGCGCATCGGCATAGCGCGAGCCGGCAATGACGAGTTTCGCACCGTATCCACGGATTCGCTCCTGCTTGGCGGGCGAGGCGATGTCGGGCACGAAAATGGTCGCGGGCACCTGCAAGCGATGCGCGGCACAGGCGACCGCCACGCCGTGATTGCCGCCGGACGCCGCCACCACGCCGGCAGCCGGCGCCTTTCGCAACAGCAGATTGGCGAACGCGCCGCGCGCCTTGAACGACCCGGAATGCTGCAAGAATTCCAGTTTGAAGGTGAGGGGACCGGCCGCAAGGCCGAAGTCGGCCATATCGGCCTTGAGAAGGGGCGTTCGCCGCACGAAGGGGCGGATTGTTGTTTCGGTCGCGGCAATGCGCTCGCGTGTAATGAACGTGTCGGTCATGGGAGCCTCACTGGGCCGATCTTGACACAAGTTAGGTAATTAGCAAAATAGCTAAATGAAAATTGCGATTGCGTTGCGCGCGCTGGCCAGCGAGCGGCGTCTCCTGATCCTGGACTGGCTTCGCGACCCGAAAAGGCATTTTCGGGCGCAGGTCGACGGCGACCTCGAGGATGACGGCGTTTGCGGCCTGTTGATTGCCGAAAAGCTCGGCGTCAGCGCCCCCACTTTGAGCGAGCACATGCGCGTCCTGATCGCAGCGAAGCTCGTGCGCGCCAAGCGCGTCAAGCAGTGGACGATGTACCGGCGCGACGAGGATGCGATTGCGGCCGTCAAGCGCGTGATTCACGACAAGGTTTGAGGCGCGGTCTCAGATCCGACTCTCGCCGATGGAAAGAAGCGAACCGCAATCTCAGCGCGCGCCGTCGGCGATCCAGGCCGCGAGCACTGCGCGCTCCTGGGGTGTGATTTCGGTGATGTTGCCGGGCGGCATGGCGTTCGACCAGGCCGCGTTGCGCCCGATCAGCCGGCTGTTGCGCATGATTGCTTCCGGGTCGTCGAGCCGCACGCCCTTGGGCGCTGCGGTGATTCCATCAAACACCGGCTCCGCGGCGTGGCACATGCTGCATCGGGACATGACGATTTCCTGCGCGGCGGCAAAATCATGCTTGGGCACGACTGTGGCCGCCTTGGCGTCGCGGGGACCTGCGGTGGTCAGGAACGCAATCGCGATCATGCCGATCGCAGCCACCCCCCACACCCACCACGGCGATTTGCGCCCGGCGTGGCGCTCGTTGAAGAAGTGACGGATCACGGGGCCGAGCGCCAGCACGATGGCGGCGATCAGCCAGTTGTAGCGGGTGCCGAAGATCAGCGGGTAATGGTTGCTGATCATCAGGAACACGACCGGCAGCGTCAGATAATTGTTGTGGACCGAACGTTCCTTGCCCTGCTTGCCGAATTTCGGATCCGGCTTCTCGCCTTTGAGCAGTGCGGCGATCACCTTCTTCTGGTTCGGGATGATCAGTGTGAAGACGTTGGCGACCATGATGGTGCCGATGATCGCGCCGATCTGGTTGAAGGCGCCGCGGCCGCTTAGCACATGGGTGAAGGCGTAGGTCAGCGCCACGAGGAAGATGTAGCCGCCGATCGCAAACGGCAGCTCGTAGGCGGAAAGCCCGCTGCGGCAGGCCGCTTCATAGAGCAGCCAGGCCAGCGCTAGGCTGAAAAAGCTGAACAACGCGGCCTGGGTGGGCGTGAGGTCGAGCACGGACTTGTCGACCAGAAACAGTTCGGCATCGAGATAGTAGACGATGACCATCAGCACGAAACCCGACAGCCAGGTGGTGTAGGCCTCCCACTTGAACCAGGTCAGTTCCGCCGGCAGCTTCGCCGGCGCGACCAGGAATTTGACGATGTGGTAGAAGCCGCCGCCATGCACCTGCCAGGCGTCGCCATGGGCGCCTTCGGGCAGACCCTCGCGCGGCTTGAGTTCCAGGTCGAGGTGGATGAAGTAGAACGAGCTACCGATCCAGCCGACCGCCGCGATCACATGCAACCAGCGGAAAATAAGGCTTGCCCACTCGGATAAAATCGATGCCCACATCGCCCAGCTCCATGCCTCGCGCGGCGGATGCGGCGACCGTCCCGCGCGTTTTGTCCGGCCAACCACCTTGGCCGGAAACCCCAATTTCTGTGTCGCATTGATCGGGGTTGTTTTCCAGCGCTTCCGGTTGGCAGCCGGGAATGGCGGTTTGCCCAAAAAGGGGGCATGTGGACTTCGCCGCACCAATCCGGGTAAATGATGGGGGGCTGATTTCAAGGTGGGACGTATGAAAAAGATTCTCCTGTGCGCGATGCTGGTCGTGGCGGCGACGCCGGCCTGGTCGCAAACCAAGCCCAAGGCGGGCCGTGCCGACCCCTGCGCGCCGATTGGCCAGACCGCCAACCGCGAGCTGGTCTACCCGATGAACTGCAATAACCTGCCGGCGCCGCCACCGCTGCCGCCGCAGGCCGCGGTTCAGCCGGCCCCTGCCGCGGCGCCTGAGCCCGAAATCCGGCGCGGCGGCCTGTTCGGCATGTCCTTCGACGTGGGTGGAGGAAATGGGCCAACCGCGCAGGGAAGGAGCCCATAAGCGGGTCGATGGTGTCGGGACCCATGTTGCAGAAGCCGCTTGAGGAGCTGAACCGCTGCACGCAAAGCGACTTTGTCGCCGCGCTTGCCAATATCTTTGAGTATTCGCCCTGGGTCGCCGAGCAGGCTTTTGCCGCGCGGCCGTTTGCCGGCGTCAATGCGCTGTTTGCAGCCATGAAAACGGCGGTCGAACGCGGGAGCAAGGATCAGCGGCTCGCGCTGATCAAGTCGCATCCGGACCTCGCCAACAAGACCCAGCGTGCTGCGGGGTTGACGGCCGAATCCACCGCCGAACAGAACAGCATCGGGCTCGACCGGCTGTCGGATGCCGAATACGAGGCCTTCGAGCGCGTCAACAACGCCTACCGTGGCAAGTTCGGCTTTCCCTATATCGTCTGCGTCCGCCGTCACACCAAGGATTCGGTCCTGGCCGATTTCGAGCGCCGGTTGCCGAATGACGCCGCGACCGAGACCGCAACTTCGATTGCGGAGATCTGCCGGATCGCGGCGCTGCGGCTCGATCAGCTCGTCGCCTCGAGCGACCGTCTGGCCGTTCATGGACGGCTTTCGACCCACGTGCTCGATAACCACAACGGCAAGCCGGCGGGTGGAATTGCGGTCGAGCTCATCGAACGCTCGTTAAAGGGCGAGAGCCGCGTCGTGGCACGAGCCGTGACCAATTCGGATGGCCGCACCGACCAGCCCTTGATTGGTGGACGGCCAGTGCCGATCGGCCGCTATGAACTCAACTTCAGCGTTGGAAGATATTTCAGGGAGCGCAACGTCCCGCTCTCCGAGCCGCCGTTCCTCGACGATATCGCTTTGCGGTTTGCGGTAAGCGAACCGGAGGGGCATCTGCATGTGCCCCTCCTGGTCACGCCGTGGAGTTACGCGACCTATCGCGGCAGCTAGCTCTTTCTAGACATGCTGGGCCGATGAAGCGATCGCCGCGGCGTCGGCCTTTGCGCTCGCACTGCTGCCGAACCCGTTGAAGAATGCGTTCAGGATCACCGCCGTCACGGCGCAGAGCAGGATGCCTGATTCCAGCAGCGGCTGAAGATCGCGCGGCAGGTTGTGGAAGAAGCCGGGCGCCGCGAGCGGAATCAGGCCGAAGCCGACCGAGATCGCGACCACGAACAGGTTGAAGCGGTTGTTCCTGAAGTCGACGGATGTGAGGATTCTCGCACCGGTCGCAGCCACCATGCCGAACATCACAAGGCCCGCGCCGCCGAGCACGACCAGCGGCACCGCTTCGACCAGTGCGGCCAGCTTCGGCACCAGTCCGAGCAGCAGCATGATCGCGCCGCCGGTGATCGTGACCCAGCGCGAGCGCACGCCGGTGACGCTGACGAGGCCGACATTCTGCGAGAACGACGTGTAGGGGAAGGTGTTGAAGATGCCGCCGATCAACGTGCCGACGCCGTCGGCGCGCAGGCCGCGCGACAGCGCATCGCGGTCGACGGTCTTGCCGGTCATTTCGCCGAGCGCGAGGAACATGCCGAGCGATTCGATCATCACCACGATCATCACGACGCACATGGTGACGATCGGTACGAGATGGAATTGCGGAATGCCGAAGCGGAAGGGGATGACGATGTCACCCCACGGCGCGGCCACAATTTTCTCGAAATGCATCACGCCAAGCACGCTGGCCAGGATCGCGCCGGCGATGATGCCGAGCAGCACCGAAACATTGGCGACAAAACCCGAGCCCCACCTGATCAGCCCGAGGATGACGAGCAGCACGAAGGCAGAGATACCGAGGCCTTGCAACTGGCCGTAGGCCGGATTGGGAAAGGCGCCTGGAACGCCGTCCACCACCTTGGTCAGGGTCGGCAGGCCGCCACCAGCCCAGTTGATGCCGACCCGCATCAACGAAATGCCGATCACCATGATGATGGTGCCGGTGACGACGGGCGGAAACAGCGGCAGCAGGCGGCTGATGAAAGGCGCGGCAACGATGCCGAAGATCCCCGCAGCGATGACGGAGCCGTAGATGCCGAGCAACCCGATGTCGGGAGAGGCCGCCATCGACAGCATCGGGCCGACGGAGGCAAAGGTCACGCCCATCATCACGGGCAGCCGGATACCGACTGACGGAAATCCGATGCACTGCACCAGCGTGGCGAGGCCGCAGGCGAACAGGTCGGCGCTGATCAGAAAGGCCACGTCCTCGGGCGACAGTTTCAGCGCGCGGCCGATAATCAGGGGAACGGCGACCGCACCGGCATACATCACCAGCACATGTTGCAGCCCGAGCGCCAACAGGCGCGGGACCGGCAGGACCTCGTCGACGGGATGAACTTCGGTGCTCATGGCAAAACCCCCAACTGCGCAAAAAAGGCGCGTTGTCACAGCTTTGCAGCAATTCAAGCCCTGTGCCAGATGCCTCTCTCGCGCTGCCGCAGAGAAAGCTGCCACAGAGAAACATGTCTGCCTGTTGCTCAACTCCCGAACTTTTCCTTCAGCGCCGGAAACAGCCGGTCGGGCTTGAACGGGGTCGACGTAAAGCGGATACCGGTGGCGTTGGCGATGGCGTTGCTCATCGCCGGCGCCACGGGATTATACGGGCTTTCACTCATCGACTTGGCGCCCATCGGCCCGATCGTATCGTAGGTGTCGGCGAAGTAGACCTCGGTGCGCGGCACGTCGGCGAACGAAGGCAGGTGGTAGTCGCGGAAGCGCGGATTGACGATGCGGCCGTCGCCGTCCATCACCATTTCCTCGTAGAGCGCGGCGCCGAGCGATTGCGCGACACCGCCTTCGACCTGGCCGCGGCATTGCATCGGATTGGCGACGCGGCCGGCATCGGCCGCCTGCACGCTCTTGAGAATCTTCAGTTTGCCGCTGCCTTTGTTGATGGCCACCCGAAAGCCCTGCACATTGAAGGCGACCGAGCGCGGCGTGCCGGCGGAGTTGCCATGCGCAGTGAGCGTCTTGCCTTGCGATCGCGCGGCGGTTGCGATCGCCGCGAACGGAAGCCGCTTGCCGTCGCAGACAAGGTGATCCCGTTCGAGCACGCCGGTCGCAGCATCCGCGCCCATGGCCTGCGCGGCAAAGGCCTTGATTTCGGTGGCGAGATTTTCCGCGGCCATTCTTGTGGCCATCCCCGCGACAAAGGTGCCGGACGAGCCGTAAGCGCCGGTGTCGTGGCCGCCATTGGCGGTGTCGGATTGTCTGAGGCGGATCTGGTCGACGGTGGTGGCGAGCGCGGTCGCCGCGATCTGGCGGTGCACGGTCGCGGTGCCGTTGCCGAATTCGGCGGTGCCGACCGTGAGGTCGAATCCGCCGTCGTCGCGCAGCGAGACAAAACTGTCCGAGATATGGCCGGCGGGCGGTATGGTGTCGATCATGGTAAGCGCGATACCGTCGCCGATCAGCCATTCGTCGGACAGTTGCGGCCGAGGCGCCTCGGCCTTCATCGCGCGTTCGACCAGGTCGAGGCACTGGTCGAGCCCGTAAGAGCCATACGTCACGTCGTGATATTCGGATCCCGGCGGTGCCAGCATCGGATCGCCGGGCTTCACGATATTGCGGCGGCGCATCTCGAACGGGCTGATGCCAAGTTGTCTGGCGAGCTCATCGATGGCGGACTCCACGGCGAGCTGCGTCTGCGGCAGGCCATAGCCGCGAAAGGCGCCCGCCGGCACCGTGTTGGTATAGGCGGCGATGCCATCGACCTTCTTGTTCGGGCAATTATAGACGCTGATGCACTCGGCGACGGAGTGAAACAGAACCGGACCTGCGTGATTGCCGTAAGCGCCGGTGTTGGAGAGCACGTCGAGCTGCAAAGCCGTCAGCTTGCCGTTCTTGTCGGCGCCGGCCCTGATCGTGGCGCGCATCGGGTGACGCGTCGACGTCGCGATAAACTGTTCCTCGCGCGTCAGTTCGAGCTTGACGGCGCGGCCGGTTTTTAGCGCGGCAAGCGCCAGAATATCCTCGACGAACATCTCCTGCTTGCCGCCGAAGCCGCCGCCGACACGCTTGCAGAGAACGCGCACTTTATCCGGAGGCAGATCGAACAGACCGGCCAGTCCTCGCCGCGTCAGGAACGGCACCTGCGTCGAGGAGCGAACGGTGAGAACGCCGTCGTCGTCGACATAGGCAAGCCCCCCATGGGTTTCCAGCGCGGCGTGCTGCACGCGTTGTGTCTGGAACGTGCCCTCATAGGTGACGGCGGAGCTGGCCAGCGCCGCGGCAACGTCGCCGAACTCGCCATGGATCTCGGCGGCGATGTTGCGGGCGGAATTGGCGACGCGATGCTCGCTGGTCTTGCCGGGATGAATCGCCGGTGCGCCTTCGGAGATCGCTTTGGCCGGGTCGACCACGTGCGGCAATATCTCGTAACTCACCTTGAGGCGGCGGCAGCCTTCTTCGGCCGCGCCTTCGCTTGTCGCCACCACAGCCGCAACCTTCTGCCCGATGAAACGTACGACATCGTCGAGCACGCGCGTGTCTTCGGGGTCCATCCAGTCATGCTCGTGGCGCGCGGTCGAGAACAGCGTTTTCGGCGCGTCCTCGTGGGTGAGGACCGCATGCACGCCCGGCACCGCGAGCGCGGCGGTCTTGTCGATTGCGACGATTTTCGCGTGCGGATGTGGCGAGCGAAGCATCTTGATGTGGAGCAGGTCCTCGATCTCGGTGTCGAACGTATAGCGTTCGGCGCCGCTCACCACCTGCGGTCCGGCGGGCGCGGGCAGGCTGCGGCCGAAGGCATCGCCGGCGGCGGCATCCTCGATGTTGTGCTTGCCGTTGAGCGCGTCCTCGATCGAACGATAGCCGGTGCAGCGGCAGATATTGCCCTTCAGCGCCGCGCCGAGGTCGCGCTGCTGGGCCTGGTTCAGGGAAGCGCAAGTGAGGATCATGCCGGCGGTGCAGAAGCCGCATTGAAAGCCCTGCGCATCCAGAAACGCCTGTTGCATCGGATGAAGGGCAGCCTCGCTCGCAAAACCCTCGATGGTCGTGACCGCATGACCCTCGGCGCGAAACGCGGGAATCAGGCAGCTGTGCACCGGTTCGTTGTCGAGCAGCACGGTGCAGGCGCCGCAGTCGCCGGCATCGCAGCCTTTCTTAACGCCGAAATGGCCGAGCTCGCGCAGGAACGTGCGCAGGCATTGCCCGGCGCGGGGCTGTTGTTCGAAACTCTTGCCGTTGACCTCGAAGCTCATGAAAGCTCGTCGCGGATTTCGGCAGCCAGCCGCAGCGTCATGTGCTTGCGCCAGAACGGCTTGCCGTGAACGTCGTCGTGGTAAAGGTTCTCGGGGATGGCTTGCACGATTGCATCGCGCAGTTCGGCGGCGCCGGGCAATTGGTTGAAGGCCAGCCGGAGCGGCCGCTTGGTCGAGGCGGTCACCGTCAGGGCAAAGGCTCCGTCATGGGCGATGCTGCCGATCACGAGCGCGGCCGAACGTCCGACAGGCGTCAACGAAATCTGGCGGAAGGCCGAGCGGCGCTTCAAGGCGGCGAGCGGAATGTCGATTCCGCGCAACAGCTCGCCGGGCTTGAGCACGTTGGCGTTGTTGCCGGTGACGAAATCGGAAACCGCAATCTTTCGCTCGCCGCCGTCCGCTTGCCAGATGGTGCAGACGCCATCGAGCGCTGAGGTCAGCGAGATCATCGGCCCGGCGGGCAGCGACATGCAGACGTTGCCGCCGACGGTCGCGGTCTTCCAGATCTTGAAGGAGGCGAGAAAGGCGCGGCAGCATTGATTGATCAGCGGCGCGGCAAGCCAGTCCGGCGGGCAGGCGATCGCGTCGAGTTCGGCGACCGTGCAGGTCGCCGCGATCGACAGCCCGTTCGCATCGATCGTCAATGCTGGCCATCCGAGTGCGGCGAGGTCGATCAGGCGATTGAGATGCGTCTGCGGTTCCGAGAACAGCCACGTGCCGCCCGCGAGCCAGGCATCGCCTGCTGTCCAAACGGGCAGTTCGGAACGCGCTTTCGGGCGCGTCACCGCCCTGATCGTATTCAGGTCCATGCCTAGAGCAACACTTTCAACACCAGCATTCTTTCTGTAACAGTCCTTGCAAAACCAGAGCCAATTGGGCGGCCCGCTTGGTCCTAGAATTGCAAGAATAACGGGTTAAAGAGGAAGGCGTTAACGATGGCGCAAGCGATCTGGATCAAGGACCCCTTGGGCGTTCTGGCGGAGGGGGCGACCCGCGGCATTGTCGTGCGGAAGGGGCGGATCGTCGAACTGGTCCCGGCCGGTGCGACGCCGGCCGAGGACGCCGCGGTGTTCGACGCCTCGGCGCATGTGGTCATCCCGGGGCTGATCAACACCCACCATCATTTTTACCAGACGCTGACCCGGGCGGTGCCCGCGGCGATGGACCGCGAACTGTTCCCGTGGCTACAGGCGCTCTATCCGATCTGGGCTGGATTGACGCCCGAGGCGCTTGAACTCGGGGTTACCGTGGCGATGTCGGAGCTGATGCTGTCCGGCTGCACCACCACGACCGATCACCACTACGTCTTTCCGGCCGGACTTGAGCAATCCGTCGATATCGAGGTCGCGGTCGCGCGCCGGCTCGGCCTGCGCGTGCTGTTGACCCGCGGTTCGATGAATCTGTCGCAGCGCGACGGCGGTCTGCCGCCCGACAGTGTGGTGCAGGACGAAGATACGATTCTCGCCGACAGCGAACGTGTGGTCGCCAAATATCACCAGCGCGGCGAAGGCGCGATGGTCCAGATCGCGCTCGCGCCCTGTTCGCCGTTTTCAGTGACGACCTCGCTGATGAAGAAGACCGCCGAACTCGCCGAAAAACTCGACGTGCGCATGCACACGCATTTGGCCGAGACCGAGGACGAAAACCGCTTCTGCGAAAAGCTCTACAACTGCCGGCCGCTCGATTATCTTGAAGATTGCGGCTGGCTCAATTCGCGAACCTGGCTCGCGCACGGCATTCACTTCAACGCCTCGGAGATGAAGCGGCTCGGCAAAGCCGGGACCACGATCAGCCATTGTGCCTGCAGCAACCAGATTCTGGCTTCCGGCGGCTGTCCGGTCTGCGAGATGGAAGAGGCCGGCGTCGGCATCGGGCTCGGCGTCGACGGCTCGGCGTCGAACGATGAATCCAACCTGATGCAGGAGGTCCGCGCCGCGTTTCTGTTGCAGCGCGCGCGCTATGGCGTCAGCAAGGTGAGCCACAAGGACGCGTTGCGCTGGGCGACAAAGGGATCGGCAGCCTGCGTCGGCCGTCCCGAACTTGGTGAAATCGCCGTCGGCAACGCCGCCGACCTCGCGCTGTTCAAGCTCGACGAGCTGCGCTTTTCCGGTCATGGCGATCCGCTTGCCGCGCTCGTGATCTGCGGCGCGCATCGCGCCGACCGGGTGATGGTTGCGGGGAAGTGGACGGTCGTCGACGGAGCCATTCCCGGCCTTGATGTCGCCAACCTGATCCGCCGCCACAGCGCCGCCGCGCGCAAGCTTCAGGCGGGGTAGAATCGTTCGATGTTCTTTCCTCATGGTGAGGAGGCGCTCTTGCGCCGTCTCGAACCATGATGTCCGCAGCCCATCCTTCGAGACGCGGCTAAGCAGCCGTTCCTCAGGATGAGGCGTTGCGCGGAGATGCAAAGAAAAAAGGCCGGGCGTTGCCGCCCGGTCTTTCCGCCGCCGCGATGCCTTCTCGGGCTTACTTGCCCGGGATCTTGTCGTCGATGCCCTTGACGTAGAAGTTCATGCCGAGCACCTGGCCGTCGTCGAGATGGTCGCCGCCCTTGCACTCGACCGTCTTGCCTTCCTGGTCGACGACCGGACACTTGAACGGATAGAGCTTGCCGGCAATGATGGCGGCTTCCGTATCGGTCGCGAGTTTCTTCACGTCGTCGGGCATGTTGGTGTAGGGCGCCATCACGACCATCTTGTCCTTGAGGCCGTCCCAGACGTTGTCGGTTGCCCACTTGCCATCGAGTTCAGCCTGGACGCGACGGATGTAGTACGGCCCCCAATTGTCGATGATCGAGGTGAGCTGCGTCTTCGGACCGAACTTGATCATTTCGGAGTCCTGACCGAAGGCGAGCTTGCCGCGCTCGGATGCGATCTGCATCGCGGCCGGCGAGTCGGTGTGCTGCATGATCACGTCGGCGCCCTGGTCGAGCAGTGCCTTGGCGGCATCGGCTTCCTTGCCGGGATCGAACCAGGTGTTGGCCCAGATGATCTTGACCTTGATGTTCGGGTTGACCGTCTGCGCGCCGAGGATCGTGGCGTTGATGCCCATGATCACTTCCGGAATCGGGAACGAGGCGATGTAGCCGAGCACGCCCGCCTTCGACATCTTGCCGGCGATCACGCCCTGGATGTAACGGCCTTCGTAGAAGCGGCCGTTATAGATCCCCATGTTCTTGTCGCTCTTGAATCCGGTGGCGTGCTCGAAATGCACGTTCGGATATTTCTTGGCGACCTTCAGCGTCGGGTCCATGTAGCCAAAGGACGTCGTGAAGATCAGCTTGTTGCCAGCGCGCACGAGCTGCTCGATCGAACGCTCGGCGTCAGGGCCTTCGCTGACGTTTTCGAGATAGGTGGTCTCGATCTTGTCGCCCAGTTCCTTCACCAGGGCCTGGCGTGCGACGTCGTGCTGATAGGTCCAGCCGAGATCGCCGACCGGGCCGAGGTAGATGAAGCCAACCTTCAGCTTGTCGGCAGCCGAAGCGCTCAGGCTCCCGGCCAGCAGAACTGCGGCAGAGGCCGCAAGAAGTTTTTTCCTCATTATCAATCTCCACTACTCGGGGTAAAATTTACATCCAGAACGCAGCGCCCCCTACCGCCGCGTCCCGAAACGAAAGATTCAGCGATCCGGCACGAACGTATTTCCTAACGCCGCAGGCGCGGTCGAGCCGCCGGTTCTCGCCCGCGAAATCAGAACAAGGACAATGACAGTCGCCAAGTATGGCAGCGATGACATGAATTGCGAAGGGATGCCAAAGCCGAATGCCTGCACGTGCAATTGCAGGATGGTCACGGCGCCAAACAGGTAGGCGCCGATGGCCAGACGCAGCGGCCGCCACGACGCGAACACGACGAGCGCAAGCGCAATCCAGCCGCGGCCGGCGGTCATGCCCGGAATGAAGAACGGCGTGTAGGCGAGCGGCAGATAGGCACCGGCAAGACCGGCGCACGCACCGCCGAAGATCACCGCATACAGGCGGATGCGAAGCACCGGATAGCCGAGCGCATGGGCCGAGACATGGTTGTCGCCGGCAGCGCGCAGGACCAATCCGCCGCGCGTGCGATAGAGGAAGTACCAGACGCCGATCAGGAGCGCGAGCGACAGATAGACGAACGCATCCTCGCCGAACAGGATGCGGCCGATGAAGGGAATGTCGGTGAGGCCGGGGATGTAGAGATGCGGCGCCGGCGTGATGCGCTCGCCGACGAAACCTGCACCGATCAGGCCGGAAACGCCGATGCCGAGAATGGTCAGTGCAAGCCCGGTCGCAACCTGGTTGACCGCGAGACCGAGCGTCATCAGCGCGAAGATCAACGACAGCAACACACCCGCAACGATCCCGAGGATCGCGCCGACGACGATCGAACCGGTGAGCCACGCGCCGCCAAAGCCACACGCCGCGCCCACGATCATCATGCCTTCGACGCCGAGGTTGAGCACGCCGGAGCGCTCGGTCACGAGTTCTCCCGTCGCGGCGATCAACAGGGGTGTCGACGCCGCCAGTACCGACAGGATGATGGGTTCAAGCAGTTCCACTAGTGCCCACTTTCCGAAGCTCGTATTAAATCTCAGCGCACACCTTTCACGAACTTCGGAAAGTCATGGGCACTAGCAGACTTATAATTCCAGTACCGCCTTTCTATTTGAAGTTCCTGGATCGAATTTGCCGCTTGTCGTGCAGGAACTTCAAATAGGCGGTACTGGCACCTGTCCGGAGGCGGGGATCAGCCGGATCCGGTAGAGAATGAGGGAATCGCAGGCCAGCACATAAAACAGCAGGATACCCTGAAAAACCTTGGTCACGTCCAGCGGTATCTTCATCGCGATCTGGGCCTGTTCGCCGCCGATGAAGGTAAGCGCAAGAAAAAGTCCTGCAATTAATATTCCAACAGGGTTCAGCCGTCCAAGGAAGGCGACGATGATCGCGGTGAAACCGTAGCCCGGCGAGAAGCCCGGCTGAAGATGGCCGACCGGACCTGCCACCTCGATGATCCCGGCAAGGCCTGCGAGCGCGCCGGAAATGGCGAAAGTCAGCAGGATCAGTTGTTTGGAATTGAAGCCGCCGAAGCGTGCGGCGCGCGGCGCCGCACCGACGACGCGGATTTCGAAACCCTTGATCATGCGGCTGAGCAGAACGGCGGCTGCAATGACGACGAGCACGACAAAGATCGCACCGAGGTGCAGGCGGCCACCCTCGATCAGATTGGGAACGGTCGCGACCGGATCGAACTCCGCGGTCGTCGGGAAGTTGAAGCCGTTCGGATCGCGCCACGGGCCGCGCACGAGATAGTCGAGGAAGAGATCGGCGACATAGACCAGCATCAGGCTGGTCAGGATCTCGCTCGCGCCGAACTTCACCTTGCAGATCGCCGGGATCAGCGCATAGAGCGCACCGCCGGCTGCGCCCAGCACCAGCATCACCGGCAAGACCCAGGCGCCGGCGTCCGTGCCCTGGGTTTTCACCGCAAGCCAGCTGCCGGCAACCGCGCCGATCAGGAATTGCCCCTCGGCGCCGATATTCCAGACGTTGGCGAGATAGCAGAGCGAGAGGCCGATCGCGATCATCACCAGCGGCGTCGCCTTGACCGCGATTTCCTGGAGCGAATAGCTGTCGGTCAGGGGATCGATGAAATAGACCCAGAGCGCGAGAAGTGGATTCTTGCCGAGAATGGCAAACAGAATGACCATGGTCACGATCGTTAGCCCGATCGCGATCAAGGGCGAGACCAGCGCAATCGTGTTCGATCGCTCGGTGCGTTTTTCAAGCACGAGCTGCATGCGCCGCCTCCGTGTGGTCGAGGCCGCTTCCGCCCATCAACAATCCCAATTTTTCGCGGCTGGCTTCCGCCGTCGGCAAGGCCTCCGACAGCCGGCCGTGAAACATCACCGCGATACGATCGGTGATTTCGGCGAGTTCGTCGAGGTCCTGGCTGGTGACGAGGACGGCTGCGCCGGACGTGGCCAGATCGAGCAGCGACTGGCGGATCACGGCGGCCGCGCCCGCATCGACGCCCCAGGTCGGCTGGCTCACCACGAGCACCGCGGGCTTGCGCAGGATCTCGCGTCCGACGACGAATTTCTGCAAGTTGCCGCCGGACAGGGAAGCGGCTTCCGGATCGCGCTTGGCCTTGCGCACGTCGAAAGCTTCGGTGGCGCGGTCGACTGTCGCGAGTGTCGCCGGCGTATCGATGAAGCCGTATTTCACCATGCCGCTTGCCGCATGGCCGGTCAGGAGCGCGTTCTCCGACAGTTTCATGCGCGGCGCGGTGCCATGGCCGAGCCGTTCTTCCGGCACGAAGGCCGCGCCGAGTTTGCGCCGCTGCGTGATCGTGAGATGGCCGGCTGCAATCCCTTCGATCACGACCGTGCCGGGGTCGTTGGAGCGCCGTTCGCCCGACAGCGCCGAGAAAAGCTCATCCTGCCCGTTGCCGGCAACGCCCGCGATGCCGAGGATTTCGCCGCCGCGCAGCTCAAGCGAGATGTTTTGCAGCCGCACGCCATGCGGATCGTCGGGCTCGAGGCAGAGATCGTTGACGACAAGCCGCGGCACCGTGATCTGTCGCGTGGCCGCGGCCTTCACCTGCTTGATTTCGGTGCCGACCATCATCCGCGCCAGCGAGGCCGCGGTTTCCGCCTTGGGATTGCAGGTCGCGACCTTCTTGCCGCCGCGCAGGATGGTGGCGGTGTCGCACAGCCGTTTCACTTCCTCGAGCTTGTGGCTGATATAGAGAATGGCGCGGCCTTCGGCTTTCAGCCGCTCCAGCACGATGAAGAGTTGATCGGCCTCCTGCGGGGTCAGAACCGCGGTCGGCTCGTCGAGGATCAGGAATTTCGGATTCTGCATCAGCGCGCGGACGATTTCGATGCGCTGCCGCTCGCCGACCGATAACTGCCAGACCTCGCGGCGCGGATCGAGCGGCAGCCCATAGGTGCGCGACACCTGTTCGAGTCGCGCCGACATGTCCTTGAAGGATTCCTTGCCGTCGAGCCCGAGCGCCACATTCTCGGCCACCGTGAGATTATCGAACAGCGAGAAGTGCTGGAACACCATGCCGATGCCGCGTGCGCGCGCTTCTGACGGTCCGGACAGCACCATCCGCTGGCCTTGCCAGCGCATCTCGCCTTCGCTCGGCTGGATCAGGCCGTAGATGGTTTTGACCAGCGTCGACTTGCCGGCGCCGTTCTCACCCAGCAGTGCGTGGATTTCCTGCGGCCGGACTTCGATGTCGACGGAATCATTGGCGAGAAATGTGCCGTAGAGCTTGGTCAACCCAATGGTTTGCAGAAGCGGCGTATCGCCGGAATGGGCGCTGGCATGCGTCGGATCTGACATTCGGGTCCACGGCTCAAAAAGCTGCCTCAATAAGGCTGCCTCAATACTGTGCTAGTTTAAGCGCCAGCGTAAGTAGCGAAAATGCGTCACCCGTTGCCCAAGCTTTCAGCAGCCGGGAGACCAGGCGTGATTCTCGGGCAGCCGTGTTGCATTGCGATCATCCGACCTTCAGCGGGCGTCGAAAGCCTTTCACAGACTGAAATCGCTGTTGCATAATTGTGACGGTCTGTTGCAATTCGTCATCGGTCACGGGAGCTTGCCTTGCGGACTGGCGCCGTCGCCAGGCTGTCTCCTTAGAGGTGCGACGAGCCGCTTTTCCCGCACAACGGGTTTTGCGCTGCCGGACAAAAAATCAATAAAAACAATTGGAACGTGGCATGTGGCCGCGGCCGTTCGAATCCTTTTGGCGAAGCGTCGAGGCGCGATTTGCCCTGCAAAACAGGGGTCGCGAGGGCGTTTTTGATTAAACATGCAGCAGGGGTTGGAAAAACTTGAGGCTTCTCACACCCGACGAACGGCGTAACTGTTCCGTTCAGGGCCTGTGATGGTTCGCTCTGCAATTGGGGGTACTAATGTTTAAAAAGCTAATCTTCGCAACCGCGGCAGTCGCGCTTGCTTCAGCCGGTATGGCCCGCGCCGCTGACCTTCCGGTCAAGGCCGCCAAGCCGGTCAAGGATCTTCCCTTCTTCTTCGTGATCGATGACCGCGTCACCTATTCGTGGATGCCGAACGGTACCGATCCCGGCGCCTATTCGTTGAAGCCCAATGGGGGCGGTTTCAATGGCAATACGGCCAAGAGCGTGTATTCGTTCACTCACTTCGACGCGTGGCAGTACGGCACCAACTTCTTCACCATCTCGATGTTCAAGTCGGACCACAACGATCCGGCCTCGCCGTGCTTGGGCTTTACGACCAACTCGACCCAGAACTCCGCGTCGCTTTTCCCCGCCAACGGCAGCACCGTTTGCGCCGGCGCCACCGAGTTCTACGGCCTGTTCCGCTCGACCTTGGGCTGGAACGAATTGTTCGGCACCAAGCAGTTCAGCATGGGTCCGCTGCACAACATCTCGTTCGAGTGGGGCGCCGATTACGAGACGGAAAACAGCTTCCTGGCTCCGGCCAAGCGCGACTTCGTCGCCGGTCTCCAGTTCGCGTTTGATCTTCCCTACAAGGGCTATATCAACGTAGCGCCCTTGGCCTACAAAGAAATCAACCACAACGCTTTCGACTCGTGCGCCAGCGTGTTTGGTGCGGGCATTCCGGGCGTGACCTGCCTCACGGACGGCAACACCAAATTCAAGACCACCTGGGCGATTGAAATCAACTACTACATGGATCTCGGCTTCATTCCGGAAGGCTACCAGTTCTTCTCGATCAGCGGCCGTGCCGGTTTCTACGGACCGAAGGGTGACTCGAACGCTCCGCTCGTGAACATCATGCCGTCGAAGACGGAAATCAACAGCGAGCCGATCCGTCTGACCTTCGATGCCTCCAAGGCGATCATGGGACCGAAGTACTCGCACTTCGTGGACGTCTGGGTTGCCTATCGCTACTGGCAGAACAAGTTCGGTCTCGACCACAACAGCTCTGTGAACGGTATCTGCGCTGTGGCCGGCGTGAGCACCAACACCTGTACCGAGCAGACCGTCTATACCGGCGTGACTGTGAAGTTCTAAGACTTTCACAGGTCCTAAAAACGATGGCGCCGCGACTTGATCGCGGCGCCATTTTCTTTTGGCGAAGCTGTCAACGCTTCGCTTGCCAAGACTTTCCACGGTCGTCCCGGCGAACGCCGGGACCCATACCGCGGAATCTCACCGTGGGTTTCGGTGATCGACAATCTTCGCTTGAATGAAGGTCTGTGGTTATAGGTCCTCGCGTGCCGCCTTCGCTGAAGCTGCGGCGGCCCACCGATCTAGCCCCGGCGAAGCCTTGGCGGAGACGGGTCGCGAGGACGACGTTCGTAAAGCGAATGCGGCCTATTTCTTCCAGACCCCGTCGTGAAGCGCTGCGGCTTCGCCCTCGAGCAGCGGACCGATCACGTCGGTCGGTCGTTGCCCGCTCGCAAACACCGCGCGGCAGGGCAGGTCGAGCGTCGGATTTTCCGGGTGATTGCCGGTGATGTCGCGCAACCGCGCTTCGCTCAGGCCGTAGACGAGACGGCCGATGCCGGCCCAGTAGATCGCGCCTGAACACATCGCGCAGGGCTCGGCGGACGAATACATCGTGGCGTCGGCAAGGTCCTCGGCCTTGAACGTGCGGCAGGCCTGCGTCGCCAGCAGGCGCTCGGCATGCGCGGTGCCGTCATGGGCGGGCATATAGCCGTTCTCGGTCTCGATCAGGATTTTACGATTGCGATCGACCAGGATGGCGCCGAAGGGATGGTTGCCGTTGTCCATCGATCGCCGCGCGACATCGAAGGAATGCCGCAGAAAGTGCTCGTCCAGTTCGGCCTGCGTCAGGCGCTCGACATCCGTCATCGGCGTTCCGCCATCAGATTGTTGTTCAGTGTCCCGCCATGTGGCGGCCAACTTCCGTCAGGTCGGCTTCGCTGGCGCGCGCCTCGTAGACGAACTGGCCGTGAAACATCACCACCAGACGATCCGACAATTCGAGCAATTCGTCGAGGTCTTCTGAGACCAGAAGCACCGCCGCGCCGCGGTTGCGCGCCGCCATGATCTCGGCATGGATCTGGGCGACGGCGGCGAAATCGAGCCCGAAACAGGGATTGGCGGCAATCAGCACCTCGACGTCGCCGCCGAGTTCGCGCGCCAGCACCGCGCGCTGCACGTTGCCGCCCGACAGCGCCGAGATCGGCATATCGGGGCCGCGGGTCTTGATCTTGTAGAGATCGATCTTGCGTTCGGCGTCGCTGCGGAAGGCCGCGCGGTTGAGCCACCAGCCGCCTTTTGCAAAGGGCGCGCGATCGAATTCGCGAAACGCCACGTTGTCGGCGACGCTCATGCCGCCGACGCAGGCGTTTTTCAGCGGCTCTTCGGGCAATAGCGACATCTTGTGCCGCCGCATCTCCTCGCGGCTCGCATGATAGGCATCGCCCGCGACGCGGATTTCGCCGCTTTCGGCCTCGCGCTGCCCGGCCAGAACTTCGACGAGCTGACGCTGGCCGTTGCCGGACACACCGGCGATGCCGACGATCTCGCCACCGCGCACCGACAGCGAAACGTCATTCACCGCAACCGCGCCGGCATCGTCGAGCGCGCAGATCTTGTCGAGTTCGAGCCGCACGCCGCCGGCTTCCCCCGAGCGCGGCGGCTGGATCGTCAGTTGCTCGGCGCCGATCATCGCGCGCGCCATCGCGTCCGGCGTCAGCTCCTTGACCAGACCTTTGCCGGCGAGCTTGCCCCGGCGCAGGATGGTGACTTCATCGGCAAACGCCATCACCTCGCGGAATTTGTGGGTGATCATCAGGATGGTCAGTTCGCCGCCCTTGACCATGTCGCGCAGCATGCCGAGCACTTCATCGGCTTCGCCCGGCGTCAGCACCGAGGTCGGCTCGTCCAGGATCAGGAAGCGCCGCTTCAGGTAGAGCTGCTTGAGGATTTCGCACTTCTGCCGTTCGCCGGCCGAAATATCGGAGACGCGGGCGTTGAGCGGTACCTTGAACGGCATCCGCGAAAGAAACGCCTCCAGCTCCTTCTTCTCCTTGGCCCAGTCGACCACGGCCGGCACGTCGTCGCGCGCCAGCACCAGGTTCTCGGCGACCGTCATCGCCGGCACCAGCGTGAAGTGTTGGTAGACCATCCCCAGGCCCAGCGCATGCGCGTTCTTCGGATTGGCGATCGCGTGTTCGCGCTCGCCGATCATGATCTGGCCTTCGGTGGCGTGGTAATAACCCATGATGCATTTGACGAGCGTGCTCTTGCCGGCGCCGTTCTCCCCTAACAGCGCGTGCAGCGTTCCGGACTTAACCTTCAGTTCGACATTGTCGAGCGCGACAAAGTCGCCGAAGCGCATCGTCATCGCGATGGCGTCGATGCCGAAGGCGCCAGCCGGCGGCGGGATCTCGCCGATGATCATGAAATCGCTCCGATCAGGTCGGCGGAGGTGGTCACCGCGCCGAACACGCCGCCCTGCATCTTGACCATCTTGATGGCGTGGTTGTGGTTGTCCTTGTCGGTGGCGCCGCAGCAGTCCTCCACCAGCACGCATTCGAAGCCACGGTCGTTGGCTTCGCGCATCGTGGTGTGGACGCAGACGTCGGTGGTGATGCCGGTCAGCACGATGTTGTCGATGCCGCGCACGCGCAGCATCAGTTCGAGGTCGGTGGCGCAGAACGATCCCTTGCCGGGCTTGTCGATGATCGGCTCACCGGCGATCGGATAGAGGTCGGGGATGATGTCCCAGCCGGGTTCGCCGCGCACCAGAATCCGTCCGCACGGGCCGGGGTCGCCGATGCCGGCGCCGATCTGGCGCGAGCGCCAGCGCTTGTTGGCGGGGAGATCCGCAAGATCGGGCCGGTGTCCCTCGCGGGTGTGGATGATGTGATAGCCCTTGGCGCGCATCGCGGTGAGCAGGCGCTTGATCGGCTCGATCGGCGCGCGGGTCAGCGACAGGTCATAGCCCATCTTGTCGACATAGCCGCCGACGCCGCAGAAGTCGGTCTGCATGTCGATGATGATGAGCGCGGTGTTTTCGGGGCGAAGGTCGCCGTTATAGGGCCAGGCATAGGGCTCGGACTTGGCATAACGTTCGGGCATGGCTAGAGCTCCGATTCCGAAGTTCGCAAGCTATCGTGGCGGCCTCTGATGCGAACTTCGGAATCAGAGGAGCTCTAGCAACTCTTGGTCTTCTAGTGCGGCTTTTGAATTTAAAGTTCCCAAAACGAACTTGCGGCAACTTTGATGGGAACTTTAAATTCGCCGCACTAGCCTCGTTACTTCGTGATCGATAGTTCGGCGGGCGCGCCGGTCAGCGTGCGCTTCGGCGAGCAGGTGATGATCATGATCGCGAGCGTCAGGATGTAGGGCGCGGCGTTGAACAGGTGATAGCCGGAGGTGACGCCGACCGATTGCAGCGCCGGTCCGAGCGCGGCGGCGCCGCCAAAAGCGAGCGAGGCCCACAGGCACAGCATCGGGTCCCAGCGGGCGAAGATCACGAGTGCGACCGCCGTGATGCCCTGGCCCGACGACAGGCCTTCGTTCCAGCTTCCGGGATAGAACAACGACAGGAACGAGCCGCCGATGCCGGCGAGAAAGCCGCCGACCATGGTTGCGCGCAGGCGGATCCCGAGCACCGAGTAGCCCATGGCGCGCGCGGCGTCCGAACTTTCGCCCGCGGTGCGGATCAAGAGACCCCAGCGCGTGGTGCGGAACGCCCAGTAAAGAACCGGCGCGAGCACCAGGCCCAACAGGAACAGGACATTGATCCGCAGCGCCGAGCGGAGCTGCGGGATGTCGGTCCACCAGCCGAAATCGATCGCCGGCAATCTTGGCGCCGTCGGCTCGATCAGCGGCTTGCCGAGATAGAAGGCGAGGCCGGTGCCGAACAGCATGAGGGCAATGCCGACCGCGATGTCGTTGACGCGCGGCAGCGAGCAAATTCCCGCGTGAAGTGCGCCGAGCAGTGCGCCGGTGACGCCGGCTGCGAGCACCCCTAACCAGGGCGAGCCTGAAACGTAAGAGATGCCGTAGGCACTCATCGCGCCCATCACCAGCGTGCCTTCGAGGCCGAGATTGATGCGGCCGCTTCGCTCGGTGATGCATTCCCCAAGGCTCACGAACAAAAACGGCGTGGAGACGCGGATGGCGCCGCCGAACACGGCGAGTGGCACGGTCCAGAGTCCGATCGATCCGTCAGCCATGTCGCCCGCCTCTTAACGTCATTTGCTTTTCAGAAAACCGATCCGCCCGTAGAGCGCGTCGCTCGCCAGCACGAACACGAAGATAATTCCCTGCAGCACCAGCACGGACGCGTCGGGCAGACCGAGCCGGCGCTGCAAGAGGCCGCCGGAGGCATTGATACCGCCAAGCAGGATCGCGACCGGAATGACCGCGAGTGGATTCTGCCGCGACAGGAACGCGACCAGGATTCCGGTGTAGCCGTAACCCGCGGCGAGGTTGGCGTTGGTGCGGCCCTGGACGGCGGCAACCTCGACCATCCCGGCAAGGCCGGCGCATGAGCCCGCTATGAAGCAGACGGTGAGGATCAATTTGCCGACGGAGAGGCCGACGATCTTGGCGGCGCGGATATTGCCGCCTGCGACGCGCGCCGCGAAGCCGAAGGTGGTGTGATAGATCAGGATGTAGGAGGCCACCGCCGCGATCAGGCCGAACACCAGGCCCCAATGCACGTCGGTGCCGGGAATGGTGCCGATCATGTTGGCCGCGCCGATCTCGTGCGTCGACGGCTTGTTGAGGCTCGCGGGATCGCGCATCACGCCCTCGACCAGGTGATTGAGGATGGCAAGCGCGATATAGACCAGCAGCAGGCTCGATATGGTTTCGTTGACGCCGCGATATTGCCGAAGCGCCCCCGACAGCAGGATCCACAGGCCGCCGCCGGCCATGCCGGCAGCCGCCATCGCTATTTGAACGACCAGCGGCGGGGCGAACGGCACAGCGAGCGCCATCGACGTCGCCGACAGCGCGCCGATCAGGAGCGCACCTTCGCCGCCGATGATGACGAGGCCGAGTTGCGCCGGCAGCGCCGCGCACAGCGCGGTCAGGATCAGGGGCGCGGCGCGGGTCAGCGTGTTCTGCCATGAGAACCAGGTGCCGAACGCGCCCTGGTACATATAGAAATACAGGTCGATCGGATTCTTGCCGAACAGCGCGACAAAGATGCCGAAGACCACGAGCGCGGCGGCAAGCGCCGCGCCCGGGATCAGGATGTATTCGATGGACGTGCCGTGGCGCTGGAGAAACCCAGGGTCGGCGGATGGTGCTACGACGGCCGCCTCTGCCGGATCAGCAACTTCAGATGTCACGAAGTTACTCCAGATGTCACGAAGTTGCGCCGATCACGCCCTCGACCAGGTAATCCATCTTCTCGAGTTCAGGATCCTTCTGGCCGCGCTCGGTGCCGGCGGTGATGACCGTCTTGCCCTTGTTGTCGAGCAGCGGGCCCTTGAAGATCGAAAGACCCTTCGCCAGGAACGTGGCCTTGACCTCGTCGGCATGCTTGCGCGCCTGCTCCGACACCTTGGGGCCGTAGGGCGAGACCTTGACGATCTCTTCCTGCAAGCCGCCGCGGTAGAAATTCGGAATGCCGTCGGCGCTCGCCATCATCTTCAGGAACTTCGGATAGAGCGCTTCCCAGTTCCACTCGGCGCCGGTGAGATAGGCCTCGGGCGCGAGCGGCGACAGGTTGACGTGATAGCCGCACACCATGGCGCCGCGACGCGCGGCGTTTTCGGCCATCGTCTTCGGTCCGTCGACGTGGCAGGTCAGGACGTCAACGCCCTGGTCGATCAGGCTGTTGGTGGCTTCGGCTTCCTTGACCGGCATCGACCAGTCGCCGGTGAAGATCACCTGGGTGGTCGCTTTCGGGTTGGCGAGCTTGGCGCCGAGCGTGAACGCGTTGATGTTGCGCAACACCTGCGGGATCGGCTTGGCGGCGACGAAGCCGAGCTTGCCGCTCTTGGAGGTGTAACCGGCGACGATGCCGGAGATGTACTGCGCTTCGTCGATATAGCCGAAATAGCTGCCGGCGTTCTTCGGGTCCTTGTCGGTCCAGAGGCCGCCGCAGTGCTCGAAGCGCACTTTCGGATACTTGTTGGCCATCTTGACCATGTGCGGGCTGAAGTAGCCGAACGAGGTCGGGAACACGAGGCTCGCGCCGTCGAGATTGATCATCGACTCCATGGTCTTTTCGACCGCGTCCGTCTCCGGCACCTTCTCTTCTTCGATGACCTTGATGCCGGGCATCTTCTTCAGCGCGGCGGCGGCCACCGCGTGCGCCTGGTTGTAGCCGTAGTCGTCGCGCGAACCGACATAGATGAAGCCGATCGTGGTGTCGGCGGCGGCGGCCGGGCGCGCACCGAGCGCCGAGCCCAGTGTCAGCGCCGCGCTTCCCTGCAACAGGCGCCGTCGTGAAATATTGCTGAAATCCATTGACTACTCCCCGTGGCGGGTAATCCCGCTTCCCAACTCTGTTGGCCGCGCCGGTTCGGCGGGACCTGAACCCGTGTCGCAAGCTTCATGCCAGAGCTTTGTGACTCACATCTATCTGTAATCATTAGTCAAAAGCTGGAGGCCGGATGCGACCCCCGATTTGGAAGTGATTAAATTAGCAGCAGATTTGGCGAATTGTATGCGGGAGAGTTGAGCAGCGGGGTCTTGGAGGGGTGGTTGGACCCGAAGGCCCGTGAAGGGGCCACTGCCTTGCCTAGAAATTAAGCAGTCGAAAGAGCTCTCGAATCTCTTCCCCGGGCGTGGCGTTGAAGCCATTTGGCCAACGCGGACATCAAAGCGCCATGGGTCAGCGCTGCGGTGAGAAAACAGTTGGAAGCGATCTGCTTAAGCCAATCTTAGAATCCTGGGGCGAGAATCCGCAGCACGGGATTTTCGAATGGTCAGGTTACGAATTTCCGCCGCGCTTCAGCGAAGCCTCACGGTCCTGGTGATTTCTCCCCTCGTCATCACCGGCTTTGTCGTGTGTGCGGCCGTGTCATTAGCGTCCTCCCTGACGGTTCTCTCGGTCGCTTTCAAGGTTAGCGATCACCACACCGTGGAATCCCGTCTCTCCAGCGCGCAACCGCCGCTGTGGAACGACCTCTGGAATGACGCGATCGCCGGCCTTGCGAGCGTCGCCGATCGAGGCGTCCAGATCAGTCTTGCCTCCCGTCTCGCGAGCGTGCAACCGCTGCCGCGGAACGAC
This sequence comes from Bradyrhizobium erythrophlei, assembly GCF_900142985.1. Taxonomy (NCBI): domain Bacteria; kingdom Pseudomonadati; phylum Pseudomonadota; class Alphaproteobacteria; order Hyphomicrobiales; family Nitrobacteraceae; genus Bradyrhizobium; species Bradyrhizobium erythrophlei. The sequence continues at coordinate 3,647,396 of NZ_LT670849.1, forward strand.
CTCCGGCATGGCGCGGCCGCGGCTCTCGCGAACGTCCCCGATGGACCGCCGCAAGGCCTCCAGTTCATCAGGCTTGACGTGCCGACCCTGGCTCCGATGGCATTTACGCGCTTCTGCCTGGAATACCCGGCCGAGTGCAAACCGCAGCGGTTGGTGTTCGCCGGCGACCGGATTGAGTTGAACATCACGCGCTGGGCGGAGCTCGAGGACGTCAATCGCACCGTCAATTCGTCGATCCATCCAGAACGAAATGAAGACGGCCTCGCCGGTGAAAAATGGTTGCTGGGCCCGGATCGCGGCGATTGCAACGATTATGCTGTCACCAAGCGTCACGAGTTGATCGCGAGAGGCTGGCCCGCCCGCACCGTTCTGTTGAGCGAGGTCGTGACCGTCTCGGGCGAGCATCACCTTGTCACGGTTGTCCGCACCGACAGCGGCGATCTGGTGCTCGACAATCTGACCGACCAGATCATGCCGTGGTCCCGCACGCCCTATCGATGGGTGCGCATCCAGATGCCGAAAAACCCGAACTACTGGGCATCGATTTCCGAACGAAGCGCCTAAAAAGTTGCGGCCAGAGGCCGATCAGGCCGCCCGGATTCCGGCGACGAAGCGATCGATCTTGGATCTCAGATGAGCTGCCTGCTCATTGAGTTCCTCGGCGGAAGTCAAAACCCGGTTGGCCGCCGCGCCGGTGTGGGCCGCAGCCTTGGATGCGCCGCCGATATTCTGAGTAACCTTCTCGGTTCCCTGGGCGGCTTCCTGGATGTTGCGGGCGATTTCCTGGGTCGCGGCGCCCTGTTGTTCGACGGAGGACGCAATCGCCGTCGTGATCTGGTTGATCGCGCCGATGGTCCCGCCGATATTCTCGATGGCCTGGACGGCTTCCGTGGTCGCGCCTTGCATCGCAGCTACCTGGGACGAGATTTCATCGGTCGCCTTGGCTGTTTGGCTCGCCAAAGACTTCACTTCGTTGGCGACGACGGCAAAGCCCTTGCCGGCTTCGCCGGCACGCGCGGCCTCGATGGTTGCGTTCAAGGCCAGCAGGTTGGTTTGACTCGCAATATCGTTGATCAGCCTGACGACATCCCCGATCCTCTGCGCGGCGGCGGACAACCCTTGAACGGTGGTGTTGGTGCGATTGGCTTCCTCGACGGCCTGGCTGGCGACCTTGGTCGATTGAGCAACCTGACGTCCGATCTCGGCGACGGATGAGGCGAGTTCTTCGGTCGCCGCAGCGACGGTTTGCACATTGGCCGACGCCTGTTCGGCCGTCGCCGCGACGGATGTCGCCTGATGATTGGCTTCGTCCGCGGAAGCGGACATCTCGTTCGATGTCCCGCGCAGTTCAGCCGCAGCGCCTGAAAGCGTATCGAGCGAGCCGCGGATGCTTGCCTCGAAGTCGTCGGCCATGGAGCCGAGAAGGTTGCGTTTCTCGGTCTCGGCCTTCTTCTTCAGTTCATCCTGTTCGCCACGCAAACGGACGGCTTCGATCATGCTGTCCTTGAAGACCTGGACGGATTGCGCCATGGCTCCGACCTCGTCACGGCGATCCTGAGCAGGGATGACGGTGGCCATATCGCCCGCGGCGATCTTGCGCATGGCGCTCGTCATTCCCTTGATCGGCAGAACGATGCTGCGCCCCAGAAGCACGGACGTGCCGACCACCATCACAAGAACGATGGCGAGCAGCATGCCGATGCGCCAGACCTGTTGCCAGAAGATGGCGTCGACGTCGTCAAGATAGATGCCGCCTCCGATGGTCCAGCCGTACGGCTTGAACTCGACCGCGTAGGAAACTTTTGGGAGTGGTTCCGTGCCGCCCGCGCGCGGAAAGCGATAGCTGACGAAACCGCCGCCTTTGGCCGCGATGTTGATCTGGTCCCGCGTGAAGTAAACGCCATTCGAGTCGGGCGCGTTATACAGGTTCTTGTTCTCGACCTTGGGATTCGGGTGGGACAGAACCAGGCCCTCGGAGTTGAAGGCGTAGAAATAGTCGTCGTTACCGAAGCGCAAGGTCTTGAGAACGGTTTTTCCCCGTTCGAGCGCCTGGGCATCCGAAAGGCCGGTTGCCTTCGAGTTCTGATAGTCGAGGTCGATGTTTTGCCTGGCGAGCATCACGACGTCACGGAGCTTCGCCTCGCGGTCCTCCAGCAGATTTTGCCGCAGCGCCGAGAGTCCGACCGCCGCGATGACTGCCACACCGGCAACCGCAAGCAGCACCATCATCAGCAGCTTGGTGGAAATCTTCAGGCTTGCGTGCATGGAGCACCTATTTTTTCGGGGTTCAGGCGGGTTCCCGAAGCGTTAATCGGAATTGATAAAAATGCCCCTAACAGCCTCCCGTGGGCATGGCTGGGCGCACGTTCTGACATGGCAACGGCGCGCGCGCACCGCGCGGCAATCCGACGTTCATCCCCCAACGGCGCTGCGACAACTAGGCCGATTTCCAAGCCTGCCCGGGCGTGCCACAGGTCAGCTTGTTGCGTGACAAGTTGGTTTTAACTGGTTTTCCCCGCCCGCGATGAGGGTTTTCCTCCCCGATTTGACATTCCCGAATGCGGCTGCCCGCTCGGAAGTCCGTCCGGTGCGGTGGCGGCAGCCGTTTCTACGTCTGCTCGACGGGATCGAAGCGGGCTGGGCCATTCCGCTTCTGCTGGCCGGATTTGTCGCTGTCTGGATGGCCTTTCTGGTGATCGCCTACCTTGTCGGCGATCTGCATTCTGATGTGCTGGAGGCCTGGACATTCGGGCGCAGCTTCGAATGGGGCAGCGCCAAACACCCGCCGCTGATGGGATGGATCGCGCATGCGTGGACGTCGGTCTTTCCCCTGACCGACTGGTCGTTTCAACTGCTGGCGCTCGTCAACTCGACGCTCGCATTGTGGTTCGTCGACCTGATTTCGCGGCGTTTCGTGACGGGCGACAAAAGAATCATCGTGCTGCTGCTTCTCATGCTGCCGCCGACCTATCAGTTTTTCGCGCAACGTTTCAACGCCAACGCGGTGCTTTTGCCGGTCTGGCCCATCGCGACCTATTGTTTTCTGAGGTCGTTTGAAACGCGCGAGGTGAAATGGGCCGTCGCCGCCGGTGCAACGGCCGCGCTTGCCATGCTGGGAAAATACTATTCGGTTTTTCTGATCGGCAGCTTTGTGTTTGCCGCGATCTGCCATCCTCAACGCCGGGCTTATTTTGCATCGCCGGCTCCATGGATTTCCGCCGGCGTCGGTCTTGTGGCGTTGGGACCGCATTTGCATTGGCTGGCGACAACCGGCGCGATGCCGTTTACCTATGCGCTCATGGAACACGGCGGAAAGACATTTTTCGCCGCGCTCAACGAGGCGGTTCTTTTTGTACTTGAAGCGGCGTTGAGCCTGGTGCTGCCGGCTTGCATGTGGGCCGCGATCGCAGGACGGCGCCTGAAAATGCTTCCGCGCGATTTTCGACAGATGGATCCGGGCCTGCTGCTGTTGTTCTGGGTCACCGTCGGGACGATCGTGTTTCCGGCGATCGCGGCAATCGTCGTCGGCACCCACATGCCGGGCGTCTGGGCCTCACAAGGCCTCTTCCTGTTTGTCATTCTCTTGGTCTGCACCACGAGCTATCCGATCGACCGCTTCCATACGGTCAATTTGATCGTCATCGTCGCAAGCATCGCGCTGGTCGCCGCCTTGATCGTGGCGCCCGTTCTCGCGTTTTATCGCAATACCCATCCGCTCAATGAAGGCCGCAATTTCTACCGGCTGTCCGCGCTCGAACTCACGCGTCTGTGGCATAGCCAGATGGACGTCCCGCTTCCGATTGTCGGTGGCGAGGAGGGATTGGCGCTCGCGACGGCTTTCTACAGCCCCGATCATCCCTTGTTCGAGGTGGAGCTTGTTTGTCCGAAAACGAATGAATTTCCCAAAGCTGCCATCAGCCGCGGGTGGGCGGCTTTGTGTTTCGCCGGCGACGGGGCTTGTCTCTATCGAATGGCGAGGAACATCTCGAAAGCCCCTCGCGTCGTGGAGATCGAGTTCGCCGTTCAGTCCACTTTGATGGGTCTTCCGGGCGCCCAACAGCGTGTGAAAGCGTTCATCATCCCGCCCTCGACCGAGGGAATGATGTCGTCGATGTCAGCGGAGGATCTGAAGGAGCGGCGTTGCAAGGGTGGCAGACGTCCCGTAGCAGATGAGCGTTGAGACGAGGCGATGCTTTGCAGGCGTCGGTCCCCTCTGGCCTTTTCGAAGCGCATTCAACGCCGATGACTTTTGTTCGATCGTCGGTAGTGCCAATGCCTGTGCGAGGCATGCCGTCGATGCCTGGTTTCGCGCTCAGGTTCGCTCTCCATTTTGGCATTGGCTTGCAGAGCAGCGACCCGGATGGCTTCCACCGGAACGATCTTCTTGTCTTCATCTGTCATCGTCAGCTTGTCGTTCTTGCTGGCCAGATTGACGACAACGATATCGGAGGCGCCGGCATCGGTTGCTGATGCCGGGGAGGCAGGCGAGTTGCTCCTGGCTCGGAGCGCGAACACGCCGCCCAGAACCAAAGCGCACACCATAGCGAGGCGGACTGCGGTCCACATAAGCTTGCGCCCTCGTCACGCTAACCCCTTAAGAAACATGGGTATTTGGGGCGAAAAAAGGGCGGTCGATCCCTTGGTAAGGGCTCAGCCTGTCGATGCAGCCTCCAGCCTGATCTCACTGCGACCCTTTTCGGCGAGGTTCAGACGCGCGAGCTTCTCGATGGTGGACCAGTTCTCCCGGAAAATGATGGCAGCGTCGACCTGGCTGGCGGCTTGGATCGTAACGCTGCAGGCGTGCCTTGCGCCCGCGTCCGTCATCTGGAAATTGATCTTGAAATCCGCCGCCTGTTGGGCAGGCGATAGCGATGGCTGCTCTTGGCGCATTCTGACGCTCCCCTTTTTGCAACCTAATTTCCCCAGTTGCAGAGCGCAGTTTACGTTAGCGATTGGGAAATCTGTTGGGCGCGATTGCGGCCGTCAGCGGGAACGATCGTGGCTCGACAGCGCCAAGGCGGGATTGCCCCGGCGCGGTGAACTGTTGAATAACCAACGTGCCGTCGCCGGCGAGCGGAAAGCTCACCGGCGACGCATCGTCATCGGCAAGGCGCCGTCTATCTACGCACCAGGCGAATCGCGTCCTGCCGCAGCAGGTAGAACGAGACCGCGAGCAGGACGACGTCCTTCATCAGGAAAGGCAAGTTACCCGTCATCGCGGGGAAACCTCCCGCGGCAACGTCCCAGCCCTCGGGCATGAACGGGATAATCGTGACCGTTGCGATGAATGTGCCGGTCGAGCCGAGCGCGCCAAGAATACCGATCCGCTTGTCCCAAAAGCCCGCGAGCAGCAGGGACCCGAACGTCCACTCCGAGACGCCCAGGAAATAGCTGGCGCCGGCATGGCCGAATACCGGATAGAGCCACCAGATCAGCGGCCCATTGCTGATGAAGGGGACCAGTCTTTCGAACTCGTACGGAAACCACTTCTGATAACCGAAGAAGAAGAACATGATCACCATCGACGCCCGGACGGCGTGGTAGTCGAGGTCCTCCGCCAACAGGCCGGTGCCGTGCAGCGCGCGGACGAGCGGGTTATGAACGGTCGTGGAAAGCGTAGTCATGGTCGTGATCCTTTCGTGCTTGAGATCTGACGGATCGCACCGTCGCTTCATGCGACGGCCGGGAAGTCGATCTCGGTGTCGTTGATGCGGTTGAAGACGTTGGTGAAGACGATAGTCGCGAAAGCCAGGCTGATCTCGACGAGCTGGGCGTCGCTGTAGCCGGCGGCCTTGATCGCTGCGAACTCATCGTCGCTGACGGTGCCGCTGGTTGCCGCGAGCTTGCGGACGAAGCGGGCCAGTGCGTCTCGCTTGGAATCGCCCGTGGCGTTGCCATCGCGAATGTTCTTCAGTTCGTCGGGCTTCAATCCTGCGAGCTTGCCGAGCAGGCTGTGTGCAGCCACGCAGTAATCGCAGCCGGCGACACCGCTGACGATCAGCTTGATGGTTTCCCGGTCGCGCTTGTCGAGCGAACCGGATGCGAGCACCGCATCGGCGGCGAGCACCGACTTGAGCGCAGCAGGGCCGTGAGCGGCGATCGCCGCAAAGGCGTTTGGCACGTTGCCGACCGCCTTCTTGATCTGCGCGTAAACTTGACCGGACGGACCGGCATCGGACTCGAGGTTCGGAACTGAAAGGCGGGACATATTCGCACTCCGTTGTTGGGGTTGATGAACGATTGCGGAGTGAGGATATGGCCGCGGTATGAGACTTTGAATGTCGATAAATCTCGATTATATGCTTATTCGTCTCATTTGATCGTCACGGGAGAATCGCCCATGGATTGGCTTAGCCGGCTGTTCGAGATGATGCCGGTGCGCGGGCGGCTGGATTTGCGCTGCGCCTATGGCGCGCCCTGGCGCATCGTGCAGGGGCCCGGCGAGACCAACGAAATCCCGTACCACGCAGTGCTGGCCGGCTCGGCGATACTGGACGACCCGGCAGGAGGCCGTCCCCTGCACTTGAAGGCCGGCGACATCTTGCTGCTTCCCGGCAACCCGCGGCACGTGATGCACGACAGTAGCGGCGCCAAGCCGATGCCGGCGAGCAACCGCGCCGCGCTCAACTTCACGATCAGCGAGAACCTTGGTTCAGGCGATCGGCTCGACCTCTTGTGCGGACATTTCGCGATTGCGCCGCCGCACGATCGTCTGCTGCGCAATTTTCTGCCGCCGCGTCTGGTCGTGCATGCGGGAGCAGCCGGCGAAAACGAAACCGCGGCGCAGCTCGCCAGCCTTGTCACCGTGATGCGAGGGGAATCGGCGGACGACCGCCTGGGCGGACGCGCGATGCTGAACGCGTTGTCGACGGCAATGTTCGCGCTGGCGTTGCGGCTTGCCAGTGAGACCGAGGACGCGCCGCACGGCATTCTCGCCCTCGCCGGCCATCCGCGCCTTGCGCCGGCGGTGGCTGCCTTGTTCAACGAGCCCGCGCGCGCCTGGTCGTTGCCTGAACTCGCCGAACTGTCCGGTATGTCGCGCGCCACGCTGGCCCGTCAGTTTCAGGAGAAGCTCGGCCGTTCGGCCAGCGATCTACTGACCGACATCAGGATGACGATGGCAGCGAACGAACTGACACGTTCATCGCTTTCAACCGGCGCAGTCGCCGAGGCGGTCGGCTATCAGTCGGAAGCGGCCTTCCAGCGTGCTTTCAAGAGCCACATGGGCCTTACGCCAGCGCAGTGGCGCAAGACGGGGGAGGCGTCGGGCCGGGAGATCTTTGCAAGGCGTGCGGCCGCGAGAGCCGATGCGAAGCCGGCGGAGACACGCGCGGGCCAGAAACGGGTACGGCAGTCCCGATGAAGGAGAGCCGCGCCGCCAACGCCTCGTGAACTTCTGCGCGCCATCGAACCTCCGCTAGCCCTCTTTGTGTGCACGGTCACCTCAGTAGTTGCCCGGATATGCAGGGAGCGCCTGCGTCGAGATAATTCGGAGCTGGGAACGATAGGTCATGAAGTCAAATGCCGACTTCGCTGTAAACGCAGGATGGGAACATGAAATTCCTTACGGGACTGCTCGCGTTTGTACTTTTGTTTGCCGGCGCTGAGTCTGGCGGCGCAGCAGTCAGGATCGCCGATGACCGCGGTGGAATGATAGGTTCCTATCTCGATAAATATGAAGGCCTTCGACGCTCCCACCAGGTGGTCATGATTGACGGTCAGTGCGCCTCGGCATGTACAATAGTCCTCGGAAAGATTCCTCACGACAAGATTTGCGTGACTTCCAACGCGGCTCTCGCTTTCCATGCGGCTTTCGATTTCGGAAGCGGGGGTCAGGAGATTACCAACCGCGCTGCAACCAAGGTGCTTTACTCGATGTATCCGTTGCGGGTGCAGCGCTGGATAAGCCGGCAAGGTGGATTGACCCCGCACCTGATCGTTCTGCGCGGGGCCGAACTTGCGAAAATGTACCGTCCCTGCGATTTGAACGCCTAGGCTTCCTTGACCATTGAGCCTCGCGTGGTCGCCGCCAGACGAGCGGGAGCAACGCAGTGTTCGCTTTGGGGGCAAAGTGGAAGAGAGCAGCGCTGGTAGAGACGCCCGCTAGTGATCCACAATAGACATCAGCTAGGAGCTCCGGCGCACCTGAGATCGAACCACCTAGACGGATCCATTCGATGCGCCGGCTACTGCAAGCGCTAAGTCTTGCACGGTAAAGCGGAACGAGAGTGGTCGTCATTTCCGCGCGTCATGATCCCTGTGAAACAGGAAATCAATGACTTGCGCAACTACTGGTGAGCCGGGCGTAACCGATGTGCGGTCATCAGAACGCGACATGAGTTGCAGCTGCATGGCACGGCGCCCCGTCGGGTCGATATCCGTGAGATCCTCCGTGTCGGTTATTTCGATAGCCAGGATAGCGACCCTAGGCTGACGTTGCTGTTCTGTTAGTGGCCGAAGAACGAGCAACGGATGCTCCGGGCAGATCGCGGCGATATTGGCGAGTCTCTTGAGCGGCCACTTCAGATGGGTCCAGTGTTTGACGATCTCCGACCAATTGCCACCGTCCTTGAAGGAGCCATTCAAGAGACCATTCGACAAAGGGTCGTGTGGGGTGAACACGCCGACACTGGCCCCGATATCGATCGCGTGCGGTCCCGTCGGCAAGAGCACGTGGAGGCCGATCTTCCCATCATCCGAACTAACTAGCTTCATCGTCGTCTCCATTTGTCGGAGGCTCTTCGCGCGCAGCAGAATTCACTGTCGGCCGCTGCCGGAGGTCTGGCCGCCGTCGGGTCCAGTCCGTAATCGGGTCGCAGTAAGTATTAGCCGTCGGCTTAGGGTACCGGACCGCACGACGTTGCTTCCTTCGCGATCAATTTGCGCTTGCGCTCGAGGCCCCAACGGAAGCCCGCTAGTCCGCCATCGCTGCGAACAACGCGGTGACACGGAATTGCGAGAGCCAGCGGATTGGCAGCGCAAGCGTTGGCCACGACCCGCGCGGCCGCGTTCGGATAGACACAATTGATCACGCGGGCCAAGTGCATGTAGCTGACCGTCCGTCCGACCGGGAGATTGCGGATCGCCTCCCAGACGCGGCGTTGTAGCGGCGTTCCTCGCATATCCAGCGTGAGGTCAAGCCTTTGGGTAGGCTTGTTCGCGAATACGACTACCTTCGAAAGATCGTCACGAAGGAAGGCTTGGCTTCGCACGAGCGTTGCCTTTGGAAAACGCACCAAGAGATCAGTTACCAGCTCCTTGTCACTATCACCAATCAGGATCGCGCAAACGCCCTTGCTGCTGTGGGCAACCAGTATCTCGCCGAGATCGGATTCGCCCGTAGCATAGAACAGGATCTCAGCGGTTGGCCCGGCACGCGCCTTTGACTGCGTGACGCCATTCTTCATCATGAGGTCCATGGAATATCTCCTTTATCAGTCCTCATGACCCAAGGTAGTCGGAAGCCTTTTGGTTCGAACTCCGATGCTTGCTCTCAAACTGAGAAAATTTCCGACACAGTTCCGAGCATAAAAAGCCTGCCGTGCGACCGGCGAAAAGTAGGGCGCCCCCTTGGCAAAAGTGACACCAGGCCGTCCGCCACGCACAGCAGCGGCCAGCCAAGCCGCAGCGTCACGCGATTGCCGGCGTGAGATTGCGCGTTCCAGATTCTCGCTCGTGCGTCCAAGAGTTTGAAAGCAAGAATCGGAGTGCGGTGCGCGGCGGCTCACGAGAGAAGATTTGCGAGAGCGGAATGAACCGACCTCTCTTCCGCAGGAGATCTACCGGCCTTGGCGCCTGTGTCGCACAATATGATGTCGGGTCGGGACAGCTGCGGAGAAGAGAGATGGCCCCCACGCGGCCAAAGTACCGAACCTTGAAATTTACCCACCTTGGCGTTGAATTCTGCGTCACTGCTGTTCCTGCTGGCGTCGATGTCGAACTCCATATCGCCGATCAGTACGGTCGGCTCTTGTTGCCCATTTCGCTTCTGATTTCGGGCGCTAAGCAGGAGCCTGGGAGCGGCAACAAGCGTCGACGGATCGACGCAGGCATGGCCGAACTCCAAAAAGCCGTCAAAGCACTCGACGAACCGCGCTTCCTGAAGTTTCTGGAGATCCCAAGGGCGGCGAGCGACTTTGATTGGACGCCCGCGGAACTGAACGCGGCGTCGAAGATCGACTGGTCACAACCGGCAGCGGCCATCGTTCATGAGGGATATTGCTTCTCGATCGCCGCGTTCGAAACCGAGCATCGGTTGGTTATCCTGCTCAGTGACGCGGACGGGCCTTTCGACGGCCCAATGTCCGTGCCGAGGGAAATGATCGACCGCGCGAATTGGAAAGGCGATGATCCACTCTTATTCGGCGTCAGAGCGATGGTCACGCAAATCCGTACTTGGAGCGAGTCTCGGACGGCCGCTTTCGTCAGGGACGCGCCTCGGCTGACTGAGCAAATGCAACGGTATGGACGACCGACGGCCCGCGATCGTCTGAATTGAAGAATTGGTCAGAGTTCTCACGAAGTCATGAGCCCGCCCAATCGATGGCGCAGCCCGCGAGAGGCCTTTCTAGTTTGAAGGCAAGAATCGGAGTTTGGCGGTGAGGAGAGCGGAATACGTCTGATCTCAGGTCATCGAATGATTTGGTGATTCCGAGGTGATGAAAGGACCTTTTCTATGAGCAAGGAAGAAGACAACAAGGCAGTCGTCGTTCGTTGGTTTACCGAATTCTGGGGCAAGGATGTCAATTTGGCGGTCATCGACGATATCGCCGCGCCCGACATGCTGCTCAAGTATTCGCTGCACGAACCGCGTCGCGGCCGTCAAGACATCAAGGCGTTCATGACCGACTTCCGGGCCGCGTTTCCCGATCTTAATTTCTGGGGTACGGCTGATTTGATTGCAGAAGGCGATTACGTCGTCGGTCAGTGGGAGGGTGGAGGCACCCACACGGGTCCGGCCTTCAAAGATTTTCTGATCGGCGGTCTCCCCGCTGCGACGGGTCGTAAGATGCACTTCACCGGCACGACCGTGCTGAAAGTGATCGGCGGAAAGATCGTGCAGGAAATCGGTCTCGACGATGGCGTCACCGCACTAACGCAACTCGGCCTCATCAAGGCCGCCTAAGCGAACTCGCACGACGCCGACCTGTGATTTATCGGCACTCTTCGGCAAGAGACTGGGCCCGCGCAATGTCAAGTGCGGGCCTTCGTCATTTCGGGCGGAAGAGCAGAGCGAAAAATCTTCTTTCGACATTTGTTGATTTCGAAACACGAACCGGAGCGTAGCGATTTCGATACAGCAGTAGTTTCTTCAAAGTGAAATCCACTAAGATAATCGGAACGACAGCCATGATCCGCATCGGTTACGCCCCCGGCGCCTACGACCTCTTCCATATCGGCCATCTGAATCTACTGCGCCGTGCGAAAGAACGATGTGATTATCTGATCGCCGGCGTTGCGGCGGATGACGTGTTGATCAAGCACAAGGGCATCCAGCCAGTAATCCCACTCGCCGAGAGGCTCGAGATCGTCCGTAACATCAGCTTCGTCGATGCCGCCTACGCTGCGACGACGAACGATAAGGTCGAGATCTGGAAAGAATTGCGGTTCAACGTCCTGTTCAAGGGCAATGACTGGCAGGGTACCAAGAAGGGTCTGGAGCTCGAACGGGACTTTGCTGCTCTCGGGGTGGAGATAGCCTACTTCTCCTACACGCCGTCGACAACGAGCAGCGCACTCCGCAAGACGCTTCAGAATGATGCGAGTTATTGAGAAATCGGAAGCTCAACTTGTGTTCCGTCCGGATCGATAAGATAGATTGGCGACGAACCGCGCGTTGGATCGTGCGCACCTTTTTGCGGAAAACACACGCGTTGCGGGTCAAGCACGGGCTGTTTTTCCTTGCCCGAGACCAACGTCACGCCGTTGCTGTCCTTCTCCATCACGACGGCTCGGGAATCGCGTTCGATCGACCTAAGGATAAAGACTTCCGAAAGCCCGACATTGTCACGGTACCAGTTTACGGACCGCCTCATGTCCGAGACGTAGACGACAACATCGCGCGTCGTCGGCGCGACCGAGTTGCACGGAGAAAGCTCAGCTTCCGCGCTTTTCATGTTAGCGCCCTCGATCGAGAGCAAGCACACCGCGCTCAGGATGATCGGAGTCCTTGTGCCACGCAACAGTGCCTCTGACCACGCCATCTCATCCTCCTCACATTAAAAATGACGATGGGAATGGTCTAGGTCGAACCGGGCAACGCGCGCACTCCGGTTCTTGCTTCCAAATCACTGTATCGTTCAAAATTTGAAAACAAGAAACGGAGTGCCGTTGTTCGCCTGGACCGTTCTACTCGGCCCGAAGCACGAGCGGGGCTCTATGGCGGACCAGATCGATATTCGCAGATTGGTGAATTTCGAGACCGCGATCGATGGTACGGCCGTGAAACTTGTGGCCGAAGATCAGGCAGGCCGGACGGTCGACATCATCCTTACGGTCGAAATACTGTCGGCGTTGCTGATGACCTTGCCAAAGATGGCATCGAGCGCCGTGAGACGCGCAAATCACGATCCGAGGATGCGCATTACGTATCCGCTGCGGGAATTTCAGATCGAGGCGGCACCCGACAACTTCCGCATTCTGACGATCGGCACGCCGGACGGATTTACGGTTTCGTTTAGCCTTACCGAGGAGCTCTCCCGCGAACTGGGAGAGGCGCATCTGAAAGGTAGCGGCGAGCGCGCGAAAACGCACTGACGACGCTCGCGTACGCTACGACTTCAGAGCTGAAGCGGGGCCGTCGCGACGCGCCCTATCTGAAGGTCTGCTTTCCGGTGACAGGCCAAGGTCCGCAATTGGCCCTTGGCAGACGTCGACCATGCCCGATTCGATTTCGGCTTTCGGTGGCGAAGCAGTCGACCGGGACGACCCGGAAAATCTCCCCTTGCCCCGTCGGGCAAATCACCTTTAGAAGCCCGCGCGTCCTTGCCCGATCAAGAGCAACTGTGCCGAAGTAAACGGGGACCAAGGGCGATAAAGTTCGCTGGATCAGGCCGATGTGTAGCGCGCGGCATCCCATTTCTGGCGACGAGCGATCATGACGTTGAGGATGACGATCAGCTTTCGCATGCAGGCGACGAGGGCCACCTTCGGCTCCTTTCCCTTGGCGATCAGGCGTTGATAGAAGGCCTTGAGCACCGGGTTGTGCTGCGTGGCTGCGCTGAGGCAAGGCATGTAGACGGCGTTTCTGACCCAACGGCGGCCGCCCTTGATGTGTCGCTCGCCGCGCCGTTTGCCACTATCGTCATCATAAGGTGCGAGGCCTATCAAGGCCGCGGCGATCTCCTCACCCACCATCCCGAGCTCCGGCATCCCCGCGATGAGGATCGCGGATGTCGTTTCGGCGAGGCCCGGCACACTCTCGATGATCTCGGCGCGCTCAGCAAAGCCCGGTGTCGCCTTGACCTTGGCGGAGATCGCAGTCTCGAGCTTGGCAATTTCGGCAGCCAGACTCTTCAACACGTGGGAATGGGCCTTCTGCACCGGTCTCGGTCCGGCGTGTTCGTTCTGGCTTTGCAATCGGGTCTTAACATCAATCAGGTTTTTGCGTGCCTTCACCAGCGCTGCCAGCTCCTCGCGTGCGGCATCGTGGATCTGGCCAGGTATCTCGTCAAATGTCTCTGCGAACCAGGCGATCATCCCCGCGTCGATCGGATCGTTCTTCGCTAGGCGTCCGGCCGACAGCGCGAAGCTGCGGACCCGCCTGGGATCAACGATCCGCACCTCGATGCCGGCTTGGCGCAGCACTTTGGCCCAATCGCGTTCGTAGCCGCCACTGGCCTCCATAACGGCCTTGTTCACTTGGTGCTTGCGAAGCCAGGCCACCAGCTTGCTGTGCCCTGGCGCGGTGTTCGGGAACACCTGACGCAATGCGAACTTGCGAAGGCAGACATCTACTTTGTCCTTGGCCACGTCGATACCGGCGACAACCAAACCGCTTTGTGCCATCATCCACTCCCTTCCTTGCTCGGTACGGGCTCGAAGCCCTTGCAACTGTTCGGGTTGAGGAAGACACCGGAACTGTCCCTCGCTCTTGAACAAGCTTTGTCGCTTTTGGGGCGCTACGGGCTCAGCTCCAGCAACGGGCGGTTGGTCAGAACCGCCCGTTCGCACATTCTGCCAGATTTCCTGGACACAAGGGGCGTTTCGCGATCGTCACGAACGTTGGGCCTAAAGGATGCGATGGGCGCGTTGACGCCGCCGGACGAGCGGCATCGATGCGGACGGCGAAGTCGTGTGGTCTTGATGCCTCGATGCTGGCATCAACTGGCGATGATGCTTCGCATCACGCCGGGATGGTGGCAAGAAAGCCGATCACCAGAGAGAGCACGAAAGAAGCCGTTAAAACCATCGTGCAGGAAAGGCCGGATCGTTCTGGCGAACCTGTGGTGACTAACTTGTGTGCTTTCTTACATCGCACACAAGGCTGCGGGTGCGCTTGAGCATCCGGCTTTTCCTGCGCCCTCTGTTTTTCGAGGGACAAGATTTGGCAAAAGCCCGGGCAACAAAGGCCGCGGGGGTGCACGATTTTGTCTACACAACACCGCACGGCTGTATAGACTGACCTTTGCAGCCGACGATTTTGCAGATGGCCACCTCGACATGACTCTGGCCCCCGAGGGTCTTAACTTCAAAGAGGCTCCTGACTTCAAAGCGCTGTTCGAAGGCGCTCCCGGTCTCTACCTGGTCCTGACGCCAGACTTGCGCATCGTCGCCGTCAGCGAGGCCTATTTGCAGGCGACCATGACGAAACGTTCGGAGATTCTCGGGCGCCCGCTGTTCGAGGTCTTTCCCGACAATCCCGATGACCCGGCTTCCGATGGCGTGCGCAACCTCAACGCCTCGCTTCAGCGCGTGTTGCAACTCCGCCGCCCGGACGCCATGCCGGTGCAGAAATACGACATCCGCAAGCCGGAGTCGGAGGGCGGCGGCTTCGAAGTGCGGCACTGGAGCCCGCGCAACTCGCCGGTGTTCGGCCCCGACGGGCGCATCGCCTACATCATCCATCGGGTCGAGGACGTCACCGAATTCATTCGCCTGAAACAGCAGGGCGTCGAGCAGGACAAGCTTGCGGAGGAATTGCGCGGCCGCACGCGGCAGATGGAGGCCGAAGTCTTCCTGCGGGCGCGCGAGGTCGATGATGCCAAAAAGCAGCTCGAAGACGAGCAGCGGCTGCGCCAGACCCAGAAGATGGAAGCCGTCGGGCATCTCACCGGCGGCGTCGCGCACGACTTCAACAATATTCTCACCGTCATCATCGGCATGGCGGAGGTGTTGAGCGAAGATCTGGCCGACGACCCGGCGCGCATCGCCTCCGTGCGCATGATTTCCGACGCGGCGCAGCGCGGAGCGGAGGTGACGAAGCAACTGCTTGCATTTTCCCGCCAGCAGCCGCTGCAGCCGCGCGAGACCAATCTCAATGAATTGGTCGAAGACATCGCCAAGCTGCTCCGGCCGTCATTGGGCGAGCAGGTCGAGATTCAGCTCGCGCTCGAAGACGACAGCTGGTCGGCGCTGGTCGATCCCAGCCATCTGACCACCGCGCTTCTCAACCTCGCCTTCAACGCGCGTGACGCGATGGGGGAGGGTGGCAAGCTCACGCTGGAAACCGGCAACGTCTTTCTCGACGAGGCCTATGCGGCGCTGAATGCCGAGGTGCGGCCGGGCCATTATGCGATGGTCGCGGTCAGCGACACCGGCAGCGGCATTCCCGAAGCGATCCGCGACAAGGTGTTCGAGCCGTTCTTCACCACCAAGCAGACCGGCAAGGGGACGGGGCTCGGCCTTTCCATGGTCTACGGCTTCGTCAAGCAGTCCAACGGCCACGTCAAGATCTACTCGGAAGAAGGCCACGGCACGTCGATCAAGCTCTATCTGCCGCGCGCGACCGAGACCGTGCAGGCGCGGGAGCCGGTGGCCTCGGGCGAAGTCGGCGGCGGCGGCGAGACCATTCTGGTCGTCGAGGATGATCCGCTGGTGCGCCAATATGCCAGTGCCCAGCTCACCCTGTTGGGATACCGGACGATTCTGACCGCCAACGGGCCGGAGGCGCTGGTCGAAATCAGAAAAGGCATCGCCTTCGATCTGCTGTTCACCGATGTGATCATGCCGGGCGGCATGAACGGGCGGCAATTGGCCGATGTCGTGCGCGCGTTGCATCCGAAGATGCGGGTGCTGTTTTCGGCGGGCTACACAGAGGATGCGATCTTCCATCACGGCCGGCTCGACCCCGGCGTGTTGCTGCTGCCAAAGCCCTATCGGCGTTCCGATCTCGCGCGGATGATCCGTCTCGCGCTCGACCAGGAGGCGTGAGGCTGCGTTCGTTTGGTTCCGGGTGCGGCCCATCCTTCGAGACGCCCGCCGGCAGCGGGCTCCTCAGGATGAGGGCGGAGTACGCGGTTTAAATCCTCATGGTGAGGAGCGCCATTTGGCACGTCTCGAACCATGAGGCCCGGACGGCTGGCTGTTGACAATTGAATCAGAAAATGGCTTGGCCCACCGCGGCGTGCAGCTCACGCGACGCTGGTCTTGCGGCGGTTCCGGTTGGTCTCGATATAATGCTGGCGCTTGGCGCGCAGCATCTTCATGTCCGCGCGTTTGACGACTTGTTCGAGCCGGTCGCCCGGCTCGCTGGTGGCGATACCGGCCGAGATGCTGAGCGGCGTTTCCGGATAATACTGATTGTTGATCTCGATCAGCTCCTTCAGCGTGTTCAGAACCGCATCGCCGACCACGGCATCGGTGCCGGGCAGCAACACGGCGAATTCATCCCCGCCGATGCGCGAGACCGAAGCCGGCTTTTCGATCAGCGAGTCGAACACTTCGCCCGTCCGGCGTAAGAGCCCGTCTCCGGCCGCATGGCCGAGTTCGTCGTTCACCGCCTTCAGTCCGTTGAGGTCGACGATGATGATCGTGACCGGCAACGGTCCCTTCCGCTCCAGCCGATTGAGTTCGTCGACATAAAACGAGCGGTTCAGCGTGCGCGTCAGCACGTCATGGGTGCCGAGATATTCGAGGTAGGTCTCGGCTTTCTTGCGGGCGGTGATGTCGGTGAGCGCGACCTGCACCCGCGCCCAGTCGCGTTCGTGGCTCGGCAGGATCGAGAATTGCAGCAGCAGATGCAGCTTGGTGCCGTCGAGCGCGTAGTTCACGACTTCACGCTGCTGGAACAGCTTGCCCGCCCACAGATCGATCAGCTGCTCGCGGAAAGGCGGCTCCATTTCGTCGCGGAAGACCCGCGGAAGGTTGTGCAGCAGCGTCTTCTTGTCGGGTGCGCCGAACAGCTCCAGCGTGCGGCTGTTGACGTCGATGACGTGGATTTCGCTCATGCAGCGCGCGACGAATTCCTGATGCACGTCCGTGAAGACGCGCAAGTCCTCGACGCCGCGGTTGCGTACGTCGTCCATCAGGCGTTTCACGCCGCTGAAGTCTTCCACCCACAGCGATACGGGCGAGTGGGCGAACAGGCCGAAGGCGTAGTTCTGGCTGTCGACGAGGTCACGCCGGGCGTTTTCCCGTTCGCTCACGTCCTCGATGGCCACCATGACGCGGTCCCAGCTTCGTTCGTGGCCGGGAAGGATACGGCCCGAGAGCTGGATATCGAGACGCTTGCCGGTCAGCGTGTAGTT
Source organism: Bradyrhizobium erythrophlei (assembly GCF_900142985.1). Taxonomy (NCBI): domain Bacteria; kingdom Pseudomonadati; phylum Pseudomonadota; class Alphaproteobacteria; order Hyphomicrobiales; family Nitrobacteraceae; genus Bradyrhizobium; species Bradyrhizobium erythrophlei. The sequence goes on from NZ_LT670849.1 coordinate 3,665,083, forward strand.
GACCGTGTTGCTTGCGAAGCTGGTCTGCCCGTACCAGAGCTGGGCGAGCTCCTCGACATGGCTCTTGAACGTGTCGTCGCGCAGCACCTGGCCGAGGTTGGCCATCAGATGATCGAGGTCGCGTGCGCCGTACAGCGACAGGGTCTTGGGATTGACCTTCAGCACGCGGATGCGCTCGGAGCAGCGCCGGACCCGATCCGGATTTGCGGTTAAGAACGCCTTGATGTCGGTGACGTTCTCCGCGCGCCATTCCTGGAACAGCGCCTGAACTTCACTATAGTCCTCGAGCCAGAGCGAAACCGGCGCCAGATCGAACATTTCGGCGTCGCTTTTCCGGTCGATGGAGGTTGCGGACATGAAGAGCCCTGACAAAAGTCGGATGCTCTTTTGTGGTAGGCAGAATTCGTTAAGATTCCTTCAGTGTGTGCGGAGGCGAGTACCCGAACGGCGGAGATCGGTGGCCCGCCTGGCCGTAGCTCGCAAAGCGAGCGAAGGATGGTGCCCCTGGCCGATAGTTGCCTAGAGCCATAACCATTTGAATTTGAAACCACTTTTATCGTCGATTGCTGCCGATACCAGCACAAATACCAGCAGGATGGCGCGCGGTATTCACTTGCAAAAATAAAGCTGCGGGCTCCTCGGCAGCAGGCACGGTCCACGCGGTTTTTTGTCTCCACAATCGGCCGACCGGAGTCGAACCCGACTCAGGCTCGAAATCTTTGGAGGAGGCAGGCGACCGCTTACTCAGCAGCTTTTCGTCTTCTTCGAAGTGGAATGATTGAAAATCGTGGGTTTGAGTCCCTCCCTGCGTCCGCGCTCAGCCAATCCTTAGCGTTTACACAGCTTTGAGCGCCACACACTCTCCGCTGCACCGGTCACCATACGATGGGTACACAGGATGAAAAGTCTTGGCTGAGCAAAGATCGCCCGTTCACCGGAGGAGCGATAGTATTCTTCTCTCACAAGAGGCGTGCGGGCGCCAACGTTCGCAGAAAAGCATTTGACGATTTGTGAGGCGCTCCACTGAATAACTCCTTCCCGATCGGCGCGAATCCGTGAGGAGCGCACCTCATCTGCGCTAGGCAGCAAAGTGATAGGCGACAAACTGGCCCGTTCCGAGTTCCCGCACGATAGGCTCCTCGTTACCACTTGTGAGATTTCGACTAATCTCGCTAACCGCGCTCGTCTCCACCTCTATGTTAGCCGCCGGTTACGGCAAGTACTGCTTCCTTGATCTTCGCGATAGCATAGTGCCCAGCCTGCTCGGGTTCGACGTGCGGCATGTTCGGCATTTCGTCGGCGGCAACGACCGCATCTACGATCGCGGGACCATCGACGGTAAGTGCCTCGGTGATAGCGCCCATCAGGTCACGCGGCTTTCGCGCCGTAAAGCCGTGGCCGCCACAGGCGCGCGCCAGCGCCGCAAAATCGGGGTTGGGAAATTCAATGGCCTCGCGAAATGGCACGATGCCGACACTCTCGGCTTCCAGCGTGATCAGGCCCAGCGCAGAGTTATTGTAGATGATGACCTTCACCGGCAGCTTGTGATGCACGGAGGTCATGAACTCGCCCATCAGCATGTTGAAGCCGCCGTCGCCGACAAGTGCGATCACCTGGCGCGAGCGGTCGAGCACCTGGATCCCGTTGGCCTGTCCAAGAGCCGTACCGACGGCGGCGTTGTTGAAGGAGCCGACGATGCGTTGCGATCCGCTCTGCCGGATCCAGTTCGCGGACCATAGGGTATTCAACCCGGTGTCCAGAACAAATATGGCGTCGCGGCGGGCGGCGTCGCTGACCGCGCGCGCGACCGCTTGCGGATGAATACGGTCCTTGCTCCGCTCGAGGTCGGCCTGCTTGTTCAGCATATCGTCCCACCGCTGACGTTCGTGGGTGACCTTGTCAAAGAAGCTGGCGTCGCTCTTCGCCGCAACACGATCCAGCAGCAGCTTCAAAGTGGGCTTAGCCGAGCCTACAACACCGAGTTCGGTCGGCGTGCGGCGCCCCAGCACTTGCGCACGTTCATCGATCTGGATCACGGCACCCTTGTCGGGCAGGAAATTGGAGTAGGGATAGTCGGTACCAACCATCAGCAGAAGGTCGCAGCGCTGTACGGCGTGATAGACTGCCTTGGTACCGATCATGCCGAGGCCGCCCATCCAGCGCGGATCTTCATAAGCCATCAACTCCTTGCCGCGCACTGAATGAATCAAGGGCGCCTTGAGACGGTTCGAAAGCTCTCCCAGGAGATCAGCCGCGCCGCGGCAACCCCCGCCGCACATGATCACCACGCTGTCAGCCTTGTCGATCCGCCGGGCGATGTCGGCGACGTCTGTTTCGCTTGGGGTTACTTCGCTGCGCGGCTTTAAGGTCGCCACGCTAGAGGCCGCGCCGGCCGTCCTCGCGGAAAGCACGTCCTGCGGAAGCGTCAGATGCGCAACGCCGGGACCCGAATAGGCGGCGGCGATGGCCTGATGAATCACAGCCGCTGCTTGCGCCGGCGACGAAATTGTTTCGGTATAAAGCGAGACATCCCGAAACAGGAGATCCGGCGCGGTGGTCTGGATGAAGTCGGTGCCCTGCATCGCCCGCGGCATGTCACCGGACAGCGCAAGGACAGGCGCGTGATCGCGGCTCGCCTCGTAGAGCCCCGCCACCAGATGTGTGCTGCCCGGACCGGTCGTGCCCGCGCAGACGCCGAGCCGTCCGGTCAGCTTCGCTTGTCCGGCTGCGGCCAACGCCGCGCCTTCTTCGTGCCTGACGCCGACCCACTCGATCTTGCTTCTGCGAACCGCATCCGCCAGAGGATTGAGGGAATCGCCGATCAAACCGAAAATCTGCGTTACACCGATCTGTTCAAGTACTCCGACCAGAAGCTCCGACACTGTCTTCGACATTTGCTCCTCCCGATCAACGTATCGCCACCTTGGGCCACAGGCGCAAGCCTGCGTATGGAAAGGGGTTAATGTGGGGCTCACAAAAATGTGCCGTGGTCATGTTGCGTCGATAGCAAGTGAATTGAAGGTGACCTTGGCCTGCGGGGAGTTGGCGTCTATTCGCAATGCGCGAGGCAGTTTCGGCGCAATCCATAGGGCCGGGTTTTTCGGATCGCCTGCAAATTGCAGCACATCCCGGCGCCCGAGCCTTGCGTTTTCTCTCGATGCGCGATGTTGGTTCCACTCACTCGCCCTTCGTGTCGCGTGCGACGAAAATGGAGAAGCGAGACCCGCGGCAGGGAGTGGAAGCGACGTCGATGCGGTGACCCAGGATGCTGAGCGCCTGACGAACGATGAAGAGACCGATGCCAAGGCCGTCACATCGCGCAGCATCAAGACGGGTAAAGGCTTCGAAGATTCTCGAAATGTTTTCTGCAGGAATTCCAATGCCCGTGTCGTATATATCGATCCGGATTCCTGAACAGGAATGCCTGCAACCGAGCAGGATGCGACCACCCGGTTGGGTGTACTTGATTGCGTTGTTGACCAAATTGCGCAGGACGGCGCCGAGCAGCAGGCTATCGCTCACGATCGTAGCCCCACAGGAAACCATGTGAATGCTTACGCCCTTGGCCAGCGCATCCTGCTCAATCTCCCGGCAGGCTTGCCGCAAAACTTGATGGACACATACAGGCTTAAGCTCGAGACGCTGAGCACGTTCTTGGATGCGCAGCGCAGCCAGTATTTGCTCGAGCTGTTCCTTTAGTCGATCGACCGCATTTTGGCCGGACCGCAGGTATAGCTGTTCGGAGCTTGTTCGGACGCCACGTCCAAGGCGTTCGTAGGCTGCCTGAATGACCTGGAGCGGCTGGCGAAGGTCGTGACCCGCTATGGCGAGCAGCACCGCCTCAAAATTCTCGGCGCTCTGCGGCCTAGCAGTGGCCGTCAGACTCCAGGACGCCGGCACCCCCGTGGTCGCTCGAAACTTTGCGTCGCGTTCTTCCGTCCCGAGATGGTCGCTCACGTCGTGCATGCGCGTTTTCCGCAGATGGTAGTCTCGAAAGATTGCAGAGCAGAGGGTGAGGCAGTCGTCGCGCGAAAGCGAATTAAATATTTTAAAACCTTGTTAATCGTGGTGCGGCGTGCGCACGAACGTGCGTGCGTTTGCTAGAGGCGCAGAGAATGAGACGAGCCAAGCCAGATGAAACGAATTGTCATACATCGCAGCGATTGCGCAGGATGATCAATTGGACAATAAGTTCGTGGTGTGGCGTAAAATAAAAAGCGAGGACAAGAGGGTCCGGTAGACCGCGCTTGTCGAAATTTCCATCAACATTGGCAGTGAGAATGAAATTTCCGTAATGGCTCACGATTTTCGTGACTGCGATCGTCAGCCTATCGCCAATGATGTCTCGCTCTGCCCAGTCCCTGATGGCCGCTTTGCCCCAGTAGTCGCGCAACTGATCGTTGACCAGGGCGTCGTCCGCGAATGTGGCCATTAGCTGCTCCAAATCGACGCTGTTTGTCGCCTCGATGAATGCAGCGACGAGCGGAGGAAGCGGAATTGGCGTATCGGGCGACGAAGGCGAACTGGGCATGCAGAACCACGACCGTACATAAAGTATTTTTCGGCAACATGCCTGAGTTGGGGAGCTTTGGCGCATAGTAAGATGTAAAAAATTGTAAATTGGATCGGGTTCCCGAAGGACAGTGCGGCTTAGGATCCCGGTTCCACAATTCCAGGAGGCGCGGTTTATGCGTCTTGCGCGATCATCGCATGCGCCAATTTCAGATCCAACGTATCGAAACCTTCCGTGAAACGGTCATAGACATTGGCCACGCATTGACGGGCCTCGACACTCTCGCCGTCTTCCCGAAGAAGGCGTGCCAAGGTCATTGCCGACCTGAGTTCAAGGCTGAGCGCTTGTTGCGCGTGGGCCTTTGCAATCGACGTCCTCAAACATGTCTTGGCGGATTCACGGTCCTTTCGCGCTGCGAGGATTTCTCCCTTGATACGCAGCAGTGCAGGCAGGTCAAACTCCGCGCCTGAATGGGTTGCGGCAATTGCACCATCGATCGTGAATAGCGCTTCTTCCAACTGCCCGATTATTCGAAGACCTTCTGCGAGCGCTCCTATGGCTGCGGCACGAACCACGTTGTATTGCTCGGCGTCCATTATTTCTAAAGCTTCCCTCAATGACTCTATTCCCGCTTGCGCCTCGCCACTGGCTACCTGAAGTTCGCCCTTTAGCCCAAGCCCCCCGGCGCGATAGGGCCGCAGAGCGTGTCTTTCGGCGTACCCTATCAACTGTTCGACCAACTCCCGGACCTTGGAGATATTCCCGGTCCAGAAAATGACCGAGGCGCCGTAGAGAAGGGACGTGCAAACGGATACGGGGTGGTGTCGGCCACGGCTCAATTCATCGATTGCTTTTTGTGCCGTTCTGAGCGCCCGATCCGGAAAGCCGCGCAGCCACAAAACTCGGGCAAGAGCCACCATGGCTCCTGTACGATTGATGATTCCAAAGTAGTTGTTGACGAGGTGTGAGCCGACTTCGGCGTCAAGTGACATTCCCTTTTCGATATGAAACTGCGCTGAAGCGAGATCTCCTTTCATGTAATCCGAAACACCTATCATCCACTCGGCCCAGACAAGGCCGGCAGGGTCAGAGATTGCTTGCGCCACGCTTCTTCCACGTTCGACAGCCGCTCGCGCGCCGCGAACGTCACGTTGCCGGACCAGGAACAGATTCAAGCTCGCCAAGAGCTGCAACTCTCGCACCTTGTCCTTGAGCGTCTCGGCAAGTTCGAGCCCGCGCTCGATCGCGGCGCGAGCGCTGACGTCGTGTCCGCGAGTGTACATATACGCGAGCGCTAAGGATTCCTGAAGAATTATCTCCGTTTGCGCGCTAATGCTTTTATCACCGCGAGCGACCAAAGCCCATTCGCAAAAGTATCTACACTCTTCCAGTAGAGATAAGCCCAATAGCAACGGCGCCGCTTGCGCGACGAGAGCTGTTCCAAAGGCAGGGTCGCCACGATCCGACAGTGCCCACCCCAGCGCCGCGCGCACGTTGCCTATGTGTGGGGCATATAGCGAGAAATCGTGCTGGCCGATCCTCGAGTTGGTAATCTCGTCGCGTTGCAGAAACCTTGAATAATATTCCGCATGGCGGCGCGCGACGCAATCTGCTTCACCCCGTTCAGCGAGTTTTGCTCGGGCATATGCGCGTGTCGTTTCGGGCAACCGATAGTATGCCGATTCGGATTCTTGAGTCGTCGATATTAGTGACTTCGTGAGTAGGCTTTCGAGAGCCTCGATAGTGCTCGCTTCTTCTGCCTTTGTCTCCGACGCAACCGAGCAGGCTGCCTCAACCGTGAAATCCCCGACGAACACCGAGAGCCTGCGAAGAACAACCCGTTCCTGCTCGGGAAGGAGTTTGTAACTCCAATCAAGCATCGCGTTCATGGTTTGGTGCCGGGGCACCCCGGTTCGGCGTCCGTGCCAAAGCAGGCTGAAGCGATTGTCGAGCAGTTCCGCAATTCCACGAATCCCGAGAGAGCCTGCGCGACTGGCCGCGAGTTCGATCGCTAGCGCAATTCCATCAAGTCGGCGACAGATCGAGGCGACGATCGGTGCGTCAACTTCGCTCAACGCTGTTCTTTGGCCAGCCGCCGCTGCCCGATCCATGAAGAGTTGGACAGCTGGATATCCCATCACTTCGGCGGCGGTTGTATCGGCATGCTCTGGCGGACAATCAAGTGAGTACAACAAGTGGACATGTTCACCTTCGACACGAAGCGCCTCGCGGCTGGTCGCGAGGATATACGCTTGTGGCGCCTCGTTGACGACGCGTTCTGCCAACTCGGAAGCCGATTCGATCACGTGCTCACAGTTGTCAAGAATCAGCAGAATCTTCTTTTCGTCCAGATATGTTACAAGGCTGCCGAAAGGGTCATGAGCCTGAACCATGAAGCCGAGCGCCGAGCCGACCGCCGTCGGCACGAGTTGAGAATTTGTCAACGTGCCCAGATCGATAAAGAAAACGGCGCCACGAAAGCCCTTCAGCAACGAATGCGCAACCGAAATGGCGACCGTCGTCTTTCCTATTCCGCCTGGGCCCACGATGCTCACGAAGCGTCCCATGATGAGCTGCTCGGATACGGCTCGAACAACTTCATCCCGCCCGACCATTCGTTCCAATGGCTGCGGAAGCTTTCTGGGCAACTCGCCGTCCGTATTTCCTTCGGCGGTGGTGGGGCGCGCTATCGCATGTGACACTGGTGCGACAAAACAATAACCGCGACCGGAGACGTTAGATATGTATCGAGTGCCGTCCTCTCCGTCGTTCAGCGCCTTCCGCAGCGTACCGATCTGCACGCGGAGATTTGCTTCAAAGACCGTTACATTCGGCCAAGCGCTAGAGATCAACTCGTTGTAGCTGACGACCTCGCCGGCACGCTCCACCAAAGCAATCAGGAGATCGAGCGCGCGGCCTCCCAGATGTATCGGGTCGTCAGCCCGTTTGAGCTGCCTGCCTGTCACAAACAAACTAAACGGACCAAAGGAAAGAGCATCCTCCGGTAAGGAATGTCGGTGATCATTCATCCGAATTTCCGCTCACATGAGCGAGCACGGGCAGCCGTGCGTAGCGGAATTCCTCGTTAAGGCCTACATTGCGCCGGGCCGTCATGCAGCTCTACTGTGTCACACATAGTATGTGATACTCGGGTGTCAGCAGCCCAATCATCCGAGTACCCCACCACGCACGGAAAGCACAAGCCGTAGAGATAAAGTATAGGACGATGGCGTGAAGTCGGCAAGTTCGCTCGGTGCTGAGTCTTCCGTCGAGTGCGAAAGGAACCTTGGCGTAAACCTCTGAGCGATATGCGATATGGGAATGAGCGCGTTGTCGAGCGTTCCGATTTTTGGCTGCACGGTCATCGCTGGCCAGCAGTTCGCCCGCCTTCGAGCCATCTACCGGGCAATATCAAACCGAGCTTAGCTTGCTCGGCAGCCGGACCTATGAAGACGCACTTGATCTGAAGCTGAAGTGGATAGGAGGGCGCGGGCTGCCCGCAAATCTGCCGTCTCGAACCCCTCTGTATATCGCCCATAGATGTCCGCCAGCATATCACGCGCCGCGTCCGCACGTCCCTGGTCTGTCCACAAGCGGAATAGCAAAATTGCTGAGCGCAATTCCCATCCAGGAGACGATTGCTTCCGGGCCAAGTTGATTGATGTCATGAGCGACTTCTCAGCCGCCGTCCAGTGTTGTGGCGACAGCGCCAAGAGCGTCTTCGCGCTTGTGCGAAGCAGATCGGGAAGCTCGAACGTCCCACTTCCGCGCTCGGCTTTGGTGACGGCGTCTTCAATAAGATCAAGCGCCTCCTCGGGCTCGCCTTCCCGAAGCAATCCTTCCGCCAACGCGCGGGAAATCGCCGGGAAAAGAATATAGTTGCGCTCAGCAGCCAGTATCGAGCGTGCGCGGCGCAGATGCGCAATGCCGGCGGACGTTTCACCACGCGCTACCAGGAGTTCGCCCAATCTGACGAGACCGCACGCGTGATACGGAACCAGCGAGTGCTTTTCGGCGCCAGCTATCAGCTCATCGATGAGTGCTGCCGCGACATGCTCGTCGCCGCGCCAGAGAAAAATCTCAGCGCCATAGATCAAACAAATGGATAACGTCACCGGATTGCCTTCTCGTCGAGCGAACTCGATGCCGCTTTGCGAAAATTCCGCCGCCCTGCAGGGAAAACCGCGCAACCATAAAGCTCTGGAAAGCCCAACTCGAGCCCAGAGTTCGTGATCGAAGCCGAAGTATTGGCTTCGGCCTAGTGCGGTAGCTGCCGCACGCTCGAAACCCCTCTCGTAGTGCTGCTGCGCCTCTGCTTGGTTCCCGAGCAGATGATGGCTTCCCCCCAGCATCCACTCACCGACGACTTTCTCGCGCGGCCCGCCAAACTCGGCGGCTGCGGCTGAATACTGCACAGCGGCCGCGAGCGCGCCGGCGAAATCTCCCGCGCGCATCCGAAGGAGATTACGACCGGCAAGCAAGTGCATTAGCTGCTCTGTTTCGCGCAACGCCTCGGCGAGCGAAATTCCGCGTTCGAGCGCGCCGGCCACCTCTCTGCTGTCGCCCTGAGCAAACATAGACGACATGGCAAGCGAGGCTTGCAGCGTAAGTTCTCGTTGTGTCCCCCGATCGGATTCGCCAAGTGCTGATATTGCCTTTTGGCACCATTGCTGGCATTCGCTTAGCATTGACGAATTTAAGAATAAGGGTGCCGCGCCGGCTCCGAGGGTGACTCCAATCGACGCGTCGCCCGACGGCGAGAAACTCCATTGGAGCGCTGCTCTCACGTCCCCCAACAGCGGGCTGTGGTTAGAGCTGCATTGGCTTTGGAGGAAACCATGAGGGGTTACGAGCGGATGCTCTGAAAAATAGAGGGCGTGTCGTCTTGCTATCGTACATTCTTCGTTTCGTTCAGCCAGTTTCAGAGCAGCGTAGTTTCGCGTCGTATCCAGGAGGCGGTACAGGCTTTTGTCGCCACCTGGGGAAGCCATTAGAAGCGACTTGTCGACCAGCTTTGTGATTATGTTGATAAACGCCGACGTAGGCTCATTCGATTCGGCCGCCACCGCTTGGGCGGCTTGCAGAGTGAAGGGGTCAACAAAGAGCGACAGCCTGCAAAGAACCTTCTTTTCGTCCTCTGATAAGAGATCGTAGCTCCAATCAAGAGTTGCTCGCAATGTCTGATGCCGAGACGCCTTACGCCGACCGAGCCAAAACAGCGCCAATCGATCACTAATCAGTTCGGACACTCCTCGAATACCATATTGACTTGCGTGGCCGGCTATCAACTCGATCGCCAACGGAACGCCATCGAGTTGACGGCAAACGTTTGCGACTATGCGTGCGTCGTCATCTCCAATATCCGCGTCGTAACCGCCAGCGGCCGCGCGCTCCATGAAGAGTTGTAGCGCCGGAAAGACAAGTAGATCGCCACTGGTAGCCTCATTCAGCGGAAATCCAAGCGGTGGGAGCCAATAGAGGTGCTCGCCAGAAACCTGCAGCGGTTCGCGACTTGTTGCGATGATGTGCACGAAGGGTGCGGTTTGGAAGAGAGAGTCGACCAAAGGTGCGACGGCATCGACAACATGCTCGCAGCTATCAAGAACAAGAAGTATTCGCCGTTCGGTAAGGAACGTCAGCAGCCCCGCGAGTGAGCCCTGTGTCTGAGCATGATATCCGACTGCACTCGCGACAGCCGGAATAACAAGTGCACCGTCCTTGAGAGACGAAAGGTCTACGAAACAGATTGTATCATCAAATTCGTTCATCATCGCGTGTGCGACGGCGATGACCAGAGTCGTCTTGCCTATACCACCAGGGCCAACGATGCTTACGAATCGCTTGGTGACGATCATCGACTGCAAGGCATCGATGTTCTCGTCACGGCCAATCATTCGTCGCAACTTCGGAGGCAGCGTCCGCTTCTTAACTGATGGCGAGGAGGCCGTCGTGCTTTGCTTTAGTTGCCGGTGAGTTGGTGCAACAAAGCAATAACCTCGGCCGGCGACGTTAGTGATGTATCGTGCGCCATTCCGGCCGTCTCCGAGCACCTTGCGAATAGCCGCTATATGGACGCGAAGATTGGCTTCCTCCACGGTAACGCCGGTCCAGACCTGCGCCATGAGCTGCTTATGAGTGAGGGTCTCGCCAGGCCGCTCCACCAGCGCGATCAGGAGATCAAATGCTCGACCGTCAATCGGAAGTGACTCGTCGTTTTTTTTTAATAACCTCTCAGCCGCGAACAGCCTGAAAGGACCGAAGGTGACGACGTCATTCGTGCATGAGTTGGCGAGATCAAGCATAGAGACAATCCGAAGGCCCCCGGCCATCCCATGTGCAGCTTGCCACGCGAGGTATCGTTTGCGCGGAAGATCGACGCGTCGCTGATTGATGTGAGCTATTTCATGTATCGATCGTGCACAAAATGTACGAATCGTACACGGCTGAACGCAAGGATCGTACTCACGGTGGGCCTTGAAGTTCGCATCGTGGTGGTTCGTGATCTAGAACGCGTTGCTGCGGAGAGCTTCGTCATTCTGCTCCGCGCTGGGCCCTCCAGAAGCCGGCCTGGAGCGCGGCAACGCCTCGGATTGTGTCAAGCGGCAACAAACGTGCTCACGTCGTCCTCAGACAAGTGGACTTGCCTCGATGAAATCTTGGGACATGTCCATTAATAAACTAACTTGCTCCAGGCGCGAGGACTTAAGCCGACGCGTCGGGTAAATACTCGTGTGAAGTGGCTTCTGTCGACGAAACCGCAACTTTGAGCAATCGCGGACAGCGATGCATCTCGATCCCGAAGCATCACCTTCGCCGTATCGACCCGCACCTGGAGCAGCCACGCGTGCGGAGCGAGGCCGGTTGATTTGCGGAATGCCCGCGAGAAGTGGCCGACCGACAGCCCGCACATTTTAGAGATTTCACTCAGCGATATCGCGCCAGCCAGATTGTTAGCAATCAATTCCTTCGACAATCTTTCCTGCCATGGCGCGAGCCCGCCCTTGAGCGGCTTTGAAAGCGTGCAGATTCCGCCGTATTTTTCTGCTGTATGACTTGCGAATGCCAGCATCACGTAATCCAAGAATAGTCGATTGGCTTGCTCAGGAGCGCGAAACGCTGGCATCAGGGATAAGCCCAAATGTTTGATTGTCTCGTCCGAGATCCCCACACCAGGCTCGTACTGAAGTTCGTCTATGCGCGGCATCTCCGCCTGATCCGTCAGAACGTCGATCGCCATTTTGGGTAAATAGAAGAGAGTGGAATGGTAAGGTCTATCAACTAACACGCGCGGCTCGCGCCTCATATCGCTGATCAGGATTTGGCCTGCCCGGAGAGGTGCGGATGAAACATGACGGTCGCATTCCCAATAGCAATTCTTAGCGGCGTCATTCATGACCAAAGTGACCATATAGGCGTCAAAGCGAGGCAATGCAGCCGATAGCGTCCCTGATGGCTTGAGCACATGGATGTCGGTTACCGCGATCTCAGCCTGTCCCAACGATCGCGTCACGATGGCGGGCGCGTCCTCTAGGCCTAGTTTTTCCGCTAGGCTGCGACCGTAAGGAAAGTGCGGGCTGCGCGAAGAGTTGGATCTGTCCATTGCAGCTTCCAATTCATATTCGGATAGCACTCAGCCTCGCGAGTAAATCACAGCATCGTTCGAACCAAAAGCGCCGAGAGGCCTGCGGGCAACGGAACTTGGTGTCATTAGCTCGAGGCTCTCCCGGGTGCCCCACGGAAGCGGGTGCGGACGGCTCCTTCGGCTGAGGCCAACTTGCCACTTACTGAGAAGCTGATCGCCATGACTTCCTCGCGAACCCTTCCTAGGGAGCGTACCTGTTAGTCTCCAATTTGCATGGATGGGTCCATACCGTGTCCGATCGATTGGTACGGCCAAACCAAACGCGATGCCTCGTCTCGTGTTTTCATGCACGTGCCCAACTCTCGCCAGTCTGAATGCCGTGCTATGGCTCGAGGGAGGCGAGGTATGCCGCGATTGCCACCATATCGTCGACGCTCAGTTTCTGTACGACGCCATGCATCAGCGCCGCCGACGGTCCCGAGCGGCTGCCGTCCTGGAAAAAGTAGAGTTGGCGAACGATGTAATTTGCGTGGCGGCCCGCGATGGGGGGCGCAACGCCAAGACCCTTCAGTGTCTCACCGTGGCAGATTGCACATTTGGTTGTCTTGCCGTCACCAGTTGCGACCAGCGCTTCTCCTCTGGCGACGCTCCCCATCGGTACGTAGGCGACGAATCCGGATTTCGGATCGCGATTGAGCGCGGCCTTTTCGTCCTCAGGCAATTCCACGATCCGGCTCCCAATGGGTTCCGCGCCCCCGTCAGGGAGATTTAGCCGAATGTTGCCAGGTGCAACGTAAGTCTTCGGAACCGTGTCGGTCTCGACCACACGGAGCCAAGGCCGGGCCTGGAGCGAGGCAAAATATGCGGCAGCGGATTGAACCTCCTCATCGGAGAGGGCCTCGGCAATCGTCGGCATCACGCCGAACCCTTTCCTTGCGCCACTCTTGAAATCGACCATCTGCTGGACAAAGTAGGGCACAGGAAGCGCGGCGAGATATGCCGATTCATCGTGACCGGTCCCGGTAGGCAGATGGCAGGAGCCGCATGCAAAGGTTTTAGCGCCGTGGGCTACGACCGGTGGCATCGGCGGATGCATGTCGGGATACCAATCCGGCGGGTTGGACAAATCGTCAATTTGTTTGCGTGTGTAAGACTTGGTGCTGCCGGGCGGAGGCTTCGGCTCGCTCTCGCTTGCCAGCGATGGCGGTTGGACCTTATCGGCCTCGGGGAACGCCCAATCGGGGCGCTCGGCCCCAAAAACTACGACGGGAATAAAGCCGAACAGCAATATCCAACAACCACGCCGTGCCCCGTTTCGTCTAGCCCACCTATTCCTAGTCATGCGGGGTGCTTTCGGGGAAGCGAGGGATGAATCCGTTACGGTTAGGCATTTGCACCTTCGGGAGTGTCTGCGCGTTGATGACCTGTTTTGCGTCGATCAGCTTGTTTTCTGCAAGGATGTACGCAGTGAGCGCGTAGACCTGATCGTCAGTAAGTGACCTCGGTGAGGTCCAAGGCATTGCGCGCCGGATATAGTCGAACAACGGGGGTGCGTAAGGCCAGAAATTGGCGATCGTCAGCGTCGTATCATCGATGCCGCTTCTCTTCATGTCGCTGACCACGGGCGGAGCGGCGGGAGCACCGCTCGTCGTCGTTGTCGCACCCTTTCCACCATCGCCGTGGCAGGCCGCGCAGTTATCCGCAAATATCAGGGCACCCTGATCGGATGTTCCGCTGCCCGCGGGCAAGCCTGCCCCGCTGGGTTCAATATCAATATCCCACGGCGCAATATCTGCGGGAACGATCGGCCTGCCGAGATTTCGTCCCTCGCCGAACGCCAAGCCTATCCCGAGAGCGAGGGTGCAGAAGGTCGACAGGAGCATTTTATGCATACGCATGCGTTACTGCTCCCCTGTTGTCGATTGCCCAGCTTACAACGGCATTGAAATGATGATTTTTGAATGCCAGTAGCGGCGGTACTGAAGATAATTCGCCACGCTGCGCGACAAACTGCGCGCGCGTCGGCTGCACGTTTCCGGCCTCGTCCAAGGCGCGGCTTTGCAAGATGGCCGGGCCACCATTCCAGCGCCATGGCATTCGAAAGCGCGTGAACGCCTTGCTCAGCACCGGCTCCTGCAGTGCTGCGTCTGCCCAGCTACCACCACCATCGGCAGAGACTTGTACCTTGGAAATCTTGCCTGTCCCGGAATAAGCGATGCCTGAGATCTCGTAGACTCCAGGCTGCTGCAAAGGACGCCCCGGGGAAGGTTGTGTGATGAATGATTTTACCTCGTTCACAAAGTAGAACTGATAGGCTTTGCCGCTCGGTAATGGCTCCGTGTAAACTTGCGATTCCCAATAACTCATGGCGGGCTCCGCCAGGAGCTTGATCCGCCGTACATACTTGATGTTCATGTTGCCTTCGTAACCCGGCAAGAACAGCCTCATCGGATAGCCATTGCCCGGCATCAGCGGCTCGCCATTCTGGTAGAGCGCGATCATCGCGTCGTCCATTGCTTTGGTGAGGGGGACGCTCCGCATCACGTGCGCCGCGTCGGCACCTTCGGCAATGAACCACTTTGCTTTTGGGTCAACGCCAGTCTCTTCGAGCAGCGTCGAGAGTTTGACGCCCGTCCACTCGGCGCAGGAAACGAGCCCGTGCAGTGCCTGGACGTCCGCCTGGAGTGGTTTTGGAGAAAATAGTGCCGCGCTATTGCCGCCACATTCAAGAAACGCAACGCGCGACGTCATGGGAAAACGCAGCAACGTTTCAAACGAGAAGAGCAGCGGCTGCTTGACCAGACCGTGGATCAGGAGTTGGTGCACGGCCGGATCGATTTCCGGAACGCCGTCATGAACGATGGTAAAAAACACGCCGTTCGGCGTGATTGTCCCGTCCAGCAGGTGGTGGGGAGTGCGTGACTGTGAGGTGCGCGGCTCGAAATCCGGATTGGAGAGCGTGCGCACCACGCTTTTCGCAAATTTCGACGGTAGCTGATAGGCGGGAACGGGATCGCCTGGTGCGAGACTCCAAGGTGCTTCGACGAGAGGCTCGGCAGCAGCGCCAGTTGCCCTTAGTCCGACGACCGTACCCAAAGCGCCAGCGAATGCGACGCCATTTCTGAGCAACGCGCGCCTGTCGAGTAGGCCATTGCCTGCAACTGTCTCGATACGGTTGGCCTTCAGGTCGATATATCTTTTGGATTGCGTCATCGCGCCACTCCCAGGCTTGAGAAGTTCCAGTTCATCGGTTTTGGGTAAGTTGAGCGGGTATCTCGCGGCGCTGCGACCGAAGCTAGACAATCCAAATGCACGGTGCGTTTTGAATCAGTGATGTCTTGCGATGCGCCCCAACGATCCAAGCCCTGCGTCACCTTTTGTCTTCTCCTCCTAGTGACCGCAGATGTGTCCTACCGTTGCATGTGCGATTTTTTGCGGCTTGGACGATAGCTAGTTGATTTGAACATTTTGATTTATCGGCGCGGCCCTAACCGATCGATTATCAAAGTGTGCCGCGCAGTAGCGAGCCGCTGCAAAATTGTTCGAAGACGTTCTGCATTTTAAAATTTACAATTTTTTTCGGCCTTTTACTCGCCAATCCCTCTTATTAGGCACAACTTGATGCCTGCCCGCGCGACTTCGGGGCGCCCGGACGGTGAGGGAGGTATCCAATGCAATTCTCCTCAATACCCGGCAAGACTTCTGCCCCCCCGGCGACACCGAGCGCTTCGGATGAATTTTCTGCAGCGCTGACTAATTGGCTGGCTGAGGCGCGATCGGCTATCAGCCACGATCCGCGCACAGCGGATCGGTATTGGGACCGGTTCGAGGAGTTGCTGCTGCGGAACGGTGCCTTAGAGCGCCGTTACGACGAAATTGAGCTTCCCTCATGCGGCTTGGCGCCTTGGCAGCGCGCACGCATAACCAGTTACGTCGACGCCAATCTGGCCAAACGGCTTTCGACAGCGGAGCTCGCTGCGCTGGTGCGGCTAAGCACGAGCCATTTACGCCGCGCATTCAAGGCCAGTATGGGATGCTCGCCGCATGAGTACGTTATCCAGTGTCGAATAGAGCGCGCAAAGACGCTTATGATCGAGACGGGGATTTCGCTTGCGCAGATCGCCTTTGAGTGCGGGTTAGCTGACCAGGCTCACCTCTGCCGGCTCTTTCGTCGCCAAGTCGGAATAAGTCCGTCCGCTTGGCGTCGAGCGCGGCAGTTGCGTCGAGTGGAGGCGCCTGAAGATGCTGCAACTGTCAAAAAGCACAATGAGGCGGGGTGGCTATGTCTGTCACCAGCAAATTAAGCGTATGTGGCGGTGTTGAGAACATAAATGCGAACACCGATCTGGTCGAAACTCCGTTTCAGTTGAAACGTCAAAACGAGCAAAGCAATGAAGGAGGGTGCCATGCAAACCCGTCAAGCTGAGTACTTCGGTGCCTATCGCACCATAAGGATGACGCGAGATGCTAAGGGCGTTCTGGTTGTTGAATTCCATAGCGATGGCGGACCGTGCACCTTCTCGGCACAACACCATACGGAGGTCGTAGATGCCTTCCACCGGATTGCACAAGATCGAGCAAACAAGATCGTCATACTGACGGGAGCAGATGGCGACTTCATTATTGGGGTCGATTGGAACTCTTTCGGCGATGTTTCCGATCCCGGCGTTTGGAGCCAGATTCACGACGAAGGCAGTCAAGTGTTGGAAAACATAGCCAACATACGTGTGCCTGTGATCGCGGCGATCGAAGGACGTGCGTATATCCATTCAGACTATGCGCTGCTTGCGAACGTGATTGTGGCGGCCGAGGGTTCTACCTTCCAGGATGTCGGACATTTCGCCGTAGGTGTGACGCCAGGCGACGGAATCTTTACGACGTGGAGTTATCGCGCTGGAGCAGGACGAGCGGAGGCGTTCCTGCTCAACCCGCGGCCGCTGCCAGCTGCTACCGCATATGAATGGGGAGTCGTGGCAGAAGTCGTGCCAAACGGCCAGGCGCTCACTCGGGCGCGGGAACTGGCCGCGCTGTACTTGAAGGCTCCGGAAGTGACGCGCCGCGACACTCGCATCCACTTCATTCAACCATTGAAGGAGCGGATTGTGCGAGAAGTTGGATATGGGCTGTCGCTCGAAGGGGCGTCGTCAGCCGCCCTATTGAGATCAAAGGCCAAGAATGAAGCTGCGTGACCGTCCGGCCTTGGCTGCATAGCCGCGGATTCATACCGCGGGCAACGGCAACCAGTCGACAGATTTACTGACTGTTTCATACGCAGAGTCTTCATCCGCCTTGCGAACCACGGAGATAAAGAATGGAAATTCTTGATCCCGCCCGAACGGCCCTTTTAGTAGTGCATATGGCCAAGGGAGTGGCCGGCCAGGTCGACACACCCTTCAACCGGCTTTTCCGGCAGCGGGCCGAGGAGACAGGCGTAATCGGGGTCCAGGCACGGCTGCTGGACGGGTTCCGCAAGGCCAAGGCGAAGGTGGTCTACACCCTTGTCACGTATCAGCCGGGCCTGCCCGGCGTCAGGCCAAACTCCCCAATGTTTCGAACGCTCGTCGGAAGCCCTACTCTTCTGCAGGGTACTCCCGCGGTTGAGGTCATCGACGACATCGCCCCCCGGCCGGACGAGCCGGTCGTCAGGGGGCAGGCGGCAAACGGGTTCGACGGCACCACGCTCGACACCATTCTCCGCGTGGCAGGCATCGATACTCTCGTGCTCGTCGGTATCGCGACCGACGTCGGGGTTGAATCCACTGCGCGCGCGCTGCATGCGACCGGCAATACCGGACGATCGTCGTCTCCGACGCCTGCCAGGCCGACAGCGACGAGGCCCACGCCCGCGCGCTCGACGTCCTGCAAAAGTGGTTCAGCGAGACCCCTACCACAAACGAGGTCCTCAGCGCTCTGAGGATAGCTACTGTCGATCCAGCTCACAGAGCCGCGTGAGCTTGAGCTGCCCCAGCAATGCACGTTCGGGCAAAATGGCAACAAAGCGGCGTCCAATACGGAGAACGAACAATGGCAAAACTCGAGATGCTCACCCCACAAAACAGCGCGATTGCCCTGATCGATTATCAACCCGCTATGTATCAGGGCGTGCAATCCCATGACCGACTGGTGGTCTTCAACAACATACAGATCCTCGCCAAGGCCGCGAAGCTCTTCAAGATGCCCACCATAATTTCGACCATCGCGAAGGACTCCTTCTCGGGTCCTTTCATGCCGGAAGTGACCCAACTGTTTCCGACGCATGAAGTGATTGACCGAACCGCCATGAACGGGTGGCTGGACCCGAACTTCCGCAAGGCTGTTGCGACGACCGGCCGCAAGAAGATCGTCATCGCTGGTCTCTGGACCGAGGCCTGCGTGATGTTTCCGACCCTCGATATGCTGAAGGACGGCTACGAAATTTATATTCCCGCGGACGCATGTGGCGACGTTTCGCCGGAGGCACATAACCGCGCAATGGATCGCGCGGTCCAGGCCGGCGCGATCCCGATCACGTCGCTTCAGTATGTGTTCGAGCTCCAGCAGGACTGGGCCCGCTCGGAGACCTACGAAGGCGTGATGACTATCATGCGAGAGCACACGCCCTACGGCATCCAGGTGCGATTCTCCAAATGGGCGCTCGGTGAACATGCCTCCGAGGGCGGGCTGAAGGCAGCCGAATAACGCGCGCTTTGCGTTCGCTACTCCAACGGGGGCCGACGATGAGGATGTATCTGCTTTCGCTCGCAACCGGTGTTCTGGTCGGCGTGATTTACAGCCTTCTCAATGTCCGGTCTCCCGCGCCTCCCCTCGTGGCGTTGGTCGGTCTACTCGGAATTCTTATTGGTGAGCAGGTCATCCCGATCGGGAGGCAAGTGGTTGCCGGAACTTCGCTGGCGAGTGCCTGGCACCAAGCGAAATGCGCCTCTCACCTGTTTGGCATGCTGCCTGGCCGCCACGCCGGCGCAGCAGCCACAACGACCGCGACGACAAAGATTTCTACGGAGAATCAATCATGACAACCAACATGCCCGATCTTATCCTCCGCCGCGGTCTGTTCACGACACTAGACCGCTCAAATCCGACGGCGAGCGCGGTCGCCATAAAGGACGGCAAGTTCACCGGGGTAGGTCAGGACCAGGAGATCATGCCACTTGCTGGTTCCAACACGAAAATCATCGACCTGAAGGGACGCCGCGTTCTGCCCGGCTTGGTTGACAACCATCTTCATATCATTCGCGGCGGCCTGAACTTTAACATGGAGCTCCGTTGGGACGGCATCTGGTCGCTGGCCGACGCGATGGCCATGCTGAAGCGTCAGGTCGCGATCACGCCACCGCCTCAATGGGTCCGGGTGGTCGGCGGCTTCACCGAACACCAGTTCGCCGAGAAGCGGCTGCCGACGATCGAGGAGATCAACGCGATCGCGCCTGATACGCCTGTGTTTCTACTGCATCTTTATGATCGTGCGATCCTCAACGGCGCCGCGCTACGGGCGGTCGGTTATACCAAGGATACACCGAACCCGCCCGGCGGCGAGATCGTCCGCGACAACAAGGGCAATCCCAACGGACTTCTGCTCGCCAAGCCGGCCGCCGGCATTCTGTACACGACGCTCGCCAAGGGCCCGAAATTGCCGTTCGAGTATCAAGTGAATTCCACACGGCATTTCATGCGCGAGTTGAATCGATTGGGCGTCACCGGTGCTATCGATGCCGGCGGCGGCTTCCAGAATTACCCGGAGGATTACGCCGTCATCCAAAAGCTGTCGGACGAAGGCCAGCTCACCATCCGCCTCGCTTACAACCTCTACCCGCAGAAGGCGAAGGCCGAGAAGACCGATTTCCTGAACTGGACCAGGACCTCCAAATACAAGCAGGGCGACGACTATTTCCGGCATAACGGCGCTGGCGAGATGCTGGTGGCCTCCGCCGCTGACTTTGAAGACTTTCGCCAAGCTCGTCCCGATATGCCGCCGGAGATGGAAGGCGAACTTGAGGATGTCGTTCGCATTCTGGTGCAGAACCGCTGGCCGTGGCGGATGCATGCCACTTACGACGAGACCATCTCACGCGCACTCGACGTATTCGAGAAGGTCAACCAGGATACTCCACTTGAAGGTCTGAACTGGTTCTTCGACCACGCAGAAACCATCTCCGATCAGTCCATTGACCGTATCGCGGCGCTCGGCGGCGGCATCGCCATACAACATCGCATGGCTTATCAGGGCGAATATTTCGTCGAGCGCTACGGGTTTGGCGCGGCGGAGGCGACGCCACCGGTGAAGAAGATCATCGACAAGGGCGTCAAAGTATCTGCCGGCACTGATGCCACCCGTGTCGCGTCCTACAATCCCTGGGTCGCGCTTGCCTGGCTCGTGACCGGCATGACCGTCGGCGGTCTTCGCATCACGCCGCCGCGCAATCGCCTTGACCGCGAGACAGCACTGCGGATGTGGACGGAAAACGTGACCTGGTTCTCGAACGAGGAAGGCAAGAAAGGCAGGATCCAGGTCGGTCAACTTGCGGACGTTATCGTGCCTGATCGCGACTACTTCTCCTGCGCCGAAGCAGAGATCGCCGAGACGACGTCCGATCTGACAGTAGTGGGTGGCAAGGTCGTATATGCGGCGTCCGATTTCAAATCTTTGGACAACGCCGCTCCGCCACCTGCGATGCCCGACTGGTCCCCGGTTCGTGCGTTCGGTGGTTATGCGGCTTGGGGCTCCGCCGAGTCTGCCGGCCAACCGGCGTTGGCACGGAAGATGGCAATGAGTTGCGGGTGCGCCAATCAGTGCAAAATCCATGGGCACGATCACGCGACGGCTTGGTCGAGCAAGCTGCCGATCTCTGACCTGAAGAGTTTCTGGGGCGCGCTCGGTTGCGCCTGCTGGGCGGTGTGATCATGGCAGCAACGCCTGCCACCAGTGCGGAAGTCGGGGGGTGCAACAAGCGGAGCGACGAATGAACAAGGGTCTGATCTCAGCCTCGCATTCCATCGGAGTGGTTGTCGCAACTCTGTTCGGCGTCGCCTTCTTCTTCGTCATTATCGGCGTATTCGGTCTTTCGGCGTCGATCGCGGCCCTAGCTTTGTTCGTCGCGCTGGCAGTATTCGTCTTCCGGCGTCCGCAGGATCAGGAGACACAGCCATGAATCTTGATCCAGCCCTCCTTGCCCGCATCCAGTTCGGCTTCACGGTCAGCTTTCACATCATCTTCCCGACGATCTCTATTGGGCTGGCGATGTTCCTGGCGATCACCGAGGGTTTGTGGTTGAGGACCAAGGACCCGCTGTATCTCCAGATTTATCGTTTCTGGCTCGGCATTTTTGCGATGGCCTTCGGTGTCGGCGTCGTCACCGGGATAGTGTTGTCGTTCGAGTTCGGTTTAGCCTTCGCCAAGTTTGGTCAGATGGCCGGACCGGCGATCGGCCCGATGATTGCTCTCGAAGTTCTGACCTCGTTCTTTCTAGAGGCAGGCTTTCTCGGGATCATGCTGTTTGGCCTCCATCGGGTCGGGCCAAGGCTGCATTTTCTCGCCACCTGCATGGTGGCGCTTGGAACCTTGCTGTCGGCATCCTGGATTCTCTCGGCCAATAGCTGGATGCAGACGCCCGATGGCATCGAGGTCGTGAACGGCCATGTTGTGGTGACCGATTGGCTGAAGGTGGTCGTCAACCCGTCCTGGCTCTATCGCCTGCCGCACATGCTGACCGCTGCGTATATCACGGGCTCTTTCCTCGTTGCGGGCGTAGGCGCATGGTATCTGTTGCGCGGCGAGCACGTGCCGTTCGGACGCCGGACCGTGTCAATGGGCACGGCCTTCGCTACCATCCTGATCGCAACTCAGGTTTTTCTCGGCGACATCCTGTATGGGAAAATGGTGCAACTCCAGCCGGCCAAGATGCAGGCGGCCGAGGGTTTCTGGGACAAGCAGTCGGAGTCTCCGGCACCGTACTACTGGATGATCGTTCCCGATCAGGAGCATCAGCGCAACCGCTTCGCGCTCGGCATTCCGGTGCTCGGCAGCATCTGGTTGACCCACAGCCTTGATGGCCGCGTCGACGGGTTGAAGAACACGCCGGTCGACCGTCAGCCGCAGATGGGCTGGGTGTTCTACGGCTTCCGGGTGATGTACGGCATCGCGATCCTTATGTTCGGCGTTGCCGTCGCATCGCTTTGGCTGCGCTGGCAGGGCCGCTTGTTTGCCAATCGCTGGTTCTTGCGCACGCTGGTCGTAATGACGCCTTCGGGCATCGTCGCGACGCTTGGTGGCTGGTATCTCGCCGAGACCGGCCGTCAGCCGTGGGTGATCTACGGAATTCTCCGGACCATCGATGCCGTCTCGCCGGTGCCGGCCGACGTGTTGCTGTCGAGCCTGATCGCCTTCATCTGCATTTACGCGTTATTCCTGACCGCTTTTGTGCTGTTTGCCGTCCGGATGATCCGCCGTGGCCCGCAGGGCGCGCCCGCGCAGGCTGAAGCCTCCGGTTCCCTTAAACAGGCGCTGAAACCGCGTGTGATAAACGCCCCGGTGGGCGCCAGCCCGCTTCCGGCGGAGTGAAAGCCATGGACCTGCCGCTTCTTTCCGCTCTATTCGCCGCGTTTGCGCTCTCGCTTTATGTCATGCTCGACGGTTTCGACCTCGGCGTCGGTACCTTGCTCCTTGCCCAGCATGACGAAGAGTTGCGCGACCGGATGGTCGACTCCATTACCCCGACCTGGGACGGCAACGAGACCTGGCTGATCATGACCGGCGTAGCGCTGCTCGCAGCCTTCCCGATCGCATATGGCATCCTGCTGCCGGCCTTCTACTTGCCGCTGATCGCGATGCTGCTGGCGCTGGGTTTGCGTGGCGTCTCCTTCGAATTCCGCTATCAGGTCGAACGGGGGCGCCGTGCCTGGGATGTCGCATTCGGCCTCGGCTCAATCGTCGCGGCGCTGATGCAAGGTTTTATCGTCGGCGGCCTCATCCAGGGGCTGACGATCGATGGCGAGCGTTTCAGCGGCAGCGTCTTCGATGTCTTTCAACCGTTCTCCCTTCTCGTCGCAGTGTCGGTATTGGCGGGGTACATGGTGCTTGGGGGAGGGTGGCTACATTTGAAGGCGACGCGCAGCTTGCAGAGCTTCGCAGACCGCAGCCTGCGGCGGACGACACCCGTCTTCGTCGGCTTGGCGGCTGCGACCTGTGCCGCGGCACCCTTCGTTCAGCCCGGCGTTTTGGAAGCGTGGACGTCGAACCCGGTGGTACTGACGATCATCGTCATTCTGTTCCTTTCCACCGCCGGTGCGCTGATGCAGTCGATCGGTGGGAATTCGGCTCTCCGCCCGTTTCTTCTCGGGCTCATCTTGTTTGTTCTCGGGGTCGCAGGCCTCGGCATCACGATCTTTCCGAACATTGTGCCATTCCGCCTGACACTCTGGCAGGCCGCATCGGCAAGCCTCAGCCACGTCTTCCTGTTGATCGGCGCTGCCATCGTTACGCCGGTCGTGCTCGCCTATTCCGCGTTCGCCTATCGGGTCTTCCGCGGCAAGACGCCTGAGAAGGGATGGGAAACATGAGCGGTCGTCTAAGAAGGTTGATTTGGTTCGGTGGACTGTATGTGTCGTCAATAGCAACTCTCTTTGTCGTCTCCCTGTCATTTCGGTCTTTGTTCAACGCGATGTTTCGGATCGGCCTGCCGTGAAGCCACGGCTTCAAAATGGGCGAGTTGGTGTCTTGGATCGCGCAGACTATTTGCAGCCGTCGGACGAGAAATGACCGCCTCACGGCTGCGATGTGGATGGACATGTACTGCTATGCAAAAGATACGGAAGCGGAACTTTGGCTGAACTGATCCAATCATCGGGATTGATCGCGCCCGCGGCTGGGTCGACTCCAGAATTGTCTGCGCGTCAACTCCGGCTGCTGTTGCTTGGCCTCGGCTTTGCGACGGGTATGGAGTTTTATACCGCCGACAGCGTTAACCTGGTGCTGACAGATCTTACCGGCAGTTTCGGTGTCTCCGGGGACGAAGCAAGCTGGAGTCTCACGGTCTATACTTCAGCGCTATTTTTGGGGGTGCCCGTATGTGTCTGGCTTGCCGGGCATATCGGTTACAAGAACTACCTGATCGGTAGCGTGCTGTTGTTCGTCGCGGGGTCGGTAGTGAGCTCCACTTCCCTCAGCTTCGATACCATGCTGGTGGCGCGTGCGTTCCAGGGTGTCGCGGGCGCAGGCCTCGTGGTGTGGTGGCGAGGCACCGTTTACATGCTGTTGCCCAAGCCCAAGCGCAGCGAAGCGCTCATGCATGTCTCAACGATGCTCTATCTCTCCAGTGCCTTCGGGATGCTGTTCAGTGGCTATATCACCGACCAGGTAAGTTGGCGGCTGATCTGCATTCCGAACCTCGCCTACGCCGCGGCAGCGATCTGGCTGCTGGTCCGATATTTTCCCGATATGCCCGTGCAACGGTCAGAGCGCCCGACCGATTGGCCAGGAATCGTTCTGATTGCCGTGGCGCTGGTGTCGTTGCAGATCATCCTGAGCCGTGGCCAAATCGACGACTGGTTTGGTTCTCCGCGGATTCGCTTGCTCGCATGGCTGGGTGCGACCGCTCTGATACTGTTCGGCATCTGGCAGACCAGCGCTCGCAATCGCGCGCCCTTGCTTCGGCTTGAACTGCTGCTCGACCGCTACGTGCTGTCGTCCGTCCTGATCGGCGTACTGACGGGAATGATCCTGTCGGGCAGCCTCTACATGCTGCCGGAATTCCTGCGCAACGTCACTTCCCAACCGCTCAGCGCCACACAAACCGGACGGGTAATGGCGGTCTACGCTCTGACCGCGGCTGCAGTGCGCCCGTCGGTCGTCGGCATCGTCGCCCGGTTCGGGCAGCGCAAGACGATCTGCGGCGCGCTCGTCTGCCTGATCGCCTCAATGCTGCTCATCAATCGTTTTCTGACCACCAACACACCTGCATATTACTTTTACCTTCCGCTGGTCCTCTACGCTCTCTGCGTCTCGAGCCTGCTGCCCTCCGTCGGCAGCGGAACCGTCGCGCGCATCGAGCAGCGTAACCTTCTTGATGGCGTGTCTCTTTACATGACCTTCCGTCAGTTCGGTGCTGCGATCGGCGTCGCCGTGCTCACGATCCTGGTCGAACGTCGTGAGACACTTCACTCCGCGCGCCTGTTCGATCACTTGCGGGCCTCGAGCCAGGTCTTGCAAAATTGGATGACGACAGCTTCGGACGTCATCCTCTCTCGGGGAGGCTATTCGATCCTCAAGAGCCAACAGATCGCCACCAAGCTGCTGGCTGAGGTCGGTGGTCGCGAGGCGGCGACGCTCGCATATGCGGATGCCTTCCTGTTCATGGCTGTTGTCGGGATCATCACGCTCTGCCTCGTCCCGATTATTCCGCCCACCCCGCCGGCGATCAAAAAATGAGGAGCCGGGCATGACCGATCAAACCATGCTCAAAGAAACACCGTCCCCATCAGTTCCTCTTCAGGGCAGGGCGCCGGAGATCAAGGCGGCACTTCCGCACTACGGCCGGTCGAGCCCGCGCTCCTTGATCGTTGGCGCCCTAATTGCGGTCGTTGCCGGGGTGGGTTTGTACTTTTATGTGCCGGGCTTCTGGCAGGTGTCCACCGACGACGCTTACGTGGACGCGCATGTGGTTTCGATCGTGCCGAAGGTGGCCGCCTATGTCTCAAAACTAAACGTCAACGACAATTCCAAGGTCGCGCGCGACGAACTGATGATCCAACTGGATCCGAGGGATTTTCAAGTCGCCGTCGATATCGCCAACGCCGATCTCAAGAGTGCGCAGGCTAATGCCGACAATATCGATGCGCAGATTCGAGAGCAGAATGCCATCGTCGCGGAGAGCCAATCGGCGATCGACGGCGATCAGGCGATGCTCGATTTCGCGCAGCAGCAGTTCGATCGCTACAAGTCGCTTGAGAGCACTGGCTCCGGAACGGTCGAACGCCTTCAGCAGGCGGAGGCCGATGTCGGGCAACGCCGCGCCACAGTGCAACACGATCAGGCAGCGCACGATGCCGCCCGGGCCCACCAGGTCGTGCTCGAAACCCAGAAGCTCCAGGCGAAAGCCGCCGTCGAACGCCAGCAGGCGGCGCTTGCGCAGGCCCAACTCAACCTTTCCTATACAAAGATAAGTGCGGCAGAAGCTGGCAGTGTCGCGAACAAGACAGTCGAAGTAGGAAACTACGTACAACCCGGGCAGGTGCTGCTTTCGATCGTTCCCGACACGCTTTACATAACAGCCAACTTCAAGGAGACACAGCTGACCAACGTGCGTCCCGGCCAGCGCACGACGATCCGGGTTGACGCCTTCCCGGGTCTGCGTCTTGAGGGACGCGTCGACAGCCTCCAGCGCGGTACGGGTTCGCAATTCGCGTTGCTGCCGCCCGAGAATGCGACCGGCAATTTCGTCAAGGTGGTGCAGCGCGTTCCGGTCAAGATCACATTCAACGATCCAGGCGAGGCACTGCACTGGATCTCGCCTGGTATGTCCGTGGAGGCGAGGATCTTCACGGCGGACCCGCCTGGCTGGCTAAGCTTTCTCGACTAACCACTTACGCAAACAGTGAGACCGAGTGGTGCGAAAGATCAGAGAAGATATGGTCACGGCAGCGCTCGACGCCATGCTCATTCTTGGACCTCTGGTCATGCCGACGAAAGGGCCGGCTATCGGGTTGGCAAGGCCGAGATACGTATCGGCAACACCATGCCTTATACGGGCCCGCTGGCGAACGTTCGTGACGACTGGAAATGCCGAAGCGGCCTATTCGATATGATCAACGATAAAAGGAGGCTGTCATGTTAATCGCAGCGATCGTCGCCATCGTTGATTTTTGTGTGGAGCGCCGCTGGTGGCTGTTTGCTGCCGGGATTTTGTTAGTGACTGGCGCCGCCAGCTACGACCTGGGACATTTCTCAATAACCACGAATACTGAAAGCTTGATCTCGCAGGATCTGCCATGGCATCAGCGCCAGGCTACCTTCTCGAAGGCATTTCCGAACAAGGGCATCTCGGTCGTGGTCAAGGCGGCGACCGCGGAGAACGCCGAACGAGCTACCGAAGCGCTCGAGCGTGAGCTTGCGAAGCGTCCGGACTTGTTTCGTTCAGTTTCCGCGCCGGGCGGTGGAGAGTTTTTCCAGCACAACGGTTTGCTTTACCAGCCTCTGACAGACATCAAGAGGTCGATCGGCGGATTGTCAGAGGCCCAAGTTCTCATCACCACACTCGCAACCGACCCGAGTTTGCGCGGAGCTATGAAGGCACTTTCGCTGGCCGCCGATGGCGTTCAGGGCGGAGAACTCAAGCTAGACGAACTCGTCTGGCCTCTTTCGCTCGCCGCCGGAACCCTGAACGATGTGCTTGCCGGCAAGCCGGCTACGTTTTCATGGCAGGAACTCGTCCGGGGATCGCGACCACAAGTCGAGCAGCTAAGGCACTTCATCGAAGTTCAGCCCGTTCTGAATTTTGCCGCATTGCAGCCCGGACGTGTGGCGACGGACGGAATTCTGCGATCGGCTTCCGATCTGAAATTGGGTGAAAGGTTTGGAGCGACCGTCGAACTCACCGGCCCGGTCCCGATGAATGACGAACAATTCTCGGTCATTCGGAAAAGTGCACTGCGAGATACCCTTGCTGCGTTGCTCGGTGCGCTGATTATCCTCTGGCTTGCCCTCCGCTCATGGAAGATCGTCACCGCTGTGTTTTTCAGCCTGATTGTTGGTCTCTCTGTTACGGCGGCGCTCGGCATTGCGCTGGTAGGAGCTTTTAATCTGATCTCGATTGCGTTCTTCGTCCTATTCGTGGGACTGGGAGTTGATTTCGGAATTCAGTTTAGCGTCCGATACCGATCCGAGCGCCACGAACATCAGGATTTGCGGGAGGCCCTCCGAAGCGCCGCCGGCAAGGTAGGCGGCCCACTCGCTCTGGCCGCGGCCGCGACGGCGGTAGCGTTTTTCTCGTTCCTGCCGACAAATTACAAAGGTCTCTTCGAACTCGGTCTGATTGCGGGTTGCGGGATGTTGATTGCGTTTGCCTGCAGCCTCACCTTTGTCCCGGCAATGCTCGCCATCCTGAGGCCACCGGGAGAGCCGGTTTCCATGGGCTTCAGCAGCCTCGCGCCGCTCGATGACTTTCTGCAGCGACATCGTATTGTGGTGATTGCCGCCACTATCGGTGTGGTGTTGGCTTGCTCACCGCTGTTGCTCCACTTGCCGTTCGATTTCAATCCAATCAATTTGGAAAATCCGAATGCGCCATCTGTCGTCACCTATCGTGAACTGCAGGGAAATTCTGAAACCAGCGCGAGCGATGCCGAAGTCCTGGCACCAAATCTTGAAAATGCCGATGCCATCGCTCACCGTCTGGCGACACTGCCTGAGGTTTCTCGAGCGCTTACGCTCAGCAACTTCATTCCCGGCGATCAGGACGAAAAATTAGCCGCCATCCATTTTGCAGCGCCGCGGCTTAGCGCCGCTCTCGATGCTTCTCGGCAGCCCGCGCCATCTGACCAGGACACGGTCGCAGCGATCCGGAAAACCGCCGCGGATCTTTCAAGGGTGACCGGCGTCAAGAAAGGGCCAGGCGCCGACGCGGCACGGCACGTCTCTGGTCTGCTGACGCGACTAGCGGAATCAGATGTGGTCATGCGGAATAAAGCCGAAGCGACGATTATTCCATCGCTTGTCTATGATCTTGTTCGGCTTCGCGACAGTCTCGAGCCGCGGGCGGTGACGATCAAGGCGCTACCTTCCGATCTGGTCCGCGACTGGATCTCGCCCGATGGGAAGGCCCGCGTTCAGATTTTGCCGAAGGGCGACCCAAACGACGACGATGTCTTGCGGAAATTTGCTACGTCCGTTTTGGCTGCCGAATCCTCGGCTACAGGTCCGGCAATAAGTCTGTATGAATCCGGCAGAACGGTCATCGCTGCCTTTTTCGAAGCGGGCGGTATCGCACTGGCTGCCATCACCGTTCTCCTGTTCATCGCATTGCGGCGCGTCACCGACGTGCTGCTGACCTTGATACCCTTGCTGCTTGCCGGCGCCGTCACGCTTGAGGTCTGCGTTCTGACGGGTACCTCGATGAACTTTGCAAACATCATTGCGCTGCCACTTCTGCTCGGCGTCGGCGTCGCGTTCAAGATCTATTACATATTGGCCTGGCGCGCCGGGAATACTGGACTATTGCAGTCCAGCCTGACCCGGGCGGTAATCTTCAGTGCGATGACCAACGCGGTGGCATTTGGAAGCATGTGGTTATCGAGCTATCCGGGTTTGTCGAGCATGGGCAGGATGATGGCCTTAGCGCTGGTGTGTACGATGGCCGCGGCTGTGTTGTTTCAGCCGGTCTTGATGGGAAGGCCCCGTCAAGCCAGAACAGTCGCACCGCCCACGCCTCTGCCTATCCCTGACGCAGCGGAGTGATGCGCCGCTTCATCACAAGCCGCGTCAAATCCTGATTCCGAATTTCGAAGCCTCCAGCGTACTGAACCAACAAGCGAGTTCAAACATGAATACGATCAAGATGCAAAACGCCAGGATGGTTGAACGCCTCCGCCCGATACTTGCAGCGCCCGTTCTGCGATGGGTCGCTCTGCTGGGCCTGTGCGCGGCGTATCTGCAGGGCGGCTTCGACAAGGCGGCGGATTTTTCCAGCGCCATTGCCGAGATGAATCATTTCGGACTGTCGCCGGCCGCACCGCTCGCCGTCGCGACGATCGCCATGGAGATTGTCGCGTCTATTCTGATTTTGACTGGGTTTTATCGATGGTTAGGCGCATTGGCGCTTGCGGGCTTCACCTTCTTTGCTACCTTCGTCGCTAACCGCTTTTGGGAAATGGCACCTCCGGAGCGCGTCTTGGCTGCCAATTCGTTCTTCGAACATCTTGGCCTCGTCGGGGGGTTCCTGCTTGTCGCCTGGTACGACTTGCGTGAACGCTGTCATGTGTCCGATCCGTAGCTTCGCCGTGACTGAGGGTACCAAAAGTATCGCCGGCGATCCGATGCCGGGCCCGAGCGGGTTCGCGCCATTGCGTCAAACGACGTTCGCCGTGCTCTGGGTCGCGACGGTGTTGGGCAATACCGGCAGCTTCATGCGCGACGTCGCCAGTGCCTGGCTTGTCACCGATTTGTCGAGCGCGCCGGCGGCGGTCGCGATGATTCAGGCAGCGAGCACGATACCGGTATTCGTGCTCGCGATTCCGGCGGGCGTCCTTTCGGACGTTTTCGACCGGCGCAAGCTTCTGATTATCATGCAACTCGTGCTCGCGTCGGTCAGCGCAACGCTGATGCTGCTGTCCTATACCGGCGCGTTGACGGTCGGCTTGCTTGTGGCGCTGACGTTCGTCGGCGGTGTCGGCGCAGCCCTTGCAAGCCCGACCTGGCAGTCGATTGTACCAGAGCTTGTCCCCAGGCAAGACCTGAAGAACGCAGTGGCGCTGAACTCGCTAGGTTTCAATATAGCGCGGTCGGTCGGACCGGCCGCGGGCGGCCTGCTGCTGGCCGTGCTGGGCGCCGCAGTCGCCTACAGTGCCGACGTCGTGAGTGATCTTGTCGTCGTCGCGGCTCTCGCGTGGTGGCGACGTGTGCCCAGCGCGGATGATGAACTGTCGGAACACTTCCTCGGGGCGTTCAGGGCCGGACTTCGTTTCGTTCGCTCAAGCCGCGAATTGCATGTGGTACTGACGCATTCGGCGATATTCTTTGCTTTCTTAAGTGCCCTGTGGGCGCTCCTGCCGATTGTTGCCAGGCAAGTTCTCGGCGGCAACGCCGGATTCTACGGCATCCTTCTCGGTGCGATCGGCGCGGGCGCTATCCTCGGTGCGCTGGTCCTGCCGCAACTCCGCCGCCGTTTCGACGCTGACGGCTTGTTGCTCGCTGCCGCGATCATTGCCGCCATCATCATGGCGGTACTGGCTATTGCTCCGCCGCGATGGCTTGCCGTCGTGATCCTGCTTGGGCTGGGCGGAGCATGGATTGTCGCGCTGACGACGCTCAACGGCGCGGCGCAGGCGATCCTACCTAACTGGGTTCGCGGCCGGGGCCTTGCCGTCTATCTGATGATCGTCAATGGGGCCATGGCTGGCGGAAGCCTCGCATGGGGAATAGCGGCCGGGGCCTTGAGCGTGCCGGCGACGCTCCTGGTCAGCGCTTGCGGGCTCTTCGTTGTTGCCTTCATTCTCCATCGCATCAAGCTGCCGGCAGGGGAAGCCGATCTGAAGCCGTCGAATTATTGGCCCGAACCCTTGACTGCCGATCCCGTCGAGCATGATCGCGGGCCGGTGCTCGTCCTGATCGAATATCGCATCGCGAAGGACGACCGTTTGAAGTTTTTCGAGTGCTTGAAGCGGCTGTCGCAGACGCGCCGGCGTGACGGAGCCTACGGTTGGGGTATCACGGAAGATGCCGCGGATTCGGAGCGCATCGTGGAATGGTTCATGGTCGAGTCATGGGCGGAGCATCTACGCCAGCACCATCGCCTGTCGAATGCCGATGCGGATATTCAGCGGGAAGCAACGCAGTTTCACATCGGCCCAAATCCTCCAGTGGTGCGTCACTTCCTGGCGCTGGAGCTGGATGATATCGGCCGGTAACGGGAGGGCCACAGGAAGGAGCCGCACCGCAAGCTTTTGCGTTTCGTCGAACAAGCCTCCCTTGCCGTTCGGAATTGCATCCGGGCGTTCTCGGGCCTTATATTCCCTGCGCCATCCGCACGTCGGCGTGCCTACAGGCGGTGTGAAAACCCACGTTAGCTGGCTCCGATCGGCAAATCCGCAAATGAAGGCGAACTCTCATCAATAAATTACCGAATGCGATCTTGAGCTTTGCGTAATGCTTCGATACTTTTTTTCAGACCTGTATGTTCATCATCAGACAGTGGCGGCTCGAGAATTTGCACGCAACCGCTTCTTCCAATGATGCTTGGCAGTGAGAGCGTTAATTCATACCTTGAATTGTAAGCACCAATTGGAACGACAGCGCGTTCGTCACGGAGCACGATTTCCGCGATCCTGGCGCAGACCATTCCTATTCCGTATTGGCTGGCCCCAATCCCCTCGATGATTGATATATTGGCGAAACGTACTTCATTCTCAATGGATGGTTGGATGTCATCCTGTTCCAGTCCGCATTGACCAAGCGCGTCTATTATCGGTACGCCGCCTACACGAGCACCTGACCAGTAAAAGATCTGAGACGTTCCGTGTTCGCCAAGGACTTGCGCTTCGATTTGGGCAGGTGCCACATTTAATCTTCGGCCCAGGTGAACCCGAAAGCGGAGACTGTCGAGCAAAGTCCCGGTGCTCAGCACACGGTCGTGCCCGGCAATGCGGCGAGTCAAATCGGCAAGCGGATCTGGAGGGTCGGTTACAACGAGAAGAACGGCATCCCAAGCGACCGCAACGATCTTGGGGACCACATCACGGTAGACCGCGGTATTCTTGTCGAGAAGGCGTAACCGCCCCAGCGGATCATTGCGATCCGTGGCTCCTCCGGCTTTCTCATTGACACCAGCCGTTATCATGATTAGTGCGGCATCGGCCAAATCCGAGTAGTCTCCGTCCCTTATTTTTGTGACGGAGGAAAGCGGGGCTCCATACCCCATGTCAGTGGCCATGCCTCTGGATCGATCACGGCTTCGATTGACTAGAACGATCTCGCTTGCGATGCCTCTCATCAGAGTAGCAAACGCACAAGCAGAACCGACGGCTCCTGTTCCAATTATTCCGATCTTCATGATGCACCTGCATTTTCCTGTGTGATCAGAGCAAGCTTATGCCAGTCGGCGCGATGTCTCCTGATGTTTCGAATGTCGAGGCCGCGCGTGGGTGAAACCATGGAGGTGAGTCACGAAAGCTGGGCTCCCAATTCTCGCCCCGACGCAGCAATGGCGGCGCCCAACGGCGCTCGTTCGTTCCGGTACGACTGGAGGGCTTCTACCGCGGGCTTCGAAAGCAGATGCTTTCTGAGCGACATGGCGTCGCCGGCGGCCTTGGCGATGCCCATGCCGGCATGCGGCCGCACGACAAAGGCCGCATCGCCCGCAAGCGCGATCCTGCCGCTGACCATGTTTTCCGTCTCATAGTCGAAGATCCCTTGTACTAACGGTCGATCGGTCGCCTTGATCGCGTCGGCGAACGGACGCGGCAGAAGGCGCTCCGCGTCTTCAGTGAGAGCGGCGCGGGACCGATCCGATACCGCACCCGGGGGAAGAGAGTACGGATGGACATGGCCGTCTGAGTCGGTAAGTGCCGTGTCGCGTTCCACTGGTCCGGGAGCCGGGCGGTACCAGACCCAGTTATATCTTCTGGCTCCGACCTCAGTTTCCCCACGCGGTCCGGGAACAAGGAATCCGATCACGTGCGATCGGGGCATTCGGAAATAGGCGAAGCGCTCGAGGAGTTTCGCGGCGGCAGCGGCGGGTAATGAACGCTCCGGTAGCAGGCCGCGCCATCCGACGTAGCCGGCATAAGTGTTGGTTCCACGCGATCCGTCGACCGACGCCCGGACGACGGAGGCAATGCCATCTGCGCCGATGGCGAGATCGGCCATCTCGACGCCGCCGTCATCGAAGACGACGACGACTTGATCGCCGTCCTGGCGTACACTATCGACCCTCCGACCGAGGACGTAAGATTTCGATACTCGGTTCCGGAACGTCCGGTAGAGGTAATCCCAGGGTATTTGCATCTGCGGGGGCATTTCGCTAACGACGGTAGATTCCACACGGTCGAACACGATGCGTTCACGGGCCACGACACCAACGCGCGCGACGTGCTCACACCCTGCGGCGCGAAGAACCGCGAAGGTGTCGCGCTTGCCGAGCAAGCCGGCTCCGCGACCCTCAAGCCCGTGCAGCGACCGTTCGTAGATCGCGATCTTGTGGCCGTCGCCGGCGAGCAGGGTCGCGGCGAATAACCCCGCGAGCGAACCGCCGACGATCGCTATCTGCACAGCATTTCCCACATTGATAGCGATTTCGGCTGAAGCACCATTCGCAATCTCGAATTCTCTAGCGCTGCTGGGCCTCGGTTGGGCCGGGAAGGCCGCTTTGGGAGGAGGGGCCGCGGTGCACTATCGGCGTGTCGTCGCGGTGCTCCAGTGCCCAGCGAGCGATCTCGTCCTTTCGAGCGAACCAGACGTCGCCCTTCGATTTGGCGTAGGTGAGAAAACGGTCGAGAGCGCGCACCCGTCCGGCGTGGCCGCTGATCCTGTCATGCAAGCTGATTACCATCATGCGCCGTCGCAAATTGCCTTCCTCGTAAAGTTGATCGAACTCGTCCTTTAGCGCTTGCTCGTAAGCAAGCGGATTCCATCCTTCGAATGGAAAGGAGACAATGTCGTTCAAGTGAAAGGTGTAAGGGACGGTCACGAAGTCGCCCCCCTTTAGCGGGATGACGAAAGGTTCGTCGCGGCTCGGCTCGTCGATTTGATAGAGAAAGCCCAATTCTTGGAGCGTTTCCAGGATATGGACTGAGTTACGCATCCAATAGGCGTTCCATCCAATCGGTTGGGCACCTGTAACGAGGTAAATGGTTTCCACGCTGTCAGCAATGAACTTCTTCTCCTCTTCGCGCGAGAGTTGATAGCTGTTCTCCCAAGTTCGGCCGTGCGCGGCAGCCTCATGCCCTCTGCGGACGATCTCGCGGGCCACGTCTGGCGAGGTCTCGACGGCCCGTCCTATCATGAACGAGCTTAGCTTGATGCCGTGCTTGTCCATCAGATCGAGAACGCGTGGGATTCCCTCATAGTGCCCGTAAGCGAAAAACGCATTGGTGGGGAGATCAGGTACGCCGTCCTTGATCGCGTCAGGTATCACGCCGCCAGCGCCCGAGATGGGCTGCCCACCACCTTCGAACATCAATGATAGGCTAACCGCCAAGCGAGCGCCGTCAGGCCAATACGTCCGTGTCATCCTTCTCTCCTTGCTTGGTTCACCTTGGCCGTTCGTGCTGGCGATCAACGAAAGTGCACCGCCGATCGCGAACGACGCGTGAATCCGAGCTTCGCTTCGCTCCTAATGCAGTTCACCGTATCGATATGCACTTCGCGCATGCCTATTCAGTAGTTGCGTGTGCGCCGGCAAACTGGTCGTTCGAGACCGCCAGTCCGAGCGCCGTGTGGTCTTTAGATTGCTCGCCATCTCGTGCGCGTCGGCTGCAAAACCGGCGATTGCGAAGGCTTGGGCCGCTCAATATTGTGCTCGCGTAGGTTCCTGCCTGCAGTTCTCCCCGCATAGTGCCATCGAGAATATCCTCCCGGGGCCAAGTTCGGCAGAAAGCGTTTCTGTCGCATTAGCTGAAATTGACATGGCAGAACTCCGGTGTTCGCTACGCCGCGGGGTAGGTATCATTCGGCGGCGTCGGGATAATCCAGATAGCCTTCGGTGCCTTGGGTGTACCAAGTGGAAGTGTTTTCCTTGGCGAGCGGCAATCCGAGCTTGATCCGTCTCGGCAAGTCCGGATTCGCGATGAATGGGCGGCCGAACGCAATCGCATCCGCGTCACCTGAGGCGACAGCAGACTCCGCCCTCGGCGAGGCATAGTCCGAATTCAGTACGAGACAACCACGGAAGACCTCCCGTATGAGTGGGGCGATCGGCGGTCGATCGGCCTTGCCGAAGGTTCCGTTGAGTGTTGGCTCGCGAAGCTCAAGGAAGGCGATTTTCATTTTCGATAGGGCTGCTGCTGCTGCTGCAAACAGTTTTTCGGGTTCGCTATCGTTTACGCCTTGACTGTCGCCATTGGGTGAAAGTCTCACTCCCGTTCGTTCGGCACCGACGATTTCCGAGACCGCCGTGGTCACTTCTACGAGGAGGCGGATGCGGTTTTCGATCGACCCGCCGTACCGGTCGGTGCGGAAGTTCGTATTATTTCGCAGGAATTGATCGATGAGGTACCCGTTTGCTGCGTGGATCTCCACGCCGTCGAAGCCGGCTCGAAGTGCGTTGCGGGCTGCGGCTCGATAATTCTCGATGAGACCGGGAATTTCGTCGAGGGTGACAGCTCTCGCTTCGGTATAGCGACGCCTACCTTCGTAGGTGTGAGCGTACGATGGCGCCGTTGTGGCGGAAGCCGATATCGGAGCCGCTCCGTCGAGGAAGAGCGGATGAACCACTCTGCCCATATGCCAGAGTTGCGACAGGATTCGTCCTCCGGCACTGTGTACGGCTGAAACGATTGGCTTCCAGGTATTCACCTGCTCGTCGCTCCATATTCCCGGAGCATATGGCCATCCGAGACCTT
Source organism: Bradyrhizobium erythrophlei (assembly GCF_900142985.1). Classification (NCBI taxonomy): domain Bacteria; kingdom Pseudomonadati; phylum Pseudomonadota; class Alphaproteobacteria; order Hyphomicrobiales; family Nitrobacteraceae; genus Bradyrhizobium; species Bradyrhizobium erythrophlei. Next base: position 3,701,439 of record NZ_LT670849.1, read on the forward strand.
GTCGGCTGATGCCTGTAGCTTCTGTGATAATGAGGCCGGCGGTCGCGCGCCGTTCGTAATAGTCGACCATGATCGGGGTAGGCACGTGATCGCGGGTCGAACGTCCTCGAGTCAGCGGCGCCATGAAAATCCGGTTCGGTGCCTCTATGGCGCCTACGCGGATCGGATCAAAGAGAGATGCCATCGCAAATTCTCCTGATTGAATTTTGACGGCTTGACTTAAGGCCGTGACGAGAGGTGATTATCGATCTGTATTCCTCGCGTGCAGCCGTAACGGACGAGTGAGTACGAGGCTCGCCTCCGAAACCGAAAAGGCTCGCGTCTGGTCACCTTAGTCTCGCGCCCGGCGGACGTATTGGATTTCACACTCACTTTTTGGATTATTTTTGGACTGCGATGACGGGAGGCGACGCGCGTCCGGCTGATGCGGCTCGCAGCATCGACGGTGCCGCAGGCGTGCGCGCGTTAGATCGTTCAAATCCCGAACCAAAGATACAAGAGGTTATTTCGTCGACTTGATAACAATTCGGTTTGGTTCGTCTTGGAGGCCAGCAGGATGAAATTAAGATTAATCTCATCGCGAGAGCCGCACTCGCGGTGGTCGGATCCTCGGTCGCGATGGTCTACGCTTGGGAGCCGCCAATAGCCCCAGTTGCCCCGTCTTCCACGGGTCCCTTCAAACCCGCCACGGTGCGTAAGCGAGCGCTTCTCGCGATGGCTATCGACACAACATGATGCCGAGGGACCCCGCCGGCAGAATTTGAGCATTCATGGTCGACGCAACCTACAACACAATCAAACGCCGGAACCTTCGCGATCTGCTGCGGCGTCCCGCTCTACATGCGTTTGTAGCGGCGGCAATCGTCGCGATGGCGTGGATCGTTGCGGCGCGGTGGGACAGGTGGACCGGTGCCACAAGATACCAGCGGACCGACGATGCCTACATGTCGGGCGACGTTACCCCGCTTTCGTCCAAGGTTTCCGGATATATCACCCGGGTCTGGGTCGAGGATTATCAAGGCGTCAAGCGCGGTGACCCGATCGTAGAGATCGACCCATCGGATTACCAGGCGCAATTCGATCTTGCGTCGGCCAACCTGGCTGCAGCCGAGGCCGCCGAGGCGCAGATTACGTTCCGGCGGGAAACGCAGCGGACACTGATCGATCAGGCGGAGGCAACCATTCGGGCAAGCCAAGCCGAGTTGGACCGCGCTTTGGCCGAGGCGAAGCGCCAGCGCGATCTACTTCAAACGCAGATAGCGGGCACCGAGCAACGCGTTGAACAGACCGACGCTGATGCCCTGAAGGCTGAAGCGACGCTCATGCTCAACCGAGCTAAACTTGAGCAACAGAAAGTGTCGCTGTCCGAACTCGACGTCCAGGAGAAGCAATTAGTTGCGCAAGCAAAAGCGGCCGGGGCGCAGGCGAGGCTTGCACACAATAATCTGATCAACACGCGGATATTGTCGCCGGCGGACGGCATGGTTGGTGCACGGCAGGTGCGCGTCGGCCAATTCGTGAACGTCGGCAATCAGGTGGTCAACGTTGTGCCTTTGCCGAACATCTGGGTAGTTGCGAACTTCAAGGAGACGCAGATGACCCGGGTGCGCGCCGCCAATCCCGCACGCGTTACGGTAGACGCCTTCCCTTCGCTCGTTCTCACTGGGCGGGTCGAGAACTGGTCTCCTGGCACGGGGGCGACCTTCGCGCTTCTTCCACCGGACAATGCAACAGGCAACTTCACCAAAGTCGTACAACGCGTTCCGGTGAAGATCGTTCTGGACGCGAATCCCGCGCTGGGTACTCTCGTTCGCCCCGGAATGTCCGTGATCGCCACCATAGATACGGGTTCCGAGATGGATCCGATTCCCGTAATACCCCGCCCGGCCGGCGAGACCGGGCCGTGACGGTTGCCATCGCTTCAGCGACGCCCGACGGTCGTGTGTCGGGACCGTTGGCACCCTATGTCGGTCTGCTAGGCGTCTTGCTTGGTACGATGATGTCGACGCTGGACACCCGAGTGACGGTGTTCGGTCTCGCTGATCTGCGCGGCGCGCTAGACACAGGTTTTGACGAAGGCGCCTGGATCACCACGGTTTTGGGAATAGGGCAACTGATCGGCGGCATTTGCTGTCCTTATCTTGCGACGGTGATCGGCCCGCGCCGCATGTTGTTGGGCGCCATCCTGGTCTTCTTCGTGGCCACCATGCTTGCACCGTTCTCTCCGAACCTCCGGGCCTATCTCGTGGCGCAGTTTCTGGGCGGTCTAGGCTCCGGAACATTCATCCCGCTCACCATAATCTTCATTCTCCGTCACATGCCGAAGGGATTGCTAGTCTACGGCCTCGCCATTTACGCGATGAACTCCGAGTTCTCACAGAATATCGCAGCCTCGCTGGAAGGCTTCTACACGGACAACTGGTCCTGGCGCTGGATCGACGGGCAATACGGACTACTACTGCCGGCGATGTTTGCCTGCGTCTGGTTCGGCATGCCTCGGGACGAGCCCTACGATTCCGGCAAGCTTCGAGTGCTCGATTGGCCGGCAATCTTATACGCATCGCTCGGTTTCGGGCTGCTCTTTGCCGGCATCGATCAGGGGAATCGGCTGGATTGGACGCGCAGTGGCCTCGTCTGTGGGTTGCTTTTGGCCGGTGCGGTCGCGGCGGCGTGCTTCGTAATCCGCGAATTGACGGTCGCACGCCCGGCGATCGACCTGCGTATCCTCTCGCGCGGTTACCTGATCCTTCTTTTCGTGCTGTTGGCGGGCTTCCGCTTCATCATACTTTCCACGGGTTACATCATTCCGAACTATCTGCAAACGATCCAGAATTATCGGGGACTACAGATCGGTTCCGTACTCATTTGGATCGCTCTTCCGCAATTTCTGATCGTCCTGCCGTTGGCAGCTGCGCTCACGCGGATCGATCCGCGCTGGACACTGGGCGTCGGCACAGCGCTGATCGGTGTCGCGTGCTTGCTGGCCACAGGTTTGACCGACCAGTGGGTGACGGATGATTTTGTCCCGTCACAGGCGATCCAGGCGGTGGGGCAATCTTTAGCGTTGACGAGCCTGGTCGTGCTTATCGCTCGCGCGACCAGTACAGCCGAAGCTGTGACGATTGGCACTTTCATGCAGACGAGCCGGCTATTCGGGGGAGAGGTAGGTATTGGCTTCATGCAAACCTTCGTTCGCGTGCGCGAGCAGATTCATTCCAATCTTCTCGGCCTACACGTGCAGTCCCAAGATGATCAATCGATGAGCCGCCTTCTCGATTACAGTCGTGTGCTTGGGACACATATCTCCGATGCTTCGGAGGCGGCCGTCCAATCGGTCAAGCTACTGGCAAACGTTGTCGGGCGGCAGGCCTTTGTCCTCGCCTGCATCGACGGATTTCAGGCCGCCGCCGCGGTCGCCGCGATGTGTTGGATCCTTGCCGCCTTCGTAGCCTCGGGCCTATCCAGCGCACAAAAGACCGGCGGACCCAAATGAAAACACCTTACAAATCGATGTATCAAGATGTCGGTCAGAACGTCCAAAATGCGCGCCTGGAATCCAAGCGCTCACCCTCTCGCTAATGCTAGAACGCATGAAATCTGCGGCGCCATGATCTTGCTGCTCGTTTGGAAATGGCCACTGTCGGCGCAAATATAAGCGAACATAGGCGCGAGGCGCCGATCGAATTAGCGGCGATCACCATCAATCATTTCGGAGGACGACAAATGGCTCCCGTCATCACAAAGAACACACCAGACGTCTAACCAATCTCAGGGTGCGAACGAGGGCGGGCAGCGCGCAACAACAGAAATTGACGCGCAAATAAGAGGAATGTCGCATGGGCAAATCCGACACAATCACGCCCGCCAATCGACCTCTCGGCTCCGATCAAGCATCCGCAAATTCAGCGCCGGAAGAGGAAGCGCTCGCTGCGAGGCCGGTGCGTTTAACGGTCAACGGCCGTGACTGCATCGCAATTGTCGAGCCGAGGACGACACTTCTCGATGCCCTGCGCGGAGCGTTGTCGCTGACAGGGACGAAGAAGGGCTGTGACCGCGGAGAATGTGGCGCATGTACTGTGCACGTGGACGGTCGGCGCGTGCTCTCCTGTATGTGTTTGGCCGCAATGCAGGAAGGCAAAAGCATCTCCACGGTCGAGGGTTTGGAGAAAAATGGAGAACTCCACCCCGTCCAGGCGGCCTTCATAGAACACGACGCGTTCCAATGTGGTTTCTGTACCGCGGGGCAGATCATGTCGGCCGTGGCCGTGATCGAAGAAGCGAAAGCCGGATCGCCGAGCGCGGCGACGCAGGACGTCACCAGGCCGTTCACTATGAGCGATTTTTCGCTCCAGGAGGTCCGCGAGAGAATGAGCGGCAATCTGTGTCGCTGTGCCTGTTACCCGCACATTGTGGACGCCGTGCAAGCGGTGGCAAGGAGCTGAGCCATGCACCCGTTCAGGCTTTCGCATGCACCTGATGCGGCGATCGCAATTGCCTCGCACACCCGCGACCCTGGGCTGACGTTCATTGCCGGAGGTACGGATCTCATTGGCCTCATGAAAGATCGCGTTACTCTCCCCGACTGCGTGATGGACATCAACGGCTTGTCGGACTTCTCGCGGATCGAGCCGCTGCCAGGAGGGGGCATCCGTATTGGCGCATTGGCTCGCATGAGCGACGTCGCAGCGAACATTGAGGTGCGGAGGCGCTTTCCGGTGATTGCCGAAGGGCTCTTGTTCGCGGCCTCGGGTCAGCTCAGGAACATGGCGTCGATTGGCGGCAACATCATGCAGCGGACGCGTTGCGCCTACTTTCGCGACGAAGACGGTCCCCCCTGCAACAAGAGGCGGCCAGGCTCAGGTTGTTCGGCTTTCCACGGCATTAATCGCAATCATGCGATTTTCGGATGGTCCGATGCCTGTGTCGCTACCCACCCCTCTGACGTGGCCGTCGCATTCGCGGCCATGGACGCGATCGTCCTGATTCGTGGGCGCTCGGGGGAGCGATCTATCCCGTTCGCAGACTTCCACTGCCTGCCGGGCAGCACGCCCGAGCGAGATAATGTGCTCGAGCGCGGCGATCTGATTGTTGCGATCGAGGTGCCAGGGAGGCCCGAGGGCCGAGCTTCGCATTACCTGAAACTTCGCGACCGTCAGTCGTATGAGTTCGCGCTCGTTTCGGCCGCGGCTGCGGTCGCCATAGATGAGAAACGCATTCGCTCTGCCCGGTTGGCAATGGGTGGGGTTGCCCACAGGCCGTGGCGGCTCACGGCAGCGGAAGAAGCGTTGGGCGGGATTGCGTTGGATGAGACCGATAAACTGAGAGCCGCTATCGCCACGTCCTTTGCCGACGCCCGTCCCCTTACCCACAACGCTTTCAAGATCGAACTTGCGCAGCGCGTCGCTCTGCGCGCGCTGCAAGCTGCAGGAGCGCGCGCATGACCTCCATCGGGCAGCCAGTCTCGCGTTATGACGGTCGTCTCAAGGTCACCGGAGCCGCCGCCTACACCGCCGATATCTTTCTCCCTGGCGCCATGCACGGCGCCATCGTGCATAGCACGATAGCAAACGGGCGAGCCGAGTCGATCGATACCGCAGTAGCCGAAAGGGCTCCGGGTGTGGTGGCAGTCTTCACTCACCGCAACATGCCGCGCATGAAACCGACTCCGCGACCGTGGAGCCACCTACATCCCCATGGTCAGTCCTATCTTCCCCTTCAGGATGACAATATCCACTACGCCGGCCAGCCAATCGCTTTGATTATTGCCGAAACGCTTGACCAAGCCACGCATGCCGGAACCCTCATCGAGGTAAGCTACGAGACACGTGACCCAGTTATCTTCAACCCAAAGATGGTAAAAGAGGCCGTCGACCCGCCGCAATTCCTTTGGCCGGTCTCATCCTCGGTTGGAAACGCCGAGAAAGGAATCGCCGACGGCTCTATTCGACTCGAGCAGACCTACACCACGTCTGACCGACATCATAACCAGATGGAGCCGCACGCCACGACGGCGGTGTGGGAAAGTGACGGTACACTGACATTATACGAAACGACCCAGCATATTTTCGGGGCTCGCGAGCTCATATCGATCGTGCTCGGGATGCCGCTCGAAAAGATCAATGTCGTAAGCCAGTTCATCGGAGGCGGCTTCGGCGGCAAGGCCTACGTCTGGCCCCACACGCTACTGACTGCGCTTGCGGCGAAAATGGTTGGCCGACCAGTGCGCCTACAGCTCACCCGCGCGCAAATGTATTCGATGGTCGGCCATCAGTCGGCGACCGTGCAGGCCATAGCAGTCGGCGCTCGCGAGAACGGAAAGCTCACTGGCATTCGCCACGAGAGCGTTTCCGCTACTTCCGTTTTCGACAACTACATAGAGTATGCGGCCCTCTCTACAAGGTCGCTATGGACCGCGAGCGGTGGCATTTCAACCAATCACAAAGTTGTCCACGTGAACCGAAACACGCCGACTGCGATGCGGTCGCCGCATGAGGCACTGGGCCACTTCGCACTGGAAAGCGTGCTGGACGAGCTTGCGTACGCGAGCGGTGTGGACCCTGTCGCGCTAAGACTAGGCAACGACGCCCAACTCGATCCCTATAGCGGCCGGCCATACTCAAGTCGTGCAATGCGGGATTGCTTGATGGAGGGCGCTGCGCGCTTCGGTTGGAATAAGCGATCGCCCGAGCCACGTTCGATGCGAGATGGTCGTTACCTGATCGGGCAGGGGATGGCCGGTGCGATCTATACCCACTGGCGCTGGCCGGCTGAAGCGCGAGTCATCATCCACGCCGACGGCACGGCGCTGGTCGAAACCGGCTCTCACGATGTGGGAACGGGGACTTACACCGTAATGAGACAGATCGCGGCCGATGGATTGGGCATATCGCCTGACAAAGTAATCGTGCGACTCGGGGATACGAGACTCCCAACCTCGCATGCGTCGATCGGCTCCGCCACGATGGCGAATGCAGGGGCATCCGTCATGCTGGCGGCGCAGGCTGCCCGCGACAAAGCGATCGGATTGGCGCTGAGTGGTCGCGATGCTCCGTTGGCGGGCGCAGTCGCCAAGGAGATCACGACGGCGGATGGATTCATCTCAGCCGCGGCAAAAAACGTAAAGGTAAGCTACGCCGAACTCCTGGCGCGCAGCGGTCTGTCCGAACTGGCTGGGGAGGGCAAGTACGATCCGGTCGAAGAGGCGAGCGGACCGAAGGCGATCTTCAGCTTTTCGGCGGTTTTTGCAGAGGTTCGGGTCGATCCGGAGCTTGGCGCGGTGCGTCTGAATCGATTTGTCGGTGCATATGACGCCGGCCGCATAATCAACCCAAAGACAGCACGCAGCCAAGCGATCGGCGGAATCATCTGGGGAGTAGGCCAGGCTCTCTTGGAACAGTCCGAGATGGATCCAATGCTTGGGCGTTTCCTCAACCGCAACTATTCCAGCTATCTCGTGCCGACGAACGCCGACATTCCCGAACTAGAGACCCTATTTGTGGGCGAGTTCGATGAGGAAGCGAGCCCGTTGGGCGCAAAAGGGCTCGGCGAGCTTACGGCTGTATCGGTCGCACCGGCGATAGCGAATGCTGTCTACCATGCTACCGGAAAACGCATACGGGATCTGCCGATTACGATAGAAAAGCTCTTATAGCAGATCGCTTTCGCCACTTCTCCGGGGAATGAGCGATGGTGGGCGACTTGGTTCAAGGCGGCATCAGACTTCGAGTACGAACGCCGAAATGTTTTTTCACCTAACGGAGGAGAACGGTAATGAAGTCTTCATCGGAGCGACCGCTGGCTTCCGAGCACCGGTCCATCGACCAGCGCAAAATTGCATATCAAAAGCCCCAGCCAGCCGGCATGGTGCCAGATATATTCGTCGGCTCCGCGCTGGACCTTGACGGGAATGAACGCGAATGGGTCCCACAGTCGCCGACCGTCGACTTCAGGCCGCTCGTGCTGAACGTGACTCAAGGGTACTACATCAACATCCTCCGAGTTAAGTCCTCGGGTGTGCTGTCGCGCCACCGTCATTCCGGACCTGTGCACGCCTTTACGCTGCGCGGGCGATGGCACTACCTTGAGCACGACTGGGTTGCCTCTGCAGGCGACTACGCGTTCGAGCCGCCTGGCGAGACGCACACACTAGTGGTTCCGGACGACGTAACGGAAATGGCCACGCTCTTTCACGTAACGGGCACGTACACGTACGTCGATCCTTATGGCGAGGCTCTCGGATACGAGGACGTCTTCACCAAGCTGGAGCACGCGTCCATACACTACGACGCCGTAGGACTCTGCAAGGACTACGTAAGGAGGTTCGTCCGGTGACGAGGTACGAGACCGTCGATGTCGAAGGCGTTCCGATCAGCTATCTCGTCGCGGGCGAAGCGGGACGCCTGGTACTGCTGCTTCATGGCACTTATTGGAGTCGCGTATGGCGACCTGTACTCGACGCTTTTGCTGTCGCAGGCCTTCGCCCCGTGGCAGTCGATTTTCCTGGCTTCGGACGCTCGGGTGGTGAACTCGCCGTGGAGAACGCGTCGATTCCGCGCCTCTCCAATTGGCTCCTGCTCTTCCTCAAGGCAATCGGCCACAGCGGCCCGGTCATGGTCGCCGGCCACGACATTGGCGGTGGCGTCGCGCAGCATCTGGCGATGGCAAACAACGTGGAAGTGCCGCGTCTCGCACTAGTGAATGCGGTGATGTACGATTCGTGGCCCGTGCCCGGCGTTGCCCGTTTCCGGGATCCGACGGTAGCCGCTGCTACGACGCCGGATGACATTCTCGCGGCTCGCAGAGTGTCTGTGGCGAAAGCGCTTGGTCGACCCGCAAGCGAAAGCGAAATCGCCGAATATCTGGATCCTTGGCGGGATCCGAGAGTTGCACGCTCCTGGTTAGCGCTCGCGCGGGCCGCTGACAACCGTTACACGATGGAGATCGTACCGGCTTTGCTGCAGTCCAGCATGCCGAAACTCCTGGTGTGGGGTGAGGACGATCCCTTCCAGACGATCGACTACGCCGAACGCTTTCTCCGTGAAATTCCGAACACCAGGCTTGTCAGGGTTAGGTCAGCTGGACACATCCCGATGGAGAACGATCCCAAAGCCGTGGCGGGAGCACTGACCGAGTTTTTTACCAGGCGGAGAGAAGAGCAGGGTGCCCAGTGAGAGTTGCGATCCTCGACGACTACCTGAACGTGGCGCTGCAGCTGGCTGATTGGTCAAGCGTGCGTCGGCATGCCGAGATCACCGTGTTCGGCGACCACGCAGTAGCTTCCTCGGCAGTCGTCGAACGGTTGCGTCCGTTCGAGGTGGTGTGCGTCATGCGTGAACGTACACCGCTTCCGAGGGAGATCCTGCAGCAACTCCCGAACCTCAAGCTCATCGCGTCGACCGGACCACGAAACGCCTCTATCGACACGCAGGCCGCGGCTGATCTCGGCATCGCTGTCACCGCAACCGGCTATGACTCCACTCCTACTATTGAGCTCACCTGGTCGCTGATTCTGGCGAGTATGCGAGGCATTGACCGCGAGGCTGCTTCACTGCGGGCCGGTGGGTGGCAGACCGCCCTCGGCTCTAACCTGCGGGGTAAAACCCTCTCGATCGTCGGGTTGGGCAACATCGGAAAAGAAGTCGGACGAATCGGTCTCGCCTTTGGCATGAAGGTGATCGCCTGGAGCCAGAACCTGACCGAGGAGAAGGCTGGTGCTGCCGGCGCCAAACTCGTCGACAAGCAGACACTGTTTCGTGAGGCGGATGTCGTCACGGTACATCTCGTCCTAAGCCGCCGCACGAGAGGCCTGATCGGGGCACCTGAGTTCGCGCTGATGAAGCCGACCGCGAGATTTGTGAATACATCACGTGGTCCCATTGTCGACGAGGCTGCCCTGATCGAGGCATTACAATCGCGTAGGATAGCCGGCGCGGCGGTCGATGTGTTCGACACAGAGCCGTTGCCTGCCGAACACCCCCTCCGGAAGCTTCAAAACGTCCTAGCGACGCCACACATCGGCTACGTCACCGAAGATCTCTACCGCACTTTCTACGGCGACGCGGCGGTCAATATCGCGAAATGGCTCGAAGCCAACGCGAACCCGACCTAGTGGCCAGTAACGCCTATCCGACAAAGCGGTTCCGCAGATCATGAGCATGACCAATCAAAACAAGATCCCTCCGAAGAAGGCGCTGGTCACCGGTGCAAGCGGCCGTTTGGGTGTCGCCGCGATCGAGAAGTTCCTGGCCGCGGGCTGGGAATTCGTCGGCGTCTCACACCGCAAGCCGTCGAGCAGGGGAGGGCTGAAGGAGGAATCCAATGAAACCTAAGGCAACGCTTTTGGCGTTCCTCGCTAACCACGAAACAGGAGAAGAGAGTTATGCGGTTGCCTATCATCGCGCCCGATAAGCTATCCGAAGAGCAAAAGCCTTTGGCGGTCGACATGAAAGAGGGAATAGCCAAAAGCTTCCAAGGCTTCGTGAACGTGCGCGACGATGGCGCCCTATTGGGTCCGTGGAACCCCTGGCTTCATGAGCCAAAGTTCGGCAAACCGATCTGGGAGCTGACCAAGTCGATGGCATCCGATCCATCGCTGCCGACTCGGATTCGCGAAATAGCAATCCTAGTCACGGGAGCGCATTTCAAGTCGGCGTACGAACTCTACGCACATGTCATCGTAGCTGAGCGCAGAGGACTGTCGCACGAAAAGCTTGCAACCATCGTGGCTGGCCAACGTCCGGTCGATCTCACAAGGGAGGAGGCTATCGCGTATGACTTCGCGGCTGCTCTCGTGTCGGGTGGCGTATTGCCTGAGCTGACCTACAGGGCAGCTGTGGAACGGTTTGGGGAGCATGGAGCGGCTGAATTGTCTTATCTTATCGGCTTCTACTGCATGGTGTCGATTACCCTGAATACATTCGACGTACCTGTTCCAGGCTCTTGAGCATCGACATGCCGGCGTGCAGGCGAAGCGTTTGCAAAGCCGAAGCGTGGTGATCACTCCAATCACGACCGAGCCGCGGTCATACTGACGGCAAATGCAGTGTCTTGAATGAAGCGGTCGCGCACGCGGACGACTTTAAGATCGTCTCGCAGGACGGAAGGAGGCACACATGGCAAGAGTAGCCGACGTAATGGTGGATGTTCTGGTCAAGGCCGGCGCAAAGCGTTGCTATGGCGTCCCAGGAGATTTGAGGAGCTTGTGAGCAGATTTGCAGCGACACTCGCTTCTCTAACGGTCCCAAGGCGGCGCTGCCATTTCGGTCCGCGATCCGCAACGCAACTGTTTCGGTTGCAGAGAGAACGCGAGGTCTCGATTGCCCGGATGATCGAGCTGTAAACGTCGCGGGGGCATTTTGTTACTTGAGGGCAGGTGCTGGCTTTGTTGCCGCTTCACGCGCATGGTGCAGACCTTAGTTGGGCATTCCCAGTCCCTGACAAGGTTCAGCCGACAGCACGAGGCAATGGGAAGCCAACGACTTTAGCGCCTTCACCTCACTGGTAGCTCGGAATGGTCTCTAACCGCCGCCCGACGCCTCGCTATACCCGAGCTCGATTGACAGCCGGCTCACGAATGCCGCCAGCATGCTTGCGTCATGGCCCTTCCAGTTTACGTCTAGCGTTTCCTTTTGGCCGACTATACCGATCACCAAACAGAGATTGCCTAGATGATCGAAAACCGGCGCTGCGATAGCATTGATGCCGGAAATTAGGTCACCCTCAACGGAGGCCATTTTTCGCTCTCGGACCAATGACAACGAGTTGGATCGCTTGTGTCCCTTGCCATGTACGCTGCCGTCGTGATCGCGGTCCAGAACCGCGGCGACAACATTCTTCGGCAGGAAGGCTTCGAAGACTTGTCCCGTGGCGGAGCGTCTGATCGGTAATATAGATCCCGGCCTGACGTTGAGCGTGATTGGTCGCCTACTTTCCTGGATCGCGATAACGGTCGGGCCGAACTCTCCCCAGATTGAGACGGCGATGGTTTCGTTCACTTGATCGCCGAATGAGGGAATCTCTCGCAATGCGATTCTGACGGGATCAAGAGATCGCAAGCCGGCCAAACCGAGTGCGATCGAAAGCGGGCCGATACCGTAGGCACCCGTGGGCCCGTCCTGATAGAGGATGCCGGACCGCGTCAGACTCGTCAGATAACGATGCACCTTGCCCCGATGCATTCCGGTCGCCGACGATACTTCGCGCAGTTGCATAGGCGTCTTCCCCTGCGCCATTGCGCGCAGGATTTCAGCCGCGATCTCCACCGATTGGATTCCGAGGCGTTCGTCGTCCTCATGGTTTTCGTCGATCACCTTTTCCCCCCCTCAGATTAGCGCGCGCCGCCAAAGACATAGGGCACGGGTGCACAACTTGACAGCCTCCTGCCGCTGTTTTATATAGTATGACGCATATTACAATATATGACGCGGAGTAAGCTGATGTCCAAGCATGAAAGCGAGCGCAACGAAATCTACGACGCCGTCGGCAAGCTGAACGCCTATCCGTTCTGGCTGATCCAAGGGGATATGGAGCCCGAAGAGCCGCGCGTGCGCGAGATACCTCATGTATGGCGTTTCAAGGATTTCGAACCGTTGATCGCGAAGGCGGGCCCGATCGTCCCGCACGAAATGGCCGAGCGGCGCGCGTTCATTTTCCACAATCCGGGTTACGACATGAGTCGGCCCTACACCACGAACACACAGTACATCGCTTACAGCTTCTATATGCCGGGCGAAATCTTCGAACCGCATATCCACACGCCGTCGGCCAGCCGGATGTTGTTAAGGAGCGACGGCAAGGGCTACACCACGGTCGAGGGAGAAAAGTGCTATCTTGAGCGAGGCGACCTCGTGATTACGCCGAGCGGCACTTGGCACGATCACGGCAACGAGGGTCAGGAGCCGATGATCTGGGTCGACATGCTCGACATTCCAATTCCGGTCCTCTTTAACGCTGCGAAGTTCGGTTGGGATTACAAGGAAAACGGCGTCAGTACCGATCGCCAGTCGGCGACACGTTCGCAGCACTACTCCAAACGCCATTACGGCTTCGGCGGATTGCGCCCCCGCTTCGCGCAGACTGAAATCGGCAACCGTAACAGCAGCCCTCAGCTGCATTGGAAGTATACCGACGTGCGTGCGGCACTCGATGCCGTTCGCCACGAAGCCGGCGATCCCTATGACGGCGTTGTCGTCGATTACGTCGACGTCATGACTGGCGGCCCCATTCAGAAGACCCAGAATTTTTCCATGCAGCTCCTGCGGCCGGGCGAGCACACGCTGTCCCATCGGCACACGAACAACGCCGTCTACGTCTGCATTGAAGGCAGCGGTTATACGATCATCAACGGCGAAAAATACGCTTGGGAAGAGAACGACGTTTTCTGCATTCCATCGATGCACTGGCACGAGCACGTCAACGGCAGTGGAAAAGTGGACGCAGTCCTCTACAGCGTAACCGACTCGCCGGCGATGGATAAGCTCGGCCTACGCTGGGAGGAACGCAAGACGGCCTCTGGCGACATCGTCAAGCTAGGCAACGTCATTCCCGCATAATCAGGGCTCGCCGAACGCGTCCGCCGGACTGGGCTTGCGTGAAAAGTGCGTCGTCAGAACTCAAGCGAGTCGAAAATGAACAACGTTTCAGAAACTATAGTGAAGATTCCCGTCGAGGGAGGCGAGATGTCGGCCTTTCTCGCGACTCCATCGGAGAGCCGAGGAAAGTCCATCGTCATGTTACAGGAGATCTTTGGCGTGAACGAGGCCATGCGAAGCAAGGCCCGTCAGTTCGCCAAAGAAGGCTTTACCGTTCTCGTGCCGGACCTTTTCTGGCGTATCCAACCGAATGTCGAACTCGGCTACGACGACGCGGCGCGCGCCGAGGCCTTCAAATTCTTCAAGGCGTTCGACTTCGCCAAAGGCGTGAGTGACATCAAAGCGGCGTTCGATTTCCTGTCGAGGCGTACCGAGAGTGTTGGCGCACCGTCCTTGGTCGGCTTCTGCCTCGGCGGAAAGCTCGCGGTACTGGCGGGTGCCGCGGAACCTCGGGCAAGATCGGTGATCTCGTTCTATGGCGTGGCGCTCGATCAGAATATCGAACAGCTCAAGGCGATGAAGATGCCGGTCGTTCTGCATTTCGGCACCAATGACGCGCACATCCCGAATGAGGTTTCGTCGGCGATCGCAAACGCCCTGAAGGAAAGCGCCAACGTTCACGTTTATCTCTATCAGGATGCTCAACACGGCTTCTTTAATCACATGCGCAGCGACGCGTTCGATTTCGATGCGGCCGATTCCGCCTTTGACCGGACGGTCAAAGTGTTGCTCCAATAGTCGGTCGCCCTGAGGGATGGTCATGGATTCGACCCAACCACTCGCGAGCCAGATCGATCTTATCATCGATGGCGTCTCCGTCGGCGCGTTCCAGAAATGGACGATCACGCTGTGCGCGCTCGTTGCCTTCGTCGATGGCTTCGACGCACAAGCCATCGCTTTTGTGGCGCCGGTTATCTCGCAGGAGTGGGCGGTCGACATCGCCGCTTTCGGACCGGTCTTTGGAGCGGGGTTGCTGGGCTTGACGGTCGGAGCCTTCCTATTCGGGCCGATAGCGGATCGCGTCGGCCGCAAACCGATGATCGTCGCGTCTGTCGTCATCTTCGGCTTAGGCTCGCTTGCCACCGCGTTCGCCGCCGACGTCGGTCAGCTGATAGCTTACCGATCCCTGACCGGCTTCGGCCTCGGAGGTGCGATGCCCAATGTCATCGCCTTGACGGCTGAGTACGCGCCCAAAAGAGTGCGCGCATTCGTCGTCACTTTGATGTTCTGCGGGTTCCCGTTCGGCGCCGTCATCGGCGGATTGATTAGCGCCTGGACGATCGCGATCTATGGCTGGACGTCGGTTTTCGTCGCTGGAGGGGTCTTGCCCCTCTTGCTGGTCCCGGCGCTTCTGGTAGCGCTGCCAGAGTCCATACGGTTTCTGGCCTCGCGCGACAGCCGAAGAGCGGATGCTCTGGCGTTGCTGGTCCGGATTGATCCCTCCGCTCAATCGCACCTATCCGATTCACCGCTCGCGCCGGCTTACGGCCCCCAAGATCGCGTCGCTTCCGCGCGGTTGTTTCAGGACGGGCGGGGCACCGGTACGCTTTTTCTCTGGATGGCCTTCTTCTGCAACCTTCTGGTCCTCTACTTCCTGATCAATTGGTTGCCCTCCGTGCTCCAGCGTGCGGGCATTCCTCTCGAACGTGCCATCATCGCCACGGTCCTCCTGAATGCTGGCGGCGTGGTCGGCGGCCTTACTTTCAGCCGTTTGATCGATCGTTTCGGCCCCGTGCGCGTATTGGCTGCTGCCTACCTGGGCGCCGCAATTCTGGTCGCCGCGATCGGATTCCAGTGGTCCACAGTTTCTGTCGCGCTAGCCGTCGTTTTCGCAGCTGGTTTCTCCGTCATTGGCGCTCAATTCGGAATAAACGCATTCGCCGCGGAATACTATCCGACGTCGTTACGTGCGACAGGCGTCGGCGCAGCGCTCGGTGTCGGAAGAATAGGCTCCATAGTCGGGCCCGTCGTGGGCGGATTTTTGCTTGGCATGAAACTTGAGACCGGCCTGCTCTTCGCAATCGCCGCGGCGCCCGCATTAGTCGCGGGCCTCGCAATTCTTGGTGCAAAGCGTACGCCCGCTAATAAGCTTAGCGTGAATGGGAGGTAACTGAGATGAGATTTTGCCGCTTCGACGCGAATCGCCTCGGGATCGTCGAAGGCAATACGATCAGAGACGTGACCGATGCGCTTCTGAGTTTGCCACCACTGTCCTGGCCGGCTCCGCATGGAGATCACTTTGCCAGAAACTTCGATGTCGTCGCCGCAAGGGCTCGCGAATTGGCTTCATCGGCCCCCATCGTGGATGCCGAAAAAGTACGATTTCTGAGCCCGATCGCCAACCCGTCAAAAATCGTCGCGGCACCGCTCAACTATGCAAAGCACCTCACAGAGGTCGGTCGGGATCCCCAGATCCATGCGGACACGCATAGCTTCACCCACGAGGGTTTTGCGACGCCGATCGATAAGTTGGGGCTCTTCATCAAATCGACGTCTTCCTTGGTGGGGCCTGGTGAAGGCGTCGAGCTCGTCTACCCGGAGCGGCGGACCGACCATGAAATCGAGCTGGCCGTCGTGATCGGACGCGAAGCAAAGAACATTTCTGAGAGCGAGGCATTCTCCCATATTTTGGGCTACAGCGTATCTCTCGATATGACCGTGCGCGGTTCTGAGGACCGCAGCTTCCGAAAATCCCCTGATACATATTCCGTCCTGGGCCCCGTCTTGGTCACGATCGACGAGATCGAGGACCCGGAACGGCTCGACTTTTCGATCACGGTAAACGGGA
The DNA here is from genome assembly GCF_900142985.1 of Bradyrhizobium erythrophlei. Classification (NCBI taxonomy): domain Bacteria; kingdom Pseudomonadati; phylum Pseudomonadota; class Alphaproteobacteria; order Hyphomicrobiales; family Nitrobacteraceae; genus Bradyrhizobium; species Bradyrhizobium erythrophlei. The sequence continues at coordinate 3,717,816 of NZ_LT670849.1, forward strand.
TCACGAAGCAAAGGGGCAACACGCGTGACCTCATCGTTGGATTGCGTCGGCTGATTGCCATCGCCGCGTCCTGCTACACGCTCTATCCCGGTGATATTATCATGACGGGCACGCCAGATGGCGTCGCGCCCGTTAGCCCCGGCGACGACGTAGTGGCCACGATCGCGGGCCTCGGCAAGATGCGAGTGCAGGTGCGGCAAGGCACTCCGTCCAGCGGCATCCACGGACGAACGATCCCGGCATGAAATCCCCAATTGTTGCCAAAAGGCAGCGCGGAACTATGGCGCTATTGGCTGGACAAGCCTGTAGGTGGGGCCGGCGTCGCCAGCGTCGACGTGACAGTCGCAGAGATTTCGGGCGCATCAGCGAGCAGCTTTGCGCTTCAGTTCCTCGCTCGTGCTAGCAATCTCCGCTCTCAAGCAGGATGCGCCGACGAAACTTGTTTTTCCTTCACGGGCGGCTCGAGAAGCGTAGATCATGCGCTGGAAAATTCGCACAATATCCAGATCAGGCTCTTAGCTCCATTACAGGAAACTCTGGCAGTCGACGTATTCGGGCTTGTGCTCGCGCCATCGTTCCTGCGCGTCAATTACTCAATTCCCTCGTTCGGGAACCGCGAAATTCGCCCTGAACGTTTGCCCCTCCGTACCAGCAAAAATACCAGCAAAACGAGCGGCTGCACCGGGCGCTTCCGCGAACTTTTACTTATGTTTTCAAATGCGCCGCCCAAATTCTCTTGAAAAGTCAGGAATCGAACCAGTGCTGTAAGTTATTGTTATTGCTTCGGTTCTATACGTGGTGCCCCTGGCCGGCAGTCGCCTATTCCCATAACCATCTGAATTTGAAGTCACTTTTATCGTAGATTGCTGCCGATACCAGCACAAATACCAGCAGGATGACGCGCGGTATTCGCCGACAAAAATAAAGAGCAGGCTTCCCGCAGCGGGCACGCCTATGCCGTTCCAGACTCCACTATCGCCCCGACCGGAATCTGACCCGGCCTGACCCGAAATGCCGACGGCATCGACTTGAGATAATTCGCGAGGTCAAGGGAGGTCTTCTCATGCGTACTAGATCTGGTCTTTCAGGAGGTTGTCCATCTGGTCTGAACCGAGGAAGCTGAGGTTGCGAAGCTTCAGTGTTCCAAGGAGAGACCAGATGAACGTCCACAAGAATGCGCCTTTGACCCCCAAAGGTCGAGAGGTGATGGTGCGAAGCGTGGTCGATGGCGGGCTGAACAAGGCCGACGCGGCTTTCCAGTTCAACACGACGCCGAAGACGGTTGCCAAATGGGTCAAGCGGTTCCGCGCGGAGGGTGTGGAAGGGTTGCGTGATCGTTCCTCCAGACCTCTTTCATCGCCAAGCCAAACCCCGCCAGCCACGTGCACGGCCGTCGAGGCCTTGCGCCGCCGGCGCCACACCGGCAAGCAGATCGCAGCCGAGGTCGGGATCTCGCCGGCCACCGTCAGCCGCATCCTTCGCCGCTTGGGACTAAACCGGATACGCGATCTGGAGCCGGCCGAACCGGAACACCGCTATGAACGCGAGAACCCAGGCGAGATCATTCACATCGACATCAAAAAGCTCGGGCGTTTCGAGCGTGTCGGCCACCGCATCACCCGCGATCGAACCGGCCAGAGCAACAGCCGCGGCGTCGGCTGGGAGTTCGTCCACGTCTGCATTGACGATCACTCCCGCGTCGCTTTCTCCGAGATCAAGCCCGACGAGACGGCTGATAGCGCCGTTCCCTTCCTCAAGGCGGCCGTGGCTTACTACAAAAGCCTCGGCGTCACCGTCACGCGCGTCATGACAGACAATGGAAGTTGCTATAAGGCTTTCGCCTTCCGTGACGCGTGCCGGGACCTGGGCCTCAAGCACATCCGCACCAAGCCCTACACGCCAAAAACAAACGGCAAGGCCGAGCGCTTCATCCAGACCGCACTTAGGGAATGGGCTTACGCCCATGCCTATCCCACATCTGATCGGCGCGCCAAGGAGCTGCCGATCTGGCTGCACCGATACAACTGGCACAGGCCCCATGGTGGTATACGATTTCAAACGCCTATCAGCAGACTCGGTCTAACCGAGGACAACCTCTTGAGGCTCCACAACTAGAGCGTGTCTGGAGAGCGTGAGAGAAGCCACAGGCGAGGGTGGGGAGTATCGTCTCGGAGTCACTTTAGCGGAGCTCGGCACTCGGCTGATCGCCAAGAGACTGGAGAACCATGATCGGCAAATGTAGGTTCGACTCCCGCTCTCTCCGGCACGCTACGCCACTGCTCTCCCCAGTATCCGATTGCTCGAATCTACCGCAAAACCACCGAAGAATTCCGCGATTTTGCATACGCAAGCTGTAGTTTTTCGCCGTGGGTTCGGGGAAGCTCCTTCCGCCACTCCACTGCTCTCTGCTGTATCCCATTGTTCGGAATGACAGCAAAAACACGAGTAGCGCGATCAAGTCGGTTGGCCAGTTCTGCGAAGGCCCCAGTAACGGTGCAAAACCGTAGCTTCTCGCCGGGTTTGGAGGATGTATTTGAGGGAGAACACATGGCGGCAAGCTCAAGCCGCTCGACGTCGAACGCAAAATTCGGCCCGGCAAATCTTGCGCTTCATGTAGCGCTCGGGCGTGAACCTATGTCCCCGACCGGACTGGGCTTCGCGGAATGAACGGTTATGGAATGGCTGCTTGTGAACCCAAAGGGACATTCGCGCGCAGCCACAAAACAGGGGGTAAGAGCTGACTTGACGACGAAATATGGCGTCACTTCTGCCGGACGAACGGCTCTGCCGACACGCCGTTGATGACGCAGCTTCCTTGCTGGATACCGGCGCCGAGGGGCAGCACGTTCCACGGGTAATTGAGATCCGGCTTGGTGAGGGCGTTGAGCTCGGCACCAACTGCATCGTCCAGATCCACATCGATCGATGCAAGGTTCGTTTCAAGCTGATCTATCGTGCGCGCCCCAATCAGAGTGGAGGTCACCCTCGGTTGCTGGCGCACCCACGCCAATGCCACCTGCGCCACGCTCACGCCCAGCGTGCTGGCGACGCGTTCAAGAACATCGAGCACGGCAAAGGTCGCCTCGTCGAGCTTCGCATATTTAGCCCGACTCGAGGCGGGATCGCGTGTTCGCTCGCGCGAATATTTTCCTGAGAGCGTACCGTTTGCGAGGGGGCTCCAGGGAACGATTCCGAGGCCGAAGGCGCGCGCGGCGCCAAACTGCTCGCCTTCAACCGTGCGGGTCAGCAGAGAATACTGGACCTGCAATGCCGCAATCGGCTCCCAGCCACGCAAACGCGCGATGGCGACCGCCTCGCCGACAAACCAGGCGGGGACGTTCGACATGCCGATGTTGCGCACCTTACCGGCCCGCACCAGGTCGTTGAACGTGGAAAGCGTCTCCTCGATCGGCGTATGCCGGTCCCACATGTGCTGCCAGTAGAGATCGACATAGTCGGTCTTCAGCCGCGACAGGGACCGGTCGAGTTGTGCGATGATCGCCTTGCGGCCGGCCCCGCCTGCGTTCGGATCGTCGGGTATGAGCGACATGCAGAACTTGGTGGCCAGAACCACACGCTCGCGCTTGCCGGGATTGGCCGTGAAATAGGCGCCGAGCGTCTCCTCGGACTGGCCGCCGCCGTAGAAATTGGCGGTATCGATGAAGTTGCCTCCAAGACCGAGGTAGCAGTCGAGAATTGCAAACGAATCTGCGGGTCGAGAGCCCCAACTGCCATCGTCGAAAGTCATCGTCCCGAGGGCGAGAGAGCTGACCCTAAGGCCGCTTGATCCGAGTGTGTAGTAGTCATTCAGTGCCATCAATATCTCCAGTGCGCGACAGCTGATCTATCAGCAGACGCTAACCGGAATATTTTTGGCCGCGTTATAGCTATCCTGCGAGATTGATGCTCGATCCTGCAGTATGGAAGACCTAGCTCCGCAAAGAATGTTCTCGGGTCGGTCCGCCGGATTCCGCAAGCTGCTTCGATTTCTGGGGCACGTTGGTTGAGGCACCCCGCGGGGCGAGGCGCAGGCCGCCGATGTCGCGAAGCGGCGACTTTCCGTAAAGCCGGGTGTATTCGCGGCTGAACTGGGACGGGCTCTGATAGCCGACGGCATAACCTGCCGACCCGACATCGAGTAATTCCACGAGCATGAGCCGGCGGGCCTCGTGCAATCGCAACTGCTTCTGATAATGCATCGGCGTCATCGCAGTCACCGCCTTGAACTGATGGTGAAGCGACGACACGCTCATGCCGACCCGATCGGCGAGTTCTTCGATGCGCAAGGGACGCATGAAGTTCTCTTTGAGCCAGGCGATGGCGGCGGCGATCCGGTTGCTCGGTGTTTCCGTGATCGCGATCTGACGCAGGCGCGGCCCGAACGGGCCGGTCAAAAGGCGGTAAAGAATCTCCCCCTCGATCAGTGGCGTCAGGACCGGGATGTCCTGCGGGGTGTCCAACAGCCTGAGCAGCCTCAGCGAGGCGTCGAGCAAATCCGGTGCGGCCTTGTTGACGGCTACGCCGCGAATATCATCGGGCGGGGTCGCGGAGCGCGCAACGTTGGCGCTGCCCATAACCTCCTTCAGGCGATCGGGATTGATTGCCATGCCAAACCCGAGAAGCGGCGTGGTCTCCGAAGCCTGGGTGACCTGCGACAACACAGGCAACTCAATCGAGATCACCAGATAGTCTCCGACGCCATAGCGATAGACTTCATCGCCGAGCGTCAGGCTCTTTTCGCCCTGAAGCACGAGTGCGAAACAAGGCTGCGCAGATGTATGAAGGAGCTGCGTTGGCGATTTTCGCCGACCGAAGATCAGGCCATCGATCGAGGTGGTATGCTCCCCATCATCGGTAGCGTAACGAGAGACGATGTCCACCAACTCACTATAGATTGTTTTGCTGCCGTTCATGACATCGTACCTGCCAACGTTATCCCGCCGCGGCGCAAAGATATCCGATCCTGCAAACAGATCCACAGCGCTCGCTGCCCTTTTGCAGGATCGTAGATGAATCTTGCAGGTCCAGATCACCGCCGGGGCCATTGCGTCCGTGCTGCTAGAGTTCCGATTCTGGCGCAAAGCGGTCAATCCAGCCAGAGATTGTTGGGTCATGGATTGCATAAGCGCCTGCCAATCGGGGGTTTTTGGAAATAGTAGGTTGTCTCCAGATACCCAATTCACCCAACTCTGAAGCGAAATCGCCGGCGCGCCGGCGCATTTGATCGGCATGGCCGGCTGCGTGAACAGAGCGGTGCCGCCGCGAAAGCTCTTGATCAGCTGCCAGGTGTACTCGGCGGTGTCGGGCCGATAATTGCTGCATACGCCATTGCGTCCCAGCGTTTCCGTCAGGCCCTCAATGGCGTCCCAATCGATCTTGAGGCCGGGGCAGGCGACCAGGAAGTCGTAGCGGATCTGCCGGCCGTGTTGCGCGGGGTAAAGCGGTGATACCTTTACACCTTGCTGTATTGATGTCGGCTATTGGCGTGAACCCGGACATGATGCGTGCACGCAGCTTGTCTCAGTTTGACCCAAAGCGTAAGTTCCACAGAGAGGTGCATCGGTTATTCCCCTGCAGGCTTGTCGTTGCAACTGTTCGAGCGCAGACTGGCATTTTTACAAACTTCATGGGGAAGCCATGCAACGCCGGCTGGCGGCCATTTTAGCGGCGGATGTGGTCGGTTACAGCCGTCTCATGGGCACAGATGAGATGGGGACCCTCACCTCGCTCAAGTCGCACCGTCGCGAACTGGTTGATTCTTGTATTGCCGAAAATCGCGGTCGCATCGTCAAAACCACCGGTGACGGCATGTTGGTGGAATTTGCGAGCGTGATAGATGCGGTCGGTTGCGCGGTAAACGTTCAGCGCAGCATGGTCCGGCGCAACGTCAGTATTCCCCCGGAAAAGCAAATCGTATTTCGAATCGGGATCAACATCGGCGATATCATCATCGACGGCGACGATATTTTCGGGGACGGCGTCAATATCGCGGCCCGGCTGGAAACGCTTTGTGAGCCCGGCGGCGTATGTATTTCAAGGGCCGCAAATGACCAAATCAGGGACAAGCTTTCGATGGCTTTCGCTGATCTCGGCGAGCAAGCCGTGAAGAACATCTCGCACGCGGTCGGCGTGTTCGGACTTACGGCGAAGGATATTGAAGCGCTTCCGGAATCTGCCGCTTCGGTATCTGCTGAAGACGGTCGGGCCACGACTAATCCGTATGAGCAGGAAATTCATTTCTGTCAAACCAAGGATGGCGTGCAGTTAGCCCATTCCCGGATGGGGCAAGGTCCGCCGATCGTTAAGACCGGCAACTGGATGACCCATCTCGAATTTGATTTCGAAAGCCCGATTTGGCGGCATCTTTATCGAGAACTGTCACGCGACCACACTTTTTTCCGATACGACGCTCGCGGGAACGGACTATCGGATCGCGAAGTGCCCGACGTTAGTTTTGAAAATTTTGTAGATGATCTTGAAACGGTGGTCGATGCTGCAGGCATCGATCGTTTCGCGCTTCTCGGCATATCACAAGGCGCCGCGGTTTCGGTCGCTTACGCCGTCCGGCATCCCGAGCGCGTTTCGCATTTGGTTCTGCTCGGGGGTTATGCCGTCGGCTGGAAGAAACGCGCCAGGACCGCTGCGGAGAAGGAGGCCGGGGAAGCGATGCTCACCTTGGTGCGCCTTGGCTGGGGTCAGGAAAACTCGGCATTTCGACAGCTATTTACATCGCAGTTCATGCCGGGCGGCACCAAAGAGCAGTCCGACTGGTTCAATGAATTGCAACGGATATCAACCTCTTCTGCCGACGCTGCGCGCAATCTGTCGGCAAACGGCGAAACAGACGTGAGTTCGCTGCTATCGCAGGTAAAGGTGCCAACACTCGTCATGCACGCTCGACATGATGCCAGAGTACCCTTTGAATCGGGACGGCGATTGGCCGCCGGAATCCCGGGAGCCCGCTTCGTTCCACTTGAGAGCCAGAATCACTTGATCCTAGAAAGCGAGCCCGCATTTGCTCGCTTCCTCGAAGAGCTAAGATCATTTATCGATGCCGACCGGCTTTGAGGTCCGACCCGAGTTGACCGTCTCGCGCGCGAGAATCTCTGTTGAGGCTGGCTTCACAAGCATCTCGAAACTGGCGGCAGTCCCGGAGCCTTTGACGTGGACGACGATGATCTCCGGCTTCGACGCGAGTCAAGGCCAGCATTGGTGGTCGCAGCTAACGAACATCAGGCCTGAATTGTGAAGCCGCCTTTGGGTGGGTTTGTTTAGCGATGTAGCACCTTTGAGACATGCCGACCGCTGCTTCCGATGTCTGTTTATGGGGGAGGACCGCAAGTGTCCGGCGCACCGTCAGGGTGACGTGATTGACCCAAAGCGGTCCTCGTTGTGGTCGTCAATTGGTCCTGCCCCAAACGGCTCATAGGTCGACGACAAGCCGCGGACCGGCGCAGCCCGAGATGCAGACCATCACCTCCCACTCTCGTTCGGCCGGCGACAGCACTCGATTGCGATAGATTGGCGGGCCTTCATGCCACCGCACACGGCACGCGCCACAGATCCCGCCTCACACGAGGCGTCGACCTCCACGCCGAGCGCACGCAGCGCTGCGAGTGCGCTGCCGCCTGCCGGGACCTCACCGTTGATCCCGCTGCGCGCCAATACGATGGCGTAACGCGGGCCATCGTGCTCGGTCAGCAAAGGCACGAAGCGCTCGACGTGAGTCTGGTCCGGCCGCCACCCGGCGCGCATCGCAGCCTCTTCGAAAGCCGCGATCATGCCTGTCGGACCGCAGCAATAAAGTTGAGATCTCCGGATCTGGCGGCCCAATCAGCGCCGTCAGATCGGGCCGGCCCGCGCGGGTGTCGTGAACGACCGCTCGGCCAATCCTCGCCAAGGCCTCAACCGAGCCGCGCAGCGGCGGTTCACCCCGCGCGCTGAAACCCCTATCCTCTTTGCTGAACTGCAAACACGCATTAATCTCAGGGCTGCGCCCGAGGGAGGGCGTCTGTATGGCCGACAAAGTCGACAGCGAGAATTACGGAGATCGGAGCGATCCCGTTGCTCGATTGCGGGGCGAGTTGGAGGAGGCTCGGCGGCAACAGAGCGCGACCGCATCTGTGCTCAAGGCAATGAGTGCATCGGCCAGCGATCTGGATGCCGTATTTCGATCCGTTGTCGAGAACTCGGTCGTACTTTGTGGTGCTGATCGAGCGATTATCTTTAGGTTCGACGGACAAGTATTGAGGGCAGCCGCGGCATTCAATACTCCTCCTGAGGTAATCAACTGGATAGAACGAAATCCGATCCTCCCCGGCGACTACAGTGTTGCAGCGCGAGCGGCCCTGAATAAACGAACCTGCCACGTCACTGATGTGCTCGCAGATTCCCGGCACACCTATCAGGCGAAAAATATCGAGGAATTCCGCACCGTCCTCGGGGTGCCAATTCTAACAAGCGATCGCCTGTTAGGGGTCCTGCTGCTCTACCGCACCAAAGTAAAGCCTTTCGAGGACAGGCAAATCAACCTTGTCGAGATTTTCGCCGATCAAGCCGCCATCGCGATCGAGAACGCACGGCTCTTCGGCGAGGTGCAGGCGCGCACAAAGGATTTGCAGGAATCCCTTCAACAGCAGACCGCGACAGCCGACGTTCTGAAGGTGATCAGCAGATCGGCGTTTGATCTGCAGACAATCCTCGACACGCTGGTCGAATCTGCCGCGCGGCTGTGCGAAGCTGAAATGGCGTTTATCCACCGCCGCGAGGGCGAGCAATATCGGGCAGCGGCAACTTTCGGCTTTGCGCCCGAATTTTGGGCATTTATGCAAAGCCATCCGATTACCCCTGGCCGCGGGTCCATTGCCGGCAGAGTTGCCCTGGAGCGGCACGTTATCCAGGTTGAAGACGTGGCGGCCGATCCGGAATACACGTTGAAGCAGGCCACTTTGCTCGCCCGACAACATACGACCCTCGGTGTCCCATTGCTGCGAGAAAAAGAGCTCATCGGGGTCATCGTACTCGCGCGCCAGCGCGTCGAAATTTTTACCGAGAAGCAAATAGCGCTGGTCGCCACCTTCGCTGACCAGGCAGTGATTGCCATCGAAAACGCGCGGCTATTCGACGAAGTGCAGGCGCGAACGCGCGACCTCACGGAATCGCTGCAGCAGCAGACCGCGACCGCCGATGTTCTGAAGGTCATCAGCCGCTCGGCTTTTGATTTGCCGACCGTCTTGCAGGCGCTGGTGGAATCGGTTGCGCGGCTCGTCGCCGCCGACGAGGCCATCATCACCCGCCAGAGAGATGGCGCGTTCTATCGCGCCGAATCAATCGGCTTCTCGGATGAATTCCTCAAGTTCGTTCGCACCGTGCCTGTCGCGCCTGAGCGCGGCTCGGCGGTGGGCCGAGCTCTGCTCGATGGCGTCGTGGTGCACATTCCTGACGTCGAGGCGGATCCGGAGTATACCTTCGACAGCGCCCAGCGGCTTGGCGACTTCCGAAGTCTGCTGGCGGTGCCGATGCTGCGTGAAGGCGCGCCCGTCGGGGTGATCCTGTTGACACGCAAGGAGCCTCGTGCGTTCACCACGAAGCAGATCGAACTTTCCACTACCTTCGCCGACCAGGCGGCAATCGCAATTGAAAATGTTCGGCTGTTCGACGAGGTGCAAGCGCGCACGGAGGAGTTGGCGGTATCGCTTGAAAACCTGCGCACTACGCAGGACCGGCTGGTGCAGACCGAAAAACTCGCCTCGCTCGGCCAACTCACGGCCGGCATCGCGCACGAAATTAAGAACCCTCTAAACTTTGTCAACAATTTCGCCGCGCTTTCGGCGGAGTTGACCGATGAACTCAATGATTTGCTCAAGACCGCCGCACTGAACGACAGGCTTCAAAAGGAGGTCGATGAATTAACGCGGACGCTGAAGGACAATCTCGAAAAAGTCGTCCAGCACGGCAGGCGCGCCGACTCCATTGTTAAGAATATGCTGCTGCATTCGCGTGAGAGCTCCGGTGAACAACGGCCTGCGGACATCAATGCACTTCTCGATGAAAGCCTCAATCTCGCCTATCATGGCGCACGAGCCGAGAAACCGGAGTTCAATATTACGCTGCAGCGCGACTTGGACCCGACCGCTGGCGCGATTGATGTGTTCCCGCAGGAAATCACCCGCGCCTTTATCAATCTGATCTCGAACGGATTTTATGCTGCGAGCAGGCGTAAAGCGGCGAATAGTAAGATGGATTTCGAGCCGATACTCCGTGCTACCACGAAGAATCTCGGAAGTACCGTGGAAATTCGCATTCGCGACAATGGCACCGGCATTCCATCCGAAGTAAAAGAAAAGATATTCAACCCGTTCTTCACGACCAAGCCGGCTGGAGAGGGTACCGGGCTTGGTCTTTCGATGAGCCACGACATCATTGTGAAACAACATGGCGGCACCATAGATGTCGATACCGCTCTTGGCGCATTCACCGAATTCAGAATTGTCCTGCCGCGTGTCGGGGCATCCCTTATCAAGTCAGGAGGACCTGCGTGACCCTGCTCATTCTCGTGGTCGATGACGAGCCGGATGTCGAGGCGCTGTTTCGCCAGCAGTTCCGGCGCGAACTTCGCGCTGGTCGCTTCGCGATGGAATTTGCGCAATCTGCCCCGATGGCTATTCAGCGTATTACCAATGCTGGTGACGAGTCTCTCATTCTGATTTTGTCCGACATCAACATGCCGGGGATGAGCGGTCTTGAGCTCCTTCCCAAGGCAAAGGCCGTTCGGCCGGATGTTCCGATTATCATGATCACTGCCTACGGCGATGCGGAGACCAAGCGTCGGGCGCTTGAGAATGGCGCGGAGGCACTTCTGACCAAGCCGATCGATTTCGGGACGCTACGCAGCGAGATCGACAGCCGCGTTGAGCGCGCGGCATAACGGTCAAAATTCCATTGAAGTTTACTGCGGCGCATGAGTCTCTTGTTGGCACGAAACGGACCAGCCGGGTTGTTGCGTCGAAGTCCGTTGATTGGGGTAGACCGGAAGTGGCTGGCGCATCGTCACAGCGACGCGATTGACCCTGAAGCGACATAAGCAAGCGGATCTTGGTGCAACGCACAGGCGCCCTTGCGCCCTATGATGTGCTAGACTGTGGACCTTCGTCCGAGGCCACCTTATGCGACGGCGCGAATTCATTACCCTGCTTGGCGGCGCGGCTGCATGGCCGCTTCCGGCGCGCGCGCAGCGGCCTGACCAACTACGCCGCGTCGGCGTCCTCATGGGTTTAGCCGAAGACGATCCTGACTCGAAGGCGCGTCTGGGGGCATTCCGGCAGGGACTAGAGAAGCTCGGTTGGTCCGAGGGCCGTAATATCCACCTCGAAGTCCGCTTTGCACTCCCTGCCGATGAGCAGCGAGCACAGATGCTGGCGAAGGAGCTACTCGCGGTCAGTCCCGATGTGGTCGTGGCGCAGACTACAGCACTTACTGCCGCTTTCCGACGAGAGAGCCGAAATGTTCCGATTGTATTCATCGCTGTTGGCGACCCGATCGGCGCGGGCTTCATCGCCAACCTGGCGCGGCCGGGCAGCAATCTTACGGGCCTGACCCTGTATGACGGCAGTGTCGCCGGAAAGTGGCTGGAAATGCTGAAGGAGATCGACCCGCGCGTCACGCGCGCCGCTTTCATCATCAACCCAAAGACCAGCTCCTTTCCGCTTCTTGCGCGTGAAACCGAAACCATGGCCCAGTCGCTGGCGATCGAGTTGACCTTGAGCACCATCGAGAACGCTGGTGACATTGCGCGCGTCATTGAGTCCTTCGCCAGTTTACCAAACGGCGGCCTGGCCTTTCCGCCGAATGCGACCACCACTGCTAATCGTGACCTCGTCGTCGCGCTGGCGGCGAGGTACCGTTTGCCTGCCGTGTATGCATGGCGCGAGTTCGTCACGGCTGGCGGCCTCTTGTCCTACGGAACCAACTTCGTAGAGCTATTCCGGCAAGCAGCGCCCTACGTTGATCGCATTTTGCGCGGCAGCTTGCCCGCGGAGCTTCCGGTGCAGACGCCGACCAGGTACGAAATGGTCCTGAATCTCAAGACTGCGAAGGCGCTCGACTTGAACGTGCCCGCCGGCCTATTGGCGGCCGTTGACGAGGTCATTGAGTAGGGCCGGGTTCTATAGTGCAATTGCTGCACCTGCTCGCGGCAGGAAGTGGCACGAAACGGACCAGCGAGGTCGGTGCGTCAATGTCCGTTGATCGGGGTAGACCGGAAGTGGCAAGCCCAAGGTCAGAACGACGCGATTGGACCCGCTTCGGACATCGGTGACCGCCAAAGATATTTCACCAGACCGCTCCCCACACCTACCAGATATCGAAAGTAGAGCGCACACTGCCACATCTGATCCGAGGGGCGGTCATGAAGCGGCGCCAGTTCATCACACTCATCAGCGGCGCGGCAACGGCTTGGCCGGTTGCGGCGCGGGCACAGCAGCAGCCGACGCCCCTGAAGCCGATGATCTTAAAGCCAATGCCGGTAGTCGGGTATCTATTCGCTGGTTCGCCTGAACAGAGCACCAATCTCCTGTCGGCATTTCGCAAAGGTCTGAACGAAGCAGGGTATATCGAGGGCCAAAACGTAACTATCGAATATCGCTGGGCGCACGCCGACGACAGCCGACTGCCGGAATTAGTGGCCGACCTGGTTCGCCAACGAGTGACTGTCATTGTGACCCCGGGCAGCACGCCCGCGGCACTCGCCGCCAAAACAGCGACCACGACAATACCAATCGTATTCGGGATCGGCTTAGATCCGGTCCGAGTTGGTCTTGTTGATAGTCTCAACCGACCAGGCGGCAATGTTACAGGGGTCAGCTACATCCAGACGGAACTTACGGAAAAGCGGCTTGGTCTGTTGCATGAACTGTTACCGAAGGCCGCGCGATTTGCTGTACTTGTCAACTCAAGCAATCCGAGTACTGAGCCGGTGGCCAAAGAAGCCCAGGCCGGAGCCGTTGTCATCGGAGGGCAAGTTGAAGTTTTCACGACCGCCACCAATCGCGACATTGATGCCATCTTCGCAAGGCTTGCAGAGAACCCTGCTGACGCACTTCTAGTTAACGCTGATCCCTTGTTCTTCACGCGTCGGGTACAACTCGTTGCGTTGGCGGCGCGTCATGCACTGCCCACAATGTATCCAAATCGCGAGTATGTCGAAATTGGCGGGCTTATGAGCTACGGACCGAAACTTACGGACCAGTTTGGCCAAGTTGGCGTCTACGTTGGTCGTATTCTCAAGGGCGAGAAGCCCGCCGACCTGCCAGTCATGCTACCGACCGACCTCGAGTTTGTCATCAACCTCCAAACAGCCAAGGTAATTGGCCTGACTGTGCCGCCTAACTTGCTTGCCCGAGCCGACGAGGTGATCGAATGAGGCGGCGGGAGTTTATCACGCTTGTCGGCGGCGCGGCTGCATTGCCGCTCGCGGCGCAGGCGCAGGCGCAGCAACAGCCGATGCCGGTGATAGGGTTTCTTCACCTTACATCGCTCGAATCCTCGCGTGAAAAACTCGCCTCTTTTCGTCGAGGGCTAGGTGAAATCGGTTACATCGAGGACAGGAATGTGGCGATCGAATACCGGTGGGCGCAAGGTGATAACGGTCGGCTGCCAACGCTGGTCGCCGAACTGGTTAGCCGCCAGGTATCCGTGATCGTTACACTGGAGAGCACAAAGGGTGCGTTAGCAGCCAAAGCGGCGACCCAAACCATCCCGATCGTTTTTTTGCAGGCCGCCGATCCGGTACAGATTGGCCTCGTCGACAGTTTCAGCCGACCTATCGGAAATGTCACTGGAATCAATCTCATGGTTGCCGAACAGGCTGGAAAGCGCCTTGAGCTGTTGCTCGAACTGGTGCCTACGGCCACATCGATCGCTTACCTCCGCGACCCGACCAACCCCGTTTTTGCCGAGAGCGAACTGAAAGTTTTGCAGGCTGCAGTGCGTGATCATGCACTTCGCCTCCTGGTCGTGAATGCAAGTCGCCCAAGCGAGTTCGAGACGGCATTTGCGGACCTTGTTCAGCAGCGGGCTGACGCTGTCGTGGTGAGTAGCGCTGTTTCTCTTCTTACCAATCCCGATCAAATCGTCGCGCTCGCATCCCGCCATGCTATGCCAGCGATTTACGCGTGGCGCCCCTCGATGACAGTCGGTGGTCTTATCAGCTATGGAACGAATCTTCCTGATGCTTGGCGGCAAGCGGGTGTCTACACCGGCCGGATTCTCAAGGGCGAAAAGCCCACCAATTTGCCGGTCTTGCAACCGACGAAGTTTGAACTCATTATAAATCTCAAAACCGCCAAAGCACTCGGACTTACGGTCCCACCGGCTCTACAAGTAGCTGCCGATGAGGTGATCGAATAGCGACGCTGTTTGTTGGGGTGCATGAGTCCCTCATTGGCACAAAACCGACATGTCGTTGCAGTCGCCGCATGTCGGCTGTTGGGGGATGAACGGACGTCGATCAGACGTCGCCTGAGGTCCGAGTTTGACCCTGGCTGTGTGAAAACGCAGCGCCGCTGTTATGATTCTCCAGTGATTCTTGGAGAAATCGATGAGGCGCTTCGTTGAGGAGGCGGATCGTGGGCAATGGACGCTGTTGCCCGGATGCCTTGATGATTTTATTGACGAGAGCAACCCGGTTCGTGTGATCGACGTGTTTGGCGACGCGCTCGACTTGGCCGAGATGAGTTTCGAAGGGGTAGAGCCGGCAGCAACTGGTCGGCCGTCGTACCATCCCTCGGTTCTCCTGAAGCTGTACATCTACGGCTATTTGAACCGGCTGCAGTCGAGCCGGCGGCTGGAACGAGAGGCCGGACGCAATGTGGAGGTCATGTGGTTGCTGGGTCGGCTCGCGCCTGATCACAAGACGATCGCGGACTTCCGCAAAGACAATGGTCTGGCGCTTCGCAAGGTATGTGCGCGCTTTGTCGAACTCTGCCGTGAAATGGGCCTTCTCGCGACGACGAGCGTTGCCATTGATGGCAGCAAGTTCAAGGCCGTGAACAACCGGGACAGGAACTTCACAAAAGCGAAGGTGGAGCGGCGACGCGCTCAGCTAGAGGAGAGCGTCGCGCGCTATCTGAGCCAACTCGACACCGCCGACAGGCAGGAGCCGACTGAAGCGCTGGCCGCGAAGGTGACAAGGCTCACCGAGAAACTGACGAAACTGAAGGAGGAAATGGGCAAGCTTGCGGTTTACGAGAAGCGGATCCTGGCTTCGCCTGACCAGCAAATCTCTCTGACCGATCCCGACAGCCGTTCGATGGCAACGAGCGGGCGTGGGTCTGGCGTTGTCGGCTACAATGTGCAGGTCGCGGTCGATACCGATCATCACCTGATTATCGCGCACGAGGTAACGAACGCCGGCTCGGACCGGGCACAACTCGCCAACATCGCGTCTCGTGCAAAGGATGTCCTCGGTGTCGAAAAATTAGAAGCCGTTGCTGATCGTGGCTACTACAGCAGCGAGGAAATCCTTGCCTGCGACAAGGCGGGAATTGCGGTGACGCTTCCCAAGCCGATGACATCAGGTCTTGAGGCACGGGGTCGCTTTGGCAAACAGGACTTTGTCTATCTCAGCGACGAGGATGCGTATCGCTGTCCGGCTGGCGAAAAGCTGATCTACCACTACACCAATGAGGAACACGGGCAGCAGCTACGGCGCTATTGGACTAACGCGTGCCGCGACTGTGCACTCAAAGCTAGCTGCACAACCGGCAAGGAGCGGCGGATTACGCGCTGGGAGCATGAGCATGTGCTGGAAGAAGTGCAGAGGCGCCTCGACAACAACCCCATGGCCATGCGGCAGCGGCGCGAGACAGTCGAACATCCGTTCGGCACGATGAAAGCCCGCATGGGGGCGACGCACTTCCTCACAAAAACGCTTCCAAAAGTAGCCGCCGAGATGGCCCTCTCGGTTCTCGCCTACAATCTGACCCGGGTAATGAACATCGTCGGGATCAAGCCGCTGATCGCCGCGATCGTGGCCTGAGACACCACTTGGGCCGACTGCCAGGGGCGACATCGCTAAGGCCGTTTTGACACGACCAAGACCCATTGCAGACCTTGTTAGGACACGCCAAGATTGGGCTTCCATCGGGCGGGCGGAGCTGAAACTGCATTTTGTAGATGACGCCGAGGTCAAGGGTGGGAAGACTGCGTTCGACCGCCTTTGCGTTTCGTTCCTAACAACAGCAGGCAAGAGGTACAAATGACCGTAACGCTCGCTTCAAACAGGATCGTGAATCCGCCAGAGCTCGCTTCACACTTCATCGCGGTCAACGATATGCCTTGGTCTCAGACCGATTTTCCCGGCATTGTTATGAAAGTTCTGTATTCCGACAAGGCTTCCGGCGCTGCAACGATTATGTTCAAGATGGACCCGGGATCCGTCGTGCCGCTGCACGAACATACGGCTTTGGAGCAGACATATATGTTGTCCGGCAGTCTGAAGGACGACGAAGGCGAAGTCGGACCCGGCGAATACGTTTGGCGTCCGGGTGGCAACAGGCACATCGCTCATGCCCCCAACGGCGCTGTCTTCATCTCGTTCTTCCTTAAGCCGAACAAGTTCGACCAAGGCTCTAAGTTTTTCACCGAGTGATTGCCAGTCCCCGCGGTTGAGAGTTTCCTCTGGTTGTGACGTGCGGGAAATAAGCCGACTTCGTCCAATGATGAGCCGCTGAGGACACCGATAAAAGGGACGAAAAATGAAACGAAGCGCGAGTGCTATCGCCGTGGCCGCAGTCCTTGGTGCCGTTGGTGTGACAGGCGCGCTGGCGCAGTCCTCCGACCAAAGTCCCGTGCGGATTGGCGTCTTGGAAGACATGACGGGACCACTGTCCAGCATCGGAGGGCCTGGAAACGTCGTAGCGGCCCAGATGGCGGTCGAGGATTTTGGCGGCACGGTGCTCGGTCGAAAGATCGAGATCGTTTCTGGCGACGATCAGAACAAACCTGACGTCGGGCTCGGCATCGTCCGCCGTTGGTTCGACGTCGAAAACGTCAGCATGGTAACGGGCCTCGGCAATTCGGGCGTAGCCCTCGCAATCCAAAATCTGGCTCGAGAACGCAAGCGCATAGACATCGTCATCGGTGCTGCCGCTCAAGAACTTTCGACAAAACAGTGCTCGCCGACGGGTTTCCAATGGAACTGGGACGCGCATGCCGTCGCATCGACGGTCGTGAACGGTCTTATGGACGCGACGCAGGCGAAATCTTGGTATTTCCTCACAGTCGACTACGCCTTCGGCCATTCCGTCGAACGCGAGGCTACCGCGATCATCAAGGATCGAGATGGTAAGGTAGCCGGTTCTGCTCGGCATCCACTGGGAACCGCGGACTTCGCTTCCTTCATGCTGCAAGCGCAGGCCTCGAAGGCGGACGTCGTCGCGCTGGCCAACGTCAGCGCTGATCTCGTGAATTCGGTGAAGGCGTCCAGGGAGTTCGGGATCGTCGCTGGTGGCCAGAAGCTCGCAGCATTCATCCTGCAGCAGGCCGAGGTTTCCGGACTCGGTCTCGACGTGGCCAAGGGATTGGTTACGACCTCAGCATTTTTCTATGGAATGAGCGACGAAACACGTGCATTCGGCGATCGCTTCGCGTCCCGCTTCAACGGACGACTGCCGGGCACGAACCAGGCCGGAGTTTATTCTGCGGTGCTGCATTACCTCAAAGCCATGCAAGCGGCGGGGACCGATTCGGGCGAGACGGTTGCGATCGCGATGCGGCGTATGCCCGTGACCGATTTCGTGAATAAAGAGGCGCACATTCGTGCCGACGGTCGTTTGCTCCGCGATCTATTTCTCGTCCAGGTAAAGTCCCCCGAAGAGTCTAAATTCCAGGGCGATTTTTATAAAGTGCTGGCGAAAGTCGGTCCCGAAAAGGCATTCGCGAAGATAAGTGATGACTGCGTTATCCCGAAGTCAGCGGAATGAAGCGTCACTAGGACGCGTTCCAACGACGGCAGGTCGCAGCGTTTTGTACAACGGCTGTGTCAATGAAATCGAACAAATCGCGGACGCCTCAGTGGCGGACCTATGGCGGCTTGTGGCACGAAGCGTTTGCCCTGATCAGGGTCCGCTGCTGGGGGGACAAACGGACGTGGACCCTTCGCTTTTCGAAGACTCACTTTGATCCGAAGGGGACATCGTCGACCACGAAAGATACTTCGCGGGACCGTCCCCAACGCCTATCGGATATCGAAAGTAGAGCGCACACTGCCGTCGTCTTGTCGGAGGGGCGGCCATGAAGCGGCGCGAGTTCATAACACTCATCAGCGGCGCGGCAACGGCTTGGCCGTTCGCTGCTTACGCAGAACAATCTACCCGCATTCGGAAGGTCGCTGTCATCTTGGGGGTTGCCGACGATACGGAGGGCCATGCCCGGTTAGGTGCCCTCAAGCAAGGCATGGAGACCCTAGGGTGGTTCGAGGGCCGGAATGCCCATTTCGATGTCCGGTACACTGCCGCCAACCCCGAAATTATACGTAGCGCAACTTCGGAAATCATGGGTCGTGCCCCTGATGTCATCGTCGCAAATACCAACAAGGTTGTCATAGCGCTTAAACAACAAACCCGCGCGCTTCCAATCGTATTCGTGCAGGTTATTGATCCCGTTACCGCGGGACTTGTTGAAAGCCTCTCGGCTCCTGGAGGAAATGTCACGGGGTTCATGAGTGCCGACTTCTCTCTCTCCGCCAAATCCGTCGAGACGCTCAAGGAGATTGCGCCCCAAGTGACACGTCTTGCCATGTTGCGCGACTCCACCGATCCCCAATCGATTGGTCAGGCAGCGTCCGTCCAAATGGCCGCGACCTCGCTTGGCATGGAACTCACCTCGATTGAAATCGGTGATGCTGACACAATTTCACGAGGGATCGATTTGTTTGCACGGCGGCAGAATGGAGGCCTCGTTGTCACCGCGACGCCGCTTTCGACGGTTCATCTTGAAACGATTATTGCAGCGGCGGCTAGAAATAAGCTGCCCGCAATCTATCCCTATCGGTATTTTGCGAACCGAGGTGGCCTAATTTCCTACGGGGCGGATAATCTCGATCTTTGGCGGCGAGCCGCCACCTATGTGGACCGCATTCTAAAAGGTGCAAATCCTTCTGAATTGCCGGTCCAACAGCCGACGAAGTTTGCCCTCATCATCAATCTCAAAACGGCCAAGGCACTTGACCTCAAGCCGGAACCCACCCTTCTCGCCCGCGCCGACGAGGTGATCGAATGAGGCGGCGGGAGTTTATCACGCTTGTCGGCGGCGCGGCTGCATTGCCGCTCGCGGCGCAGGCGCAGCAACCTGAACATCCGACCCGGATCGGCTTGCTGCCGTTGGGCTTCCCGTCAAACTCATACGATCAGTCGCTCGTTGAAGCTCTGCGCCAGGGTATGCGCAAGGTCGGATTGATTGAAAATCGCAATGTGACGATAGACATCGTGTGGGTCAGCAAGGAGACCGATTTCCCTGACGCCGTTAGGGAGTTGGTGCAGCGGGGCGCGAAACTTTTGGTAACGGCGGGTTCAAGCGCGTCGGCGGCAGCGAGGCAGTACACTTCGACGATCCCGATCATTTTTGTTTCGGTCGGCAACCCTGTCGGCATCGGACTTGTTCAAGGACTGTCACGCCCAGGTGGCAACGCAACCGGTCTTACTGATGTACTTGGAGACTTAAGCAGCAAGTATGTGGACTTCGCCTTGCAGTTGGGTAAGCCGCAAACTCCAGCCTATTATCTTTGGTATACTGAATGGCCGGATAGGCAACGACGGCTTCAAGCGACCGAGCGAGCAACCCAATCGGTTGGCGCAAAGCTTCAATCAAGGGGGATTCGCGACCTTGACGAAGCAAACGATGTTCTGGCTTCGATGAAGAACGACGGTGCGCGGGTGATCCTCATACAACCCAGTCCGTTCACATATCGTCATCGAAATCAAATCATCGATTCTGCAATGAACCATGGCCTTGGGACGATATTTTCGTGGTCATTTGCATCGCGAGAGGGCGCGTTGATCGCGTATGGTCCCGATTTCCCCTATATGTATCGTCGTGTCGGCGCCTACGTCGAGCAAATCCTCGCAGGTGTAAAGCCCGCAGACCTGCCCGTCGAGGAACCAACCAAGTTTGAGTTGGTCATCAATCTCCATACCGCGAGAGCACTCGGTCTCGCGATTCCACCGACATTACTTGCCCTCGCCAACGATGTGATCGAATGAAGCGGCGGGAGTTAGGGACAAGCTGCCATGCTGGGTTCGGCATGTGATCACCGCAATCCCACTCAGAACGGGAGGATAAATTGCAGAAGAAAATGTCGGTCGCAATTGTTGCGGCTGCGATTTTGGAGCTCGCTTTTTCTACCGCTAGCATTGCGAAAGGGGATGAAGTTTTGAAGTTCCGCATAGTCACTCATGCAACCTCTGTTCAAGCTCAGGATGTCGGCGACGTTGATGGACATGCTCTGGGTTTGGCCCGTCAAAGCGGTCTCGCGTTTTTTCCCGACGGATCGGTCGGCACCACATACTTCACAGCGACAAACGACTTTACTAAGGGTGCAGGGACGTATCTTACTTATTACAACCTCACTTTAAAGGACGGTTCGGTTCTTTGGTTCAAAGCGAACGGGACAGCCCAACCTGACGGCACAACAACTATTTTTCCTGAGACCGCAGTCAGCGTTCTGCGCGGAACAGGTCGCTTCGAAGGAGCCAAGGGCGATGGCACCTTATCGGGCATGCGCATATCGCCGCTTGCAGTCGGCGCAGACCTGTATGTGGATGTTATCGTCAACCTGAGAAAATGAATCGGCACAGCCAATCGGGTTTTCGGGGGCGAGCATGAAGCGGCGGGAGTTCATCACGCTTGTCGGTGGTGCTGCAACAATTTGGCCGCTTGCGACGCGAGCGCAGCAGGCCGGTCCTGTGCGGCGGATCGGCATCTTGATGGGAGGCGCTGAGAGCGACAAAGAAGGGCAGTCGTCGGTCGCGGCGTTTCGGGAGGGGCTTCGGAAGCTCGGGTGGATGGAGGGCCGCAACAGCGAGATCGACATTCGCTGGGCGGCAGCTGATGTCGAGTTGATGAAACGATTCGCGAAGGAACTTGTCGCGCTTCAACCGGACCTCATTCTTACGAGCACTACTCCCGCTGCCGCAGCCATGCTCCAACAGACGCGTACCATCTCTGTTATTTTCGTACTCGTTGCCGATCCTGTTGGTAGCGGTTTCGTGACGAGCTTGCCGAGGCCAGGCGGTAACGCGACTGGCTTCACCCCAATCGTGAGCTCACTGGGTGGCAAATGGGTAGAGTTGCTCAAGGAGATTGCGCCGCGCGTTGCCCGGATCACGTTAGTGTTCAATCGGCCAACGGCGACGTTCGTCGACGGTTATTTGCCTACATTCAAGACCGCCGCTGCCTCCCTCGGCGCGGAAACGATAGTTGCCCCTTTTAACGACATGCCGACACTCGAATCTCTCCTTACCACGGAGGCGCGGGAGCCCAATAGTGGCCTCGTCGTAATACCGGATGCCTTCACTCAACAACATCGCGCGGAAATTACTGCGCTAGCTGCTCGCTTCCATCTCCCGGCGGTTTATTGGTCTCGTTCATTTGCTGAAGCCGGAGGCTTGATTTCCTACGGCCCTTATCTCATCGATGAGTATCAACGTGCGGCGTCGTACGCGGACCGCATTCTCAAGGGCGCGAAACCAAGCGAGCTTCCCGTCCAAGCTCCGGTCAAGTTCGAGATGGTGGTAAACCTCAAGACCGCCAAGGCACTCGGGCTTGATGTACCGCCGTCGCTGCTGGCCGCCGCCAATGAGGTGATCGAATGAGGCAGCCCGAGTTCATCACGCTGGTGGGCAGAGCAGCTTGATGCCGCTGCCATGTCGACCTTTGCATTCCCCCGCCACCCCTTTAAATTCACGCGGCGTGTCCCTTGTCTGAAGGTTCCTTGACGGTGGTCACGGTTTCTTCCACGCCCTTTTCGTAATTGCCCGCGAGCCTCTCGATACCGTCCGCCCACATCCTCAGCATTGAAACTTGAAAGTGCATAATTGGCTTCAAAGCATTCATGCCGATTGCCGTCGCCGCGGTGATGCGCGTTTGTTGGTCGCGTGCGAAACCATTTGCGTTGAGGTTCTTGTCTGCCATGCTGTTCGCTCCGTCTCTGATGTTACGGCCTAAAACTGATGGGTTATGCGTGCATCTAAGCATTCGGCCAAAGCTCGGCCTGCCGCGAGTCGCGCACCTCGGTCGTCATGCAATTCGTCCAGTTTTTTCAAGTAAGCGACTGCCGCGATCTGCAAGTTATCGAAATCATACTCGCCGGTGTCACGAAGATCGTTGACGTAGCGATAGAGCGCGGAACGCCGGTTATCGTTTTCGCTAATACCGTTGTGAAGCAGCAAGTAGTTCCGCCAAGCGAACGCGCACGCGCCTTTTGTAACTTGATAAGTCATGGGCATCTCCTTAAGCCAAAGAAAGACTGGCGAGCTACTTCGTTCCGTCGATTTCTGAGATGTAATGCTGTTCCCGTAGCTGCGCCGCAAATTGTGGGCGGTCGATGTCGGTGCTGTCGGCGACGTCCGCAACGCAATCGGTTAGTGCGGTTGACTGTTCCCTAGGGAACAACGCCTAGCTCGCGAACGGGTTTGTCACTTTTCGAGAGAGCGACCTTCTGCAATCCGCTTTTGAACGCGAATTGCAGTTGCTGCGTGCCATTTTCCGCCGGTTGGCGTAGCTATCTTGCGCTCATTCAGTACCGGGGCGATAGCGCGCGCGGATCGGCCCGTGAGTTCGGTGAAGATCGGACGCAACTGCTCTGCGCGTTCCTTGGCCTCGTCGCGGTTCTGGATGCCCTTGGCCTTCAGTCCGCCCAGCTTGACGCCCTGAGCCTTCTTGGCAGCGAGCGCGTCCCGGGTGCGTCGGGAGATCATCACCCGCTTTTTTCAGCCAATGCGGCGTAGAGATGCAGCATAAACGGGTCAGAGTCAGCGCCCAGTTCTGCGACGATGAACGGCGTCTTGTGGGACATCAGCCCGCTAATGAAGTGGAATTGCCCCGTTCGAAATCGACCCGGTCACTCTTTCGGGCACCATAGGTTATTGTGCAATGCCATCCCGGTTAGGATGGAATCGTATTCGTTGCTTCAAAGGTTGCAGCGGGTGCAACATCAAGAATACCGAGAGAGTTATTAAGAAATCGAAGCCCATCGTTGGCGGCTAATGCGCTAGGCCGGGACTATCGGCGTGCCGCTGTTGAGCAGGTTTGCGACGGCGGTGACAAGTTGAGCCGGGGCGAACGGCTTCTCCAGCATGACGCTGTTGGGAACGCCCTTGGAGGACCATTCTGCTGCGTTAGCGCCGCTTTAGCCGCGGCCCTGAACTATCGGGATTCGCGAAGTACGGCTCTTCCCTACGAGTGTCGGCATTAAAGCACCCGACGCGAGCTACCCGCCAGAGAGAGGCAAGTTCGGCAAACAACCCTGCAAACTGATCGTGGGTTTCTTGCGTTAAGCCCGGCTCGACGGCCTCGCAGAGCCCGCAGGAAAACGCAGAAACGATATCGGCGAGAAGGCTGCCTAGCCTGCGTTCGATCCGATATGTATCAACGTTGCACACCGCACCCTTCAGACCGGGAAAGCCCTTGGCCACTTCGTGACTGGCGACAGCTATTGCCGCGATTTGCAGGGGAGCCTTATGGAAGTCACTTGAGGTGACGGCCAGCCATTCGCCGGCATAGTTAGACACATTGCACACCCGACCCGCAACGGCTCGGGGACACAGGTCCGGCACACTTGTAGTGCCAGTACTTCGTGGCGCCGTGGCGCAGGGAGATGCGCATCACGGCATAGGAATGCGAGCATGATTCAGCCGTCCATTCATAAACGCGGTATAGAATCGAGCCGCATGGTTGTGTGGGGGGCGTTGTTCGACATGCGCGATTTGGCCCAAATGCTCGCGCACGTTCACGACGCGGCGATGGAGGCGGCGAAGGTCCGGAGACGCCACGCTCGGAGGGGCGCCCACGCAGCAGGCCGCCTGCGATTGATTGTACAGGCCGCTACGTTTCCCTCACCGAGGTGCGCTTTGCTGCGGTTCGCGGCGTGGACCGGCAACACCGGGGGGCACGCTTTCAAACCTGAGCCATTCCGCCGTCCGCGAAAATCTCGCTTCCAGTCATGGACCTGCTGTCGTCTGAGGCCAGAAAGAGCGCTACGTCTGCGATATCGTCCGGGTCGGCGATCCGTCCGAGCGGAGACTGCTCGATCAGGCCAGCGATGATGGCGTCCTTCTGACCGGTTCTCGCCAAGCCGTCGAGCAGACCGGGCGTTGCGGTGGCGCCTGGCGACAGAACGTTCACGCGAATTCCCGTTCCCTTCAAGTCCAGCGCCCAACTGCGGGCGAGATTGCGGATTGCCGCTTTGCTCGCGCTGTAGATGCTGAAGGCCGCAGTTCCCATCGAACCCGTGGTCGATCCTGTAAGGATGATGGACCCTCCGTTCCGCATCAGCGGGAGTCCCTTCTGAACCGTAAATATCGTACCTTTGACATTCACGCCGAAGACCAGATCAAAGGCCGATACCGTGATCTTGCCGAGGGATTCCTGTGCACCCAATCCGGCGTTGGCGAATAGTATGTCAATGTGCCCATGATCCGACCGTACCTTTGCGAACAATCGGTCCAGGTCGTCGAGATTGGACACATCTCCTTGTATCGCTGTCACGCTGGCTCCGATCGCCTGGATCGCCTTGTTCAGTTCCTGCGGTCTGCGCCCGGTAATGTAGACATGAGCCCCCTCCGCGACGAACCGCTTTGCGCTTGCGAGGCCGATGCCACTATTCGCGCCGGTGATGACCGCGATCTTTCCTTCAAGTCTGCCCATGGCGCCCTCGATGAATGAATGACGATCGCTGAATTAGAGCCTTGCATTCTTTCTTACAAGTATGCACCTTTTGGTAAGTACCATACTGAGGGAGCGGATTGAGATGAAGAAGGGCGCCTTTACCTGTGGCCTGGACGCAGCCCTGTTTGTGCTCGGAGGCAAATGGAAGCCGTTGATCTTGTTCCATCTGGCCCACGGGACTCGTCGCTATGGCGAGTTAAGACGAGCCATCGGGAGGGTCAGCGACAAAGTCCTGATTCAGCAGCTCAAGGAATTACAGGCGGACGGAATCGTCGATCGTACCGATTTCGGAGAGATACCCCCGAAGGTCGAATATTCCCTAACGGCTTTCGGGAGAACCCTGGGAAAGGCGCTGGTTCCTCTTTGCGAGTGGGGAACCAGGAATTCGAGCGGTGTTGAAGCGATCATGGTACGCCGCAAAGCTCGCGAGCATCGACACGCAGCATAGAAGCGGACTCATATTGCGCCTCAACCGTTTCGCGATTTGGTCTCGCTGGGCAGTGCCTCTAGCAAATTTCGGCTGACCGCATCTGGCAAAGCGGACGTAGGCGGCCATGCGCTAGGTTCGCCTTGAGCGACGCCACAATCCCGGAGAGGAACCGACGGTCTGACTGAATGCGCGGGTAAGATGGCTCGGATCAAAAAAACCACAACAGCGGGCAATCTCGGCGAGAGTTTTATCGGAATTTAGTAACAAATCCTGAGCCCGTTCGATCCGCCGCTGAAGAAGCCAACGGTGTGGCGGGTAACCGGTCGACTGTCTAAAAGGAATGCTTTGACTAACGCCATTTGCAGAGGTCGCCAACCGAGGCGCCCTTAGCGCAGATCGGCCGGTCCCTTGCATTGGAGAGTTTCCAGATCGCGGTAGCGGCCCCTCCCACAGCCCAAGAGGGCCTCGCTATAAGCGGCTGAGGAGGGCCGCCGATCGGCGCGCTCGCCGTTATGCTTCTGGTCGAACGGACCATAAAGAGAAAAGGGACTGGCGCTCGCCGCGCTCGGCGGAGACGATAACCATAACAGCAAAACGAGAAAGATCACGGCGCTGCGCACGAGCGCCACACCTGCGGTTATTGCGGCGACGATCGAGGACAATACGGTATTAAAAACGTAGGCTGTCGATGACCGCTTACGCCACGTGAAGCCTCCGTCATCGTGTCTCGAAGATATGTCACGAGATATTGAGAGCTGCATCGATTTTCACTCCTCGTGCGCAGGCAGCCAAGAAAACCATCCGCGACCATGTTACGGTGCTTTCCTGACATGGACCTGAATTCTCTCCGACGTGGCGTTCAGGTTGGTGTCAGGTTTGCCTGCTCCTACCGCCTCATGGGAGCTTCGGGAAAATGCGAGTCTTGCTGGTAGAAGACGAGCCACATCTAGGAGCGGCGTTACAGGAGCATCTCCGCGCAGCTGGACACGCGGTCGATTGGTTCGAGTTGCTGGAACCAACAGAGCACGCAGTGCTGACTGTCTCCTACGATGCACTGCTGCTTGACCTGCACCTACCGGATGGGCGGGGTCTGGAATTTCTCCGCAGACTTCGACGCCGGGGTGATCCCCTACCGGTCATCATCCTTACGGCGCGCGACTTGGTTAGCGATCGTATCGAGGGGCTGAAAGCTGGTGCCGACGACTATATCGTTAAGCCCTTCGATCTCGACGAAGTGACCGCCCGACTCGATGCCGTTTCTCGAAGATATGTTGGTAGATTAACATCGGTCCTTCGGGTCGGCTCCGTCGAGCTGGAACACGAATCGAAAGCAGCGCGGGTGCACGGGCAGGCAGTCGAGCTGAGCGCCCGCGAATGGGCTGTTATTGACGTGCTGGCGCGTCGGCCACGTTCGATTGTCTCGAAAGAGCAAATCGAAGATGCGCTTTACGCTTTTGGTGAAGAGATCGAGAGCAACACGATAGAGGTCTATATCAGCCGCATTCGCCGCAAGCTCGGTCGTGATTTCATTCGCACGATACGCGGCCTTGGTTATCGCTTGGAGCACTAAACGTGGCACGCTGGAGCCTGGTATCACGGCTGATTTGGCTTTTGACATCGCTGATGGCCGGCCTTTGGCTGCTGGGCAGCGTCGCCGCCGGCGTGCTGACGGCATTTGAGATCAACGAGAGGCTCGATGATGCGATTGAAGAAGTCGCACAGCGACTCCTGCCTGCCACTGACGACGCGTTGACGCAGCCGGTTGCCATGCAACAGAGGGCTAAGCAACTAGTCGCCACAATGAATCCCAAGGCTTTAGCCTATCAGATTGTCGGGCCATCCGGGGAGATTGTGATGCGATCCGAAAACGCGCCGCAGCAAGCATTCTCGATCCCGCGCCAGAGAGGGTTTCATAGCACTCCGCAGTATCGCGTTTATGCTCAACCTGCTGCTGTTGATGGTTATTTCATCGAAGTTGCCGAACCTGCCATGCATCGATCCGAAGCTGTTTGGCGCGCGATCGCACTCAGCGCTGGACCTCTGTTACTGCTTCTACCGCTTTCCTGGCTTCTCATCCGATGGGCGGTGTTCCGCGGAATGCGCTCTTTGGATGAACTACGAAGCGAGATCGGCCGCCGCGGTAGCTCAAATCTGTCGCAGATCGCCGATATAGGGTTGCCCATCGAGCTATCTCAGATACTTGCCGCCGTGAACCGGCTCTTGACGAGGCTTGAGCTTGCGCTGGCGACCGAACGCCAGTTTGCGGCCAACAGCGCGCACGAGCTGCGGACCCCGATCGCCGCAGTTCTTGCCCAGATGCAAATATTGTCAACAGAACTTATCGGCACATCGCATACCGAACGTGCCGCGCTCATCGTAAGCCAAATTAAGAGGCTTGGAAGTCTTGCTGAAAAACTGCTGCAACTGTCGCGTACCGGCACGAGGGGCGGAATGCAGCTCGAGCGTATTGACCTTATGACGGTCCTACAAGTGCTGGTAGACGAGTTTCGATCTCGCAAAGACGTTGGAGACAGGCTCCTCGTAACCACCGCTTGCTCCGATGAAGATTTTATAGTTCAGGGAGAGTTAGATGTACTTGGTATCACCCTTCGCAATTTGATTGAGAACGCAGTTCTTTATGGCGCTCAAGACGAACCGATCGAGATGATTGTCGAACACGATCGAATTCGGCTGCTCAACGGCTGCAAGATTATTCCCGCCGAAACCTTAACAACCCTCAGAAAACCGTTCGTGCGGGCTTCATCAATAGGTGGAGGCGGCGGTCTCGGCCTCGCCATCGTAGACAACGTTATGAAACAGATTGGCGGCAGCTTGGCTTTGTTTTCCCCGATTGCAGGCCGCAGTAACGGCTTCGAGGCGATGCTGATCTTCCCCAAATTGAGCTGAACGCGATCCCCAGGTTGGCGCACGTCGATTGCTCCCACACGGCGCAGTTTGGCCATCAAAGCGACCTCATCGGCCAGCATCCTCCTGCCCCGGTTTTAAAAAAAAGTTTAGGCAGCGAGACGATCGTTCGTCCGTCATAGATATTTGGCAATCAGTTTGAATTCCTTAAGCGCACGGCCCGAAGAGCCGGTGGTCTTCAGTTCCAGACAATTCCCGATGTGATCATGAATCAAGGCTTTCTTGGCGCTCTCGATCGCGCTCTCGACGGCCTGCAATTGTTGAGCGATTTCCAGACATGGCCTGTCTTCTTCGATCATTTCGATGATGGTCTGAAGGTGGCCGTCGGCACGCTTAAGCCGTCTGACAATGGCGGGGTGATTCTCGTGGGGCATGTTTTCTCCTGTCCTCCCGCAAGCATAACACATCCCCCACCGAGGATAAAGAAAGTGGCTTTGGTATTCAGCGTCTGCGGGCCATCGGCGCGCGTTTTAGCTGCCGATGTATTGGCCGAGGATCGTTGCATAACACGCGTTATCTTATCCCCCAGGCAGGATCGGTCGTATCCTCCATGGGGGATATCTAAAATCGCTTGACACCGATTTTTGGCGGGCGTATCTGGCCGTCATTGCCTGGAGCCGATCGTTCCCGGCGAGGCGTTCGACCCGAACGTTCAACCCTAACGACGAGCGATCTCGAACAACAGATGGGCAGTGCCACCTTTGGCAGCGACGGTTCGACAGGTGTCGGTCTCGCGGTGCCGCAAGACATCAAAGATCAATCGCGCCGGCTCTCGCCGCGTGAGGGTGACGGTCGCGCCTAGCTGACCGTCTCGCTCGCTGGCCTGCCGCGCAAAGCGGACATGGAGGTGAGCGATGTTCACAAAACTCGCAAAATTCCGACGTCTTGGGCCGCGGCACATGGTGCCGCATTGGCTTGAGGTTGCGCATTCCAATGACAATCCGCGGGGTCGTCGCCGCCCCGCGGGCCAGTGTCGGTCTCCACAGCCGGTGCTGGCATGTCATTGGATCTTCGCCGACGACGGCCGACTGGAATGCCGCTGGGCAGTTGAGAGCTTCGACGAGACCTCCGCCGAAGAGCCCGGTGGCCGTCAAGCAAGGTGTTCACATGCCTCATCGTTCTCAGCGAAAGCAATTGGCCTCTCGCGCACTGGCTTTGGTTCTCGTTACGTCGCTCTTCTGCATCGCAATTTTCGCCGCGATTTATCAGGGAGCGCGGTGACGGCGAAAGAGCTGGGTACTGCCGAACGACGAGTGAGCAGCGTTGCTCGATTGCTGCCGACAGCGACTGGATAAGCAAGGGATCAGCATGGACGAAGGACCTAGGCGTCCCGTTGCAAGCCAATCCGGTGCAGCAACGGGAACCCCCTCGGGGGACAACATCAAATTTGCAACGGCCGTGATCCAGTCCGGTCGAGGTGGCGTAGGCATCTAGTTCCTCCGCTCATCTCGATGCCGTGGGTTTCCGGCATCGGGATGAACATCGGAGGCAGTCATGGCCGACGCGATAGAACAATTTGATCTGGAAATTCTCAATCTACAGAAATGTGCGTCCCCGAAGACCGGGAGTTTGCGCGGAGACGATGAGCCGCGCCAAAGCAATATTACAGGCCGGCGGGTACCAGTTCGTCATCATGGCGCGGCCACTCCGGTATTGCAGGAGCCTGATCCCAGCGTCGAGAGGCAGCGCGCAGAGCCGAGTGAACTGGACCGCCTGTATCGGTCGCTTGCCGAGGTAACGTCAGAGACTTATCCGCGAACCGCGGGATTGCTTGCCTCGAGCACCCGCAAGGTCGCCCAAAAGATCATCGAGGAAGCTGGTGAAGTAGCGATCGAGGCCGTCAGGCATCGCACCCGAAACGTCGTTCGCGAGAGCGCTGATCTGCTCTACCACCTCGTTGCGCTGTGGCATCGCGCTGGCATCGATCCGACGGATGCTTGGATCGAGATGCGCAGGCGCGCCGACATGCTTGGCATCGCCGAAAAGCCCCCCAAAGCCTGCCGCGAAGATCGGCGTCGGCCGATCCGCGACGTCAAGCAACCGCCGGAAGGGAATGGGGCATGAGTGTCATCGACGAACGGACGGCGTCGCGAAAGCGAGGTATCGCGCCCCAAGTCGATACCGTCTTGGACCTAGCACTTCGAGAGCCCGTCATTCGAAGCGCTGTGGGCATCGTGCGCGAGAGCGCCTGTCTTCTCTATCACGTCGCCGGACTTGGCATCGCATTGGTATCAGGCCCGGAGATATCCCGGCGACAACACGTCAGCGAGCAGACGCGATCGGCCGCGCCGAACAGCGCGAATGTAATTCTTTTCCCAACTCGAAACGTCAGGCCACCGGCCAAGACTGAACAGGAGTAAACAATGACTGTCTTGAATGAATTGAGCCCGCAGACGACCGGTAACGGCGCCGGCGCTCCACCGATCCGCACCGCCGTGCTCGACAAGGCCCATCTGGGCGATATCCACGGCGCGCTCGGCAGCATTGCGGAAGACGATTTCGCGCCAAGGTCAACTTTAGGCGCGCGGTTGAAGACCCTGCTCGCGATTCTGGGGCCAGGCCTCATCGTGATGGTCGGCGACAATGACGCCGGCGCCTTCGGTACCTACACCCAGGCTGGCCAGAACTACGGCACGACGCTGCTGTGGACGCTGGTGCTGCTGATCCCGGTTCTTTACGTCAATCAGGAGATGGTACTTCGCCTCGGCGCGGTCACCGGCGTCGGCCATGCCCGACTCATCTTTGAGCGGTTCGGCAGATTTTGGGGCGCGTTTAGTGTCATCGATCTGTTCATCCTCAACGCTCTGACGATCGTCACTGAATTCATCGGCATTACGCTCGCGTTGGACTATCTCGGAGTGCCTAAGCTCTGGGGCGTCGTGGCAGCCGCTGCACTCGTCATGCTCGCGGCAAGCACCGGTAACTTCCGACGTTTCGAGCGTTTCGCGCTCACCCTCGTCGCAGGAAGTCTTCTGGTCTTTCCGGTCCTCCTTTTCATCCACCCACCGGTGGACCAGATGATCCAGGACATGATGGTGCCGAAGATGCCGCAAGGGGCGGCACTGAACGAAGTGATGCTGCTGATCATCGCTATTGTCGGTACGACCGTTGCGCCCTGGCAGCTGTTTTTTCAGCAGAGCTATGTCGTCGACAAAAGGATCAGGCCGCGATTTATCAAGTATGAGCGCGTCGATCTAATGATCGGCATCGCGATCGTGATCGCGGGTGCACTGGCGATCATGTCATTCACCGCTCAGACGTTTGCTGGTCGTCCCGAATTTGGCAATTTCGTTGATGCAGGCGCGGTATCCGCCGGCATGGAAAAGTATTTCGGGAAAGCGCCAGCAATATTCTTCGCGCTTGCGCTGCTCGATGCCTGCATCATCGGGGCATCGGCTGTGTCACTGTCCACTGCCTATGCCCTCGGCGATGTATTCTCGTGGCGGCACTCCCTTCATCGCAAGCCAACTGAAGCGACGGGATTCTATGCGATCTATTGCGGCCTCATCGTCCTCGCTGCCGTGCTCGTCCTCACGCCGGGAATCCAGCTTGGGTTACTGACCAGTGCCGTCCAGACGCTTGCTGGCGTATTGCTACCAGGCGCCACCGTGTTTCTCCTGTTGCTCTGCAACGACAAACCGGTGCTCGGTCCTTGGGTCAATTCCCGCAGGCTCAATCTCTTCACCGGCGGCGTCGTTGCCGTGCTTGTGATGCTCTCGGTTATTCTCACCGGGTCGGTTCTCTTTCCCGACATTTCCGACACGGTCATCTTGAGCATCCTCATCGGGGGCAGTGTCGTCGGGATCGTGGCGGCTCTGGGTGTCGCACTCGCGCAACGCGGCTCAAGAAAACTGGAGCGCGAAAACATCGGTTCGCTATCTGCGGCAGCAAATGTCGCCGACGACAAATGGCGCATGCCACCACTCGACCAGCTACCGCCAGCGCGCCTATCGCTTGCCTCTCGCATCTGGATGATTGTGTTGCGTGGCTATCTCATTGTCGCCGGCAGCCTGGTTCTGTTCCGCATCTTCCAGCTTGCGACGTCGGGCGCGTGATCAGGGCCTCGGTTGCAAACGCAAGACGATGGGGCGCCATCGGAGCTTTCCGGCTGGCGAGCAGCATCCTGCGCTGCGGGATGATCCAGCACCGGCAGCGCAGGATCTCACGTCGCGGTCTTCAAATCGTCTTGTCCGCGACGCGATTGCTGGAACGGCTCGGAGCATTTCTCGCTCTGGGCCGCCGCTCGCGAAAGCAGCAGGAAGTCGAAAAGGATTTTCACAGTGAACGCATCGATTGATCAAGCGGCGATCGGCCTGGCAGCGGCGACGCTGCTGGGCGCGAGCATTGGGTTCGAACGTCAGTGGCGTCAACGAATGGCGGGCTTGCGAACCAACACGCTGGTCGCAATCGGCGCCGCGAGCTTTGTGATCTTTGCGGGGTTGTTTCCCGATGAAGGCAGCCCTACCCGCGTGGCGGCGCAGATTGTGTCCGGAATCGGCTTCCTAGGTGCGGGAATCATCTTTCGCGAGGGACTTCACGTCACCGGCCTCAACACCGCGGCTACTTTGTGGTGCTCGGCGGCGGTGGGAATGCTCGCAGGCGCTGGGCATTCGCTACATGCGGCGCTGGCGACCAGCTTTGTCATTCTCGTCAACCTGCTGTTGCGACCATTGGTTCGGCTCATCAACCGGCAACCGATCACGCAGACCGAAACAGACTTTCACTATCGCGTCCGGGTCGTCTGCCGAAATCCGGAAGAGGCGCATGTACGAGCTTTGCTCTTGCAGAGCACGAGCAACGGACAACTCAGCTTGCGGCGGCTCGACAGTACCGACCTTGAGGACAGCGGGCGTGTCGAAGTCGTCGCGCAGCTGTCGGCTCATTCGAAGAGTGACGCCGTTCTCGAACAAGTGGTTGGCCGCCTCAGCTTAGAAGCAACCGTGTCAGCCGCGAGCTGGAGCGTCGGAACAATCATTGAATAGTCACTCACAAAAGCGATCAGAGTAATGAGGAACGTGATGAAGCGGATCTGTATAATTGGAAGCACGACTTGGGTTGCTCTTGCGACTTGTCCTTTCGCGGCGGCGGCCGATTTGCCGGTTTCCTATCCCGTGAAGGCGCCGCCCGCCGCAATCGACTATGACTGGACAGGCTTTTACGTCGGCGGCCATATTGGCCTTGCGACCGGAAACTCGGGCTGGACGCTCGATCCGCTCAGCGGCGGCGCTCCGGTTACAGGTTCCTTCGGACTTTACCAATCGCCCAATGCATTTAAGGAAAGCGGGAGCTGGTTCGAGGGCGTGCAAGGCGGCTACAATTGGATGCTCAAGGATCGCGTGGTGTTGGGCGTCGAGGGCGACGGCTCGTTTCCCACGTTCTCCGACCCGGTCTCCGGTCTGACCATCGGCGGTATCTCGAATTTCACCTCGCCAACTTTCGGCGCCGGAACCTTCAGCGAAAAAGTATTAGCGTCGGGCACGTTACGTGGCCGTATCGGCTATGCGCCGGGTCATTGGCTGTTCTATGCCACGGGCGGGCTGGCCTGGACCTATGATCAGCAGGAGTTGACGCAGAATGCGACCGGCAATGTCGAAGACCGTTTCGTCTGGCGCTTCGGGTGGGCGCTAGGTGCCGGCATCGAGACGGCGATCGCGCCGAACTGGACGGTTCGCGGCGAATATCTCTGGACCGATTTTCCATCGTTCAGCGAAAACTTCCCGCTGTCGGGCCAACACGTCAGCTCCGGGCTCTCGGAACAACAGTTCCGCCTGGGGTTCAACTACCGCTTCGACGATCCGTCGCGGCCGGCAACCTCGGCGCCATCGCATTTTGCAGCCAACGACATTTTCGCCGTGCACGGGCAGACGACCTTTACCTACCAGGGGTACCCGTCGTTCCGCGCACCCTTTGACGGGCCAAACAGCCTCTCCGGCGGCGGCCAAACGAGAGAGACGTTCGATGCGACGCTCTCCATCGGCGTCAAGCTTTGGCAGGGTGCCGAATTCTGGGCCAATCCGGAGATCGACCAGGGCTTTGGTCTTTCCTCCACCCATGGCGTGGCCGGCTTTACGAGCGCCGAAGCCTACAAGATCGGTTCGTCCACGCCCTACGCCCGCCTGGACCGCGCTTTCCTGCGCCAGACCATCAACCTCGGCGGCGACACCGAAAAGGTCGACAACGACTTTTATCAATTCAAGGGCACGCGCTCGACCGATCGCCTGGTCTTGACGGTCGGCCGTTTCGCCGCCGTCGATATATTCGACACCAACCGCTACGCCAACAATCCGAAATCGGACTTCCTGAACTGGTCGCTGGTCAATACGGCCAGCTTCGACTACGTCGCCGATGGCTGGGGCTACACCTACGGCGCGGCCGCCGAATGGTATACCGGGCCCTGGACCCTGCGCGCGGGCGTGTTCGATCTCTCGGCTACGCCGACTGGCGGCAATAGCCCCGAAGGGGTGGCGCTCGACCCCACCTTCCATCAGTTCCAGTTGGTCGGCGAAATCGAGCGGCGTTACGACCTCTGGGGCCAACCGGGCAAGGTCAAGATCACCGGCTATCTGAGCCGCGGCAACGCCGGCGATTTCAATGATGCCATCGCGCTTGCGGCGGCAACGGGAGGGCCGGCCGATATCAATGCCGTGCGCGCCTACACCAGCCGCCCGGGCGTCAGCCTCAACATGGAGCAGCAGATGAATGACAATTTCGGCCTGTTTCTCCGCGCCGGCTGGGCCGATGGCAATACCGAGCCCTGGGATTTCACCGATATCGACCGCACCGTGTCGGGCGGCGTCTCGATATCAGGCAGATCATGGGGCCGGCCGGACGACACGATCGGCATTGCCGGCGTCGTCAACGGTATCGACAAGGCCCACATCGCCTTCCTGAACGCCGGCGGACTCGGCATCCTGATCGGCGACGGACAATTGACGAATTATGGTTTGGAGCAGATTTTCGAGGCCTATTACAGCTATGCGCTGAATTCGTCGACCAAGCTCACCTTCGATTATCAATTCATCGCCAATCCCGGCTACAACGCCGACCGCGGCCCGGCCAACGTCTTCGCCGGCCGTGTGCACTGGCAGTTCTAGGTATCTGCACGAACGACGCTGAATAACCCGGGTGCGTACATGGTCGCCTAAGTCGGGCATGTCTGCCTGGGTACATTTTAACGTTTGCGCATGGATCCGCGGTTTTCGCCGCCGGGCGACGTCACTGGCGTCACCGGCGGCAGGCTCTGACGGCGTGCGTGGTCAAGCCTTGATGGCGATGATCACCGCGCCTGCTGTAATCAGACCGATGCCCATCCATCCCGTTGCTGAGGGACGCTCTCCCAGGAATGCGAATGCAAAGAGAGCGACAAGCACGACGCTCAATTTGTCGATCGGTGCGACCATCGAAGCGGGGCCAAGCTTCAGTGCGCGGAAGTAGCAAAGCCAGGAAGCTCCCGTTCCGAGGCCCGAGAGAATGAGACAAGTCCAGGTTCGTGGCGAAATCGGACCCGACGTCGCGAACTGGCCTGTGGCAAATAGCAAGACGAGGAAGCTTAAGAGGACGACGACAGTCCGGATGAATGTGGCGAGGTCCGAGCCGATGTTCTCGACGCCGATCTTCGCAAAGATAGCCGTGAGGGCCGCGAACACCGCGGACAGTAGCGCCCATAGCTGCCAGGATTCGAGTGTCATCCACTTTCCTTTGCCGTCAGCGGCGTCATCAACGGTCAGAACGTGAAAAGCACGGAGGCGTACCAGGAAACCTGGTTGGTCTCGTTGGTATTCTCGATTCCGCGACTGACATAGCCGAGTAGATGATAGTTATCGTTTAGATCGTAGCGCCATCCGACGCCGAGGCTGGTCGTCGCGGGTGTAACGCTGGAAACTGCGGTCTGGTGGAACAGTTCGGCGCCGATCTGAAGTTTGGGTAGGAGCTGATAGGTGACGACGCCGCCCACTTCGCAGAAGTCGACGGCACGGAACTCGCTGAGCGTGCATCCACCGCCGCCGAACGCCGACCAACCGCCGTTCCAGTCCTTCTGAACCCAGATCGGCAGCAGCAGCGACGCGTGATTGTCGCCGACGAGGTTCGAACCGCTTGGAAGGAAGATGCGCGGGAAGATGCTGACGTCGAGCCCGAACCCGTCCTGATGAAGAAAACGGTACTTGGCGGCGAGCTGCACGTTGCTCCAACCGACATCGGTGCCACCGCCGACAGGCCGGTCAAATCCTTCCGGTAGGGTTGCCGTCAACTGGAGGTCGGGCGCCGCTCCATAATTGAAGTCAATCCCGCTCTGACCTGTGGTGCCGTTTCGCGTCGCCGTACCAAGATTGAACGTGTAGATCTCGAAATGCTGGTAGTCGGTCGGCTCCGGATCGTCGGAAATATAGGGCGGCCCCGCGATAACGGGCTCCGCGAGCAGGGCCAGGAGACCGCAGCAAATCCACCATCGCATCACGCGTCCGCCGCGAACCGCCATTGATGAGAAATCCCTTGAAATGCGAGGTATGTAGTATATGCTACACGATGTGATGTCGAGGTAGTTTTGCTACTCGGCGATGATTGGGAGCGCCGCCTTGGCCGTTGATGCCGCCGTCGATGCTGGCAACTCGCTCGGCTCCGTGCTGCGAAGCGCGAACCAACTCGGCGCCGCCGGCCGGCGGGTGGCGAAGTTCATCGACGAGAACCGGCAGATCGTACTGGCCAGTTCAGCCGCCGCCTTGGGCGCACGCATCGGCACCTCCGACGCCACCGTGTTGCGCACCGTTCAGACGCTGGGATTCGCCAGCCTGGCCGACCTCAAAAGAGCAATCTTAAAATCAGGTTCGATCTCGACACCGGCCGACGACATGCGCCGAACTTTAGTCGACCTGGAAAAGGCCACCGGGCACGCCCTCGATGGAATCCTGCAGGCGCACGCCGAAGGTCTGGACGTTTTGCGGTCGGCGAGATGCCGCGCCCAGATGGCCGCAGCGGTTCGCGTGCTGGATGGCGCCGAACGCATCGCCGTCTTCGGGATTGGCCCGTCAGCGGCTCTTGCGACCTATGTTTCGACGTTGCTCGCGCGAAATGGCCGCCGCAGTCGCACGATCGGTGCGACCGGATCCATGCTGGCCGATCAGCTTCTCGATCTCGCCAAGGGAGACGTGCTGCTCATCCTCGCGTATGGCCGTCTGTACCGGGAAGTGAAGGCCGTGTTCGCGGAGGCCAAAGCCCTGGGTCTCCCGAACGTTCTCGTTACGGAGGCGGATGACACGCCGTTGGCGAAGCTTGCTGATGTCTGCGTCGCAATTCCTCGCGGCCGTCCGGGGCAGGTGGCGCTGCACGGAGCGACCCTCGTAGGCCTGGAGGCTCTGGTGCTCTCACTGGCCGCCGCGAGGCCGGAAGCCGCTCTGGCCTCGCTCGATAATCTCAATCGGTTGCGACGCTCAACTGAAGTTCAGACCAAGACCGCGAAGTAGTGTTCGGACACGAGAGTATCCCCATGGACGACAAAATCCAACGCAGCAAGGTCCCCGAAGTCACGTTCTTGTTCTGGATCGTCAAGGTGCTGGCCACGACCCTCGGCGAAACCGGCGGCGATGCCGTTTCGATGTCCATGAACCTCGGTTACGCCGTCAGCAGCCTGATCTTCATTGGCATCTTCGTGGTCGCGGTGATCGCGCGGATCGCCGCGAAGAAATTCCATCCGTTCCTATACTGGTTCGTCGTGATCGCGACCACGACAGCGGGCACGACTATGGCGGATTTCGCCGACCGGTCGCTCGGCGTCGGCTACCCCGGCGGCGCTACGCTGCTGTTCGTGCTGCTGATGGCCTCACTTGCCGTCTGGTACTGGTCGGCGGGATCGGTCTCCGTCAACACGGTCTCGACGCCGAGAATCGAGACGTTCTACTGGGTGGCGATCTTGTTCTCCCAGACTCTCGGCACGGCGCTCGGCGACTGGATGGCCGACACCAATGGACTCGGTTACGAAGGCGGCGCGCTGGTGTTTGCCGCCGGTCTGGCGCTGATCGCCGCAGCGTACTTCTTCACCACGATCTCGCGGACGCTGCTGTTCTGGGCCGCTTTCATCCTGACTCGTCCGCTTGGCGCCACGCTCGGAGACCTGCTCGATAAGCCGCTTGGCAGCGGCGGTCTCGCATTCAGCAGGTTCTATGCGTCGGCGATCCTGGCCGCCCTCATCATCGGATGCGTGGCTTTCCTGCCGCAGCGCGCGGGCGTGCACCCTGGCAAACCCCAACCGACCGGCATGTAGTCAACAGAGAAAGAACTCGCATGCAGCCGATACATTTGCCGACCCTTGGCGCGCGCTACTGGAGTGCGCTGTGCCTTGCCAGCATCTTCGGCGCCAACATGGGCGATCTCTTTGCGAGAAATCTGGGCCTTGGCCATGTGGCAGGCCTGCCGTTTCTCGCGGTCGCCCTGGCCATCGTGATCGTCGTCGAACGATTCGACCGGTTTCAACATGAAATCTACTATTGGATCGCGATCATCATCGTCCGAACCGCCGCGACCAACTTCGCCGACTTCGCCGCCGGTGATCTGAAGCTACCGAGGGTCTGGGTCATGGCGGGATTGACGGTACTGCTCGTCGCGGCGCTCTGGCTGACATGGCAGTTCGCCTGGCGGCGGCTCGCGAACAAGACGGACAACGTGCTTCGCGCCGACTTTGGATATTGGATCTGCATGTTCATCGCCGGAACATTGGGGACGGTCATCGGCGACTTCTGCTCCCATAACTTGAGGCTCGACGATGCGGGAGCGGCCGTCGCGCTATCGCCCATCGTCGTCGTGCTGCTCCTAGTCGGATGGTGGGGTGCGCTCCGCCTGCTTCCGTTCTACTGGCTGACGGTCGTTGCAATCCGCGCAGCGGGGACCGCCGTTGGTGACCTCTTCTCGGGTCGGAACATGCTTGGTCTGCCAATGAGCACGGCGGTGACAGGCATCCTGTTTGTTGTGCTCCTGTTGGTATGGAAAGAATCCGGAACGTCACAACGGCCGGCGGTGGCGAATTCTTGAGTTTCGACAGGGATTGATCCGGGCGACGCACGAGGAAGTCCATTGGACGCCTATCTCTGAGGCGACAACGGTGCGAGCCATGGTCCCCAGCGCGCTTGACTGGCTTCAGCAGGGCATTCGGGGCAGTGTCGCCGATGGTATCCAGCACGTCGCGAACTGCGGCGACGGCCTCGTCTGGAGTGACCGCGGCGGAGGACCTTCGCGCGCAATCTGAAGTGCGCGCTCTCGGGCGTGTGAGCCGGCCCGGTCCGTGCATCCCAGCCGTGCTGACAACTGGGATGAGTGTGCAGGCTTGCGGTGAAACCGGAGCCGCGTCACATCCGGGGCGGATCGTTTTTCCCCGATCAAAGTTGTCGAGAAAGGAGGCGAACCACTGACATGGCGATGAATATCGAGCCCGAACTGAAATTTCGATTGTCGCGGCGCAAACTAGCGTCCCTGGCCAACGGGCGCATCGCCGGTACGAAGACAGGCCCCCGTGCCGAGAACGATCTGGTTTCCACGTATTACGATACCAAAAAGCACAAACTGCGCCGTCACGGCCTCACGCTCCGCGTCAGGAGAGCGGGCGACGAATATGTCCAGACGATCAAAGCGGCGCGCATGGGGAGCTTTGCGCGAAGCGAGTGGGAGGAGAAGGTCGAGAGCCCAGCGCCCGATTTCCGAAAAACGAAGAAGACCCCGGTCTCCTCGGTCACGACCAAGAAGTCGCGACGCAAAATGCAGCCTGTTTTCAAGACGTCCGTCCGTCGTATCACCAGGCCTCTTAATATCGGATCGAGCCAGGTGGAATTGGCCGTCGATCGCGGCGATGTGTCCGCGGGCCGACGGAGCAGCCCGATCGCCGAATTCGAAGTCGAACTCAAGCGAGGCCGGACAGCCGATCTCTTCAGGCTGGCCAGAAATTGTCAGCGGAAGACCGGCGGTGAGCTCGATCTGCGATCCAAATCAGAGCGGGGGTATCGGCTGGCGGACGGCGATGACCGGACGGCAGCCCGAGCCGAACCAATCCAGCTTCGCTCGGAAATGACGGTCAGGGAAGCCTTCCATGTCATCGCCTATTCGACGCTGCGGCACCTTTCCTCGAACGCCGACGGCGTGCGGTCTCTCGATT
The DNA here is from genome assembly GCF_900142985.1 of Bradyrhizobium erythrophlei. Classification (NCBI taxonomy): domain Bacteria; kingdom Pseudomonadati; phylum Pseudomonadota; class Alphaproteobacteria; order Hyphomicrobiales; family Nitrobacteraceae; genus Bradyrhizobium; species Bradyrhizobium erythrophlei. The sequence continues at coordinate 3,758,246 of NZ_LT670849.1, forward strand.
CCGAAGCCGTCCATCAGATGCGGGTGGGGCTGCGCCGATTGAGGGCCGCTATCTCTCTTTTCAAATCCAGTCTGCCTGGACCCAGTACGGCGAAGATCAAAACCGATCTGAAATGGCTGACGAACCAACTCGCGCCCGCACGCGAGATCGACGTACTCCTCCGGGAGAGGATTCGGCCGTTGCGCCATGTCGCGGACCCGCAACGGGGCGCACGCGCGGTCGAGAAGGAGTTCGCGGACCGGCGTGAAAAGGCGTTCCGGCACGCTCGAAAAGCGCTGCAGACGGATCGCTATCGCGACCTTCCGCTCGACGTACTGGAGTGGCTTGAGACGCGAAGAGCGAGCGAAAGAGGCGTAGCGGAGCTACCGGTCGCAGAGTTCGTCGTCGGCCTTTTCCGGGGTCGACTCCGGAAGGTGAGGAAGGAGGGCCGTGATCTCGAAAACTTGTCCGCTTCCGAACGTCACAAACTGCGCATCAAAATCAAGAAATTGCGGTATGCGGTCGGGTTCTTCGAAAGCCTCTATGCGGACGCGGAGCGGAAGGAGCTTGCGCGGTTCTCCGGACGCCTGAAGAAACTGCAGGAGGCCCTCGGCGCCTTGAACGACTTCATCGCGCACCGCAAAATAGCGACGGATGCCGCGCTGAACGCTCCTTCGGAGAATCGCCGGGCGCGCGCCTTCGCTTCCGGCGTCCTGATAGGACAGGAGCACGAGGCTGCGAAGAAGCTGATGAATACGGCTCGCCGGGAGTTCGAGCGCCTGAAGCCGCTTAGGGCAAAGCCGGACTGAAGGCGGTCATCCGTCGCCGACTTCTGCAGGCCGCTACGCTCGGGCGCCTCGGCCGCCGCTCGTCGTCCCACGCTGCCCGCCGCCACGCTCAGGCCGCGTTTCGCTTTCTGGTTCGGGCTGCCTTCTTCGCCGACCGCGAGCGCTCGGCCGCGGGCCGCTTCGCCGCTGCGGCGCCGCCGAGCCGGCCCCCCTTGCGGGACGGCGAGTGGTTCTCCTCGGTACCCCGTCCGGATCCGCTCTTCTTACCGCCGTGTGTCTCCTTGTTCACGGTCGCCCAGGCGCGCCGCTCGGCCTCCTTGTCGGGAACGCCACGATGTTCGTAGCTTTCCTCGATATGCTCGGCTTGGCGCTTCTGCTTGTCGGTGTAGCTGGATTTGTCGCCACGTGGCATTGCGGCCTCCATCGGTTGCTCCGACGACCAGAACGGCCAAGGCTCGGATGAGTTCCTGTGACGGCCGCGGCCGACCAATCTTGGGTCCCAAACCCATCACAGCGCCCAGCGCCCAGCGCCAAGTGCCCGAGTGGCCGTTCTATCGCAAGGGCTGCAGACAGGGTGCCACTACCCCAAAACTGGATTGCCGTTCGAGCGCGGCTGTCTCGCCCCAACGATGAGCGAGCAGGTCTATCCACAGTCCAAGGTCTTTGCCCTGATCATGCTCTGGTACGAACCTGCGGACGATCCGGATTTCGACTAAGACGGCGAGCGCACGGCCAGGGAACGATTGAAGCATCGGGGGAAGTTATGGTTTCTTCGCGTCAACAAATTGTGCCCGTTTCGAAGGCATGACTGCGTTTTATCGATTCCTCTTTCGACGGCAGCGCATCACGCAGGAACGTAAGATTCCCCGCGCGCGGCGAAACTCCGATCTGAGTTGAAGTTCCTGACCTCCGAAGGATTTGACGACACCTCTAACCAACTGCGATAAGCTTCGACTTTGAAGCGCACCAAGTCTGCTGCTAGGCCCGTCAGCGAAGTAGCAGCAGGTCTTATTGAGGTCAGCTTACTGGGGCATATCGGACCAGTCTTGCTACGTTAGAGTTCTTCGCATTTTGACGGGAGCCCGAAAGCATCATTGCGAGGAGTCCGCTCTCAGAGGCGAACCCGATCTTCGTCGGCAGAGAATTTCGGCCTAAGCTCCTTCGCCGCACACTCGACAAAAGCCCGGGTAGCCGGCGCCATCCCACGTCGACTCGTGAATACCATATGGACGATGCTGTCCGGCGCACGCCAAGCTGGCAAGATGTGCACCAAGCGCCGAGTGGCAAGAGCCTCCCGGACATGGATCTCCGGAAGCAACGCGATCCCCGCTCCATCTAAGGTCGCCTCCAAAAGAACTTGTAGGTCGCCAAAGGCAAGCCTCGGTGTGAAATCTATATGGGCCTCTTCGCCGTCCTCGTGCCACAGAGTCCATCCGGCGAGCATCCAGGATCGCGACGGCGGCGGACCGCTTCTGCGGGCTTCGCGCCGGATCTTCCCGTTCATCCAGCGGGTCTTCGCCGACAGCGGGTATGCTGGAGAGAAGGTCGCCAAGGCTACCTTGATCGCGGTCGAGATCGTGCGCAAGAACCCCGATCAGGTCGGCTTCGCTGTTAACCCGCGGCGCTGGGTCGTCGAGCGGTTCTTCGCATGGATTGGGCGCAATCGGCGGCTGGCAAAGGACTTCGAGGCCACCATCGACTCCGCGCGCGCCTTCCTCTATGCCGCTTCCGTCATGCTGCTCGTGCGTCGGATCGCTCTTGCTTCATGACTTTCGAAACCGACTCTTAGTGCGCCTCGGTTAATCTTCGATTTCGGCCAGTCCGGAACGAGATCGCGGCGAGAACTCCACCGATGATCTGCCCGGTAAGCGCGTGCCAACTTTCCTAGCACCGCTCTACCACCCATATGCTGTCCATACGTTGCCCTCGAAGGGAAGGTCGGCTTGCCAGAGCAATTCAGCCTCTTTGCCAATAGATTATCGGGGGCCTGAAAGGTCTGCGATACGCCGAGGAGTTCGTCTCGCCGACAGCGGAGAAGAGTCTGATCGGACACATAATAAATTCCGATCTACCGAACGGTCCGCTGCTCACTGGCCAGGATGAAGTGATCGACGAGCGTTGCGGTTCGAGGACGAGGCCACGTCCGTCCGTGTCGACGAGCGCATGGCGCTTACGTCCGTTGATCTTCTTTCCAGCATCGTAACCGCGTGGCCCGCCGGCCTCGGTGGTCTTGACACTCCGGCTGTCGATGATCGCGGCCGAGGGGCTGGCCTCGCGCCCCACCCGTTCGCGATCTGCCATCACGAGCGCGTGGTTTATCCGTTCAAACCGCCCATCGTCGCGCCAGACGGCGAACCAGCGGTAAATGGTCCCCCAAGGCGGCAAGTCGTTCGGCAGCAGGCGCCAAGGGCAGCCCGCCCGCGTGACATAGAAGATGCCGTTGACGATCTCGCGCATCGGCCACTCGCGCGGCCTGCCTGTCGCGCTAGGCTTTGGCAAGAGCGGCGCGATCACGCGCCACTCTGCGTCCGTCAGATCGGTCTGGTATCGGGTGACAATGCGGCTATGCTGTCGTCGAGTAGCTGGCGTCCACATGGCGAATCCAAGTTGGTTCAAGCAATCCCTTGGAATCACGGCGGGCGCCAGCAACACAACCCTTTTTCAAAAACTGCCTCTGACGGCGCCCTAGGGGATTGAAATTGGACATCGACGGTTTGCTCCGCGGGATCGGCTTCGCCCAGTATGCGGAGATGTTCCGCGCCCACGACATCGACATCGAACTGCTGGGCCGGCTGACCAACGAGGATCTCAAAGACATCGGCGTCGTGTCGTTGGGCCATCGCAAGAAGCTGCTGGAGGCGATCGCTGATTTGGGCAGTGCACCCGCGGCAGCCGTGCCGCCGCCCATCATGCCGGCGCCGGTCCCGGCGACTGTTGCGCCGCCACCGATCTTCGCCCCGGTCGAAGCAGCAGGCGAGCGCCGGCACCTCACAGTGATGTTTTGTGATCTGGTGGGTTCGACCGGCATTTCCGCGCAGCTCGATGCCGAGGAATGGCGCGACTTGGTCAGTGCTTATATCGACGCGGCTTCGGCGGCGGTGGTGGAAATGGGCGGTTATGTCGCCAAGAAGCTGGGCGACGGGCTGATGTCGCTGTTCGGCTATCCGGTGGCGCAGGAAAACGATTCGGAGCGCGCCGTGCGGGCAGCGCTTGCGATCCAGCGTGCGCTCGCCGAGTTGAACCGTAAGAACGCCGGCTCGGGCAGGCCGTCGCTCGAAGCTCGCATCGGCCTCGAAACCGGTCCGGTGGTAGTGGATGCGGCGGGCGAGATTTTCGGTGACGCCCCCAACATCGCAGCGCGAGTGCAGGCGCTCGCCGAGCCGGGCGAGGTCGTGGTCACGGCGCGGGTGCAGCGCCAAGTCGCCGGCCTGTTCGTCGCCGAGGAGCGCGGCAGCCACACGCTGAAAGGCGTGCCCGAGCCGGTAACGCTATTCCGGTTGGTTCGGGCGAGCGGCGGTGGACGGCGTTCCGGCAAGCGCAATCTCACGCCGCTTGTCGGCCGCAACGAGGAAGCGGCTATGCTGATGCGGCGCTGGGAGCGGGCGCGGCAGGGCGACGGACAGCTGGTACTGATCGTCGGCGAGCCGGGACTCGGTAAATCCCGCCTGATCGAGGAATTTCATAACCAGCTGCGCGACACGCCGCACACCTGGGTCGAATGGAGCTGCTCACAGCTTTTGCAAAACACTCCGCTTCATCCAGTCGCCGAATGGGGCCGCTTGCGCTTCGGCGGCGGCGACGTACCCGCCGCGCAGCGCCTCGCCGATCTGGAGAGTTCGCTGGCGCAGGTCAAACTCGATCCGGCGGAGAACCTCCCTTTGCTCGCGCCCCTTTTGGAGATTCCGCTACCGCAGGAACGCGCATCGACTTTGGCGCCCGAGGAGCTGCGGCGCCGGCAATTGGCGGCGTTGACTGGCTGGGTGATGGCGGGCGCGCGGGTTCAGCCGATAGTGCTGGCGTTCGAGGATCTGCATTGGGCCGATCCGACGACCCTCGACGTTCTGGGCGGCATGGCCGAGCGCGGCGCGCTGGCGCCTTTGTTCATTGTGGCGACGACGCGGCCCGAGTTCCGACCACCCTGGGGCGTGCGCTCCCATCATGGCACGATCTCCTTGGCGCCACTCGATCGCCTACAGGTGCGGGAGATGGTGACGGAACTCTCAGCCCAGCACGCGCTGCCGCGCGAGGTGGCGGAGGGCGTAGCTGCGCGCACCGGCGGCGTGCCGCTATTCGTCGAGGAAGTGACGCGGCTGTTGTTGGAGCGCGGTGGGCAAGGCGGCATCCAATCCATCCCGCCGACACTGCAACAATCGCTGATGGCGCGACTCGACCGGCTCGGCCCGGCGCGCGAGGTGGCGCAGGTCGGATCGGTGATTGGACGGGGCTTCTCCTATGGCCTGCTGCGCGCGGTGACCGCCATGGAGGACGGGCCGTTGCAGATGGCGCTGGAACGGCTCGCGGAAGCCGACATCCTGCTGGTCGAGGGCCTGCCGCCCGAATCCGATTATCGTTTCAAGCACGCGCTGATTCAGGACGCGGCTTATGAGAATTTGCTCAAAAGCCGGCGCCAGGTTTTGCACCGCCGCATCGGCGAGGCGTTGCTCGACAATCTCGCCGCCACGGCGGCCGAGCCTGAGTTGATGGCGCATCACTTCACTCAAGCGGGCCTTACCGAGGCCGCGATCGAATGGTGGGGCAAAGCGGGGCAGCGGTCTCTGGAGAGGTCGGCGCTGGTTGAAGCCGTAAAGCAACTCACGCGGGCCATTGCCCAGATTGCGACCTTGCCGGCCGCTTCCGCCCTTCGCCGCGAAGAGATCAAGTTCCAGGTCGCGCTCATTAGCCCTCTTATGCATCTCAAAGGATATGCCGCAGAACAAACCAAGGCAGCTGCGGAGCGAGCACGCCAGCTGATCGAACAAGCTGAGTCGCTTGGAGAGTCTCCCGAAGATCCGCTACTGTTGTTCTCCGTCCTCTTCGGTTTCTGGGTCGCGAGCTATGTGGCGTTTAACGGCGAGGTGATGCGTGGCCTTGCGGCCCAGTTTCTAGCGCTTGCCGAAAAACAACGGACGACAGTCCCGCTCATGGTTGGCAATCGCATGATGGGAACGTCGCTGCTGTTGACGGGGGACATCCCGGAAGGCCGAGCGCATCTCGATCGGGCGTTCGCGCTGTATGATCCTGTCCAGCATCGGCCGCTGGCAACGCGATTGGGCCAAGACGTCCGGGTGTCAATCTTGTCTTATCGCTCGTTTGCTTTGTGGTCGCTTGGCTACCCCGCGGCCGCGCTCGCAGACGCAGACCACGCGCTCAAGGATGCGCGCGAGATCGGTCACGCCGCCAGTTTGATGTTTGCGCTGGCCGTCACATCGTGGACTCTTATCCAGTGCGCAAACTATGCGACTGCGAATATCCAATTAGATGAAGTTATCGGTTTGGCGGGCGAAAAAGGCGCCTTGTACTGGAAGGCGCAAGGAATGTTGGAGCAAGGTTGGCTTTCTGCCCTGACCGGCAAAGCCTCGGACGCAGTCCACAAGATCACCTCCGGTCTCACCGAATGGCGCTCAACGGGATCAACTCTGCTCATGCCGTTCAACTTATCCTGTTTGGCGAGAGCCTATGCGGAACTCGGTAAATTCGATGACGCTTGGCGTTGCATCGGCGAGGCGATGACGACGGCAGAAACCACCCAGGAGGGATTGTGGCAGGCCGAGATCCATCGCATGGCCGGCGAAATCGCGCTACTGGCGCCGGAACCAGATGCAGCGAAAGCGGAAGCGTATTTCGAGCGCGCACTCGAGGTTGCGCGTGGGCAGCAGGCAAAATCCTGGGAGCTGCGCGCGGCGATGAGGATGGCGCGGCTGTGGCGCTATCAGGGCAAGCGAGATGAGGCCCGCGACCTTCTCACTCCGATCTACGGTTGGTTTACCGAGGGTTTCGATACGCTCGACTTGAAGGAGGCCAAGGCTCTGCTCGGTGAGCTGCACGCCTGACAACTAATTTCGAAACGGCCTCTAAGGGCCGCCACCGATGACCTTCAGGATCGGGATCATCTCCGACACGCACGGGCTGCTCAGGCCGGAGGCGGAGCGTTGCCTGGCTGGCGTCGATCACATCATTCATGGCGGCGATATCGGACGTCCTGAAATCATAGACGCGTTGCGTCGCATCGCCCCGGTTACCGCGATCCGCGGAAACGTGGATATCGACGACTGGGCTGTTGCATACCCGGAGACCGAGGTCGTGCGACTTGCGGGAAAGCGATCTACGTTCTGCGCGATCTGACGACTCTGCAGATCGATCCGATCGCGCGCGGCATCGACGTCGTCGTGTCCGGTCATTCCCATGTGCCGAAGATCGACTCGGCCGACGGCGTGCTTTACCTGAATCCAGGAAGCGCGGGCCGGCGGCGCTTCGGGCTAAGGTCGTCTTATCTCGTGTTTCGGGTACCGATGTTGATGTCGAGACCATCAAAACTATCATCATGTTCTGTGCGGTCGGGCTTACAGTGTCCCTGATGTGCGCAAGTTACGGTCTGGACCTCAGCGCGGGCTTTTTCTGAAGCATCACCTGTGGTCCTCACCGATGGGCTCAGGCGACGTCCCGACGGCGCCTAGCGACGAACAAGAGCCGCCAGCGGACCCGTCCGCTACTCGCAAATGAACTTCTCCGTCCGGCCGCAATGCATGCAGCGAAAGGTGATGAAGCTGGGCGAATCTCCACGCTCTTCAACTGCGGCGACGGACATCGTCTTTCCGCACGCTAGGCAGGCTGGATCTTCGCCGGTATCCAACGGATAGAGAAGGAATTCCTCATCGTCGGGCATGGCTTTGATCTAACAGTCTGACGTGGGCGCCACCAACGGAGTGTCAGGATACAAATTGAGTTCGATTTGCACGAAGTCCTCTGAGGGACTTTGAACCCGATAGAACCTTAGTTCCTGATCTTGCAACGGACCTCGGAACGTGACTGCGGCGCCATCCGGCCAACGGCTCAATTCGGCCTTCAGTTCGCCGACGGTTATGATCGGCGGCCCATCGGCAGACTGGCTGGGTATCTCGCTCATTTCTGCACTCCGCTGATCCACTTTCAATCACTACCTCTTGAGACGGTGCTTCGTTCCATTTCTACGAGGTTTTACTGGTCTTTAACGCTGACTCAAGAGGATGCTGTGGGCCCTTGCCGGGAACCATCCCGTCGGCCTAGGCCTTGTCTCCGCGGATAATGGGAGGCCAGCAAGAATGCGGCTCGAGCTGATCGATCGCCCGGTGCAACCGAAAATTCTATCGGGCGTGTGACCTGCCCAAATTGCCAGGTGACGATGCGCCAAGTCTTTTTGAAGCCGGTCGACGGCGAAGCGGACTTGCGCGAGGCAGCCTATCGCTGCCCATGATGCGATGCGGAAACCAAGCGCTGGCTGAGGCCGTAGCCCAGATCGCTCCCGGCGAGACGCCCGAAACACTGCATGGTAAAAACATCGCTATGTTGAGGCGATTTTTTTGGCGAGCACTTGATCGCGTGATTCCCGATGGTCCTCCGGTTTTTTTGATGTGGGTGATCGTGACGCTGCTAATGATCAACGCGACCATTGCGCTAAGTCGCTAGTGACGCCACAGCATCAGGCGCGAGCGAATACAGACTTGGGTCCATTGAATTGAATACGGCAGCCACAGACGCCGCGACGTAGCGGCGCCGGTGCGTTATTTTCTATTCGGGGTGGTAGGGTTGCACACGAAAGGCAATCCTCTCCCGCAGCCCGAGTGACAAACTCACATTTGCTTGCCAGCGGCTCATCTCGGTCAGTTCGCGCGGACCTGGCCGCAATCGACGAAGGCTTTACGAGGCTGCAATAGAAACCCCCGCCGGGTTTAAACCGACGGGGGCATTCAGGTGGGTGGCGCGAGGCGACGGATGAGCGCGAGCAGATCCGCCGGTGTCGCTCCAAGGACCCGCACACTCATCACACTGTCAACATGCGATTCCCGCAAGCCCAAGAGTTGGGCAAGTCAATCGGTCTGCGATCTTGCGCGGCAAGAATCCTGTGGAAAACTCATTCTGGTTCAGTGCCACCAACTGATGTGAATTGCCGGCACTCTTCGTGTTGGCATGATTAGGACACGCAATGGGGGTGCAGCCATGGATCGACAGACAGAAACCGCCGCGCCGCGCTACAGGCATCGCCTCAGCAATCTGCCGAGCTGTGTCGTCTGCTCCAAGGTGCTGATCGCTCCGGAAGCATCAGCATTCAACTTCGACGGCGACGTATCATACCTTTGGAGTTGCGACTATTGCGGTCAAACCATAGTCACAAATGCGGTGAAGGCCGCGTAAGCCGCATCGTTCTTCAATGGGGCGCATCTTGATGAGTCCGACGCGTCGCCCTGCGTCCCAAACCTCGACGGCGTAGCTCTCCGCGAATTGCATGGCCTGCGCGATGGCGTCGATATCCGTTTTGGCCTCGAACTCGTGCGGCTCGTCAAAGATGTGCCCAGCCTGGTCGACGGGGAACGCTCTATAGATCGGCATTGCTGCTTACCGATCGGTTTGAGCTGGCGGCTGCTGATGGGGCTTACGGTGGACGATATATTAACCGCCCAGGGCGACGAGAATGCTGGCCAGCACCACGACCGTCACGACGATTATCAGCTCCCTGATCGAGCCGAACATTTCAAGCGCCTTTCTGCGTCCGCCTTCTCTTCTGGATGTCCTGCTCCGGCTTGAGGTCTCCCTGCCGCGTTAGCGGATCGGTGGGATTTGGCGGATGGATGAACACGTTCGCCTCGTAAAGCGCGCCGAACCCTCCGGGCACGCCGAGCGGAACGGACGATGTCCTGCGGTCGCCGACGCCGCGAGCGAGGCGATCGATCCGCATCACCATCAGCACGTCGCCACGGCGCAAGAATCCCGGCACGGTGCGAAACTCATCGCGGTGAGCAGTTGTGGTGCCGCTGCGCTTCTCAGAGCGGTTCCGTGGTGCTGACGCGGGCCTAGCCGATGATGGTCATAGGGCGCTTCATTGTCTCGTTTGTTCTAGACCACGAGACAATCCGTCTCAAAATACTACTGACCCTATTGAGACGTAAAAGGTGTCTCAGAAGGATGTATCGGCCGGGCGGTATGAAAAAAGCCCGGCGACGAGGGGACTCGGGCCGGGCCAAGGTGACTTTCGGGTCGTGTGAGCGACGCCTATGCCTCCAAGTCGTCGCCGGCGCACTAACAGTCGCGATAGGCTGGCGTTCCAACGAAACGCAAACGGCCCGCGCACCCATCCATACGTCGCACTCTTCGTCCGTCGTTAGGATCAAGGCGGCGGCTTCTGTCACTTTGATCCTGCTCGTAGCCAGATCCTGCAACACGCTCATCCGGTCGATCTCCGCCCGGCTCATCGCAATCACCGTCATCATCAGCCCCAAACTCCCCAACCAAAACCGTGGAGAGTGAGATGTCTATCTGGGCCAAGACTTCTCTACCTGGCGTCTACAGTGTTCCTTCGCAGAATGCGTTGTTGTGGAACGACCGGTCATGGCGCGCCGAGCGGGCATTCGGTCGACGACGTCGGGAAAGTGCTATGGGTGTGGATAAGCGATCTGTAGCGGTGATACTCGCTGGATTGAAGTCTCTCGGACAGCTGCCCCTGCTTTTTAAGCAGCCTTCAGGACCGAGACGTCGGCCAGAGCGGTTTCGAGTGCGAGCTTGCGCTGTTCAGGGCCGAGGCCGACGCCTTCAGCACGTACGAACGCGGCGTCGCTGATGCCGATGAACCCGAAGAAACTCGTCAGGAATGTTTCCTGATGATCCATAAACGCCATCGGAGACGAGGCGGTGTAGAATCCACCGCGGGACGAGGCGATGATCAGCTTCTTGTCGCCCGCGAGACCCTGCACGCCGGTCGCGGTGTACTTGAACGTCTTGCCGGGCGAGGCAAGGCAATCAATCCAGGCCTTTAACTGGCTGGGAATCCCGAAATTGTACATCGGAGCCCCGAGCACGACGATGTCGGCCGCGAGGAACTCGTCGAGCACGACGTTGGTTTCGGCGAATTCAGCCTGCGTCGATGCATCGACCGTGGCACCACCCTGCACGGTGGCAGCCACCATTTCGACGATGTGGTCGGCGAGCGCTCCGGCCTCGTACAGCGCCTTCATCTTGGCGAATAGGATGGTGGGCGACTGGTGCGGGACGGGTGCTATTGCCAGATCGCGATAGGTGATTTCGAGACCCGGTGTGGTCTGCTTCAGGCGGGCGACAATACTCGCCGTAAGTTGCCGGCTCACCGACTGACCACCGGATATGCTGGAGTCGATGTGTAAGAGCTTCATATTTGATCTCCTTAGCGCTACATCGGTCAGAGCCGCTTACGGAATAACCGCTAGAAACATTTTGTTCGTTGCCCTAAGATGCATCCCGGCAAAAACTTCACAAGGAGGCACTATTTTGAGCGATACGCACATCGATGTGTGCGAAGGGGGCCACTCCCCTGAGGAGCGCCGCGCGTTCGCGGAAATATTGTCGCGCATCGGCGACAAGTGGACTGTGCTGGTGGTCGGCGTGCTCGCGCATGGACCGATGCGTTACAGTCAGATCTTCAAGCTGGTCGGGGGTGTCTCGCAACGCATGCTGACGCTGACGCTGAAGAGCCTGGAGCGCGATGGCATTATCAGGCGAACGGTTTACCCGACCAATCCGCCACGGGTGGATTATGAGCTGACCGAGCGCGGAAAAACGCTGATTGTGCCCTTACACTTGCTCTGGACGTGGGCTCAGACCAACCGCGCTGCAATCGAGGGTACCCGCCGCGACTTCGATCACCAGCGCAGCAAGGATGGGGCAGCAGCCTGATTGGCGTGACGCATCCTTCACCCAGATCGGAAGATTTCGATCGTGTGAATAGGAAGGTGTCGGGCCCCATTGGCGCTGCCGACGCGGTGATTTGCCACAACTAGGGATTCAGCCCAGAACCTACGCAAGCTCGCAAAACTGATCCCGCTGCCTGCGCTGCAGCCCGCTTAAGCACGCTCGAGTCGACGTCGCCCATACGCGCCGTGCGACCCGCCAACCGCTAGTTCGCGGACTTCTTCAACAGTATCTGCCATGAAGATACATGGCACCCAGACGGCCAGCCTGCGATTCCACGGGTCTTGCGTCAAACTACAGAAGCCGGAACTTATTCAGCTGCCGCCCGGTGCTTCAGCACGTGCGCCGGCGAAATTTGGACCGCGCCTTTGCCCGCCTTGCTGCGATTGGCGCGGTCTTCGTCGATTCTCTGTGGCATCACGCCCTCGTCGCGATGCCTCGATCTCGCGGCAATTCGCGTGCGACGACCTCCAGCGGGTTCATCTGAGGTTGCGGGCGAACGCGCGCTTCAAAGGATCGTGACGGTCGAAGCTTCAACTTAAGGTGAGAGTGGCAGCCTCCGCGTCTTGATGGTCATCGCGACCGTCACGACGTCCCGAGCTGAGGCACACAGCAGCGAGTGAGATCAAACCATGGCCGGCCCCGCCGAAACGACCTTGAAGCGATTTGCTGACCTTTTGCCCCCTCCCATGCGTCCGGTCGCCGAGCCTGCGGCATGCCCGGATCGGATTCTTGAACCTCGCGCGCTTGTCGACATTTCGCCGCCTGAGATCGTCAGACGCCATTCTGCCACGTGGTCGGGCTTACACGCGGAGACGGTCCAGATCATGCGGCTCGCGCCGTTTGAATACGGATTCCGGGCTCCATGGCATCTGCTCATTGCCGCTGAAGTCGCCGAGCGCGACGACGGCGAGACCTTTGTTGAAGGTCTACCCCGGTCTACGCTTCGCAATTTCACGCACAAGCTCACCTTTGTTCCTGCCGGGCATGACTTCCGCGGATGGCAGATACCGCGCGCATTGACGCGTACCACCTATTTCTACATCGATCCGTGCTGGCCACTTGCCGATCCGGCGTTGCGGTTCGAGGAGATCGAATTCAAGCCGCGACTGTTCTTCTTCGATAGCGATCTCTGGCAGACCGCTCTCAAGCTGAAGTCGCTGATTGAGAACTCGGACTCGATGCCCCGGCAATACGGCGAAGTGCTTGGCATCGCGTTGACGCATGAAGTCGTTCGCATCAATAGTGACGCTGCACCCCGGGGGCCCGCCAGTCGCGGCGGCCTTGCGTGCTGGCAGCAAAAGCGGGTGGCCGCCTATATTGAGGAGCACGTCGCCGACGACATTCCACTCGCGACCCTCGCCGAACTGGCGCGACTGAGCCCGTTCCATTTCTGCCGGTCGTTCAAGGAGTCCTTCGGAATGCCGCCGCGCAGATATCATGCGAGCCGCCGAATCGAACGGGCCAAGCAGCTATTGGCGAATCGCGAACTGTCCGTCACGACCATCGCATTTGATGTCGGCTTCTGCGATACGAGCACATTCACTGCTGCATTTCACAGGCTGACCGGCCAAACCCCGAGCCGTTACCGTCGCAATCTCGATTAAAGCGATCCCGGATAACCGCTGGTTTTCCCACCCGACGCTATGCCGACCTGGCTTCAGAATTGAGATCAGTGATGCAGGGCGTCCGCTCGGGCGTATCCGTCGAAGCGGCTCCCGAATGACGTGGCAGTCCGCCTGCTACCGATCTCATTCGGCTGGCGTCCGGGCTGCGGCCGTCGCAATCCGCTCCTGGACCAGCCGGGCGAGCCCTGTGTGCAGAATGGCAGCCACGATGGCGCCAACGATCGGGGCAACCAGGTACAGCCAGGCGTCGTTGAAATTGCCGGTCGCGACCATCGGGCCAAGCGCCCGCGCCGGGTTGAAGGCAGCGCCCGTGAGCGCCCCACCCATAATGATGTTGAGGGTCAGGGTCATACCGATCGCCAACGGCGCGAGGATGCCGGCGCGGCCCGCCACCGCGGTGCTGAGCACGACAGTGACCAGGAAAAAGGCGAGGACGGCCTCGATCACGAAGCCAGCCCAAGCGGTGACTGTGAGGGTCGTGGCACCCAAAACGACGTTGTGCGCGAGCGCGGGCGTACCGAGGCCGGTCTCCGCACCGCCCAATACGGCCCGCAACAACAGCGCACCGACGATACCGCCAATGAGCTGACTGACGATATAAGCGGCCGCTTCGCCCACACGCATGGCGCCGGCGGCGAGCACACCCACAGTGACGGAGGGGTTGAAATGGCCGCCCGACACGGAGCCGTAGGCGAAGGCGAAGACCATGACAGTTAGACCGTGAGCGAAGGCAATCGCGGCGACACCGGGTAGGCCGACACCATCGCCGACCACGGCCCCGGCGCCGGCGCCGATGAATATTAACGCGAAGGTGCCGATGAACTCCGCCAGGAGTTTTGGTGCAATCCGGTTGGACATCGTTCTCTCCAGAGTGGGGTTGACCGCTCGGCGCGATCAGGTCTGCGCCGGGAACGATCCGTTGGCTTTTGGGGATGGCCGACGGCACGGGGAGCGCCGTCGGCAGGCGAAGCGAGCGACCTACTCCGCGGCGATGGTCTGCGGTTTGAAATCGATGCCCATCGCCTTCCCGACGCCCGCGCCGTATTCGGGGTCGGCCCTGTAGCAATGAGCGATCTGCCTCGTGACGATCTCGGCCGGAACGCCTTGCATCGCCGCCCGGTAATTTTGGAAGAGTTGCTCCTTCTGAGCGGCCGTCATGAGCCGGAACAGGTCGCCGGGCTGACGATAGTCGTCGTTGCCGTCGCGGTGATTGTAGCGGTCGGCATCTCCGGAAATTTTCAGCGGCGGCTCGCGGAAACGCTCGTCCTGCACCGGGCCGTTGAACGAATTCGGCTCGTAATAGGCATCAGGATTCGGATTGCCTGCGAGCCGCATGGTGCCATCGACGTTGTAGGTGTGGACGGGACAGCGGGGCCTGTTGACGGGAAGCTGATCCGCATTGACACCGACGCGATAGCGGTGCGCATCGGCATAGGAGAAGATGCGCGCTTGCAGCATCTTGTCCGGCGAGTGGCCGATGCCGGGCACGATATTGGCGGGCGAGAGCGCGGCCTGCTCGACTTCGGCGAAATAATTCTGCGGATTGCGGTTAAGTTCGAGGATGCCGACCTCGATCAGCGGGTAATCGTTGTGCGGCCAGACTTTGGTAAGGTCGAACGGGTTGTACCAGTGCTTGCCGACATCGCTCTCCGGCATGATCTGGATGGAGAATTTCCACTTCGGGAAGTCGCCCTTTTCGATCGATTCGAATAGGTCGCGCTGATGGGTCTCGCGAT
The DNA here is from genome assembly GCF_900142985.1 of Bradyrhizobium erythrophlei. Taxonomy (NCBI): domain Bacteria; kingdom Pseudomonadati; phylum Pseudomonadota; class Alphaproteobacteria; order Hyphomicrobiales; family Nitrobacteraceae; genus Bradyrhizobium; species Bradyrhizobium erythrophlei. The sequence goes on from NZ_LT670849.1 coordinate 3,773,288, forward strand.
CGTAGGCGACCTTCTCGGCGGCTTCGGCGTTCGTCCAATTCTTGATGCCCTGCATGGTCTTGAAGTGGAATTTCACCCAGTAGCGCTCATTCTTGGTGTTGATGAACGAGTAGGTGTGCGAGCCGAAGCCGTCGATATTGCGATAGCTCTGGGGCAGGCCGCGGTCCGACATCAGGATGGTTACCTGGTGCAGGCTCTCCGGCGACAGCGACCAGAAATCCCACATCGCGGTCGGCGAGCGCATGTTTGTTCTCGGGTGGCGCTTCTGGGTGTGGATGAAGTCAGGGAACTTCAGCGCGTCGCGCACGAAGAACACCGGCGTATTGTTGCCGACCATGTCCCAATTGCCGTCCTCGGTGTAAAAGCGCAGCGCAAAGCCGCGGACGTCGCGCTCGGCGTCGGCGGCGCCGCGCTCACCGGCCACCGTCGAGAAGCGCAGGAAAGCCTCGGTCTCTTTGCCCTTCTGTAACACCTTGGCCTTCGTGTATTTCGCAATGTCATGAGTGATGGTGAGCTTGCCATAGGCGCCTGAGCCCTTGGCGTGCTGGCCGCGCTCGGGAATGCGCTCGCGGTTCTGGTGGGCAAGCTTTTCCAACAGAACGAAGTCTTGCATCAGCACCGGACCGAGCGGGCCCGCCGTGATGCTGTTCTGGTTGTCGGAGACCGGCATGCCGCTGTCGGTGGTGAGTGTAGGGCGTTTGGCCACGGATTGCTCCTGTGTTGCGAGACGTTAAGATCCCGGCAGCGCTGCTCATGCTTTCGCAACGTCGTCTCACAGGATTGCGGTTGCGAGAACCGGGCGTGAACTCAAACGTATGCATCCGCTTCGCAATGACTTTGGCTCAATTGCTGCCATTGCCGCGGTTTTGCGCCAATCTCCGGAAGCGGAAAGTTATTCAGCTGGCGCGGCCCAGGGATGGAGCGCAAGCCACGAGCCGTGGTCACACGTATTTGTGGTCACACGTAGTTTCGTTTTACAAACTTGTGATGCTCGAGATGGTGGTTCAGCTCAAGTGAGCGCTTGTGGCGTGCGGATAGGTCGACCACGTCACCGTCGAAAGAAAATACTCAAGCAGATGAATTTGTCAGGCAGCGGCTATGCATCGGGCGCGCGTGATGGATCAACCGGCCGGTGCAGGTGCGCTCAATCCGCTGGCTGCTTCCCGTCCTCAATAGCAACTGCAGTCAGGTGTCTCGGGTCGGTCACGCCATTAGATGCTGCCCTGAGTATTCTTTCAGCCATCTTCGCTTTTGTTGCGGGTGTCCGGTTGGCGACATCAATCTGGTCGACAGCCGCATCTAAGACCGACTTCAGCGTAGACACCAATTCCGGTTCGAAATCCATCGGCGATAGCTTCGGCGATGATGGCGACTTCCGCATTAGGGCACTCCTGTTCGCGAGCCTCGTTTAATTTGCGTATGAGTCGATGATGTGACAGGCCGCCCACTTTGTTTTGATTCTAACGATGGCGTCAGCATGAGTGCTTTACGCCAGCCCGTCTACACACGCGCGTCGTTCGGTGGAAACCCCGCCGGAGTGGGTGAGCTGGATGTTTGGTCATCCGCACGAATGATCTAACAGAGCGACCTCCGCTCGACGGCGTAGCGTGACTTCATTTCGTCGAATAAAAATTGGGACTGCATGCCCCGCCGCAATAAATAAGCCCAATGAGATCACACTCAGTATTCCGGAAATCCTGTGATTTTCGGTGCCCGCTGCATAGGCACAGAAGCCAAAGAGACACGCCCAGCAGACTCCACCAGTGATATTGAAGAAGAAAAACCGACCTGCTGGCATGCAGTTGGCGCCCGCAAGCAAAGCCGCGACATTCGCAGCACTGCGATGAAACGCCAAAAGAACACGACGGCGTTCCCATACCGGAAAAAAATATCGACCGATCAGCAATCGATCCTCATCGGGGCGGATCCACCGACGGTATCTGCGAAGAAAGGGCAAACCGAGCTTACGCCCGACCATGTATCCCATTCCATCCCCGACAATCGCGCCGGCTGCAGCCGCGAATACAACGAAGACGATGTCGATCTGACCAGTGGTGGAGGCAAGGAGTGCCGCGGCAACAAGGATTGTCTCCCCTGGGAGAGGCAGGCCGGCACTCTCCAACGCAACAATACCAAAGATGGTCCATGGGCCGTAGATTGGGATCAACTTAATCAGAGCATCGGACAAAGAAATAAACTCGATATGTTGACGGTGTTTCACAGTGCTTCACCGGATGGTGAGATGTTCGCAAGCGATTGATTTATAGGTACCTGACCATGGAATGGTCAGCTGCTGGCTCTTATCTTGTGTGTGTGCGGAGGTCCGCCATTCTTTGCCATTGGACCAATGGATAAAAACGCACAGCTACATTGGACATTCCGATGGCCATCCTGCCCAGTCTTCAACAACTCCGCTTTCTCTGTGCTTTGGCCGAGCAATGCCATTTCGGCCGTGCTGCGGAAAGTTGTGCCGTCACGCAGTCGACGCTGAGCGGAGGGATCAAGGAGCTCGAGGCACGGCTGGGCATAACGCTGTTTGAGCGCAGCCACCGCCACGTGATACTGACGCCCTTGGGGAAAGAGATCGCGACGCGTGCCCAGCGCCTCCTGGTCGAAGCCGAGGAACTGGTCGGGTTGGCCCGCAATGCGCACGAGCCATTGTCCGGACCGCTCCGGTTCGGGGTAATCCCGACAGTCGGGCCGTATGTCCTGCCCTCGCTGCTGTCGCATCTGGGCACTGCGCGGCCGAAGCTCAAACTGTACGTGCGGGAGGCGCCGACTGCAGTGCTGCTGGATAGGCTCGCTGGAGGAGCGCTCGACATTTTGTTGGTAGCAATTCCTTATGACCTTGGCGATGTCGAGGCGATGGAAATCGCCGAAGATCCAATCGTCGTAGCGATGCCGCGCAACCATCCTCTTGGACAACACAAAGCGGTAAGCCGCGATGACCTAGCGCGCGAGCAGCTGCTCCTGATCGAGGACGGACATTGCCTGCGCAGCCATTCACTGCAGGCATGTCGGATCGTGGATCCGGGTCGCAATGAGGTCTTCCAGGCGACCAGCCTGCGATCGCTTGTCCAGATGGTTGCCGCTGAGCTTGGCATCACGCTAATGCCACGGATCGCGGTGGATTCGGAACTCACTTCATCTCGCAATGTTGTGACTCGGCGACTCTCTCCAGAGGAGCCGTACCGGACCTTGGTCCTAGCTTGGCGGCCGACATCCTCGCGCGGCGCCGAATTCAGGATGCTCGGAAATCTTATCCGAGAGTGTCTGACCGGTCCCAAGAAAGCATTTGTGCCTGACCGGGACACTGCAGCACTACCGGCGCGCTGACTGGCATCGTCCTTTTCTGCGGTGATAACAGCGCAATCGGCTGCTCCGATTACTGTCTTCGAAATTTCCCGTTAGCGATCCGAAGTGCGGCAACGATATGAGGTCGGGCAGGAAGTTCGATGATCATTGATGGCTCCTGCCCATCGAAAGGAAGATACATGACTGCACGAAGAACGATGATGGTATTGGCAACCGCCCTCCTTGCCGGCTCTCTGCTCGCGACGGGTGCACAAGCGCGCGGCGGTGGAGGCGGCGGCGGTGGCGGTGGCGGTGGCGGTGGCGGTGGACATGGTGGCGGCGGCTTTGGTGGTGGCGGTGGCTTCCACGGAGGCAGCATGGGCGGCGTTGGCGACGGCGGCTTCCACAGTGGCACTTTCGCTGGAGGATTTCACGGTTTTGGCCCCGGCCCCGTCGTTCGAGGATCCAACAATGGCGGCTTCCATGGCTTTGGCCCCGGTCCCGTCGTTCGAGGATTTAATGGCCACGACTACGGGCACCACCACTACGGCTACCGGCCGTATGGCTACTGGGACAACTACGCTTACTATCCGTACGACGATTCCTACTACGACAACGGCAGTTGCTACGTTGTTCAGCGACGGGTGCACACCGCGCATGGCTTGCGTCTGCAACCCCGCGAGGTATGCGGTTGATCGATCGTAGCGCGTCGATGTTGATCGCGATCTGAAACGTCAATTGACCTCAGCGCGGTCCCGCGCTGAGGTCATTTTTTTGCGGGATGCGCCTACTTCCCCGTCGCGACCCGCTGCGTCTCCACATTCACTAGCCGTCCTCGACATGCACCGGAAACGTCTCGACGACAACGGCGCCTGGGACCTAAGCGCCTAATGGCGTACAGCTTCGGTTGCTATGAGGACCGGATGGAGTGCTGGTTGATTTCTGTGAATGCGATGGGTGGGGTGAAGATAGGCAGGATGGATGCGCCTTACGCGGGACACAGCTTCTTACCCTGCCTGGCTTTGCCATTACAAACGTGAATTCCAAAGCTTGGAGCGCGTGATGCATTTGCCGCAGTGAAAAAAAATGCCACCTACCATTGGCCTTGCAAACCCAGGACGGAGCGCCTCTCGGGTCACCTCCCGTACAATTGATCCTCACATCGACGAAGTCCAGACGAAATTTCTACACGCAAGTTCAACGTTAGAGTTTTCACGTACGTTTGCCAGGCATCCGTTCGGCCGCCGCGCGTCGCCGAACACTCAAGCGTGATGAGTATGGTGCTCGTTTCTTCCTACATCTGGAAATGAAGCGCTTGGCTTGCGTTTCACCAGACGAAAAACCGTGACCGCGAAGGCGGACCAGCACTCGCGAAATCGTACGACAGACGGGTCTTGCAGGCAGTGCACTAAGCTCTAGCGCGATAGACCAGGTGAACTCGGCTGTCGTTAAGTCTGTCGCTGCGGACTAGGTTTGGCCGTATACGGGCACAGGACAGGAGCAGCTGATGCGCGATCACGACGTGCAATCATCGGTGCTGACGCGACGGCGCGTGCTCGGTGGAATGGGAATTGCCGGCCTGGCGCTAATGTCCTCGCCCGTATTAGCGCAAGAGACGGTCGATCTGCACGTGCCGGGCGGTCCGAGTACGCGCATGATCACCACATCCTATCCACAAAAGGGCCGAATGATCCTGCAGCGTTCGAGCCCGCCATGGCTCGAGACGCCCTTCGAAGTCTTCGACAAGGGCGTGTTCACCCCAAACGAGCAGCATTATGTGAGCTGGCACTGGGCGACTTTTCCAGGCGACATCAATGTGGATAGCTTTCGTCTTACGGTGCACGGACAGGTCAATCAGATCCTTTCGTTATCGCTCAAGGATATTCTACAGAGCTTGCCAAGATTCGATATCGCCGCGGTCAACCAATGCGCCGGCAATTCACGCATCTACGCCGTACCACGCGTTGCCGGCGCTCAATGGGCAGATGGTTCGATGAGCAACGCGATCTGGACCGGGGTGCGTCTTAAGGATGTGCTTGACCGTGCCGGTGTAAAAGCTGGTGCCATTCAGGTCCGCTTCGGCGGCCTGGACGAGCCGGTGATTTCGGGTGCACCGAAGTTCCTGAAGTCACTCACCATCGATCACGCTCGCGACGGCGAGGTGATGATCGCTTTCGCCATGAACGGCGAGCAGCTTCCATTGCTGAACGGATTTCCGCTGCGGCTCGTTGTGCCTGGCTGGTGCGGAGTCTATTGGATCAAGATGCTGAACGACATCGAAGTGCTGGATCAGCCCGACACCAATTACTGGACAGCGACCGGTTACCGCGTACCCGATACGCCGCACAATTCCGTCAAGCCTGGCGATACCGGATTCAAGATGGTGCCGGTAACCCGCAACGCTCCGCGGTCGTTCATCACCAACATCCGCGACGGCGACACGGTACCGGCGGGGACGCCAGCTTCGGCGCAGGGCATCGCTTTCGGCGGCGATTGCGGCGTTGCCCGTGTCGACCTGTCGATCGATGGCGGCAAGACTTGGCAGCCGACCCAGCTCGGGGCCGATCAGGGCACATACGGCTTTCGGCAATGGCGGACTCACTTCACGCTGTCTGCGCCCGGCGCGCACACCCTGATGGTTCGTTGCATCAACACCAAGAATGAGGCGCAGCCCGATTTCCGGATATGGAATCCGGCTGGCTACCTGTTCAATACCATTGAAGCGACCCATGTGGTTGCGGCCTGAAGAGGAACAAGAAATGCTACGTGCAGTCCTCCCGATGCCCGCCGTTCTGGGTCTGATTCTGTTATTGCATCCCGGCCATGCCGCAACGATCACCACATTGAAGTCGCTGAAGCTGGATGTCCCCACCAGCGACGCGATGTTCCCCGCCGGTCCAGGATCGGATGCGATCAACAACAACTGCCTCGCCTGCCACTCTGCCGACCACGTGCTGAATCAGCCTTCGTTGTCCAGGGAAGCCTGGCAAGAAGTCGTCAACAAGATGATCACGGCCTACAAGGCTCCTGTCAGTCCTGACGACGCCAAAGCGATCGTCGACTATCTGGTTCGCACCAAAGGCACTTCATAGGTCCGGTAACGCAAGCGCTCAGCAACAGCACCTCGCACCGCTAGACTTTAACGAATCGAAATGGGCTCGCTATGAAGAACCTTGGAATCAGCATTGTAGTGCTGGCAACGGTCTTCAAGGCCGATCCGAACCGCACCCGGCGCTTTTGACCTCACGAACCCAGCAATTGCTTCAGGGACAGAATCGACGACGCCCTCTCGGACAACCGATCCCTTCTCGTTCACTACGCAGATCGACGTCTGCTTCAACGACACGTCAAGTCCAACATAGCATTCCATTGCACCTCTCCATCGTTGCTGGGGCCACATGAGGCTGGCCCCTCTATTCCCTGGAGAGCTGATTCCTATGTCCTTGTCTGGCTCGATCCCGGAATTACCCCATGTTGCAAAAGCCTTTTTGAGGTGACACACGGAATTTTCTAGGAGCGCTGATGCGTTTTGTGTAAACAAATGTGAGGGACCCCGTGATGTTGGATCATATCAAAGACCACGAGACGGCATTCCGGCTGGAAGAAGCGACTATTAGCGAACTGCATGAAGCGATCCGGGCCGGCAAGACCACCCTTGTCGAAGTGGTTCAGCGATACATCGATCGCGCGCGTGCGTATAACGGTGTTGCCTGCCTTTTGCTAACGGAGAACGGCGCCAATGTCCCGGAGGCGAAAGGTGCGGTTCGCGCCCTTGCACCGCTGCAATTTCCGACCGAGACGGTAAAGGCATCGACGATCCTTCCCGATCTCGACAGGTACAATGGGCCGCCACTTGAGTTCGGCCGCATGGAGCCGACGGCATCGGACCCCGACGTGTACCAGCAATATGGGATGATCGTCGGCAAGCCGAATGCGGGCCAAGTAAACGCGATCGGAACTTTCAACATTCGCGGCGAGCGCTCGGTCACCTGCAAGGGAGACTACGATCTTCATCCCTCGAGAGGACCGTTGCCGAAGGGTGCTCCACCGGTCTGTGAATTCTTCCGCAAGCAACCGGACGCATTGGAGCGCGCGGCCGAGCTTGATGCGCAGTACGGACGAAATCCCGACCTCGAGAGGATGCCTATGTACGGCGTTGTATTCTCGTTCAAGGACTCGTTCGACACGGCCGATATGCGCTCAACCGGCGCAGGTGATGCCGCCTACGATATCGATTTCCCGGCACGGGACCATCTGCTTGTCCAGCAATTGCGCAGCAAGGGCGCGATAATTTTCGCCAAGGCGATCAACACGGAGTACAACGGCCGCGCCGGCGATCCCGGCGGGAAAAACCATCCGGAGAAAGTGCTCGCCTCGACACTCGGGTATCAGCGCGGCAGCTGGGGAGGCAATGCGGTCAATCCCTATGACACCGCGCGCGCCGCTTCCTTGGGTTCAAGTTCAGGGTCCGCGCTATCGGTCAGTACTAATCTCGTGATGGCGAGCCTCGGCGAAGAAACCCGCGCCTCGTGTCGCGGTCCGTCAAACCACAACGCGATCGCGCTTATTCTACCGCACAAGGCGATGCTTGGTTTTAATGGTGGTGCGATCGGTGCCGACGTGCATTGCGACCGCACCGGCATTCATGCCCGTACGATTGTCGACTGTGCCAAAATCCTCGATGCCCTGAAGGACGCGGACAACGGCTATTACGATGCGCGCGATCCGTTTACGACAGTGCCGCGGTCCTCGGTGCTCAAGGGACCTTACGCCAGTCATGCCAGGATGCCGGGCAACGCCGGCGCCCTGGCCGGCATGCGGATCGGGGTTATTCGCGAATCAATGGTCTATCCGAAGGGCTCGAAAACCGAACAGCCGATCGTGATGGCAGCGGCGCGCGAGATCAAGGAAATGCTCGGCGGGAAACTCGGCGCGACGCTCATTGAATCCAGTCATGCCTTGTGGGAACGCGACCCTGACCTGGAGGTCATGGCTGTCGACTATACCCGTGCGCTGGCGCAGCTTATTCCGCTGATCATGCCGGACATCCTGTTCCGGCTCGACAGCAGAGGCCAACCGCTCTTCGGGGAGTTTGCCGAGGCGATCGTGCCGACCGAGTTCTTGCCTGGTAAGGTCTTTGGCAGCGGCACCATGCAACCGATCGATTACTGCGTAGCCATGGCCGAAGGAAACATTCCGCCACCGTCCAACCTCGACATCCGCACGATTCAGCAGCAGGAGCTGTCGAACACATTCAGGTACCATATCTCGCAATATCTGATGCGTCGCACGGATGATTGGAGGGAGAAGGGCTTTCAGGAAACGCTGTCGGACTGGAAGGCTCTCAATGCAAGATCAAAGTTCTGGGGTGACGATCAGCGCGCGGCATTCAAGAATTGGGAAGAGGTTGCCGATCCACGTAACAGGCTCGACGGACGCCAGGGCGTCAACGAACGCATCATGCTGCGCGAATTGCTGCGCCGCGCTGACATGATGGTGATATTGGAGAACAAGCTTGACGCACTGGTACGCTTGCACACGCCCTGGGCGCCGGGGTTGATCGGACATCCGCATCAATACGATATCCCGTCGAACCTGACGCCGGAATCGCTGATGGGGCCGAACGCCGGCTTGACCGAAGTTCTAGTCCCGGCCGGCTATGTGAAGGTGACCTACGATCCGGTGTTCAAGCTCAGCGACGACGGCAAGCGCTACGTATCGGCAGCATCGGATGTACCCACAGAACTTGCGGAGCCCGGGCTGCCGTTCTCGCTCGTATTCCGCTGCGAGCCCGGCAAGGAAGATATCATTCTGAAAGTCGCGTCGGCCTATGAGGCCGCTTCAAAGCGGCGTATTCCCCCGCCAGCGTTCGGCCCAATTCCGGCCTGATCATCGGGTTCGGAACCAGCCTCAGTAGTGGTTTGCGCATTCGCTCGCACAATGGCTTCACCATCACTATCCCTCGGTTTAAGTCTTCAGTACACAGCCACGAGTTCGGTGTTAGAGCTGATGAGCTTGCTGCTCAAGCTAACTGTGTTATTAAGGCGGCCCACAATCAAGGAATATTGAGTGCCTAAAAAAGCAAAGAAGACTGTCGTGCGTCGCGAATACACCAAAGCCGATGTGAAGGAGTTGCGTGCTCACTCAAAGGCGAAAACGCCCGTCGTTAAAATTGCGAGGCTTACAAAACGTAGTGTGGGCTCGCTGCGGCAGAAGGCGCTCAAGCTAGGGATTCGTCTAGGCCACCGACGCTAGGTCCGATTCCACCGGCTCACCGACGATATAACCTAGCAAAAGCGGAAGATCATATGACGCTGTTCAATAAGGTTTTCTCGACGAGGACGCTATTGCAGATCATCTGCGTTCTGGGCACAGTCGTCGCGATGAAAGCTTTGAGCACGCATTATGATTTCAGCTGGGCAACAGCGTTGGCGGCTGAATAAGAAAAGAGTTCCGACCGTCACTATGCCAGCATAGCCGTCGTGTCTTCCCGTTCGCGAGCATCCTGGCACTCTCTGATTTCAGCGCCTTGCCGACTTTGGGCCGCGGAAGGCCGTCCCTTACTTCAATCTGCTTGGGCGTTTGACGCTCCCGACCCGCTGCTTCACGAAAGCTGATACCGCGGCGATATCGAGTGTGCGACTGCTCTCGGCTGCACCACAGCGACAACGCGTTCGCCCCACCGCGCATATCCGAAGGTCGGATTCCTATCCCGATGGTACAAGCCGAGGCGCTCTAGAGATGGTGAACACCAACTCAGAAGGGACTGGGGTCGTGTTCGCCGAAGATCCCGCGGGCCTTCTCGACGAACTCGATCAGATTGCCATCGGGGTCGCGGACGAAGATCGTTCCGATACCGAAATCAAGCGGCTGGTCAGTAGAGCTTATCGGTCGGTGTTCGCTTTGCCGCACGTCGGACTGGAAGGGAATATAGCCATGCTCGAGCAATCGAGCGACGACATTCTCCAACCGGTCGACACGCAATGCGACATGCCGCGCCGGGTCGTCAGTGTCGTCGCCAGCACGGGTACGCTGCATAAGGTGGATCAGGCATCCCTGGTCGTGTCCCAGCCAGTTGGATTTCTGCGGGTGAGGAACAAGCCCGAGTACGCCAACGTAGAAACGCTGCGCGCGATCGAAATCCGCGACGCGCATGCTGACATGCTGAATGCCGGCGAGCCTCATCTTCCGTTTTCTCCGGGGAATGCCGCGAATTGGGCGGCTAGAAAGGCCGGATTCTCGTTCGGCAACCCGTGCTCGGCGGTATCGCCAATGAGGTCAATCGCGAGGCCTAGCGTCATCGCGGGTCCTACTAGAAGCGGTATGACCAGCGCGCTCAAATAGACGATCGCAAAACGTTTCATCTAACCTCCGGTAGCGCAGATGACAACCGCAGCTGGATGAGGCCGTTCCGGGCAACCGCTGGCAATCAAAACTAGCGGAATCGGCTGAAGAACGCCATGCCTGCGCATCCAATGCTGGTATGCGGCTCGGCACTCTTCCCGCGGCGGGGAAACAATAACCAACTTCTTTCCATGAGTGATAGTGTTTCAGGCATCCGCCGATCGCGGTACGCTTCGATCGCCTTTGCCCTCGGCTGTGACTGCCAGCAGCCATACGGCAAACCCCGCCAGAGCCAGCCCGCAGCCGACCCAGCCGGTCGATGTCCATCCGTAACCGGCAGAGATGGCGAGGCCTCCCAGCCAGGGGCCGACCGCGTTTGCGGTGTTGAAAGCCGAATGGTTGAGTGCCGCCGGAAGAGCTTGGGCTTCGCCCGATACATCCATCAGCCGTGTCTGCAGCACAGTTGCGAGCGCTCCGCCTAAACCGATCAGAAATGCATCGATTGTCACGGTCCAGATGTTCAACGCTGCCCAGGGGAATACGGCCAGCGCGACGGAACTCCAGAGCAATAAGCCGCCCGCCGTCGGCATGATTGCGCGATCGGCGACCCGCGGCACGACAATATTGCCGATGGTCAGGCCGAGTCCGAACGCTGACAATACCAGCGGTACGAAGGCAGGCGAAACGTGCGTCACTTCCATCAGCGTTGTTGCCGTGTAGGTATAAACCGCAAACAGGCCGCCAAAGCCGATGGCGCCGATTGCGAGCGTGAGCCAAACTTGGCCGCGCGTCAGGGAATCCAACTCGCGTAACGGGCTTGCCTTCGGGGCCGGGTGATCGACGGGCGCGAACCACGCAACCATTGAAAAGGCGACAATGGCGAGAACCGTGACGGCGCCGAAGCTCCAACGCCAGCCGACCGCTTGTCCCAGCCAGTTCGCGAGTGGAACACCGATCACGGTCGCGACCGTCAGGCCAAGGAACATCTTTCCGACGGCCTGAGTCCGCTTGTGGAATGGCACTAGCGAAGCCGCCACCACGGCTGCCGCACCAAAATAGGCTCCATGTGGGAGACCGCTCAGGAAACGGAACACCAGTAGCCAGTGATAGCTGGGCGCGAACGCGCTCAGTGCGTTACCAGCGGCGAACAGGGCCATCAGCAACAGCAGGACGTTGCGACGCGCCAAGCGAGCTGTCAGCACAGCGAGCACGGGCGCACCGATCACCACGCCCAACGCGTACATGCTGATAACATTTCCGGCGGTCGGTTCATCAATCCGCAGATCGGGCGCGAAAAAGGGCAACAGGCTCATAGTTGCGAATTCAGTAGTGCCGATCGCAAATCCGCCCATGGCCAACGCGAACAGGACAAGGCCGATCCCACCGGGGGCGGCATTCTGCTTTTCCATATCTTTCCCGAGTTCTTGGATTGTCGATTTCGAGCGCCCTAAGGCTTGATCGAGTGAATGGCTCGATCCGATGACGGCGGCTCGATCATTGACGGTCGCGGCCTGCCAACTCCGTGCGAAAAGTGCTGAAGCGTTAGGCGATCAGTGGTCACGAATCCGATAGCGGATGTGAGTGGATGCTTAACGCAACTATTTCATACCTCCAGCACGGCTCGAGCACTTGTCATTTGCGGGAGTGAGTCCTGACAGGGGCAACTGACCGAGAGGAGGCTCATTGAATTCCGTGATATCAATCAAATAGGCACACATGCCGGTAACTTCAAATAATGCCTGCGTGATGTGCGCGTTACGTCCCGGCCAATCAATCGCTATCCTCAGTGCGCAGCCCTTTGCCTTGGATCGGGTTCGCGGTTGGACTACGCGAAAACCGTAGCGGAGGTAGCATCCGCGTTTTCCCTCTAACCGAGCGTTGGTCGCCGCAATCCAGCGGTTCCAGGCCCTGCAAGCGCGCTGAGCTAAATACGAATTTACTTTTCGCTCGCAATTGCATTCTTACATTCCAAATCATCCGCAGAAATCGAAGGATTTAAAGTCGAGTAGGCGAGAGCTTGCCTCGGTCGCAATCGTCATGTTGGGAACGGCCATCATGTATTGGGGCTAGTGGCATTTCAGCACGCCGTCATGGTTACGCGGATCGGAGTCGAGCTGTGAAGACGCGCATGACGATAGCCGCCGTGTCGGCATGAACGGTTTGGATGATTGCATACCCAGATGACTGGAGCGAACGTGGCGACGAGGTCCAAGAGCATTGTTGAAGATTTCGAATCGATCCGCCGCAATCTGAAACGGCTTGAAAACCAACGCGCCCTAAGCTCGCCGGTACAAGCCGTCGCCGTTGAAGAAGACAGGACGGAGGGGCGGACTAGCATTTCGCATCTGTGGATCAGCGGAAAAATATAAACGTCGCTGAAGCCGCCGACGGATCGTCCGAATTGCGCTTGCTCACGCTAGGTTCGGATCGGTGCATTTCTGCAACGTTACAGAAACACGCTCCCTGACTTGTCAGGTGGAGAAATTGTCCGATCCTCGTTTCTCTATAGGCAAAACCGATACGACCTTTGCTTACACGTCCTTATAATTCAGCGGCTTTTCAGAGGCTGGACATCATTCGCAATAAAACTTTGACCAGTGTGAGCCGCTATAGCGCTGATCGGTATCTTGTCTTAGCAAACGTCTGCGGCTAAGCACCGCTGGTGCTGCCTTGGGTAGAACATAAACTCAGGCCCGGCATTCTTGACGAGAAACGGTGTAATCGGATCTACAGTAACACTTGCTTGAACGCGCTTTGGCGGTCCCAATTCTTGCGTAATCCTAACGACAGTACATCTGAGTTCATCAGTCTTCCACCTCTAGCCCTCCCGGTGGGAAATGCCAAAGTTGAATTGTTTGGGGACACGACGCAGATGTATCGGTGCTGTTCTTGCGGTGTGCTGGTGCGCAAAACTAGAGCCAGGCGAAAGCAGTGTTCAACGGCACCAGGGGTGACCGCTTCTCTATTTCACGGAACGTGCGCGCTGTTGCTCGGCGTAGTCCTTTCCGCTTCCGCCTTCGCGCAGGAGGTGTGGAATCCGTACAGTCGAGAGCCGCGCGATCCGATCGAGCAGGGGCGGATCGATAGCGCCAACGATCCAGCCGAAGCTGTCAATCGCAAGATCTTCGAAGCCAACCGGGCTTTCGATAACGTCGTCCTAAAGCCGGTTGCCCGGGCGTATCAGGGTTTCTACCCGAAGGTGCGTGAAAGCATCCACAATGTTGCTGTCAACGTCGGAGAGCCCGTTGTCCTCGTCAACGATGTTCTGCAGGGCAATATCGGACGGGCGCTGAATACGACGCAGCGCTTCGCGATCAACACAACGGTCGGCGTTGTCGGTATCAACGATGTTGCCACGACGTCGGGCAAACCACACCACTATGCGGACCTGGGCCAGACTTTCGGCGTGTGGGGAATAGCACCCGGACCGTCCGTGCAAATTCCGATCCTCGGCCCATCCAACCTTCGCGACGCATTCGGCTTGGCCACGACGAGCCTTGCCGGTACGTACGCATTCCAAGGCGCGATCGCGAGCGTCGTCCCGTATGCTCAGATGGGAGCAACCGCCGTCGATGATATCGACTACCGCTCAAAAATGCTGCCGAATACCGATGCGTTGGAAAAGTCATCGCAAGACCTTTACTTGTCGATCCGGTTGATCAAGGCGCAGATGCGCGCCAGGCTCGTCGAGGAAGGCAAGGCGGGGCGCGTGTCTCCCGACGATGCGAGCAGCGACAGATCCGCAGGCAATTGAGTTCGGCGAGGAAGCCGTGTCCTGGAAAAGCAATCAACGCAGCTCGTTCGACTGGATTTCACATTTGGACGATACACTTTGATCCTTGCGAAGGCAGATCAGAAAGAAATGGATGGCACGTATGTTTTCACGATGTAGCGTCTTGCCAACGCAGAAGATTGTACTTGCGATTGTGTTGTTGCTCATGCCGGCCTCCACGTTCGCACAACAACACGAGGTGGGCGCTTTCTCTCGATTTGCCGGCGATTGGTCAGGCGAAGGTACTGTCAAGACATCGGCGGGCAGCGAGCGCATTCGCTGCAAGGCGCACTACACGGTCACGCCGGATGGAGCGTCATTGGAGCAGGCCTTGCGTTGTGCGAGCGATAGCTACAAGCTTGATGTCAGAACCAAGGTCGCGGCAACCGGACCCCGATTTGCCGGCAAGTGGAACGAAGTCTCTCGGGATACGATCGGCAATATATCCGGATCGATTACCCCCATGGGAATCCGGGGCAGGATCGACGGCATCGGCTTCACCGCGGACCTCGCAATATTGATTCAGGCCAATCGCCAATCGGTCACGATCGACCCGGAAGGAGCAACCGACATCTCGCAGGTCGCGATCACGTTGACGCGAATATAGAACCAGCGAATTATTGCGCTTCCGCTTTCGTTGTAAAACGACGATCTAACTCTGGATCCATCCTGCTGGGGTCGCGGGCTGCTCCGCGGTTGGCAATCGGCAGAAAGCCGGCTCCCCGGCTTAGTCGAGACAGGATCGGTCTTTCCCGGTGGAGGCGAGATGATTCAAAACAATTTCCGTAAGCTTGCTTTGGTTGTCAGCGTGGCTTTTCTTGCAACTGCCTCGCAGGTCGCGGCTCGCGGCGGTCATGGCATGCGCGGGTTCGGTGGAATGGGTCATCGCGGCCTGTCCAGCGGGCTTACTTCTCTCACAATCACTCCAGCTTACGTCATTATAAACGCTTCGAAGATCGAAGATGAAAAAGCCTTCAGAACTGCAACCGACGATCTGAGTTCGACGGTCGCCACTTTTTCCGGCCGAATTGTAGCCGACGTGGACAAACCGCTTTCCTGGGAGGGAGACGCGCCAGTGCACCTCCTTATGATCGAGTTCAGCACCAGTGATCAAGCACAGGCCTGGAAGGATTCAGAAGCGTTCAAGAATTTCGACGCGGCCGGGCACCGAGGCGCGGAACTTCAAATTGAGCTTGTTCAGGGGCTGCCCGTCCCGGCCAATAGCGAGACGGCCCGTGCAGGGCGCGGTCGCTTCAGAATAGACCAGCGGGCATACGAGCCAATTGTGAAAGAATATGATCAGACGCTGAGTAAGATGCACGGCATCTGCAAGGGATGTTGAAAGAAGCGCTGAGCGAGCAAACTAATCCGAAAGTCATTCATGGATGTTGACGCTTCACCATACATTTTTTTCAATGGGAAGCGATTGCTCAATTCACCTCTGTGCAGACAGTAAAGCAGCATGCGATAAGTTTGCCGAGGCCGCTGAAGCCGAGGTTGTGCGGATTGAAAACCGGTATTCGCGTTATAGGGCCGACAGCGAGTTATCGCGAATTAATGCCGCGGCAGCCTGCGGCGACAGTATCCGGATCGACGAAGAGACCAGCAGTTTAGTCGCCTACGCGAAGGCGTGTTTCGTCAAGAGCGACGGGGCGTTCGATATCACATCGGGAATACTTCGAGCCGCGTGGGATTTTTCGACCTCGATGCCACCGAATCAAGCAGCGATAGACGCTTTGCTGCCGCGGATTGGTCTCGACAGTATTACTGTCTCAGACGGCTGCCTTCACTTTTCAAGGCCTGGTCAGGAGCTAGATTTCGGCGGGCTCGCGAAGGAATTCGCGGCCGACCGTGCAGCAGAGGCTTGTGCTGCCCTTGGCGCACAACATGGTTTTGTCGACCTCGCGGGAGATATTCGCGTTATCGGCCCCCAAGCGGATGGACGTCCATGGATTGTTGGAATCCGACATCCACGAGCAGCGGGCACAGTGATTGCCGAGGTCGCGTTGACGAGCGGAGCTCTTGCAACCAGCGGAGATTATGAACGCTATATTGACTACGAGGGACGGCGCTATTGCCATATCCTGGACCCCCGCAGCGGCTGGCCAGTGCAAGGCCTTTCGTCAGTGACCGTTATCGCCGATCGCTGCATGGTTGCCGGCAGCCTTACCACGATCGCGATGCTAAAAGGGCGAGAAGGGCCGAGCTGGCTCGGGCAGCTCGGTATCCGGCATATTGCTGTTACCGACGAGGGAAAGGTCTGCGGAACCGAACCTATCGAAGTTAGGCGCTATAGTTGACCAGGGTGCCTGGCGGGCTGTTTGGAGAGATGGTCGTTGGGTTGATTTGGTTCAGGGACTGAAGGCTCGCGATGGCGGAAGCAGATGATTGTGAATTGCCAGCCGCGCTTCCCCCAGCGCGTAGCGACGCCATCAGCTGCGACATCGTTGACACGAAGTTCTGCTTTGAGACCGCTCCGCTACCGGATGGATCCAGTGCCGTCCAAATCGCTCCCGCTCCCTGTTTCTGGAAAACGGCTGGAGGATTCTGGGTCTGAAAGGCTTGACCGAATTGGGCTTGCGTGATCGAGCCGGAGCCGGCCGTATCGATTGAATCGAAGAGATTGGACATCTTCTGTTGCGGAGGACCGCTAGAGCTTGCACCGGATACTGAGTGCAGTCCAGTAGCCGACGCGATGCCTGAAATGTCCATTTGGAAAAGACCCTCGGAAATCTCGATCCCGCTATGTTCGTCGACATAAGTAAAGATTTAACCAAGGTCGCTGCCGAATTTGCGCAAGCTCGCTGAGGATGCACTCAGCGGCGAGCGAGGCCTTATGGGTCGATCGACGAAGTTATTTGATCCGGGAATGGCGGAGAACTTGGGTAATCGTATATCTACGAAAAGCCTCACGATTGTAAGGACACTGTAAGCAAGTATTCATATGAAAACGACTGCGGTGTCAGCAGGTTAATTGCTTTGGCGCAACTGCGGCAACAGAGAACGCGAAATTGAGCAAACCAAACCGGCGGGAGCGCCTTCGCATATTGACACGAGATTCGACGGTCGAGAGAGCCCGCGTCGAGCGTTTCATTGAGCGCAGATTTCTTGATCGGTTCGGCGCGCTGATCGCTGACCATTATCCCACGCTTTTGAGCTTGCAGAGCGATGAAGGGGAGGTTGTCTCAGCAATCGGACTTCGTAGTGCTTCTTCTGAAGAATTGTTTTTGGAGCAATACTTCGACGAGCCGATTGAACGTGTGATTTTGGAGATCACGAATGTCGTCGTGCCGCGGTCGGACATTCTCGAGGTAGGCAACATGGCGTCGATCGGGCGCGCTGCCAGCGCTCGTCTGATCGCCGCATCTGTCTCCTACCTCAGTAGCTGCCGATATCTTTATGCAGTAGCGACGGCAACGGAGGAGTTGCGCCGAATGCTAGTGGCCTTTGGATTCGCGTCACGCGGGCTTGGAGCCGCTCGAGCGGACCGGCTGCCAGACCAAGGCCGATCATGGGGAAGCTATTACGAACAGAATCCGGAAATCCTAATGGGTGAGATAAGACAAGTCTCTGATCGGGTGCGGCCACACGCGCGAGCGGGCCTTTAATGAGCCGCCTTCTCAATCAAATCGCGCAAAGCGCTGCCATTTGCGGCGGCTCCATCGCCCTCAGCGACGAACTGCGAACCTATACCTACGATGCGCTGGATGCGGAGGTCAGGACTGTCGCGAGGATGTTGCGTGAGGAGCTTCCGGGGAATGGGCCTGTCGCTCTTGTCGCAGATAACTCTTGTGCTTGGGTCCTTCTGGATTTGGCGCTTATTGCACTGAAGCGTCCGTTGGTGCCACTTCCAGGTTTTTTCACCCACGAACAGCGTAACTCGGCGCTGGTTCGCGTCGGAGCCCAAGCGTTGATCTGTGATGCAGCTGGAGGAAACGCACCCGCGAT
The DNA here is from genome assembly GCF_900142985.1 of Bradyrhizobium erythrophlei. NCBI lineage: Bacteria > Pseudomonadati > Pseudomonadota > Alphaproteobacteria > Hyphomicrobiales > Nitrobacteraceae > Bradyrhizobium > Bradyrhizobium erythrophlei. The sequence goes on from NZ_LT670849.1 coordinate 3,791,646, forward strand.
CGATGTCGGAGGGAAACAATTTCATATCAGGAAGTTGAATTCTCTCCCCGTTGAACTGCCGGGCGATACCGCAAAGGTCACTTTCACGTCGGGAACTACAGGAAACCCGAAAGGCGTCTGTCTTTCCCAGTCGGCAATGGAAAGGGTGTCTCTTTCCCTTGTCGACGCTATTGGGAAAGACAAGGCCGGTGTCCACGTGCCTATTCTGCCGCTTGCCGTGCTGCTCGAGAATGTCGGCGGTCTTTACACGACGCTTCTCGCTGGTGGGCATTATCGAGCGCTATCTCAGGCCGAAATCGGTTTCGCTAAACCTTTCGAGCCCGATTTCGCCAAACTGATTGGCGCGCTCGCCGACAACAAAGCGACCAGCGTGATCATGGTCCCCGAAATACTTCGGGCTGTCACTGGCACGCTGTTTCGTTCTCAAGCGAAGCTGCCCGAATTGAAGTATGTGGCAGTCGGCGGCGCAAGAGTGTCCGGTTCTTTACTTGATATGGCCCAGCGGCTGCATCTGCCCGTTTACCAAGGCTATGGGCTAAGCGAGGCCGGGTCCGTCGTAACCTTGAACACCACCGAAAGCGATCGCCCAGGAAGTGTGGGCAAACCGTTGCCGCACATAAAACTAAGTCTTGCGGCCGATGGCGAGATCTTGATCGAAGATCCCGGCTTTCTCGGATATTTGGGCGACGCGGCTGCGCCGAAGATCTATGAAACCGGCGATATTGGTCGGTTTGACGACGCCGGCTTCCTTTACGTTAGTGGCCGCAAATCCAACATCCTGATCACCGCGTACGGCCGGAATATCTCGCCCGAATGGGTGGAGAGTGAAATCACGGCCGACCCCGCTGTTTACCAAGCGTTCGTGTTTGGCGAAGCAAGTGCCCGGTTATCAGTGCTGGTTGTGCCGACGCAAGCGTCGGTATCGTCGGATCGGATCGCGGCCGCAATCGGCGCAGCAAATGCGAAGCTGCCAGACTACGCCAAGGTCGGAAGATGGTCGGTCGTTGCGCCATTCACGGCGCAAGAAGGCTTGTTGACCTCCAACGGAAGGTTGCAGCGTGACGCAATCAAGCAAAAATACAGTCCAATAATCGAGCAGATTGCCATGCCTAATTTCTATGAAACCCTTGTTATGGAGACGGCGACGCAACAGGCCTATCTGGTCGCGTCCAAGCAGATTCGACGGGGACTTGTCGGCGACATCTCTCTCGAAGCCTATCTGGAATACCTTGCCGAGGCCTATCACCATGTTCGGCACACCGTTCCACTGATGCAGTTCGTCAAGTCGCGCCTTCCGTCAGGGCGAGAATGGCTTGAGGAGGCGTTGGACGAATATATTGCAGAGGAATCGGGGCACGAGGAATGGATACTCGATGACATCCGCAACGCCGGCGGAGATGCGGAAGCGGTTCGTCTCGGCCGCCCGAACATGGCAACCGAGTTCATGGTCTCCTACGCCTATGACTTCATCAACAGGGTCAATCCGGTCGGCTTTTTTGGCATGGTCTTCGTGCTTGAAGGGACCAGTACCAAGCTTGCAACCACCGGCGCCGAAGCGTTGATGCGATCGCTCGGTCTGAAGGAGAACTGCTTTCGGTATTGGCTGTCGCACGGCGCGCTCGACCTCGAACACATGGACTTTTTCCGGGATCTGATGACTCGTATCGAACATACAGAAGATCAGGAGGCGATCATCCATATGGCCCAGCGAATGTTCATACTCTTTGCAAACGTTTTTAGAAGCATCCCGCCTGATTCGACTGCCCGCAATGCCGCTCTCTAGGCGCAAGGTTGTCCTGACCGGTGGCTCAGGCGGAATCGGCCGGCGCGTCGGCAAGCTGCTGATCGATCGCGGGGCGTCGTTGGTGACCGTTTCCCGATCTGTAGACGGGAACGCGGGAGCGCGGCATTTCTCTGCCGACCTCTCTTCGCCTGAAGGACTCAAGTCCGCGGTCGCTTTTGCAAGAGATGAAGAGCCGGACGTCCTCATCAATCTCGCCGGTGTTCAATATCTTGGACCGGTGGAGCAGCAATCCGATGCCGACGTAGAGGCCACTTACGCTATCAATCTGGTTGCTCCTGCGCTTCTCTGCCAGGCCGTTCTGCCGGCCATGAAGCGCAAGCGGAGTGGCCAGCTCGTCAACGTCGGCTCCATCCTAGGCTCGATAGCACTCGCTTATTTTGTGACATATTCGAGTTCAAAGGCTGGACTTCGATCATTGAGCGAGGCGCTGCGGCGCGAATTGGCTGGCACAGGCATCACCGTCACCTATATCGCGCCCCGTGCAGTCAGAACCGGACTGATCACACGCAAGCTCGCGGAATACGCCGATCTGACCGGAATGGCGATCGACGAGCCCGACTCGATCGCAAGCCGAATCGTCGACGTCATCGAACGGGGGAGCGAGGAAGTCTACTTCGGCAGTGCCGAGCGATTGTTCGTCAAGGTGAACGGCGTCATGCCGCGCTTGATCGATTTTTTCTTGGCGAAAAATGACCGCAAAGCAAGCGCGCTTTTTTCACCTCGAGACCGATCCAGCGGAGGAGCCGCATCGTGAGCGCCAATAAATCACGGCTTGTTTTCTTCGTCGTGGCCTGCATCATCGCATGCGCGAGCAATTCCACCCGAATCTGGGCGGCTGATTCAAAGGCGTTAAGCGCGGAGATTTTGGACATCGCAAATGCATGGGCGCATATCAAATTTGAAGAAGGCGACACGGCGCTGCAGCAAAAGCAGATAGCAGCGCTTGCCGATCGGGCTTCTCTGCTTGCTCAGAAATTTCCGGGCCGCGCGGAGCCCATCATCTGGAAGGGTGTATTGCTCAGCGAGGGTGCCTCGATGGCCAGCGAGGATCACAGCATGCTGACGGCAAGATCACTCGCCTATCAGGCTCGAGATGTCTTGCTGGAAGCGGAAAAGATAGATCCCACGGCACTTGAAGCGGGCGCTTCGGCAAGCCTCGGCGTCCTTTATTACCGCGTGCCTTCCTTTCCAATCGCATTCGGCGATACTGAACTGGCGCGCAAATACCTTGAAGAAGCGGTCCGCAACTCGCCGAACGGAATGGATGCAAACTATTTTTACGGCGATTTCTTGTATGATCAACGCGACTACGCAGGCGCCGAGCGCGTCTGGAAGCATGCATTGACCATTCCCGTCAATAAGGACCGGCCGGTCTGGGATAAGGCCCGGCGCCAGGTCATTCAGGAAAAACTAGCGAAGCTCGCGGCCAAAGGTAACTGATCCGCCTTGCCGCCGTGAACAAATACGAACTTCGCGCTCGCTTTTGGCACGAACTCGGCCGCCAGTTGCGCAATCCGACCGGCAGCAGGGGGCGATGGGTCGGCCGATTAATGTCCGTCATCAACGCGCGGCCGAATCTGCTTGCCATAGAGGCACTGCAGGGCGCTCAAGCGGATAGAATCCTCGAACTTGGAGTCGGCTCTGGCTGGGCGCTGCAAGAATTGGCGCGAGCTGTCAAGCATGGTCGGATTTGGGGCATCGACCAATCGGCCGACATGATTGCTCTGGCGGCGCGCAGAAACCACCTTTGGACACACCGGGCAAGCGTTTCGCTGGCGCGAGCCAAATTTGAGGCGTTGCCTTTCCCGAGCGAGTCGTTCGATCGAATTCTCGCTGTCAACGTCGCATATTTTTTTGGTAGCGACGGCCGGGCATTTCGCGAAGCTCGCCGCGTCCTGAGGCCGCAAGGCCGAATGGTTATTTACGTGTCCGACAGGGCAACCCTTGCGAACTGGCCTTTTGCCGGCGAGGATACGCATCGAAGCTTTGACCGGGACGAACTGATTGCCGCCATCGAAGACGGCGGTTTTGCGAGGAACGAAATCACGGTCGAACCTGTGAGCTTGCCCTTCGGGGTGTCAGGCTTGCTCGGGACCGTGGTCAGGCAACCCTAGGCAGGTCCTCGCCGATTGTCTTATCCAGCCTATCCGGATTACTCAGCTCTTTCAGGTTGCGTCCAACGAGGGCGGCGCGGGAGAGCCGAATGGAGAATTGAGCGCCGCCACTGGGAGCGTCGGTGACGGACACCGTGCCCCGCATCGCTTTCATGATCTTCTCGACAATGGACAGGCCAAGTCCTGATCCATCCGTGGATTTATCGCCCCGCCAGAAGCGCTCGAATATCCTTGGCCGCAGCTCCTCCGAAATGCCCGGACCCGAATCAATTACGTCGACCCCCGGAAGATCACTAATTCGTACCCCTACGGCGGTCCCGCGAGGAGTGTGCTTAATCGCGTTTTCGATAAGATTCTGCAGGGCAGCCTTGAGCGCGAAACTGCTCGTTCGTACAAACAGATTGCCGTCGTTGCGTTCGAGTTTGATGCTCTTACCTGCATTGATGGCAATGGGCGCAAGATTAGCAGCAACATCGGCCACCAGTGCATTGAGCTCGACGAGCTCCGTAAAGTCGATGGTCAGCGAGTCGAGTTGCGCTACCAACAGTAGCTGCGAAACGATTCTGGCCATGTGATCAACGTCGATCTTGAGCAGCTCAATCAACTCGGGATCCTCGAGAGACTGCACATTGGCCATCAGAACCGCCAGTGGCGTACGCAACTGATGTGCGGCATTGGCATTGAATTCCCTTTGCCGTTTCAGACCCTCCTCTAGGCGGTCCAGCACCTCATTTAACGACAGAACGCATGGAAGAATTTCTCTGGGCGCGTCATCGGTCGGAAAACGAACGTGCGTATTGGCTGGCCCGATCGAGCGCGCAATTTCGGACATCTGCCGGAGCGGTCGAAGCCCTCGATTGACTATCCATAAGCAAACGGCGACGAGCACAAACAAGAAAAGAAAATACAACCAGTCGCCGTCGACCAAGAATTCCTCAAGGACCTGCTTACCGAGGCCCTTGGTTTGCTCGGAAACCCGCTCGGCTTGAACATAAATGGTGCGGCCACCCACCTGTGTGCGGAGCGCCGCGCCAAGTACCACGCCGGGGTGTTCCCGACGACCGCTATCATATTTGTAAACGTTGTGGTCCTTGTCGCTAAGCTCCGGAAGCTCTCCGATGCGCCCCGAGTTGCCGATCAAAACTTGACCACTGGTATCCCGGATCGCAAACCGGTGCCTGCTTTCCGAACCGGAATATGCCTCCGCAAGAAGTACAGGCAGATGCAGGTGGACGCCGTTTTCAGCAGAAATGTCGATATGCGCGGCGATGTCCCTCACTTGAGCAAGCAACGCGCGTTCATGCAGCCGGTCGTTTGCCCATTTTGCTTTAACGAACAGCCAGCTGCACGCACAAATAAAGGCAATTGCCATCGTTACCGAAAGGCCGATAGTGATCCGCCGAAAAAGCGAATAGGGCTTCAACTCAGCGCTCCTTGATCATGTAGCCAATGCCGTGCAACGTATGGATACGGCAATCGGACTCGCAGTGCTGCAGCCGGCGGCGCAGACGAAAGACCAAAACTTCGATTGAGTTTTGGGACCTATTCTTACCCAACCCGTTGAGGTTGTCTTCCAGGATTTCTTTCGAAATCACCTGGCCCTCCCGACGCATCAACAATTCCAGCGCTCTGATTTCGCGAGGCGAGAAGTGAACAATCGAGCCGCCGACCGTCACTTGTCGGGCTGCTGAGTTTAGCTGGGTATTTCCGATTGTCAGCAGCGTGGCAAGAGGTTGGCCAGGGCGTCTTAGCAGCGCACGGATGCGCGCAGCTAGTTCGATCATCGCAAACGGCTTTACTAGATAGTCATCCGCTCCAGCATCAAGCCCCATCACCCTACTTTCAATCGAGTCGCGGGCAGTGAGGATTAGTATGGGAACGTCGGTTCTCCTCCGGCGGAGATGGCCTAGAACTTCAAGGCCGTCTTGATCCGGTAAACCCAGGTCGAGCAAGATCGCATCATAGTTCAGCGCAGAGAAGGCGTCGACGCCGGCCCGTGCAGTTGGGAAGGCGTCTAGATCGAAGCCCTCGCGGCTGAGTCCCTTTGTAAGTGACTGAGCGAGCCTGTAGCTATCTTCTATAAGCAGAATTCTCATCCGTTGCCCGACCGCGAGAAAAATTGTAAAGGGACAAATATAGAAAATAGCAGTTGCGCCAGTAGATTAAGGCAAAAATGGGCTATTTTCGAACACTAAGCTGTTGGTGGCACAGATCCTTGTGATGAGGACACTCGTGCAACGAGTGCGGTTGTTAAGATAGGCTGGTCCTGACGTTCCTCGGTTGGCGCAAAGACACAGCTGAGCAACGCGGGTAAATGATGGTCCCATGACTGTACGCTCGAATGATATGGTGGATGGCGCGCCTCACGCGCGTGCCGCCCGCCATTCCCCCTCGGGACGGTCAGTCCCAAAGGGAATATTGGACATCCTCTTCGCTGGCTTGAACTGCTATCATGTGCCTCCCCTGCCTCAAGGGCATAAACGAGCCGAGCTGACGAAGCGGCGCAGCATAGATCGCGGAGGAGCAGGTTGAGGTCTCAATCGATCCGAGGAGCCATCACCATGCATGCGATTCGAAAATTGCGCGAGTCAGGTCACGCTACCGTAGCTGACTACGAAAAACTTCTCGCTCCAGTGGTCACAAACCTTCTCCGGCCTTTTCGGGAATGCCCTATTTGCGGGGCTTTCGGAGCACTGGGACCTACCACTCTGCACAAAACCCCACATCAATTCTGTTCAACATCGACTGCGCGACGGCCGCATGCCTGAGTGAGCGCGGGATTTCCAAATGTCACGTTAGTGAAGTTTCTAACGTGGAATTTAGCGGCGACGGCGCAATGGGTTTCCTACCTCATCCTCTGTTCGTCCGCTGAAAAGAGGAGATATTACGATGACCATCAGGTTGATCGGTGCAGCCGCACTTTCACTGGTGCTCGTGGGTCCGGCAATAGCTGGCAGTGACAGCTACGCAATGCACGACGCGTATCGCGGGCTCTATCGTCATCATAGAATGCCCGCGCAAGACGCGATCAGATTTGGCTATGGCAATGAATATCCAACCTATCATTCAGGATGGGGAGGACTCTATGGGGACGGCAACTACCCTGGCACCATCGACGACAATATGGGGCCTCCATATTTGGGGCGGTGAGGACTGCGAGCCTCCATCAGCTTCGCGCATCGGCGCTCACACGACCGAAGTGACGATGTGCTTGCTGTTGCTCACCATGGTCTCAAACGGGTCCTACGTCTGAGTCGCCGCGCTTCTCAACGAAGCGGTCGAGAAGGCTTCGCGACGAGCCACCGGCATACCAACCGCAAACGCTTGCGGGCAAGAACAACAGACTGATTTTCAAAGCGCTCTAAGCTACCTCACCACTACTCTATCCCGACCTAACTCGAAAAATATATCCCCGGCTGATCGGTTATATCCACGGCTGATCGATCCGATCTTCTCGAAACTCAGAGGGCCCTTTGGTCAATTTGCGCCGGCGCTGAACGCGCTCTTGCGGCGGGGCTGCTGGGTCTTCGATCTTTTCAAGCGCCCCTTCAGCAAGACGCGCTGCCCGCGCGGCCTGCAATCGCGCGTGAGAGCGAGATATTGGGGAGGACGATCTTAACCGTTCCCGCGCCAACGCTTTGGCGGCCTCAGCCGGCGCGGCCTTCTCAACTCGCCGCTCGCAGTCCTCCGCAAGCGTCCTAAGCTGACCCGCAACCATGCGGTCAGTTATTCTCACAGCGGCGCGGTGTAACATTCGCGCTATTTCCAAATATTCCTTGCTCAGCATGCCGCCTCCGCGATCGCCCGCCCGGCTCAAAACAGATATGAGGATGGTCGGACGGCTGCGCGGTCACCGGAAGTTCACAAGACCATGAGGTGAACCGAACGTGACTGAAATGCAGACTCTCAATTTGGCTTGTACGGAAGACCTGCAATGTCGCAGGTCGTGTAGCCGTGGTCGGAAGAACCAGATGAACCCATCGCGCCTAGAGCAGGCATTTATGATTTGGTTCCGGTCCGCGAACTCCCATACGGGCCCGCAGCTCCGTCACAGCGTCAGAGGCCGGACAGATGGCAGCATCCGACTACGTGCCGATAGGTTCGGTATCGAAGGCATTGATTACATAGGCGCAACCGAGGTCAACGGCAAAAATGCTTCTCAAACGGAGAAGAGCAGTGCAACGATCCCTGTGTCGAAAAAACCGGATGCCGTCACCAAATTAATCCAGAGTAATGCGGGTAAAGTTCCGAGTGAAAGGCAATATAGCCCGTGCGCTGGGTGGACTTTTGTCTTGCGCCAAGACTGGAAGGATCTTGGTAATGCCGCCGGCCCAGTATGTCCTGGCTAAGCGGCCAATGCGCAGGGTGCGCAAATCTCATTTGCCAATGATCTTGCAGCTAAAAACCAGATAGCGACCATTAACGGAACCGCAGCGCTTCTTTTAAGTCCATCACCGGCGATGTGCCAACACCTCGGCTTCGTCGGGTGCTCCAGTCACAGCGGCAGGAGGACCTTCATCACAACGCGCTATTTCCGACATCCGACGGAGTCGAGAGTTGAACGGTCCGGTCGGCGGCCGGATTCCGGCGCGATCCAATCACAAAGGTTTGAGTCCCGAAAAATTCGTGCAAACCAGAAATGTCTGCGTTGCAAGACGAGCTACCGTTCAAACATCTCAAACCGATGGCGCAAAGCGAGCCGAACTCCCCCAGTTCCGGACCGCATGAAAGGACGAAGGATCAAATGTCGTCAACCCAGCCCTCAAAGATGAATCTTCCTTCGGTCCTCCTGGTGCTCGGTGTCGCCGCGGTGGCCGCTCCGCATGGTGCCGTCGCCGCAGAATGTCAAAATCAGGAAACCGGTATCACCCTCTCACCCGGATTCTGCGCCACCGTCTTTGCCGACAATCTCGGCCACGTCCGTCAAATGACGGTCAGCAGCGACAATGTCGTCTATGCCAACACCTGGAGCGGTCGCTACTACCACAACGACACTCCGCCGGCTGGCGGATTCCTGCTCGCGCTCAAGGATACTTCCGGCAGCGGCAAGGCAGATGTCGTCAAGCGTTTTGGCCCGGACAAGGCCGCCGGCGCTGCCGGCGGCACCGGCATCGCGCTCTACAATGGTGCGCTCTATGCCGAACTGAACGACAAGATCGTCAGCTATGCGCGCGCCCAGGGCGAGATCGTGCCGGCCGGCCAGCCGAAGACCGTGTTATCCGGCATGCCGCTGACCGGCGATCACCCAATGCACCCGTTTGCCATCGACGCCAAGGGTAACCTGTTCGTCGACCTGGGATCGGCCACGAATGCATGCCAGGACGACAATCGCATGCCCCTGTCGCCCGGGCACAATCCCTGTACCGAGCTAGAGACGCGGGCTGGCATCTGGCGCTACGACGCCAACAAGGCCGGCCAGACTTTCTCGGCCGCCGCGCGCTATGCCACCGGCATCCGCAATGGAGAGGGGTTCGGGTTCGACAAGGCCGGACGGCTCTTTGTTACGCAGCACGGTCGCGATCAGCTCTCACAGAACTGGCCCAAGCTCTATAGTGTCGACCAAGGCGTCGAACTGCCGGCCGAGGAACTGCTCGAACTGAAACAGGGCGGCGATTACGGATGGCCGGAATGCTACTACGATCAGAGTCAGAAAAAGCTGGTCCTGGCGCCCGAATATGGTGGCGACGGAGGCAAGACGGTCGGGGTTTGCGCCGACAAGGAGGGGCCGGTGGCCGCCTTTCCGGGTCATTGGGCGCCCAACGACCTGTTGATCTATACGGGCACACAGTTTCCCGAGCCTTATCGTGACGGCGCCTTCATCGCTTTCCACGGTTCGTGGAATCGCGCGCCGCGGGCGCAGGCGGGCTACAATGTGGTCTTTCAGCCGATGAGCGACGGCAAGGCGGCGGGCGATTACGTCGTGTTCGCCGATGGCTTCGCTGGCGCGCACAAGGATCCTGGTCGCGCCGCCTTTCGGCCGAGCGGCCTGGCCATGGGGCCGGATGGCGCGCTCTACATTTCCGACGACGTGCATGGCCGCATCTGGCGGGTGACTTATCGCGGCGATGCAGCGACCGCGCGGGTGGCAGCTGCGCCAGCCCCTGCTGCGGCATCCGGCGCGGCCGGCGCTGCCCTGCCGCCGGAAGGAACGCATGCGGATGCGGGTCGCGCCACCCCCGACCTTCCGGTGCCGCCCGACGCCACCAAGGATCAGGTCGCGCTAGGCGACCGCATCTTCCACGGCGAGGCCGACAACGGCACCTGCAGCGGATGCCACGGGTCCGACGCCAAGGGAACGTCGGTCGGCCCCGACCTGACCAACGGCATTTGGGTGTGGGGCGACGGCAGCCTCGGGGCCATCACCAAGACCGTGACCGACGGCGTACCGCGCCCTCGCAACTATACAGGCGTCATGCCGCCGAAGGGCGGCGCCCAACTGTCGGACGCCGACGTCGCCGCGGTGTCCGCCTATGTCTGGGCGATCGGTCACACCAAGTAGGTGAGGAGCCGCTGACGACAGGATTGCCGTCTATGATCTGACCCATCTCTCGCGAAGCCGGGGGATTACGCACTGACGAAACCGACTTGGCGAGTCGTCGCCGAGAAGAAAGCGGACTTGTGCAGCGGCAATGTATATTGGTGGGTTGCGCCGCCGCATCAATCCGTCACTGATGAAATCAGCGTCTTTTCCCGTCTCGCGACTAGATCCGTTGTCGGAAATAATAAATGAAGAGGCCGGCGTCTCGAAGAATTTCTCGCTTACGGCAACAACACTCATGTCCGCTTCGGCAATTCCGAGCGCCGCTACCCCATCTCGGTTTATGGTTAAACACTTGGTCGCCGATATCGGCAACGCCTAGCTCGCGACTGCGAAAAAAGGCCCGGCTTTTTTTTGCCGGGCCTTTCCTATTGTTGAGCGGCAAACAGTTTGGCCTTAGAAATCCATACCGCCCATGCCGCCCATTCCGCCGCCGCCCTGAGGCATGCCTCCGGCACCGGCGTTTTTCTTCGGAACTTCAGCCACCATGGCTTCGGTGGTGATCAGGAGAGCCGCAACCGAAGCCGCGTTCTGGATTGCCACACGGACCACCTTGGTCGGGTCAATGATGCCCTTGGAGATCAGGTTGACGTATTCGCCAGTCTGGCTGTCGAAGCCGAACGAATACTGATCCTTTTCGAGGATCTTGCCGACGATGACGGAGCCGTCTTCGCCCGCGTTGATCGCGATCTGGCGGGCCGGATAGGATAGTGCTTTGCGCACGATCTCGACGCCGGTCTTCTGGTCGTCGTTCTTGGTGCGAATGCCCTTTAGGTGCTCGGAAGCACGCAGCAGAGCGACACCGCCGCCCGGAACGATGCCTTCTTCCACAGCCGCACGGGTCGCATGCATCGCGTCATCCACGCGATCCTTGCGCTCCTTCACCTCGACCTCGGTCGCGCCGCCGACGCGGATCACCGCGACGCCGCCGGCGAGCTTGGCCAGGCGTTCCTGGAGCTTCTCGCGGTCGTAGTCCGAGGTGGTTTCCTCGATCTGCGCCTTGATCTGCGCCACGCGAGCTTCGATGTCGACCTTCTTGCCGGCGCCGTTGACGATCGTGGTGTTTTCCTTGTCGATCATCACCTTCTTGGCGCGGCCGAGCATGTTGAGGGTGACGTTCTCGAGCTTGATGCCGAGATCTTCCGAGATGGCCTGGCCACCGGTCAGGATCGCGATGTCCTGCAGCATGGCCTTGCGGCGATCGCCGAAGCCCGGAGCCTTGACGGCCGCGACCTTCAGACCGCCACGCAGACGGTTGACGACCAGGGTGGCGAGGGCCTCGCCTTCGACGTCTTCCGCGATAATCACAAGCGGCTTACCGCTCTGCGCCACGGCTTCCAGTAAGGGAAGCAATTCATTTAACTGAGACAGCTTCTTTTCACTGATGAGGACGTAGGCATCTTCCATTTCAACGCGCATCTTGTCGGCATTGGTGACGAAGTAGGGCGAGATGTAGCCGCGGTCGAACTGCATGCCTTCGACGACCTCGAGTTCGGTCTCAAGCGACTTGGCTTCCTCGACCGTGATCACGCCCTCGTTGCCGACCTTCTTCATGGCGTCGGAGAGGAACTTGCCGATCTCGGCATCGCCGTTGGCCGAAATAGTGCCGACCTGGGCGATTTCCTCGTTCGAGGTGACCTTCTTGGAGTTCTTGACGAGGTCCGCAACGACGGCTTCGACCGCGAGGTCGATACCGCGCTTCAGATCCATCGGGTTCATGCCGGCGGCAACGGCCTTGGCGCCTTCGCGCACGATCGCAGCCGCCAGAACGGTCGCGGTGGTGGTGCCGTCGCCGGCGGCATCGGCCGACTTGGAGGCGACTTCGCGCACCATCTGGGCGCCCATGTTCTCGAACTTGTCGTCAAGCTCGATTTCCTTGGCGACGGTGACGCCATCCTTGGTGATGCGGGGCGCGCCGAATGACTTGTCGAGCACGACGTTGCGGCCCTTCGGGCCGAGCGTCACTTTTACCGCGTTGTTGAGAATTTCGACGCCGCGCAACATCCTGTCGCGGGCATCGACGCCGAATTTGACTTCTTTGGCTGACATAATGGTCTCCGTTTTCCATCGATCCCATACCGCTGAAATAGGCGGGTTCTTCGGGGATGAGATTTGAACCTGCGGGCCGCATCCTTCGAGACGCCGGCTGTGCCGGCTCCTCAGGATGAGGTAAAGTGACTGGCGCGCTTACGCGGCTTTCTTCTTAGCGGCGGGCAGATCGGTGAGAACGCCCATAATGTCGCTTTCCTTCATGATCAGCAGTTCCTGACCATCGAGCTTGACCTCGGTGCCCGACCACTTGCCGAACAACACGCGGTCGCCAACCTTGAGGTCAATCGGGATCAGCTTGCCGGCTTCGTCGCGGCCACCCGGACCGACGGCGGTGATTTCGCCCTGCGAGGGCTTTTCCTTGGCAGTGTCCGGAATGATGATGCCGCCAGTGGTCTTCTCTTCGGCGTCGATACGCTTGACCACGACGCGGTCGTGAAGCGGACGGAATTTCATGCTGTCCTCCTATTTTCTGATTGTTGTTGCTTGGACTAAATAGCAGTCGAGGCTAGCGAGTGCTAACCACCTAGAAGTAAGCCGGCGTAGGGGGCGTACAAGACCTTCCCGAAACGATATTCCGTTCAAAGGCAGCACGACTAACTGCCCAAGGGCCGCTGGCGGTTACCATCCGGCGCAACCACGGCGTTTTCGCAATGATTTTGAAACTCACGACCAACGACACGGCTAGCATCTGGGTCAATCTTTCGCGGATACCTGCAGATGACGCTAATTGCCGCGCATGGCGGCGGATGACATAAGCCCGAGGCCCGCCACCTGAAAGGTCGCCGCGCACGCCACAGCGAAGTACCGCGAGTGTCGCTCTGTGGCGCGAAGCGGACACATCCCCCGCCTCGTACCAGACGAACCGGAGTAGCCCGTCACTGATCTCGGCGGTCCTTCGCCATTTCAGACTGAACTGGCCGTTTTGGGGCGAAATGCTATTTCAACCACAAAACCTAGCCCGGGCAGGATGTCAAAGCGGAAACCGTGCAGCTTGACGATCGCCGCAACTAGGCTGAGACCCAGCCCCAAGCCCTTGATATGGCGGCTTCGATCTGATCGGTAGAATCGCTGCACAACCAGCTCGCGCTCGTCCTCGCGGACCCCCGGTCCGGTGTCGGTCACTCGCACGAAGCCGTCGTTGCCGCGGCTTGTAAGACAGACATCAATACGCCCCCTTTCCGGCGTGAAGTGATGGCATTGTCGAGCAGGTTGGCAACCACTTCGAAAAGAAGGTCGCGGTCACCGCGCACAATTAGCTCCGATTCCGTTCTCACCCTAAGTTCGATCCGCTTCTGCTCGGCCAACGGCTCGTAGAGTTCGCCAATCTCGCCCACCAGGTCGGCCAACGCAACGTTGCCGAACCCATCCGTGCGTCGAACCTGCTCAATCTCGCGAATGCGCAAAAGCGCGGCAACGATCGAGATCGCATGGTCAATGCGCGCGATCGCTTTATCGACTGCCGTCTGCCAGTCCGCGACCGAATTGGCGTTGGCGCGAGCCCGGTCGAGGCCGATCCGGACGGCCGTAAGCGGCGACCGCAGGTCATGCGCAATGTCGTCGCCGGCGCTGGCGAGGCTCTGGACAGCATCTCGATTTCGTCCAGCATGCCATTGACGAGAGTGGCGAGCCTATCCAGCGGCTCGTCGGTGCCGCTTGTCGGTAGCCGTTGCTCGCCTGCCACGATGCGTTGGACGCGCGCACTCATTTCCGCAACGCGCTTTTGCTCGCGAGTCTCCAGGACTATCGCTGCGACGAGTGCGAGTCCGAACCCCGGAAACAGGCCGAAGATCAGTCCGCGCTTCACGACCTCAGCGGTTTGCTCATTGTAATTGGTACTCCACGTGGCATCCACAACCGGGCAGTCTATTGGAGCGAACGCGTGCGCCTGATGCAGCATTAGGCCAATCGTCTCGATCGCCTACGCAAGTGAGTTGCCGTGCCGCTGCGCAAATCCGGCTAAAGCATAGCCCGTGATTCAACTCGTGGCAGCGAAGCATGATATTCATCGATGCTATCGAGATCGATGAGCGTCTTGCCTCCCATCTTGTAGGCCCTGATCCGTTCCTGCGCGATCAGCTCATAGGCTTTCGTTTTTCCGAACTTTCCATAGCGGCACCCATCCTTAAACTCGACGAGCCGGCGCTGTTTGTTGTTGTCGTTGTCAGCCATGGTTCAAAGAGGTGCTTCGATGATCTCTACGATAAGGGGATCAGGACCGGCCGCGCCAGTTGGCATTTGCACAAGGGCACATCCAGGGTACAGGAGGGCAAAAATCGGACGGTCGGGAGCGTTGTCAGAGTTCATCGAACCGGATCGAACTCGAGTTTCGGATGCCACGCGACGGGATCTGCGATCCAGCGGTTGATGTCGGATTCATGCCACCCGGACCCGTTGGTGCTGATTTGGAGCTGAGCGGGGAAGGTGCCCTCAGCGATCTTGCGGTAGATGGTGGATCGGGACAGCCCGGTCTTGGCGAGAACGGTTTTCAAACGGATGATACGATCTGGTTCGCGCATGGCCGCGCTGCCTCCTGCTCGCTGTTTCTGACAGCATCTGAGATTAGACAGGAACAGGGCGTTGCGGGGCGCAAGAGCATTTTGCTCACAGGCGTACTTTGGCGTTTAAACGGCGGAAATAGGATAGATCAAATTCCGAGGCCCCGGCCTCTGCCAAGATCGATGCCGTGGGTGAAGGCGAGTTCGAGACCAAGCCGGCGCCCCGATTCGAATGCGATGCCGAGCTCCCGCTTGCGGTTCTCGAGGAGAGATTCCAGTTGCGGATCGCGTTCGAGGCTTCTCGCCATGGCGCCCATCGCCGAGCGCGTTGACCTGTAGCCGGACATGTCGCCCGCCTGATACTGGCGCTGGCTGGTGTGGCCGAGCTCCTGCCAGCGCTCCACGAAGCGGTCGGCGCGGCGGCCTGGATTGACGCGCATTTCGGTTTCGAGCTGTTGCGCGCGGATGGCTCTGTTGACCCGGCCACTAGCCGCCTCGTAGGCGAGGTCTGGATCCTTCTTGTAGGCGGCTTCAGCGTCGACCGAGCCATAAGGCCGCACCTCCTCGAAGACTTTGCGGGCCTTTTGCAGTTCTTTCACCTGCTCGGGACTTGCCTCGCCGCCCAGTTCCTGCACCGCGAAGATCGTAGCCACGGCGCTGGCATGGCGCACGAGCGCCCTGGTACGCAACCGGCGCAATTCCTTTTCCGGGTCTACCTCCACTTTCCTTTCCGGCGCCTCGCTTTCGCGCCGCAGACCTGGCGCACCGCTCCTTTCCCGTTCCGGCCTCATTCCGCCATGCACGCCGGGCATACTTTCAGGGGAGCGAAGGCCGTCGAACATGTCGCGTACCTTCTCGGGCACGACCTTGCGCACGATCTCGGCCACGCGCTCGCCGAAGGTGATTCCACGCCCCTCGGCATAGCTCTGCACGGGATCGGCACGCTTGTAGTCCAAGGCCATGTCCTTGGCCCGGTCGCGCGACAGGGTGCGGTTGAGCCGGTCGTAACCCGCAAAATCGTCGCGGCCATAATGCAGGTCCACGCCATCTCGGTGCCGTGACAAGGCGACATAGCTCGCATGGGCATCCATGCCTGGGGTTACCAGCACATGGGTGCGGTCCACCGTCATGCCCTGGGCCTTGTGGATAGTCGCCGCATAGCCATGGTCGATTTTGTTGTAGTCCTTCAGGTCAAACCGCACGGATCGGCCATCGTCGGTCTGCACGGTCATGGATTGCGCGCTCGCCTGTTCGACGGTGCCAAGCGTGCCGTTCTTCACGCCGAGGCCGCGCTCGTTCTGCAAGAACATGAGGCGATCCCCGCTGGCGAAGTTTCGCTCGCCGCGCTCGACCGTCACACGCACCTCATCACCCAGGTCGCCGCCGTTCCGCATCCGCTCCCGCGCCGCCTCGTTGAGCGCCCGGACCTCGTCGTTGGTGTGAGTGAGGACGATCCGGCTCCTATCTGGTGACGCCTTCCGGTCGCGGTCCCAGCGCTCGATCAGATCGCCGCGCGCCTGCTCGCGGGTCTGGGCCTCATGCACCATGCCGCGGGAGCGATAGGCTTGCAGCGCGTGGCCAGTTCTGCCCGTCGCCAGATAACGCGTGGCATCCCGTTGCCAGTCCTGGCGCTGACGGCGCACTTCGCCGATTTCCGCGCCGCCGTGACGCTCATGGATCGAGCGGAACGCCGCGCCGGCCTCGATGGCTTGCAGTTGTTGCGGATCGCCGACCAGCACGACTTTCGCGCCAGCCTCGGCGGCATGGGACAGCACGCGCTCCAACTGGCGCGTGCCGACCATGCCCGCCTCGTCGATCACCAGGACATCGCGCGAGGTGAGCAGATCCCGCCCTTGTTCCCAGCCATGCTCCAGGCTGGCGATGGTGCGTGACGATATGCCCGATCCGCGTTCGAGATTTTCTGCCGCGATACCGGACAACGCGACGCCCCGGGCGTCGTAGCCCGCCGCCTCCCAGGCCTCCCGCGCCACCCCCAGCATCGCGCTTTTTCCCGTTCCGGCATGGCCGATCACGACGCCCAAATCGCGGCCATCCGTGACATGCGCCAGCGCGTCAGCCTGCTCGCCGGACAGGACAAGCCCGCGTTCTTCGGCACGCGCAAGAGCTGCTTCGCGATCCCTGTCACGCACCTCATGGCGATCCCGTTCGGCCATCAGTTCGGCGGCGCGATGCAGCCGCTGTTCTGCTTCGATCATGGCGCGGGTCGTGAACCGTTCCTCGCCGCTGGTATCCTTGCCGAGTTCGACCAGATCGGGCGCCTTGCGCGTCGCGCCCATGACCTGGTTGAACTGCTCGATCCCGTCGCTGTGCCGATGCGCGACCTTCGCCATGTCGCGCCGCGTGAAGGTCGATTGCTGCTGCGTGATCGCGTCAAGCCCAAGGGAGGGATCGGCGATGATCCGCGCGCCATTGTTGCGCGCGATCTCGCGATGCATCTCGGCGCGGTCGGCTTCGAGTCCGTCGCCGTCGATGCCCCGGACCTCGATACGTTTGGCGGGTGCGCCAATCTGGCTTTGCGGCTCGAGCGCAATACCCTGTGCCTCAAGGCTGCGATGGTCGATCCGTGCGTCGATGTCGAGTTCGGCCAGGCGCTCATTGGCGAGCTCAGCCCAACGTTCGCGCCAGCGCTCCACCCTCTCGGCGCGGTTCCAGTTACGGACCTTTTGGCCAAAACCGTTCTCGTCAACCGCACGCATGGTCAGCATGACATGCGCATGGGGTTTGGGCATGCCGTCCTCAGCCATGTCCCAATGCACGTTGAGATCGGCGATCATGCCCCGATCGACGAATTCGCCCCGAACGAAATCGCGGGCCAGTTCGATGCCTTGCGCCTCACTCATCTCGCGGGGAAGCGCGAATTCGACCTCGCGGGCCAGCTGGGCATCTTTACGGACTTCGAACGCCTCGACATCGTTCCAGAGCCGCTCGCGGTCGCTCCATGCCGCTGGCGCATTCTCCGGCAGCATCACCTCGGAATGGACGACGCCGCGCTTGGCCGAGAAGTCGTGGCTGCGATCCAGCCGCTCGTCGCGCAGCCGCGAGGCCGAACGGTAGGCGGCCGATGCCACCGCGCTTGCGCCGGATTTGCGGCCAATGACCTTGACGTGAAGATGATAGATCGCCATCGCGACCGGATCATCTACATGGCGAAGCGCACGTCGGCACGACGTATAAGCGCGCCCTCCCTCGAAAAAATCTCGGGAGGGACCAGCCCGTCTCGGCCGGTCCCGGTGACCCTACAGCATTGGGCGTGACGCTGGACTATCAATTCTCCATCAACACTGACGGAGACGACCATGCGCAAGCCGCGCGATTTTGATGCCGAACTGAAGGCGCTTGGGGACAAGGCGCGCGACCTCAAGAGCCGCAAGGTGCAGCAGCTTGGCGAACTTGTCATGGCTACGGGGGCAGATGCGCTTAGCGCCGATGAATTGGCAGGTGCGCTGATCGTGCTGGCCGAAACAAAAGAGGCCGGAAAGAGGGAGGCATGGGCCAGGCGCGGCGCTGCATTTTTTCAAAGTCGGACGCGGCGAACTGCACCGACAACTGACCGCCATCCGGATGGCCCTCCTGCGCAACCAAGCGGCGCGCAACCGGCGTCAATCCGCAAAGGCGCGACATGACATGCGGACGTGGCAGGTTGAGCGTCGCAAGCGTACGCGGCATCTGATCGAACTCGGCGGCCTCGTCGTGAAAGCTGGGGTTGTGGATTTGACCGGCGACGACCGTGCCATAATCTACGGTGCGCTGCTCTGGATGGCAGACAAACTGAAAAGCAATCAAGCGGAACAGGCGCGAGCGCTCTGGGCGGCAAAAGGGAAGGGGGCATTCGCTGTGGAACGGGCGACAAATGCGCCCACCATCGCGCAGGAAACGCCCCAAGATCGGGCATGATCCATGGCGGGCGGGGCGGAGCTTCCAAATATTGCAGCGTTGCCGCGACATCGCGCGGCTTGGCGCCCGTAAATCGGCGCGGGGTCCCGACGCCGACAGGCGCGTTAAGTTATTGATCTATTTTGCGGTGGAGGGGTCACACTCGGGCGCTTCTTCACATCGGCCATTCTCAAGCTGGCAAGCTTCTGAAATCAGGTCGGCTTTCAGAGTATTGGCGACGCAATTTCGTATATTTCAAGCTAACGCCCGCCGCTTTTGACCCGACCCAGACATTAGCGGCGTATGCAGCAGCGTTGCCGCAACCGTGATGACGGTCACTTGGGGATACCCTCAACCCCGAAGATGCGGATGTTGGCATACTTCTCGCCGGGGGCCTGAGAGTCTTTGAAACCGGCCGATTCAGTGAATGCGACCAAGTTGTCGATGCTGTCGAATTGAACGACGATGACCTGCCCCGCCGGGGGGGTGCCCGGCGACTGTTCTCGGCTGCCCCCCGCGCACAATGTATCTGCCGCCAGAGTCAGCAATGGCCTTTGCACGCGCGGGCAAAAATTCTTTCATATATCCGGCCGCTAACCGAACTCCTGCGCCAGCTCGAGGAGCATTCGGGATGGCTGGCCATCTATCGCCGCTGCGCCATCGATTGCGTTCCCTTTTTGGGCGCGGATCTCAAATCCTCGGCAATTTGCAGGCAGCTGAGGAGATCGAAATAGTCCAGGGTACCCAACGAGCGAGCATCAGCCTGACATCGATTCCGTATTGAGGCCGATGTTGATGCCGAGAGGGGACCAAGCTGCTGTCTTGCAGCTTCCTCATCACGCACGCAATCCTCGTCGCTCTGGTCAGGGGGTATCTGCAAGTCTTTCGCGTCAGCCGTTCTGGCATTACATACCGTCTTCACGTTTATCTCCGGCTCCGCAGCAAACGCGGGCGGCATGACCACGAGCAGTAGCACTCCCAACGACATAGAGAAACGTAACATTTCGAACTCCTCATGCAATGAGGCGCGAGTGAGAGAACATATGGAAGGGATGCACCTTCGGACCGACTGAGGGCGTTCGTCAGCGGCCGCTTTACTTCCGCTTGTGGCGCCTAGTAACAGGGGTGGACGACTAGTTTTTCTTCGGTCAGAAACTGTAGCGTGCCGTACCCATCCATATCGAGGGCGTATCTAAAATTGCCATCGTCCGTCGAGAAGACGGCAACTACGACGCCACTTCCATGGTCGTCGGTCGCTCTATCGACCTTATCGCCAATCGCGAACTTTGACATCGATAACTCTAACCCCTTCAGCGATATAATCGCAGGTTGCGTGCTTGGCCGGTTAGCGATTGTGTGCCGGAGGCCTTGGCTCCGCATCGAGAGCTAGGGGTGAGTTCGGCGAACCGACATTGAACAGAGGTTTTAGCCGAGCTAAATTTAGGTTTGATTTGCAGGCTAGCGCGTGTGGTCGCAGTTTCAGGGCAACTCATCCGGGGAAGCAACCGTACTGCCTGATGCTGCGATACGAGAGAATGAAGCGACTACCACCAAGGCATCGAGTGCGAGCGACCTCCGTACAATTATCAAGAGCATTCTCCGTGTCTATTTCGTCGGCACAAGACGCACAAGGCGAGGCAACGAATGCCCCGACACCGTCGTTAGCCAACGGAGAAGTAGGATGCAAAAGTTTGTTCTGGGTGCATTATTGATTGCTGTATCGACCATTCAAATGGCCAGCGCGGCCGAATACCACGCGCGGAAAGCTCGCCGCCACTGGGATTTCCGCAGTTCGTATAATCAGTTGAACGAGCCGCATCGGAACATCGAGAGCTTTGGTCTCGGTACAACGGGCGGCGGCGCTTCATTCCTCCATCCCAGCGACATCACTCCCTCTGGAAGCTAATTTCTCGATGAATCGCAAAGGCGGTTGAGATAGAACGACTGACGTCTGATCTCGTCAAGGATAGTTCTTGATCCATGAACACAGGGCGGTCGAAAGACTGTCCTTTGTTGTAACGGGGCACTGCCGGCAGCTGCGGCATTGTCTTATCAGCCGTTTCCGATGCCGCCGCGTTGCTCAAGCGCCTTAAATGAACCAGTAAGGTCCCCAACCGAGCGGAGTGTCATTGCGTGCCTCTGTGGGCGTACCTGCCCGAGATGACAGTAGTCTGACTTCGGAAGTGCCAGTTCGGTCCGCAGCCGCCTGCGTCGTCAGAGGATCACTTATGTCATGTGCCGCAGCCACACTGCGATGGGGATAGCCGTCGGTCTCGGCTTTGCGTTCCTGGCAACTCACGTCAGCGGGTTCGGCGTCGCGACCTTGATTAGTTACTAACAGTCTCGACATGGGTGTCGATCACATGAATGGTGAATCGCCGGGGCTTGTCCGTCCCAGTGAAACTAGGAATGTTGAGGCACTTCGCTAATCGTACGCAGGTAGCGTCCGATGTTCGCCTTTGCCAATGTCATCATGACAGTCGAACTCTTGATTGAGGGCTGCCTTTGCCATCAAGCCGTATCGCTCCGGTCGACAACACATTGTTCGTTCCGCGAATGTGTTCAACCGAGGTGAGTCCGCAGTCCGCCGTCACCCATTAAATTTTGGTTTGGGCTAACCATACGTTGGTATGTGCTGCCGAGAAATCGCAAGGGGGGATGTGCTGATTGGCCTGACGTTCCTGCGAACGGCTGCGAATTTCAAAAATGCAGCGGAACCGAAATGGCTTACTGAAGCTCCACGACGGCTGCCCCGGCTTGACGGCGCGACGTAAACCTATCCTAATCAAGGTACTCAGTGTCCGCATTGAGGTACTCAGTGTCCGCCCAGCAGGAGGCCCTCGTGAATGACCTCTTGGGCTATGTATTCTCGCCGTTGAGAAAGGGAGACATCGCTCTCTACCGAGGCTCCGGCGACGGCCTGGCGCCGGTGCTGCTTGTTGCAGCCGAAGAAACCTCGCTCGATTGCGTCGAGCGACTTCAACACGAATATGCGCTCAAATCCGAACTTGAAGCCGGCTGGGCCGCGCGACCGGTCACGCTGACACACGACAACGGCCGCATGACGCTGGTGCTTGAAGATCCCGGCGGGACGCCACTCGATCAGCTGCTTGGCCGACCATTGGAAATATCGCATTTTCTACGTATCGCGATCTCCCTGGCGGGGGCGCTGCGCCATGTACACGAGCGTGGCCTCATCCATAAGGATATCAAGCCTGCGAATATCCTGGTGGATGCGACAAGCGGCGGCGTATGGCTGACCGGGTTCGGCATAGCCTCGCGTCTGCCGCGCGAGCATCAGGCCCCAGCGCCGCCGGACATAATCGCCGGGACGCTCCCATACATGGCGCCAGAACAAACTGGCAGGATGAACCGCTCGGTGGACTCCCGCAGCGATCTCTATTCTCTGGGTGTCACCTTCTACGAAATGTTGACGGGGCAGCTTCCCTTCACCGCTACCGATCCGATGGAGTGGGTGCACTGGCATATCGCGAGGCAACCGGTGCCGCCCAACGAGCGGGTCGCGCGCATCCCGGACGCGCTCTCCGCTATTGTGATGAAGCTCCTCGCTAAGACCGTCGAGGACCGCTACCAAACTGCTGCGGGTATCGAGGTCGATTTACGGCGAAGTCAGGCGGAATTGGAGACGCATGGCCGCATCGGCGCGTTCCCGCTGGGCAGCCACGACCAGTCGGACCGCCTGTTGATCCCGGAGAAACTGTATGGGCGGGAGCGCGAGATCGCTGTCCTTCTCTCCGCCTTCGACCGGGTCGTGGCCCACGGCAAGCCAGAACTCGTGCTCGTATCTGGTTATTCAGGCGTGGGCAAATCTTCCGTGGTGAACGAGCTACACAAGGCGCTCGTTCCGCCGCGCGGCATGTTCGCTTCCGGCAAATTCGACCAGTACAAGCGCGACATCCCGTACACGACCCTAGCACAAGCTTTCGGGACCCTCGTCCGTCAGATCCTCGCCAAGAGCGAAGCGGAGGTGAAGGCGTGGCGGGACTCCCTAACCGAGGCGCTGCGCCCGAACGGCCAGCTTATCGTCAACCTCATACCTGAAGTCGAGTTCGTCATCGGGAAACAGCCACCTGTTCCGGATCTTCTACCGCAGGACGCACAGAACCGCTTCCAAATGGTATTCCGACGGTTCGTCGGCGTGTTCGCGCGGCAGGATCACCCCCTCGCATTGTTCCTCGACGATTTGCAATGGCAGGATGCAGCAACGCTCGAACTGCTGGAACACCTCGTCACCGATCCAGATGTGCGGCACCTCCTGCTGGTTGGTGCCTATCGCGACAACGAGGTCAATCCGTCTCATCCGCTCATGCGAACGCTCGATGCCGCCCGCAAGGCGGGAGCGCGGATCCAGGAAGTCGTGCTGGCGCCTCTCAAGGTCGACGATGTCGGTCGGCTATTGGTCGATTCCCTGCACTGTAACCGGGATTCCGCCCATCCTCTGGCGCAGCTGGTGCACGAGAGGACCGGCGGCAATCCGTTCTTCGCGATCCAATTCCTCACTGGGCTGGCCGAGGAAGGGCTGCTTGCATTCGACGCGAACTCGGCGGCCTGGATTTCGGACTTGGAGCGCATCCGCGCCAAACGCTACACCGACAACGTAGTGGAGTTCATGGTCGCGAAGCTGAAACGGTTGCCAGACACGACGCAGCAGGCACTCCAGGAACTCGCTTGTCTAGGGAACGTGGCCGAGTTCGCGACCCTGACCTTGGTTCGAGGCGTATCGGAAGATGGGGTCCACACAGCGCTCTGGGAGGCTGCCCGCGTGGGCCTGATTCTCCGCCTAGACAGTTCCTATGCGTTCCTCCACGACCGCGTTCAGGAAGCGGCCTACGCTCTCATCCCCGAAAAAGAGCGCGCGGTGACACATCTTCGAATTGGCCGAGTGCTTGCGTCACGAGCATCATCAGAAGGGCTAGAGGAGAAAATATTCGAGATTGTAAATCAGATGGACCGTGGTGCCGCACTGATCCATTCGCGGGAGGAGCGGGACCGGCTCGCCGAACTCAATCTTATTGCAGGCAAGCGCGCAAAGACGTCGACGGCCTATGCTTCGGCGCTGAATTATCTCACAGCTGGCCGCGCGATGCTGATAGAGGACAGTTGGCAGCAACAATACGAGCTAATTTTTTCGATTGAATACCACTTGGCAGAGTGCGAGCTGCTGACCGCCGATCTGGCGGCGGCGGAAGAACGGCTCATGATGCTTTCGCATCGCGCGGGAAACCTTATCGACATCGCCGCCGTGGCGTGCTTGCGGTTGACGCTGTACACGACCCTGGACCGGAGCGACCGCGGCGTGGCGGTCTGCCTCGAATACCTCCAAAGGAGCGGTGTTCACTGGTCGCCGCATCCAACAACGGACGAAGTCCAGCGAGAATATGATCGGATATGGCAACAGCTCGGGAGCCTCTCCATAGAGAACCTCGTCGACTTGCCGTTGATGCGCAATCCGGAGGTACACGCGACGCTCGATGTTCTGACCGAGGTTGTGACGCCGGCATTATTTACCGACAAAAACCTGCTCTCGCTCGTGATTTGTCGGATGGTGAATCTCAGCCTCGAGCACGGTAACAGCGATGGATCGTGCTTCGCCTATGTCTGGCTTGGTATGATTCTCGGACCGCACTTTGGCGATTACCGAGCTGGATTTCGCTTCGGTCGGCTTGGCTACGAACTGGTGGAGAGGCGTGGTCTGCATCGCTACCAAGCTCGTGCCTACATGTCCTTTGGGAATCTTGTTATGCCCTGGACTCAGCACGTCCAAGCCGGCCGGGATTTGGTGCGTCGCGCCTTCGATGCCGCAAACAGGATCGGCGACCTCACCTTTGCTGCTTACAGCTGCAATAACCTGAACACGAATCTTATCGCAGCCGGTGATCCGCTCGGTGATGTGCAACGCGACGCTGAAAATGGGCTCGACTTTGCGCGGAAGGCACGGTTTGGTCTCGTTATCGATATTATCACCGCGCAGCTCGGGTTGACCCGGACGCTGCGCGGCCTGACGCCAGAATTTGGCTCCTTCAATGATAACGGGTTCAACGAGAGCCAGTTCGAAGATCATTTGCAGAGTGATTCACGTTTGGCGCTTCCTGAATGCTGGTATTGGGTTCGTAAGCTGCAAGCACGCGTTTACGCAAACGATTATGCTTCCGCTATCGAAGCAGCATCGAAGGCGCAGCAACTTCTCTGGACGTCGCCCTCATTCTTTGAGGTGGCCGAATTTCATTTTTACGACGCGCTCGCGCGAGCAGCACAGTGCGATGCCGCATCGGCCAGCGAACGGGCTCGCCATCTGGAAGCGCTGGTCGCCCATCACAAACAGCTCGATGTGTGGGCGGAGAACTGCCCCGAGAATTTCGAGAATCGCGCGACGCTGGTCGCCGCCGAGATCGCTCGTCTCGAAGGCCGAGAGTTTGATGCCGAGCGCCTCTACGAACGGGCCATACGCTCGGCCCGCGCCAACGGCTTTATTCACAATGAGGCGCTCGCTAACGAAGTCGCTTCTCGCTTCTACGCTGCGCATGGCTTCGAGAAGATTGCGCGTGCGTATTTGCAGGATGCCCGGTACGGATATCTGCGTTGGGGAGCCGATGGAAAGGTGCGGCAACTCGAACGGCTTCATCCGTATCTCCGCGAGGCACCAGTCCCTGCATCTGCCACCGCTACCATTGGCACATCCGTGGAGCGACTGGATGTCGGCGCGGTACTCAAGGCCGCCCAGGCAGTATCCGGCGAGATCGTCCTCGACAAGCTCATCGAGAGGCTCATGAGGATCGTAGTGGAACATGCCGGCGCAGAGCGTGGCCTGCTCATCCTGTTTCAGGGCGACGAGCCACGGATCGCGGCGGAAGCGACGACCGGTCGGGGGCAGGTTGAGGTCACGCTTCACCAGACGCCCGATTCACCTCCCGAGCTTCCCGAATCCGTACTTCACTACGTGATCCGGACCCGTGAAAACGTGATCCTTGATGATGCTATGGCGCAGAATCCGTTTTCAGCGGACGAGTACTTCTTCAACAAACACGCTCACTCAGTCCTTTGTATACCCCTTGTGAAGCAAGCCAAACTGATTGCGGCGCTCTACCTCGAGAATAATCTGGCATCGCATGTGTTCACGCCCGCCCGGATTTCGGTGCTTGAATTACTGGCGTCGCAAGCGGCGATCTCGCTGGAGAACGCGCGCCTGTACAGCGATCTCGGGGAACGGGAGGCCAGGATTCGTCGCCTGGTCGACTCGAACATCATCGGAATCATGATCGGGGATTCACACGGCCGGATCATCGAAGCCAATGAGGCCTTTCTCGACTTGTTGGGCTACGGCCGCGAAGACCTTGTCTCGGGTCGGATACGGTGGACGAAACTGACGCCTGCCGAGTGGGCCGCGGCGGACGAGGCTGCCATAGCTGAACTGAACGCCACTAGGACCTGCAAGCCATACGAGAAGGAATATTTCCGCAAGGATGGCAGCCGCGTCCCAGTTCTGGTCGGAGGAGCCTTTTTCGAGGGCAAACGAGACGAGGGGGTTGTCTTCGTTATCGACATGACGGAGCGCAAACGCGCTGAAGAAGCGCTCC
This sequence comes from Bradyrhizobium erythrophlei, assembly GCF_900142985.1. Taxonomy (NCBI): domain Bacteria; kingdom Pseudomonadati; phylum Pseudomonadota; class Alphaproteobacteria; order Hyphomicrobiales; family Nitrobacteraceae; genus Bradyrhizobium; species Bradyrhizobium erythrophlei. The sequence continues at coordinate 3,818,138 of NZ_LT670849.1, forward strand.
GCGAGAGCAAGGAGCGCTTTCGTGATTATGCCGAAACCGCCTCGGACTGGCTCTGGGAAACCGGACCGGATCACCGAACCATCAGCATATCGGAGAACGTTGGTGCGGTTGGCGTCCTGCCCTCACGTCTGCCCGGGGCGCTTCGATGGGAAATTGCAAACGATGTAGAATCCGAACCAGAAAAATGGCGGCGGCATCGGGAGATACTCGACACACGTCAATCATTTCGCGATTTCGTGTATAGCATCTTGAATGAGCTCGGATCTCCAGTTTATGTCCGAGTGAGCGGCAAGCCGTTTTTCGATGCTAAGGGAAGCTTCTTAGGCTATCGCGGTACCGGCGCTGACGTCACCGCAACGATCCGCGCAGATCATGCCGAAGAGGCGCTGCGCAAAGCGCAGGCAGAACTCGCACGCGCAATGCGCGTGACGACGCTGGGCGAGCTGACAGCCTCGATTGCCCATGAGGTGAACCAGCCACTGGCAGGTATCGTTGCCAACGCCCATGCCTCCTTGCGCTGGCTTGATCGCGAAACTCCTGACCTGGAACGTGCGCGCCGCTCGGTGGAATGGATCATAAACGACAGCGATCGGGCGAGCGAAGTGATCCGTCGAGTTCGCGCACTGGTGAACAAATCCGACCTTGAAATGGTGCGACTCGATGTCAATGACGTCATTAGAGAAGTCATTGCGCTGATGCAGCGCGAGTTAATCAACCATGAAGTGTCATTGCTAACGGAGTTGGCACCAGCTCTCCCTGCGATCCTGGGAGATCGGGTCCAACTGCAACAGGTCTTCATCAATCTGGTGATGAACGGCATTGAAGCCATGCAATCCGTTACGGATCGGCAACGCGAACTGGTGATCCGATCGCGCCAAGACGAGAAGCAACAAGTGCTCGCAAGTGTGACGGATTGCGGCGTTGGCATCTCCGCCGAGGATGCGGATCGGCTGTTCAACCCCTTCTTCACGACCAAATCCAGCGGCATGGGCATGGGACTTTCGATCTGCCGTTCGATCATGGAAGCGCACGGCGGCCGACTGTGGGTTACGGCAAATGTTCCCCACGGTGCCATGTTTCAGTTCATGCTGCCGGTGAACGCAGACGTTGCGTGGTGAGGTTGTGCCCGTTAGCCGCCTCGCGCTCACGTCCGCGCGACCGCGATTTCAGCTTGATCTCTCTTCAGACATCAAGCGTAGGCTCCTCGTGCAGGCGCGTGGTTGCGACGGTCTGATAATATCAGAGAGGCGGTTGCGGACGCATCCAGTGCTGCTGCAAAAAATCTACGAAGGTGCGTACCTTCGGCAGAAGCAGGCGGTTGCGCAGGGTAAGGATGCTCAATGGCGTGGGCGACCGCTGATAGGCCTTGAGCACTATCCTGAGCCGTCCGTCGGCGAGATAATGCGCAACCTGCCATGACGGCACTCGGACGAGCCCGGCCCCGGCTAAAGCCGCACTGACCAACGCATCGAAGTCATTGGCACAAAGCCGGGTTGGAATGCGCAGAGATCTTCGTACTGTGCCGTCCTGGAAACTCCATTCCGCCACACCTGGCACATCGCCGAAGGCCAGACAGTCGTGCTCGACCAGGTCGTCCGGCCTCGCCGGCTCGCCGCGGCGGCGCAGATAGTCCGGCGCAGCGCAGACAACAAGCTGGATGTCGTCGAGCTTGCGGACAATCAGGCCTGAGTCTTCTAGCGGTCCAAGGCGAAGCACGACATCAATACCTTCCTCGGCAAGACGCACCGGCCGATCCACCAGCATCAGATCGATAGAAACCTGGGTCTGTTCCGCTAGAAAGTCGGGCAGCATTGGCGCCAAGCGCAACCGCCCGAGCAGCGACGGAGAGCTTACATGCAATCGGCCGGATGCGACTCCCCTCTGCGCCGTCAGGCCGCGTTCCGCCTCGGCAACCTCCTCTAAAATCTGCTTCGCCCGTTCGTAATAAAGCAGACCGGACTCCGTCAGCGAAAGATGGCGCGTGGTCCTTTCGACAAGCGTGGTGCCGAGAAACTCTTCGAGCGCCATGAGCTGGCGGCTGACAGAAGTCAGGGATTGGCCCAATTGACGGCCTGCGGCCGACAGATTCCCCGCATCCGCAATCCTGACGAACACCCGCATCGCGGCAAACTTGTCCATAACGGATTATCGCGAAAAACGGAAAGATGTCTCGCCAAATCTTTAGGTACTCACCAAAACCGGGAGACTCCACATGCGGACAACGCGGGCTCGGCGTCCTGTGCGCAAACGAGCCTACCAACAACCCGGCCTTCCCGTTTCGATTACATGAACTGAGGAAGGCCCTAACGACGAGGTAACATCATGAACCCAATTTCACGTCGCAACATTCTTGCCGTCGGTGCCGCAGGCGGGCTTCTGGCCGCAAGCTCCGCGGCCATGGGGCAGACGAGCCCGCAGCTCCCGCAACCCAGTCGCGCTGCAGGTGTTGGCGGAAACGTCCCGGGCCCACGCGATATCACGCGCGACCGGGAAAATCCCGACATGCTCAATCCGCCGTCGACGGATCAGGGCACGCTGCCGAACTTGCGTTTTTCTTTTGCGGATGCACATACAAAACAGTCCGACGGCGGCTGGACGCGGCAGGTCACTCAGCGCGAGCTCGGCATCTCCACTACACTGGCGGGCGTCGAGATGCGGCTGGACGCCGGCAGTATCCGCGAACTGCATTGGCACAAGCAGGCCGAATGGGCCTACATGCTTTACGGCACCGCCCGCATCACCGCGATTGACCAGGATGGCAATAATTTCGTCGACGACGTGGGCGTCGGCGACCTGTGGTATTTCCCGGGCGGCGTGCCGCATTCGATCCAGGGATTAGGTCCCGACGGCTGCGAATTCCTGCTGGTCTTCGACGATGGATCCTTTGACGAAGATGACACGTTCCTCATCACTGATTGGTTCAAGCGCATCCCCCAAGAGGTGCTAGGCAAGAACTTCGGCGTCTCCGGTGATAACTTTGCGCATCTGCCCGATCCGAGCCAGCGCTACATCTTCAAATCCGAGGTGCCCGGACCGCTCGGTCCTGACAGGCTCAGGGGCGCCAAGCCCGTGCCGCTAACCTTCAAGCATCAGCTCATGGCGCAGGATCCGATCCGCACCAAGGGCGGAACCGTGCGCATCGCCGATTCGAGCGTATTCAAAGCGTCCAAAAATATCGCGGTGGCCTTGGTTGAGATCGAGCCAGGCGGGATGCGCGAACTGCATTGGCATCCCAATGTGGATGAATGGCAATATTACATTGAAGGGCAGGCGCGCATGGGCGTGTTCGCTGCTCAAGGGGCAGCCCGGACATTCGACTACCGGGCCGGCGATGTCGGCTATGTGCCGTTCGCGATGGGCCACTACATCGAGAACACCGGTAACACGCCGGTGCGTTTCCTCGAGATGTTCAGGAGCAGCTATTACGCAGACCTATCCCTCGACCAGTGGATGGCGCTGACGCCGCCGCAACTGCTCCGGGCGCACTTCCCGTTGGACCAGACCGTGATGGATAGCTTGCACAAGAAGAAATATCCGGTCGTGCCTGCCTGAGTATCCCCGTGATGCGGCGCGCCGCCTGGTCGCAATTGCGACGGTGGCACGCCGCGTCCGATCGACGCCGGATACTTGCTCCAATGGCCGACGCGGGTGTCAGCGTCACCGTCAGAAGCGGAACCTCAATCCGACCGTTGGAGCGACATTGTTGCGCTGGAGAAAGCCGTAGGGCAGTCCGCCATTCACTTGCGTGAACATGATCCCGGAATAGACATCCCACTTTGGTGCAAACCGCCAATCGACAGCGGCAGAGATCGCGTCGAACGTTCCGGCGCATTGCGGGTGCTCGGTGCCGACGCAGGGGGCGAGCCCCCCTCGGGGGTGCCGAAGAAAGAATTCTGAATATAGGCGCCGATCACATCCAGATTTTCTAGTAACAGCGTACTTGGCCCCGACCCACATGGTCTGAAATTTCTTGTCTTCCAGCGGTCCAATGCGAAGGGCGACATAGATACCTTCCTCGGCGAGTCGTACCGGTGGATCCACCAGCATCAGATCGACGGAGACCCGAGTCTGCTCCGCCAGAAAGCCGGGCAGCATTGGCGCCAGTCGCAACCGACCGAGCAGCGATGGAGCTCTGACATTTTTACCGGCCGGACGCGACTCCCGTCTGCATTGTCAGGCCGCGCTCCGCCTCGGCGACCTCCTTAAAAAACTGCTTCGCCCGTTCGTAGTAGAGTAGACCCGACTCAATCAGCGAGAGATGGCGCGTCGTCCTCTCGACAAGCGTCGTGCCGAGGACCTCTTCGAGTGCCATGAGCTGGCGGCTGACGGAGGTCAGGGAAAGACCCAGCTGACGGCCTGCGGCTGACAGATTCCCGCCGTGAATTTGTCCATGCGCGGATTATCGCGAAAAACGGAAAGATGTCTCGCCAAATCTCCGGATAGTCACCACTGCCGGGAGACTCCATGTTCTCATCGTTGGATGACAGAACAGAGGAGCAAGCCATGAAGATCTGCGTATTCGGGGCTGGTGCAATCGGCGGTTACATGGCGGGCGAACTCGCATTGGCAGGCCATGATGTATCTGCCATTGCCCGCGGTCCGCATCTAGCGGCCGTTCAAAGCCACGGACTCAAGTTAATCGTGGATGGACAGACGCGCACGGTAGACTTACCGGCGAGCGACGACCCGGCGGCGTTTGGCCCGCAGGATGTCGTAATCTGTGCGCTGAAGGCGCAACAGGCCCACGCCAACGCCGGCGCGTTTGCTCCGCTGCTCGGTCCGAAAACCGCCGTTCTCACAGCGATGAATGGCATTCCCTGGTGGTATTTCTACAAGGAGGGTGGCCGGCACGACGGCCATCATTTGCAAAGCGTCGACCCCGGCGCCGCGCAATGGAATGCGATTGGACCCGAGCGCGCCATCGGCTGCGTCGTCGACCCCGCCTGCGAAGTCGTGGCGCCCGGGGTGATCGAACATCGCCTGTTCAAGCGCTTCACCATCGGCGAGCCCGACGGTTCTACATCGGACCGCATCTTGGCTCTGCGCGATGCGTTGGTTTCGGCCGGCTTCGATGCGCCGATCCGTGACACAATCCGCTGGAGCATCTGGCTCAAGCTGTGGGGCAACGTCTGTTTCAACCCGATCAGCGCTTTGACCCTCGCGACTCTCGATCGCGTCACCTCCGAGCCCGGCTTGCGCGCCCTGTGCAAATCCATCATGGCCGAAGCGGAGGCGATAACTGCATCGCTAGGTCTTACCATTCCAAAACAAATGATGGAGAGGCGGCTGAACGCAGCCGGCTCTGTGATCGGTCACAAAATTTCGATGCTGCAAGACCTCGAACGAGGCCGATCCATGGAGATCGATGCACTCGTCACCGCGGTCCAGGAAATGGGCCGTCTCGTCAAGATCGCAACACCAACGATCGATGCGGTGCTCGCCCTTGTGCAGGAGCGCGGTCGGCAAGCTGGACTCTACAGTAACGACATCAGCCAGGTTGATGGGAACGACGCATGCTCGGATTACAGACTCGATTGAGCGCCGAAAAGGGCAGGCCTCGTGCCGCAGCAATCCCTTACGCATTAGAAAAAGGGGGGAAGACAGTGGCCAAGGACAATGCGTCTTGCGGCTGGTCGAGGCGGACGGCCGGCACTCCTCTACTTTCCTCGTCGATCAACTTTAGCATCACGCTGGTGATGGCAATTGCGTGCGGGTTGGCGGCTGCCAGCGTTTGCTACGACCAATCTGGGCTCGGCATCATGGGAGCTGCCTTGTCCGTTCTCGCCGCCCAACTCGTCAAAATCCCTCCCGTCAAGCCGACCGCGCGTTAGAAAAATAGGAGAAGACCATGGCTATGGACAGTGCACCTCACGACCGCTCGTGGCCGATAGGAGACGACCCTCTGTCGTCATCGATCAGCTATGGCTTGACGCTGGTGATGGCGATTGCATGCGGCGTGGCGGCCGCAAACATTTACTATAACCAACCCATGCTCGGCATCATGGAAGCCGCTTTCCCGGGCCAGGTCGTCGTGACCGAGCTCGTGCCAACGGCGACCCAGCTCGGTTTCGCCACCGGCCTTTTGTTGCTGGTGCCGTTGGGAGACCGATTCGAACGACGGCGTCTTATCCTGATTCAGTTCGCGGCACTCGCGCTGTCGCTGGCTGCAGCCGCTCTCGCCCCTGACGCCTGGTCACTCGTGGTTGCATCGGTATTCGTCGGCGTGGCATCAAGCGTGGCACAGCAAATCGTGCCGTTCGCGGCAGAGTTGGCCCCACCCGGCCGCCGGGGTGCGACTATCGGAACCGTGATGAGCGGCCTCCTCTGCGGTATCCTGTTTGGGCGCGCCCTTGCCGGCGCGATTGGCGACCACTATGGCTGGCGCGCCACGTTCTGGCTCGGCTTGCTCCTGGCGGTTGCGGTGGGCTTGTTGTTGGCGGCGATTTTACCAAGAAGTCACCCTAAAACCCACGAAGGCTACGGAGCCCTCCTCAAATCTCTGGTTATCGTCTGGCGGGAAGAGCCGGAATTGCGACGGGCAACGATCATCCAGGGCTGCCTGTTCGGCTCGTTCAGCGTCCTCTGGACTATCCTGGCGCTACAACTCGACGTCCGATACCGCCTCAGCGCCGAAATCGCCGGCCTGTTCGGCATCGTCGGCGCCGTTGGCGTACTCTTTGCGCCTGTCGCCGGGAAGATCGCCGATCGAAAAGGTCCCCATGCCGTCATCGGACTTGGCAGCGCCATCATGCTCGCGTCCTGGGTGTCTTTTGAAGTGTGGGGCACGATCGCCGGCCTGATCGTCGGCGTCATTCTGCTGGACTTCGGCGAGCAAGGTGCGCTGGTCTCGAACCAGCACGTCATTTATGCGCTTCGCCCGGAAGCGCGTAACCGGTTGAACACGATCTTCATGGGCGGAATGTTTGTGGGCGGCGCGGTCGGCTCAGCGGGCGCGAGCCTCGCTTGGCAATTGGCCGGTTGGGCCGCTGTCTGCACTTTTGGGGCAGCCCTGGTCGCTATCGCCCTTTCCCTGCATGCTTGCGGTCGCGTAGCCGAGAAACGCTGAACAACATGCTACAAAAACGCCCGATCGATCGGCCGATGAATAGCTTCGGCATGACACGGCTATTAAGCCTGAATGCAGGGTTCGTGGACACGGTGGGCTTCCTTGGCCTGGAAGGATCGTTCACAGCGCACATCACGGGCAATTTCGTAACCCTAGCCCAGGATTTTGAGTTCAAATGACCGCCCAATCGGACTAGATCACCACAGTGTCGTTTCGATCACGTCACCGATTTCTCGAAGATAGGCTTTGACCTTCGCGGCAATTCGGCCGCGAAGGACTCTCGCAAATCCCAAAATGCGCGAAAGGCTTCTCCACTGCGGGCGTCCGAAATGCTTTTCGCTGTCCATCAATCCCATGTCCGACCGCTCGAGGCGCTCTCGGCTTTTCGATGCGTTGCTGGTTCGCGGCAATCGTTTCAAACTCAAATCTTGGGTTCTTTCAAAAAATGGGAAACATTTTTGCAAAATGGCCACCGCAACCCCTCCAAAGTTGAAGGCGATTGCGGGACGATTGCGGTAAAGACTTGCAAGGGATAAGATTTTCCGAGGAAGTACGCCCTTCATCGGAACAGTCTAGCGAGGGGACATGGATAGTCAGACGTCCACCTTACAGCGCGGACCGGAATATTTTGCCAAGTTGGCGGAACGGTTTGGGCATGCTCCCAAGATCGTCATCTCCTCGAACGACTTTCATCTCCATCATTACGAAGTTGTACCTGGGGGATGGCGCCACGAGCCGCTCGACTATTGCCGGATCGCAGTACAGCAAGTTGGCTCTCCTCGAATGGTTCGAGCCATCGACGGACGGTCGGAGCGGCAGCTCCGGCCGGCCGGACACATTTCAGTCAGCCCCTCAGCGACGTCGCAAAGCTGGTCGTGGGATCAGAAGATGCAGATGAGCCTGCTCTTTGTCGCGAACCATATCTTGGAAGAACTTTCGGTTGAAGCCGGCATTCCCTTAGACATCGGTATGCGAACTCCGTTAGCTGAAGACGACAAGCTAATAAGATCCTCAGTCGCACATTTGATCGAGGAGCACTCCCGCGGTTTTGGTGTCCCGCAACTTCTCATCGGAGCCGCGGGACGTCATATAGCGGCTCATCTTCTTTTTGCTTACTCGCCAGAAAGGGACGTCGACCTCACCGGCCGAATGGCGGACTGGCAGCTGAAGCGTGCAATCGAATTCATACATTCCCATGCGTGCGAAGATATAGGATTGGCCGAACTTGCAGGTTCAACGGGTTTGCCGCCGCATTATTTCTGCCGGATATTCAGGAAGACTGTCGGCATTCCACCTTACCGCTACCTTTTGAATTGCAGAATGGAGGCGGCCAAGCGGCTTTTGGTCACCAGCGATTTGGCAGTTACTGCGATCGCCCTGGAAGTTGGCTTTTCGAGCCACGCCCATTTCAGCACCGCGTTTAAGCGGCTCGTTGGTCAAACGCCAGCCGCATATCGGAAGGCAGTAAGCCCGAATGTCGTATTACCAAGTTAGACGGTCCAATTCACCGGCTAAGTAGTATTCAGACCTGTTGGCGCAACCTGGCTAGGGCGGTCACGGTAGGCCAGCCTATACTCATCAGTTGATGATCCAGCGCACGCAAAATTCACGCGCTCGCGAATGTCGGAAACGCCGATCTGATTGTGACCGTCGAATTCCTGGACAACGCGAACCTGCCTTTGGCTTCGGAATGTGAAGCAGCGCCGACCTGCGGAAAATAACGCGTCGCGCTCGTCTCCGTCCCCACCCGATCAAAACTGCAAAATCCCGAAACCGCATCCCAATCCGGGCAAGCGCAAGACCCATCGGATGATAACTCTCCGCAACAAAGATATTCAACCATTCCGGAGAACCGAACAATGCTGCTGAATGATGTTTTCGTATTCGACAACGCCGTACACATGTACGACCTCTCGGACGAAAATCTGGTCCGGAGTGATAGCGCTCTTGATCGCGCTTACCATCTGCATCTGGGAGATGTCCGCAGAACCGCCGGCCAGGAATCCACATACGGAAACGGGAACATGTTTTCCAGTTTTGCCAGACGGTGGAACACAGCCGATCTTGGCCGACTGTTGTTCAAGGATTCAGTTACGGATATGGCGATGGCGCAAGCCGTTCCGCTTTATGATGTCTACAAAAGGGGCTTTGCACCGGTCGAAGCACAATATGAATTCGCAAAAGCCTTTCCCGATCGCGTGATGTTTTGTGGCGGAGTTGATCCGCTCTATCCCAGTCTCGATGCGGCGCTCGCTGAAATGGATCGCCAAGTTAACGAATTGGGAGCGCGCTCATTCAAATTCTACAATGCACATATCGGCCAGGCATGGCGCGCCGATGATCAAAAAATTGCTTATCCGATGTACGAGCGGGCAAGAAAGCTCGGCATCAAGGTCATACAATTCCACAAGGGATTCCCGATCAGTCGAGCAAATCTGGAAGACCTTAGTCCGTTGGATATTCAACGAGCCGCAACTGACTTTCCCGATCTAACATTTGCAATCCACCATCTTGCGCTGCCGTACTTTGAAGAGACTGTCTACATCGCCGCGCGATTTCCGAACGTCATTCTTGTGCTCTCGGGTACGATGCATCTGCCGATGATCGCCCCGTGGCAATTCCAAGAGTATATGGGACGATTGCTGCGGGATGTCGGCGCGGATCGCATCCTGTGGGGGTCGGAGGCGCCGCTTTTTGGAAATCCCCAGCCGATAATCGAGTGGTTCTGGAATATGCGGATCGATCCGCAACTACAGGACCGTTATGGATACCCGGAGATCACCGAAGACGACAAGCGCAAGATTCTCGGCGAAAATCAGGCGCGCTTGTTTGACGTCGATATTGACCAGGCAAAGGCCAGTGCTATCGCGAGAGCCGCATGAATACTCTCGGCTCTGCTAGCGTAGATGTCCGGCATCGTACACGGCTAATCGTGATGGACGTGCTGGAATCTGAGATTCGGCCGCTACTCAAGATTCACGGCGGCGGCGTCGACCTTCTCGAGCTTTCGGACGACGGCGTACTCCGCCTGGAATTCCAAGGGGCGTGCCGCGGGTGTGCCTTGCAAAGCGTGACCTACGCGATCGGAATCCGGCAACGATTGCTTGAAGTCGACGGAATAACTGACGTCGAGATGAAGGGCGTACGGCTTTCAAAGGCCGCGTTAGGCCGGACTGCCGCACTCTACAAAGGCTATTCGTTTCGGATCGCGCGCTAGCTTCGCCCGAAATCCGCTGCCCCTACGACGGCGGTCCGAAGAGCCGCCCGATTTTTGAAAACTCCTGAACGCCAACGGATATATCATGGTAGTCGAAACGGAACGTGACCGCCGCGGCGCCCAGAGTTATTTTGCAATAGACGGCATCGGTCCAGCACAAAAGCATTCGTTGCTCAGCAGTTTCATCGGCTGGATGTTTGACGGGTACGAAACCAGTACGCTCTTTCTAGTCGGTGGCGCAGCGATGATGTCGCTGTTGCCGTCGACGGACGCCGCTTCAGTTCAGCGGGGAGTCGGCATAGCTATTAGCGGTACCTTGCTCGGCTGGGCAGTGGGCGGCGCGGTGGGTAGCATTTTTGCCGACTATGTCGGTCGAAAACGAATGCTCGTTATCTCGATCGCAGGCTACTCGATTCTGACGGCGTTTACTGCGCTCAGCCCGAATTTCTATTGCCTGGTGGCCCTTCGGTTCCTGACCGGTCTGTTTCTGGGTTGTGAATGGAGTACCGGAACTGCATTGATCGCGGAAACGTGGCCGGCGCGGGCGCGCGCGAAAGCGTTGGGCATCATGCAGTCAGGCTATGGTTTTGGCTTTCTTCTGGCCTCAGGGCTTTGGTTGCTACTGCAACCCTTGCTTAGTAGCGAGGGGTGGCGATCGATGTTTGCTCTTGGCGTCATTCCCGCCTTCTTCCTGATATACATCAGGCGTGAATTGCCTGAATCGCAGCTCTGGTTGGACAGCCAATCGTTTCGTCGGAAAAGCGAGGCGGTTGAAACAAAGCTGATGACGAAAGTTGCGCCCGAGCAAAAGTTTACTTTGACGCAGGTGTTTGCGGATTCGACCTCACGGAGTCGTCTCTTAAAGACGTTAGTCCTCGCATGCATCACGGTCGCTGTGTTCTACGGGACCAATGCGCTAATACCGGTCTACATTTCATCCATTGCGTCACAAGCGGGCTTGAACGCCAAATACTGGGCGAGTATGTCGGCTGTAATTTTTAATATCGGAGCGATCATCAGCTACATTGCGGCCGGCTTTATTTGCGACAAGGTGGGGCGCAAGCCGTACATGTATTTTATTTTCGCCGGCGGGCTCGTCGCCGGCCCCGTCATGTTTTCGATCCCTCCTGAACTAACGACAGCGCTGGTAGCGACCGCGGTTCTCGGGTTCTTCACACTCGGAGCTTTTTCCTGGATGCCGATATACCTGCCGGAGCTATTTGCAACTCGGGTACGAGCCACCGCACTCGGATTCGTATTTAATATGGCACGGTTTATCGCCTTTGCTACCCCGATCTATTCCGCTTGGCTCTTCACTACGTTTGGCGGTCCGGCACGCGCTGTTGTCAGCCTCAGTCTTCTGTTCGCGGTATCGTTGATCATCGTGTTCGTTCTTCCCGAAACTAAAGGAAGGCCGCTCCCCGAATGACACGTGGGAGCTGACCGGATTGAAATACCTGAAAACGTCTTCGGATGAGCGACGTTGACGGTGAATATCTTTAATCGAACGGTGGAGTTGCGATGCTTATAGATCTCTCAAAATCATCAATGGCCTTGGATGTTGCTCTCAGCAAAGCCCGTGAGCTCAATTTGGAACCCCTCGCGGTCGTGGTTCTGGACAGCGGCGGCAACATGGTTGCAATGAAGCGGGAGGATGGTGCCGGCATATTGCGATCGGAAATAGCGTTCAGCAAGGCTTGGGGTGCGCTTGGCATGGGATTCGGCTCCCGAAATTTGATGGAGAGAGTGAGGAGAATGCCAGCATTCTTTGTGGCACTCGCGTCCGTTAGTAACGGCCGCGTGGTGCCGGTCCCGGGCGGTGTCTTAATTCGCGATGATGACGGCAAGGTTATTGGTGCGGTAGGGGTGTCGGGCGCCACATCCGATCAAGATGAACTGTGCGCCGTTGCTGGCATTAAAGCAGCCGGTCTGAATGCAGATCCCGGCAATGACGTATTCTGACAATTGCGTCGGCTGCTTGATGACTTGGAGCCGAAAAATCATTCGGCGGTTTCAGTTGAGACCAAGCTCAGAACTTGCGTATCGCTTGCGCGTGGCAAATTGATTTCGAATCTCATGCGATCGGGTGGGTAGATTAGTCTTGTAAACTCAAGGACGGAGCCCTGAGCAGAATAGGTAATTCGATTCATGCCGAGGCAAATATCGCCGACGCGCATATGCAGGTTGGCAGCGGACGGTTCGTCGAGTGTGACCGTCTTGATAATGTGTTTCGCTTCCTTGATGACTAGTCCCAGTGAATTTTCCAATATGGTGTATGTCGTCTGCTTGTCGATATTTTTGGCGAGCAGGTAGGCGACACCGCTCATTGACAGAGGCAAGTGCAACGTAGCTTGAGCGATAGGTATGTCCCCATTGCAAAAGAGCCGAACCAGCTTGACGACTTCTTCATCCGTCGTCTCCAAAGCGGAGGCCACCTCCTCATCAGGCGCGACGTGCTCTAGGCTTACCACCTTTATTGAGGGCTCGATGCCTTGCTGCCGTAACGCTTCGACGATTGTTTGCGCCCCGCTCGAAAGTTGCTGTCTGACATGCGTGCCACTGACGAACGTACCTCGCCCTTGATGCTTGTAGATAAAGCCTGTGTCCTCAAGCTCGGCGAGTGCTTGACGAACGGTAACACGGCTGACGCCAAAATCCTTGGTGAGACTTGTCTCGCTGGGTAATTGTTTCTCTGGCGGATAGACACCTGAGATAATCTGATAACGCAGTTTCTCCACGATCTGCGCATACAGAGGTGTCCTAGATCTCCGAGCTCGTCGCATTTGATGACCGTCAATCATGGCGAACATCAACTCCTTTCGCTGCAATTCTGATAGCGAGAAACGAGCCACCGCGCGGTTGTTCTTGGCATCTAGGCTGTCCTCACTTCGCCTACGGCCGTTGAACTGGCGTTCAATCGCCGCCGCATTGGCTTTAGGACAAGCAACGCCAGGCCTGCAGCTAGGGTGTTGAAAAATGCAGCCATGATGAAAATCGGTGTCCATGTGCCCGTCGCGATGGTCAATACGCTTCCAAGCGGCACCAGGATGGCGGCGACGCCTTTCGCCGTATAGAGCAGCCCGAAATTGGTGGTGGCGAACTTACTGCCGAAAATATCCGTGCATGTTGAAGGGAATAGCGTGAAAATTTCTCCCCAGGCAAAAAACACCATCGCAGAGAAAACGACAAAGAGCGTCGGATGATTGCCGAAGGCAATGAGTAGGCAAATTGCCGCCGCTTCGAGAAGAAACGCCATAAACATCGTATTCTCTCGCCCGAGCTTATCAGATACCCAACCAAAGAATGGCCGCGTGATTCCGTTCAGTGTTCGATCGAGTGTCATAGCGAACGTCAGTGCGGGCAGCGTCAGACCGAGAAAGGACACTGGAGTTTCTGCGATCTTGAAATCCAGTGCCATCAGGGCGAGCTGCGCGGTCGACATCAACCCACCCGCAACGACCAGCGCAAACATAACGTAGAGGAGCCAAAAAATGGGTTCGCGCAGGACTTGGGACGGGTGATGGTCGACGCTGATTGCGGGCTTCGTCGCCGAAGGCAGCGGGGTTTCCCCTAACCGGGGGAAGCGGAGCAACGGCGCGATCAAGATGATGATAAGTCCCTGGACGATGCCAAAATAGAGGAAGGTCAGTTGGTAACCGCTAAGGTCAATCATCGTCGCAATGGGAATGACAGTTATAGCCGAGCCGATGCCGAACCCTGCTGACGTCAGGCCTGAGGCCAATCCGCGACGATCAGGAAACCACTTCAGCGCATTTCCGATCGCCGCGCTATAGACGATACCGGCGCCTGTACCGCCAACCGCCGCACCCGCATAGAGCAAGAAAAGCGTTCCGGCCTGGGAATTGATCACCCAAGCCAATCCGACCAACGCGCCGCCGCAAGCGACCATCAACCTCGGCCCGATACGATCGATGAGATAGCCCTCGAGCGGAACGAGCCATGTTTCTGCGAGGATGAAAATCGTGAACGCCAGCTGTATGGCCGGTCTGCCCCAATGATATTTTTCATCGATGGGTGCCACGAAAAGCGTCCAGCCATATTGCAGATTTGCGATCGTGATCATGCAGCAGACGCCCAAGACGAGTTGAAGCCAGCGCTTAGAATCCTTGGTTCTCATTATAACCTCCCCGTCTTCTGATTCATCAGGTTCATCTCAGACCACTCGAAGTGTCTGAGATTTATATATTTTTATCATCATTTGACATGGGTACTAATAACTAATACAAGTAATACAAGCAAACCTATTTCACCACTTTGGAACGGAGGAATCGTTATGGACGCAGCAAAAACCCCGGAATTCGAAACACGAATCAAAACGGATCTGTTCATCAACGGAACTTGGGTCGAAGGTACCGGGGCGGCTCCCTTCGGCGTGATCAACCCGTTTGACAATTCAGAGATCTGCAAGATCCGTCCGGCCAGCGAGGCACAGGTGAACGAGGCTATCGAGGCCGCGCACGCTGCGTTCCGACGACCTGATTGGAAAAAGCTCACCGGACGGGAGCGCGGAACGCTCCTCTATCGGCTTGCTCAGTTGCTCAGGCGCGATTTGGAATCGTTCGCTGTCCTTGAATCTCTCGACACGGGTATTCCGATTCGTGAAACGCGCATGGAAGTCGCGACGTCGGCGGCGCACTTGGAATATTTCGCTGGCTTGGCCGGTTCGATCGAGGGCACTTGCCAGGATTTGGGATCGCGTTTCAACTTTACGCGCCGCGAACCATTCGGCGTCGTCGGGCAAATCGTGCCGTGGAATACACCGCTGAAGCTAATGGCGAGGGGTTTCGCGGCCGCCGTGGCCTGCGGCAATACGATGGTCGTGAAGCCGTCGATCGTTGCTCCGCTGACTAACCTTCGATTTGGTGAGCTCGTTGATGAGGCTGGTTTTCCGCGCGGTACCATCAACATCATCACCGGCTCGGGTCGCACGGTAGGAAAGCTCATCGTCGAGCATCCAAAAGTGCGAAAAATAATCTTTACCGGCGGAACGGAGGGCGGGCGTGAGATCCTGCATCAAGCGGCGCATACGGTTACGCCGGCGGTGCTTGAACTTGGCGGCAAGGGGCCGATCATCGTATCTGAAAACATCGATTGGGAGGAAACGCTTGATGGCGTTCTGACCCAAGCTTTCGCGAGGAAGGCAGAAGTCTGCTTCGCCGGCACGCGATTGTTCATACCGGCGAAACTGCACGATAAGTTCGTAACCGACCTTGCCGCAATGGCCGAACGCATTCCGATCGGAAATCCGTTGGATGCAAAGACGCAGCTTGGTCCTTTGATGACAGCGCAGCGCCTGACCGACATCCTGGCACAGCTCGATGCCGCCAAGCCTATTGGCGCCAAAGTTTTCTGCGGCGGCAAGAAGGAGACCCAACGAGATCTAAGCAAGGGCAACTTCATGCGCCCGACCATCGTTACCGATGTCAAGCCAGACATGGCCATTGCTCGTGATGAGCTTTTTGGTCCTGTGCTTTGCGTTACTTCATATGTTGATCTCGATGACGCCGTGCGGATGGCCAACGACTCCGAGTACGGTTTGGCCAGTTACGTCTGGTCTAACGATCTCCGGGAAAGCAATCGAATCGCGCAGGAGCTTGAAGCGGGGAATGTCTTCCTGAATGCCTACGGCTATCAATCGGAGATTCCATTCGGCGGTTACAAAATGAGCGGTATCGGAAGGGAACACGGCACCGAAGCCATGCATGAATATACGCAGATCAAGAGCGTCACGGTCGGAATGGAGCGTTTTAAGTCACGTTTTGAAATTTAACCCGTTATGGGATTCGCTGAGCTCAACGCGCGGCGAATCCCATTGACGCTCGCGGGTCACGAGGTATCGGTCGTTGCATGCGGAGAACATCTCAAGGCGATACGCGCCAGGGGTTTGACGCTCAGAATTGGAGGGATCGAAAAAAGAGCAGCTGTACAAGCGAGCGATGATCCTGCCCAATTTGGACCCCAAGATTACGTCTTCTGCACGCTCAAGTCGCACCAGGCGTACGCAGCCGCTCGCTCTTTCGTCCCTTTGCTTGGGCCCAAACCTGCGTTTCCTGATTCAGTGCTCGGACGAAGCCGGACTCATCGGCGAGGGGAATCGTTACATTGAAAAAACCGAAGCCTGAGTCCGCTCGAAGCCAGTTTATCGACAGTTGCCGCCGATGTCTAAGCAACTGATGAAGTCCGCTAATGTGGCCCTTTTCCGACCTGGTCGGTCTAACTGACTGTGTCGGTTAGTAGGGGGATAGTGTTGCAAAAGTCGTTTTGCAGGAGATGCAAATTTTCTGAGGGCCGCTGGCGCGTTATCCGTGTAATCATCTGAGGGACCTCATCGCCTTGCGCCAAATTCGTGGGCGACTTCGGTAGCGCGACTGAGACTATGCGAATCATCGCCCCCTTTGCGCTTCAGGTTTTCGCCAAAAATTTGTACCGCTGCAACTTTCGACTTTTGCAACACTATCAGGGGTAAAACGGACTCACAGCCGACATCACGGAAACGACGCGAATGACCCTAATGAGACATCTGCTCTCAATAGGAGGCGGCCCGATCGGAGTCGCCTCCACCTCAAGCGCTTCTCCAACCCATCCAAATCAAGCGCAGCCAACTAAAAGAATAAACTTGAATTTAATGGGCAGGTCCGCATGGGCCGCTACCTCTGAAGGGTCGCGCACCAGGGGGCTGCGCGATCCGTATCCGAGGGGCGCGGGAAGGGGTTGATCGGGCGAGTACTCGACGTGGCGATATGGAGGCGCCAAAAATGGACTATCTGGGCGCGCTGCGTATGTTCGTGCGAGCGGTAGAGGTCGGCAGCTTTTCGAAAGCTGCAATTGCCACGAATACCAAGACATCGACCGTCTCGCGCGCGATCGCCGGCCTGGAAGAGGATCTTGGCGTCAGCCTGTTTCATCGCACTACGCGACGCGCGCATCTCACCGAGCCGGGCGCCACATTCTACGAGCACGCACGCGGCGTTCTGCGCGGCCTAGAGGAAGCGCGGGATGCGGCCTCTGCCATGCAGGGGCGGCCACAGGGATTGATCCGCCTGCATATCCCGAGCGGCTTCGGCCGCCTGCACATCATGCCGTTCGTGCCCGATTTCCTGGCCGCCTATCCCGATATTCGCCTCGATGTCTCTCTGACCGATGTGCGGGTCGATCTGCTCTCTGTCGGCGCGGACCTTGCTATCCGTATCGGTTCGCTTTTGAATTCCAGCATGCTCGCCCGCAAACTCGCGCCGCACCGGCGCGTTACCTGCGCGAGCCCGGCCTATCTGGGCCGTATGCCGCCGATCGCCGAGCCGATCGACCTGCTGCAGCACAATTGTCTTGTCTATGCACTGCAACCGACCGATCGTTGGTTCTTTCGTAACCCGGCCGAGGCGGGCGAGGCTTTCGAGCAAGTACCCGTCACCGGCACGTTGTGCGCCGACGACGCCGAGCCGCTGCGGGATGCGGCGCTTGCCGGCGTGGGGGTTGCGCTGCTCCCGACGTGGCTCGTCGGCGAGGATATCAAGGCGGGTCGCCTGCGGCATGTGCTTTCCGAGTGGTCCTCCATGATCGCCACGAAGCCGGGTGGCATCTTCGGGGTCTTTCCTCCGCATCGCATGGTGCCACCGAAGGTGCGGGCCTTTCTGGATTTTGCCCAGAAACGCTTTGGCAAGCCGCCCTACTGGGATCCCGATTGGACAGAGGACTGGCAAAAGACCTCGCACGACGTCGCCGAACAAGACGGCTCAGAGAGCGACTGAGAATCGCGGCGCGTTGCGCGCCCCGCACCAATCATTCCCAGCACGGGGCTACAGCGCAGCCGATTGCTGACCTACATCAGACTTAAGCCTCGCGGCGACGTTCTTGATTTAGACTCTTATGGAGAAGCGCAATGTCGAGACTTGGCATCGTAGGGGCTGCGGCCCTGTCACTCGCGTCAGCAGTTGCCACCCCGGCCTTCGCCGTGGAACTTCACGGCGTCCGTGGTGGCGACCTGATGGACATCAGCGGGTTCGGCGGTTTTCAAGCAAGCACCGGCTCGTTCGTACCGAGCGAGGCCGCTGCTGCTCATTGCGCCCAGCGTTGGGCGTACTACGACCGGGCGTCCGGAAAGTACATGGGCGACGATGGGCAGTGGCGTCCTTGCGTATAAAACCAAAAAGGAGCGGCTCAAGCCGCTCTTTTTATGCTCGACACTTTCCATGCTCGACAGTCGGCCGGAGTAATTGAGAACTCCAAGCTTCAGCTTTTCTTTGGGTCGCCTCGGTTGGCGGGGTTTGAACACGCTGAGATGAACCGATCGCCGTTGTGTGCTTCTGTTGTGGAGGCGAAGTGACGACAGGCTCTGATAATGTCTGCTTTATCGGCGCCGTGTGTTGGTCACGTCTGCGCAGCCCTCGGCGATTTACCAAGTACAATTATTGCTGTATACGTAAGCGCGGCGCAGCTTCGGAACCGATCGTATTCGGGAGGGGGCGTTATGAAAATAGTTGGTGTTTTCACATCGATGATTTTCGGACTCGCTGCCGCGGTGTACGCAACGGCTGCTTTGGCTGACGACATCATCGCAACGAAGGCTGTGCCCGCCGCGACCACCAAGGCTTCGCTACAACCAGCGACCTGCAGCAGTCTTGAGGACTTTGTTGTCACGGCCTGCCCGTTGACCTGGAATGGCATCACGGTCTACGGCACGATCGATATGGGCGTGACGTGGCTGAGCCATGGGGCGCCCTTCAATGGGACTTCCGCCGTAGGGGCAGCTTATCTCGTCCAGAAGTACAGCAATCGCGCGCAGTGGAGTCTCGCGCCGAACGGTTTGTCCAATTCAAACATCGGCATCAAGGGGAAGGAGCCGCTCGCTCCCGGTTGGGATTTCATCTTCGATCTGCAGGCCGGGTTCGATCCTTATTCCCTGCATCTCTCCAACGGACCGCACTCGGTGACCCAGAACGCCGGCATACCGCTCACCAGCCAGGACGCGGGCGCCGACTCGAGCCGGGCCGGACAATTTTACAATTCGGTGGGCTATTTGGGCGTCAGTTCACCCTATGGTACCTTGACCGTTTTCCGGCAAAACTCGCTGACTTTGGACGCTGTTTTTGCCTACGATCCGATGGGCGCTTCGTACGCTTTCTCGCCGATCGGCTGGCAGGGAATTACCTGTGGCGCGGGCAATACCGAAACCTGCCGGTTTAGCACGTCGGCGAAGTATCGTGTCGACGTTGGCCAGTTCAGGGTTGCGGCGCTCTGGCAATTCGGTGGCTACGATCTGAACAACGGCTCGACCGGTGCGTATCAGCTCCAGCTCGGCGGGGATGTTCGCAATTTGGCCGGCGGCACGCTTTCGCTTGACGCAATTGGCAGCTACGTCCAGAACGCGGTGTCGGTCGTGCTGGCCGGCAATACCCTTCCGGCGGTGCTGCCGCAGGTTCTCACCGCCACGCTCTCCAATAATACGAGCGTGATGCTGGTTGGCAAATACAGCAACGGGCCGCTCAAGCTGTTTGCCGGATACGAATTCATTCAATATGCGCCCCCGAGCAATCCTTTTGCCCCCGGGGCTGGCTTTAGCGATATCGCGGGAGACTTCGTCTGCGCCGGCTGCACTGCGATCAACAACACGAACATCAACAACACGGCTTTCAGCGCCGGCGACAAGTCACTCCATGTATTCTGGACTGGAGTGAAATACGCCATCACTAACAATTTGGATGTGACTGGCGCTTATTATCATTACGACCAGCCCGCTTTTGGCGCACTCGTCAACTGCGCCAACTCCGCGGCGTTCGCAAACTGCCGTGGGACGTTCGACGCCGTTTCCTTTGTCGCCGATTGGCAGTTTGCGAAGAAATTTGATGCCTACGCCGGGATCATGTTCTCGCAGGTCAATGGCGGACTGGCGAACGGCTACCTCAATCGCAACACGATCGATCCCACGGTTGGGCTTCGCTTCCGCTTCTGAGAAAAACAACAGGCACCGATAAGTCATTCCCCGACTTTGCCGAAGCGGAAGGATCTTGCCTTTCGACCGATTTGCCTGCCAACTCCTGACGAGAAGCGGCGGCCTCGCGACGTGGAGTTCGGCTCCTATGCCTGCTCCGTCGGCCGGTGCTGGAATGCTGTCTCACGTTTCGTGCTAAGCCATTGTCGATATCCGACTATCGTAATTGGGGACCCGTCGAAACTCCCAGCGCCCTAATGGTGCCGGAAGATCGAAGGGCGTTTCCTTGCTTTCGAGATTTGTAATTGCAAATTGCAACACTACAGGCCCCTTTCGGCTGGGCCGACAACACATCGATGTTTCTGACTTAGTGTTCCAGGGGCTGAGCCGCATCGCCGCCGGGCATCGCCGAATAACTCAACGATAATAGCGAGAATGAGAAAGTCGTGCATTTTTGCTAAATAGCAGCGGGAATTGGTAATTCATTGTGATTGAGGTCAGCCCGGGCGTCGGGTAGGCTACCAGCAAATCTGGTTTGGGAGCTTCCTCGATGCCAGAAAATTTCGAGCGAAAATTTCCTCGGCGCGACCTGCTTCGTTTAGCGATGGCCGGTACCGGCGCAGCGCTGATCGGCTCGCAATTGCCGGACCCAGCTTCCGCACAATCCGTTGATCTGAAGAGCAAGCGTCGCGCCCGCTATCAAGCGGATTCTGCAGAAGTCCGTAACTTTTACCGCGTCAACAGCTATCCGACCCGATAGGGGGAAGTGCGGTGTTGGTAAAGAAGTCTGAAAAACGTCCTGAGAAGAGAAACGGCGATGGTAAAGCACCATTATCAAATGGCGAGTTGGGACGTCGTGCGTTTCTGAAGCGCTCGGGCATTGTCACTGGAGCGCTCGCTGCTCTGGGCACTCTTCCGCTCACCGGCGTGCGGAAGGTAGAGGCCGGGCCGCCGCCGCCCGCAGGCGCCACAGTTGCGACGCGCAAGAATGTTTGCACCCATTGCTCAGTCGGCTGCTCGGTGATCGCAAAAGTCGCGAACGGTGTGTGGATTGGGCAGGAGCCGGACTATGACAGTCCGATCAATCGCGGTTCGCATTGCTGTAAAGGCGCTGCAGTCCGCGATGATGTCTTGAGCGAGCGTCGCCTTCGTTATCCCGTCAAGTTGGTCAATGGCGAGTGGACCCGCGTGTCTTGGGCGAAGGCGATCGACGAGATCGGCGACAAGCTGCTCGACATTCGCCAGAAGGCCGGTCCCGACTCGGTCTATTGGCTTGGGTCAGCCAAATTTACCAACGAAGCCGCATACCTCAACCGCAAGCTTGCGGCATTCTGGGGCACCAATAATTCTGATCATCAAGCGCGTATCTGTCATTCCACGACCGTCACCGGCGTAGCCAACACGTGGGGCTACGGCGCGATGACGAACAGCTACAACGACATCCGCAATGCACGGACCATTCTGGTGATGGGCGGCAATCCTGCTGAGGCGCATCCGGTCTCGTTGCAACACATTCTGGAGGGCAAGGAGCTTAATCGCGCCAACATGATCGTTGTCGATCCGCGGATGACGCGGACCGCAGCCCATGCCACCGAATACGTAAGGGTACGTCCAGGCACTCACATCGCCACGATCTACGGCATGCTCTGGCACATCTTCGAGAACGGCTGGGAAGACAAGGAATTCCTGAGCCAGCGCGTTTACGGCCTTGATGAGATTCGCAAACAGGCAGCGAAATGGAATCCGAAGGAGGTCGAGCGCGTCACAGGCCTGCCTGAGGCCCAAGTCAAGCACATCGCTGAGCTGTTCGCCAAGCAGAGACCGGCGACACTGATCTGGGCGATGGGCCAGACCCAATTTACCACCGGGACCGCCAATGTCCGCGCAAGCTGCCTTCTCTTGCTCGCTACCGGCAATGTCGGCGTCGCCGGCGCCGGGGCCAACATCTTCCGCGGCCACACCAATGTGCAGGGAGCGACCGATCTCGGTCTCGATGTGACATCGTTGCCGCTCTACTACGGTCTGGCGGAGGAAGCGTGGCGGCACTGGTGTCGAGTCTGGGAAGTTGACTACGACTGGATGAAGTCGCGTTTTCCCGACAAAAAGCTGATGGAGACGCCGGGTATTCCGAGCACACGCTGGTTCGACGCGACGCTGCTGCCTAAAGATCAGGTCGATCAACCCAATCCGGTGCAGGCCATGTTCATCATGGGACATGGCGTCAACACGATTACGCGAATGCCGGAGGCGGTGCGCGGCATCGAGAAGCTCGAACTGCTGGTGGTTTGCGATCCCTATCCGACAGCGTGGTCGGTGCTGTCCGAGCGCAAGAACGGCACCTATCTGCTGCCTGCCTGCACCAGCTTCGAGATGGACGGCTCGCGCACGGCCTCAAACCGCTCGCTGCAATGGGGCGAGAAGATCGTCGAGCCGGTCTTTGAATCGAAGAACGACTATGACACGATGTACATGCTGGCGCGCAAACTCGGTTTTGCGGAGCTCATGTTCAAGAACATCAAGGTCGAGAACGGCAAGGTATCGGCCGAGGACATCCTGCGCGAGATCAACCGTGGCGGTTGGTCGACGGGCTATTGCGGTCAATCGCCTGAACGGCTCAAAGCGCACATGCGCAATCAGGCCAAGTTCGACCTCGTCACGATGCGGGCGCCAAAGGACGATCCCGAAGTCGGTGGCGATTACTACGGCCTGCCTTGGCCGTGCTGGGGAACGCCGGAGTTCAAGCATCCCGGCACCCCAATCCTCTACAACACAAATCTTCCGGTGAAAGAAGGCGGCGCCACGTTTCGCGCCCGATTCGGAGTCGAGCGGGTCGTCAAGCGGAAGGTGATCGAGAACGGCCAGGAGGTCGAGCGCGATGATCATGACAATCTGCTCGCCGAGGGCTCTTATTCGGTCGGCTCGGAGATCAAGGACGGCTATCCGGAATTCACGCTTGGCGTTCTGAAGAAGCTCGGCTGGGACAAGGATCTGACGCCGAAAGAATTGGAAGTGATCCAGCGCGTCAATGCCGCAAATCCAGATGCCGTCTCATGGTCGCTCGATCTGTCAGGCGGGATCCAACGCGTGGCAATCGAGCACGGTTGCTCGCCCTACGGCAACGCAAAGGCGCGGATGATCGCCTGGAATCTTCCTGATCCGATCCCGGTGCATCGCGAACCGATCTACACCCCGCGCCCTGACCTCGTCGGAGAGTATCCGACGCTGCCGGATGCCAAGCAGTTCCGGGTGCCTAATATCGGTTTCTCCGTGCAGAAGGCTGTCGTCGACCGCGGAATCGCCAGACAGTTTCCACTGATCCTGAGTTCCGGCCGACTGGTCGAATACGAAGGGGGCGGGGAGGAGACGCGGTCCAACAGGTGGCTCGCCGAACTGAAGCAGCACATGTTCGTCGAAATCAATGTGGCGGATGCGGCCGAGCGCGGCGTCAAGGACGGCGGCTGGGTGTGGGTTACCGGCCCGGAGAATAGCTCGCGAACCAGGATGAAAGCGCTCGTTACGGAGCGCGTCGGTAAAGGCGTTGCCTGGATGCCCTATCATTTTGCCGGCTGGTTCGAGGGCGCCGATCTGCGTGCCAAATATCCGAAGGGGGCCGATCCGATCGTGCTGGGCGAGAGCGTCAACACGCTGACAACGTATGGCTACGATCCCGCGACCGGTATGCAGGAGCCGAAAGCCACACTTTGTCAGATCAGGGCCGCCTGAGAGGAAGATCCATGGCACGCATGAAATTCCTTTGCGACGCCGACCGCTGCATCGACTGCAACGCCTGCGTCACCGCCTGCAAGAATGAGAACGAGGTACCTTGGGGCATCAACCGACGCCGCGTGGTCACCATCAATGACGGCAAACCAGGCGAGCGCTCAGTGTCGATGGCGTGCATGCATTGCACCGATGCACCATGCGCGGCAGTGTGTCCAGTGACCTGTATCTATCCGACCGACGACGGCATCGTCCTCCACAACAAGGACTTGTGCATCGGTTGTGGCTATTGCTTCTATGCCTGTCCGTTTGGCGCGCCGCAGTATCCAAAGGTGGGCAATTTCGGCTCACGCGGCAAAATGGACAAGTGCACCTATTGCGCCGGGGGCGGCGGGCCCGAAGCCCCTGGTAGTGCCGGGGAGTACGCGAAATACGGATCAAACCGTTTCGGCGAAGGCAAACTACCATTGTGTGCCGAGATGTGTTCGACCAAATCTTTGCTGGCCGGGGATGGCGACATCATCGCGCAAATCTATGGAGAGCGGGTTCGAAAGCGCGGTTACGGCTCGGGCGCCTGGGGCTGGGAAACGGCCTATCACGAGGATATCAAGTTCTGAGCAAACGGCATCCGACCGTTGCGGCGGGCCCAGTGATTGAAGCACACTGGAACAGGTGATTGTAATGACGCTATTGGCACGCATTCGCCTCGTGACGTTCGTCCTGATGTTGCTCGGTATTGCTTCGGTACCCGTGTGCGCCCAAAAGCTCGGCCCCGATGGTGCTCCGAACCCGGACGCGAGCGTTACTAGCCAGCGCACGCTGCTTGAACAGGCCCCGCGCATCCAGGGGCGCATCGATATTCCCGATGTCAAAGCCAGCGTGCTGATGCAGCCCGCTGGCCGAGCGTGGGACTATTTCCATGAAGTTCTTCTGCATTGGGGTGGTGCGCTCGTGATCGTCGGAACGATCGCGCTACTGGGGCTCGCGTATCTGATCATCGGACGCATCCGCATCGCGGCTGGGCGTTCCGGACGGAAGGTTCTCCGTTTCAGGGCCTTTGAGCGCTTCTCCCATTGGCTTACGGCGGTCTCCTTCGTCGTCCTCGGATTGACCGGCTTGAACATCACCTTCGGCAAGATCGTTCTGCTGCCGCTCGTAGGTCCAGAGATCTTCTCCGAGATCTCTGAGATCGCCAAATACATGCACAATTTTACGAGCTTCGCGTTCGTGGCAGGGCTGGTCCTCATCACGGTGATCTTCTTCAGGGACAATCTGCTCGCGCAGGTCGATGTCGAGTGGGTCAAGCAAGGCGGGGGCTTCATTAAATCCAAGCACGCTCCGGCGGGACGATTCAATCTCGGCGAGAAGATGGTCTATTGGTTTTCCGTTGCCGCCGGTGTTGCTGTCTCCGCCTCGGGATTTGTGCTGCTGTTTCCATTCTACGGTACCAATATCGCCGACATGCAGCTCGCGCAGGCAGCCCACGCCATTATCGCCATTTTCTTCATCGCGCTGATTCTGGCCCATATCTATATTGGCACGCTCGGGATGGAAGGTGCGTTCGAGGCCATGGGCACGGGCGAAGTCGATCTCAACTGGGCGAGGGAACATCATGATCGCTGGCTCGCCGAGCAGCTTGAAAGGGAGGACAGGCGACCTTCCGCGACACCTGCGGAGTGAAACGCGGGGATAGCCTCCGAACTGTTGCCATCGGGAGTACTGCACAGAAGTTCCCGGCGGCACCGGCTGGCTGGGGCAGGTGAGAGCTTCGCGGCAGCCAAGCTCCGGGCCGGCTATTCCTGATCGCGCTCGGCAGCCGGTTGCGCTAGTTGCTCACGAAGATAATCGTCGGTCGTGCGGACAAGAGGAGCTGCGCCGTAGGTCTCGAAACCTTGCTCGGCTACAAAGCTGACGCGGCAGTCTTCGCACATCTTGATGACGTCCAGCCTCTCTGACGAAGCGCTGTACATCCAGTGCTTGCCTTCGAGCTTTGCCACCACGCGCTCGATGCTGCTTTTGACACCGAATGGTTTGCCGCACCGGATGCAGCAGAACGGCTCTTCCTCCTTGAGGATGCGAGCGGGGGCTCTTGAGGCACCAAAATCAATCCGGGGTAACAACGTAATGACCTTTTCGGGACAGGTCGCCCGGCAGAGGCCGCACTGCACGCAGGCGTCCTCGACAAATCGGAGCACCGGCCGGTCTGGATCGTCGCGCAAGGCGCCGGTCGGACATGCTGACACACAGGACAAGCACAACGTGCAATTGCCCACATCGATCTCGACCGCCCCGAATGGAGCTCCTTCGGGCAGTGCAATCACATCGACAGGAGCCGGAGCGGAACGGTGCAATTCGCTGAGGGCAAAGCGAAGCACGTCGCGCTTTTTTCCAACCGTGCGGAAGCTTGCCAGTCGCGGCGCCGGCGCGAGTGGCGGAATCGTACGAAGTGCGTCAAGCAGGCCGTCCGGGTCATCCGTTTCGATTGCTGCGATACGGTTCCCTCCAAAGCCAAGTCCGACGAGGATCGGATCCGCCACCGCTATCGTCCGCGAGAGGCCGGAGACGTCGTGACGCGGCTTCGCCCGCAGCAGGAAGCGCATAGCCGAAGTGCCGTAAGCGAAGGCGGCGATGACCGCTTCCAGCCCGACCTGAGTGACCTCGTTGATCGCAAATGGCAACACATTTGCCGGTAGCCCGTCGCCAAACCGGGCCAGTGCGTCAATCAGCGGCGCGCCGTGCTTCTCATCGTGAAACAGCACGACGGCTCGTTCACCGCCGGCGTCGCGAAACGCGATCAGCATCGAGCGGAGTTGGCGTACGAGCACGTCCTCCGGCGGCAGGGCATAGGATGCAGCCCCAGTGGGGCAAGCGGCTGCGCATTGGCCACAGCCCGCGCAGATATTCGCATCGATCGCGACATGGTCTCCTGCGGCGCTGATCGCGCCGGCCGGACATAGGTCGAGACATCGGGTGCAACCTGTCCGGTGGGACCGCGAGTGCGCGCATAACTTGGGTTCAAAATTGATGTAGCGCGGCTTCTCAAAGGTGCCGACGAGATCGCGGGCCTTGAGGACGGCCTGTAACACCGCCGCAGGATTGGCCGGATCCGCCCGCAGATAACCATCGCGTAGATCAGCGGCAGAAAACAGGGCGGCGCCGCCCGTTAAATCGAGAACGATGTCGCAATTCGAGCGGGCGTTGTTGCGGGATGGCCCGAAGGTCAAGACTTGGCGCGAGGACGGAGCGGCCTCGGCGAAATCATCGACTGTGATCTCGAATGCGCCGAGATGGCCTTTGGCGCTCCTTACCTTGCCCTTTGCCACCGGAAATTCAGCTCTGCTTGGGGGCGCAATCGAGGCGGGCGGCTCGATGAGCACAGTAACATCTAGATGGTCCTTGAGCAGGTTGGCGGCCTCAACCGCGGCCTCGTCTCGGCCGCAGATGAGAATGACGCCGCCGCTTTGAAGCTCAGCCGAGGGTGTCGGAGGGACTGGCTCGGCGGCGGCCGCCAGCAGCGCTGCCATCTTTGGTCCCGATTGTTTTGCCTCACTCGACCAGCCGGCGGTCTCGCGAATGTTGCCAAACTGTATTGGGTTCTTGCGGCCAATCTCGGCAGCGACATCCGTGAACAGGATTGCCTGCTGGGTACATCCTACCGTCAGAGGGCCATCTTCGGAGGCGATCGTCTTGAAGCGATCAAGCTCAGCACCACAGAGATGGGTCGCTGACGTGGTATCGAGACCACAACCCCGGCCGACCGCATCTGCGTCAAGCGGCATCGTGCCTTCACAAGAGCAGATGAGCAGCCGTCGCGCGGGATCAGGTGTTGAGGTCACGATTGCTAGTAGCCTCTTTGTATAGTCCGGGGCCGCTGGCCCGGAACTCGCCAGAAGTATATACTGTCAAAAGCACGATGCCGAGACGCTTGACAGGTAGCGACAAATGGCGACTTCGCGCGATTTCTGGCTGTCTTGCGGGCATCATCTGCTCGACCGCAACGCCGCGGGTCGTTTGCTGGTAACGGATGAGTTCTTGAAGGCGTATCTGGCCCGCCCGGAGCTGGTGCCGCCGCCGGAGGCATGTGCTGAGGAGCAGGCCCTGCATCGCGCACTGCTGCGCGAACCGAGGCTGCCGGTTGCGGCCGCGCGGATTGCGGCGATAGACGACGTTGACGCACGCCAGAACTGGCAGACGATGATCGCCTGGCGCGATCAGCTTCTCGCGCACGATTGTCTGGAGGCGGCCTATCTTGCGATTGCCCGACGCAACATCCACTTCCCACAGATCCTTGTCTGTCAATTGGTTCAGGTCATTCTGCGTAATGCGTTAGACGGTTCCGACGACGTTTTCGTGCTGCGCGCGGCTGAAATGCTCTTCCGGCCGCAAAAACTCATATTCCAGGATGCGTCGGTCGTCGCGGTCGACGAAGAGACGGAGGCCGTTTGCGTACAGCATCCGGCGTTGCCGCTGTTATCGTTGCTGGGATTGCAGACCGCTACCGGAGTCGAACTCCTGAGCGAAGCAACATCAGAAAGCTATTGGGAACGAAGCGACCGTTTCGACATGGCGCTCGATCTCTCGCCAGGTGGGCGTGGCCTGACCGCGCTTTGCGACGTCATCTCTCGCTGGCTGGCTCATCTGCTCGCCATTGATGTGGTAGTCGAGCCAGTGGCAGAAATGCAGAATTTGCCATGGAATTGGTACGTCGGACTGAGCTCGGAAGCGACGCATATCGGAGACGCCATTTGGCGAGGAGACTTAGTGACCGACGCTATGCGTGCGGAATTGATCGGCCTGCTGCGACTGTTGTTCCGTGATCTGGAGGATGTGATCGAGAATGTGAGGGGCGAGCCGGTGCACTTGCTGCTGGCAATGACGACTGAGGAGATACTCCGGATAAAGCCACAAAATCTTCTGACTGGATTGCCGGTTCGCGATATGGAGGCCGTGAATTGATATCGACTGCTCTGATACGAATTCCCGTTGGCGTCGTGATCGAGCGGCGAAAGGCGAAAAGTGCATGGGCCGACGTTCTGTGGCGGCCAGTGTCCGCATTTGCGGGAACGCCAGTGGCAGCGCCCTGGACGCCGCTAGGTGCCGATGACGAAGTAACACTGTTCTATGCGGGTGAAGCCGTGATCGAATTGCATCGGACCGAGACCACGAATTATCGTGAGAACCTCGCGTCGGGTGTGCCGAGTCTATGGGTTAACATGCGTCCGACCACGTCTGAACTTCCGTACGAATTGCTGGCGGTCACGGCAGATCCGGCAGAGGGGGAAGCGTTCACCGATGCCGGTAGCAATCTGGTCGAAGCGGTACCGATGCCCTTAGAAATCGTCGACATCGTCAACCGATTCGTCGCCACCCATCATGTAGAGCGCCCTTTCGTCAAACGGCAACGCGATCGACAAGAATCTCCCTCTTCAAAATCGGATAGGGACAGCCAGCGATGAGCGAACAGGAAAACCCGTTGTCGCGCTGGACGCGGTTAAAGCATGCGGCGAAAGTCCAGGAAGAAATTGAGGCGACTTCGGCTGGCTCTGAGGCGATGGCAGTGCCCGAAGCGCCATTTGATCCCGCAAGCCTGCCCTCAATTGAGTCAATTGCGGGGGATACCGACATAATTGCTTTTTTGAGTAAAGGCGTGCCGGCTGACTTGACTCGGGCGGCCTTGCGAAAGGTATGGACCAGCGATCCTGCCATTCGAGATTTCATCGGAATTGCGGAGAACCAGTGGGATTTCAATGATCCCAACGCAATTCCGGGCTTCGGCCCTTTGATCCCAACGGAAAGTGGCGTTGATGTTCTTGCTCAAATCTCCAGCAGGCTACAGCCTCGTGCGGATCAAGGTTTGACGCCCGTGGAACCGACGGTCGCTTCGAACGAGAATGTTGATGTAGCCGATCGGCAGTTCGTCATCACCAATCCAGCTCTCGTCAGGTCCGGCGCAACGCCTAACGAAATGCCTGCTCCCGCGGAAGGTGAGAATACATTGACAAATAATGAGGTGCGAAAAGCCCAGCGTCATGGCAGTGCCCTCCCGCGTTGAGGTTCGGTTTGAGCCGTGGTTATTCTTTGGAAAGATTGAGAACCGCAGTGGATGCATCTTCGCGGAATTTACCCGGACGCAGCATCGATGAGGTCGACAGAGCGCGTGCACGGGAATACGCGTTGTTGGCGACTTTGCTTTCCCATAGTCCCGACGCGCAACTGCTGTCTGGTTTGGCTGGCCTGCATATCGATAACAGCCCGATCGGGCTGGCTCATGCCGCGTTGGCCGAGGCGGCCCGGCAAGCCACTGAGGAAAGTGTTGCGCACGAGTACGTGGCGCTATTTGGCGGACTGGAGGGCTGCGCCTTGTTGCCGTATGCCTCGCACTATTTGGCGGACACACTGTACGGCCGCCCTTTGGCTCGGATACGGGAGATGCTCCAACCTCTTGGCGTCGAGAAGGCGCCCGAGCGAATCGAGCCGGAAGACCATGCCAGCTTTCTCTGTGAGGTAATGGCAGGATTGGTCGGCGGGGACATTTTTGCGCCGGACGGCGCTGACCGAATCTTCTTCGAGGAGCATCTTGCGTCTTGGATCAGACGCTTTTTCGTCGATCTCGAAGGGACAAAAAGCGCGAGTTTCTACAGATCTGTCGGGATTCTCGGCCGGACCTTCATTGATGTCGAAACACACGCTTTTACGCTGTCCGGCTGAACACGTATTCTTGTCCGGTGGGGGAAGGTCTCGGGTCGAAAAAGTATGATAATGAACTATCCTTGAGGATTTTCGTATGCGCGCATTCGTTTTTGCTTGCCTGGTGTTGGCGGGTATCGCGGTTGGCTCCGCCGCCATCCTGATTGAAATGGTACAGCAATCTTCTTCGACGGCATTTGCCGAGCCGAGCGCGCGGGTGCCAACCTAGATTACGTGAAGGGCCCATTAGGCCAGAGGACTTTACCCAAATTGGAAACGGAGGCTTTGAATGACCCGTTCCTTAATCATTGTTTTCGCCATTTTAGCTGTGATTGTTGGCGGCGAGCTATTGAGCCCACGGCCCGATGCCCTTGAAGAAGCCACCGCGGCGATGCCTTCTTTGGAGGAGTTGCATTCGATGGCGGGCGTCCACCAACTCCCACTCCAGGACATCGAGGATCAGTCGCTGATGTACCCCACGGCACCGAACGAAGAAGCGCGGCCGAAGCCGTGAATTCAAACGTCTGTTGTAAGGATTACGAAATTTGCGACTTCCAAGCCTACGTGGTGTCTGCCAACCTGCGGGGCTTCTCAAGCCGCTGCTTAAAATAGCAATTTGAGATGGTTGCGGGTCCGCGATTTGAACGTAGCACTCGGCATTACCGGGAAAGTCGGCCGCGG
This sequence comes from Bradyrhizobium erythrophlei, assembly GCF_900142985.1. NCBI lineage: Bacteria > Pseudomonadati > Pseudomonadota > Alphaproteobacteria > Hyphomicrobiales > Nitrobacteraceae > Bradyrhizobium > Bradyrhizobium erythrophlei. The sequence goes on from NZ_LT670849.1 coordinate 3,849,455, forward strand.
TTTTAGGCCACCGGCTTTTCCCAGTTTGGGCGACCATTCTGAAACTCCTTGAAAAACAATGAGGCGTTTCTTGCCCAAACAGTTTCGTAAGCCAATGAATTCATTGGCTTGTCTCGCTTCCCTAGGGAGCGCCAGCGAACTCAGGCACTTAGGCAGCCATCAGCCGCGTTCGTTGAATAATGGTTGAATAAGACGCTGGTGAACAGCGGCGAACGCTTGGGGAATTTGCTGCCGACATTAGCAGACTAGCCTCGGCGCGATGCCTCATTGTGGCTGGCGCATTCGCGAAAAATCTTCTCATCGCCCTTGGTGTCCGGAAATATTCAAACCGCCGCTGACGTGCGCTGTCGTACGCGAGCGCCCTCGGATCTTCGCATTGACGTTGCTCGTCGCACAGCCAACTCTCGTCCTGTCGAGCTTTGTGCGAATAGGAGGGCCACGTGATCCACGGTCTGGGTCAGCTTTATTGATGACTGCTTCCAGTCGTTCGGAGGGCGTCCTCGAAGACGCAAGTCCCTCCCGAATCTCATGGGGGATCTGGATGCCCGACGACTCGAGGCTTGCAAGGAGCGCTTGGGCGGTTCCCTTTATCCGTCGCATGGCCCGCTTCGATTGGGCTTCCAGCTCGGCAGCCTTCTCGGCGCGCCGTTCGGCGTCGGCCTGAAGATAGGAGATTTCCGCCGGGATCTGCTTCTGTCGTCGCGAGCACGAATTGTCCCCTTGGTCGAACGTCACGCTCGATGATTCGTCTTGGAACCGCAACGAGATAAGCTGCGACATGCTCGCGGCAGCCAGTTTGGCGCTAGCATGCCTCAAGCCGCCATCTTGTCTTCCTTGTCCGCGCCCCACATGACGATCTTCAGCGCGTCGTTAACCAGCGGGCGCTGCAGCGCATTTGCCTCGTCCCAAGAGGCACGCATCCAGACGTCGCGCTCTTCGTCATTGGTCAGGATCACCGAGCTAAGGGAAGCTAAGAATTCTTCCTGTCTACAAATTGTGCCCGTTTCGAAGGCCCGCCTGCGTTTTTATAGAATCGACATGAACGCAAGCTCCGGTCCGATCGGAACGATGCCGGATGGATTCAAATTGCGGTGGCTCTGATAGTAGTGGCGCTTGATGTGCCCAAGGTTGACAGTCGCGGCGACGCCCTCGATCCGAAAAAGGGTGCGCATATAGTCAGAAAGACCCGGATAGTCGGCAATTCTCCGGATGTTGCATTTGAAATGGCCGACGTAGACGGGATCAAACCGGATCAGCGTCGTGAACAGCCGCCAATCGGCCTCCGTGATTTCGTCACCTGTTAGAAAGCGCCGGGATGACAGGCGATCCTCGAGCCAATCCAGTGTCTCGAAAAGCGGGCCGACGGCCTCCTCATAGGCTTCCTGCGTCGTTGCAAAACCGGCCCGGTAGACGCCGTTGTTGACCGTCGCATAGATGCGCGCATTCAAGTCGTCGATTTCGGTCCTGAGCGCCTCGGGATAATAGTCGCCTACTTTAGCGCCGATACCGTCGAAGGCACAGTTGAACATGCGAATGATTTCGGACGACTCGTTATTCACGATCGTACCCGTCGTCTTGTCCCATAGAACCGGAACTGTGACACGGCCCGAATAGGTCGGATCCGACCTCGTGTAAACCTCGTGCAGATAGTGTGCGCCGCCGATAGGATCGGAAACCACGCCATCGCCTGCGGCGAAGCTCCAGCCCTGCTCGGCCATGAGCCAATGCACAACTGAGACATCGATAAATGGCGTAAGCCCCTTCAGCGCGCGAAAGATCAGGGTCCGATGCGCCCAGGGGCAGGCCAGCGAAACATAGAGATGATAGCGCCCGGGCTCGGCCTTATATCCGCCGGACCCTGTCGGGCCGGGCGCACCGTCAGTGGTAATCCAACTGCGAAAAGCGCTGTCCTGACGCACGAAACGTCCGCCGCTGGCAGAGGTATCGTACCACTGATCGTGCCACCGACCGTCAATAAGCAATCCCATTTCATTCTCCTTCCAGATCGTCGGCGAGGCATACTGCGCCTACTGCGGCGGGCCCGGATGGTGCGACGTTGACGACTTTACGAATAGTGTCCTTCGCGAGTGCGATCGACCCCTTCTCATTCTCGACGCGTAGGACGCGACAGGACCGATTAGTTCTTGCGAGATCGGAGTCCCTTGTCGGTGCCGATCAGAATGGTCGGTTCGATGTAGATACCGGGCCGGTGGGTCTCTATTCGCTCTCGCGCTGGGATTGCGGCAGCACTCACTTGCACATGAATCTGATGATTTGCTCGGCGACAGCGCGGGGGGCTTCTTCAGGCATATAGTGCCCACAGCCAGCAAACACACTACCCCGCACATCCGCCGCGACCAGGCGCATCGTGTCGAGCAGCATGGCTCCGACTCCGGCATCCGCGCCGACTGCGAGTACCGGCATGGCGAGCTTGCGCTCGGCGCGCGCCCGGCTGTGCGCAATTCCTTCGGGCCCGAGCGTGTGTCGCTGGTAGGAAAGCGCCGCCCGCGTCGCGCCGGGGGCTGCGTTGACACGCACATATTCAGCGAGATCCGCCGGCGTGATCGTCCAGGGACGAGTGGATTTGGCCCTGAACAGCCAGGTCAGGAGTTCCCGCTCGCGTCCCTGCAGCAGGATCTCCGGCAGGTCATCGAGCCGGTTGAAGGCAAGGTGCCAGGTCTTCACATTCGTCTCCGCCGAGGGAATGCCGGCCGGCGGCGGCGAGGTGATGCCGGGCAACGCCGCGTCGAACAGGGCGAGCCGCCTCACGTCGCCCGGCCATTCGGCTGCATGGGCGTAGCCGATCCAGGTGCCCATATCGTGACCGACGATGTCGACAGGCCCGTTCGCCGTGAGTCCAAGCGCCTCGACGAAACCGTGAAGCTCGGCGGCCACCGTGCGCATCTCGTAGCCGGAGGCGGGCCGATCCGAGTCGCCCATGCCGCGCGGGTCGAGCGCAATCACGCGCCGGCCGGCCTTGGCGAGCAGCGGCATCACATAACGCCACGCGTACCAGCTCTGCGGCCAGCCGGGCAGCAGAAGGATCGGCGTGCCGCTGCCGCCTTCGACGAAATGCAGCCGCACGCCCTCGATGGCGACGGTATCGTGGTGGAATTGCGTCCAGAACGTCGCTGGGTCGAAGGGCGGCAACGTGTCCGCGGCAGAGGTTTGAACGATGTCATGGGTCATGGTGCATTCCTGATCATATCGAAAGAGACCTCTTCCAAATTTGGCAAATGCTCAGTCGAGCAGCTTCAACGCGCTATCGTCCGGCGCACCGACAGCGCCGGACTATGAGGCTGCTGGGCTTACTGCTCGAGGAAAGCGAGTGTCTGCTGAACGAAGGCGGCATGGTACTGGAAGATGCCGCCGTGCCCGGCGTCAGGGAAAATGCTCAATTGCGCATTCGGCAGCCGACGAGCGAGCTCGAATGAGTTGAACGACGGCACCATCACGTCGTCATCGCCATTGACGACTAGGACGGGATGCTGAACCGTCCCGAGTGCTGTGGCATCACCCTGTCCCCAGGCACCGATCGCCGCAATCTGAGCCTGAATAGTTTCGTTGCTTACGGGCGTGTCGAGATCCTTGGTGCGTTCTTTCAGCCGCCGCAGGAAGTCCTCAGCCGCCGCCTGGCCGTTCTTGGTCTGTGTAAAGAAAAGAAATTGCTTCGGGTGCTTGTTGGTGGCGCCTGCCTTCCCGAATGCGTCCTGTAGAACGGCACCGACATTCGCGATGCCTTCGCCGCCCGCCGGGCCGGTGCCCGCGAGGACGATTTTACGTACCAGACCGGGTTGTTGTTGTGCGATGAGCTGGGCGACGAAACCGCCGAGCGAGAAGCCCAGCAGATCGACTTTGCTAAAACCCAGGGCGGCTATGAATGTAGCGGCGTCCCGAGCCATCTCCTCGACGGTTTTGGGTGTCGAACCTCCGGACCCGCCGACCCCGCGATTGTCGAACGCGATCACGTGGTGCTTCCCTGCCAGGCCGTCCACGATCCTCGGATCCCAGTCCTCCAATACAGCCGTTAGATGGTGGAGGAGAACGACGGGAGTCCCGCCCTTCCTGCCAACTTCCCGGAACACGAATTTCGTGCCGTTCACATCGACAGATTGGGTCGTCGCATTTTCAAAGGTCGTGCTCATTGCAGTTCTCTCGGTTATTCGCGAGGTTAGATAACGATCGCGAGGGGTTGATCTGTAGAATGACGATCGTGCGTGGAACGCTATTGCCGTGATGACAGGTGCAATTGCGACCTCAGGAGCCAGGCAAGTCGGGTCATTCGGTTCGACGTTGCAGACCGCAATCGCGCTTTATCGCTCCAGAACAAATTTGGCCGAGGAAGTTCTGCATACTTGAGGGCCGGCTTGCGGCCGACAACCTGCCCTCGGTCTGCCGCGCGCAGCGTTATGTCTCAGCCTTGGCCGCAGCGGCCGCGCTCCAGAGGGAGCCGAGATTGGCGCGATCGGGATATAGCTCGAGCATATTGTAGTAGAGATCCCGCGCGGTTTTAGTTGTCTCATTTAACCGGATGAAGTCGCGTATGTATCGGCGAGTTTCTTCGACATTTCGCGGACTATCATCGTTGCTGGGAATCTTGTGTCCGGCAACAACCGCCGACGGTTTCAGAGCGTCGATTTTGTCAAGCGCCGCAATCCATTCCGATCGGGTTTGCCTGTTCGATTCGCCGAGAAATGGGTGAATGCCATTGTAGACGACGTCACCAGCGACGACCAATCCGATCGACGGGACGTGAAGACACGTCGTGTCGTCGGTGTCCGTATGACCGACTCTGACAACGATCAATTTATTTCCTTCCAATTCAATCTCGTTGCCTTCCAACGGATCCGCGATGGAAATAACGTCTGGAAGGTTCGGAAACTGCTTGCGCCGATCGTCCAATCTTTCCGGCGTGATCTGGCGCTTCATTTTCGCAACGACCTCACGTGTCGCAAGCGCTTGCACGTTTGGGAAGCGATCTTGTAGAATCTTTAGCCCGAAAAAGTGATCGGGATGTCCGTGAGTGACATAAATTGCCTTCAGCGATTTTCCGCTCGCAACAATGGCATCTGCCAAGCCATTGCACTGCTCCACCGTCATGAAGGTGTCTACGAGGACCGCGTCCCGCTCTCCGTAGATTAGGGTCGCCGAATTGGCGATCCATATCAGTGACTCTTTACCCGGCGGCACGTTACCCGGCGGCACATCACGGCCGGCGCGAATGGCGGTAAATACTCTGTACCCGACTGTGGGCGTTTTAGGCGCCGGATCTGCGTTTCCGACTCCCGGCATCATGGGAAGCATGACTGCCAGAGAAGCAAGTTTAATCACATCTCGACGCTTCATTTTGAAATCCCGCTTTCAAGGACAAGGCAGCATTCCCGCAACAGATGGCGGACCATCAGAGAGGGAGATGTGGATGGCATCTATTAATGATGATTATCATGATTATATTCATGATATCTATCCTGTATAAAGTCAAGGCATTCGGAGTGGCCCACGTGAAAGTGAGCAAAGAGCAGGTTGCGGAGCATCGAATACGGATCTTGGCCGCTGCGGCGCGCCTGTTTCGCCAGCGCGGCTTCGACGATGTGACTGTGGCGGACGTAATGAAGGATGCGGGTCTGACCCACGGAGCGTTTTATGGGCATTTTTCTTCCAAAGAGGCGCTGATTGCAGAGGCTGTGGGGCAAGCCCTGCCGTCGGCTCCTGACCAAGCCAAGCCCCGCCGCGCTGCCATGGAATTTGCCGACGGTTATCTCAGCGTTAAGCACCGCGACAACCGACCCACTTCTTGTCTGTTTTCAAGTCTGGGAACGGAAGCCGCGCGGGGCTCTGCTGATCTCCGGCACAGAATGACGGAGGCCGTCTGCAGGCGGATCAATCATCTCAGTGTCGACGCGGAAGGCGATGGGCCCAAGGAGAAACGGCGTGCGGCGATTGCCGCCTGGTCGGCCATGGTCGGTGCGATGGTGCTTGCCCGTCTCGTCGACGACGATAAACTCTCGAAGGAAATCCTGAGCGCGACGCGTGCGTCACTGCCGCTGGTTTAACCGTGTGACCTCCGAAGAGCGGACACCAGTCGGGCTAGTCGGCGCCATCGGTGAGACCAGTTGGTTTCCCATCTTGTTCATGAAACGCCGCAAGGCTGGGCCATGCGGAGCCGTTTCTGGCTGGGCGAGATTGATCCGGTCCAAACCCGTAAGCCTCCGCCGGAAGTGCTGAAGGAGAAGGTAGGTGACTCAGGCCTGCGCGCCGCCCTTGATCAACATCACCTTCTTGGGATCGAGCCAGTGGTCGATCCTATCAGCCCAATGCTGCATCAGCTTCGTGCGCGAGCCGATAAGTGCGAGCGGTCCGTGCTTCTTGTAGAGTCCTTCCACAGTTGAATTGTCGAGATGCGCGAGCTGCAGCTCGACGACATCGCCATCCCATGCCTTGGCGTCCTTGATCTCTTCGTGGTGAGACAGGGTCGAGAAGGTGGTCCGGAATCCGTGGGCACAATGATCAGTCTTGGTGTCAATGCCAAGCAGCCGCAACCGCTTGTTGAGCGTGTTGTTTGATAGCGGCGCGTCTTTCGAGCAGGAAAACGCGTACCGGCGATGGCCGGTCAACTTCTGAAGGCTGCGGAGGATTGCGAGTGCCTGCCGTGACAAGGGCACCACATGGTCCCAGCCCGTCTTCATTTTTGTGGCAGGAATAGTCCAGCGCTTGGCATCCCAATCGACCTCGCTCCACTCCATTTCATTGACCATGCCGGGGCGAGGAATCGTCAGCGCATCGAAGCGCAAGGCAAGCCCGACGACGTCACTAAACCTCGCTCTCATCCACGGTGCGCTGATGAGCTTGAAGACGCGTGTCACGTCGCGTGGTTCGGTAACGCCCGGACGCGGCGTCGAAATGTTGGCAATCATCTGCCCATTCAGGTTTCGGAATGGATTGTAACCGTCGCCTTCGACATCGGCATAGTCGCAGATTTGCTCACAGATGCTGCGCACGCGGTCCCGGGTTTCCAGCTTTCCCTCGGCTTCGTATGAACGCATGAAAGCGAGCACGTCCGGACGCTTGATGTCCTGCCTGCACAGCTTGCCGAAGCGATTCTTGATGTAGCCGACGCGCAGTTCAAGAACCTCGATGGTCTTGGGATCGCGCACCGCGACGATCCTGCCGCGCTTGACCTTTTCGACCTTCTTCTTTGCGAGCCACTCGTCGGCCCATTGCCCGAAAGGCCGGGCGGCGGCCTGCCTGTGCTTGTCGAGCTGCTTCTCGATGCTTGGGTCTTTGCCTTCCTTGAGCAGATCTTTGGCTTTGTCGCGCTCGCGCCGCGCGTCTGCGAGCGAGAACGTCCCATCCTTGCCGTTGCCGTAGGGGCCGATGGAGTAGGTTTTCTGGCGGCCATGGAAGCGGTAGTCCATCCGCCAGAGCTTCGAGGAAGCGTTGCCAGGCCTGCTCACGTCCGGAGTGACGAAGAGATAGAGCCAGCCGCCGGTCACGTCGGAAATTTTGGCGGGACTCCACGCGCCCTTGACGAAGTTCGGTCGGGCGGCGCGGCAATCGACGTCGGTCCTGATCTGCTTGGGATTGGCGCACGCGCTGCCGTTCTTGCCGGCCATCTGCTCAATTCCTTTATTCGGAAAAGCGAAAGTCGTTGTGAACGTTTGTTCTCCCGATACCAGCAGGATACCAGCAAAAATACCAGCAAATCGGGCGGCTGGGATCGGAGGAGAACAAACGGTGACGAACAAGAATGTACGCGGAAATGCCTATTTTTCAAGGGTTTCCGAGCACTGCGCGAACGATTGCGGACGATTTAGAACGGGCTTGAACAGCCTAGTTGGTGCCCCTGGCCGGAATCGAACCAGCACTCCTTGCGGAACTCGATTTTGAGTCGAGCGCGTCTACCAGTTCCGCCACAGGGGCCTTCGGTCGGCCGCTGTAGGCGTCGCGAAGCCGGCGGAATATAGCGGCAGGCCGCTTCCGGTCAACCCGCTGTGAAGAGGGTTGGCTCGACAGGGGCATTGTCACGGGATAGTCAGCGTGGCTGGCAGGAGGCTCTTGATGTCGAATATGACAGCCGTGTCCCCGATTTCGCGTCGCACATCGCCCGCGATGGCCGCAGCGCTTGCGGTTGGCGCCATCGCGGCCGTGACGTTGACCGGCGCATGGTATTTCCAGCTCGTGCTCGGCCTTCAGCCTTGCCCGCTGTGCCTGGAGCAGCGCTATGCCTACTACCTCGCGGTGCCGTTGGCGGCCGTGATCGCGCTCGCCGCCGGGCTCCATGCGCCGCGTCCGGTCCTGATTGGCGGGCTTGTCCTTCTGGCGCTCGCCGCGCTCGCCAATGCCGTGCTCGGCGGCTATCACGCCGGCGTGGAATGGAAATTCTGGGCGGGGCCGTCGGATTGCACCGGCCCGGTCGGCAATCTCGGCAGCGCAGGCTCGCTGCTGGAGCGGCTCGATACGGTCAAGGTCGTCATGTGCGACGAGGTGCAGTGGAAGTTTCTGGGCCTGTCGCTCGCCGGCTACAACGTGCTGATCTCGCTGTTGATGGCGGCGATCGCGATTTGGGGCGTCGCGAAGACGGCCCGGCAGAACTAGTCGTCCACATCCTCCTGCGGCCGTCCGAACAGGTGGACGATGCCGGGCGTTGCGATCGTCACGAAAATAAATCGCGACAGATGATGGGCCCCGACGAAGATCGGGTCGATGTGCAGCGTCAGCGCCAGGGCCAGCATCGCATCCATCGCGCCGGGCGCGAAGGCCACGAGCGCATCCGAGAAGCGTACCTGGGTGGCGAAGGCGACGATCGCGACGAACACAGCCGTAATCGCGCTGGCGACCGCGAACGAACCAAGGCCGGCGGCGAGATGCCGAAGGAAGGTGGTCATCTTCATCCGCGAGAAGCGCGAACCGATCAGCGTGCCGATGCCGACGAGCGCAATACTCCGCACGATCGGTGGCAGGCCGCCATCGATCCATCCCATGCCATGCAGCATCGCTGAGCCGATCATGGCGCCGAACAGCCAACTCGCCGGGAATTTCGCCATTCGAAGCACGAGTGACACCGCAACCGATGCGCCGATCAGCCCAACGAGCCCGAGCGGCGAGGCGACCGTCGTCGTTAGTGCCGGCACTGAAGAGGATGTCAGCCCGGCCGCCACCAGGATGACCGGAAGTGCGGCGGTCAGAATGATGACCCGCAGCGTCTGCACCACCGCGATCGCTGGCATGTCGGCGCCCTTTTCGATCGCGAGCACGGCGATCTGCGACAGCGCGCCGGGGCTGGCGGCCAGAAACGCCGATGTTCGGTCCCAGCCGTGCCGCCGCTGGAGGTAGTAGCTGGAGCCGAAGGTGGTGCAGAAGGTCGCGAGCGCCAGAAGGCCAATGGTCATGGGATAGGCGCCGATGTGCTGCAGCAGTTGGCGCGACATCAGCGAACCCAGGAGGATGCCGAGCAGCACCAGCACCGCTTGCGTCAGATGGGCCGGGACGGCCATCTGCCGCCCCGTCATCGCGGCAGCAGCAACCGCGAGCATGGCGCCCGAGATCAGCCCGCCGGGCAATCCCGTGACAAGAAACAGGACGCCGCCGACCGTGCCGATCGCAAGCGTTTCAAGATATTGCAGGGTCTTGGCGCGGGTGGGGAGGGCATCCGCCAGCCATGTCGGGATTTGGCTCACGGCGCCTTATGGCAAATCCGCACTCGCCGGACAAATGCGCGGATATGATCGCTGCAATGCACTCGGGCGCGGTGCCAGCCGGGATGGCGTGGCCTTGGGGGTGTGGACTTGGGGCCGTGGACTTGGGGCCGTGGAGTTGGGGCCGTGGAGTTGGGGCCGTGGACTTGGGGCCGTGGAGTTGGGGGCGTGGACTTGGGTAGGCTTTGGACAGCGGTCTCCCGTCCTCCGGTCGGGAGGACGGGATCTGATCGAGGTGACGCGATTACTTCTTGCCCATTGCCGCCTTCTTGCACTCGGAGCGGAATTTCTTGCGCTCCTTGCCATGCAATCCCTTGGCGTCGGCTTCCTTGGAGCACTCGAGCGATTCGGCGCTGCGGGGCTTGGAGGTCTTCGCCGCCGTATCCGCGGCGGGCGCGGCCGTGGTTTGGGCGAAAACCGGGGTCGCGAACAACAGGAGCGACGCGCCGAGGGCGGCGGCCAAGCGAGAGGATATCGTCATGAGAAACACCTCGAGGTTATTGGGGGTGCCACCGTTGCGCCGTGATGCTGAACCGCGCATGAATGACGCGCGCTGGTTTTTTCGCGACGCGATATTTTTGCCCAATCCGCGATGGCCGTTGTCACATGCCTTGGCTACGTTAGGATGGGGAACTACCGACCAGCATCCCCCAAGGAGAGCAAGGATGACCATTAAATCCAAATTATTGTGTGCTGTCGCGGCATCGGGATTTGCCGCCGTCGTCGCCACGGCGCCAGCGCAAGCACTGACCACGCAGGAATGCAGTGCCAAGTATCAGGCGGCGAAGTCAGCCAACACCCTCAATGGCATGAAGTGGAATGATTTCCGCAAGGCTCAGTGCGGCGCCGATGCAACGCCTGTGGCCGCGCCTGCGGCTCCGCCCGCAGCACCGCCGCCGCCCGTCGCCGAAGCCAAGCCGAAGGCTGCACCGCCCACGGCTGCGCCAGCTCCGACACTGCCGAGTGGACCTGCGATTTTCCCGATAATTGTTGATCAGAAGTACGCGCAGGAAAGCGCCGGCAAGGCGCGGATGCACACCTGCCTCGATCAGTACAATGCCAACAAGGCCGGCAATGGCAACGCTGGCCTGAAGTGGATCCAGAAGGGCGGCGGTTATTACAGCGAATGCAACAAGCGCCTGAAGGGGCCGGCTTGATCGTTTAGTTGCATAAGGCTCGGGCTGGAAACGGTCCGGGCCTTATTCTATTCGGTCCTTATTCTATCCGGGTATGGACGTGATAAAGTCTGAGCCGGATATTTCCGGGGAGAAATGATGGGCAAATCTGAAACGGCCGCCGTTGTTGCGCTGATGCTTGCGTCTCAGATGCTCGGCTCCCAGATGTTCGCGCAGGCCGCGGCCTCGCCCCTCGTGTTTGCGCAAGCCGAGAACAAGGCCCCGGCCGGCGCGGCGCCTGCACCGTCACCCGCACCAAATGCGCCATCGACCATCGTTGCGCCTGCCGAAAAATCAGCGCTGTCGATCCCGGCCTGTTCGGTGAAATATCTGGAAGCCAAGGTCGCCGGCAAATTGCAGGGCCGCAAATGGGTCGACTTCCGCCGCGACGAATGCGGAAGGCGCGAGACCACGGCCGTATTCCCGACCGAGATCTCGCCAAAATATGGAAGCGAAAAAGATCTCGACAAGGCGCGCACCAAGACCTGTGCCGATCAATTCACCGCCAACAAGGCGACCAACGCCAATGGCGGACTTGTCTGGGTCGAGAAGGACGGCGGCTACTACGCCGAGTGCATCATCCGCCTGAAGGGATGAACCCTCTAACGTGAAATTCCATGATCGCAAGCCTCAGCCTGATCCTGCTCTGTCAGTTGGCTGGTGAGGCTTTTGTGCGCGGGCTCGGTCTGCCGATGCCGGGGCCGGTGATCGGTCTGATCATCCTCTTGCTGCTGCTGCTGGCGCGCGATCATTTCACTTTGCTGGCGCGCGGGCCGCTGCAAGACGACGGCGTCGAGGCCGCGAGCCGCGGTTTGTTGGCTAATCTGTCGCTGCTGTTCGTTCCGGCCGGCGTCGGCGTCGTCCAGAAGCTCGACCTGATCGTCAATCACGGCGTCGCTTTTCTCGGTGTGCTCGTCATTTCCGTGTTGATCACGCTTCTGGTCACCGTCGCGACATTTCTCCTTGCAAGCCGTTTGTTGAGGCGCGGACAGGACACGCCATGAACCGCGATCCGTTCTCGCTCTGGGTCTATCTCTCGCAGTCGCCGCTGTTGTGGCTCACGGTGACGCTATTGGTCTATGCGATCACGGACGCCGTCTCGCTCTGGACCCATCGGCACCCCTTTGCCAACCCGGTCCTGCATTCGATGTGGATCATCGGCGTGTTCCTCAAGGCGACTGACACATCCTACACCGCCTATTTCGGCGGCGCGCAGTTCGTGCATTTCCTGCTCGGACCAGCGACGGTCGCATTGGCAGTGCCGCTCTACGAGAATCGCAAGGTGGTTGCTTCCGCCATTCTGCCGATGCTGGTGGCGCTCGCCGCAGGCTCGATCACCGCGGTCGTGTCCGTCGTGCTGCTCGCGGAGGCGGTCGGCCTGCCGCGCGAGGTGATTTTGTCGATGGCGCCGAAATCCGTCACCGCCGGTGTCGCGATGGGTATCAGCGAATCCCTTCATGCCGATCCGTCGCTGACGGCGGTTGCCGTGATTCTGACCGGCATCATGGGCGCGATCACCGTCACGCCGCTGATGAATCGCATGCGCATCACCGATTTTCGTGCCCGCGGCTTTGCCGTGGGGATTGCGGCGCACGGCATCGGCACCGCGCGCGCCTTTCAGGTCGATGAGGTCGCGGGCGTATTTGCCGGCATTGCAATGAGTCTGAATGCGCTGGTCACATCGCTGCTGGTGCCACTGGCGGTCACCTTCCTGCTGCGCTAACAGAACTTTCCCAAGGGCCTGTTGAGAGGTCCGTTTCGCCAAAAGGTCTCGTCTCTTGATCATCTCCACGATGCAAGCAGCGTTAGGTGTCGCATCGGGAGCGCTGGTCGGATTTTCGCTCGGCCTGATCGGCGGCGGCGGATCGATCCTGGCGGTGCCGCTGATGGTCTATGTGGTTGGCGTTGCCGACGCCCATATCGCGATCGGCACGAGCGCTATTGCGGTCGCGACCAATGCGGCGATCAATTTGTGGAATCACGCACGCGGCGGCACCGTGCGCTGGTCGTGCGCCATTCCCTTTGCGGCAGCGGGCATTGCAGGCGCACTGGTCGGCACAATTTTCGGCAAGCTGCTCGATGGCCGAAAACTGCTGGTGCTGTTTGCGCTGTTGATGCTCATCATCGCCGTGCTGATGCTCAAGACGCGCGCGCGCGAAGGTGTGCCGGATGTCCGCATCAGCCGCGACAACATGCCGGCGATCCTGGGTCTCGGCCTCGCCACCGGGACGCTGTCCGGCTTCTTCGGTATCGGCGGCGGTTTCCTGATCGTGCCCGCCTTGATGCTGGCAACCGGCATGCCGATCATCAACGCGGTCAGTTCCTCGCTGGTCGCGGTGACGGCTTTTGGCTTATCTACGGCTGCGAGCTATGCATGGTCGGGGCTGGTTTCCTGGCAGCTGGCCGGACTATTCATTGCCGGCGGACTGGCCGGCGGCCTGATCGGCACCGGCCTCGCACGGTCGCTATCGGCGCAGCGCGGCGCGCTCAACATCGTGTTCGCCTCTGTCATTGTGCTGGTGGCGCTCTATATGCTCACGCGTAACTTATTCGCCTTCTGACCATAAATGAGGCAGTACACCGATAAAGGCGGCCGGAGATGTCCATGAGAGATACGATCGATCGAGTTCAGTTGAACCGGCGGGGCCTTTTGAGCTCGCTCGCGGGTTCAGTGGCTGCGCTCGGCACAGGTATCCTGTCCACATCCGTGCGCGCCGAGACTGAGGAAGTGCTGACCGAAGCGTTGGTCCTGCGCGATCCGGAAATTCCGGTGGCAGGGAATGCGTCCGGCGACATCTCGATCGTCGAATATTTCGACTATCAATGTCCGTATTGCCGCAAGGTCGATCCGGAACTGCAGCAGGTGGTCCATGATGACGGCAAGGTACGGCTGGTCTTGAAGGACTGGCCGATCCTGGGGCCAATGTCGGTGACGGCGGCACGGCTGGCGCAGGCGAGCAAATACCAGGACAAATTCGTTGAATCTCATGACGCGCTGATCGCCATCAATTCGAAGCTGACGGAGGCCAAGATTCGCGAGGCGCTTGCGGCCGGCGGCATCGACATGGATCGGCTTGACCGCGATCTCACCAGCCATGCAAAGGACATCGACGCCACGCTGATGCGCAACAACGACCAGGCGAGCGCGTTCGAATTCCGCGGCACGCCGTCCTTCATTGTTGGAAAATTTCGCGTGCCCGGCGTGCTGACCATGGCGCAATTCACCCAGGCCATCGCCGACGCACGAAAAGCGGCCTCCGTAAAGAAAAAATAGCACCGCAGCCGCTACGTCGGCGACAACCGCTATCTCAACGACAAGCGCGCGTCAGCGCGACGACAACCGGGCCCAATCTTCGTGGGCGCGTGCCTTCATCGCACGCCAGTCCGCGGAGGCAACGTCCCAATTGACAATCGTTCGGTTGGTCGCAGCGCTCTGCCCGTTCGCGACCGACGACGTCGATTGGGAGTCGTAAATATAGACGCCGGCGACGAGCAGTAATGCGCCCAGGATCATTCCTATGAAAACCTGCATCGCTGATCTCCAAAATGACGCGCGACAACGTGCGCGGATCGGGAATGGTTCCCGCGTTTGACAGCATGTTTGCGTGACCGGGTCCTGATATAAGATGTTTTTGGACGAGCGATCGGGACAGGAGGCAACATGACCGACAAAACGAAGAAAGTCGCCATCGTGACCGGGGCTTCGCGCGGCATCGGAGCGGCCATAGCGGAGCGTTTGGCCCGTGACCGGTTTGCGGTTGTCGTCAACTACTCGGCGAGCGCCGGTCCTGCCGAGGCCCTCGTTGGAAAAATCAAGGCAAACGGTGGCAGCGCATCGGCTGTTCGCGCCGATGTCGCCGACCCCGCCTCCATGCGATCCATGTTCGAGGCCACCGAAAAGGCATTCGGCGGTATCGATGCGCTTGTCAACAATGCCGGCATCATGACGCTCGCCAAGGTCGCCGACAGCGACGACGCGATGCTCGATCGGCAGATCGCGGTCAACCTCAAGGGCACTTTCTACGGCATGCGGGAAGCGGCGCGGCGAATGCGCAACGGCGGCGGAATCGTCAATTTATCGACCAGCGTCGTCGGCACCAAGCTCGAGACCTACAGCATCTACGCAGCGACAAAAGCGGCCGTAGAAACGATGACGGCCATTCTCTCCAAGGAATTGCGCGGCCGTAACATCACCGTCAATGCCGTTGCGCCGGGGCCGGTCGAGACTGAATTGTTTCTTGAGGGAAAATCGCCGGAGCTGGTCGAGCGGATGGCGAAGATGAACCCGATGGAGCGTCTCGGTACGCCGGAGGACATCGCCTCCGTGGTCTCGTTCCTGCTCGGTTCCGATGGCGGGTGGGTCAACGGCCAGGTGCTGCGCGCCAATGGCGGGATGGTGTGAGGTTTAGGCTTCACCGAGCCACTTCAGGATCGGCGCGTTCATCTCGCGCGGATAGCAATGGCTGAGGTTGTCGATTTCGCGATAGGTGACGTTGGCGCCGGCCGCCGTCAGTACGTCTCGGGTGATCCGCGCCGTCTGCACCGGAAACATCCAGTCGAGTGCGCCGTGCACGATATGGATCGGCAGGCCGCGTAGCCGCTCAGTGTCGGCTGTCTCCGCCATCAGCGGATGAAACGTCGCTGCGATCGGCGCCAGGTGCGTGAAGGGCGAGGTGCGTTCGAGCCCGGTAACGTAACTAAAAGTGCCGCCATCGCTCATGCCTGTCAGCAGCAATTTTCGGGAATCGATGTTGTAGCGGCTGCGTACGATTTCGAGAATGCGCGCAAGGTTCGCCGTATCCGCGTCTTCGCCCATCAAGGCCCAGGTCGCGCCCAACGCCGTCGGGGTCACCAGAATGGCACCTAGGCTGCGGGCATCGCGCAGCCAGCGCCAGAGAAAGCCGCGGCCGTTGCCGCTGCCGCCATGCAGCCCCATCACCAGCGGAAGAGCGCGATCGGGCGTGTAGTATTCCGGCACATAGAGTGAAAAGCCGCCACGGCTGCGCGGCTCGTTGTTGTCGTGGATGATGCCGGTCGCCTCGTTTGCAGGCGCGGCCAGGCGCGCCAGCAGGTCGGCATCCTCGCAAAGCTCGGGATTGAGAAAGAAGCTGCTCACCGGGGGAAACCTGGCGGTCAGCGGATAGAGCACCTCTTCCGCGCGTGGCAATTGTCGCAGCGCACGAAACGCCAGCGTCATGTCGCCCTGGCCCGATCGCACGGCACGGAGCCCCGAAAATGCCGACAGCGCCGCATCGCTCGCCGTCTCGATCGCACCTCGGATGTCGGCAAACTCGGCTGGCCAGTTCGAGAGACGCGAACGGACCGCGCCCAGGTCCTCATCCGGTTGTCCCGCGGCGTCCATCACGCGATCGAAGGAGGGCGGGTGAAAATGGCGCGCGACGAAGCCGAGTGCTTCGATTGATTGCAATAGTGGCGGCAATACCGCCACGACGTCATCGATCACGGCCTCGCTCATCGGCGCGAGCCGCTAATGTAAACGTGGCGCCTTCAACAGCCGCGCCCGGTCGGTCGAGGCCAGCACGACGTCAAAGGTGACGCCTTCGTGGTGCACGGTGAGCGGCACGTCGACGCCCGCCGATCCCAGCGACCAGAGCTTGCGGTAAAAACCCGCCTGCGAGGTGACCTTGTCACCGTTGATGGCGAGGATCACATCGCCCGACTTGAGCTCGGCACGTGCAGCGGGTCCTTTGGCGGAGATGCCGACGATGACGACGCGATCGTCGATTTCGGTCGTATACATCCCAAGCCAGGGCCGCGCCGGCTTGTTGACGCGGCCGAACTTGCGCAAGTCGTCGAGTACCGGTTTCAGGAGGTCGATCGGCACCACCATGTTGATATGCTCGGGCTTGTTGTCGCGCTCCCGCTCGAGCTGAAGCGAGCCGATTCCGATCAGTTCGCCGCGCTCCGAGAGCAGTCCCGTGCCGCCCCAATTGGGATGCGCGGGGTGGGTGAAGATCGCCTCGTCCAGCATATATTCCCAGTAACCGGCAAACTCCTGCTTGGCGGCGATCTGGCTCGCCACCGAGCGCGTGCGCCCGCCGACGCCGCCCAGCACCACGCGATCCCCGACGGAAGTGGTCGCCGACGAGCCGATCGGCAGCGGATCGAGGTCGAGCCGGCCGAGCGCCTGCACCAGTCCGAAACCGGTCACCGCATCGAATCCGAGAGCATGGCCTTCCACGGCGCGTCCGTCGCCCATGTGCAGCCAGACCGCCTCGGCCTCTGTGATGAGATAACCGATCGTCAGCACCAGACCATCATCGATGATGACACCATTGCCGGCGCGCTCGGTGCCGAGCGTGTCGGCTGTGAAGGCGTCAGGGGGAATGATCGAATGCAGGCCGACCACCGAGGCAAGCGTGCGGTCGAGATCGAAGCCGTAATCGCTCGCGCGCGGCTGGTTCGCCGGCGGCACCTTCCATTCTGTGAGGGCAGGCATGGAGAATCTCCCAAACGGCGTCCGAAAGCCTCGCCTAGCGCCGCCTGTTTGACGTTCCTGCACCGCAAGCGGCAAATTCGACCAGGAACGTCAAATAGAGGAGCGGCACTAGAATCATAGGTGTGCTAGTGCCCATAACTTTCCGAGGTTCGTGAAAGGTGGGTGCTGAGACGTAACACGAATCTCGGAAAGTGGGCAGTAGGCGGCGATTTCGATTCCGCTGATGTCAATCTTAGGCCGCAAATTTTCTTCGGAAAAGGCCTTGCGCGGCGGGATTGCGGCCGGCTCCATCATTCGCATGGTACGGCTCTGCAAGGGAAATTCGTCGCCTCGAGCGGCCGCGTATCGCCCTTGTTAAGCTTTCGCGAAGTTAACGATGTACCGCAAGCTTGCATAAAGGGTCCGCTACTAGTCTGTGCCCCCGGAATTTCAGCAAAGTTTTTATTAGGGGGTCAAAATGGATAGCGTTACGAAAACTTCTGCCCAGCCCGCGCCGTCGATGGCCAACAACGCCATCGTCACTGTGATGGCGGTAATCTGCGGCCTTGCGGTGCTCGTGTTTGCCTGCATGGCGACCTCCGGCATCGATATGAGCGCCGGCTTCTTCTGATCGCGCTTCCAGGTTCCGAATAAATCCATTCGGCGCCGGGGCTTGTCGCTCCCGCGCCGAATTTGCTTGCGTCCAATCCTGAATTTTAATCGAGCTGCGCGCGCTGGATGACTTGAGGCCGGCGGCGCCATGCGTTTATGGATCGAGCTCGGTATCCCAATAGAGATAGTCGAGCCAGCTTTGGTGCAGATAGTTCGGCGGAAACAGCCGGCCATTGCGGTGAAGCTGATGCACCGTCGGCGCGAACGGCTGCTGCTTCGGGAACATCCGCGCCTGCTGCGGCGTCAGATTGCCCTTTTTCAGATTGCATGGCGAGCACGCGGCCACCACGTTTTCCCAGGTGGTCTGGCCGCCCTTGCTGCGCGGAATGATGTGGTCGAACGTAAGATCGTCGCCGGACAAACAGTATTGGCAGGAGAAGCGATCGCGCAGGAAAACGTTGAAACGGGTGAACGCGGGATGGGTGGTCGGTTTGACGAAGGACTTCAGCGACACCACGCTGGGCAGCTGAATCTCGAACGTCGGGCTGCGAACAGCGCGATCGTAGTGCTCAACGATGTTGACGCGGTCGAGAAACACCGCCTTGATCGCGTCCTGCCACGACCACAGCGAGAGCGGATAATAACTCAGCGGCCGGAAATCCGCGTTCAGCACTAATACCGGCCAACCGCCTTGCGAGACATGTGCGTTCAAGTAACGCTCCTGGCCTCCATATAGCTGCGAAGCAGCCTGCATTGACATACTACATGCAGCGTGACGGGATTGTGAAGAGGATAGAGAGGGTTGTCTACCCCGGCTTTAATTGTGGCCGGACGGCGAAGGCGCTGCCAAACCACGATAAGACAGCTAAACAAAGCGGGACGGACACGGCAAAATGAACACCAAGTCCCCCTATCTCGAGGCGCCGCGCCGGCTCCGGGCCTTCGTCCGGGCCCACGAGACAAGCCTGGTGATTCTGGCGGCGGTGGTCGGCGCGATCGGCGGGCTGGTGGTGGCCGCCATGAGTGCCGCAGTGGACATGCTCCATGTCGCGCTCTTCAATCTCAATCCCGGCGACCGGCTTTCGAGCCAGGTCGCGATCGACCCGCTGCGCGCGCTGCTGGTTCCGAGCCTTGGCGGGTTGATCCTGGGCATCGCCTTCCTGCTGCTGGCGCGTGTCCGGCCGGCGCGCGAAATCGACCCGATCGAAGCCAATGCCCTGCATGGCGGCCGCATGTCGTTTCGCGGCAGCGTGATCGTCGCGCTGCAGACGATCTGGTCCAGCGGGGTGGGCGCATCGGTCGGGCTGGAGGCCGGATATACCCAGCTCTCGAGCGGGCTTGGCGCTTCGATTGGCCGCGGGTTTCATCTGCGCCGCGCCGACCAGCGACTGATGGTGGGGTGCGGTACAGCGGCTGCGATCGCGGGCGCCTTCGGGGCGCCGTTGGGAGGCGCATTCTACGCTTTCGAACTTGTGATCGGCGGCTATACGCCCGCGAGCCTCACGCCGGTCGGGGTCGCCTCCGTCGTCGGGTATTTCGTGGCCCATGCCTTTGCGCCGCTGTCGCTCGGCCTTGGCACCGGTCCGCTGGTCGGGGTCGTGCTGGGGCGTGACCTGGCGGTGGCGGCGGTGCTGGGCGTTTTCGCCGCGCTGTTCGGCATTGCGATCATGCGCGGCGCCGGGCTTTGCGAGACGTTGCTGTCGAAGATCGTGGCCTGGCCACCGCTGCGCCCGGCGCTGGGCGGTCTCGCCGTCGGGCTTTTGGCGTTGCAGACGCCGCAGGTACTCTCGTCGGGGCACGGCGCCCTGCATTTCAACGGCATCGTGACGATGCCGCTCGCGTTCATCGGCATGGTGTTCGTGCTGAAGACGGTGGCGTCGGTGGTTTCGCTCGGCGCCGGATTTCGCGGCGGACTGTTTTTCGCCACGCTTTTTCTCGGCGCGATGGGCGGCCGCCTGTTTGCAGAGGGCTTTGACGGCACCTTTCCTGGCTTGCGCCTGGAGTCCAATATCTATGCCATCATCGGCATGAGCGCGCTGTCGGCCTCGGTCATCGGCGGTCCCCTGACCATGTCGTTCATCGCACTGGAAACGACCGGCGACCTCTGGCTGACCACGGCAGTGCTGCTCGCGGTCATCATCTCGACCCAGATTACCCGCGAACTGTTCGGCTATTCCTTTGCGACCTGGCGGCTGCATTTGCGCGGCGAAACCATTCGCAGCGCCGCCGACGTCGGCTGGATCCGCGATCTTACCGTGCGGCGGTTGATGCGGCCGGATGTGCTCACCGTGAATGCGGCGACGCCGATCGCCGAGTTTCGCGCCAAATACCCGCCGGGCTCGAAGACCCAGGTGGTCGCGGTCGACGATGCCGGTCACTATGCCGGCATGGTGTTCGTGTCGGACGCCCATGCCGGCGACATCGACACCAAAAAGCCGCTGAGCAGCATCCTGCATTATCCCCGTGTGGTGCTGCATCCCGGCATGAATATCCGCGAGGCCATCGCGGCCTTCGACGTCACCGAGGCTGAATCGCTCACCGTGGTCGAGACCGGTGAGCAGCGGCCGATCGGCATCCTGACCGAAGCGCATGCGATGCGACGTTATGCCGAAGAATCCGAGCGGCGGCGGCGCGAGGTGGTGGGCGATGCGTGATCTGCGGGCCTATCGATGGCTGGTTGCCGCCGCCATTCTCGTCAAAGCTTCTCCAGCTTTTGCAGGCAGCGCGCATGGGCGACTTCATCCGGCATCAGCCTGTCGCCAAAACTGCTCTTCCAGTTGGTGACGCCGACTTCACCGACATAGATGTCGCCTCTTGAGTCCAGCGCCACGCCATGGGGGGCGAGAAATTTTCCGGCCTCCAGGCCCGGGCCATGCTCGCCGCCGAGGCGCGCGATGCGCTTGCCCTTGGAATCGACGATGGTCAGGCGTGGACCGAGATTGGGCACCATCCGGTTGACCGGCATGCCCGGCCCAAGTTCGCCGATGATGAAGTTGGGCGATTTGCCGCCGCAGCAGTGCAGGGCGCATGGCCGGTGCAGGTTGTTCCACTGGGCTTCGTATTTGCCGTCGCCGTCAAACACCTGCACGCGATGGTTCTCGCGGTCGGCCACGTAAACCCAGCCGTCGAGATCGGTCGAAATATTATGAACGATGTTGAACTGGCCGGGGTCGCTGCCGGGTTCGCCCCAGCTTTTGATCAGTTTGCCGTCGGGCGTATATTTGTGCACGCGAGCATTGCCATAGCCGTCGGACACGTAGATTTCGCCTGTGGGCGACAGCGCCGTATGGGTGCAGCGATGGAACGGTTCGCCGCTCATGAACGGCGCCGGCTTCTCCGGGATGCCGATGGTCAGAAGCACCTTGCCGTCGGTGGTGCACTTGCGCACCGTGTGGTCGCCATCGTCGGTGCAATAGATGTGATCCTGCGCGTCGACGTGCAGCCCATGGGCGCGGTGGAACAGGCCTTCGCCCCAACTCTTGACGAAATTGCCGTCGCGATCGAACACGATCATCGGGTGCGCGCCCCGATTGAAGACGTAGACACGGTCCTTGCTGTCGACCGCAACGGCTGCGACGTCGGTCAGCGTCCAGCCGTCGGGCAGCTTTGCCCAGTTCTCCACGACGCGATAACGATGTTCATCCGAGCCGAGGATCACCGGCATTGTTCTTCTCCCTAGACGGTTTTTGTTGTGAGTGATGATCAGCGAGCGCGGGGCAACAGTCCTTCCTCAATCGCTTTGATCTGCAATGCAAGGAATTTCGAGTTGATGCGGCACTGCGCGAGGCTGCCGGCAATGAACCAGAGGCCGTCCTGACCGGTTCGCGCATACATGTTGCGCAGTTCCTGCCCGTCGCCGAATCCCCAGATCGGGCCGACGCGCGCGGCGATTTCCTCGCCGAATAGCCGCCCGACCAGAACTTCCTGCGGCTTGTACCCGGTCGCCAGCACGATGAGATCGGCGGCAAGCGTCTCGCCGTTTTTCATCCGCGCGCCGCCGGCGACGAAGGCGTCGATATCGGCAAATTGCCGAAGTGAGATTTCGCGCCGCGCCACCAGATCCGAGCAGCCGACGTTGAAATAATAGCCGCCGCCGCGCGTGAGATACTTGAACTGCCAGCCGGTATCGTCCTCGCCGTAATCAAGTTTGAAACCGACCGCTGTCAGGCCGTCGAGCAGCTCCTTGTCGAATTCCCTGGACTGCCCGGTGATCATCTGATGGGTCTTTTTCGCCAATCTCAGCGGCATCGAGGTCGCGATCAGGTCGTTGTCCTCAAGCGTGCCTTCGTTGTAGGTCGCGTAAGCGAGCTGCGCCGACGGCTCGATATTGGTGATCAGGGTCGGGCTGCGCTGAACCAGCGTCACGTCAGCGCCGCTCGAATACAGGTCCTGCGCGATGTCGTGGCCGCTGTTGCCGGTTCCGATCACAACCGTGCGCTTGTCTTTCCAGTTCTCGCCGTCGTCGTATTGGCTGGAATGCAGGATGGTGCCCGTAAAATTCTTCAGCGCCGGAATGTCCGGGATATTGGCGATGCCGCTGACGCCGGTCGCCATCACGACGTGGCGGGGATGCATCGTGCGCGCTGTGCCGTCGCCGTGGCGCAGCACCACGGACCAGCGTGCTTTTGCAAAGTCATACTCGCCGCTCTCGAGGCTCGTCGATGTCCAGAAGTTCAGCTCCATCGCATCGACGTAAGACTCGAACCAGTTGGCGAGCTTGTCCTTGGGGATATAGACCGGCCAGTTCGGCGGGAACGGCATGTAGGGCAGGTGATTGACCTGCACCTGATTATGCAGGGTCAGGGCGTGGTAGCGCTTGCGCCAGTTGTCGCCGATGCGGTTCTCGCGATCGACGATCAGCGTATCGATGGAAAGCTGTTTCAGTCGCGCGGCGATCGACAGCCCGGCCTGTCCGCCGCCAACCACGAGCACGGTCGGGTCGCGGTCGGCATAGGCGAGCGACGCCTGGCGCTGGTCGAGCCAGTTGGGGCCGCGAAAATCGCGCGAATAGGATTGTCCGCGCGGCCGCGCCGATCCGACCGTCTCCTCGAATCCCTTCAGCTCTTCGAGCGCGGTGAGCAGTGTCCAGGCCTTGAGCCGGTTGCGCTCTTCGGCGTCGGGGATCAACCGGACCATGCCGTGGCCGCGGCCCTCTTTGGTTTCGAACTTGAAGATCGCCTCGATGGTCTCGGTGCCGGCGCGTGTAACCCGGCGTGGGGCCGCGCGCGCGGGATCGATCAGGAAGCGGCGGGGTGCCCGCTGCGCGGCGAGGCCGGGAAGCTCTTTCAGGATCGCATCCGCGCCATTGAGCGTTTGCAGGTTCCAGCTCAGCGCCAGCACGTCGCGCCAATAGCTTTCGCGGTGGAACAGCGTTCGAAGCGCATCGACGTCGTGGTGTTCGAGCACACGCTCGAACTCCGCCAGCCAGCTTTCGACTGATGTTGCGATATCGTCGGTGCGATCGAGCATGCGATAGCCTCGGCTCGGCCGTCTTTCGCGGCGTTTCCTCTCAGCCGAGGCTATACCGTTTGGGCGCGGGCCAAAAGCCGCTCAACCAAGCAGCGACAGAATGTGGCCCTGCGCCGGGGGAATGCGGCCGTTGAGCGTGTCGAGATAGACCTGTTTGACCGCATCTCGCCCGCGGCCTTCGATCACCGTGAGCCGCGCCGGCAAAGTTGGCGCAAAGGCCGACCATGCCGCGCCAAAGCGCTGATCGATGCCGCCCGCTCCCCATTCCTTGGCGCGCTTTCGAATCTGGTCGGGCGCGAAGAACCATGCGGGTTTTGCGCCCGGCAGCTCGACCTCGTCGGGCGAAAAGCTCTGGTGCGTGAGCCCGATCTGGCCGGAATATTTCATCGCGTTGCGGAAGTGATGATGCAGCCGCGCACGAATGGCGCTGTTGCCGGCCATGTCGACGAAGGCGACCGGCGAGTCCTGCGGCAGCGTTTCGACCTGATCGTAGAGCACGACTTCATGATAGCAGCCGAGCGACCGGACAAAGTCGGCATTGCCGGCCGAGGTCAGTCCGATCACATGCATCGGTTCGGGATTCGAATGCAGCAGATAAGCGAGGCCGAACGCGGTTTTGCTGGAGGCGCTGGAGAGCATGACGCGGCGCGCGCCGAAGAATTCATGCTCGCGGAGGAAATCGTCGACCAGAAACGACAGCATGAACAGCGGCCGCAGCAGCGCCTGATAGTCGCCATTGCGCCCTTCGAAGTCGCCGATGCCACTGACGCGCGCATAGGCGTTGTAGACCGGCGCGACGCCCTGGCGATGCGCCGCCGCATCGCGCAAACCATGTTTGCGCACATCCGCCGCTTCGATCACCAGATGCGTCGCCATCGGAAAATAGCCAAACAGGCGTTCGCCGGCCTCGATGGAGGGGTGGCGGGAGACAACGACTTCGCCGAACCCCCATACCGGAATATTGCCGAAGCCTTGCGGCCCCGGAAACAACTGCCAGTATTTCAACTGATCGCCGAGCGTGGCGTAGGTGATGTTGTTGGCCGTGAAGGCGAAGCGCTCGATCTTGACCAGCAGTGCTTCGTCGGGAAGCGCGCCGGCGTTAGGTAGTTGCGTCTCGATGAATTTGCATTCGGAAAAGTCGTGGCGTGCAACGATGAAGTCGGTGGAGTTCATGGGCGGCGACCTCCGCAGGTGGTGCGGTCGCGATCTTTGCATCCGGCTATGAAGGTTTGGCAACACGGACTTTGTTTGAAACGGCGTTCAGTTGCCAGTGTGGCGGTTCACGCTAGGTTCCCGCGATTACGCCTTCGCGCTTCTTGAGCGCGCGGTAATACGACCACCACAAATGCGCCGCTGCGCCACGCAGCGGACGCCACGGTTCCGCGAGCGGAATCATCTGCTTTGGCGTTGGCCGCGTCTTCAATCCCAATCCGATCTTGACCGCCTCCTGCACGGCAAGGTCGCCGGCCGGCCAGGCATCGCCATGACCGAGGCAAAACAGCAAATACACATCGGCTGTCCACGGGCCGATGCCGTGAAGTGAGACCAGGCTGTGGTGCGCGGCGTCGGCGTCCTCGTTGGCGAGTACATCGAGGTTGAGGCGCTCGGCTCGGATCTCGCGCGCGAGATTTTTCAGCGTCTTGATTTTCGCCGCCGACAGGCCGAGCCGGCCCAGACGATCGGCGCGGGCGCGGCGCACCACCTCATGGTCAAGCGGATCGAAGGCGGCGGAAAGCCGCGCCCAGATCGCGGCTGCGCTCGCGGTCGAGAGCTGCTGGCCGCAGACGATATGCGCAAGGCCCGTGAAGCCCGGTTCGCGCCGCCGCAGCGCCGGCATGCCGGCAACCGCAAATACCGGCCGAAGGCGCGGGTCAAGCTTCAGAAGCGCGTGGATCGCCTCTTCGAGATCTGCCTGGCTGTTGAGGTGGAGGGTCATTGCGACTTAAAACCACCACCTATCGAGTTTGAAATCAATGTCGCCACCCGTTTTCCGATTTGCGCCGTCGCCGAATGGCTACCTGCATCTGGGGCACGCCTTTTCGGCGATGCTGAATGACGGCCTCGCGCGCGAAGCGGGCGGCCGTTTCCTGCTGCGTATCGAGGATATCGACACAACGCGCTGCAAACCGGAATTCGAGGCCGCGATCGACGAAGATCTCGCCTGGCTCGGGATTATCTGGGAAACGCCGGTGCGGCGACAATCGGAGCATTTCGCCTGTTATCGTGCGGCGCTCGAAAAGCTCGCAGGTCTTGGGCTGGTCTATCCCGCCTTCGAAAGCCGCGCCGAGACCGCCCGTCTCGTCGCCGAACGGGAGCAGGAAGCGCCATGGCCGCGCGATCCCGACGGTGCGCCGCTTTATCCGGGCACGGCACGGGCGCTTGCGCCCGAGGAGCAGGCGCGGCGGTTGCAATCGGGCGCGTCTTACGCGCTGCGGCTCGACATGGCGGCGGCCTGCGCGCGTGTCGGCCAGTTGAGCTGGATCGAGCGCGGCAAAGGCCCTGAAGGCGAAAGCGGGAGCGTCGCTGCCAATCCCGCGGCCTGGGGGGACGTCATCATTGCGCGCAAGGAGACGCCGACCAGCTACCACCTCGCGGTGGTGGTTGACGATGCGCTGCAAGGTATCACCGAGGTGGTGCGGGGCCTCGACCTGTTCTGGTCGACGAGCGTCCACCGGCTGTTGCAGGCGCTTCTCGGTCTGCCGCAACCCGTCTACCGGCATCATGGCCTCATTCGCGATGCTAGCGGCCAGAAGCTGTCGAAATCGACGGAGGCGACTGGATTGCGTGAATTGAGGGCGGCGGGCGTCACGCCGGCCGAGATTCGCCACCGGGTCGGTCTCGGCTAGGCGTCCGTTTCCAATTGCTAACATTCTGTTCGGGATGAACTGCGCCTCGGCGTGACTCCCTCCACCCCGCCATGCCATGGTGAGTCCCGGCCAGGATTGGGGGAATCATGGCGTTGAGTAAGCGCCCGCGGCGCAGTCGGCGGCCGAAAAAGCCGCCTCTGAAAAAGCGTAAAACAAGCGCCGCGGCGGGCAGGCCGCGCAAGGCCGCGAGAGTGGCCAGCAAGACGGCTGCGCCCGGCATTGTTGAGACGGCGCTCGCCACCTTTGCGCATGAGGTGCGCACGCCGCTGACCGGCATTCTGGCGATCAGTGATCTGCTGGCGACGTCCGATCTCGATGAGCGCGAGCGGCGCTGGGTCGATACCATCAAGGCCGGCGCCGAACATCTGGCGAGCCTTGCGACGCTGTTCGTCGATGCCGCGAGAGGCGGCCGGTCCGGCTACGGCGTCCGGCAGGATTTTTTCGACCTGCGCGCATTGGCTCACAGCGTCGGCGACTCGCTGGCCGGCCGGGCGACCGCCAAGGGCCTGCAGTCGCGGGTCGAGATTTCGGAGAAACTACCTGCCTTCGTCACCGGCGATCCCGTCCGCCTGAGGGCGGCGCTCGAAAACCTGATCGACAATGCCACCAAGTTCACCGAAGAGGGCGCCGTCGCGCTGACGGTGCGGCCGGCTAGCGAGGCGAAAGGCAAGGTCGCCGTCGCCTTTGCGGTTTCCGACAGCGGCATCGGGCTGACGCTGAAGGAGATCAAGCGGCTGTTTCGCCCCTTTTCACAGGCCAATGTGAAGATTGCCGCGCGCTTTGGCGGTGCCGGGCTCGGACTGTCGTCGGTGAAGCAGCTCGCCCGCGCCATGGGCGGCGACATTGTGGTGGCGCCACGCCGCGGCGGCGGGGCCGTGTTCACATTGACGGTGCAACTCACCCGCGCCGAGGTCGCACCGGACGATTCAGGCCCAGGTGACGATCATCTGCAGGCCCATGCACGGGGATTGCGCGTGCTCAGCGTCGAGGACAATCCGTTCGGCCGCGTCGTGCTCAATGCGGTTTTGACCGAACTCGGTCACCACGCGGAATTCGTCAGTCGCGGCGAGGACGCGCTGGAGCGCATCACGCAAGGTGGCTTCGATGCGATTCTGATGGATATGGTGCTTCCGGGCATCGACGGCATCGAGGCGATCCGGCGGATTCGCGCGTTGGGTCCGCCGTTCGGATCCGCCGCAATTATCGGCGTGTCTGGCCGCGGCGACGATGAGGCGGCGGCGCGCGCGGCCGGCGCGGACGCCTTTCTGGTCAAGCCTGTGTCTCCGAGGGCTTTAGCGATTGCGCTGCTTGAAGTGACACGCCGCGCGGCAGGCGCGACTTGATGATTGCGGCATTCAATTCGCCGCCATAGACGAAGATCGCGGCGAGAAAATAAAGAAACACCAGCGCGATCACGACCGAGGCGAGGCCGGCATACATCGTGACATAGTTGTTGGCGAACCGCGCCAGATATTGTCCGAACACCGTGCCCGATATGATCGAGGCGGCGATGGTGAAGACGATGCCCGGCAGGATCTGCAAAAAGCCGCGCCGTCCGGCAGGCAGCCATGCGTGCAGGACAATCAGCGCCACGACCAGCGCCAGGACCGTGATGCCGTAGCGCGCGATATTGAGCAGGTTCTCGTTGCTTTCGACGATCAGCGGGATGTGCCGCCGCGCCGCTTCCAGCATCAGCGGTCCGAGCACGATCAGGAAGGCCATCGCCAGCGAGGTAACGGCGGCGACCAGCGTATAGCCGATCGATTCCAGCCGCAGCCAATACCATCGCCGCGGCTCGAGCACGGCATAGGCGCGATTGAGCGCGACGCGAAGCGCCTCGACGCCGTTGGACGCGAAGTAGACCGCCAGCACGGCGCCGATCGTCAGGATGTCTCCGCGCGTCGTGGTCAGGACATCGTGGATTTCGCCCGACAGCGAATCGGCAACCTGTTTCGGCCAGACCTGAAGCAGCAGTCCCGCGGCCTGGTCGGCTAGTTCCTTGGAGCCGAAGAAGCCGGCGAGCGAGGTCAGTACGATCAGAAACGGAAACAGCGCCATCAGGGTCGACAGCGCGATATGGCTTGCGATCGCCCAGCCATCGTCGGCCAGAAACGTATAGAACGCGTCGATGCAGACATGAAAGATGTAGCGAATCTGCCGCACGGCTGCCCTCGGCACCAGGAATCGAGCCACCTTCTAATATTATTCCATTAAAAGCCAGATCGTTGGTCCGCTCTCCCGCGATAGCAGATCGACAGGTACAGTGTTATGTAAAGAAAATGGCTTCGTTCCTTAGTACGTTCATTGTCCCGCTCGCGGTGGGCGCCGTCGCGCTGGTGCTGCTGCTCGGTCTCGTCAATATGATGCGCGGCGGATCGCCGAATCGCTCGCAACAATTGATGCGCTGGCGCGTCGCGCTTCAGTTCGTTGCGATCGTGATCATCATGGTCACGGTATGGGCGATGGGTAGTCATCGCTAGCGTGCAGATCAAAGGAGACAAGTGCGGCGAATTTGAAGTTCCTATCGGCTTTGCCGCGGGTCCGGTTATAGGAACTTCAAATTCAAAAGCCGCACTTTCAGCTATATTGTCCTAGAGCTCCTTTGATTCCGAGTTCGCATCAGAGGTGCCGCAATAGCTTGCGAACTTCGGAATCGGAGCTCTAGCCATGGTCGTCCTCAACCGTATCTACACGCGTACCGGCGACGACGGCACCACGGCGCTCGGCACCGGCGAGCGGCGTCCGAAATACGACCTGCGGATTGCGGCCTATGGAACCGTGGACGAGACCAACGCAGTGATCGGTGTCGTGCGATTGCATCTGGCGGCGATGCCGGAGCTCGATGCAATGCTGGGGCGCGTGCAGAACGATCTGTTCGATCTCGGGGCCGATCTCGCGGTGCCCCAGCGCGAGGGCAAGGCCGAGCGCTTGCGTGTACTTTCCAGCCAGGTCGCGCGCCTCGAAAGCGACATCGACCGGCTGAACGCGGACCTTGAGCCCCTGAACTCTTTTGTGCTGCCGGGCGGCACGCCGGCCGCTGCCTATCTGCATCTGGCACGGACCGTGTGCCGCAGAGCGGAACGGATCATGGTGGAACTGGCGGCCCGGCCGGACGAACCCGTCGGTGATGCCGCCATCCAGTACATGAACCGGCTGTCGGATTTCCTGTTTATTGCCAGCCGCACGGCCAATGGTAACGGCGCCGGCGACGTGTTGTGGGTGCCCGGCCAGAATCGCTGACCGAGAAGGGCAATTTTTGGCCCCTGGTGGTTGATGAACCCGCAGCCAGGTGGGTGGCGAATGTCAAATCCACTCCACTAGCGTTGACCGGGGTGGGCCGGCGCTTTAGGTTCCGCGGCCTAGCCAATTACTGTCGTGTTCGAGCGAAAGAGGGTCGATGAAGGTCTTGGTACCGGTCAAGCGGGTGGTCGATTACAACGTCAAAGTCCGCGTCAAAAGCGATGGAACCGGCGTCGAGCTGGCCAACGTCAAGATGTCGATGAATCCGTTCGACGAAATCGCCGTGGAGGAAGCCCTGCGCCTGAAAGAGGCCGGCAAGGCAACCGAAGTGGTGGTGGTATCGATCGGGCCGGCGCAGGCGGCGGAAACCATCCGGACCGGTCTGGCCATGGGCGCCGACCGCGGCATCCTGGTCAAGGCCGAGGGCAATGTCGAACCGCTGGCGGTCGCCAAAATCCTCAAGGCGGTGACCGACGAGGAGAAACCCGGGCTCGTGATCCTCGGCAAGCAGGCGATCGACGACGATTCCAACCAGACCGGTCAGATGCTGGCAGCCTTGCTGGGATGGTCGCAGGCGACTTTTGCCTCCAAGCTCGAAGTCGATGGCTCCGACTTCAAGGTGACGCGCGAGGTCGATGGCGGGTTGCAGACCGTGAAACTCAAGGGCCCGGCGATCGTTACCACCGACCTGCGGTTGAACGAGCCGCGTTATGCGAGCCTGCCAAATATCATGAAGGCGAAGAAGAAGCCGATCGCTGACAAGGTCGCATCGGATTATGGCGTCGATCTCACGCCGCGCCTGGAGATCGTCAAGACGTCCGAACCGCCGGGCCGCAAGGGCGGCGTCAAGGTCAAGGACGTCGCCGAACTCGTGTCGAAGCTCAAGACCGAAGCGGGAGTTCTCTAATGACCACGCTTCTGATCGCCGAACACGACAACGCATCGATCAAGGACGCCACCAACAAGGCGCTGACCGCGGCAACCGCGCTCGGCGGCGACGTGCATGTGCTGATTGCGGGTGAAAACGCCAAGGCCGCTGCCGAGGCAGCCGCGAAGCTTTCCGGCGTCAAGAAGGTCCTGCTCGCCGACAATGCGGCCTATGCGCATGATCTGGCCGAGCCGCTGGCGGCGCTGATCGTCTCGCTGGCCGGCAGCTATGATGCCTTCGTCGCGCCTGCGACCTCGCGCGCCAAGAACGTGATGCCCCGCGTGGCGGCATTGCTCGACGTGATGCAGGTTTCGGAAATCACCAAGGTGGTGGCGCCCGACACCTTCGAGCGGCCGATCTATGCCGGCAACGCCATCCAGACCGTGAAATCGAAGGACGCCAAGAAGGTCATTACGGTGCGGACCTCGACCTTTGCAGCTACCGGCGATGGCGGCGGCGCGGCGGTCGAGAATGCCGCGGCCGCGGCCGACCCCGGCCTTTCCAGCTTTGTCGGCGAGGAAGTTGCCAAAAGCGATCGTCCCGAACTGACCTCGGCCAGGATCGTCGTTTCCGGCGGCCGCGCGATGCAGAGCCGCGAGAATTTCACGAAATATATAGAACCGCTGGCCGATAAACTGGGAGCAGCCGTCGGCGCCTCGCGCGCCGCCGTCGATGCCGGCTACGCGCCGAACGACTGGCAGGTCGGCCAGACCGGCAAGGTGGTGGCGCCGGAGCTTTACATCGCGATCGGTATTTCCGGTGCGATCCAGCATCTCGCCGGCATGAAGGATTCCAAGGTCATCGTCGCCATCAACAAGGACGAAGATGCGCCGATTTTCCAGGTCGCCGATTACGGCCTGGTCGCGGACTTGTATCAGGTGGTTCCGGAATTGACCGAGGCGATCGGCAAGTAGAGGCGAGGGCGGCGCGTGCGCCGTTTGGTTGGGATGGCAGGATGGCGGTCATGATAAAGAAAATCGGCGTGATCGGTTCAGGCCAGATGGGCAATGGCATCGCTCACGTGGCGGCTTTGGCCGGCTTCGACGTGGTGATGAACGACGTCGCCGCCGACCGCCTGAAGTCGGGCATGGCCACCATCAACGGCAACCTGTCGCGACAGGTCGTCAAGAAGGCCATCACCGAGGATGCCCGCAAGCAGGCGCTGGCCCGGATTGCACTCGCCGAGTCCATGGAGGGTCTTGCCGACTGCGATCTGGTGATCGAGAGCGCGGTCGAAAAGGAAGACGTCAAGCGCAAGATCTTTCAGGAGGTCTGCGCGCTGTTGAAGCCGGACGCCATCGTCGCGTCCAACACTTCATCGATTTCGATTACGCGGCTGGCGGCCTCGACGGACCGGCCCGAGCGTTTCATCGGCATTCACTTCATGAATCCGGTGCCGCTGATGGAGCTGGTCGAGCTGATCCGCGGCATCGCCACCGATGATACGACCTTCGACGCGGCCAAGGAATTCGTCACCAAGCTTGGCAAGCAGGTCGCGGTCTCGGAAGATTTCCCCGCCTTCATCGTCAATCGTATCTTGCTGCCGATGATCAATGAGGCGATCTACACGCTTTATGAAGGCGTCGGAAATGTCGAGGCGATCGACGCGGCGATGAAGCTCGGCGCCCATCATCCGATGGGCCCGCTCGAACTCGCCGACTTCATCGGCCTCGATACCTGCCTGTCGATCATGCAGGTGCTGCACGAGGGGCTCGCCGACTCCAAGTACCGTCCGTGCCCGCTGCTCGTGAAATATGTCGAAGCAGGCTGGCTCGGCCGCAAAACCCAGCGCGGCTTCTACGATTATCGCGGCGACAAGCCGGTTCCGACCCGGTAAATCCCTACGATCGCCAGTTTTTGTTAACCCTTGCCGGATAGCTTCGCCGCCGGCAGGAGTGACGCGTATGGACGTTGCAAGTTTGGCCCTGAGTTTGATTTCGCTGCAGGCGGGCAATGCCCAGCAGCAGGTCGCAACCTCCGTCCTGAAATCGAACCTCGACTCCGAAAAGTCCTCCGTGCTGACCCTGCTCGGCGCCGGAACGCCCTCGCTCGCCAATGTCGGCGCCGGCATCGGCGGCAATCTCAACATCTCTGCCTGACCTGCCTGTCCCGGCGGACCTGATCCGCTGATTTCTGGGGCCTTCTCGGGCCTTGTGGCATTGCCCGCTGTCGCCGCATGCGATAGCGAGATGCCGGCCTCATATTCCCAGGGACATTCCATGAAGTTCGCAAGTTTCAAGATCAACGGCGCCACCAGCTGGGGCCTCATCGACGGCAACGACGTGGCCGATCTCGGCGCGGTCCTGCGCGACAAGTTTCCCGATCTGAAGTCGGCGATTGCCGCGGACGCGCTGGCCGAGGCTGCAAAGGCCGCCGGCAAGGCCGCGCGGCATCCGCTCACCGCCATCACCTGGCTGCCGGTGATTCCGAACCCCGACAAGATCCTCTGCATCGGCCTCAATTACGAGAACCACCGCAAGGAGACAGGCCGCACCGAGGTCGAACATCCGACCGTGTTCGGCCGTTTCGCCAACAGCCAGACCGGGCACCTCACCGACATCATCCGGCCGAAGGTCTCGACCGACCTGGACTACGAAGGCGAACTGGCGCTCGTCATCGGCAAGCCCGGCCGTTACATCTCCAAGAAAGATAGCTGGAGCCATATCGCGGGCTACGCCTGCTACAACGAGGGCAGCGTCCGCAACTACCAGCGCCACACGCATCAGTTCACGCCGGGCAAGAATTTTCCGAATACCGGCGCGTTCGGTCCGTGGCTGGTCACGCCGGACGAGGCCGGCGATCTCGGCCCGCTGCGGCTGCAGACCCGTCTCAACGGCGAGGTCGTGCAAGACACGACCATCCGCGAGATGATCTTCGATATCCCGCGCCAGATCGAATACTGCTCGGAATTCACGCGGCTCGAGCCGGGCGACGTCATCGTGACGGGCACGCCGGGCGGCGTCGGCTCCCGCCGCACCCCGCCGTTGTGGATGAAACCGGGCGACATCGTCGAGGTCGAGATCGACCGCATCGGGCTGTTGCGCAACACCATCGCAGACGAAAAGTAAGCGCCTTCGCGCTGCGCGGCTTCGAGTTACCTGCCG
This sequence comes from Bradyrhizobium erythrophlei, assembly GCF_900142985.1. Classification (NCBI taxonomy): domain Bacteria; kingdom Pseudomonadati; phylum Pseudomonadota; class Alphaproteobacteria; order Hyphomicrobiales; family Nitrobacteraceae; genus Bradyrhizobium; species Bradyrhizobium erythrophlei. Next base: position 3,882,984 of record NZ_LT670849.1, read on the forward strand.
CGGGCGCCGTCAGGAGCCCGTGGCGGTGGCCGCATTGATCAGCTTGATCGCGTCTTCGCTGTCCCATTCGGCGGGTCCGGCGATGGTCGCGATCTCGCAGCCCTGGCCATCGATCAGCACCGAAGTCGGCATGCCCAGTGCCCGGTCTATGGCCTTAAGATCCTGAAAAACCTTGGCTTTCTCGTCGTTAAAATAGCCGAGCCGGGTCAGCTTGGCGTCTTTCAGGAAATTCTTCGGCTTTTCGGGGTCGCGGGTGTCGATATTGATCGCCACCACCTCGAAATCCTTGCCGCCGAGCCTGGTTTGCAGCCGGTCCAGTGCTGGCATCTCCTTGCGGCAGGGCACACACCAGGTCGCCCACAGGTTCACCAGCACGGTCTTGCCACGCCAGTCGGACAGCTTTTTCGGCTTGCCGTCGGCATCGTCGAAGGTGAGGTCGGGCAACCTCAAGGGCGCGGTCGCCATGGTCAGCGCGGCCACCTCGCCATGGGCGAGCGGAGAGATCTTGCTTGCAAGGTTAACCGCGCCGGCGCAGGCCGAATCGCCGGATGTGTTGCGCTTCAGGCTGCCGAACCCGTATACCCCGGCAAATCCGATCACGGCGCCAATGACCACTGCCCCGATCACGTAGGGGATGCGGCGCGTGGGCGCCGTGGCGGGCGAGGGGCTTTCGGGCATATCGTTTGTCATTCGGGTTCAGTTACGGCTATTTGGAGCATTCGTTACGTTGGTTACGAACGCAGCGGCAAAATGAGCAGAGGGTCATGAGCAACAAGATGTGGGGCGGCCGGTTTACCGAGCGTCCCGACGCGATCATGGAGGAAATCAACGTCTCCATCGACGTCGACCGTCACCTTTATGCCCAGGACATCGCCGCGTCCAAGGCCCATGCCGCCATGCTGTCGGCGCAAGGCATTATCACGGCAAACGATGCAAAAAACATCGCGAAGGGTCTAGACACGATTTTGTCAGAAATCGGCAAGGGAACGTTCGATTTCAAGCGTGCGCTCGAAGACATCCATATGAACGTCGAGAGCAGGCTTGGCGAACTGATCGGACCCGCCGCCGGGCGGCTGCACACCGCGCGTTCGCGCAACGACCAGGTGGCAACCGATTTTCGTCTGTTCGTCCGCGACACCATCGACGACACCGACCGGGCGCTCGCATTGTTTCAGCAGGCGCTGGCAAGCCGCGCGCTCGAACATGCCGCAACGGTGATGCCGGGCTTTACCCATCTGCAAACCGCCCAGCCGGTCACCTTCGGGCATCATCTGCTCGCCTATGTCGAGATGGCATCGCGCGATCGCGGCCGGTTTGCCGATGCGCGCCAGCGCCTCAACGAATCGCCGCTCGGTGCGGCCGCGCTTGCCGGCACTTCGTTTCCGATCGACCGCGCGGCCACCGCGAAGGCGCTCGGCTTCGACCGGCCGATGGCCAATTCGCTCGATGCGGTATCCGACCGCGATTTCGTCATCGAGACGCTGTCGGCAGCCGCAATCTGCGCGGTTCATCTGTCGCGCTTCGCCGAGGAGATCGTGATCTGGACCTCGCCGCTGGTGGGGCTGGTGCGGCTCTCCGACAAGTTCACCACCGGCTCCTCGATCATGCCGCAGAAACGCAATCCGGACGCGGCCGAACTCGTGCGCGCCAAGACCGGACGGGTGATCGGCGCGCTCAATGCGCTTCTGATCGTGATGAAGGGGCTGCCGCTCGCCTATCAAAAGGACATGCAGGAAGACAAGCAGGGCGCGATGGAGGCGTTCGGTGCGCTGTCGCTTGCCGTCCGCGCGATGACCGGCATGGTGCTCGACATGGCGCCCGACGAGGCGCGCATGAAGCTTGCTGCCGGTGACGGTTACGCCACCGCGACCGATTTGGCCGACTGGCTGGTGCGGACGCTGAAAATGCCGTTCCGCGACGCCCACCATGTCACCGGGCGGATCGTGGCGAAGGCGGCAGGCGACGGCGTCGCCCTGCATGAACTGCCGTTGAAGGCGATGCAGGCGATCGAGCCGAAGATCACCAAAGACGCGCTTGCGGCGCTGTCGGTCGAGGCGTCGGTCAAGAGCCGGACGAGTTTCGGTGGAACTGCGCCCAAGAATGTGGCGGCGCAGGCCAAAGCCTGGCTCAAGCGGCTGGAAAAAGAGCGAAAATAGGGCTGAGCGGCGTTCCCCTTGCCGAAAATTGAACGGCGCCCGGTGTGGTCAGAACGGATCAATCTTTGTATGGTGCGCCCGCATTGGGGACTTTGACGTGAATCGCGACGACCGCCGAACCTATCGACGATGGGCCCTCGTTTTGTTGGGGGTCAGTGCGCTGGCGCTTTCCGGTTGCGGCCGCAAGGGCCCGCTCGATCTGCCGCCGACCGCCTCGTCGCAGCCGGGTAATACCGCCAATTCCGTGCAGCCGGACCCCACAGCGACCGCCGAGGCGAGCAAGCCGAACCTGTTCAATCCGAGCTATGGCAGCGACCAGTTGCCGGTCCAGGGCAAGGGTCCGAAACGGCCGTTCGCCCTCGACCCGCTTCTCAACAGTAATTAGCGTTCCCGGTTCCGACCCATGAATCACTTCGATTATCGCAACGGCGTCCTTCACGCCGAGGCGGTTAGTCTGGTTGAACTCGCCGAAGCGGTGGGCACGCCGTTCTATTGCTACTCGACCGCGACACTGGAGCGTCACTATCGCGTGTTCAGCGAGGCCTTCGCCGGCGAGAAGGCGCTGATCTGTTACGCCATGAAGGCGAACTCCAACCAGTCGGTGCTGCGCACGCTGGCGAAGCTCGGCGCCGGCGCCGACGTGGTCTCCGGCGGCGAACTCAAGCGCGCGCTGGCCGCTTCGATTCCACCCGAACGGATCGTGTTTTCCGGCGTCGGCAAGACCGAGGCCGAGCTGCGCGCCGCGCTCGCCGCCGACATCCTCTGCATCAATGTCGAGTCCGAACCCGAGCTGGAATTGCTGTCGCGGCTGGCGAGCGAACAGGGCAAGACCGCGCGGATTTCGGTTCGCGTCAATCCGGATGTCGATTCCGGCTCGCATGCGAAAATCTCGACCGGCAAGTCCGAGAACAAGTTCGGCATCCCGTTGACGCAGGCGCGCACGGTCTATGCGCGCGCGGCGAAGTTGCCCGGCATTCGCGTGACCGGCGTCGACATGCATATCGGCAGCCAGATCACCGATCTCGAACCGCTCGAGGCGGCCTTCCGCCTGCTCGCAGACTTCGTGCAGACGCTGCGCGCCGACGGTCACACGATCTCGCATGTCGATTTCGGCGGCGGCCTAGGCATTCCCTATCACATGGACCGCGCCGCGCCGCCGTTGCCGTCCGCCTATGCCGCCATGGTCAAGCGGGTGACGCACAATCTCGGCTGCACGCTGCTGTTCGAACCCGGCCGTATGATCGTCGGCAATGCGGGAATTCTGGTCGCGCGCGTGATCTATGTGAAGCAGGGCGAGGCCAAGAGATTCGTCATCATCGATGCGGCGATGAACGATCTGATCCGCCCGACCCTGTACGAGGCGCATCACGACATTCTGCCGGTGCGCGCGGCGTCTCAGGGCGCGCCTGACATCACCGTCGATGTGGTCGGGCCGGTCTGCGAAAGCGGCGACTATCTCGCGCTCGGCCGCAACATGCCCGAGGTGAAGGCGGGAGACCTCGTGGCCATCATGACCGCCGGCGCCTACGGTGCGGTGCAGTCCGGCACCTACAACACGCGCGCATTGGTGCCCGAAGTGCTGGTCAAGGACGATCAGTACGCGGTGGTGCGCCCGCGCGTCGATGTCGATGCGCTGATTGCGATGGATCGATCGGCGCCCTGGTTGTGATGTCTCAACTTTAGCTGTCGTCCCCGCGCTCAAGGCCGGGACGACGATGCGGTTTACTTCCCGGCAATCCCGCTTTTGCGGCCGACCACCACGCCGGCCTTCTTTTCGATCGGCTTGATCGCCTCGGTGAAGTCGGAGTCGCCGCCGTTTTCCCGGATCACCGTTTCCCACAGCCGCCCGACCGCTTCGGCGACCTCCATCGACAGCCCGAGCGATTTCATTTCGTCCAGCGCGAGGCGGATGTCCTTGACCATCAATCCGGTGGCGAAACCGAAATCGAAACTGCGCGGCAGGATGGAACGCGGAAACTTGTCGCGGCTTGCGGTGTTCATGCCCGAGCCTGAATTGATCACGTCGATCATGATGGAAGGGTCGAGCCCGGCTTTCACCCCCATCACGACGGCTTCCGACGTCGCGACGATCGCGGTGCCCGACAGGAAATTGTTGGCGAGCTTCATGGTCTGCGCCGAACCCGGCTTCTCGCCGATGAAGAACACCTTGCCGATCACCTCCAGCGCCGGCTTGATCGCCTCGAAATCGGCGCGCGGGCCCGACACCATCACCGCCAGCGTTCCCTTCTCGGCGCCTCCAACGCCGCCGGAGACCGGGCAATCGATCTGTACGAGATCGCGCTTGGCCAGAATGTCATGGATCCTCACGGCCATCTGCGAGCCCACGGTCGACAGATCGACGAAGCGTTTCACACGCTTGCCTTCGATCACGCCGTCCTTGCCGGCCGCAACGTCAAGCGAGGCCTGAAGTGAGGGCAGGCTCGCCATCACGGTCTCGGCGCGGTCGGCGACGTCCCTAGGCGAGGACATCGCCTTCGCGCCAAGCGCCACCAGCCGGTCCATGACCTCCTTGCGGGAATCGAAAACGAAGAGCTGATGCTTGGCCTCAATCAAACGTCGCGCCATGGGAAAGCCCATGTTGCCCAGGCCAATGAATCCGATGTCCATGCTGCTCACACCTTGTTCAGTGTTGTCTATTTTTCGGCGTTTCCCGACGGGGATTTGGGGTGTTCCGGGAAGAGGGACGTTAAGGGCTAGGAACGGCGCAGTCACGCCTTCGTGTTATGCGGAATCCCGGGTGTGGGATACCGGCCCGGCGTGGGTGCCTCACGGCCGCCGTTGTGCTAGTCTCTGCTTCGCCGGGCAACCTGGAGAGATGATTGAGCGGACCCACCCCCGTTTCGCCTGAGCCGGAACGCAACGATGATGCGGTTTCGCGGCTAAAGCTCGCGCAGGCCTTGCGGCGCGCCGAATTTGCAATCGTCTGGGAACGAAGCTGGCCGCATCTGGCGCGGCTTCTCACCGTCGTCGGCCTGTTTCTGGTGTTCTCCTGGGCTGGACTGTGGCTGGTTCTGCCTTTTGTGGCGCGCGCCGTCGGACTTGGTCTTTTTGCGATCCTGGCGGTCGCGGCGCTATCTCCGCTGTTGCGTTTTCGCTGGCCAAGCCGCCAGGAGACGTTGACGCGGCTCGACCGCGGCACCGGCATTCGCCATCGCCCGGCGACGACCCTTACCGACACATTGACCACGCAGGATCCGGTCGCAGTCGCGCTGTGGCAGGCGCAGCGCGAGCGAACGCTGGCTTCGATCAAGCGCATCCGCGCCGGCCTGCCTTCGCCGCGGCTTGCGATCCACGATCCCTGGGCACTTCGTGCGCTGATCGTCGTGTTGATGGTAGCGACCTATTTTGCGGCCGGTGACGAACGCAGGATTCGCCTCGCTGCCGCCTTCGACTGGAATGGCGTGTTTGCGGCCGACAATGTCAGGGTCGATGCCTGGGTGACGCCGCCGGTTTATACCGGACGGCCGCCGGTCATCCTGTCGGCGGCCAACAGGGAGGCGGCGCTTCCGCCGTCGGGTCCGCTGACCGTGCCGGCTGGCAGCACGCTGATCGTGCGCTCGAGCGGCGGCTCCCTCGACGTGGTCGTCGGCGGTGGCATCACCGAGGTCGCACCGGCCGAGCAGGCGCCCAAGGGCACCAGCGAAAGGCATTTCACGATTTCCGGCGACGGCACCGCGCATGTGCGCGCGCCGTCGAGCCAGCCGCAATGGCGCTTCACCGCGCTGCCGGACCGTCCGCCGACCATTGCGCTCGCCAAGGATCCGGAACGCCAGGCGCGCGGTTCGCTGCAACTGTCCTACAAAATCGAGGACGATTACGGCGTCACCGAAGCGCGCGCGCAATTTACCGGCCGCGCCAAGCCGACCGACGGGCCGGACGCGCGGCCGCTGTTCGATCCGCCGCAATTCTCGCTGGTGCTGCCGAACGTCCGCACCCGCAACGGTGTCGGCCAGACCGTCAAGGACCTGAGCGAGGATCCCTACGCCGGCGCCGACGTCACGCTGACGCTGACGGCCAAGGACCAGGCCGGCAATGAGGGACGCAGCGAGCCGTTCGACATGCGCCTGCCCGAGCGTCTCTTCACCAAGGCGTTGGCGCGCGCGCTGATCGAACAGCGCCGGACGCTCGCGCTCAACGCCGATCAGCGATCGCAGGTGATCGACGCGCTCGAAGCGCTGATGATCGCGCCTGAAATATTCATGGCGGACCAGAAGGGTCACTATCTCGGCCTGCGCAGCGTCATGCGTGAACTCGATGCGGCGCACTCTGATGACGCCCTGCGCGGCGTCGTGGCCAGCCTGTGGGCGCTTGCGGTGACGATCGAGGACGGCGATATCACGGACGTCGACAAGGCGCTTCGCGCGGCGCAGGACGCGCTGAAGGAGGCGCTCGAACGCGGCGCCAGCGACGAGGAAATCAGAAAGCTCACCCAGGACTTGCGCGCGGCGCTCGACAACTTCCTGCGCCAGCTTGCGGAGCAGCTGCGCAACAATCCGCAAGCGCTCGCCCGGCCGCTCGATCCGAACTCGAAGGTCATGCGCCAGCAGGACCTCAACAACATGATCGATCGCCTGGAGCGGCTCTCGCGTTCCGGCGACAAGGCAGCCGCGCAGCAATTGCTCGACCAGTTGCAGCAGATGCTGGAGGGCCTCCAACTCGCTCAGCCCGGTCAGTCCGGCGACGACATGGAGCAGGCGCTGAACGAACTCGGCGACATGATCCGCAAGCAGCAGCAATTGCGCGACAAGACCTTCAAGCAGGGTCAGGATTCGCGGCGTGACCGCCAGCGCGGCAACAAGCAGCAGGGCGATCAGGCGATGGGCGACCTGCAGCAGGATCAGCAGGGCCTGCGCGACCGGCTCAAGAAATTGCAGGAAGAACTGGCCAAGCGCGGCATGGGACCGGGCCAGCGCGGCAAGCAGGGTCAGCAAGGCCAGCAGCAGGGCCAGCAAGGTCAGCAACCGGGACAGGACGGCGATGGTGACGGCGACGAGGATGGTCTCGGCACGGCCGATAATGCGATGGGCGATGCCGGTGGCAAGCTCGGCGAGGGTAATGCCGATGGCGCCGTCGATGCGCAAGGCAAGGCGCTGGATGCCCTGCGCAAGGGTGCGCAAAACCTCGCGCAGGCCATGCAGCAACAGGACGGCGAGGGTCAGGGCAACGGCCCCGGCGCCCGCGCTGGCCGACAGCAAGGTGACGGCAGCCAGAGCGATCCCCTGGGAAGACCGTTGCACGGCAAGGATTTCGGCGACGATCTGACGGTGAAAATCCCCGGCGAGATCGATGTGCAGCGGGTGCGCCGGATTCTCGAAGAACTTCGCCGGCGTCTTGCCGACCCGCAACGTCCTCAGATCGAGCTCGATTACCTCGAGCGGCTGCTCAAGGACTATTGATCTCGCGATCCTCATGGTGAGGAGGCGCGAAGGCGCCGTCTCGAACCATAGAGGCCCCAGTATCGGCCTCATCCTTCGAGACGCCGCGTGCGCGGCTCCTCAGGATGAGGGGAGAGCGATCTGTGATGCGGTAGGGCTAGTGCGTTTCGCGCGATGCCAGCGCGTCCGCGACCGCGGTTCGGATATCGGCCACCGAAAACGGCTTGCTGATCACGTCGTGCGCGATGGCGTTGAGGCCGGAGGCGCGCTCGCGCTGGTCGGCGAACCCGGTCATCAGCAAAATTGTCAGTTGCGGAAAATCGCGCGCGGCCGTCAGCGCCAGCGCGATCCCGTCCATGATCGGCATCTGGATGTCGGTCAGCAGCAGATCGAACGATCCATTCGGGCCGCTCAGGATATCGAGCGCCTCGGCGCCGTCGGCGGCGGTTAAGATCTCGTGGCCGTCCATCGCGATGGCGCGCGCGACCAGAAGGCGCATCGCTTCTTCATCGTCGACGATCAGCACGCGTGACATGGTTATTCCCTGAGCTTGCGAAAGCGATCAGGCGTGACCGCTAGCCGAGGTCCCGCTTGTTGAAGAAGCGCACGTCGATATTGCGGCCTTCCGGTGGCGGCGAGGCCAGGCGCGACTTGAACTGCGCCCGCTCGCCCGGCCTCAGGACGGACTGCTCGAGTACGGCGTTCCAGGCGTAGATTTCCGCGCCTTGCGCGTCGCGCACGCTGAAGCGCAGCCGCGGAATTTCAACCGGCTTGCTGGACTCGCCCGTGATCGAGCCTTCGATCACGAGCACCGGCTTGCCCTCCACCGTCTCGGAGGACACCTTGACGTCCTTGAACTTGAGGCTGCGTAAATTGACGTCGAGGCCGACCAGTTTGTAGAAGCCTGCGGTCTGCGGCAGCAGCCGCACCAGTTCGGCGCGCCAGATCAGGGTCGCGAGCGCCAGTGCGCCCATCGCGGCGCAGGCGGTGGTGAGCCCGACCGGCGCCTTGGGCAGGCGGCCGATAGCCGCCGTCGGGACCAGCCTGCCAAGCCACGAAAAGCGCCCCGACCGTGTCTCGTCGAGATCATCATGGGCGTCGGCCGGCCAGCCGGCCAGGTCCTGATCCTCGGCCGAGCCTTGCCAGTCGCTGGAAATCGAGGGGCTGTCGACATGCGGAGTGTCGCCTTCCGCGTCGCCATAGTCGTTCGTATGACCCCATCCGGACGCTTCGTCGGTGGCACCGGCCTCTGCCGTCGCGAATTCGACCACATCTTCCGGCCGGGCCAGCCAGGTCTCCTTGCAACGGGAGCAGCGCACGGTGCGGCCGGCCTCGCCGAGCGCTGCCGGACTAATGCCGTAGGAGGTAGAACAATGAGGGCAAACGATCTGCATGGAGCCGTTCTCCGCGAAGGACGCTGGCCGGGGTCGCCGGTGCCCTCGTTTTCCAAGATTGATGCTGCAAACCAGCGCCAATTGACTTCGGAAGCGGGGCACCGGAATGCTACAAGGCGAGCGTTAACGAATCGGAAACCATAAACGAAGCAAAACGCTTTCTGTGGTTCCCGGCGGCTGGCAAGGCCCCTGGGGCTGAGATCGCCGGTTTTAAAGGTTTCCGGTCGCGCCCTTCATCGAACGGAGCTCAACTTGGTTCGGTTCGAAAATGTCGGATTGCGCTACGGGCTCGGCCCGGAGATTCTGCGCGACCTCAGTTTCCTGATTCCCGCCCATTCCTTCCAGTTCCTCACGGGCCCTTCCGGCGCCGGCAAGACCTCGCTCTTGAAGCTGTTGTTCCTGTCGCTGCGACCGACCCGCGGCCTGGTCAACCTGTTCGGCCACGATGTCTCGCTGCTCAACAAGGATCAGATCGCCGACCTGCGCAAACGGATCGGGATTGTGTTGCAGGACTTCCGCCTGCTCGATCACATGACGACCTATGAAAACGTCGCTTTGCCGTTCCGTGTCATCGGCCGCGACGAGTCGAGCTATCGCAAGGAAGTGATCGATCTCCTGAAATGGGTTGGTCTCGGCGAACGCATGGACGCACTGCCGCCGATCTTGTCAGGTGGTGAAAAGCAGCGGGCGGCGATTGCGCGTGCCGTCATCTCGCGGCCGCAATTGCTTTTGGCGGATGAACCGACCGGCAACGTCGACCCGACGCTTGGGCGGCGCTTGCTGCGGCTGTTCATCGAATTGAACAAGTCCGGAACCGCGGTGGTGATCGCAACCCATGATATGAACCTGATGGATCAGTACGAAGCCCGGCGGCTCGTACTGCATCAGGGACGGTTGCATATCTATGAGTAGGGCGGATCAACACGGCCCGCTGGTCGACCTGGGGCGCGAGCGCCCGCAGGTGCCGGCGCGGGCGCGCAACATGTCGCCGATCGTGCCGCGGGGTTCGATCTCCGGCAGTGCGCTGGTGGCGGTCGTCGCCATCATGACCTTCCTGGCCTCCATCACGACCGGCACGGTGTTGCTGGTCAGCGCGTCGGCGGCCGAATGGCAGTCGGAGGTTGCAAGCGAGATCACGATCCAGGTTCGCCCGGCCCCGGGGCGCGACCTCGATCGCGACGCCGCGGCCGTGGCGGACGCCGTGCGGGCGCAGTCGGGCATCGTCGACGTCAGGCCGTTCTCGCGCGAGGAGTCCGCCAAGCTGCTGGAGCCGTGGCTCGGCAGTGGTTTGTCGCTCGATGAACTTCCCGTGCCGCGCGTTCTCGTCGTGCGCGTCCAGCCGGGATCGGTAGTCGATCTCGATACGATGCGCCGACGCATGACGCAGGCAGCGCCGACCGCAAGCGTCGACGATCATCGCGCCTGGATCGAACGGATGCGCTCGATGACCGGCGCCACGGTGGTCGCTGGCATCGGCATTCTGACGCTGGTGATCGTCGCCACCATCATCTCGGTTTCGTTTGCGACCCGCGGCGCAATGGCCGCGAACCGTCCCATCGTGGAAGTCCTGCATTTTGTTGGCGCCGGCGACCGCTTCATTGCCAATCGCTTCCTGCGGCATTTCCTGCGGCTCGGCCTCGAGGGCGGCTTGATCGGCGGCGGCATCGCAATGCTGGTCTTTGGTTTTTCGGAATCGATCGCAAACTGGTTTTCAGGCACTCCGGTCGGGGATCAGTTCGCCGCGCTTCTCGGAACGTTTTCGCTGCGCCCCTCGGGCTATCTGATCCTTGCGGTCCAGGCGGTGGTGATCGCCGCGATCACGGCCTGGGCCTCGCGCCGGACGTTGTTTGCAACCCTCAACGACATCGAATGAGGCTTTGGGCCTCAGTCCAGGCGCGAAAACCGGTTCGTGTTTCTGAGGTTCATGCCTTAGAATTGAGCTGAAGAGGGGATCGCCTGATTGCCATGAGCCTTCCGTCCGCCGATCGACCGAGTGCTCTGGCTTCCGCTGCGCCGCGGAAGGGGTGGCGGGCTGTGATCGCAAGCCTGCTTGCCATCGCCGTTGTCGCGACCGCCGCCGGCTTCGTCGGATTCCTTTCGCAATTGCGCGGTACCGAGGCCAGGCCGCCGCGCAACGCCGACGGCATCGTCGTGCTCACGGGCGGATCATCCCGTGTATCCGACGCGATGGAGTTATTGGCGGACGGTTATGGAAAGCGGCTGCTGATTTCCGGCGTGCACCCGGCGAGCGGCGCTAGCGACATCTCGCGCTCGCTGTCCGACAATCAATCGCTCTTGAGCTGCTGCGTCGATCTCGATCGGTCGGCGGTCAACACCCGTAGCAACGCCGCCGAAACGCGGCGCTGGGTGCGTGAACGGGGCTTCAAGTCCCTGATCGTGGTCACGTCGAACTATCACATGCCGCGTGCGATCGTGGAATTGTCGCACGCAATGCCGGGCATCACCCTGATCCCCTACGCAGTGGTCGGCGACAAATGGCGTGAGGAACCCTGGTGGAGCAATGGCGGAACGTTGCGCCTGGTGCTATCGGAGTACGTCAAATACGTTGCCGCCGAGTTGCGGGTGCGCCTGGCGGATGCAGGCTTCGACGTGACGCGCGAAGCAGGCGACGCTCCGCCCGCCACGCCGCGCCAGCCGGCGACCGCGCTAGCGAACTAGTCGAGATCATCGATGATTTCCATTTTCCTGCGCTCGTTGATCTACAACGTGCTGTTCTACGTGTTTCTGATCGGCTGGCTGATCGTTGCGATCCCCACCGTCGTGATGCCGCACACGGCAATTTTGACGATTGCCAAACTCTGGTCGCGGCAAAGCACCTGGCTGTTGCGCATTGTCTGCAATGTGAAAGTCGAATATCGCGGCGTCGAGAAAATCCCGAAAGGACCGCTGCTCGTCGCCTCCAAGCATCAGTCGATGTGGGAAACCTTCGCGCTGCTGCAGATGTTCGATCAACCGCTCTACATCCTCAAGCGCGAGCTGACGCGGATTCCGTTTTTCGGCTGGTATCTGATCAAGGCCGGCATGATCTCGGTCGACCGCCGCGCCGGTGGCCGCGCGCTGCTGAAGATGGTGCGGCAGGCCAGCGAGGAAGTCCGCAATGGCCGCCAGTTGATCATCTTTCCCGAAGGGACGCGCAGGCCGGTCGGTGCCCCGCCGGACTACAAGCCCGGCGTCGCGCAGCTTTATGCGAGTTGCCGCCAAAGCTGCCTGCCGGTCGCGCTCAACTCCGGACTGTTCTGGCCGCGCCGAACCTTCATGCGCTATCCCGGCACGCTGGTGGTGGAATTCCTCGATCCGGTGCCGCCGGGCCTGCCGCGCGACGAGTTCTTGAAGCGTATTGCAGTCGCGATCGAGGATGCGACGGCGCGGCTCGTCGAGGTGGCTCGGGCTGAGCAGCGGCAGCTGTTTGACGGCGTGCCGAACTCGGCCTCCACCAAAGCATAGTATCGACGTTAGCGGTGCAGCGGCGCCTCGTCGTGCAGCATCAGCGAAAGCCGATGCAACTGCGGATCGCGGAATCCCTGCGCCTCGATCGACCGCACGGTCTCGAGCACATAGTCGCGATTGTTGCCGGAGCGGCCATGACCTTGGCGTACGTAGCGAAGCTGCTCCTGGAGCGAAAGTCGCCCGGCATATTGGACGTGACCGCGGTCGACGACATACGCCAGCGCACTCACCCGTGCACGCGGTTCGTTCTCCAGCCAGACCGAGCGCATCACTTCGCGATAGACATGCGTGGTCTGCTCGCGGCCGCGCAGATAACCGATGACATCGTCGCGACGCGCGGCGGCAACGCGGAACGCGATGCCGCGGCAGGCGCCGCCACGGTCAAGCCCGAGCACGAGGCCAGGCTTCTCCGGCGTGCCGCGATGGTCGAAAGAATAGACGCATAGCGCGCGGTGCTCGCCGATCAACCGCGCCGGAACCTGTTCGAGGAACTCGAACCCCGGTCGCCACATCAGCGAGCCATAGCCGAAGACCCAGAGGTCTTCGTGAGCAGGTTTAGAGGGTTGGTCGGGCATTCGAAAAGATGGCTATCAGAACATCTCTGTGAAACGAAGTGGAAATTCGGCCGGTATTGTCTGACAAGTGGCTGCTTATATTTGACAAAATTGCCCGCCAATGGTCCCGTCCATGACCAGCATGACCCTGCCTTCAGATACCCCGCGTCCCCGCTCACGGTGGCCGCTTTTCGCAATCCCGATCCTGCTCCTGATTGCCGCCGCGGCATGGAGCGCGTTCTGGTTCTATGCCGTGTCGCAGGCCGAGGTGAAGGCGGATGCCTGGCGTGCGCAAGAGGCGAAGTCCGGACGACGCTATGACTGCGCCAAACAGTCGATCTCCGGCTATCCATTCCGCCTCGAGGTCCGCTGCGACGGTGCGCGCGTTGCGTTGACATCGCAGACCGCAGGCGCGGCGTCTGCGCCCGTCACGATCGATCTCGGCGAAATCCTCGCGGTCGCGCAAATCTACGATCCCAAATTGTTGATCGCGGAATTCAAGTCGCCGGCGACAATTTCCGAAACGGCGAACGCGCCCGCGATGCAGGTGAGCTGGAGTGTGGCGCGTTCGAGCGTGGTCGGATTACCCGCCATTCCGCAGCGCGCCTCGATCGTGTTCGACGATGTCGGGATCGATCGCGTCAACAACAACGCGGTGCAGGTGCCGGTGGCGCGCGCCAAGCATGTCGAACTGCATGGCCGTCTGGCCGAAGGTTCGACCGCGAAGGACCCCATCATCGAAAGCGTGTTGAAAATCGAAGCAGGCAGTGCGCAGGACGTTCATCCCGTGCTGGCGCGCCCGTTCGGCGCGGACATTCATGCGAAACTGATTGGGCTGAAGGACCTCACGCCCAAGCCGTGGCCGCAGCGCTTTCGCGAACTGCAAGCCGGCGGCGGGCAGGTGGAGATCGTGCAGTCGCGGATTCAGCAGGACGATCTGATCGCGATCGCCGCGGGCTCGCTGGGGCTGAACGCGCAAGGTCAGATCAATGGTGAACTCCAGATGACGGTGACCGGCCTCGAGAAGATCATCCCGGCGCTCGGTATCGAGAAGATGCTGGAGGACGGCGTGCCGCAGGCGACCCTCGACCGTGTCGCGCCGGGCGTCAGGAGCCAGGACGTCACCAACCTGCTCGGCGCGCTCGACAAGGCCATTCCCGGTCTCGGCAAGGTGGTCAAGCAGAACGCCAATGCAGGCGTCGCGGCCGGGATCAACGCGCTCGGCACGGCGGCGACACTGGAAGGCAAGCCGGCGCGTACCTTCCCGCTGCGCTTTGCCGATGGCACGGTCTATCTCGGCCCGCTGAAGGTCGGACAGGTCCCGCCGCTGTTCTAGAATTATTTCTTCAGTTGTTCGTGCGGACGGCCGAAGTCGGCTACCGCTGAATCCTGTCCGGTCTCGACGATGCCGCGCCGGATTGCGCGGGTGCGGGTGAAGTGCTCGAACAGCGCCTCGCCGTCGCCGCGCCGGATCGCGCGGGTGAGCTTTGACAAGTCCTCGTTGAAGGTGCCGAGCATTTCCAGCACGGCCTCCTTGTTGGCGAGGAACACGTCGCGCCACATGGTCGGATCGGATGCGGCAATGCGGGTAAAATCGCGAAAGCCGCCGGCCGAGAACTTGATCACTTCCGACGAAGTCACCTGCGCCAGCTCGTCGGCGGTGCCGACGATGGTGTAGGCGATCAGATGCGGCAGATGGCTCGTGATTGCGAGCACGAGGTCGTGATGCTCGGGTGTCATGATCTCGACCTTGGCGCCAAGAGCAGTCCAGAACGCGCGCAGTCGGTCGACCGCGTTCGCGTCCGTGCCCTCGGGCGGGGTGAGGATGCACCAGCGATTGATGAAGAGCTCGGCGAAGCCGGAATCAGGCCCGGAATTTTCTGTCCCCGCCACCGGATGCGCCGGCACGAAATGCGCGTTTCCCGGCAGATGTGGCGCCATGTCCTTGACGACGGAAGCCTTGACCGAGCCGACGTCGGAAACGATGACGCCCGGCTTCAGATGAGGCGCGATCTCGGCCGCAACGGGTCCGCAGGCGCCGACGGGGATGCAGAGGATCACGAGGTCGGCACCCTTGACGGCTTCGGCATTCGTTTCAACGACGCGGTCGACGATGCCGAGCTCCGCCACCCGCGCTCGGCTCTTGGCCGAGCGCGCGGTGGTGACGATCTCCTTGGCCAGACCCTGATCGCGCGCGGCGCGCGCGATCGAGCCGCCGATCAGCCCGAAGCCGACCAGCGCGATGCGGTCGAAATGCCCTGCGGTGCTCACTTCACCCCCATGAAGTCGCGCAAGCCTTCGATCACGAGCTTGTTGGCTTCTTCGGTTCCGACCGTCAGCCGCAAGGCATGCGGCAACTTGTAATTCTTCAATCCTCGCAGCACGAGGCCGCGGCTAGTCAGGAACGCATCCGCGTCCAGCGCCGTCTTGCCCTCGAGCGGGAAGTGGATCAGCACGAAATTGGCGACGCTCGGCGTCACCTTGAGGCCGAGTTTGCTGATCTCCTCGGTGAGGCGGTTGCGCCACTTCTCGGTGTGGGTCTTCGACATCTGCTGGTGCGCGGTGTCTTCGATCGCCGCGATGGCCGCCAGCATCGCCGGCGTCGACACGTTGAACGGCCCGCGGATGCGGTTCATCGCATCCACGATGTGGGCGGGTGCGAACATCCACCCCACACGCAGCGCCGCAAGGCCGTGGATCTTCGAGAAGGTGTGGGTCATCACGGTGTTCTCGCTGGTCGCCACCAGTTCGATCCCCATCTCATAGTCGTTGCGCGAGACATAGTCGGCATAGGCTGCGTCGAGCACCAGCAGCACATGCGACGGCAAGCCCGCGCGCAGGCGTTTCACCTCGTCGAACGGCAGATAGGTGCCGGTCGGGTTGTTCGGGTTGGCGAGCCAGACGAGCTTGGTCTTCGGCGTGACCAGCTTGAGCATCGCATCGACATTGGCGGTGTAATCGACCTCGGGCGCGACGACGTTCACGGCGCCGTTCGCCAGCGTCGCGATCGGATAGACCAGAAAGCCGTGGGTGGTCGAAATCGCCTCGTCGCCGGGGCCGAGATAGGCGTGCGCCAGCAGGTTGAGGATTTCATCGGAGCCGGCGCCGCAGATGATGCGGTCGGGGTCGAGCCCGAAAGCGCGCCCGATCGCCTCACGCAGAATCCGCGAGGTGCCTTCCGGGTAGTCCTCGAGATGCGCAGCCGCGCCCTTGTAGGCCTCGATCGCCTTCGGCGAGGGGCCGAACGGCGTCTCGTTGGCCGACAACTTGAACACCTTGCGGCCCGGTTCCGCCTTCGGGCTCTTGCCGGGCGTGTACGGCGCAATATCGAGAATGCCGGGATTCGGCACGGGTCGGGACATCTTCAACTCCGGAAATAACGGGCGGCTATTTTGCCGTGCCGTTGGGCACCGTATAGCGCGTTGCGTGGCTGCCGACGAGGGCCGATGAGCGCACCGAGGCCCCGGTTTCGATCAGCGCCGCCTTGACCTTTTCGAGGTGGCCGGCCGCGACCGACACCAGCAACGCCGCGCCGTCGAAGGCCGTATCGGGCACCGCGACGATGTCGGCCAGGGGCGACAGCGCGCGGGCGGTATCGGCGTTCCAGCCGGAGACGCGCACGCTCCATGTCTCGACCTCGGTCACCATGGCGCTGTCGGCCACCCGCGACACCACGAACACCGGCAGCGCCGCGGGATGGTCGGCGCGCTCGACGAAGGGCAGCCGCGCGATTATCTTCGGCGCATCGCGCGGTTCGAGCGCGATCCACCACGGCGTGCGGCTTGCGGTCGCCGACACCAGCGCCAGATCGCCCTTGGATCTGGCGACCGCTTCGACCGCGGCCGGTGCGTTGAAATGCGAGACGTAAGGCACCGTGAAGCCGAAATGAAACCGCGCCGAATCCCGCATGGCGGGCTCGCTGGCCGAAATGTCGGCATGCACCGAGAACGGCGCCTGCACGTAAGTGAAGGTCGAGATGATGACGCGCCAGATGCTTTCGACGGTGTCGAGCGGAAGGATGCCGCGATGACGCTGCACCAGGCGGCGCATCATGTCGGCCTCGCGCGCAGGGCGAAAGGCCGAGCCGACTTCCTGGGTCTGCTTCACCTGGATCAGCCGGTCGATGATATCGCCGCGCTGCATCAACAGGCTGTGCACCTGCGCATCGATCGTGTCGATCTCCTGGCGCAGATCGGCCAGCGATGGTGGCGAAGGGGGCGGCTTGGTCATGTTCGAAACCTGACGAAATTAGCTCCTCATCCGCAAGGAGCGCGAAAGCGCGTCTCGAAGGATGCTGGCCCCGTTCTCCCTCATGGTTCGAGACGGCGCAAGCGCCTCCTCACCATGAGGACCAGGGCCTCATTAACCACGGCCTTGCCTTGACGCTCGGGGGGTAAGGGACTAATTTTATGTCGTTCCGTGGTCATTTGAGCCGGCCGGCTTGCAGCCACGTTAAAAAACTCGCTAAACAGGCCGGGGACAGAATGATCCCGGCCGAACTTCCGTTCAGGCCGGAATTTTTATGGCCTGATTTCCGGGGCGATTTTCGAAAGAGCGCGCCTCGAGGGATCGGTATCACGATGGTAAAAGTGCAGTCCGTACCAATTCCCGCGATCCACGCGGATGAGCGGTCGCATGAGGCGGATCACCCAAGCTCCAAGGTCGCGCAATTTGGCGCCGACCAGCCGCTGCGGCTCGATTGCGGCGTCGATCTCGCGCCGTTCCAGATCGCCTACCAGACCTATGGCGAACTCAACGCCGAGCGCTCCAACGCCATTCTCGTCTGTCACGCGCTGACCGGCGACCAGCACGTCTTCAACGTGCATCCCGTGACCGGCAAGCCCGGCTGGTGGGAGACCCTGGTCGGTCCGGGCCGTCCGCTCGATACGGACCGCTACTTCATCATCTGTTCGAACGTGATCGGTGGCTGCATGGGGTCGACCGGACCGGCTTCCACCAATCCGGCGACCGGCAAATTGTGGGGACTGGATTTTCCGGTCATCACCATTCCCGACATGGTGCGGGCGCAGGCGATGCTGCTGGATCATCTGGGCATCGAAACGCTGTTCTGCGTGGTCGGTGGTTCCATGGGCGGCATGCAGGCGCTGCAATGGACCGCGGCCTATCCGAAGCGCGTGTTCTCGACCTTGGCGATTGCGTGCTCGACGCGGCATTCGGCGCAGAACATCGCCTTCCACGAACTTGGCCGTCAGGCCGTGATGGCCGATCCCGAGTGGCACAACGGCCGCTACTTCGAAAAAGGCACCCAGCCGCATCGCGGCCTCGGCGTCGCGCGCATGGCCGCGCACATCACTTACCTTTCGGATGCCGCGCTTCATCGTAAATTCGGCCGCCGGATGCAGGATCGCGAACTGCCGACCTTTTCGTTTGACGCCGATTTTCAGGTCGAGAGCTACCTGCGCTATCAGGGTTCGTCCTTTGTCGAGCGCTTCGACGCCAACAGCTATCTCTATCTGACGCGGGCGATGGACTACTTCGATATCGCCGGCGACCATGACGGCGTGCTGGCGCGGGCGTTTCGCGGCATCCAGACCCGTTTTTGCGTGGTCTCCTTCACCAGCGACTGGCTGTTTCCGACTTCCGAGTCGCGCGCGCTGGTGCATGCGCTCAACGCTTCCAGCGCGCGGGTGAGTTTTGCGGAAATCGAGACCGACCGCGGGCACGACGCCTTCCTGCTCGACGTTCCCGAATTCTTCGACATCTCCCGCGCCTTCCTGCAATCGGCGGCGAAGGCGCGCGGGCTTTCGGTGGCCGGCGAGGCATGAGCGCGCAGCAACAGGCCTTGCCGCTCAGTCCGGCCGGCGGACACGATCGTAGCGTTGCGCATCGCGGCGATCACTTGCTGGTCGCGGAGATGGTGGCATCCGGCTCGAAAGTACTCGACGTCGGTTGCGGCGACGGCGATCTGTTGCAGCTTCTGGAAAGTCGCGGCATCGACGGCCGCGGCATCGAATTGTCGCGCGAAGGCGTCAACCGCTGCGTCGCCAAGGGGCTTGCGGTGGTGCAGGGCGACGCCGACACCGACCTCGTCAATTATCCGGACGACGCCTTCGACTACGTGATCCTGTCGCAAACCTTGCAGGCGACGCGGCAGCCCAAGGCCGTCCTGGAAAACCTCCTGCGCATCGGCCGCCGCGCCATCGTGTCGTTTCCGAACTTCGGCTTCTGGCGGATGCGCTTGCAGCTTCTGATCGGCGGCCACATGCCGCGCACGGAAAACCTGCCCGCCACCTGGTACGACACGCCGAACATTCACTTCTGCACCATCAAGGATTTCGTGCAGCTCTGCGACGAGATCGGCGTCAAGATGGAGCGCGCCGAGGCGCTCGATCTCTATGGCCGTCCGCTGCGGGTCAGCGCGCCCTGGTGGTTCTGGAACATGTTCGGCGAGCAGGGCATCTTCCTGCTCAGCCGTGGCGAGAAGAAGTGACGCGGTAATCTGTCATCGTCCGGCTTGACCGGACGATCCAGTATTCCAGAGACGTCGGTGCTTGAGCCGAGATGTCGCGGCGTACTGGATGCCCCGCCTTCGCGGGGCATGACGATTGGGGGGCTATCAAGCCAGTTTTGACCTCGGATTGTGCACGCTTCAGCGGTTGAGCCTCACGACTGCGCCGGACCCGCAGTCCTCCTGATGTGACGATGTTTGGCTCACTAAGTCGTCCCGGCGAACCGCGGCTTCCGCCGCTGCTTCTGATTAACCTGTCAAACAGCCACGACATCCGGGCCTCGTGGTTCGAGACGCGCGGCATTGCCGCGCTCCTCACCATGAGGAATTAGCAGACCCTCATCCTGAGGAGCGCGCTCTTGCGCGCGTCTCGAAGGATGCGGCCACGAACGGCGCATGTCAGCATGCCCCGCTGCGCATCACGCCCGAGTTATCCAAATATCCTTCGCCCAAAGAGGGCGTGGGGAATGCCGGGTGGCCAACGCACCCGCAGCCTCGCGTGGAAAATAGAAAACACGCGAGTAAGTCCACTACGGTCGCGCCGGTTTCACCCGGCATTCCCGCACGCGAATGGTTTTAACGGTTTCCTTCGTGCTCTCCCTGGTGACCGGGCTTTGTTGTCACCATCCCCGCGTGATGCGCAGCATCATCGCGAGTTGAACGCCAGCATCGGGGCGTCAGGACCACACGACTTCGCCGTCCGCTTGATCGATCGCGTTCGTCTTGCGCGCGACAAGCGTCCACCGCATCCCGCGCCCAACGTTCGTGACGATCGCGAAACGCCCCTCTTGTGAGCGCAGGACGGCGGCGCTTATGGATTTGATTTGGGTGAAACGCGAAGCGAAATATTTTTGCGGCGAGGACTGGACAGGTAGCATCAGCCTGATCGGGTTTGCAAAATTCGCCGATTGGCGCAAAGGGGAGTGCGGGACCAGGATTGGAAATTAAGGTCTGTTGGAGACAAGAATTCGAGATCGAGTTCTCCGAATATTAGAAAATATGCTCATACTCCTCTGCTCGGACAACCTCAGGTCCTTTTGTGCCGGGGACGTTTTGATGGATAACTTCAGGTTACGTCTTATCTTGGCGGCCATTCTGCTCGCCACGTCGGCTGGTCCGAAGACCTTGGCCGTAGCCGAGCCGAATTCTGCGGAGCCGCCAAAGGCGCCGGACGACCCGAAGGCCGACGTGGAAAAGACGAGCGACATGTCCGGTCCCTCCTTCCGGGCAGCGATCCGCGCCATGGTCGAGCAGGAAGCTCAAAAAGCCGGGCTTCCGCCTGATATCGCCGACGCAGTCGTGCACATCGAGAGCAACTACGACCCCACAGTTATCGGCGGCGTCGGTGAAATTGGCCTGATGCAGGTAAGGCCTGGAACGGCTGCGATGCTGGGATTCAGGGGCAGCGCCGAAGAACTCGCGAGGCCGGAAATCAATATCCATTACGGCGTAGCCTATCTGAGCAAGGCCTGGCGTCTGGCGGACGGCGACCTGTGCCGTACGTTGATGAAGTATCGCGCCGGACACGGCGAGGAGGTCATGACGGCGCGCTCCGTGAATTATTGCAATCGGGCGAAAGGCCATCTCGCCGCTTTGGGTTCACCGCTCGCGGCGGGAACGACGCCGCCTTCGATCATTCCCAGTTCCGTGCTGGCGAATAACCAGCTGCGGTCGCTGCTCATTTCGCCAAAGGACGTCTATGCGCAGTACCGGCAGGGCACGCCTGCGGCGAGCCGGGCCTTCTGGGCTGCTCATGAAGCCCGTGTCCGCGCCATCAAGGCGCGGATCGAATCCAGATGGCGGCGATTGGCATCACGCTAGGCCAAGCTACAACAGTCGGCGCTGCACACCGGGCGGTAGCCCTAGAAGGCTGGTCGGCGACCAATGGCGGGGTGATACGGTGCGGACAGCAGCAACAGGAAGAGTGCTCTTTCAGCCTGGTATCTGGCTGCGGGCCTGGTCGTTTCCGATCCGCGCATGACGACACCGCCGTCGCTTGTACATATGCACCACCGCCACGTCGTTCGCCGGCCCTTCTTCAAGACGATTTCGAAAGTCAGAAATCGACTGGACGTTGCGATCCTGCGAACCATCTGACGATCACGTCACGGCTTCGGCCGTTGGTGTTGCGTAAACTTCCCGCACCGGCATTTGGAAGGTCAGAGGGAATGTGGAAGCGGCAAGACGTTCCATCGCAGACCGTTCCTCGGAAAGCCGTTTCTCGATGAACTCGCGTTCGAAGTCCGTCAGTCGGGTGTTGAGCAAGCGACGGTAGCGGCTGATGTTGTTGCGGTGCGTTCGCAAACGCGCAAGCTTTTCGTCAATCATCCTTTCATCCCCTCGACGTTCTATGCTGCCATGCTGACCCGGGCGGTCGACTTCGTGCGGGCTGGTTTGCCGCCGGGCGGCTCTTTGGGTCCGGGATCGAGCGCCGACAGCGCCTCAAGCACTTCATCGATCGTCACGATGTTGCGCGATCCCGGCAGTTCCCTCAGCGCCGGGTTCGACACCACGGCAGCCGCATCCGACGCCCAGGACGCGAGGATGGCCCGTTTCTCGCCGGTCGATATCGTCTGGTCCGCCAGGACATCGCGCGGATGGTCGTAGACAGCACCGGGATGCAATATAGCGTTCAGGTCAATAATGTTATCGGCATGTTCGATCATCGGGTGTCCTCCTTTCCGATACCGCTGATGTTTCGCCAGATAGGATGAGAGGCTGCATTCCCGCCCGGGCTCCAGGCGGGAATGCTTGTCCTTTTCAAGATTAAATCTACGCGGCCTTGCCTTCGAGCTGATGCACGTTGCCGGCCGATGCGCCATTGATGGCGATCCGCCGCGGCTTCATGGCCTCGGGAATTTCCCGGACCAACTCGATCTTGAGCAAGCCGTTGTCAAACGTCGCGCCCTTCACCTGAACATAGTCGGCCAGGTTGAATTGCCGTTTGAAATGACGGGTCGAGATACCCCTGTAGAGGAACTCGCGCTCGGTCTTTTCGGTCTTGCCGCCTTCGACGGTAACGACGTTCTGCTCGGCCGTGACCGAGACCTCGTCGGGCGAGAAACCCGCCACAGCCAGCGTGATCTGGTAGGTGTCCTCAGCCAGTCGTTCGATGTTGTAGGGCGGATAACCTTCGTCCGTTGCCCGCTGGGCCGTCTCGACAAGGTCGAACAGGCGATCGAAACCAATGGTCGATCGAAACAGGGGGGAGAAGTCATAAGTGCGCATAGCCAAATCCTCCAAAGAGCAAGATGGGTATGAGGCACCGGACACAACCGGTGCCCGTCCTTAAGTCCCTGACCCGTTAAGGCATCGGGGACACCACCTATCGGCGGCAACGGAAAAATAAAAAAATCGATTTTTGGTTTCAAGAGGGCCGCTAAAAATTTTTAGCCCGGCCGGCTCTGCCCTCAATAAAAAGTTAACGGGAAATGCAGGGACCCTGGTCCGGCACGCGAATGGTTTTAATGGTTTCCTTCGGGCTCCCTGGCGAGCCGTACTTGTTGTCACCATCCCCAGCGTTCGCTGCCTCAATGGAAGATTCGTCCAGCGTCGATGACGACGGTCTGGCCGGTCATGGTCTCGGTGCGGCACATGGTGACCACCATGTCGGCGCAGTCGTCCTTGTCGGCGGGCTTCTTCAGGAGCGAGCTCGCTGCCGAATTCTGGATCTGCTCGGACCGGAGGTTCGCTGTCGCGCGCGTGCCGTCCAAGAGACCCGGCGCCACGCAGTTGACCAGCGTCTCCGGCGCCAGCGCCACCGCCATGCAACGCGTCAGATGAATGAGCCCCGCCTTGGATACGGCATAAGCGATCGAAGAGCCCATAGGGCTTAAGCCAGCGACCGACGCGATGTTGACGATGCGGCCTTTCCCCTGAGCCTTCATGACAGGGGCGACCGCCTTGGTCAGAAGCATCGGCCCCGTCAGGTTGGTGGCCATGATCCTTTCCCAGACCTCCAGCGTCAGATCGTCGAGATTGGCGAAAGGGATCGCGAAATTGTAAGCGGCATCATTGACGAGAATATCCAGGCGGCCGAACGCTTGCGTTACTTCGCCGACCAGCCGATTCACGGCCGCACCGTCCGTGATGTCGCAGGCAAACGCTTGAGACTTGATGTGATAACGCGACGCCAGTTCGCCGGCGACGCCTTCCGCCTGCTCGCGGCTGCGCGCGTACATGATCGCGACATGCGCGCCCTCCTGCGCAAGGGCGTGGCAGATGCGCTGCCCCAGCCCCCCATTGCCGCCCGTCACCAGTGCCACCGCGCCCTTTAGCTCCATCGCTTCTCTCCTTTGATTTTAATGAGGCAACACCGACCGCGGATCGCGCGGATTCCAGCGGTTGGCTTCCACCAGCGCGATGAAGCGCTCGACCATTTCGTTGAACAGCGCCGGCTCTTCCAGATTGAGCACGTGGCCTGATTTCGGAAAGAATGTCAGGCCCGACGCGGGAAGGTGCTTCTTCAGAAACAAACTCGGTTCCACGCAGGCGTCGTCCTCGTCGCCGCAGATGATCAGCGCCGGCGTCGTCGCCTTGTTGATCGCATCCGCCATCGTATAGATCGAAGGCCGGCCGCCCTGGAATCCGCGCATGGTGTTGGCCGAGCCTTTTGAGTCGTGGCGGGCCAACGCCGCGTAGAAGTCGGCATGTCCGCGCGGGTCCTTTACCAGGAACGGAATTCGCCCCGGCGCCTCTCGCGTCACCTTGGCGACCTCGGCCGAGCCGAGTTTTTCGAACTGATCGGCGGTGTCACGGCAGGTCTTGCGGAAGGTGTCGAGATTTTCGATGGCAGATCCGGAGCCGACGCCGGCGAGCGTCATCGACAGCAACCGCTCCGGTGCGTTGAGCGCGACCTGCAGCGACGAATAGGAGCCCATCGACAGCCCGACGAAATGCGCTTTGGCGATGTTGAGGTGATCGAGGACGGCGAGCGCGTCGGTATAAAAATGCTTGTAGCTGTAGTCGTCCGCCGACGGCGGCACATCGGAAGGCGTATAGCCGCGCGCCGAATAGGCGATGCAGCGGTGGCCGCGCGAGAAGTAGCGCATCTGCGGCTCCCAATTGGTGTGGTCGGCCGCGAATTCGTGCACGAACAGGATCGGTGTGCCGCTGCCTGCTTCTTCGTAATAGAGGCGGGTTTTGTCGTTGGCGGTGGCGTAAGGCATTCCTTCCTTCTCCTGTTGTTCTTGTCGTCTCGCGCTCTTCGGCGCGAACGCGTCGCGAGATGAAGTTCGCAGTTAATGCTGATGGCTGCAATGGGGCAACTGCCGTTTCATTTCCGTCACGAAATCTGCGCGGAATCACCTTCGAACGGCTGGCGGCTTGCCGCATCCCGTCTTGCTGTCGCCACACCGGAATTTTTTTAACGCGCCCGGAAGCCGGCAGCATCTCGCCGGTGGGCAATGGGGGCGTCAAAAAGGAACAATTGAGTATGCTCCGATCAACTTCGTTTCGACGCTCGCTTGTGGCGTTCGCCCTGTGCTCGACGGCGTTTGCCGTCTCCGTGACGCCGGCTGCGGCTCGCTCGCATCATCATTCGCGGCGCTTCATCCACGCCCATGACTTCAGCCATCACGCGCGACGTCACTTCGCCTATCACCGCCCCTCACATCGCATTCGTCACCTGGCGCGACGGTCGCGATGGGACGATCACGTCGCCGCACTGCGGACGCGCCGCGTCGCGAATGCCTATGCCAGCGTATCGCCGGAGACGTTTACCACCAGTGCTGCAAGCTCGGGCGGCGGGTCTGACCTCGTCATGGAAGCGCGGCATTATCTCGGTGGCAACCCGACCAGCCGCGGCAGCCTGTGGTGCGCGCGCTTTATGAATTTGGTGCTGGCGCGCACCGGCCATCGCGGCACCGGCTCGGATATGGCGAGTTCGTTTGCGAGCTACGGCCATCGCGTATCGGGTCCGGAGGTCGGCGCGATCGCGGTGATGGGCCGTCGCGGCGGCGGCCATGTCGGAATCATCACCGGCATCGACCGGAACGGCAATCCGATCATGATCTCGGGCAATAACGGCAACCGGGTGAAGGAGGCGCCGATCTCGCGCGGCCGGATCTACGCTTACGTGATGCCGAACTAAGGCCTGCACCCGCCACGTTATTGCAGCGGCTTTGGTTCCCCGGACGCAGCGCAGCGTGTGAACGGTGCGCTGCTGATCCGGGGTCCATGGCAAGTTTTGTCGCCGTTCACCCAGGTCCCGGCTCTGCGAAGCAGCGTTACACGCTGCATCGCGTCCGGGACACGAGGAACCGCGCGTCGGGACACTCCCGCCGCTACACCAGGACCGGCTCCTCGGCGTCAACCTCGTCACCGACGCGAAGCGTGCCGGGTGTAATCACCTCGGCATAGATGCCGCAATCGGCATGGCCGAGCCGGCGTTGCAACGTGTTCGGGATTTCGAGATCGCGGAGCGCGGTGTCGGGATCGACGTTGACGGCGGCGCAGCGCTTGATCCGCTTGACCACCTTCAGGCGGACATCGCCGATTGCAAGCGTGCGGTCGAGCAGGTCGAATTCATGCCAGGCCGGCCAGCCCGTGACGTGCATGTTGGCGCGAAACCGCAAGGGATGGACGGCCCAGTCGACGAAGCCTTCGACGGCGGCCACGCTTGCAAGATTGATGATCGAGACGACCTTGCGGGCGACGTCCGAAAAGCTGTGGCCGTCCGCCGACAGCACCTTCGGCGGGCCCTTGAGGTCGCTGGCAAAATTCGCCGTGAAGAATTGCTCGATGGCGGCGCGCCCCTCCGCCGTCTCCAGGTCGCCGCGCGCGGCCACCTCGCCATCGCTTCGAATGGTCAGGCTGTGGGAGCGATCGTCGAAATGGGTCTTGAGTGCCGCCAGGCGCTCATTGCGCATCAGCATCAGGAACTGGGATTTGGGCAGCCAGGCGGGCGCCTTGGGGTCGAAACCGCTCGGGCCGTTTTCGATGGCGTAGCGCCGGTCGGCCGGAAAAGTCTCCCCGGTACCGAGGGCGACTTCGGTGAGGGGCTCCGGCGAGAGACCCTTGACGGGATAGCGGTAAAGGCCGGTGATTTGTGCGGGCATGCGCTTGTTCTTAAGGGATTTTCGCCCCCGTATCTGCCGCACACGAATTTGTGAAAACGCCTCTTCCGTTTGTCCGGGGCGCTTCCCACATTTGCCTCAAGCCGGCGTGAGCGTGAGCCAGCGCTGGTGACGGCCCGTGTCCGGTTGAGGAACGTCAATGCGGCGCACGGAACCCCAATGAAGATGCCGTTGCTATGCCTTTTCAGGGTAGCTTTGGCATGCCGAGGGAAGTGACGAATGAACATCGAAAAATATACCGAGCGCGCGAGGGGCTTTGTCCAGTCGGCGCAAACTCTGGCCGTGCGCGAGGGGCATCAGCAGTTTTCCTCACTGCATATGCTCAAGGTGCTGCTGGACGACAATGAAGGCCTCGCCAGCGGTCTGATCGACCGCGCCGGGGGCAATTCCCGCGCCATCCTCAAGGCCACCGAGGACGCACTCAACAAATTACCCAAGATTTCAGGCAGCGGTGCAGGACAGGTTTACCTGGCGCCCGAGCTGGCGCGCGCCTTCGACGCCGCAGAGAAGGCGGCCGAAAAGGCCGGCGATAGCTTTGTCACCGTCGAACGGCTGTTGCTCGGTCTGGCGCTGACTAAGGACGGCGAGGCAGGCAGCCTGCTGCGCAAGGGCGGCCTCACGCCGCAAAACCTCAATGCCGCGATCGAGACCTTGCGCAAGGGCCGTACCGCCGACAGCGCCACGGCCGAAAACGCCTATGACGCGCTGAAGAAATATTCCCGCGACCTGACGCAGGCGGCGCGTGACGGCAAGCTCGATCCCGTCATCGGGCGCGACGAGGAAATCCGCCGCACTATCCAGGTGTTGTCGCGTCGAACCAAGAACAATCCCGTGCTGATTGGCGAACCCGGCGTCGGCAAAACCGCCATCGTCGAGGGCCTGGCGCTGCGCATCCTCAACGGTGACGTGCCGGAGAGCCTGAAGGACAAACGTCTGTTGTCGCTCGACATGGGCGCGCTGATTGCGGGCGCGAAATATCGCGGCGAATTCGAGGAACGGCTGAAGGCCGTCCTGTCCGAGGTCACCTCGGCCGAAGGCTCGATCATCCTGTTCATCGACGAGATGCACACGCTGATCGGCGCCGGCAAGGCCGATGGCGCCATGGATGCCTCCAACCTGTTGAAGCCCGCGCTGGCGCGGGGCGAACTGCATTGTATCGGCGCGACCACGCTCGACGAGTACCGAAAGCACGTCGAGAAGGACGCCGCCTTGGCGCGCCGCTTCCAGCCGATCTTCGTTTCCGAGCCGACGGTCGAGGACACGATCTCGATCCTGCGCGGGTTGAAGGACAAATACGAGCAACATCACGGCGTGCGCATCACGGACTCTGCGCTGGTCGCTGCGACCACGCTGTCGAACCGCTACATCACCGACCGTTTCCTGCCCGACAAGGCCATCGACCTGATGGATGAGGCCGCCGCGCGGCTGAAGATGCAGGTCGATTCCAAGCCGGAAGAGCTCGATTCGATGGACCGGGAAATCATCCGGCTCAAGATCGAGCAGGAGGCGCTGAAAAAGGAAAGCGACGCCGGCTCGAAGAGCCGCCTGAAGACGCTTGAGAAGGAGCTTTCCGAACTCGAGGAGAAATCCGCGGGCCTGACCGCGCGCTGGAGCGCGGAGAAGAGCAAGCTGTCGGACGCGCAGAAGCTCAAGAGCGAGCTCGACGCGCTCCGCATCGAACTCGCCGACGCCCAGCGCCGCGGCGAATTCCAGCGTGCGGGCGAGCTGGCCTATGGCCGGATTCCCGAGCTTGAGAAGAAGCTCGCCGACATCGAAGCCAACGAGAACGCCGGTGAGATGATGGAGGAGGCGGTCACCGCCAATCACATCGCGCAGGTGGTCTCGCGCTGGACCGGCGTGCCGGTCGACAAGATGCTGGAAGGCGAAAAGGACAAGCTCCTGAAAATGGAGACGAGCCTTGGCCAGCGCGTGGTCGGCCAGGCCGAAGCGGTGCATGCGGTCGCGACCGCCGTGCGGCGTTCGCGTGCGGGCTTGCAGGATCCGAACCGGCCGATGGGCTCGTTCATGTTCTTGGGCCCCACCGGCGTCGGCAAGACCGAACTGACAAAGGCGCTCGCGGAATATCTCTTCAACGACGAGACCGCGATGGTGCGTCTGGACATGTCCGAATACATGGAGAAGCACTCCGTGTCGCGGCTGATCGGCGCGCCTCCCGGCTATGTCGGCTATGACGAGGGCGGGGCGCTGACGGAAGCGGTGCGGCGCCGGCCCTATCAGGTGGTGCTGTTCGACGAGATCGAGAAGGCGCACCCGGATGTGTTCAACGTGCTGTTGCAGGTGCTCGATGACGGCCGCCTGACCGACGGTCAGGGCCGCACGGTCGATTTCCGCAACACGCTGATCATCATGACCTCGAACCTCGGTTCGGAGTTCCTGGTCAACCAGCCGGAAGGCGAGGACACCTCAGCCGTTCGCGAACTGGTGATGGGCACGGTGCGGGCGCATTTCCGGCCCGAGTTCCTAAACCGCGTCGACGAGATCATCCTGTTCCATCGCTTACAAAAGAGCGAGATGGGCCGGATCGTGGAGATCCAGTTCTCGCGGCTGTCGAAGCTTCTGGAAGAGCGCAAGATCACGCTCACGCTGGATGCCGCGGCACGCGACTGGCTCGCCGAAAAGGGCTGGGACCCGGCCTATGGCGCGCGTCCGTTGAAGCGGGTGATCCAGCGCAATGTGCAGGATCCGCTCGCCGAGATGATCCTCGCCGGCGAGATCCACGACGGCGATCGCGTGACGATTTCGGCGAAAGGCAACGTGCTGACCTTCAACGGCAAGGCGCGGCAGACGGCGGAAATCGCCCAGTTCGAGACGCCGGTGTCGAAGCGCAAGCTGAACTAAGAGCCTATCCGGTTTTGATTAAATCAGAACCGGACTCTAGATTCTTGTTTGACGCGTTTTCTTCACGCGAACCGGTATCCACTTCGCTCGAAAACGCTCTGGCAAAAACGGCCCCGCATTGCGGGGCCGTTTTCATAGCGGATTGGGATGGTCGAGGCTAACCCTCAGCGGGTCGTGAGCTGCACCGGGCCGCCGCTCGCATCCGAGATGCGGGCGCCGCGTCCGGTCATCATGCCGTCGAGGCGATCGCGTTCCTTCTCGAAGCTCGTGAGCATGCCGCCTTCCAGCGAACGGCCGCGCGGCAGCTTCACGCGCATCGGGTCGACGAAGCGGCCGTTGACCAGGATTTCGTAGTGGACGTGGGCGCCGGTCGATTGTCCGGTCGAACCGACGAAGCCGATGACCTGGCCCTGACGCACCCGCTTGCCGGGTTCCAGGCCCTTGGCGAAAGCAGACATGTGGCCGTAGGCGGTCTCATAGCCATTGTTGTGCTTGAGCTTGACGTATTTGCCGTAGCCGCCTTCCCAGCCCGCGGTTTCGACCACGCCGTTGCCCGAGGCGAAGATCGGCGTGCCGTAGGCGGTGGCCCAGTCGACGCCGGTGTGCATCTTCACGTAACCTAGGATCGGGTGGCGGCGGCTGCCGAAGCCGGAGCGCATGATGGCGTTGTTGACGGGCTTGCGGACCAGGAACTTCTTCGCGCTCTTGCCGGTCTCGTCGTAGAAGTCGACCACGGCATCGTCGGGGGTCTGGAAGCGGTAGTATTTCTTGGTTTCGCCGCCGACGGTGAGCGAGGCGAACAGCACTTCCGATTTTTCGGTGTTGTTGTTGCCTTCTTCTTCGCCGGCGAAGAACACGTCGAAGGAGTCTCCCGGCTGCACCTTGCGCTGGAAGTCGACGTCGTAGGAATAGATGCGGATCATGTCCTCGATGACGTTGGCCGGCACCTTGTTGCGCAGCGCGGTCTCGTAAATGCTTTGATAGAGGCGGACGCCGGTTCCATCATCATCGTCGTCGTCATTGCCGCTGTTATCGGCGGTATCGGTGACGGTGTTGATGCTGGTGACGTCGACGGCGACGTATTTGCCGAGGTCGGACAGCGCGGCGACGGCTTCGACCGAGGAATCGTTGGCGACCATCACGCGGGAGGGCACAAGCCGCTGGCCGGGACCTGCCGGCGCCATCAGGATTCGGAGTTTCTGGCCTTCCTTCAGGCCGCCGTCGCGGCCGCGCGCGCCGAGCATCGAGGCGATCGCCTTGGCTTCCTCGGGCGTGGCGCCCTGATCGCGCATGATCGAGGTGACGGTGTCGCCCTTCTTGACGACGTGAACGCGCTCGCCGGTCGGATTGCCGCCGGTGATCTGGTCCTTGGTCTTCGGTAGCAGCGTGACGTTCTCTGGGACCACCCGGGTTTCAAAGCCGGCATAGGGGTCGGACACGTTGCCTTCGGTGGCGTAGGCCAGCTTGATGCCGCCGGTGGCGCCGCCGACATCGGCCGTGGCATTGGCGAGGGCTGCATATTTCACGCCGCCGCTGGCGTGCCAGCTCGAGGCGTCGCGTACCCGCAATGTAATCTCGTCGAGCGAAATGTTTGCGGCGATCTTGGCCTTGGGCAGGACCGGCGCGAGATCCTTGGTGACGAACGACACCTCGGCATCGGGCTCGGCGGCGTCGGGATTGTTCGGATCGTCGCTAGCCGCCGGCGCGCTGGTGCCGACATCGCTCAGCATGCGCTGGGCGTTGAAGGGCGGGATCTTGGCGGACAGGTCGCTGGTCGTCATCGACAGGTTGCCGGAGATGCGGATGAAGGGCCGCACCCGCATTACGTCGCGGTTGCCGACCCGCGTCACCGTCGAAACCCGCACCACGTTGCGCGCGGCGCTGGCCTCGCCCGGCGGCGGCAGGCGATCGCTCTTATGAAGGCTCGCGGTGCGGTCGTTGGCGCCGAAAGCGCCGCGCAAGGTGCCTTCGACCCGCTCGGGGATCTTGGCAAAGGTCATTTCGCCGTCGAGCGACGCAAAAACGGCGCCGCCGATCAAGGCTGCGCCGCACAGACCCGTCAGAATGGTGCCGCTAAACCACTGAACAGAGACGCGGCGGCGGTCGATTACCGCGGCCTCAGTGCCGTCAACCGAAAGCGGCGGCTCGTGGCCAAGGTCGATGACCCCGGCGTCGCGCCCGTATCCGCCCCCGCGTGACGTCCTGTGGCTCAAACCGCCATCCCCCCAAATTCCATCGACATTCGACGAGATCCCTCGGTCGTCCTGAAACCCGCAAAAACCCCCGGAGGGGGACGGGAGCGCGGCGTACCGCACGATCTTTGCGACAACGAGCCGAAAGCACGGCCGAAATCGCACCTGTTAATAGTGTGGAAATCTCTTCGAAGTCTTTCGTCCGCGTGAAAGGGGCGACAGCCTCATGGGTGATCCTCGCCTCTTTCTGGCTCTTGTACCGCCCGCGACCCCCACTGGTATCAAGCGATTCAATGCCCAAGTATGCCAGAACGTCGTAGGATTGTGGCTCAAGTACGGCGCGAAACCCTTAAAAAAACAGGGCTTGGCGCCGACTCAAAATTCTCGATCCGATGCGACGATTTCTTGACATCAGGCGTTGACAACGCCGATGGGGCGGGCCTATAAACCGCCCACTGAGCGCGGCGCTGCATTGGCCCTCGGCCAAGGCATTTGTTCGTGCCTGTAAGCTCCTCACTGAGATGAGTGAATCAACAGCCGGTGGAAACCGGTTGTCATTTGTCGTCGAGTGAGATGTTTGAAACCCTTCGTTGAAGGGTCTCGGACTTGGGCGAAGCTCCCTGAACAAGGGAGAGGGGTTTTCGGGCCCCGGGCTGTTTGACAAGTGAAGATGAAGAAAGAGAAACGTGGACGGCGGAGTCCTTGCGGATCTCGACCCGGATGAAGGTCTTGTGCTTTCAGCCATCGAGATCGGACGAAAGACTTCGGCGGTACACGTTTTAAAGGTTACACCATCGTTGCCCGCGATGTGAATCGCAGGCGGCTTGTTGGCTTCGGCTGACAAAGAATGGTGGGACCTCGTCAAACGTTGTGATCAGCCGGTTTAAAGTTTCAAGTCCAACTTGAGAGTTTGATCCTGGCTCAGAGCGAACGCTGGCGGCAGGCTTAACACATGCAAGTCGAGCGGGCGTAGCAATACGTCAGCGGCAGACGGGTGAGTAACGCGTGGGAACGTACCTTTTGGTTCGGAACAACACAGGGAAACTTGTGCTAATACCGGATAAGCCCTTACGGGGAAAGATTTATCGCCGAAAGATCGGCCCGCGTCTGATTAGCTAGTTGGTGAGGTAATGGCTCACCAAGGCGACGATCAGTAGCTGGTCTGAGAGGATGATCAGCCACATTGGGACTGAGACACGGCCCAAACTCCTACGGGAGGCAGCAGTGGGGAATATTGGACAATGGGGGCAACCCTGATCCAGCCATGCCGCGTGAGTGATGAAGGCCCTAGGGTTGTAAAGCTCTTTTGTGCGGGAAGATAATGACGGTACCGCAAGAATAAGCCCCGGCTAACTTCGTGCCAGCAGCCGCGGTAATACGAAGGGGGCTAGCGTTGCTCGGAATCACTGGGCGTAAAGGGTGCGTAGGCGGGTCTTTAAGTCAGGGGTGAAATCCTGGAGCTCAACTCCAGAACTGCCTTTGATACTGAGGATCTTGAGTTCGGGAGAGGTGAGTGGAACTGCGAGTGTAGAGGTGAAATTCGTAGATATTCGCAAGAACACCAGTGGCG
The DNA here is from genome assembly GCF_900142985.1 of Bradyrhizobium erythrophlei. Taxonomy (NCBI): domain Bacteria; kingdom Pseudomonadati; phylum Pseudomonadota; class Alphaproteobacteria; order Hyphomicrobiales; family Nitrobacteraceae; genus Bradyrhizobium; species Bradyrhizobium erythrophlei. The sequence goes on from NZ_LT670849.1 coordinate 3,916,118, forward strand.
AAGGCGGCTCACTGGCCCGATACTGACGCTGAGGCACGAAAGCGTGGGGAGCAAACAGGATTAGATACCCTGGTAGTCCACGCCGTAAACGATGAATGCCAGCCGTTAGTGGGTTTACTCACTAGTGGCGCAGCTAACGCTTTAAGCATTCCGCCTGGGGAGTACGGTCGCAAGATTAAAACTCAAAGGAATTGACGGGGGCCCGCACAAGCGGTGGAGCATGTGGTTTAATTCGACGCAACGCGCAGAACCTTACCAGCCCTTGACATCCCGGTCGCGGACTCCAGAGACGGAGTTCTTCAGTTCGGCTGGACCGGAGACAGGTGCTGCATGGCTGTCGTCAGCTCGTGTCGTGAGATGTTGGGTTAAGTCCCGCAACGAGCGCAACCCCCGTCCTTAGTTGCTACCATTTAGTTGAGCACTCTAAGGAGACTGCCGGTGATAAGCCGCGAGGAAGGTGGGGATGACGTCAAGTCCTCATGGCCCTTACGGGCTGGGCTACACACGTGCTACAATGGCGGTGACAATGGGACGCTAAGGGGCAACCCTTCGCAAATCTCAAAAAGCCGTCTCAGTTCGGATTGGGCTCTGCAACTCGAGCCCATGAAGTTGGAATCGCTAGTAATCGTGGATCAGCACGCCACGGTGAATACGTTCCCGGGCCTTGTACACACCGCCCGTCACACCATGGGAGTTGGTTTTACCTGAAGACGGTGCGCTAACCGAAAGGGGGCAGCCGGCCACGGTAGGGTCAGCGACTGGGGTGAAGTCGTAACAAGGTAGCCGTAGGGGAACCTGCGGCTGGATCACCTCCTTTCTAAGGATGATCCTTCAGAGAGTTCACGCTCACTATCGGATCGTTTTAGAAACATCAGGGGCCAGCAATTTCAGGATTGTTGAGCTCCATTGGCGGGATTTCGCCGTCTTCGTTTCTCTTTCTTCGCGGACGAACACGCGCCAGGGGCTTAGCGCTTGTGCGACGCATCCGGCGCCAGCCGGCTGCGCGCATATCCATGCCCCTCGTGTCAGGGGCTTGTAGCTCAGTTGGTTAGAGCGCGCGCTTGATAAGCGTGAGGTCGGAAGTTCAAGTCTTCCCAGGCCCACCAGCCTTCGCGCCTCCAGCGCTTCGGCTAGGCAAGCCTCCCCAGAGGAAGGCTGCTGCGCCGTAGCCCTCTGGGCGAAGGCGAGCATGACAAGGCGCACTGACGAGCATTCGTCTTCTGGTTACGGGGCCATAGCTCAGCTGGGAGAGCGCGTGCTTTGCAAGCATGAGGTCGTCGGTTCGATCCCGTCTGGCTCCACCAGCCTTCGCTGGCTGAAGCCAGCTACGGCTCGGCAAGCCGGCAGCGAAGGCTGCCACGCCGAAGCCTTGGCGCAGGCGGG